>JBMNPJ010000005.1:0-251336 GCA_050943535.1 Massiliimalia sp.
ACAAAATAAAAGAAAAAAGTAGATTAATTTTAGGGAATATATAGAAAAAATTTTTCGCATATAGCTAAATATACAAAATAGAAAATTTAAATTGTGTATAAAGTAAAAAGAAATCATAAATATTGATAAATTGTTGACAAACCAAAAATAAGGTGATATTTTAAATATAGTAATTAGTTTTTAAGTTAAACAAACTAAAAAACAAAAAACTAATTGCGATTCTCACTACAAAAACAAGCAAGGGCAGTGGAAAACAGAGGTGGTAATGAAAGTTACTCTTTTACCCTGTTTTTGTACTCAGGGAGAACAAAGCTGAGTGTATTCGGCTTTGAGGTTTTGCGTCTTTAGGGCCAAGCATAACGGTCAATATTTGGCCTCGCCAAACCGTCCCGAAGCAAAAGAAAGGATGGAATGACCGTGAAGTTTCGGTATCATTGGTGGGGAAAAGGCGATGTGGATGCGGCTTTTGGGCTGTTTTTCGATGGCTTTTCTAAAATCCTCACAGCAACAGGCGTATTGATTTTGGTATTTGGAATGCCGGCGGACGTAGTAATCGGCAAGATGGTTCCAGCCATTGGGATTGCGAATTTTCTTGGGAATTTGTGGTATTTCTATGAAGCAAGAGAATTGGCGCATAAACTGAAACGGCAGGATATTACTGCCCAGCCTTATGGAATTGGCGCATCTCAGATGACGGGATGGCTTTATCTGATTATGGGTCCGGTATATTGGCAGACCGGAGATGCTATGTTGGCATACCGCGTTGGCTTAACCGCCGCCTTTATCGGAGGTATTGTTGAAATTATCGGTGCATTTGCAGGACCATGGATTGTCAAGCACACCCCTCACAGTGCTTTGATGGGAAACATGGCTTCTGGAGCGATTGTATGGCTTTCTGTGATCGGTGTAGTGATGATTTTCGATAAACCGATTTACGCTTTGATCCCACTTTTCATCATTGTGATTGACTATATGGGAAAAGGACACAAAATTTTCAAAAAAATTCCTTCCGGTATCATGGCCATTGTAGTTGGTACTATCTTGGCATGGGCAACTGGAAATATGAATTTTAGCGAAGTCACTTCATCCTTTGATCAGCTAGGGTTTTATCTGCCTGGCTTTTTCGTGGGAGATATTCTGGGTGGTATGAAGGAAATCGTTCCGTATCTTCCAGTTATCATTCCTTTACAGATTAATAATTTTTTGACTACATTGCAGGGTGTGGAAAGTGCCAAACAGGCAGGCGATCCTTATCCAGAAAGAAAATCTATGCTGGCAGACGGTTTGTGCACATTGTGCGGTTCTGTTTTGGGAAATCCATTTCCTACCACCGTTTACTTTGGACATCCAGGCTGGAAAGAAGTTGGCGCCAGAGCAGGTTATTCTGTGATTGTAGCAGTGCTGTATTTGTTAATTGGCGTTACTGGTTTGACCGGTATTGTTATGGCGCTGATTCCAGTAGAAGCAGTTATGGTGCTTCTGGTGTTTGTAGGTTTCTCTGTAGGCAGCAGTACCATTCAGTCTACGGATAAGAAATATATTGGCGTAATTTTGCTTTCTCTTTTGCCAATTGTATTTCAGTATGTACAGACACTGGTCAGCTCTGTGGCACAGGCTGCAGGAACCACTGTGGCAGAAATTGCTGCAGAAAAATGGGCAGAGTTCAGTGTTCCTTTTCACGGGATTCAAATTTTGGGAAATGGGGCATTCTTGTCCAGCCTTTTGATTGCAGCAGTACTTGCTTGTGTCATTGACCGCAACTATCGTTCTGCAGTTATATTTACCCTTTTGCTGGCTGGCTGTTCTTTTATCGGACTGATTCACTGCGAAGGAATTGCTCTGTTCCCAAGAGACGGAGTGATTATGGGTGTACTGTATCTGGCAGTAGGCGTCATTCTGGCAGTTAAATGGTTTGCATATAACCGTACCAAAGAAAATTTGGGGCTCAGTGAAGAAGAGACTCAGGATTTAGTAGTCAACTGATTTATTTGGATTTTTGTTGCGCGAGCAATAGAAATAGATTGTTTAAAAATCAAAGGAGGATATTTTTGTGACTAATAGTGTGAAAATCCCGCTTTTCAAAAAGGCGGACTTGGACGCTTCCATCGGTGTATTCTTTGATGGTTTTTCCAAGGTAATCGTAGCAATCGCAATTTTGGCCGGTACATTCGGTCTGGACGGCAAAACCATTTTTGGCACTATGATGCCAGGTGTGTTGGTTTCTGTCATTGTTTTAAATGGTGGTTTGTGGCTGTATTACCGCCACATCGCTAAACAGCGTGGTGACGCTGACTTGACTGCAATTCCCGCAGGACTTCAGGCAGGAAGAATGTTTATTTGGATTTACAGTATCATGCTTCCTGTATTGAACGCTACCGGCGATGCAATGTTGGCATTTAAAGTTGGTGTGTTTGCTCATTTCCTGGGCGGTGCCGTATTTATCATTGGGGCTTTTGTGGTTCCAAAAATCTTGAAAATTGTTCCAGCTGGCGCTTTGTTTGGTTCCTTGGCTGGTGGTGCTATGGCATTCCTGGTACTGCAGTCTATGGACGGCGTTTTAAAGCTGCCTCTGGTTGGATGGCTTTCTCTGATCGTATTGTTTGTAATTTACCTGGGTAAGGTAAAAACCAAATTGCCTGCAGCTTTGATTGCAATTGTAATCGGTGCAGCAATCGCATGGATCAGCGGTTCTATGAGCCCAAGCGCAATTACAGATTCTTTTGCAAATGTAGGTTTTTATTTCCCTCTGCCGACTTTCGGTATTTTTGCAGGTGAAGTGATCTCTAATACAATTCCTTATCTGCCAATCATTATTGTATTCTCTTTAAGTGAAGTAATTACTGGTATTCAGGCTGTAGAACAGGCAAAAGAATGCGGTGATGACTATTTCACCACCACCAAACCTCTGGTTCTGGCAGGGATTGCAAGTATGGTAGGTGCTCTGTTTGGAAGCCCTCTGGCAGTTGGTCTGTACTGGGGTTATCCAGGATGGAGAAAAATGGAATCCGGTACTGGCTATCATTTGGGTATTGTAATTTTGTATGCATTTGTTGGTCTGACAGGTCTGTCTGCAATTATCAATGCATTTATCCCAGAAGCAACTGTATTGCCAATTCTGGTATTTGTTGGTCTGTCTAGCTACTCACAGGCTTTTGAAGTTGTTAAGAAAAAATATTATCCAGCTGTTGTTATGGCAACCGTTCCTCTGCTTATGGACTTGATTGCAAGCAATACTGCTGAAGGCGCACTGGCTGGTTTTGCTGCATTTAAACCAGGTTCTGCATTTATCGGTTTGATCGTTGGATGTATTTTTGTATTCATTATTGACAACAAATGGAAAAACGCAGCAATCGTTAATGTGGTTGCATTAGGTTTGACCCTGATTGGTATGATCCATTCACCAGGTATTATCCTGACAGAAGGATATGTATTTGAAAGCGGATTTGTAATCGCATATGCTGTATCAGCTGTAGCATTTTTGATTATGTATGTTATCAAATTTAATCAGAAAGATCATGAAGCTGATCTGGAAGCAGAAAAAGCAGCAGAATTGGAAGAAACAAAAGCAGCTTTGCAGTTATTGGAACAGTAATTCAGGTTATTACGTAAAAAGAATTCGTTAGAATAAAGGTAGGTTATCTTTATGGAATTACATCGTTTTGAAAAACCGGCAGCAGTAGAAGAATTGGTGTTTCGAGTAAAACCAGAATGTCTGGAAGAATTCATTCAGGCGGATCATGAAATCTGGACCTTGTATTTGGCAAAATGTCCGGGATTTATGTCAAAAGAAGTTTGGGTGAGCGATACCGTTCCAGGAGAGGTTACATCCATTATTTACTGGAGCGATTATGAATTGTGGCAACAGGTTTCTGTAGAAGAAATGGCAGAAGTACAAAAGCAGTTTGATGCACGAGTTGGTGTGGAAAATTATGAATTTGTATCTGCGCCCCATGAAACAAGTCAAAAATATCGGGTTACAGAATATAAGTAATCGGATGAAAAGGAGATAATAAGGATGAAAACATTAGTATTTTTTGGTTCCGCTCGTTTAAAAGGTCATACCAAAGCGATGTTGGATCTGTTTTTGGAAAACTTGGATGGCGAAAAAGAAATTATTGATGCCTACCGCTTGGAAAATGTAGCACCTTGCAAAGACTGCCGTTTTTGCTGGCACAAAAAAGGATGCAGCATTAAAGATGGTATGCAAGACATTTATCAGAAAGTAGAAGAAGCTGATAATATTGTTTTAGCTTCCCCTATGTATTTCCATTCTATCAGCGGAAAACTGAAAACTGTAATTGACCGTCTGCAGGTATATTGGGCAGGTCATGTAAGAAACGATATGCCGGATCATTTTGTGAAAAAAGGCGCTATCCTCATGGTAGGCGGTGCTCCATCTTTCCCAAATCAGTTCTTGGGCGGCGAATTGGTTCTGAAAAATCTGTTGAATGACTTAAGCACAGAATGCTTAGGTGAAGTATGTCTGGACAACAGCGACAAAGATTCTTTGGAAACTCGTCCAGAAGTTGCAGAAGCGGTTGTTGCTTTGGCTAAAAAAATGAACGAAGCAAACGCATAATAAAGCATTGGATTGACAGTGAAATAAATGATTATTTTTAGGAGGAAATCAAAATGCAAGGTTACACTTATGTAAAAGGCGAACATTATCCAGTTGAACATTTGGTATTCACAACTGCTCCAGAATTTGTAGAAGAATTCCTGGAAGTAGACCACGAAGTTTGGACTTTGGGCGAAGCAGAAAGCGATCTGTTTGACCACATTCCTTTCCTGTACAAAGAAGTATGGGTAAACGACAATAAACCAGGCGAAATGCACTTTATCTTTGTTTGGGAAAGCCTGGAAAGCTGGAGAAAAGTTGACGCAAAAGACGTTCAGGCAGCTTTGATTGCTCGTTTTGAATCCAAGTTCAAACATCCATATGAACTGACTCGCTGTGTTCAGAACGAAGAAAACTTCGGCGTACATCGTTACAGCCGTTTCGAACGTATCTAATCTTTAGTTAGGGTATAAAGGGAGTCATCACAATGAAATTTGAAAATAAAGTTGTTGTTGTAACTGGTGCCAGCTCTGGTATTGGTGAAGGCGTTGCAAAAATGTTCCTGGCAGAAGGAGCAAAACTGGTAGGCTGCGGAATTGAACCAGAAATGAAAATTTCTGATCCAAACGCAATTTATGTACAGGCTGACCTGTCTAAACCAGAACAGGCTCAGAATGTAATCGACCAGGCAGTAAAAGCATTTGGTACCGTAAACAAATTGGCTTGCTGCGCAGGCGTTACCTTTATCGGTTCCATGGAAACCACAACCTACGAAAAATTCATGACAGAATTGTCCATCAACTTGGGCGGCGTGTTTAACATCTGTAAAGCAGCTATGCCAGAACTGAACAAACACGATGATTCTACCATTGTTACTGTTGGTTCTGATCTGGGTGTTCACCCAATTCCGGAACGGATTGGTTACTGCCCATCTAAAGCAGGCGTAATTATGCTGACCAAATGCATGGCTTTGGAATATGCTCCAAAACTGCGTGTAAACTGCATCCTGCCAGGTCTGGTTCGTACTCCAATGATCGAACAGCGCTTTGTAGAAGCAGAAGATCCAAAAGCACTGGAAGAATCTTATGCAAGCCTGTACCCGCTGCATAAAATGGGTAAAATTGAAGATATGGCAAATGCAATTAAATTCCTGTCCAGCGATGAAAGCGGATTTATTACCGGGGAAATTATGCATGTTTGCGGCGGTAGCTTGATTTAATTGTATAGTTGTGTTCTTACAACAGATCTTTCTGATTAAAAGAAAGTCGGTTATAAGATTTTACAGGATTGGGGGAGGGCTTCTCCCCCTTTTTTGTTTTTAAAATCAAGGTAAATCAAGTAAAAGGAGGAAATATCGTGGCAGCTTCTTTATTTAAAATGCCGTTTGATGTAGAAAAGACAAAAGTAACTCGCATTTATCAAAGCGAAGCATTAAAAAATGCTTCTTTGAAAACCATTGACAGCCAGGAAATTCGGGATATCTATGGAAACGATCTGGTGTTTTTAGGAGCGCATGAAGACCGTCCGTATACCTTTACTTCACTGGTAACCTCTATTGACGGTAAAATTGCGTTTACCGATGCTCCTCAGGGTCCACTGATTGCAAAACTCAACAAATATGACCCAGACGGTGCCACTACAGACTGGTTTATCCTGAATATGCTGCGTGCTTGTGCGGATGCAGTTATTTTAGGAGCAGGCACTATGGTGGCAGAAGCAGACTGCACTTGCCATGTCTGCAGTCAGAACATGGAAGATGACCGAGTTCGTGCAGGATTAAATCCGGTTCCATGGAACATTGTTTCTTCTTTGGACTGTACCGATATCCCATTTGATCACATGCTGTTTCAGTGTCCGGAAATTCCGGTGATGATCAGCACTTCTGCTGCAGGAATCGATCACATGAAAGCCAATATCAAAAATGATTATGTTTTAGTTGGCCCGGTTAACTGTAAAGAAGATGTAACCGATGAAATGATCGATACTATGAAAAACAGCGCAGGAAAAGTGATTGTCATTGCAACCGGAGAAAAAGCACCGGATGCCAAAACCTTCCTGTATATTCTGAAAAAATTCGGGATGGATCGTGTGCTGGTAGAAACACCAACCTATATGCATATTCTGATTGCACAGGGCTTGATGGACGAATTGTTCTTCAACTATTCCTGCCTCTATGTAGGCGGTCAGGCACTGTCTATGGGAAAATTCGGCAAAGAGTTTAGTTCTGTGGATCATCCTCATACCAAAATGCTGTCTATTCATACCCACAGCGACCACTTCTTCTATTTCCGTCATAAACTGATTTATGATTAAAAGACTGAAAAGATTGCATTTTCAGATGTTATAAAACTGGAATTTTTAAGTATTTAAGGAGGAAAAAATCATGGGCACATCTTTATTTAAAATGCCATTTGATGTAGAAAATACAAAAGTAACTCGTATCTATAAAAGTGAAGCTTTGAACGACGCTTCTTTAAAAACCATTGACAGCCAGGAAATCCGGGATATTTATGGGGATGATCTGGTATTTTTGGGCGCACATGAAGACCGTCCGTATACCTTTACTTCTCTGGTAACTTCTATTGACGGTAAAATTGCGTTTACCGATGCTCCTCAGGGTCCACTGATTGCAAAACTCAACAAATATGACCCAGACGGCGCTAATGCAGACTGGTTTATTCTGAATATGCTGCGTGCTTGCGCTGATGCAGTTATTTTGGGTGCAGGTACTATGGCAGCAGAATCTGACTATACCTGCCATGTATTCAGCCAGAACATGGAAGATGACCGAGTTCGTGCAGGAATGAATCCAGTTCCGTGGAATATTATTTCTTCTTTGGATTGTACCGATATTCCATTTGATCACATTCTGTTTAACTCTCCAGAAGTTCCTGTGATGATCAGCACTTCTGCTGCAGGAATTGACCATATGAAAGCCAACATCAAAAATGATTATGTTTTGGTAGGCCCAGTAAACTGCAAAGAAGATGTAACCGATGAAATGATCGACGCTATGAAAAACAGCGAAGGCAAAGTAATTGTGATTGCAACTGGAGAAAAAGTACCGGATGCTAAAACCTTCCTGTACATTCTGAAAAAATTTGGTATGGATCGTGTATTGATCGAAACACCAACCTATACTCATATTCTGGCTGCTCAGGGCTTGATGGACGAACTGTTCTTCAACTACTCCTGTATCTATGTAGGCGGTCAGGCACTGTCTATCGGTAAATTCGGAAAAGAATTTGGTTCTACCGATCATCCTCATACCAGAATGCTGTCCATTCACACCCACAGCGACCACTTCTTCTATTTCCGTCATAAACTGATTTACGGTTAATTGTTTTCATAGAGAAAGAAGGGGCAGTAATGGCTAAAATTGCAGTTGTATTTCACAGTGTCTGCGGAAATACCTATTTGATGGCAAAATGTTATGCAGATTATTTGAAAAAACAGGGACAGCAGGTAGATTTATACCGTGTAAAGGATGAAACCTTTCCAGAGCTGTCTTTGAAATTTGAATCTTCTCGCGTATATCGGGAAGAGATTATGCAGATTCCGGTAGTGGGAAGCGGAAAAGATCTGACCAGCTATGATGCACTGTTCTTAGGATCTCCTACTTATTATGGCTGCGTTTCTGCGCAGATGAAAGCATTTATGGATTCTTTCTGTGATATTTGGGTAGATGCTTTGATGGCTGGAAAATACTTTGGATGTTTTGCAACCAGCGGTGACCTGTTTGGCGGTTCTGAACTGTGCATGCAGGTGATGAATACCTTTGCTCAGCATATGGGCATGGTAAACATTTCTGTACCATGTAATATTCAGGGAAAACCGCAGCCAGCTTATGGGGTAACTCATACAACCGGTGCTATGTCTGATCAGCGCATGGATGATGAGGTAAAACAGGCAGTGGAAAGCTATTTGGATTATGCTCTTTCCATTATTGATGGGAAAAAAGCATAAGCAATCCTGAGAAGTTTTAATACTTATTTTTTGAAATCTCCGGGAAGTATTTTGTCTATTTTAGGAAATAACTGGATTTTTGCGGCGGTTTCTGTTATGATTAAAAAAGTATTTCGAGGACATAAGGAGGTTGAGGGGCAGTGAAAATTTCTCAGACAAAAGATATCCGTGCGTCCAACCGGCTGACAATATTAAATCATATTATTTCCAATCAACCTGTGTCACGGGCGGAGGTGTCCTCAAAAACAGGATTAAATAAAGCAACGGTTTCTACCATTGTCAAAGAATGGATTGATATGGATCTGGTCACAGAAACCGAACTGGGTGACTCTACAGGAGGCAGAAAACCCATTTTGCTGCAGCAGATTGCCGATGCCGCATATTGTATTGCCATAGAAATCAGTGTTACCAAAATTCGGGTAATTTTATGTAACCTGGCAAACCAACTGATCCAACACGAGGTTTTGCCCATAGAGGAAAAAGGTTTTACGGTAAACTATTGCCATCTTTCCAGTTTGCTGGAAAAGATGATTGCACAGGTGCCGTCTTCTCCTTATGGAATCATTGGGATTGGAGTCTCTATTTGGGGTGTTGTGGATTTAGACGGTGTCATCCGGAATATTCCTCAATTGCAGTGGCGGAACATAGATCTGAAAAAGCTATTGGAGGATCGTTTTGGAATTCCGGTTTATGTGAATAACGATGGGAATCTGGCGGCCATGTGTGAAATGAAGCGTCATCCCGAATACGCGGATATGGTTACCTTAAATATTGGGGACACGATCTCTGCTGGATTGGTAGCCAATGGACAGGTGATCCATGGGTTTTTGGGATTTGCCAATGCGCTGGCACACCATACCATCAACTTCACAGAAAAAACTCCATGCTCCTGTGGAAAATATGGATGCTGGGAGCAGTACTGCTCTAATCAGGTGGTAATTCAAAAAATGAATGAGCATCTGGATCAGCCGATTCACACCATTGAGGAATTTATCCAGCTGGTTCGGGAAGAAAATCCGGATGCCAAAGAAATTTTAGAGGACTTTATTCAGGTATTGGGAGTGGGAATTGCCAACGCAATTTTCATTTTAAACAGTGAAGTCATTATTTTAAATTCTAAAATTATTTCAGCGTTTCCTTATTTGCTTCCGGAAATTGAAAACCACATTCTGTTGCCGATTACACAGACACAGGAATTTTTAATTTCTGATTTAGGGGATTACAGTTCTATTTTAGGGGCTGCGGATCAGGCGATTCAGCGGTTTTATGGGGAACTGGCCAACCGTTAATGATCTAGAGATTTTTGAGCTTAAAAAGACTGCCGGTCATCGATTTGATGACCGGCAGTTTAGACTGTAGAAAAAGGTAATGTAAACTGGCAAATTGCACAAATAAAAATATTATACCAGACTCTTTGGAACGATTAGCGCCGTAGCGCTTTTTTGCAGAACAACCGTTTTTATCAGGTGTGCAAACAATTCTCGGGGGTCTTGGGGGCAGTGCGACTAACTGAATATTTCCGGAGCACGCCCCCAAGTGCCCTTTTCTGCTTCCTCTTTTTGGCATAAAAAGAGGAAGTGCAGGTGCGGGCTGCATAAGCCCACAAAAGAAAGATAAAAAATTTGTCTCCGACGCACGCGGTATAAATACCACTAAGGGATTCACGCAATAGTCCTGCGGACTTTTGCTCCCCTTAAGAATCCCAAAAAATAAAAAATTTGTGCAATTTTTTATTGTAATACACTTTATCGACAAGTTGAAACTGCCGGTCATCGATTTGATGACCGGCAGTTTTTTAATATCATGAATCGTTTTCTGCAGAGCGTTCATTTTGAATATTGATTAAATCCTGCAGGGTGTAAGAATCCACAACCTGATCAATCGCCTGTTTTAGCTTTCTCCAAACCACAACAGTGGCACAGCTGTCCATTTTAGAACAGGGCTGAGGTACCTTACAATCTAAGCAGGCAACCGGAGCCAGGTCGCCTTCTACTGCCCGGAGAATATCTCCTACAGTATATTCCTTGGGGGATTTTGTCAAAGCATAGCCGCCTTGTACCCCACGGATACTTTTTACATATCCTGCCCGATTCAGTTGAATCACAATTTGTTCCAAATATTTATTGGAAATTTGCTGATGGGCAGCCACGGATTTCAGGGGTATGTATCCATCCTCACCGTGAAGCGCCAAATCCAGCATCATGCGGACCGCATAGCGGCCTTTTGTTGAAATTTTCATGGCTTAAACCGTCCCTTTCGCATTTCTGTAAATTAGATGATCATGGCGTTTTCAGTCGGCATGGGCAACCTTGGTCTGATTGCAGCAAATAAAATGTTTTTTACTGCTTTCTCAGAGTTTGAACCGCAGCCAATAAACGCTGCATAGCTTTTTGGAGCACACAGCGAGGGCAGGCCACATTGACCCGCATAAAACCTTCTCCTTGTTTTCCAAAGGCAGCGCCGTTGTTGAGCCAAAGTCCTGCCTTGGTGAAAAAGCTGTCCAGCTGGTCTGCTGGGATACCTAAATTGCGGCAGTCAAACCACAAAAGATAGGTGCCGTCAGGATTCGGCATGGTGATTTCCGGAATGTTCTGGGAAAGAAAATCCTTCACATAGGTGATGTTGCCTTCCAAATAACGGAGCATTGCGTCCAGCCAGTCAGCACCCTGTTCATAAGCAGCCTGACAAGCGGCAGGGCCAAACAGGTTGGAACCGTCTGTGTGGTAAGACCGGAGAACTTTTAAAAATGCTTCCCGAAGTTCCGGGTTTGGAATAAAGATATTAGAATGCTGTAAACCTGCTACGTTAAAGGTTTTGCTGGTAGAGGTACAGATTACACAGTTTTGTTCCATCTGGGAATTGATGCTGGCAAATACATGGTGAGTATGTCCTTTGTAAACAAAGTCAGAGTGAATTTCATCAGAAACCACAACCACATGATGTTTTGCACAGATTTCGCCCAGCCGGAGCAGTTCTTCCTTGGTCCATACTCTGCCTACCGGATTGTGCGGGCTGCACAGCAGGAATACTTTTACCTGTTCTTGCTGGATTTTCTGTTCCATTTGTTCAAAATCCATCCGATATGTACCGTTTTCATAGATCAGAGGATTTTCTACCAATTTCCGGTGATTCATTTCTACTGTAGCGGCAAAAGGAGGGTAGACAGGGGGCTGAATCATAACGCCTTCACCATGCCGTGCAAATGCCCGTACTGCACATGCTAAAGCATGTACTACGCCTGGGGTAGTTGTATGCCACTCCCGTTTTGGAGTCCATCCAAAACGGCGGGTATACCATCCAATGACCGCGTCATAATAGGCGTCACTTAATCCAGTGTATCCATAAATACCCTGTGCTGCGGTTTTTGCAATGGCTTCCCGAACAGCGGGAGGAGATAAAAAGTCCATATCTGCTACCCAGAGTGGAATTACATCGTCTGGTTTTCCGTTCTGAGCATTAAAGTCATATTTTACACAGTTGGTACCTTTTCGGTTTACAACCTGATCAAAATCGTAGTTCATGGGAAAAATCCTTCTTTCTTAACGGTAGTTGCATGAGGGAAGATAAAATTTGGCAAACTGTATATGGTACAAAGACACATTTTTACAGAATTCCTCAAAAACCCTTATTATAAGCATACCGATTCCTCCTAAGAAAGTCAATCGGTTAACGCACATCGTTCTGTCAAAAAATAATGGGTAAAATCTAGGCAACTTGCCCATCTTTTTGTTAAAGAAGGTTATTTTTGCAGGTGTTCTTCTTTTATCTGCCGTTATTTTAAAAAGATCGAAAAAAAGGAACGGCATCAAGGAAGATTTTTAGGGAAAAAATAAAAATTTTGGGGTTGATATTTTACCAGAGTCTGCTATAATAATGTAAAAAGAGTAAATAAGGAGTGTAAAAAATGTTAACTTACAATTTACATAAAAATTGGGTTATGCAGCAGCAAGGCTGGAACGAATGGCTTTCTGCCACAGTGCCTGGCTCTGTTTACCAGGATTTGCTGGACCACGGACGGATGGAAGATCCATACTGGCGGGATAACGAGTTAAAAGCTCTTCCGTTAATGGATTATGACTACCATTACCGCACCGAATTTTCTGTGCCGGAAGAACTGTTAAACAGCGACGAAGTGCTGCTTCACTGCGACGGTTTGGATACAGTGGCCGACGTTTATGTAAACGGAACCCATGTGGCATTTGTAGATAACATGCACCGCACCTGGGAATGGCCTGTAAAATCCCTGTTAACCGGCGAGCAGAATCAGCTGGAAATCCAATTCCATTCACCGACCAAATGCATTAAAGAACGGGATGCAAAACTGCATGCAGGCGGTTCTACCGATGCTATGGTAGGGTATCCAAGTCTGCGGAAAACCCACTGTATGTTTGGATGGGACTGGGGTCCCAGACTGCCTGACGCAGGAATCTGGCGGGAAATCAAACTGATGGGTGTGGATACTGCCCGTTTGATCAGCGTTTATGTGGCACAGGATCACCATGACGGTGTAGTAGATCTGTCCCTGACTCCAGAAATTGAAAAGATCAAAGAAGGAGAAATTTCTTATCGGGTGGTTTTGACTGCTCCGGATGGAACATCCAAAGAATATGCTGGTTCTCCTACTCAAATTCGGGTAGAAAATCCACAGCTTTGGTGGCCAAACGGTTATGGCAAACAGAACCTGTACCGGATTTGCGTCATTCTGGAACAGGATGGACGGGAATTGGACCGCTGGGAACGCCGAATTGGTCTGCGCACCATGACCATCTGCCGGGAAAAAGACCAGTATGGGGAAAGCTTTTGCCATGAAGTAAACGGCGTTAAAATTTTCGCCATGGGTGCGGACTATATTCCGGAAGACAATCTGTTCAGCCGGATTACTCCGGAAAGAACCCATCATCTGTTGGAACAGTGTAAAGCGGCCCATTTTAATGCAGTTCGTGTTTGGGGCGGCGGATATTATCCAGATGATTGGTTCTACGATGCCTGTGATGAATTGGGATTAATGGTATGGCAGGACTTTATGTTTGCCTGTGCAGTATACAATCTGACCGATGAATTTGAAGAAAATGTAAAACAGGAGATCATTGACAACGTAAAACGGCTGCGTCATCATCCTTCTTTGGGACTGTGGTGCGGAAATAACGAAATGGAACAGTTTGTAGATGAATGGGAATATGACTGTACTCCTCGTCAAAAAGCAGACTATATCAAGATGTATGAATACTTGATTCCAAAACTGCTGAAAGAACACGATCCTCAGACCTTCTATTGGCCAGCCAGCCCGTCTTCCGGCGGTTCTTTTGATGAACCGAATGCACCTGACCGAGGCGATGTACACTACTGGGCCGTATGGCATGGAAACAAACCATTTTCTGATTACCGGAATTACTATTTCCGCTATTTGTCTGAATTTGGGTTTGAGTCCTTCCCATGCAAAAAAACAGTAGAAACCTTTGCGTTGGAAGAAGATCAGAACATTTTCTCTTATGTAATGGAAAAACATCAGCGGTGCAACGGAGCAAACGGCAAAATCATGAACTACCTGTACCAGACCTTCCTGTATCCTACAGATTTTGATACTTTGCTGTATGCTTCTCAGCTGCTTCAGGCAGAGGCCATTCGCTATGGGGTAGAACATTTCCGCCGCAACCGGGGACGGTGCATGGGTGCGATTTACTGGCAGCTGAATGACTGCTGGCCGGTGGCAAGCTGGGCATCTATCGACTACTGCGGACGCTGGAAAGCATTGCATTATTATGCAAAACGGTTCTTTGCTCCATTGATGCTGTCCTGCTGTGAAGAGGGAATTTTGACCCAGGATACCAATGTCAACGCAGAACCGTATGATGTAAAGAAAAGCTTCCGCCTGAATATTGCCAACGAAACCATGGAAACCCAGACTGCAACCGTGAAGTGGCAGCTGCGTCACAACACTTCTGAAATCTGGAAAGAGGGCAGCTGCCAGGTAGAAGTGGCTCCTTTGAGCAGTTTGTGGCTGGATGAAGTGCTGGCTGAGGAAGCAGACCTGTATTCTGATTATGTCAGCTATCAGCTGGTACAGGACGGTGAAGTGATTTCTTCCGGTTCTGTCCTGTTTGGACTGCCGAAACATTTCCATTTCCAGAATCCAGAACTTTCCTGCCGGGTAGAGGAAGACGAGATTGTAGTAACCGCCAAGGCTTATGCTAAGAGCGTGGAAATTCTCAACGAAAATCAGGATTTGATTCTGTCCGACAACTACTTTGATATGGATGCAGGCGAACGCCGAGTAAAAGTACTGTCCGGAGATATTACTGGATTGACTTTGCGCAGTGTTTACGATATTCGATAATTACAAATGATAGAAAAGGGTGCTGTATGAAAAGTACAGCACCCTTTAACTTATAGAAAAAGTTATAGCAAATTGCATAAATGAAATATAATATCGGAAATTTTAAGGCGATCAGCGCCGCAGCGCCTTTGGCAAAGAAATCGTTTTTATCAGGTGTGCAAACAACACTTTGGGGTTAGAGATAGCCGAAGCTATCTCCTAGGGCAGTGCGAACATGTTTTTACTTCGCAAGTTCATGCTTGTTATGAGCTTGTCAGGAGCGCCGATAGACTTTCTATATTTCCAAATTGTATGCGCTCCGTCGCCCCCCAAAAGTGCCCTTTTCCCAGTTATCCCTTGGATAACTGTTCTCTTCTTTGGCATAAAAAGAGGAAGTGCAGGTGTGGTCAGCAGACATTGTCCGGCGGTGGAACAAAATTTTGCTATTTTATTCAGAGTATGATAAAATAACAATATCTTTGAGTACAAATAATGGATAAATAATTAGGGAGGTTTTTTCATGAGCAAGGTACCTACTATGGAAGAAGCACAAAAACTGCTGGAACAGTATAACAAAGAAGAATTTCATCTGCGTCACGGGAAAATTGTATCCGGTGTCATGGGATATTTCGCACAGCAGCTGGATCCGGAACAGGTGGAGTATTGGAAGGTAGTAGGTTTGCTCCACGATTTGGATTTTGAATTGTACCCGGAAGAACACTGCATCAAAGAACAGGAACTGATGCGCCAGGCGGGAATTGAGGAGTCTGTGATCCGGGCAGCGGCAAGCCATGGCTGGGGATTGACTGTGGATATCAAACCGGAACGTCAGATGGAAAAGGTTCTGTATGCCGTAGATGAGCTGACAGGTTTGATTGGAGCGGTAGCAATTATGCGTCCTTCCAAGAGTGTTGTTGACTTGGAACTGAAATCTGTGAAAAAGAAGTTTAAGGATAAAAAGTTTGCTGCCGGCTGTTCCCGGGATGTGATTTGTCAGGGTGCTGAGCTGTTAGGGTGGACACTGGATGAATTGATTGAAAAAACCATTTTGGCTATGCGCAGTCTGATGGATACCATGGAAATTTAAAGACGGTCTGGGAGTTAGCATGGAACGAGATTTGACACAAGGAAAAATTGCATCGTCGCTTTTGCGCTTTGCGGCGCCTATGATTGCAGGAAATCTGCTGCAGCAGTGCTATAATCTTGCGGATACATTTATTGTTGGCAGATGCATTGGTGCTGATGCGCTGGCGGCAGTAGGCTCTTCTTTTACACTGATGGTGTTTTTGACTTCAATTCTACTGGGACTTTGTATGGGTTCCGGAGCGGTATTCTCCATCTGTTACGGCGCAAGGGAAGAAGATAAGCTGAAAAACAGTATCTTTGTATCCTTTGTTCTCATTGGAATCATTGCTGTTGTCATTCAGACAGTGGTGCTGGGGGCACTGGATCCTATTTTGCGGATGCTGCAGATCCCCCATGAGATTTTTAAAGAAACCAAGGAATATCTGCAGGTGGTGTGCTGGGGGATATTCTTTACTTATCTGTATAATTACTTTGCCTCTTTGCTGCGGGCATTGGGGAATTCTGTGGTACCGCTGGTGTTTTTAGCGGTATCTGCCGCAGTTAATATTGTGCTGGATTTTGTATTCATTCTGTGGTTTTCCATGGGAGTTGCCGGCGCCGCTTTGGCAACGGTGATTGCTCAGGGGATTTCTGCTGCTGGGATGATGATCTATTCAGTGAAAGTACTGCCTCAGCTGAAACTAAACAAACAGCATATGCGGTTTGACAAAATGATTTTGGATCAGGTCATGAAGTATTCTCTTTTGACCTGTGTGCAGCAGTCAGTGATGAATTTTGGGATTTTAATGGTACAGGGGCTGATCAACAGCTTTGGCGTTGCGGTGATGGCGGCCTTTGCGGCAGCTAATAAAATTGACGCCTTTGCCTATATGCCCATGCAGGATTTCGGCAATGCCTTTTCCACCTTTATTGCGCAAAATTATGGGGCAAAAAAACAGCATCGTATCAGCCAGGGAATCAAGCGTGCTGCATTGATGGCCATTGGCGCTGGGATTGTGATTTCTGCTTTGGTGTTTGTATTTGCAAAACCGCTGCTCACATTGTTTATCGATCCGTCAGAACAGGAGATTTTATCCATAGGGGTGCAGTATCTTCATATTGAAGGAGCCTGCTACTGGGGCATTGGGGTACTGTTTTTATTTTATGGATTGTTCCGCGGCATGGGTTGTCCGGGGATTTCTGTGGTGCTTACGGTGATTTCTCTGGGAACCCGGGTATTGCTTGCATATGGATTGGCGGCAATTCCTGCCTTTGGTCTTTTGGGGGTATGGTGGTCTGTGCCCATTGGATGGGTACTGGCAGATTTGTCAGGACTGCTGTTTTGGAAAAAGAGCAAAGATAAAATCATACAGCTTGATTCTATGGAAATGTGATAACAGAATCAGGGTGGAAAACTGCGGGTTTTGAAAGGATTCTAAATTCGTTTACAAATTTTTTTAGATGTGATATAATGTAACCGTAAATTTTTGGGGCTGGTGCGAAGGGATCATTTAAGCAGCAGCTCCAATTTGCTGTAAACGGAAAGGATGAATTCAAACATTGAAAAAATTTCGGAAAGATATTTTTTTAGAATATCTGCTGATCACCGCTGGGGCTTTGTGCGTAGGGATTGGAGTTTACTTTTTTAAGTTTCAGAATAACTTTTCCTTTGGCGGTGTAACAGGGGTTGCAGTGGTAATCAGTCAGTGGCTGGGGGATAAAGTTTCTTCCGGTACGGTAAACCTGGTAATCAGCTTTGCTTTGCTGATGATTGGATTTATTGTTCTGGGCAAGGATTGCGGATTCAAAACAGCATACGGAACCATTGTGTTGTCTGGAAGTATTTCTCTGATGGAATATCTGGTGCCTTTGGACGGACCGATCACAGACAGTCCTATGCTGGAGTTGTGTTTTGCAGTGGCGCTTCCTGCATTTGGTGCGGCAATTTTGTTTAATATTGACGCATCTACCGGTGGAACCGATATTATTGCTATGATTCTCAAGAAATATACCAGTATCAATATTGGGAATGCATTGTTTCTGACTGATATTTTGATTACCCTGTTGGCATTCCCTGCATTTGGACTGACTACAGGACTGTATTCCTTACTGGGACTTGCTATCAAGTCCTTTATGGTGGATATGGTAATTGAAAATATTAATATGTGCAAGTATTTTAATGTGGTCTGTCAAAATCCGGAACCGATCTGCGAGTATATTACCAAAGAACTCAATCGCAGCGCTACGGTATGCGACGCAAAAGGGGCATTCAGCCACGAAGACCGGGTAATTATTTTTACGGTGCTCAGCCGCAGACAGGCGGTTCAGCTCCGCCGCTATATCCGCCAGGTAGAGCCGTCTGCATTTGTGCTGATTTCCAATACCAGCGAAATTATTGGACGGGGTTTTAAGCGGGCATAGTAGTTTACTTATTTTAAAAAGAAAAGGCGCGGTAAACTGCCTAACGGCAGTTTACCGCGCCTTTTGCGCTGCCCTTTGTGCTTTTTGCTAGATCGTGCTAGACAAAATTAGCAGCCACAGCCGCAGTTGTTGTCGCAGCCACCGCAACCGCAACCGCCGTTATTGTTGTTATTCATAGCGCCGAAGTTGCATCCGCCACAGCAAACCAGCAATAAGATGATGATCAAAATCCAAGAACAGTTATTCCCCATAGGATAACAAAAAAACATTTACGTTTGTCTCATCTTCTCGCTTTTGGAAGACGGGGGTAAATTTTGATTTTCATAGAGGTTTCTTCTGAGTTTTTCTTGTCTTTGGCGTCCTTAAAATACTCTACTTTTTCCACTACCCGGCGCAGCAGTTCGTTTTTTGCCTGTGCGTTCTCCATGGTGTCGTATAAATCTAAAATTTTGTAGATATTTGGGATAAACTCTTTTTGCGCTTTTTCGGTTTGTTCCATGTGGTCTACCAGCTGTTTTTGCCGTTCGTATTCTTGAGCTGCCGCAGCTTTCTTTTCTGCCAGAGATTTGGAACGTGCGACAAAGGTGTCAATGTCGTAAACATCCAATTCCAACAGTTCATGGGTTCGGGAAATCTGGCGGTCAATGTTTTCCAGTTCCTTTTCCATCATGGTGAGAATTTCTCTGGCGTCTTCCATGGAATTTGCTTTCTGTGGCTTTGTGGAGGAACTTACCAAAGTATAGGACTGCGCCCATCTTTGTAAGGCACTGAGCAGGGCTTCTTCCACCACAGGAAGGTAAGAGGCTACTGTGTCGCAGTGACTTCGGTATTTATTTCCGCAGCTCAATGTTTCATACAATTCTCCTGTTTTTCGGTGGCCTACTTTGCGTACCATAGAGCCGCCGCACTTTCCGCAGAACAGGATTCCTGCAAGTGGGTTTTGTAGCGAATCACTCTTTTTTAAAGGAATATTTTTACTCAGCCGTTCTTCTGCGGTGCGAAGCATGGCTTCTGGTACAATCGGTTCATGCAGCCCGGGAATGCGCTGAGCGTTTTCCCGATCGGAGCAGACCTTCTTTTGAATCGCACCGTTTTGGAATATTTTTTTCTGGCGGTTGACACCCCACACCACATACCCGGCGTAGGTCCAGTTCATCAGGATTCCGTGAATGGTTGACCGGTCCCAGACAGAAAACAGATTTTTCTTTGCCGGCACGCCCATGTGAATCAGACGGTTAGCAATGGTATACAGCCCGCAGCGCTGGAGTTCTCCCTCCGGGGTTGGCATGCCGTTCACATACCAGTCGAAGATCAGACGAACGATTTTAGCTTCTTCCGGGACAATTTGCAGTGTCCATCCTTTTTGCCCTTTGAGTTTTATCTTTTCGTAGCCGTATGGGGCAATAGAGGCAATATATTTTCCTTCCAGGAAGGAAGACATTCTCCCTGCCTGCAGGCGTCGGTTGATCATGACGTATTCCCGCCGGGACATAAACAGACCAAATTCAAAAAATTCGGTATCTTCCGGGTTTTGAGGGTCATATATTTTGGTGGGTGTAATGATTTTGGTGTTGGAATACTGGAACGTCTGCAAAATGGTGCCCTGATCCATGGTATCTCCACGTGCCAGACGGGGGATTTCCATCACCAGTACACCGGACCATTTTCCTGCACTTACTTCGGTAAGCAGTCTGCGCATAAAGGGGCGCTCCCGGATATTTTCTCCGCTGACAATTTCCCGGTAAATATCCCCAATGGGAAGGTTCATCCGCTGAGCCAGTTCCAGCAGTGTCTTTTCGTGACGGTTGAGCACATTTTCAGCACCGCTGTTTTCCAGTTCCATATCGCTTCTGGATTTTCTCAAATAAATCAGATATTGTTCCATAAATCCTCCTGCTTTGACAAAAAGGGCTTTCCTTCTGCCCGGATTTATGGTAGAATAAAAGGGCAGAAGATGAGTGCATATGTGGTAGTATGTGAGTTTCTGCAAATGGGATATTGGTAGTATCCCGTTTGGCTGATCAGTGACAGCTGACAGCTGTTTCCGCCGGTGTTGGTAGCGCCGGCGGTTTTTTATTTTGAATATCATCTTAATTTTATTCGGTTAAATTGCCGCTCATCAGGTCAAAATGACGGCGGTAGCGCTTGGGGATGGTGATATCCACTACATAGCCCAGCTGGGACAGGGCGTTGGAAATTTCCCGGCAGCCGTCTTTATAAAACTCGGTGAGCCGTTTCCCCTTATTCTGGATCCCCTTGTATCCGGTAGGGCAGACAAAAGTCCAGTCAGCGCCTTCCCGGTCAAAAACCACACGAAAATATTTGTCAATATCGGTTTGGGGCAGACCTGCTTTTGCCAGAAGGATATGGTGTTCCACCGCTTCATCCAGATGGCTAATGACAGCGGTTTCTCCGTCAAAGGACACCAGCATGAGAAAGGGTTCCTCTGTTCCCAGCATGGAATCCACTTCTGCAGCAGATGGGTATTTGATAAAGTTCATAGAAAATCCTCCTGTTAAAAATTGTTTCGTGTTGTGGTTTTAGATTATTCCTGGTATTGCAAGCACCGGAGATTTTGCTTATATAAGATTATTCTGCGGACCCGGTTAAACCTTCCGCCCAGGCTTTCATATCGTTGAAACTTCTGGAATCAATGACCTCTCCTGTAGATTTATCTACAAAATTAACCACAGTATTGAGTTCTTCAGCTGGCACTGCATTGACAGCACCATACATATTTCCAATGGTTAACAGTGCAATAGAATAAAGTGCTTGAATATCTCCGAAGGTTGCGGGATCTACAGTGACGGTGAATTCACTGACATCATCATTATAAGTGATTGCTTCAAAAGAAGGGCAGGATTCTTTGTCTGCCAGAATTTCAGCAATGGATTCATCGATAGAGGCCTTCATACTATTGAGCAGGTCTTTATGAGCCTGTTTTGTCATTTTTAAGGTTATGGATCCATCCTCATTTTTGGTAATATCAGTAATGCCAGCAGCTTTCGCTTCTTCTGTCAAAGAAGTTTCGGAATCTCCTATCAAGGAGGCAGGCAGAGTAACTTCCACATCCAGTAGATTTTTCTCCGCTTCCAATGTTCCGCCGTCAGAAGTTTGAGAAGAGCCGGAAACCTGACTGCTGTTTTCTGCCCCGGAAGTTTGCTTATCATTACCACCGCAGGCTGTCATGGATACCATCAATAATGCTGCCAGCAGCATAGCTGTGATTCTTTTCATAAAAAATTCTCCTTCAAAAAACAAATAGAAGATTGGGTTTTGAATTTACCTTATCCGCCTGCACACTTTTTAGGACAAAGTGAATTCTTTTACAAGCTTGGCTTCATCATCAAAAGAAATCAGTTCTGTGACTTCTACGGTAACAGGGTTCTGGCTTGTTAGGGAATATGCCACTTGTACAGGCAGAGTAATTCCTGGCTGAATTTTTTTCATTTGTGCGTCTCCGTCATAGTTGTCAGAAGACATAAATGCCATTTCAAGTTCTACTCCATCCTGGAAAGCTGTCGTGTTTGTTACAAAGATGAAAGCCTGTGCTTCCGTTGAATTGTTTGTGAAATCGAAATTAATGATCAAAGCGGGATTACCTTCATAGTCGGTTGTTTGTACTGCATCTTTGATGGATACAGTATAATCTCCCAAAGTACCGCTGTCTGATGGGGATTTTTCTTCCACAGTTTCTGAAATCGGTGCTTCCTGTGTTGCTGATTCTGTCACCGGGGTGGATGTAGTTGTTTCATTACTACTACCACAGGCAGCAAGAGCAGTGATCATACAGCATACAAGTGCGGAAGTCAAAAATTTTTTCATTGATTGTACCTCCTTGAGTTGACAAAGAATGTCAAAATATGGTATATTTTGTATCAAGAGAGAAATCTCTGAAAAACATTTTCGTTGAACCGTCCTGAAGGTGAGAGAGCAGGGCGGTTCTTTTTTATATCCTTTTTAGAAGTCGTCGCCGTCTTCTTCAATTCCTTTGATTTTAGAAAAGTCCAAGTTTTTGTCCAGTTCCAGTTTGTTGGTTTTTCCGTTTCTGGCAGCTACATGCAAAACGGTTGTTTCTTTTGTTGGTGCTGGTTGAACTTTTGGCGTTAGGATGATTTTTTCTGCCTCTGCTTCACATCGGCTGTATTCTGCGTTTAAAACAAAATCCACCATCTTTTTACCGTGTTCATCAAGGACACGGTATTTTTTTATGATTTTTTCTTCATCAAGAGAATAAGTTTCCTGCTTTTCATACGGTGTTCTATTATCTGTAGTGCCTAGTAAATAGTCGATGGATACATTAAAAATATGTGCCATCTGTCTTAAAAACACGTGCCCAGGTTCTCTGACATCTGTTTCATAGTTTCTCAATGTTGTACTGGGCATACCGATATAATCAGCAAATTCATTTCGGTTAAACCCCTTTTCTTCTCTTAATTGTTTTAATCTTTCACCGAAGGTCATATTAGTCACCTCACAACATTATTATAAGAAATTTATTTATCGGTGTCAACACAAAAATGCTCGTTTTGAGCAATTTTTTTCTAAAACTCTATTGACAAATGCTCATAATGGGTATATTATAATTACAGAAAAGCTCAAAATGAGCAGAAAGGAGAGCGCTAATGTATCCAAATATTGAAGCGGAACGATCCAGACAAGGATTAACAAAAGAAGGATTAGCAAACAAGTTGGGAATTTCTTCACGAACTTATTATAATTGGCAGTCTGGAAAAAGTGCGATTCCCAGTTCTAAGTTAATCGAAATGTCAAAATTATTCCGTGTGAGTATTGAATATCTTCTGAAAGAAGAAAGGAAGTGATAACCGATGAAGCAATTAATTCCAATGGATGATTATGGAGTATTTTGTGATGGTCACGATACAGCGAGAGCAAACAGTCTCATAGTGGCACAGATGTTTGAAAGAAGACACGATAATGTGCTTAGAGATATTGAAGGATTAGATTGTTCAGAGGAATTCAATCTCCTCAATTTTGAGGAGATTAGTTACAAGGATGATCGTAGCAGAAAGCAAAAAGCATACGCTATGACTCGTGATGGTTTTGTTTTTCTGGTAATGGGGTATCGTGGAAAGAAAGCAGCAAAATTCAAAGAAGCGTATATCAAACGGTTCAACGAAATGGAATCCTTCATTCAAACACTGGTGACTGCCCGAAAAGAATTCCCGTTACTTACGGAAAATATTAAACTGCTGCACGACAATCCAAAACCATATCATTTTAGCAATGAATGCGATATGCTCAACAGAATTGTGTTAGGTAAAACAGCAAAACAGTTCCGGAAAGAACACGGGTTGCAGGATAAAATAAGCATTCGTCCGTATCTGACACAAGAACAAATCCAATGGCTTGATACACTTCAAAAGGTTGACGTTGGTCTTTTGGTGGCAGTTCCTGAATATGAGCAGAGAAAACGTCATCTGGAATGGTACTATGCGAAAATGACTGGAAAAATTCCAATGGTGGGGTGAAAGGGGGGTGAAGAAAGGTGAGTCAATATCAATATCCGGAGTTAGAGGCTTTTATGGCTAAAAGGAACGTAAAAAAGACAGATGTTTCCGAGTTGCTTAAAATCTCGCAAAAAGCCTTTTACAACAAGCGTATGGGAAAAACGCCATTGACATGGGAGGAGGCATGTTTGATCCAAAAAACATTTTTCCCGGATGTCGAAAAAGATGTTTTGTTTTGTAGGGAAGGAAGTGATAACCGATGAAGCAATTAATTCCAATGGATGATTATAAAAAGAGGTGATGAAGGATGGAAGTAAAACGTTCTGATTATGTTACAGAACAAGTATTAAAAAATCTGCTGACCGCTCAAAAGCAGGCAGCAGATAAGGGAAACGCCAAAGAAACAATTTTGTTGTCAAAATTTTTACTGCATACGTTCAATCACAGAAACGATATACGAATAAAGCTGAGAACGGAAAGCGATGAAGAGCGGTGTAAAAATCCAATAGAGTAACTGCAAAGTTTTGGAAAATATTCCGGCTTCGTTCCCTCCTAAATATTTAATTACGCAACTTGGAAGATATAAGACGGTTTTTACCCAGTAAATAGGAGAAACAGCTTCTAACATACGTTTTCTGAAAACACCAACAGATTCATCAAATAAATCTAAAGCAGCATGGACAATTTCAACGCGGTTTAAAGTCAAATTGTCTGAGACGTTTATAGTAGATGTAACAATTTGGTTATAACCGGTTTTTTGTGAATAAGGAATACAAGCTTCTACATCTGCTTCTTTAAACAGCTGCTTAGTGGAGGCTACAAGCTCAGAAAAAGATTTTCCATCTTTTTTTAAGGATAAGAAATATCGATTTCTCAACCATCTGGCTTTTAACCATTGAACAAAATTGATTACAAATTTAACGCTAATCAAAATTACAATACCTAGAATAAACCGCAATGAACTCATCTCCTTTTTGTTTAATTTTATCACTAAGGAGAAAGGAAGACAAGCGGAAGGAGAGTGATACCTATGAATCAATTAATTCCAATTCATTATGACAATGAGCACCCGGCAGTATCTGCCAGAGAGCTCCATGAATTTTTAGGTGTGAAGACAGAATTTCGACATTGGTTTCCTAGAATGACGGAATATGGATTTTCTGATTTGTCAGATTATACCCCGGTCATTTTTGACCACCCCCAGAATAAACAGCCTGTTACAGATTACGCCCTAACCATCGACATGGCAAAAGAAATCTGTATGTTACAGCGTAACGAAAAAGGCAAGCAGGCACGCCAGTATTTTATTGAGGTGGAAAAAGAGTGGAACAGCCCGGAAAAGATTATGGCACGGGCATTGGATATCGCCCACAAAACCATTGATAGCTTAAAGCTGGAAAATGCACAGCAAAAACAGATGCTGGCAGAATACAGTCCAAAAGCCTCTTACTATGATCTGGTGCTGCAGACCACCACGGCGCTGAGTGCTTCCGCCATTGCCAAGGATTACGGGAAAAGCGCCCAATGGCTCAATGAAAAACTGCATGAACTGAGAATCCAGTACAAGCAGGGGGATGTATGGTTGCTATATCAAAAATACGCAAAAATGGGCTACACCTGTTCGAAAACACATCTGTATACCGACAGTAACGGAATTCCACAAAGCAAAATGCACACCTACTGGACACAGAAAGGGCGGCTGTTTATTTATGATAAGCTCAAGCAGCTTGGTATTTTGCCTATGATTGAGCGGGAATGAAAAATAATCTCTGCTAGGTCAACACATAGGACAAAGCTGTTCGGCCATACATTGGAATGAGGTGATTTTATGAGTGAAAAAGGCAATGTAGTGATGTCATACAAACACAAAGGAGTACAGATCGAAATCTGTGACGATTACTGCCGGGATGTAACTCCGGAGCAGGTGGATCAGATTTTAAAAGGGATTGCCCAGGATTTGGGACATCATTATGTGAAAAATCATAAAAAGCTTCCCAAAGCTCAGGCAGGATAAAAAGTGAAATGATTACATACTACCACTAAAAATATCTACCAAAACAAGGACGTGAAAACATGGATATCTATCAAGCAACCGCGCTGGTTGTGCTGATTTTATGGACAGTTCTTTTTGTCGCTGGTTTTATTTGCTCCGCAAAGGAGCAAAAACAGCGGACGGACAAGCATAATAAACAGATTCAGGAGGCAAAACGAGATGCCGCATAAACTGATGAAAATGGCCGCAATTCTAATGGCGTTTCTGTGTGTGTTGATCTGCACAGCAGGTTTTATCCTCTGCATGGTGTGGTCGGTGTTTTCCGATAACAGCCTGCACCCTTGGCAGTATCTGGCAGCAGGTCTGGCACTGGTCGGAGCTGTGCTCAGTGCCGAGCTTTTGATTGATATCAAGGACGGGAACAAAAATGGAAGTGACGATAGACCGTAAACGCATAGAAGAAATTAAGATGGAAACGGTGCAAAAGCGGCTGATGAAATGGAGAATGAGCAAAGATCGTCCACGCCGGATCACCTGCCCAGTATGCGGGCACCGAGGCGAAACCTTTTCTGTATATGACAACGGGCGAGAGATCACCGGAAGATGTGAAAGCTGCTGTGTTGCCGGCAAGATTGATTCGGTGGACTTTCCAGAAGAACTGCAGTCTCTGAATGAAAAATATAAAAGAGCAAAGCGGAATTTGGAACAGATGGAAAAAGACCGGGACCGTTTAGACTATGAAATTTATCAATCCGAAAAGAAAATAAAAGAAATGGAATATCGGTTGTATCAGGATCCAGTGGGAAAAGAGTGGAAAAGGGGGAAGGGCTTTGACAAAAGAACAAGTCAATCTGGCAAATGAATTGTTGCAGCAGGAAGAAAAAACAAAAATTGCTCTTGCTGATTTGGAATATTTTTCAAAGACAAAGATTCTCAGCGTTTATGGCGGAGACGAGTGGTACACCGGAGAGCCGGTAAATTTGAATGGGATTTTGACTGAGGAAGAGATAGAACTGGTGTATCATCTTTTGCGTTCTTTGGTATCTTCTCACCAGCGGGAAGCCCGGGAAATCAGGGAAGCGCTGTGACAGAACTGCCGCTGAAAGGGGCCAAGCTGCAGAATGGAAATCTGATTATTCCACTGAATCTGGAAATTTCCCGAAAAGTGGAACAGAAGATTCTGCTTCCAAAATCGCTGATGATGGAAGACGGACGCACTATTACAGACAAGCAGCGGAAAAAGATTTATGCCATGCTCAGCGATATTGCACTATGGACTGGATATGATAAGCCCTACACAAAAGAACTGTTCAAGGATGAATTCTGTTTTGCCAATGATCTGCACCCATTTAGCCTTTCTACAGTAGACCGCACCACTGCCCGGGAATTTATCAGCTATTTGATTTTATTTGCAGTATACCACAATATCCCATGTAAAAACCGGCTGGCAGAGCTGTGCGAGGCAGAGGATATTGGCCGGTATTTGTATGCCTGCCTGTTATACAAGCAGTGCTGTGTCTGCGGGAAGCGAGGAGACCAGAAGGCGCTGCACTTCCACCACTGTGGGGAAAGCCGTGTGGGGATGGGCAGACAGTCAACGGATATTCCGCTGGTAGGATTGCAGGGAATGGCGCTGTGCTGGGAGCACCATGATGAAATCCATATGGATGCAGAGCAGGTGTTTTTTGAAAAATACCATGTTTATCCGATCCGGATAGACCAAAAGATTGCAGAACAGTATAAAAATTATAGACAAAGTGAGGAAAGGAAATAAAATGTTAAACCATGCGACTTTAATGGGTCGGCTTGTCGCTGATCCGGATTTAAAACAGACCCCAAATGGGGTAAGTGTACTCAGCTGCTGTATTGCAGTAGACCGGGACTACAATCGGGAACAGACGGATTTTATCAATTTGGTAGCGTGGAGACAGACTGCCGAGTTTGCCGCAAAATATTTCAAAAAAGGACAGCTGATTGCCGCAGAAGGGGCAATCCAAACCAGAAACTACGAGGACAAAGAGGGAAAACGCCGGACTGCATTTGAGGTGGTAGTGGATAAATTTCACTTTGCAGAAGGGAAAAAAGACCGTGAGCAGGTGCCTGGTCCTGCGGATTATGATGCGCCGCCTGCGATGAGGAAAGAAAAACAGCCCGGAACATCTATGGATTTAAGTATAGACCAGTTTTCTGATTATGAAGAATTAGGAGATTTTGAGGAACCCCCATTTTGATCAGAAGTGTAAATCAGAGAAAGGAGGATAGAAATGGAAGAGCCAAAACAATCTTATTATGCTACAATTCCGGTATATATTCTTTGTGATTCCAATTTGACGGATCAAGAGATCAGAATGCTTATGGTAATTTCAAATCTGACACACCGGCATGGGTATTGTTTTGCAGAAAATGAATATCTGTCAAAGGTTTTGCACAAAGAAAAAAGGTCTGTTTCAAGGATTTTAGCTTCCTTAGAGGGAAAAGGCTACATAAAAAGAAAAATATTCCGGGATGAAAAAAACAATGAAGTAAAAGAAAGAAGAATTTATGTGGAATTTATGCCGGAAAGAATTCATTTCCCATCAAGCAAAGTTTCACCTAATGACAAAAATGTCATAACACCTTGTGACGAAAATGTCGTAACGCCTTGCGACAAAAATGTCAAGTATAATAATAAAAATAATAATAATATATATATGTCCGAACAAAGTTCGGACGAACGCGCAATAGAAACACCAGATCAACAGACAAAGCCGGATAAAAAACCGAAAAAGGAAAAGCCCCACTATGAGCCTGGCAGTGATGAATATCGTTTGGCTGACTATTTGTATCGGTGGAAGATAAAATTCAATCCTGGAATGAAACCGCCGGATCTGCAGCAGTGGGCCCATTGTTTTTACAGACTGATGCACAGCACCAAAAGAAAAGTGCCGGTTACGGTGGATGATGTAAAATATCGGATTGAATTTTCTCAAAAAGATCCTTTTTGGAGAAAAAATATCCAAAGCGCAGCGAAACTGTGTGAACAATATGACCGGCTGTATGATGAAATGTCTGGAAGAGAACAGCAGGGAAGCTTAAAAATAGATGAAAAAAAGAATGTTGTTATGATACGGGATAACGCCCGGAGGTGTTGGGTATGACAGAACAAGTGATCATCAACCCGGACGCAGAACTGGGGCTAATCGGCTGTATTTTGGTGGATTTTCAATATACTATGGAGCGGGTTGGGGAGAACACCAAACCCGACTTTTTTTCCAACCGTGTTTTGGCTTCGGTTTATCAGTTGGCAGAAAATAGGTTTGATTCTGGACAGAATGATCTGGACACTGTGAGTTTGATGGAAGGGCTGAAAGGCAGATTTTCCGAGGATCAGGTAAAACCCATTTTGGTTCAGGCGTTGGAGCGTGTCCCATCAGTTCAGCTGTGTCAGGAATATGCGGATGCGGTTCGCGCAAGTTTTCAAGCCAGAGAGTGCCAGAAAATTTATCTGGATGGACTGGCAAAAATTAAAGACACGGGACAGATTGAACAAAATATGGAATCAGCAGCGGAACAGCTGGACAGGCTTCTCAATGATCGCCGAAAAAGCAGATTGGTATCAGTGAAAGAGAGCATTTTGGACGCTTACCGTGGAGCATTTGAAAGCAGAAAAGGATATCGGCTTGATACCGGTTTTTCAGAATTGGATGTGTTTTTAGATGGGCTGTTTCCCTCAGATTTTGCCATTTTAGCTGCCAGACCGGGGGTGGGAAAATCGGTGATGGCGCTGACTGTTGCCCGAAATGTGGCTGAGAAAGCCGGTAAAACCGTAGCCTATTACAGTTTGGAAATGAGCGTGGAGCAGATGAACCAAAGGCTTTTGGCTATGGCTGGACAAGTCCCGCTGAAATCCATAAAAAACGGATCGGTATGCGGAAACGATATTCAAAAACTTGGAGCTGCTGCAGATCATCTGGCAAGGCTTCCGATCCAGTTTGTGGATGATGCTGCCATTACTGTGGAAGATATTCGCCGGGACTGCAGGCGGGTGAAAAATCTGGGATTGATTATTGTGGACTATGTGCAGTTGATGACGCCCAAAGGGCGGTTTGCTACCCGAAATGACGCGGTTGGGAGCATTTCCCGGTCGCTTCGGGTATTGGCCATGGATTTGAATGTTCCGGTGCTGGCGCTCAGCCAGATGAACCGGGAAAGCGAGAACTATGAAAAACCGAGACTTTCCGATCTTCGGGAATCTGGATCATTGGAGCAGGATGCCACGACTGTTATGGCTATGTGGAAGCAGGAAGAACCGGGGCTTGTCAATGTCAGTATCCTGAAAAATCGAAACGGCGAAACTGGAAAAACCAGTGTACTCAGTTTTGCAGGAGCGACCATGACCATGAGGCAGGCACAGATGGGGTATGAGGAACCAAAACGCCGTGGGAAGCGGTTTTCCAGACCAGACAGCAGCGGGGAAGTGACGTTTTGACCAGGGGTTCACACCACCTGGACCCCAAAGGCTGCGCCTGTACTCTGTCAACAATGTGGAAATAACATATTTGAGAAAATTATAAAACGACTTAAAGGAGTGTGTGTCAAGGCAATGACCTGTAAAGACTGTAAATATGCAACCCGTGATCGGTTCCGGTTGGATTACCCGTATGGATGTGAAAAAAAGCCTTGGTTTAGGATGACAAAGGCAGGGTACCAATCAGAGCGGGTTTGTGAAAAATATCGAGGAAGAGAAGGGGAAGATCATGATTCATCTGTGTGAAACTTGCGGAAAAGATATGGGAAATTGTTCTCCATCCAGAAAATACTGTTCGCCGGGATGTGAGAGGAAAGCCAGAAAAATACGTGCTGCAGAAAAAAAGAGCGGAAATATTCGCCCGAAAATTTGTCCGGTATGCGGGAAAGAATTTATCCCGAAGCGCAATGAAAAATACTGTTCTCCTGAATGCTTTTTGGAGCATAAGCGAGAATATGACAGAAAACGTTCTAAAATCAAGTGGGAAAAACTGAGATCAGGTATTTCGAAAACCGGGATTTGCAAGCATTGCGGAAAAGAGTTTGTAAAAAAATCAGAAAGGCAGAAATACTGTACAAAAGAGTGCAGATTTGCGGATGAAGCAGAGAAAGAAAAAAAGTTGAGGCGAGAGCGAGACGCCAAAAAACCGATGCTTATTTGCCCAATATGCGGGAAAGAATTCCCACAGGGTGTTAACAAAAACAAAAAATACTGTTCCGATGCGTGCCGGAAAAAAGCAAATTTTCCTGACCAAAGGGTGGAAAAAATTTGTCCGGTATGCGGTAAATGGTTTTATCCGGCAGGGCGGCAAAAATACTGTTCCGAAGAATGTAGAGTCAGAGCAAAGCTTGTAAAGAAAAAGCGTGGGATGACCCGCTTGGCATACGAGGCAGCGGAAGCCACGGCCCTCGGTGTGAGCTATGGAAAATATAAAGCGATGAAAGCGGGGTGAGGGAATGAGCCACGAAAATACATATATTTCTCTTGCCAGCCATGCAATCGGTATGGACTACAAAAAGCCATACACACGCCACGGAAAGAAATTCTATAAGCCATATAGAAATTATTTCAGTACGGCTCCTGGGTGCGATACTTTCAAAGCATGGGAAACAATGGAGCTGGCAGGATACGCCAAATCACAGCAAACTGAACGAGGTGGGTATATATTTTGGCTTACCAGAGCGGGTTTGGACTGGCTGGGCGAGAGATTAGGGATCCATATTTATGATGAGGAGTGAATGAAAATGGACGCAATTTATTTAACACTTATTTATGCAATGGGTGCTTTGATTACGTTTCTTTTAATTGAAAGAACTGATGCATGGCTGTTTGACAATTCATTTTTAGACGTTTTCTTTATTTTGCTTTATCCTATTTTTATAGTTTTTTGCATTTTAATTGCACCGTTAATCTATGTTTTAAGGAGTGTGAAAAAATAATGGACGCAGTAGAATTTTTGAAAGAACTTGAAAGAATGGTAAAGACAGATCCCGTAGCTACAAAAAAATACTATTCAAATTGTAGCAAACACCAAGAAGCAGTAAATTTTGTAGAGCAATGGAGTAAATCTCACCCACAAAAAACCAGATTGCAGGATTTTTTGGAGAAGCATCCGAAAGCACTTAAAGACGACGTTGGGCGACCGGTTGCTTGCGCACGACTTATAGGTTACTGTGAGTATTGCGATAATGAGTATGTAACAGCAGAGTACTGCCTTAAATGCTGGAACAAACCTTTGGAGGAATAAAAATGCCAAAAGTGAGTAGTCACAGTGGTTTGCCTGAAAATGTTGAATTAAAGAGAATAGCCGAAAAGTATGAATCTGTGAAAATTAAAAGAGATATTCGGCTTTCTGCAATTTATCAAATTCTGGATAAGATGTCGGATTTTGAGCGAAATATGATGATCGCTGAAATTATAAGGCATTATAAGAAAGGATGTGCGAGAAATGGATGAATATATTAACAAGGAGGAAGCACTCAACGAAATCAGGAGAAAATGTATTTGTGGGTATTTACCGTTCAGAAGCAATACACCTGAGGGTATTATGATATATGAAGTAATTCGTGTTATAGATAGTATGCCTGCCGCAGACGTTCGACCTGTAGTGCGTGGGAAATGGGTTAAAACAGATGTAGGCATTTATGAATGTTCGATTTGTGCGCATCCTGAAACAGTTCACGAAGTTTTACGTTATAATTTTTGCCCCAACTGCGGCGCAGATATGAGAGGAGAACAAAAATGACCGAACTAGAACGCCGTGCGCTTTTGGGGGACGAAAAAGCTCAGGAAGAATGCACAGACAAGGGAATTATTTTACCGTGTCCGTTTTGCAAAAATAAAGCTGTGTTGTTTAAACACGAAGGTTTATATGGAGTAAGATGCACAGACACGTTATGCATCGGGTATGATATAACTGCGGAATATGGAGAACAGATAGTAGCAATAGGAGACTGGAACGCCCGCCCAGCGCCGCCGATTGGAAAGTGTGGGGAGTGTGCCATGGAAGATGTTTGCTTGAATTGCACAGAGGATAACGGGTTTTGCAGTGACTTTGTATCTAAAGATAAATATAAATAAAAGGAGCGAGAAGAAAATGGAAATAGGAGATAAAGTGGTTTGCAGTACAGGGGTAAAAGGAATTATTATTAAAATTTATACCCCAACAGCAAGCCAGAAACAAATAATGGTTAGAACAACGGATGGAAGACTATACCATGCGCCTTGTATTATGTGGAACAAGGAGTGTGAAAACGGATGAGGCTGGGGGACTTAGATAAATTTAAAGAATTATTTGACAAACAAATTGAATATGGCGCTACAGATTTGTTTGATGCGGTTGAGGATGCCTTGCAAGATACTCAAATTGTCGATCCAGAAACCCTGCCGATCGTGCAGGAGTTGAGGAAAAAAGCAGATAGACTGGAAGAAGCCAGAGAAAATGCAAACGAGGCTTGTGCTAAGTGGGAGTTTAAGTGCAAGGAGCTTGAGCAACAGCTTTCCAAAGTTACAGCAGAAAGGGACGAATTGCGAGAATATATAAAACATATTGGAAATTGTTCAATATGCAAAAAAGCAAAATATATTTCTGAGTTTTTAGCTTTTATACCTTGCGAAGCATATATAAAAGGGAAAAACCAAAAGAAATGGGTTAAAACTCCGTATGGCGAAACAGTTCAAAAATGCCAAGATTTTGAATGGAAAGGAATCAATGAGAAATGAGTCAGTTAAAACCAGGTGATAAGGTGAAAATGAATAATCGGTATTATGTGTCAGAGGAAAATAAAAACAAAGTATGGACAGTAATATCTGAACCCTGGACTGTGTGCGGAATTGTAGTTGTGAGATTGCAGGGGAGAAGTGCCTGCTATGCTGCTGACGGTTTGGATATAGTGGAGGAATAACGATGAAAAAAAGAATATTAACCGATACATATAGGTGGGAGTTTGCGATTATTCCTACTTTTGGGATTATAACCCGTGTAGACGATTACAGGTTTAGAATTGCGTTTATGTGGGGAATCTGGAGGTTGAGTGTTGGCTGTTTTGTGCAGAGGGAGGAAAAACAAAATGACCAGAAAAAGGTTTAAAAAGCTTATGATGGCAAAAGGATATAGCCGAAATCAAGCAAATTCTTTATGTTTATTCATAACTCAGTATAAAGATTATTCCTCTATGTACAATGATTTTATGTTTTATACACCGGAGCATTGGAATAGTATTGTGAATTATGGCGTTGATGTTATAACCAAATTCCGTGAAGCTATAGTAGAATTCTGCAATAATACATTACCTAAAATGATAGACAGCCTAGCAAACAAGATTCAAAAACTAAACGAGCAGTTAAATTATAAAATGGAGGAATAAAAAGTGAGCTTACCAGCTATTATTTGGATTTTAATTAATATGATAGGATTAGGTGTTGCATTGGCACAACATGGGAAATTAAAGATAGGAAAATATAATGTGTTTTCTACAATTATTGCTGCAGCAATTGAATTTGGGCTTCTTTGGTGGGGAGGCTTTTTTGGATAATGAAAAATAAATCCTGCCTCACTTGTATCTACCGCCGTAAGGACAAACTGTTCTGTGAATTCCATCAAAGGAACGTACAAAAATCAGAATGCTGTGACGTTTGGAAAGGAAATTGCGTGACTGTTAAAATGTTGAACTATCGTTGATTAAAACACAAAAATACTGTATAATAAATATATGCAGTTGTTATTTAATGTTGCATAATACCTTTTTATTTTGATTTTTCATGATTACCTTCAACCCGTTGGTCGTCCGGGTTATGACGACTACCACTTGACTTGATTGCTTTTTGCATATGGGCTTTCATTTCAAACTCCTTTCAAAACCTCGTTGGCTGGGCGAGGCAAAACAAACCAGCTACCAGTAGAAAATCGTAGAACGATATTTTTATATTTGTTTTTCAAAGAGGTGTTTTATGATCTTTGATGAAGCAGCCAATATTATGAATATGGATTCTGATAGAAATATGAGTCACCGCACTGGATTGAGCAGGGATAAAATACGACGAATTTCTATGGGGCTTCCTTTTATTTTGGATTATAATACTTACTTTGCTTTTCAAAGGCTTGGGTATGATATCAAAATTGTGCCCAAAATAGAACAGAAACCAAAGGATATTTTGAAAGGCGCAAAACAAAAAAATGGAGCGCGAAAAAACCATAAATCATGATAGCATAGCCATAGGGTGAAAACCCTGTGGCTTTTTCTTTTGTTGTTCTGACACAAATAGGTATGGGCAGAACAATTTCATTTTAGCTGCCAGGAGGGGATGGGGTTGGCGTGTGTCAGAAAAGTTTTGAGCACAAAAGAATTGGTGGACTGGTTAAACAAATTGATTGTTGATGACAAACTGCATACCTTTTACTGCTGCAAGCCGTGGTTACATCTTAGGGCACAAGTGCTGAAGCACCAGCACTTTGAGTGCCAGATGTGCAAAGCAAAAGGAAAGTATGAGCCTGCTACGGTGGTACATCACAAGGAACCAGTAAGAAAGCGTCCAGACTTAGCTTTATCTGAATCAAATTGCTTGGCTTTATGTGACGATTGCCATTACGAAGTACACCACAAACACAAACCAAGTTGGGACGATGAACGCTGGTAGCGGCAAGCTGCCGTACCCACTGACGCTACGCTCGTACTTTGTCGGCTGAGAGGAAAGCGTTTCCTGTTCCCGCATTACTAACAAAGTACGCGCCGTAGGCGATTGGAAGTGGGCACTGCCCACCCCCGGGGTCAAAAAAATCACTTTTTCTGAGCAGGTGGGAGAACGGGCAGCAGGCTCGACAAAACCGGGAGAAGCAAGTTTCAGCAAAAAAAATTTTTATAAGGGGGGATTTTGAGAAAGTGACTGAAAGAGAATTTCGGCGAAGTATGAAAAATAAGCTCCCAATGGGAACAGATTCTGTGATGGCGGAGGATTTAATTGACGAATATCTCAGGCTTCGCAAACTCAGGAATCAGTTGGATAAGGATATTGGTATACGAGGAATTTCTTTTCAGACTGTTTCCAGCACTGGAGTACCGGTGCAAAGACAAAATCCTTCCCTGAAAGACCGGTTGAATATCAGCCGGCAGATGACCACAATTTTAGCCCAGCTAGGGCTGACTGGTACGGAAGAAAACACGGGGGCGCTTTCGGGAAAAGAACATGACACAGGTGATCCATTTGCTGACCTGTAGTGTGGTATCTGATTATATCCGTTTGGTACGGTCTGAAGAATTTCCGGTGTGCAAAGATCAGCTGGCTTTGTGCGACTATGTAGAACATTGTTTTCATACAGAATCCATTTATGTGGATGAGAATCAGCTGGAACGATATCTGAATTTTCAAAAGTTTTTTCCGTTTCGGCTTTTGCCGTGGGAGCTGTTTGTGTTTGCGCTGCACAACTGTACTTATAAAAGCCCGGGAGTACTTCGGTGGCCGGTGTTGTTTGTCTATGTGGGAAGGGGCGCCGGGAAAAATGGATATCTGGCATTTGAGTCTTTTTGCTGGCTGACACCGGTAAACGGGGTCATGAAATACAATGTGGACATTTTCGCCACCAGCGAAGATCAGGCTATGACCTCCTTTTTGGACGTACTGGATGTGCTGGAAGAAAACGAAGGGGAACTCTCCCAGTATTTCACCTGGAATCAGGAAAAAATTGAAAATAAAAAGACCAAATCTCAGCTGCGGTTTCGTACAGCGTCTGCCAAGACCAAGGACGGCGGAAGACCGGGGGCGGTGGTGTTTGATGAACTGCACGCCTATGAAAACTATAAGCTGATTGATGTGGCAAAAACAGGGCTGGGGAAAAAGGCGATGCCAAGACAAACCATTATCACGACTGATGGAAATGTCAGGGGCGGACCACTGGATGACATGAAAGAGCGGGCACACTCAATTCTGTTTGACGGAGCGCCCGACAATGGAATGCTTCCATTTTTCTGTCGTTTGGATCAGAAAGAGGAGGTAAATATTCCGGAAATGTGGCATAAGGCCAACCCTTCTCTGAGGTATTTTGACACGCTCATGGAACAAATGAAATTGGAATATGCTGATTTTCAGTTGAATCCTATGGGAAATGCCTCTTTTATGACAAAGCGAATGAACCTGCCTAGAACGATGGATGAGCAAAGTGTCACTGACTGGGAAAATATTAAAGCAGCAAACAGGCCCCTGCCGGATTTAGCTGGTTGTGATTGTGTGGCCGCCATTGACTATGCAAAAACCACCGATTTTGTATCAGCTGGTTTGCTTTTTCTTTATCAGGACTGTTATTACTGGATTACTCACAGCTGGGTTTGCCGGGCATCTGCAGATTTGGGCAGAATCCAGGCACCTTTAGAAGAATGGGAAGAGGCGGGACTGCTGACCTTTGTAGACGGTCCGGAAGTCAGTGTGGATCTTCCGGTGGAATGGATCACAGAACAGTCAAAACAATATAACGTGACAGTGATCGGGCTGGATAATTTTCGGTTTCACTGGCTGGCGCGTTCCCTTCGGGATCATGGGTTTGATGTGGACAAAGGCGGGATGAATAATATTCTGCTTACAAAGCGGATCACTGTTATGAGATACATTGATTCCATTGTCAGCATTTTTAATAATCATAGGATTGCATGGGGAGATAATCCACTGATGAACTGGTACACAAACAATACCTGTATCGTGCCTAGTCAGGGGAATTATTATTTTGGGAAAAAGGAAGAACGTTCCCGAAAAACAGATGGTTTTATGGCTCTGGTTCATGCGATTTGTTCCGCGGACTCCTTGATAGATTGCGGAGAAACGTATGACGATTTTGAGATATTTGTCTAATATGGGATCCTATCTGGAAGGAGGTGAATGCAGAGTGAAAGCGTTTGATTTTATTAGAAATTGGTTTTCTAAAGAGGAGATCGTTTCTGTAGGAGATAAGACAGAAAGCCAGGGCACCGCAGCGGCAATCCAGCAGTTTGCGATGGACGCAGCGGTCAATATGACAGCTGCAATGCTTTCCAAGGTGTGCTTTCGCACTTACCGAAAGGAGCGGGAAATTCTGGATGCAGAATCTTACCTTTGGAATGTGGAACCGAACCCGCAGCAAAACGCAGCGCAATTTTGGAGAGAGCTTACGGAACATCTTTTTCTGTACGGAGAAGCTCTGGCGGTAGAATATGCCGGTGGGATTTATCTGGCGGATACCTATGACAAAGCGGAAGATGGGGTGACAACCGTTTTTCGGAATATTTGCCGAAATGGAAAACAGCTTTATTCTCAGCTTTCTTCCAAAGATGTGCTGCTGTTTGAGGATTATGGGCAACAGGCGGCGCATTTGCTGAGTGGAATGAACAGTCAATACAGTGAACTTCTTTCCATGGCAAAATCCAAATACCGCAGAAGCGGCGGAAGAAAGGTAATCGTGGAAGTGGTTTCCACAGCGGCCGGAAGCAGATCAGACGAAGCGACAGAACAGAAAAATCTTCAGTCACGGTTTCAGAATTTTTTTGAATCGGAGAATGCCGCCATGAAGGTGCCAAGAGGTACCAAATATACCGATGTTACCGGTGAAGCTGGAAAAAAGACAACCAGTGAACTAAATGATGTAACCAAGTTAATTGAGGATATTTTTTCCCGTACTGCGCAGAGATGCGGAATCCCAGTCTCTTTGTTTATGGGAAATACGGCGGGGACAAAGGAACTGATGAATGATTGGATTACCTATCGGATTGAACCGTTGGCAAAGATGATTCAAACTGAAATCAACCGAAAGCGATATGGACTGAGTTCTTACCGAAAAGGAGATCGGATTCAGGCAGATACCACCTGCCTGATACATGTGGAACTGTTTGAGATCGCTCAGTCGGCGGATAAATTGATATCATCCGGAATTTCCAGCATAGATGAATTGCGGGAGCGGGCGGGACAGGCCCCGTGTGGTGAATGGTGGTCCATGGTGCATTGGATGACAAAAAACTACACGCAAATAGATAGAATATCTTTGCTTGAGGAATCGGGAAAAGGGGGTAAAAATCTGAGTGAAAACGGAACAAATTTTAAAGGCAGGAAGCCTGGATAAACAGGAACTGAATGAAGAGGAACTGGAAAAGATCAATCAGTATACCATGCGGCAGATGACGGCAGAAGAAGTGTATACCTTCAAATTAGAAGTATGCAACGATCAGGTGGACCGGGACTTTGAACGATTTTCTTTGGAAGCTCTGCATGGACTGGCAAAGATGCTGAAAGGAAAAACCATCATTCGGGATCATAATCCTACATCAGGGAATCAGGTTGCCAGAATTTACGATACATCAGTAGAACAAATGGAAAAATCACACCGTTTAACGGCAAAATGTTATCTTCCCAGATTGGAAATCAACCGGGATTTTATTGCCGAGATTGATGCCGGAATCAAAAAAGAAGTGAGCATTGGCTGCAGCATGGGAAAAATCACCTGTTCGGTATGTGGAAAAGATAACCTGAAAGAATCCTGCGGTCATATTCCAGGGGAATCTTATGGCGGGGAACCATGTCATAAGGTGCTGGAAGAACCACAGGATGCTTACGAAGTATCTTTTGTTGCCATCCCAGCGCAGCCGGAAGCGGGAGTCACCAAATCTTATTTAGTTCATTGTTGTGTTCCCCCGAAACCGGAGGAAACCAATTTACAAAAGTTAAAAGATATGTTTCAGGAGGAAAAAAGATGACATCCAAAGACCTTAAAGTAACCGAATTAAAAGAAAATCTGAAAAAATCTCTGGATAGCCAGAATACAGATGACTTTTGCAACGCCATTGCGGATTTTGCGGAAGTCCTTCAGTCTGACATTATGAAGGATTTTCAGAATTATCAGAAAACACAGGATCATGAAATTCTTGCAAAACGGGGAATCCGTATGCTCACCAGCGAAGAAACCAAGTTTTATGAGGGAATGAAAAAATCCTATACCGCCAAAACCTTTGAAGGGTTGGAAAACGCCTTCCCCGAAACCATTTTGGAAGCGGTAATGGAAAATATCAAGACTCAGTTTCCGCTGTTAAATGCCATCCAGGTCATGAATACCGCTACCATGACAAAAATTCTTGTGAATAAGACAGGAATGCAGTACGCAAAATGGGGCGCATTGGGCAGTAAAATCACAGAAGAACTGGAAGGTTCCATTGGAGTAATCAATCTGACGGATAAAAAGCTGACTGCATTTTTGCCGGTGTCTAAAGACATGTTGGATGCAGGAATTCAGTGGATCGATGCCTATGTTCGGGCAGTGTTGGCAGAAGCTTCCGGCGCTGCTTTGTGTAAAGAAGTAATTACCGGTAACGGGAAAGAAGGCCCCATTGGCATGATGAAAGACCTTACCAATGTGTCCTCTGAGGAATATCAGGATAAATCCGCTACTTCTGTTACAAAATTTGACCCAGTTACTTATGGCGGCTTGCTTTCCAAACTGGCTGAGGATGAAAATAAACGGCAGAGAGTGGTAGACAATCTGATTATGGTGGTCAACCCCGTAGATTATTTTGGAAAGGTGATGCCTGCTACCACCTGGCTGTTGTCTTCTGGTATTTACGCCAGAGATGTTCTGCCGTATCCTACCCAGATTATTCAGGATGTAAACGTTCCTTCCGGAAAAGCGGTGCTTGGCCTGGCAAAACGGTATTTTATGGGTGTAGGGAAAGGCGGTTCCGGAGGCAGAATTGATTATGATGACAGCTTCCGTTTTTTGGATGATGAACGGGTATACAAAACCAAGATGTATGGCGATGGACGTCCGCTGGACAACAATGCTTTCCTGGTGCTGGATATTTCCGGATTAACTCCGTTAGTTCCAGTGGTTGAGACCAAGACAGGCGCTGCTGCGGCTTCTGCTATGGCAAAATCTACAGGGAAATAATGATGACTGAACTTTTAGAGCAGGCAAAGGATTATTTAGGGATCACCTGGCAGGATGAAGCGACAGACAGGCGGATTTCAGGATTTTTGGAGCGGGGAAAAGCAAGGCTTAACCGAATTGCGGGGACGGCGCTCAACTTTGAATCAGAAGATCTTCCGAAAGCCTTGCTTTTGGATTACTGCCGGTACGCCAATGCTCAGGCACTGGAAGTGTTTGAAATCAATTTTACAGGAGAACTGTTGGATTTGCATGAACAGTACTACAACATGGAGGAGGAAACGAAGTGAAAATCAAAACTCCTACTCCTTTTGAAACTTTTTCTGACGGATACTGTGCAGTTTATACCGTAAAAGGAAATCAGTTGGACAAGGTGAAAATTCCAAAACTTCCCTTTGGGGAGCAGACGATCGGAGCCAGGCGGCATTATGCCGCCAGAGCTGCGTCTATTAGAATTGACCGGGCAGTGCGTGTTCCGCTCATGCGGGAAATCGAAGCCAACGACCGGGCTGTAATTGATTCCATCATTTATCAGCTGGAACAGGTGCAGCATATTTCTGACACCAATCCGCCGATCACAGTGCTCACCATGAGAAAATACGGAATTCTCCCAGATATGGAGGGAAAACCGTGAGCAAACATGCCGATCTTGCAAAGCAGCTGTCACAGGCTTTACAGGAATATACAGAGGATATCACAGAATCGGTGAAAAGTGGTGTGGATCAGGTGGCAAAAGAAACGGACGAAGAAATCCGTTCCCACATCATATTCCAAAACCGAACGGGAAAATATGTTAAATCCTTTCGGATTACGGAAACGGAACACAGCAGATACCGAAAAGTAAAGGTATGGCATGTGACAAATGGACGGTATCGTCTGACCCATCTGCTGGAAAATGGACACGCTTTGCGTGCTGGAGGAAGAGCACGTGCATTCCCCCATATTCGATATGGGGAAGCTCTTGCCAGAAAACGAATGGAAGAAATCGTAACAGAAGCGGCTGCGAAAGGGGGAAAATGAGGATGACAGATTGGGAAGAACTGCTGGCGCAGGAAACTGGACTTCCGGCGGCTGTCACCGCATGGACCGACCCTCCGCAGCTGCCTTATTATGTGATTACCGAATACCGTCAGACAGACGGAGCGGACAGGGAAAATAACTGGGTTGTCAGGCAGATGACACTGGAACTGTATTCCGATATCCGTTCTCCGGTTTGGGAGGAGCAGACGGAGAAACTTCTGGATCAAATGGGAATTCACTATGAAAAACAGCAGGAATGGATTGCAGAAGAACAATTTTTTATGACCAGTTATGAATTTGAACAGATAGAAAAGTGAGGGAATTTTATGCCAGATAAGAAAAAAGACTCTATTACATTGGGCTCCGGAGATTTTTATATTGCAGAATTCCAGGGGACTGTACCGGAGCTGGAAACCATTAAGACAGAAGAAAACCGCTTGGCCCATACAAAGGGCGGTGCTTCTATTGAGTATACGGTGGAAACCTACACCGAAAAAGACGACTTTGGAAGGGTTTCCAAGACCATTATTACCACAGAAGAAGCGATTTTAAAAGGCGGGCTTCTGGCGTGGGATGGAAACGACATCGGTAAGCTGTGCTCTACTGCAAGGGTAAATGATGATACCGAAAAGGGAATCCGAACAGTAAAGATTGGCGGCACCGCAAACGATAACGGAAAAAGCTATGTGGTGCTGTTTTACCATCCGGACGCCAAGGACGGAGACCAGTCCGTTATGATTGTGGGCAAAAATACCGCAGGGCTTACCATTACCTACTCCACAGAAGAAGGCTCTTTGCTGGAACCGGAATTTACCGCAGAGCCGATGGATGAGGAAGGTACCTTGATTCAGTTTACAGAAACAATTCCAAAAAGTGTTTAACCGGAGGTGTAGCAAATGCTTGATTTAGTGACCATCAAAAAGAGATATTTTTCCGTGATTCTGCCAATGGAACAGGAGGACGGCAGTGTAAAACCTTTGGAATTAGATTTGGAATCGCCGAAGCTTAAGACTGTGCGGAAACTGCAGAAGCTGATGTCAGGCGGCGGGGATAACACGGAGGCGTTGTCCTATGGAGTATCTGAAATTTTGAGCAAAAACCGGCAGAAAGTGAAAATTACTCCCGATATGGCGGATGAACTGGATTTTGACCAGATGCAGGAGATTTTTGTTCCGTACATGGAATGGGTTATCGCAACAAAAAATCAAAAAAACTGAGGCTCCCCTATTATCCGTATGACCAGCGGAATAGGGGAAAATACAGTCTGGCAACCTCCCAAGAAAAGGCGGTCATTGATTATACTGGTCTGAATCTTTATGAAGTGTTGGAACTGGATTATTTTGACTTTCTCGCTCTGCTGCGGGACGCTATGATTTTTAACAATATGCAGACTACAGAAGGGCAGGAATATCTGGAAAATTGCTGGAGGATGGAGCAGACCGAGCCAGATCGGAAAAAACTTCGTGCTCGATTCGGTTAACCAGGGGTTCACACCCCTGGACCCGAACCATCTAGCGGTGGGGCAAGGACACTACGTTCGCACTCTGTCAGTAAAGCGGAAATATCAAATAATTATCTCTCGGCTAACAGAGTCCGAGCGAAGCGTCATTGGGGGCGGGCACTGCCCGCAAATGCAAAAGAAAAAGCCATGAAGCTGAACGAAATGAGGAAGCGGCATGGCAAGCAAAAAAATAAAAGGAATTATTGTTGAAATCGGCGGGGATACTTCCCCGCTGGTAAAAGCCCTGGAACAGGTGGATAAAAAGGCGGCTTCCCTTCAATCTGAATTGAGAGAAGTCAATAAGGCTTTAAAGCTGGATCCGGGGAACACGGAGCTGCTGGCGCAGAAACAAACCATTTTAGCCCAGCAGCTTGACCTTTCCAAAGAACGGGCAGATATTCTCCGTCAGTCCATGAGCGAACTGGAAAAAGAGGGCGCAAAGCCGATTGGAGAAGAACAACAGAGGGCTTTGCAGCGGGAATATATTACGACTGCGAAAAAAGCGGAAGCGCTGGAAGAACAGATCAAAGAAACCAATCAGGCAGCGTCAAAAATTTCTGATGCCGGGGACGCAATTTCCGGGGTTGGAAATAAGATTTCGGGCGTGGGACAGAAAATTATGCCCCTGTCAAAAGGGGTGGCCGCTTTGGGAACGGCGGCTTTTGCTACTGTTCCGGCTACAGAAGAATTGAGAACGGACCTTTCCAAACTGGACAACAACGCCACTGAGGCAGGAATTTCGATTGATAAAGTTAGAGATGCGTTCCAAAAATTTAATGTGGTATCGGATGAAACAGACAGTTCTGTAGAAGCAACGTCAAACCTTTTGCAGGCGGGGTTTACAGAGTCAAATCTTCAAAAAGCAGTAGAAGGGCTGGCAGGAGCCTATCTTCGCTTTCCGGATACTTTAAAAATCGAAAGTCTGGCAGACAGTTTGCAGGAAACCATTGCCACTGGTGAAGCGACTGGGCAGTTTGGAGAACTTTTGGACAGGCTGGGGATTGGAGCAGAAAGCTTTAGCGAAAAACTTTCAGAATGTACTACGGAAACAGAAAAACAACAGTTGGCATTGCAAACATTGGCAGATGCGGGGCTCAATGACACCTATTCTGCATGGGTAAAAAACAACGAAGCACTGGTTAAAAACAAAACCGCTAACGCCGAACTGCAGGAACAGATGGCTTCACTGGCTGAGACGCTGCAGCCTCTTTTAACTGCAGTAACAGAATTGACTACAAAAATGCTCAGTTGGTTTAACGGGCTGTCTGACAGCGGACAGAAAGTAGTATTGGTAATCGGTGCTATACTGGCAGCAGTTGGTCCTGTTGTTACAATAATAGGAAATATTGTTTCGGCAGTTGGTACAGTAATCAAAGTGTTCGGTGCACTTAAAACAGCTATGGCAGCAGGAGGAGCACTCGCACCAGTCTTAGGTGGGATCAAAGCAGCTTTAGCCGCATTAAGCGGACCAGTTGGATGGATTATTGCCGGTATTTCCGCTTTGGTGGCAGGGTTTGTTCTGTTGTGGAAAAACTGTGAAGGATTCCGGGAATTCTGGATCAATCTTTGGGAGAACATCAAGGAGATTACCGCCAACGTGGTGGATGCTTTGGTAGTGTTTTTTACTGAGACTATCCCAAACGCTTGGCAGGCAGTGGTGGATTGGTTTGCCGGAATTCCAGAATGGTGGAATAACCTGTGGCAGGGGATCGCAGATGGAGCCAAAAACATCTGGGACGGAATGATAAGCGGAATTCAAAATGCGTGGTCTGGGATTACAGAATTCTTTTCAGGACTTTGGCAAGGGATCACTTCTGGCGCTTCTTCTATCTGGCAGGGAATTGTCAGCGGATTGCAGCCATTTATTGATATTTTTTTGAATATCTGGAATGGGGCGAAAGACGGGCTTTCTCAAGTGTTTGAAGGAATCAAACTGGTGTTTTCCGGTGCCTGGGAAGCGATTAAAAATATCGTATTGGCTCCGGTGCTGTTTATCTGTGACCTGATTACTGGTGATTTTGATCAGCTGAAATCTGATATGGCAAACATCTGGGAAAATATCAAAAGTGGAATTTCAACTGTATGGGAAGGAATCAAAACTTATTTTTCCGGATGGTTCAGTGCGATCACAGGAGCGTTTTCTGCTGGATGGGAAGGCGTTAAGTCTATTTTTTCAATGGCTCAGGATGCCATTAAACAAGGAATCACCGCTGTATGGGAAGCAATTAAAACCTTCTTTTCTAATACCTGGACAGCGATTGGAGAAGGAATTTCCTCTGCATGGAACGGATTTCTTGAAACGATTACCAGCCTTTGTACATCCATCAAAGAGTTTATTATCAATCTCTGGAACAGCATTATCACCTGGTTTCAGGAGCTGCCAGGAAAACTTCTTAAAATCGGCTCTGATATGTTTACTTACATGAAAAATGGAATTTCATCTACCATTCACGGGGTAGTGGATACTGTAAAATCCGGTGTAGGTGCAGCGATTGACTGGCTCAAATCCTTGCCTTCTCAGGCAATGACCTGGGGCAAAGATATGATCCAGGGATTCATCAATGGAATTAAGAGCATGATTGGTGCAATTACCAGTGCAGTATCCGGGATTGCAGAAAGGATCCGGGAGTTTTTACACTTTTCTGTTCCGGATAAAGGACCGCTTACTGATTATGAAAGCTGGATGCCGGACTTCATGAAGGGACTGGCAGAAGGAATTGAACAGAGCAAACACTATGTAACAGATGCTTTGCAGGGACTTACCTATGATATGCAGCTGAATCCTCAGCTGGCTGTAGCTGGAAATGGTCCAACGGGGCAGATATCCCAGCAGAGCGACAATTCCATCAATTTTCATATTGAAAACTTTTATGAAACTACCGGGAAAGGCACAAAAGGTCTGGTTCGCGAATCTATGGAAGCACAGGAAGCATACCGAAAACAACGGGAAAGGGGGAGACCAAAACGATAAAGCAGATCAATTCGTTCACGTTCGGCGGAAAAAATACCACAGAATTTCACATGATTATTACCGATCATTCCCCAGCACCGGCGCCGAAACGAAGAATCACAGAGCATACAATTCCTGGAAGGAGCGGAGCGCTTCTCACTGATGATGGCGGGTACGACAATGTGGAATGTTCCTATTCTGTAGCCTGGTGGGGAGATGATTCTTTAAAGCTCCCGGATCTATCTCTGCAAATACGGAACTGGCTTGTAGGAAAGCCGGGATATCAGATTTTATATGATACTTACGAACCGGATTATTTTAGAATGGCATATGTATCCAATCAAATCGATATTTCTGAAATGATGATGCAGATCGGAAAAGCAGATATCAAATTTTCCTGTAAACCATTTCGGTATTCGTGGGAAGGACAGCAGATATTTACATTGACACAGCCGGGTAAAATCTATAATCCGGAATTTTGCCAGGCGGAGCCGTACTTAAAAATTTACGGTTCCGGGGATATTACCCTGAACATCGAAAATAAAGGCTGGATTTTTAAGGATATCACGGACTTTATTGAGGTGGACAGTGAAATGATGAATGCTTATAAAGAAACCCTTCCCATGAATGACCGTATGCAGGGAGAAGGTTTCCCCATTCTGAATCCAGGATGGAACGAACTGAGTTGGGAAGGGAATCTTCAAAAAATTGAGTGGAAACCGAGGTGGAAATCCCTGTGATACCGATTCTTTATCCTCCAAAAACCACAGACTTTTCCAATTTTGGACTTGGACTTATGACAGACACACTGTCCTATATCGTAGCGGAAGAACGAAACGGAATCTATGAACTTTCCCTTCAATATCCAGATTCCGGGCGGCTGTTTCATCAGATTCAGCCGGATTGTTATATTAAAGCAAAGCCAAATTTGTTTGATAAAGATCAGATTTTTTTGGTTCATAAAATTACCGCCCCCACGGACGGAGTGATTCAGGTAGAAGGGGAGCATATTAGCTACGCCTTGTCAGATAACCTAGTACTGCCGGGATTTACTGCTTCCGGGAATGCTGCGCTTGTGATGGAAAAACTTTTTTCCTCTGCTGTGCTGCTGCATCCGTTCACCGCATGGAGCGACATTGACCGGGTGGAAACGATGACAACGGATGAACCGGCGTCTCCCCGTGCCTGGATGATGGGGCGGGAGGGAAGTATTCTGGACTTGTTTGGCGGGGAATATGCTTTCGACAACTTCGATGTGAAATTATATGCCCACCGCGGCAGAGATACCGGCGTGGTGATCCAGTACGGAAAAAACCTGATTAACGCCGAACAGGAATCCAGCCTGGAAGGAATGTATACCGCCATTTACCCTTATGCCAAATATACTCCGGATACGGAGGAAGGAGACGGGGAAGAAATTCTAGTAGAACTGCCCGAAAAGATTCTCAAATGTGAAGACTTTGAAAAGTACGGGCATGGGCGGGTATATTCCTGGGATGCTTCCGAAAAATTCGGGGATGAAGTTCCCACTCCAGAACGGCTGCGCGAGTTTGCCCAAAATTACATGGAACTCAATGATTTTGGAAAACCCCATATTAACATCAAAGCCTCTTTTCTGCAGTTGTGGCAGTCTACCGATTATCAGGATCGAGCAGTATTGGAGCAGGTTCGGCTTTGTGATCTGGTGACCGTTCGCTTCCCGAGACTTGGAATTGATGCAAAGGCAAAGGTCATTCGAACGGAATTTAATGGTCTGACAGAACAGTATGAATCCATTGAACTGGGAGACGCCAAAGGGAATTTTGCGGATACTGTGACAGGTTCTACTGACATTTCCGATCAGGTAGAGGAAGTAGTGCGTCAACAGTCAGGGTGGTTCACAAAACGGATGCAGCAAGCCATCAAAGAGGCTACGGAAGCCATTACCGGACAGACCGGCGGCTGTATCGTACTGAATCCTGAGAATCATCCCAGAGAAATCCTGATTATGGATACTGATGATAAGAACACCGCAAAGAATGTATGGCGGTGGAATCTTGCGGGGCTTGGACACAGTTCCACCGGAATCAACGGTCCGTATGGGCTGGCAATCACCGCTGACGGAAAAATTGTGGCGGATTATATCCTTACGGGAAAACTGGAAGGTGCGCTTTTAAAAGCAGGCAGTGTATCAGCGGAAGCGCTGAGTGTTGAATTTAAACAGTCCATAGAAGATGAAATTACCGGTGTTGTAAAAACGGTGACCCAGCTTTTTACTGCCGCAGACGGAAAACTGAAAAGCGAAATTGAAGAGAAAATTGAAAACAGCATTGGAGAATTGGAAAAACAGGTATCCTCGCTGGTTCAAACCTCAAAAGATTTCACATTTTACTTTGAAATGATTGGCGTTGACGGGGAAACCCGGAAAGGGAAGACGCAAATCAGTTTAGACGGGCTGACGGTATATGACGGCGCTATCAAAATACTGTCTGGCGGCAGACAAGTATTTTATGCGATGCCAGACGGTACGCTGATGTTGGACGGGCGTGTATACGCTGACGCTGGCAGCCATATTGGAAGTTTTGTATTGAATCAAAATATACTTGGCGGAGAAAACGGAGGCGTAGGGATTAATACATATTCCAGCCAGCACGATGGAGTTGGTTTTTTCTGTGGGGGAAACTGGTCAAATATTGCAAACGCTCCTATTAGACTATATCATACTGGTTCTGCTGCGTTTGGGAAAAATGTAGTAATCGGTGGGAATTTGGTGGAAGCCTACAATGCTGCAATTAAATGTAGCAGTTTACAGGTTGCCGGTACTACAATCCAAGGGGAACAGTACGGAGAATATTGGCTTGCCGTGCATCAACACCTTTATGTTTACGGTGCTGGATGGTTTACTGGAAAAGTAACAGCAGCAGGTTGGGGAGAAACCTCAGACGCCAGAATGAAGCATAATATTGAGGATTCTGAGACAGACGGACTTTCTGTGATTAAAAAAATTAGGCATAGGAAATACACATGGAACAAAGATACTCCACAGGCAGAACTGAGCAACGGGCTTGCTAGTCCCGATGTATCATGTGGATATATAGCGCAGGAGCTTGAAGAAATAAATCCAGAGCTAGTGCAAAAACCGATTACTCCATCCGGAGATGATGTGCTGTATCAAGTTAATTTTGCGTATCTTCACGCCATGGAAACAAGAGCAATCCAACAGCTTGCACAACGCATAGAAAATCTTGAAGAAGAACTCAAAGAGTTAAGGGGGAAACTGAATGGAAACAATTAAGCAGACGGTAACACTGGATTTTGCAGCAAAAACGAGTCCTCCAATTATCCATGCAAAACAAGGGGACAAGGCAAGTCGTGAAGTGATCTGTATGCTTGCAAATCAAGGTGTACCGTACACACCAGAAGAAGGCGTAACCGCAAACGTAGCATTGCGAAAACCTGATGGCATGGTGGTATTGAATCCAGCTGTAGTCGAAGGAACAACCGCAAAATTTACGCTTACTCAGCAAATGTTAATTAAATCAGGCGCAGCTACTTGTGAAATTCAGTTAATTAATGCGGAGCAGTTACTTTCTACTGCAGTTTTAATTGTGATGATTGAACCATCAGCTTGCGATATGGGCACTATTGAAAGTTCTCCTGAGTATCAGACGTTTGTTGAAGCGTTGCAGCGTGTCATTGAAATGGAAGGCGGAATTGACACAGTAATTGACCGAGTTAATGAAGCTATGGAAAAAATTCCTGATATTCAGGAATCCATTGACATAATGAAATCAGAAACTGAAAATACAAAGAAAGCCACGCAGGCGGCAAACGAAGCGGCTCAGAAAGCACTTGACGCAGCAGCAAAAGCGGTATCTGCTACTATTGAAGTGGGTACTGTAACTACCGGAGAACCTGGAACACAGGCTATCATTAAAAACGCTGGCACAGAAAACGCTGCTGTGTTTAATTTCGTAATTCCTAAAGGCGACAAGGGAGACAAAGGAGATAAGGGAGATACTGGCGAACAGGGTCCACAAGGATTGCAAGGTGAAAAAGGTGACACTGGATTGCAGGGCCCACAGGGTGAGAAAGGTGAAACTGGTCCGCAAGGCTTACAGGGTGAAACAGGACCACAGGGGCCACAAGGATTACAAGGCGAGCCAGGGCCTAAAGGTGATCCTGGTGAAACTGGCTCGCAAGGCGCAACTGGTGAAAAAGGCGAAAAGGGCGACCCCGGAGAAGCAGGCCCACAAGGCCCTAAAGGTGATACTGGTGATATAGGACCACAAGGCCCAGCGGGGCCACAGGGAGAACCGGGAAAAGATGGAACGTCGTTTGAAGTAATAGACAGATACGACACACTTGAACTTCTTCAACAAGCACATCCAACTGGGGAAAAAGGGCAAGCATACGCAGTAGGTACAGCGGAAGATAATATTATTTATATTTGGGGAACAGATACAAGCGAATGGAAACCGATTGGTAAACTACAAGGCCCAGCAGGCCCACAGGGCGAGCAAGGACCAGCAGGTCCAGCAGGCGCAGACGGTGCACAAGGGGAACAGGGTCCACAAGGTCCGCAAGGGTTACCTGGTGAACAAGGTCCAAAAGGAGACACCGGTGATACTGGGCCACAGGGACCAGCAGGCACTGACGGTAAAGACGGCGCACAAGGGCCAACAGGTCCAGAGGGTCCAATGGGACCACAAGGACCAGCGGGCGAAAAAGGCGAAAAGGGCGACCCAGGGGAACCTGGACCAGCAGGAGAAAAAGGAGATAAAGGCGATCCTGGAGACACGGGGCCTCAAGGGTTGCAGGGCCCACAGGGGGAAAAAGGTGACCCAGGCGAAACTGGTCCGCAAGGGCCTAAAGGAGACCCGGGGGAACAGGGCCCACAAGGTCCAGCGGGAGCCGATGGAGTACAAGGCCCGCAGGGTGAACCGGGTCCAGCTGGTGCAGATGGTGCGCAGGGGCCTAAAGGCGATACTGGTGATACTGGACCACAAGGCCCGGCAGGTGCTGACGGGAAAACCCCAGTAAAAGGCGTTGATTACTGGACACCAGATGACAGACAAGAGATTATTCAGGAATTAGCTGGGGCGATTAAAAAGCCACTGGTTAAGGTTGTAACGCTGAGTAGTTCCGGTTGGGTTGCTGGTGAAGATGGCTTAAACCGTCAGACTGTAACGGTAGACGGGTTGACTGCAAACGATAAAGTAGACTTTGACACCAGCATTGAATATATGGATTTACTGAAAGATGATATTATTCCTGAAAATAACGCTGGAGTATTGAGTGCTGTAACTAAAACCCCACCGGAAAGTGATATTCAGGTACAGATTACCGTAACCTCTGTGGAGGTGAGTAGCTGATGGCAGATATAATATATAAAAAATATTCCGTAAATTATGTGTTTTCGGATGGCAATGGCTTAGAAATTATGTTTTCAGATGGTTGGGCGCCTGATATTATAAGAAATACGTTATTTTTTGTAAAAGATGATGAAAAGCATTTTTTTGATATTTTATCAGTAAACGGGGAGCCAAAAGCAAGAGCGGCAGAATATGTTCAAATAGTTGTAAGCGGTTCCGAAAAAATTGTTTCAGACATTACAGAAGTGTGGATAGAAGTAAACATAAAAAGCGAAATGAATCCTCCAAGCTATTTAAAAACTGACAAAAATAAATATAACGTTGGGGAAAATATTTCTATAAACTGGAATAAGCCGCAAGAATCAAATTACGTTTTGGAAAGAAAAATAAATGATGAAAATTACAGACAAATTTATTCTGGAGATCAAAATGTTTTTGAAGATACTGCGTTAACTTCTGGAAATATAGTATATCGTGTAAATTCCACTTCTCAAGACGTTGAAACTTTATACACCAATTCTGAAACAATTATAATTTTACCAGACATCCGTGGGAAACTTCTCGGCGGCGGTATCAGCAAAACCAAACCTGCGAAATTTGAGCCAAAGATGGTGTTCTCTTGGGATGGGGAATGCAAAAGCGATTACAATTATACAGTTGCTATTCCAGACATCAATAATGTTGCGGAATATACTGTAGAACCAGGTATTAAAAAATTAAAATTGTTAATAACTTTAACATATCGTGATGAAAATAACGATGGAATACAAAATGGTAATGACGAAAACGGCTATATAATATATGCGGTGATCAACGGACACAACTATGCTGATGATTACATTAGCGATAATATGAAACCTTTTTATGTTTTAAAGCCATCTTCTGAATTTACGTTTGATGTATCAGAAAACGATAGAGTTGCAATTACTTTGGCTACACACCGCGAAGAATATATTAACTCCAAACTTGATTTTGAAATCAACGCTATGACTGTAACCCATTTCGAACTTTGGACAGCAGAATAGGAGGCGATAACATGGCAATTTACGGACGTAAAATTTCAGCAGGCGGGGGAGGTAGTGCTCCTGCGGTTGAGACGGTGACGGTGACACCTAGCGCAGATTTACAAGTATCAATTAGCATTTTAAAATATTTAGAAGATTGGAGAGCGTATCCAGTAGTTAAACAGTTGAATTCAGCAAGCTCTGCAGTTACTATTCCCAAAAAATCTTTAATTGCTATTTATATGTATGGCCCACAAGCAAGTTTTTCCCCTGCTGATGGGGCAAGTTTGGTTACAACTGATACAGAAGAATCTTTATATATTTATGAAATAACTGATAATGTAACTATTTCTAACAGCAGTGGTGGAGGTATAAACTAAATGCGCAGATGGATTCAATATTGGGAGGTACAGGAAGATGTCCAATGATATCATTGTAGCTCTTCTGGCTCTCATCGGCACTTTAGGCGGAAGCCTAGGCGGGATTCTAGCTTCTTCCAAAATGACCAATTACCGCTTACAGCAGCTGGAAGATAAGGTACATAAGCACAACAATTTTGCGGAACGGATGCCGGTGGTTGAGGAACAAATCAAAGTGATTAATCACCGGATTGGGGATTTGGAGGAGTATCACAAATGAGACGGTGGATTCAATTTTCCAAAAAAGTAATTATCGCTATGACGCTGGTATGGTTTGTCGGGGCAGTATTCGGCGCTTACATGGTATACCGAACGGGCGGGGAACTTTCTTCCCTGCTCAGCTTTATCGGTGCCCCGATGACTGTCGGAATTTTAGGATACTTACTGAAAGCAGCCTTTGAAAACAAAGAGAAAATTAAAAAGAATGGAGCCGACACACAGCCGGAACCTCAACAGAAATTCCCGGAATAAAGGAGGATACATATGAGTTGGTTTGTAGATAATTGGTATATTGTTTTTGGTTTGATTGCCGTTGTATGCGTGGTAGTTGTTGCTATGATTAAATTCTTTCATCTGCCTACGGACAAGCAGGTTTCCAACCTTAAAGAATGGCTTTTGTACGCAGTCACTCAGGCGGAAAAGGAATTGGGCGGCGGCACTGGACAAATCAAATTAAGGCAGGTTTACGATTGGGCGGTCAGCAAATTTCCCTGGGTGCAGTTTATCAGTTTCACCACCTTTTCCGGTTGGGTAGATGAAGCACTAGATCTGATGCGTGAAATGCTCAAGCAGAATCAGCAGGTAAAAACCTATGTTGAGGGGGAATAATTATGACATTAAAAGGAATTGACGTATCATATGCACAAGGTAATGTTAATTGGTCTCAGGTAAAATCTTCTGGAATCCAGTTTGCAGTTTTACGGGCTGGATTTGGTAGAGAAGTAAGTCAGAAAGATAAATATTTTGAACAAAATTACATGGCTTGTAAATCGGTTGGAATTCCTGTAGGTGTATATCATTATTCTTATGCTCAAAGCGTGTCAGAAGCCCGGACAGAAGCTAAAGCGTGTATTTCTTGGCTTGCGGGGAAAACCCTTGAATATCCGGTGTTTTATGATTTGGAAGACGGTTCTATGACACATCTAGGAAAATCAACGCTTACACAGATTGCGCTTGCGTTTTGCGATGAAATGCAAAAGTCCGGATATCGTGTAGGGATTTACGCAAACAAAAACTGGCTTGTGAATTATTTGGATATGTCTCAGCTTAATCAGTATCCTGTGTGGCTTGCCCAGTATAACAATCAGATTACATACAACGGTAAAGTTGATATGTGGCAGTATACCAGCACTGGCAGAGTGCCGGGGATTTCTGGAAATGTTGACATGAACGAATGTTATACTGTGCTATATGGCAAACCTGGCTGGATTCAGCAGGAAGGGAAATGGTGGTATCGCCACGCTGACGGCAGCTATACCAAAAACGGCTGGGAGAAGATCAGCGGAGAATGGTACTATTTTGATAAAAACGGATGGATGAAAACAGGCTGGATTCAGTACAAAGGCGGCTGGTACTGCTGCGCTGATAACGGCAAGATGTATCATGATACATGGAAATTGCTTGGTGGCAAGTGGTACGTATTTGACGCAAACGGAAAAGCCCATGAGGGATGGTATCACTCATCAGACAACCGGTGGTACTACCTGAAACCCGAAACCTGCGAAATGCTCAAAGGCTGGTTGGAAGTGGATGGGCGCTGGTACTACCTAAGTCCGAAAGCCTCCGAAAACCTGAAAGAAGGCGAAATGGTGAAGGGTAAGCAGACTATTGACGGCAAGGTGTACCGTTTCGCTGAGAAAACAGAAGGCAATGTCAAAGAGGGACAGATGATTGCGTAACGAAAAAGCCCCGGACTAAATAAAGTCCGGGGGAATTATTGTTTATAGTAGTTTCCAGATTCCTAATATTAAAATGATTAAAACAGCAGTAAGCCCAATGAACTTTAAAATCTCTATGACTAATCTGAAAATATCTTTTCTCACGGTTGATTTCCTCCTTGCTTCATGGTATATTAGATAAGGGAGGGGCCGAAGCCCCAACCCTATTGAAAGAGTTTGATTAAGATAAGTACCCAACCGACAAGGGAGATTATCTCAATCATGAGCTTATTGAGCTGTTGCACCAGCTTGATAAGCTTTTTTATTTGTTTGTCCATATTGACCACCTCCTCTCTATGTTTCTATTGTACTATATCGTACCCAATATATCAATAGGCGAATTGCCGAATATTCAACTTGATATATGTACAATTTGTATATTGTACCCGATATAAAAATATGGTATACTGAAAATAAGATTGGGGGAGGATTCTATGCCAGCCAGTAAAGCACAGCAAAAAGCTGTGGCCAAATATATGAAAAACAATTATGATGAAATTAAAATTCGCATTCCGAAAGGAGAAAAGGAAAAGATCAAAGTTTTTGCTGCATCTCGTGGAGAAAGTGTAAACGCATATATTTGTCGCTTAATTGAAAACGATATGAAAGAATCCGGCAGGGTATAACCTTGCCGGATCTGCTTTTATTCTACCATATTATAAATGGTTATCTTATTGGGAATTACCAGTTATTTCCGCACATAAAGTACCTCTTTCTCCAATAGTATCTGAAATCTATTCCAAAGGTCTCCGAACGCCTACTATTGGGAAACGTTTCGGTTTTTTGTTTTGACCTTTGTTATGTTGTATCCTATGTTGGAAGAGGGAAATGTGTTACACCGAAATTAAAAAAATAAAAAGCAAATGCAATTGATCCATTTGTGGATTACAGCAATTCAGATTTTTATCCAAGAACGGTAAAATTAGTGATATTTTCGTTGATTTTTTTGTTTAAATCCTTTATAGTTATAACTGTAAAGAATATATGCGGTCAGGTGGACTGCATGGATAGATGCATGAGTTTTGGTATCCGAAAAAGCACATGATAAATAAGAACCATAAAACTGTGATTAAAGAAAGGAATTTTGATTATGACCGAGGAAAAAATGCTTCAAAAACTTCGCAGACCCTATGGAATTGTAGACGTGGTACTGGATACAGATACTTATAACGAAATTGATGATCAGTTTGCTTTGGCGTATTTGCTTCGTTCTCCGGAAAAAGTAGCTTTAAAAGGAGTTTATGCAGCACCGTTCTGGAATCAGCATTCTTCCGGTCCGGCAGACGGGATGGAAAAAAGCTATTATGAGATCTTTAAAATTCTTCACCTGGCGGGGGAACATGGGTTGGATGACCAGGTCTTTCGTGGATCTGACCGGTATTTGCCGGACGAGACCCATCCAGTAGATTCTCCTGCGGCAAGAGACCTGGTAAAACGGGGAATGTCCTATGATCCGGAACGGCCTTTGTATGTGGTAGCCATTGGAGCCATTACCAATATTGCATCTGCTTTGCTTATGGAACCTAAGTTAAAGGATCACATTGTAGTAATTTGGCTGGGAGGACACAGCTGGACCTGGCCTGTGACCGATGAATTTAACATGGTTCAGGATATTGCTGCTGCTCGGGTAGTGTTTGGAAGCGGTGTACCGCTCATACAGATTCCCTGCATGGGGGTAGCGGATCGGTTTGCGGTGACTGGTCCAGAATTAGAGTACTGGCTGAAAGGTCAAAATGAACTTTGTGATTATTTGGTGAATATTGTCACTACAGAAGCACAGCAGTATGAGGAAGTGTGTAAAAACGGCGGTCTTCCTACTTGGAGCCGGGTGATTTGGGATGTGACTGCTGCGGCTTGGCTGATGGGTGAGGAGCTGGAACAGGACTTTTTGGATCACAGCCCCATTCCAGAATACGACAGCCATTACAGTTTTGATCATAGGCGGCATTTTATGCGCTGTGTTTATCAGATTCAGCGGGACAAATTGGCGGCAGATTTGTTCCAAAAACTGCGAAAAGAAGTGTAAGGAGGAGCATACATGGGCATACTTACCTTTTCAGGCGAAGTCAGTGAACTGATGACAGGAATCCAGTATTTGTCAAAGGATTTAGGCTACGAAGTCGGAACATCCGGTTACCCTGTAGAAGTACGGAAAGGAGAACATGGACTGTCCGTTACAGCTGCAAAAGAAAAAGCTGTGATTGAATACGAGGAAAAGATCCAGTTTTTCCGGGGTTTGCGGATTCTCTGTGCTAGAAAAAGACAAAATCAGTGGGGCAGCTGTCAGGAAGTTCCCTGTTTTTCCAAAAACGGCATTATGTTTGATATGTCTCGAAACGCTGTCATGAAGCCGGAAGCGCTGAAAATGTTTTTCCGGCGTATGGCAATGATGGGGCTTAATTTGGGCATGATGTATACAGAGGATACCTATGAAGTGGACGGAGAACCGTATTTTGGTTATGCCCGGGGACGATATTCCGAAAGAGAAATACGGGATCTGGACGATTATGCAGATGCTTTTGGCATTGAGCTGGTGCCCTGTATCCAAACCTTGGCTCATTTGGAGCGGGTGCTTCACTGGAATCCAATGGACCCGGTGAAAGATACCGAGGATATTTTGATGGTAGGATCCGATGCTACCTATGCGCTGCTGGAAAAAATGATTGTCAGCGCATCTCGTCCGTATCGTTCCAACCGCATTCATATTGGAATGGATGAGGCAGCGAATCTGGGATTGGGACGGTATTTGGATCAAAACGGATATGAGTCTCGGGGAAATCTGATGGAAGAACATCTGCGCAGGGTTCGGGAGATTCTGCAAAAGCATGGACTGGATGCGGTAATGTGGAGCGATATGTACTTCCGGTCAGCTTCTCCTTCTCGGGAATATTATGATCCTCAAACGGTGATTCCCCAGGAAATGGTGGACAAGGCACCGAAAGATATTGGTCTGGTGTATTGGGATTATTATCATCATGATGAAGAAACCTATGAGCGCATGCTGAAAAATCATCAGAAGTTCGGAGCTCCGGTGTTGTTTGCAGGCGGAATCTGGACTTGGGCAGGCCCCAGTGCCAACTATGATAAAACACTGCAAACTACCATTCCGGCTTTAACCCAGTGCCGAAAGCTAGGAATTCAAGAGGTGTTTGCTACTGCCTGGGGCGACAATGGTGCAGAGGCCAGTTTGCTCACCATTCTTTACGGACTACAGATTTTCGCGGAATTTTCCTATGAGGGCAAGTATGATGAAGCGCATGTCCGCCAGGCATTTGCAGAAACAGTGGGAGCCGATCCGGACAGTTTCCTGCATTTATCCCAGTTTGACCATCCGCCATTTCAGGCAGAACAGGATCAGGATTTAGAAGGGGTTACTGGACTGTGCAAACGAATTTTGTTCGAGGATCCTTTGATTCCTCTGTTTGAAAAAGATCTGGAAGGAAAAAATCTGTCCGCTTATTATCAGGATTTATTCACAGAATATGCAAAGTACGCCGAACAAGAAGGCGAACTGAAACTGTTATATGCTTTCTACCGGGAATTGGCAAATACCCTGTACCACAAATGTGTGTGGAGAGAAAAGGCGGCTATTACCGTTCGCAAACGCAATTTGGAACAAGCTGCTATGCTTTCAGAATACGCCAGAACAGTGATTGCTGCTTATGAAAGCCTGCGCAAAGTATGGCGGGAACTTTGGTTTTCTGTCAGCAAGCCTTATGGATTTGAAATTATTGATCTGCGGATGGGCGGACAGGCAGCCCGCTTTGAAAGTGCCGCAGCAAGAATGGGGCAATTTGCACAGGGAGATATTCCGGATATTGAGGAATTGTCTGAAGAAAAACTGCCGTTTTGCGATAATCGGTGTCAGTGGGAAGCGCTGATATCCGCTTGTAAAATTGCAGGAGTATAATTTTAAATTGTTTTAAAAATGGAAAAATAAAAAGGGAGGGAGCCTTCTGAATAGAAGAGGGCTCCCTGCCCTTGTAAGAGAGGAAGCGGAGAATATGAAGCAGTTAAAAGGAGCAATCATTGGGTGCGGAGGATTTGGAAACCAGCATCTGAAAAATTTGTTGAATATGGAAGGGGTGCAGGTGATCGCCCTTGTCAACCGTTCCAGAGATCGTTTGGAGGAGACTGTCAAGTTGGTGCCCGGTGCTCGGTGTTATCAGGATTACCGGGAAATGTTTGAAAAAGAAACGGATTTGGATTTTGCAGTAATTTCCACCATTCCTGGAGGACATGATGAAATAGAAGAAATGGCGGCTGCCCACCATATTCCTTTTTATGTGGAAAAACCTGTGGGACTGAATCAGGCAGAGATGGAACGGAAAGAGAAAATTGTAAAAGAGTCTGGAATTTTAACCAGTGTAGGATATCAGGAACGGTATAATCCAGATTTGCCGGAGCTGCGCCAATGGTTAAAGCAGCATCCAGTGGTGATGGCATACGGCGGATGGATCGGTGATATGCCAGGGGTTTCCTGGTGGAGAAAAAAAGAATCTTCTGGAGGGCAGCTGGTGGAACAGTGTACGCATATTTTTGATATGCTGCGGTATTTGCTGGGGGAAGCCAAAACAGTTTCTGCTATGTCCCGGTCTGACCTGCACGGGGAGATTGAAGGATGCGACGTAGATGACTGCGCAGTTTGTTCCGTTTCTTTTGAGAACGGCGTGGTGGCTTCTGTTATGACTGGATGTTTTCAAAAACCGGGAACTCCTGGATGGGTTGGATTTACACTGGTTTGTCAGGACGGTATGGTGAAGTATGACTGGGGAAAAGGGCTGACTTTGTGCACCAAAGAGGGCGAAGTGAGACACAACTTCCCAGGAGACCATCACTACAGAGCTTTGCAGGCATTTGTGGAAGCAGTGCGCCATGGGGATGCTTCTTTGATTCACTCTGACTATTGTGATGGGGTACGGACAGCCAAGCTCACTTTAGCGGCACAGCAAGCAGCGGAACAGGGGAAAATTGTAGTTTTGTAAACTTTCCTGGAGAAAAGTTACAGTTTCTTTACTTGCTTTTTATATTGGCTCATGATACAATGAAATAGTTTCATTTTAATGAATAATGGAGGATTGTGTGGTTTTATGGAAAGTACAGTCAGGCAGGAAAATGCAGCTTTTCCCAAGAACCGGATGAAAAAGAGAAAAACAGCTGCCTCAAAACCGCAAAACAGCGAAAAAGTAAGGCGGATGTTTCGGCGTTACCGGCATGTGATTGCCTTGATTGCCATATTGCTGGCAACCTTTTTTATTGGATATTATTTTGATGTATTTGTCATTCAGGGAACCAGTCAAAGCCCTGCGTGTATTATTCAGTCTCAGCCCGCTTATTCTGTTATTCCTGATTTGAAAAAAGGGGATACCATCAGTCAGCAGTTTGAAGCGGACGGAAGGGATATTACCGGGTTTGCTTTGGATTTTGGTACCTATCAGCGTGCTAATCCTGGAACCCTTTACTTCACTTTGACAGATGTTGAGACGGGTACAGTTCTGTTTGAACAGAGAATGGCGTCCAACGGTTTAGCGGACAATCAGTTTCATCAGATTATTTTCGAAAATGCTCCGGTTTCCTGCGAGAAAGGACAGAAACTCTCTATTAATGTTTATGTAGAGGATCTGGCTCCGGATGCCACGCTAACTTTATACCGCACAGAGCGGGACGGTTATTATCAGGGCGTTCATATCCGTAACGACCGCATTGAAGAAGATTTTGATTTGGCGTTTCAGGTTTATTCTGGACAAAACGCATATTTGCGGGTTGTATACTATCTCTTTATTGTAGGCTGCGCCTTATTTTTCATGTTTGTCTACGTATTTGTATTTGTCTGGCGGGGCAAACCAAAACGAGAACTGATTGCGGTATTGGTGATTTTCTTTTTTGGAGCAGCTTATTCTCTGCTGCTGCCTCCGAATGCGGTGCCGGATGAGCCTAATCATTTTACCACTGCATACCACTATTCCAATGTGCTGTTGGGAACGGATCAATATGACAACTATGATGAAGGTTATGTGGGGATGCGTGCCGGTGATGTGAGTTTTATCGGGCTCAATGCAAAACCGGATATTTCTGTCTATAGTACTATAAAAGACCATTTGTTGGAAACCTGTCCGATAGAAGATATGGTACAGAGTTCTGCCAACATTATTCCTGCACCCCAGTTTTTGTATACTTTTTCTACCTTGGGAATTACCTTGGGACGGGTGCTTCATTTAGGGTTGGTTCCTACTTATTATTTAGGCCGTTTTTTTAATCTTTTCGCTTATTGTATAGCGGTTTATTTTGCTATGAAGCTGATGCCGTTTGGAAAGATGACCATGTTTGGAATCAGTATGCTTCCGATTGCATTGCAGCAGGTTGGTTCTGTTTCTTATGACGTCATGATTAATGCACTAGCATTTTTACTAATTGGTGCAGTTTTCTATTTGGCATATGGAGAAAGAAAAAAGCCTATCCGTTTCATCGAAATGATTTTGGTGTGTATATTGGGGATTCTGTTAACCATGTGTAAAACCGGTGCTTATGCATTGATTTTCCTTTTGGTGTTTATCATTCCCTGGAAACGGTTTTCCAGCAAAAAGACGGCGTATTGGTTTAAGGGATCCGCTGTAATTGGAATTGTAGTGGGATTTTTAATTTATTCTCTGATCAGTTCTATTTGTTTTGTACAGGCAAACCCGTCCATTTATTTGAAGTGGACAGAAACGCCTACATTGGCGTATACAGTGGGTGATCTGTTGTCAGATCCGGTACACACCATCCAGCTGTTTGTACGTACCTTGGCATACCAAAAAGATTTTTATACTGAAACAGTTACCGGACATCTGTCCTGGTTTACTATTAAAATGTCACCATTTTTGATGATTGTGTTTGGTGTTTGGATTCTGCTTACTGGAATTCGACCGCTGAAGGAAGAACAAAAAATGACTGCTGGCGTGAAATGGTGGGTGGCATTATTGGCGCTGGGATGTTTTGGAATTGTCCTTTTAGGTATGGCAATTGGGTGGACTCCTAACACCTATGAAATTATTCAAGGGGTACAGGGACGTTATTTCTTACCGTTTTTACCATTGTTACTGCTTCTGGTACGGGGTTCCTGGCTGAATCTTTCCAAAAATGCGGATGGGGTCATCATCTTTTCTGGACTTTGGATTCAGCTGTTGACCATATTGGATTATGCCCGGATTATTCTGCAGGGGGTATATGTACCGTAACCAGAGAAAGGAGACCGTTTGATTATGCGGGAATATGATCAGGAGACGCTGCAGCGCATTCAAAACGTTGAGCTTGGTATATTAGACGATTTTATTTGGATCTGTAAAAAATATCATTTAGAATATTTTGGGTTTGGCGGCACTGGGATTGGTGTTTTGCGTCATGGAGGATTTATTCCCTGGGACGACGATATTGATGTGGCTTTAACCCGAAAGGATTATGATACCTTTTTGCAGGCAGCCGAAAAAGAATTTGGGGATAAATATGTGATCATGAATGCACAGACAGACCCAAATTATCCTTTGGCGACCACCAGATGGATGCTTCGGGGAACCAAATTTCGGGAATATTCCATGAAGGATATTGATTGCCCTTTGGGAATATTCTTGGATATTTATGCCTTCGATAATGTACCGGACGATGACGCCTTAATGAGAAAACAGGCCAGAGAAGTCTGGTTTTGGAACAAACTGATGATTTTGCGGAGCCTGCCTTTTCCAGTGCTGGGATTTACCGGTGTAAAAGGCAGCCTGATTAAAGCTGCGTGTGCAGTAATCCATTATGGAATGGCAGTTTGCCATATTTCTAAAAAATGGCTGGCCTCCAAAATGTTGCAGGCGACTACCCGCTATAATCATCTGGATACCAAGCGGCTGGCGTATTACTGTGATACCAGCCCGTATACCAATATGATGGAGAAAGAAGAGCTGTATCCTTTACAGGAGCTGGATTTTGAAGGCAGAAAGATGACATTTCCCCGTGAAATGCATCGGATGCTGGAGGTGCTGTATGGAGATTATATGCAGCTGCCTCCGCCAGAAAAGCGGAAAAACCATTTTCCTTATGAATTGGATTTTGGAGATCATTTATACCGCGGAGACGATGAGTAGCCTTGGACAGGAGTCGATGGAATGAAATTAAAGGATAAAATCTTAAAAGATACCAGTCATCTGGGAAAAAAGACTTATGTTTGGACGATTTTATCAGGGACCGCCTATGCTGCCACCACCTTTGTGCTCACCTGGCTGGTGACCATTGTTTTGGGAAAAGAGGGGGCGGATCCGTTTAATTTTGCCTATACTACCGGTCAGCTTTTTTTGACTCTGGGATTTTATGGAATGCGGGTGTTTCAGGCATCTGATTTAAAGCAAATTTATTCTTTTGAGGATTACTGGGCATCCCGTATTATTTCCTGCGGGCTGATGATGGCGGCGTCTGTGGGATTTATTTTGATCAATGGATATGACTGGGAAAAAGCACTGCTTATTTTCCTGGTATGTGCATACCGGGGATTTGATGCGGTGAGCGATGTGTTTGAAGCTCTTTATCAGCAAAATGGCCGTATGGATATTTCCGGACGTTCTTCTTTTTACAAAATCGGAGCGTCTACTTTGGGATTTGTTGCGGTGTTTTTGGTGACAAAGAGTCCTTTATGGGCTACTTTTGCGGCGTTGGTGATTACCATCGGGGTATGGCTGTGGTTTGATTTGCCGGTTTGCCGCCATTTTGCGGTGTTGGGACTTCCCAAAAGCACCGGCTCTTTAAAAAGTCTGATGATTGCCTGTCTGCCGTTGTGTTTGGGGAATTTCCTTTGCAATTATATTTACAGCGCCTCTAAATTTGCCATTGACCAGCAAAATCTGGCTCAAGGGTATCAGACCATTTTTACTACCCTGTTTATGCCGGCATCCGTGATCAATCTGTTCAGCGGATTTGTATTTAAACCCATGGTGACTTCTCTTGCTACCAGTTGGGAAGAAAAAAGGTACAAACACTTTAACCGTACATTGATTCGCCTGAGTTTTCTGGTGTTGGGGTTGACTGTCGTTGCAGTAGCCGGCGCTTATTTTTTGGGAATTCCGATTCTATCCTTTGTGTATCATACGGATTTACGGGATTATCGTCTTCATCTTCTGATTATGATTGTAGGCGGTGGTTTCAGCGCGCTGAGCACCGTGTATTATTATGTAGGAACCATCATGCGCCGTCAAAAGTACGTGATGGGAATTTATGCTGTTGTGGCGGCTGTGGCATTGCTGCTGTCTAACCCTATGGTGCGCCGCTGGGAATTGATGGGCGCTTCTTTGGCGTATTCACTGCTGATGCTTTTGATGACAGTACTGTTTCTTTTGCTTTGGGCAGCAGAGACAAAAAAGGCTTATGCCGTTTTGAAAAAAGAAAGGGAGGAAGCCAATGCAGACCCAATGGAATAATCATACATTTGTGATCTGCGCTTATGGAGAAAGTCCTTTTTTGGAAGCTTGTATCCGTTCGGTTTTAGCGCAGACAGTAAAAAGTCAGGTGATGGTGTCTACTTCTACACCGAATCAGTGGATTCAAATGCTGGCGGAAAAATACCATCTTCCTGTTTTTATAAATACTGGAAGACAAAGCATTGCCGATGACTGGAATTTTGCTTACAGTCAGGCAAAAACCGATTACATTACATTAGCCCATCAGGATGACATTTATGAACCGGAGTATTTGGAATCTGCCAAACGTCATCTGGAACAATATCCGGACAGCCTGATTTTCTTTACCGGATATTATGAACTTCGGGGCAGTGAAAAAACAGATTCTAACCGAAATATGAAAATTAAAAAGATGCTGCTGCTTCCGCTGCGGTTATCCTGGCTGCAGAAAACCGGCTTTGCCAAGCGGGGAGCGTTGGCACTTGGAAATGCCATTTGCTGTCCTGCGGTGACCTATGCGGCAAAGCGTTTGCAAAAACCGCTGTTTCGCTTTGGCTATCGAAGCAATGTGGACTGGGAAACATGGGAAAAGCTTTCCAGACTGCAGGGCAGATTTTGCTATGACCCCAAACCGCTTATGTGTCATCGAATTCATGGAGGGTCAGAAACCTCTCAGGTGTTGAAAGATCATGTGCGGATTCAGGAAGACTATGAAATGTTTCGCAAATTTTGGCCGGAATGGATTGCCCAGAAACTGGTGAAATTCTATGCGAAAAGCGAAGAAAGCAATCAGCTGGACAAGTAAGGCCGGTTACAGGGAAGGGGAAAAGAAAGTTGAAGGTATTAATCGTAATTCCTGCATATAATGAGGAAAAAAATATTGTCCGGGTAGTGGACAATTTGAGGGAACATTATTCCCAGTATGATTATGTGATCATCAATGATGGTTCAAAAGACAATACAGCGAGTATCTGTCGGGAACATGGATATAACCTGGTGAGCCTGCCGGTTAATCTGGGGCTTTCCGGAGCGTTTCAGACAGGGTTAAAGTACGCTTATGAAAATGATTATGATTACGCCATCCAGTTTGACGCAGACGGACAGCATCGTCCGGAATATATCGCCCCAATTTTGGAGGAAATCCAAAAAGGAAGCGACATTGTAATCGGTTCCCGGTTTGTAACCGAGAAAAAGCCGTTTTCTGCCAGAATGCTGGGAAGCCGGATGATCAGTTTGGCCATGCGCCTTACCACTGGTTTTAAGGTACAGGACCCCACTTCCGGAATGCGGATGTTTAACCGGAAAATGATTCAGGAGTTTGCCCAGAATGTCAATTATGGACCAGAACCGGATACGGTGTCTTACTTAATGCGGGAAGGCGCCAAAGTGTCTGAGGTACAGGTGCAGATGGATGAACGAATTGCCGGAGAAAGTTATTTGAATCTTTGGCGTTCTATGTCCTATATGCTGCGAATGGGAATTTCCATTATGCTGGTGCAGTTTTTCCGGAAACGGGAGAAAAAATCCTGAAATTGGGAATGGTAGGAAGGAAGTAAAGGATCATGACAATTGTATTTCGATGCGTACTGATTTTAGCGTCACTGTTTACCATGTTTTTTATGCTCAAACGAATTCGTCATTCAAAAGTGCAGATTGAGGACGCAATTTCCTGGATTGTTTTTGCTTTTGGGCTGCTGCTTATCAGCATTTTCCCTTGCATTGCAGAATGGATGACGCATCTGTTGGGTATTGCCAGCGTGGTGAATTTTGTATTTTTATTTGTTATTTTTGTGCTGCTCATCAAACTGTTTTTGATGACCGTGCGGGTTTCCCAGCTGGATACAAAAGTTCGGGAACTGACGCAAAAGCTGGCATTGGATGAAAACCGGGCAGAACAAAAAGAAAAACAGGATGCTTTCAAGCAGGAAGAAAATCCTCAATAATCCGGCGATTTGCGGAGTGCTGCGTGGCATAAAAAGCTGCGGCACTCCTTTTTCTGGTATATTTGGGAAAGGAGAAAGGCAATGTGGGTATTTGATTATTTGGAACAGCATTTTTCCATGTGTCTGAATAAACAGCAGAAGATAGCTGTCGTTTCTACCACCCCCTACATTCTTTTGCTGGCGGTTCCCGGGTCTGGAAAAACCACTGTGCTGGTCAGCCGAATCGCCTACCTGATGAAAGAACGTCAGGTGCCTCCCCAGGAGATTTTGACCCTTACCTTTAGCCGGGAATCTGCAAAGGATATGAAGAGGCGTTTTGAACGGCTGTTTTTGCCGGCAGGGTTGGAAAGTCCCCGGTTTTCCACTATACATAGCTTTTGCTACACGGTTCTCAAATATTATGCCTCCCGGTATCAGCGCACCTTTCCAAAACTATTAAATGAGTCTGCGGGAGAAGCCTCTTCCGCACAATGGCTCCGGCGGATTTATCAGGAGGTCAACGGAGAATATCTGTCCGACGATTTGCTGGAAACCTTGTCTAATGCTTTGAGTCTTTCCAAAAACCGGATGCTGACCAAAGAGGAAATGGTGCAGGAAGCGTCGGATTTGGAGCGGGCCGATGAAGTGTGGGAACAATATGAACGCCGGAAAAAGCAGCATGGATATATGGACTATGACGACCTTTTGGTGTTCACGCTGGATATTTTAAAAAAGGTACCGGCTGTACGTCGGCATTTTTTAGAAAAATACCGATATATTTTGGTGGACGAGGCCCAGGATACCTCCAAGGTTCAGTTTGAGATTTTAAAATTATTCCGGGATTCTGCCCAACTATTTGTGGTAGGGGATGAAGACCAGTGTATCTATTCCTTTCGGGGGGCTTATCCGGAGGGGCTTTTGGAATTTGGTCAGGCATTCCCTGGAGCACAGATACTAAAAATTGAAAAGAATTACCGTTCCAACCAGGATATTGTGGAGGCTGCCAATGAGTTTATTAAGGTGAATCAAAACCGCTATCCCAAGGAAATGCAGGCAGTGTATTCAGGAAAGGCATCCATTGAATATCCAGTGCTGGAAGATTATAACCGGCAGTATGAAGCAATAGAACGGCTGATTCGAAAGCTGCCGCCGGGAGAAACCATGGCGGTTTTGTACCGCAATCACGAAAGTGCCGTTCCTCTGCTGGATCGGCTTAACCATGCGGGAATTTCCTGTTATCGGAAAGAGCACAATCTGCGCTTTTTTACAAGCTTTGTGGTGCGGGATTTTCTCAGCTTTTTCACCTTGGCTTACGACCCGAAAAATCTGGAAGCGTTTTCTCAGATTTATTATAAATGTATGTGCTCCAAAATGGTATATATTTTTGTAAAGTATAATCTGGATCAGTTTGGATCTGTTTTTGAGGCAGCAGCACATAGCCCGGATGCTCCGCCCTATGTGCGAACCCGTATGTTAGAGTACCACAAGCTGGTGGGCAGGATTCGCACTCTGACACCTGTGGCAGCCATTGGGTTTGTAGAGGAAAAGATGGGGTACCGAAATTATCTGGAAAGCCGATATAAAAAGTCCCAAGGCAATCCGGTAAACACCAATTTAAAGCGGAGTATTCTGAAAACAGTGGCAAGAAATTACACGACCATTGAGGAATTTGTGCAAAACCTGTTGGATTTGGAACAGCAGCTGAAAGAGGGAAATTTGGATTCCAAACAATCTCAGGTGACGCTCAGTTCCATTCATGCCAGCAAGGGGCTGGAATGGGATCATGTGGTGCTGATTGATCTGCTAGAAAGTATTTTTCCCAGCCAGACGGCGGCAGAAAAGCTGTCGGATGGGGATCGGGAAGAGATGGAAGGAGAAGCTAGGCTTTTTTATGTGGCAGTAACCCGTGCTAGAAAGCGGCTGACCATTTATACAGCACCTTACTGCAATGACGAGTATGCTTTAAAATCCCGGTTTGTCACCCGTCTTCATCAGGAAGAATGGATGGAAGGGCTGGAGGTTTCCGGTCCGCTGAAAGGGAAAAAGGTGATTCACAAATTTTTTGGGTACGGTGTGGTAACAGATCATATCGGGGACACCCTGGATATTTACTTTTTAAAATACGGCGTCAAGCAGTTTTCTTTGGAAAGCTGTCTGACATCCGATTTGCTGCAGGTACTTTCTGACTCAGAATAATCCTGTAGATCCATTTCATTTGCGGCGAACAGAAAGGAATGAAAATGCAATGAAAGAAATTACAATGCACACAACATGGAAAGAAGAAACAGTAGTAACCGAAAATCTTTTGGCAAAAACAGTTGGAAGCGGAGATGTAGCAGTTTATGCAACTCCTATGATGGTGGCACTGATGGAAAAAGCAGCAGCAGCCTGTTTAAAGCCATTTTTGGAAGAAGGAGAAACCTCTGTAGGAATTCTGATGAACACCACCCATGCAGCAGCTACTCCCTGCGGAATGAAGGTATGGGCAGAGGCAGAAATTGTGGAAGCAGAGGGAAGAAAGGTGACTTTCCGTGTGGTTGCCCGGGATGAAAAAGAAGTAATTGGGGAAGCGCATCACCAGCGGTTTATCCTGGCAAAAGAAAAGTTTGAACAGAAAGCACAGAATAAACTCTTATAATATTAGAAAACAAAAAGCCAAAGGAACTATCTTCCTTTGGCTTAATTTATAGAAAAAGGTATGGCAAACCAGCAAATTATACAAATAAAAGTATTGCACCAGACTCGTTGAATCGATTAGCGCCGCAGCGCTTTTCACAGAACAACAGTTTTTATCAGGTGTGCAAACAGCTCTCAGGGGATCTTGGGGGCAGTGCGACTAACCAAATATTTCCGGAGCACGCCCCCAAGCGCCCTTTTCTTTTCCTTACTTTTGGGCGTCAAAAGAAAGGACGCAGGTGTGGGCAGCGTTGCCCACATAGAAAAGAAAAAAATTAGCTATTTTCCTACTACTGACAGAGTACGCGCCGTAGGCGATTTGCCCCACCGCAGGTGGTCAGGCTAAAAAGTCCTGTGCCAGTTTGACCATGGCAGTTTGGTCAGAAACCGCCATTAATTCCCGGGAGGAATGCATGGCTAATAAAGGAATTCCAATATCTACTGTGCGGATGGCAAGCAGTGCAGAAGAAATGCTGCCCAAAGTAGAACCACCCCGAATATCAGAACGGTTGGAGAATTTCCGGTAAGGGATATCTCCTTTTTGACAAATGGCTTCAATGACACTGGTGGAAAGGGGATCGGTGGCATATGCCTGAGAAGAAGCCAGCTTAATACCCACACCGCATCCCAAAGGAAGCTGATTTTTGGGATCGTATTTTTCCGGGTGGTTTGGATGAAATGCCTGAGCCACATCCATGGAAAGGAGAAATCCGCGGGACAGTGCATCCAGGTAATCACAGTGGGAATATCCTAAAGTTGCGTAGATTTTTTCCAGAATGCGGCTAGTTAGGGCAGAATCTGCTCCCTGTTTGGTGGCGCTTCCCACCTCTTCATTGTCGTATAGGACGGACATGCGGATACCGTCCGGATGGTCTCCAAAACAAATGGCAGACAGGCATGCGTGCACGGAGGTCAGATTGTCCAGACGGGGAGCGGAGAGCATTTCCTGATGCATTCCCAGAAGAGTCGGTTCGTCCCAGTTATATACGCAGAATTCATAGTCCAGAATATCTTCTTTTTTTGCTCCGGTTTCTTTTGCCAAAAGATTTAGGAAATAGTCTCCCTGTTCCAGTTCCTGTTTGCAGACGGTGAGAATCGGCTGCAAATCTGTTTGGGCATTCAGTGCTACTCCCTGATTGACAGTGGGATTTAGATGGATGGCTACATTGGGAATGGTTAATAGGGGCTGTTTCAGTGCCAAGGTGCAAACGATAGGGTGGAATGGATCGTCGCTGCGCAGGCAAACCCGTCCTGCCAGGGAAAGCGGTCGGTCCAGCCAGGTGCTGAGGATCGGTCCCCCATAGACCTCCACATTCAGTTTCCCGTAACCGCCAGCGGAAATTTCGGGAGATGGTTTCACTTTCAGACAAGGCCAGTCCGTGTGACTTGCCGCCATGCGGAGAGAAGATAAAGGGTTTTCTCCAACTGTAAATGCTGCCAGTGTGGAACCGTATCCGTCTACATAGTATTTTCCGGCGCCAAAGGAATCCCAGGCAGCATCCAGCGGCAGTTCCTGAAATCCGCAGGAGTTTAAAAAGCGTTTAGCGTATTCTATGGTATGCACAGGAGATACACCTGCTGTAAGCAGTTCACACAGCTCCTTTGTGATGTCTTCCGTTTGTCGGGAGGGAATATATTTCATTGCAGTCATCCTTTCTCAAAAAAGTGAAATTTCTCTTATTGTGGCTACGCCCGCCGGCGAAGCTCCGCAGCGCTTTTCACAAACGTCGTTTAGTACAGATGTGTAGGCTGTACTCGGGGGTGTCTAGAGATAACTTGGCTATCTCCTGGGGCAGGCCGACCATGTTTTTACTTCGCAAGTTCATACTGGTTATGAACTTGTCAGGAGCGCCGATAGATTTTCTATATTGCCAAGCTATATGCGCTCCGTCGCCCCTTCTGGTGTGCTTTTCATTAAAGTTAGCATTGCCAACTTGTTGCTTATTGCACACCAAAAGCATTGGTGCGGGTGTGGGCCGCATAGGCCCACAATTGGGTGGCGAACCCGGTTCGCCCCGGACAATGTCCGGTGGAAACCGCCTACAGCGCATACTTTGTCAGTTGTAGAAAAATCGCTAATTTTTTTCTTTTCTATGCGGGCGACGCCGCCCGCACCTGCGCCCTATTTTCTGAGGCCAGAAAACAGGGGAAAAGAGCCTTCCTCAAACGCCGGAAAGGCTTGCAGGGGGAGTGGTACCGCCGCATTGCGGCTTTAACTCCCCCTACGACCCCCTCATAACTGTTTTCGGAAGTAGTGTTTCAAAATATAGCTTTGTTGTTTTAATCAGTTTTATCTGTTTTTGCAATACAATATCAAAATTGCATATCCTAAGTAAAAACAGTTACAGGTTTATTAAGAAGTAAAACTGACAGAGTACGAGCGAAGCGTCTTTGCCAGCGGGTGCTACCCGTCTGCCTCTTTTAATATACTACATTGTATTGGAAATCGCAAGAAAAACGGGAAAAGCACTGCATTGACACTGTATTTTTTAACGATTATAATAGAACCCAGATAATTTTGTACGGAAAAAATTAAAAATAGGAAAGCGGAAAACAGCGGTAGAAGAGGAGATAATGATAGATCATGGCAGAGATTTTAAATGTGGGGATCGTGGCGCATGTAGATGCAGGAAAAACGACGGTCACCGAACAAATTTTATATCAGTCCGGAGCAGTGCGCCGGGCAGGACGTGTGGATGAGGGAACTGCGCAGACCGATTTTCTGGAAGTGGAACGCATGCGGGGGATTTCGGTTCGAGCTTCTTCAGTTTCTGTCATGTATCAGGGAAAACAGCTGAATCTGATTGATACACCGGGGCATGTGGATTTTGTGGCAGAAGTAGAACGCTCTTTGTCAGTGTTGGATATGGGGATTCTTGTGGTTTCTGCTTCGGAAGGGATTCAGTCTCACACAGAGCTTTTATACCATGCACTGCGCAGTATGAAAACCGGAACCATGGTATTTCTCAATAAAATCGATTTGGCAGGAAGTCATATTTCAGAAATTCTCAGGGATTTAAAAGAACGGTTTCAGCTTCCGGTATTGCTTTGCAGCCAGGTTGAGGGAGAGGGTACCAAAGATTGCCGTACTGCTCTTTGCGACTGGGAAGATCCGGAGTTTTATGAACAGGTATGCGAAGTACTTTGCGAATCAGATGATCAGCTGATGGAACAATACCTGTCCGGAGAAAAGATTCCTGTATCAGAGCTGCAGCAGCAGTTTCAAAATCAGCTGGCGCAGGGGCGTTTTCTGCCGGTTTTGTGCGGCAGCGGTTTGCTGGGAATCGGGATTTTGGATTTGTTGGATTTTTTGGTATCCTGCTGTGGAGACTGCACCAAAACAAAACAGGGTGACGCTTTGTCCGGAATGGTATACCAGGTAAGCCACGATAAAACCATGGGACGGATTGCCCATGTGCGGTTGTTTGAGGGAAGCCTTAAAAACCGGGACAGTATTGTGCTGTCATCTCAGCCGGAACCGGTGAAAATCACTCAGATCCGCCGGTACATGGGATCTCGGTTTGTGGACTTGGGTGAAGCAAAAGCCGGCGATGTAGTAGCCCTGTGCGGCATGAGCCAGGTGCGCGTTGGGGATATTTTAGGAACCTGTGAGGAGATGACCCATTGTTCAATGGCTGTGCCAGTCATGCGGGTCAGCGTAGTTCCAAAACAGACGGAACAGCTTTATCTTTTGTTTTCTGCATTGGAGGAAATCTGCGCAGAAGACCCTCAGCTGGATTTGGAATACTATCCGGAAGAACAGGAGATCAACATTCATATTATGGGAAAAATCCAGCTGGAAATTTTACAGGAAATTCTACGTCAGAGATATGATCTGGAGGTTTCCTTTTCTGCTCCTACTGTGATTTATAAGGAAACCCCTGCCCGAAAAGGAGTTGGTTTGGAAGAGTATACCATGCCGAAACCCTGTTGGGCAATTATCCAGTTGGAAATTGAACCAGCGGCACCTGGTTCCGGATTGGAATATCATTCAGTGGTACCAAATGATCAAATTTTTTACCGGTATCAGCACCATATTGAGACGGAACTTCCCCGAGCACTGAAGCAGGGACTGTATAACTGGGAAGTGACTGATTTAAAGGTAACCTTAATTGGTGGGTCTCACCATACGGTGCACACCCATCCCATGGATTTCTTTTTAGCTACGCCGCTGGCGGTGATGAACGGGCTGGAACACACAGGCACCGTTTTGCTGGAACCGATCCAGATGCTGCGCATTTGGGGACCGGAAGAATATTTAGGAAAAGTGATTGGGGATATGGTAGCTATGCGGGGAGAGTATGATTCTCCCGTGATCCAGAAAGGGGAATTTGTGCTGGAAGCAAAAGTCCCTGTGGAAGAATCCGTGGAGTACGCCATTCGTCTGGCGTCCATGACTTCTGGAAAAGCTCATTTGTCTGCCCGATTTTTGGAATATGCTCCCTGTCCTCCGGGAATGGAGCGCCGCGCCAAACGGCATGGAGTAGACCCAAGAAACCGGGAACAGTGGATTTTAAGCAGGAGAAATGCCATGTCCAGATGAACTTTTGAGGAAAATATGATATACTGAAAGAAAAAGATTGGGGTGGCAGGATGAAGTCCATGATAGAGGAAGATTTGTTCCAACGAAATCAAGAAATTTTAGATACATTGATTCGGCGGATTCAGCGGGACTGCCCCAACGCAGTGGATATCATTGCTTTGGGCGGCTCCTTTTTGGATGGGGATTTTTATGAAAAATCCGATTTGGATCTAAAAATTATTGTAAACGACTCAAAGGAATGCAGCTTTTCTTCCTGCTTTTTGCTGGGGGAGGTAGGGTTTGACCTTTACGCCCAAACCTGGGATGTGTGGGAAGAGATGGCGCAATTTGGCACCCCGTATGCAAACAGTCTGGCTGCCTGCCGGATTTTGTACAGCCGCACCCTTCAGTGCCGGGAACGGTTTGAAAAATTGAGCCGCCGGTTCCAGGAGCAGCTCAAAATGGGATTTTCCATCGAGCTGGGGAAAAAAGCGAAACAGGAAATGGAACAGGCCTTTGCCGCTTTTGGGAAGCTTTGCTGTGAACAGGAGCTGGGGAAAGGAAGGGTGCTGGCAGCACAGGTGTTTTCCCATTGTGCTAACGCCCTTTGCTACTTAAACGCAACCTTTTGGAAACGAGGAACCAAGCGGAGAAGAGAAGAACTTTCTCAAATGGAGCAGCTGCCCCAGGACTTTCTTTTCTGGGTAGATGAAATGCCCCAGTCAAAAGACATTCTTTTGCTTCGGCAGTCCGCAGAACAGATGATTCAGGGCGTAAACCGTCTCCTTCAAAAGAGAATGGAGGAGGTTTCGCCTCATATCGTTTCTCCCCAAAGGCTGAAAGGTACCTACGAAGAATGCTGGTCAAATTATGTAAACAAAATCCGAACAGCGGTGTCACAAAAGGATGCCTTTTTTGCTTATCTGGCAGGATGTGACTGCCAAATGTATTTGGATGAAATGAAAGAATGGGCGGGAATTCCCCCAATGGATTTGATGAAAGATTTTTGTCCGGATCATCTGGAATGGCTGGAGCAGTCCTTGGAACAGGTTCTGAACATTTATGAGGAACAATATCGCCAAAATGGACTGGCGCCGGAACAGTATGACACAGTCGAAGCATGGAAACGTGCCTATTTGGCGTGACAGGACAAAAACACGCAGGAAGGAAAACATTCATGAATTATGAAATAAATTTCAGTCAGTACCGGCACAATTTCAGCTTGCCGGCTTCTGTTGTGGAAGATCACCTCAAGGAAATTGATTCTGATTATTTAAAGGTGATTTTGCTTATTTTTAAAAATCCAGACAAGAATTACAGTACCGGACTGCTTTCGAATCTGCTGAACCTGTCCCCGAGCAAAGTGGAAAAAGCAATTGGATACTGGGTGAAAAAAGGGGTTTTGCTGGGGGACTCTCAGGCCGTTCCGGAACAGGTGCACACCGTTTCCAAAACGGCGGTGACATCTGCTGCGCCTATCTGTGACACCGAGTTAAAATATCTGCTCTCCAGTGTGGAAGGCTTGCTCCAGCGTCCGGCGACCTCTGCGGATGTGAAGACGCTGACCTATATCTACGAGTATTATCGGCTTCCGGCAGATGTGATTTTGATGGCAATTCAATATGCGGTGGAACGGGGAAAAGACAGCATTAAATACATTGAATCAGTTTGTATCGGCTGGTATGATCAGGGGATTGTAACCCATACTCAGGCAGAGGAATATCTGCAGCGCATGTCCAAAGAACAGGAGTTTGAGGGAATCATCAAAAAAATGTTTGGAATCAGCGGCAGAAAACTGATTGCTTCCGAAGAAAAGTTTATTGCTTCCTGGTTTGAAAAATATCATTTTCCTTTGGATATGATTCAGCTGGCATATGAAAAAACCGTGCAGAATACCGGAAAGGTCGCCTTTGCCTATACCAACAAAATTTTGCTCAACTGGAATAAAAAAGGGTTTTCTACCTTGCAGGATGTGCTGGAAAACGAAGGGGCAAAGGGATACAGCACACACCATACCGGAACCAGATCCTATGATATTGAAGAATTTGAAAAGTATCTGGATGAAATCCCCAAACTGGATGATTAAAGGAGGCGGTAACGGATGACCAAAAAAGAACAGTATGAAAAAGCCATGAATATTTTAGCCACCCGGCGGCAGAATGCAGCTGCCCAGCAGCAAAAACGCCGGGAAGAAGTGCTGCGCCGTCTGCCTGAGATTGCACAGATGGAGCGGGTTATGAGCCAGTCAGTGATTCGGCTGTCTAAACTGATTTTATCAAAACAGGGGGATTCCGGCGAGATTATCCCTCAGATTATGCAGGAAAATCTGTCGATGCAGGAAAAAATCGCCCAGTTGCTGCAGGAACAAGGATATCCGGCGGATTACCTGAAATGCCGTTATACCTGTTCCCGGTGTGAAGATACTGGCTTTGTAGACGGGGAGCGGTGCAGCTGTTTGACCATGCTGTTAAAGCAGATTGCCGCAGAAGATTTTAACAGTACTGTTTCACTGCGCACCCATCGTTTTGAGGATTTTGATTTAAATTACTACAGCAATGATAACCGCAATGGGAATGGTCTGTCTGACCGTCAGGTGATGGAACAGATTTTCCGCTTTTGCGAAAATTACGCCAAAGGATTCCGTCCCCATTCTCCAAGTATTCTCATGCTGGGGGATACAGGGCTTGGAAAAACCCATCTGTCATTGGCTATTGCGGAAGAAGTGATCCGCAAAGGATACAGCGTCCTTTACGGCAGCGCCCAGGACTTTTTTAGCCGAATTCAAAATGAGTACTTTGGAAAGGGCAAGGACGGGGCAGATACCATGCAGGACATTCTGCAGGCGGATTTGCTGATTTTGGATGATTTGGGAGCGGAATATGAAAGCAGTTTTTCCGCCTCCGCTTTTTACAACATTGTCAACGGGCGTCTCAATCAAAACCGTCCCACCATTATCAGCACTAACCTGTCTGTGAAAGAGATTGAGTCCCGGTATACTGATCGGGTACTGTCCCGGCTGATGGCACTGTATCAGACAGTGAAATTTGTAGGAAAGGATATTCGCCAGCAAAAACGGCAGAATAAAAAGCGAAGCTAATGGAATATCAACACATTCGGCAGGCAGTGTTCCTGCGCCGTCCCAATCGATTTATTGCCCATATTCTCATTGATGGGAAAGAGCAATTATGCCATGTAAAAAACACGGGCAGATGTGCGGAACTGCTGATCCCTAACCGAACCATTTATGTACAGCAGCACAACGATTCTGCCCGGAAGACTCAGTTTTCCCTGATAGCGGTACAAAAGGGAGAACGGCTGATTAACATGGATTCCCAGATTCCCAACCGTGTGGTGGAAGAATGGCTGCGGAAAGGCGGGCTGGGAAAAGAGCTTACTCTGCTTCGGCCGGAAACCAAGTGGGGGAATTCCCGTTTTGATTTTTACGGTGAGACAGAAACCAGCCGCTTTTTTATGGAGGTAAAGGGCGTTACCTTAGAGGAAGACGGAATCGTCCGTTTTCCGGATGCGCCCACCCAGCGGGGAATCAAACATCTGGAAGAATTGTGCCTGTGTGTCAAAGAAGGATACGAAGCCTATGCTTTGTTTTTGATTCAGATGAAAGGGGTTCGCTGGTTTGAGCCAAACTGGAAAACTCATGCTGATTTTGGCACTGCCATGGAGAAAGCGAAAAAGGCAGGGGTACATTTACTTGCCATGGACTGTAATGTGACGCCGGAACATATTTCCGCAGGAGATTTTGTGGAAATCCGTTTATAGTTTATAAAGAGATTGACGGAATAAAGATACTTCGTTCGTATTTTGTCGGTTGGGTGGAAAAGCTCAGTAGTTTTTGCTTTACTGACAAAGTTTGTGCCAAAGACCATTGACCCCCGGGGCCACCCTGGTGGGCTTACGCAGCCCACACCTGCGCCATTTCCTTTTGATGGCCAAAAGAAATGGAAAGAAAAGGCCACCAGAGGGGCGTCCTCCGGAGATATATAGTTAGTCGGCCAGCCCCTCTGGACACCCCGAGTATAGTTTGCACATCTGTGTGAAACGGTTATTTTGTGGAAAGCGCTGCGGCGGCGCTTCCTCACACCTTGTTAGCTGAGAATAAATCACCTAATGTTTTTGCTATACTGATAAAAATAATTGCCCCCGGGTAAAACCCGGGGGCAATTATTTTTATCAGTATGAAGGAATCGTAATCCTTTGCTTTTTATTCCAAATTGAGCTTGTTTGACAGGATGTGGTTTGTGATGATAAAACATACAATTGCCTGGAATAGACAGAGCAGGGATATACCTACCAGAGAAATGTGAACAAACCAGATGGTGTTGTCCTTCAGAAAACTCAAGGTATTTTCTAATGTTATCCCGGCCACAAGCATGATAAATCCCTGTACTAAAGAAAATACAAAGTCAATTACCATGTAAAAACCAAAGGAATATAAAATCCGGTGGCTGTTTCGGGTGTGCCCCAGGGCAATGGCAGCGTAAAAGGCTAAAATACTGGCAGCACATGATACTAAAACAAGGATGATGATTTCAATAAAGTAGAAAATCATGTGAATCAAGCTGAAATTTTTCATCAATCGAGCGAAAACTTCCGGAAGAGACTCCATGAGTTTTCCCATTGCAATAAAGAAATCGGTGTCTACGGTAAGTACAAAAATAGAAAGAATGGTGACAATGATACTGCCGATAATCCATAAAATAGAAACGATCATTTTGGACCAGATATGCAAAACCGGTTTTACCGGAAGGGTAAACATCAAGTATCCTTCATCACCCAGCAGATTTTTGTAAAACCGCTGCAGCATAATAAATAGGGTCAAAACAAAAGTCGCCATAATAATCAGCACATAAACCATAACAGCGCCGCCCTGAATCAGCGCCAGGGAACTTTCAATCAAAGGAGGCAGGTTTCTTTGGTTAATGTGTGGGGAAAAGAACATGAAAAAACGGTTAATTACGGCAAAGGCAAAAATGCCGGCATACATTGGCAAAAACCAGCGGGCAGTTGCCTTGATTTCGTATTTGAGTAATTTATTCAGCATCGGAATACCTCCCGGAATAATTCGTCTACAGATTTTCCATTTTGCTCTCTGATTTCATCCACAGAGGAGGCCAGTACCAGATTTCCATTTTGAATGAAAATAACATCGTCCAGAATTTTTTCGATATCAGAAATCAGATGGGTAGAAATAATTACGGTAGCGTTTTCATTGTAGTTTGTAATGATGGTGTTGAGAATATAATCTCTGGCCGCAGGGTCTACGCCGCCGATAGGTTCATCCAGCAGGTATAAATCGGCATCACGGCTCATGACCAAAATCAGCTGAACCTTTTCTTTGGTCCCCTTTGACATGGTTTTTAATCGGTCTTTGGGGTTGATGTTCAGACGTGCCAGCATGTCATATGCTTTTGGGGCATTGAAATTGGCGTAAAAATCCTGGAAGAATGCGATCATCTGTTCAACCCGCATCCAGTCATTTAAATAGGTGCGTTCCGGCAGATAGGAGACAACCTGTTTGGATTCAGTCCCAACCGGTTTGCCGTGAATGAGAATTTGACCGGAAGTAGGGGTTAAAATCCCGCTGATCATTTTAATCAAAGTGGTTTTTCCGCTTCCGTTGGGTCCCAGCAAACCGATAATTCTGCCCGATTGAATGGTAAGGTTTGTAAAGTTCAGTGCATTTTTTCCGGGATAGGTTTTTGTGATTCCCTGGCATTCCAATAAAGAACTCATACCGTTTCCTCCTGTTCTGACTCTAAAATTGTGATGATTTCTTCTTTGCTCAGTCCCAGCCTCTGCATTTTTTGCAAAAATTCTTGAATCTCTTTTAAAGCAAACGATTTTTTCATTTGTTGTATCATATCGGTGTCCTCCGTAATAAATCGTCCTGCGGTACGTTGGGTGAATACCAGTCCGTCCCGTTCCAGTTCTGCCATGGCTTTTTGCATGGTGTTAGGATTGACACCAGCCTGAGCTGCCAGGTCACGGACCGATTCTAGTTTACTGCCTGGTGGATAAGTGCCTGCGATAATGCGCAGTTTCATTTGCTCCACCAATTGCACATAAATCGGACGGTCGGATTCGAATTTCCAATTCAAACCGTTCAGCTCCTCTCTTGTTTTGTATTATTGTATTATTAACTTGATACAATAATACATCCGTTTTTTTGTTTTGTCAAGAACTTTTTTCTGATTCTTTCAAAGAGTGCTGTGCCGCATTTCCGGATACACCCCATGGAATGCAGTGAATTTTTTATTTAGAAATAACTCAGCGGGACTTAAGAAATACTTAAGAAATGCTGCTTGAAGATTAATATTATATTTTATATAATATTGATGAAATGAGTTTTGCAGCAAAGGGGGCATGGAAAATGACCTTTAACATCAGTTCTGCGTTGTTAGAAGCCTGTGTGCTATCTTCGCTGGAACAGGAAGATGCTTATGGATACATTCTCACCCAAAAGGTAAAAGAGGTAATGAGTATCTCAGAATCCACTTTATACCCAGTATTGAGAAGACTTTTAAATACAGGATATTTAATGGCATATGACCAGCCGTTTCAGGGGCGAAACCGCCGCTATTACCACTTAACGGATGTAGGAAAAGACCAGCTTGAAACTTATCGGAAAGACTGGATTATTTACCGAGGTCAGGTAGACAAAATTTTAATGGGAGGGGTACAAAGTGACTAGAACAGAATATATGCAGCAGCTGCATCACCTTCTGCGCCGGCTGCCTGAGGATGAATATCAAAGTGCCATGCGGTATTATAATGAATACTTTAACGAAGCGGGGGACGGCAATGAACAGCGGGTGATTGCACAGCTGGGGGACCCAAAACTGGTAGCAGAACAGATTATTGCCAATTATACTGCCAGAAAAAACGCCTCTATGACAGCCAGAATGGGTAAAAACAATAAACTGTCCCCATTGTGGATGCTCCTGCTGTGTATTTGTGCGATTCCCATAGCCATACCGCTGACGCTCACCGGAATTGCTTGCAGTGCAGCAGTTGTCCTTACCCTTGTTTTACTGTATCTGTCCTTATTGCTAATTGCCGTTGTAGTACTGGCCAGCGGATTTTGTTTTGTTTTAGCAGGGATTGCAGTAATATTGCAGGGACCTGCGACAACGGTTTTATTTGTGGGCGTTGGACTGGCGGCAATGGGCATCGGCGGCTTGCTGCTAATCCTAATACTGGGGCTTTGGAAAAAGACATTTGCCCTGTTTTCCAGATTTTATCATAGTCATATCAGCAAACGAAAGGTGGGATAAAGGATGAAAAAAAGTACCACGGTTTTAACTACCATATGCTGCTCTTTGATTGTGATTGGTTCTGCCTGTGCGGTGGCTGGACGCATGATGGGGGCAGAATCTGCCATTGTTTATGAAAAGGGAAAGGGGCTTCAAATTATAAAACATGAACAGCCGGAGCTGTTTGCTGAATCCCAAAATTTAGAAACCTTTTCTTCTATTTCAGTGGATGATATGGATGAATTTCAGATCCGCTTGGTTGCGTCTGATCATTATGGGTATGAGATGCATGCCTATGATCAGCATAAACCTCGGATCTCTGTAGAGCATGACACCCTTTCTATTTCAGGAATTGAGGAAGATTTAGGACTGAGTGATGTTATAACCATTGATTTGGGTTTGGATGATCCAATAGAATTGGAACGAGAAACTTTAGATATTTATTATCCTGCAGATGCTCAATTTGAGAACATCTCCTTTGAAGGCAGTCGCTGCAATTTGGAAATGGCGTCATTATCTGTACAAGATTTGGAGGTTAAGGGAGATTACGCAAATGTACTTTTAAACGAAGTAACAGGAGATACCATGGATATTTCAGCATATTCTGGAAATGTTTTGCTGGATGATGTACAGTTTGAGAGAAAAATAAACTGTGAAATGGTTGGGGGTACTTTTGAGGTAGATAACGCCCAGACTCAGGATTTTCGTGCAAAAGGAGATAACCTGAATAATATCCTGTCTAATTTGACTGCAGATACTGCTGTATTTGAAGGGTATTCTCAAACCATTGATTTGTCAGATTCTCAGTTTCAGTCCACAAAGATATCCGGCGACACAACTAATTGTCACAGCAGCTTCAGCAAGATGGGCGATGTCCGTATAGATAAGGATTTCGGCTATTTTGAATGGGAAAGCGTAGAACTGAATTCACTGTATGCCAAAGGGGATTATCAAAATTTTGTGGTAGATGGAATTTTACATACCACCGCACAGTGGGACGGTGATTATCAGGAGATTAGTCTGCGGATGGAAAACGCCAAAGATTTTGGTTGGAATATTGATTTGGAATACGGTGAAGCGATTTTGCTGGGCCGTCCTTATGTAGGATCAGAAGAGCTTGTTGAGGAGAATGGGGACTCTGTAGAGATTGCCGATTCTCAGGGAACCATTCACACTGAGGAAAAAGGAAACGGTACACAGAAAATCAGTGTAACAGGGGAGTTTAGTAGCATTCGTTTAGAAGAAAAATGATGCCGTAAAAATAAAATCAAAAAACAGTGAATCAACAGCCCCAACATATTCGATTTAGCATTTTTTTGCTGAATCGGGCATGTTGGGGCTGTTTTTGCGTTATTTAGAAAAGTGTCGCAAAAGTAAAGATCATTTTGCTTAAGGCGAAAAATCTATTGAAAGGATACACAGGAATTCATGTTCCAAATTTTTACATTTAGTAACTTTGCACAACAAAAATAATGATGCTTTAGAAAAGTTGACAAATTTATTGATAATGATATATAATAATCAATGGACATAAAGTGTTTGGGCTCAGTGCCGTATGGAACGGCGGAAATGAGGTAAAAAATATGAAAGCTAAAATGATGGATCAACAAGCGATGAAAACCGAAGAATTGCAGGCCGCACCGGATCGCTCTTTTTATGTACTTGCTTCTCAAAGCGGCAAAGCCTTGACTGTTTCAGAAACTGGTGAGGTTGTATTATCAGAATTAAAAAACAATAAAAATCAGGCATGGAAATTTCAATATGTAGAAAAAACAGAATACCATTTGGTATGTGAAGAAACCGGAAAAGCACTGGATGTGGTTGCTTTGGGAACCGAAAACGGAACACCAGTACAGCAGTGGGATGCACTGAATTCTGAAAGCCAGACCTGGACTGTACTTCCTTATGGGGATGTACAAAAAAATCAGTGCCAGATTATTTCCAAACTGTCCGGCCGTGTACTGGATATTGCAGGCATGTCTCAGGAAGATGGAGCACATCTGCAGATTTGGGATAACCTGCAAGGGGAAAACCAAATTTGGGTACTGAAAGAAATAGAACAGCCTGCAGCGAAAAAACCTGCTACAAGAAAACGTACTGCAGGAACCAAAAAGACTGAAACTAAGACTGCTGCAAAAACCGGGGGAACCAAAACAACCAAAACTGCAGCTTCTAAAACCAAAAAAACAACTGCAAAATCCACCTCTAAATCCACAAAATCTGCAGCCAAAACATCAACTCCAGCAAAAGAGTCAAAATAAAATCACAGGAACATCCTTTGATTTTTGAATAAGCCTAAAACTTTCATCCAAAAACAGGCAGACCCATAAGGGTCTGCCTCAGACTGTAGAAAAAGGTAATGCAAACTGGCAAATTGCACAAATAAAAATATTATACCAGGCTCTTTGGAATGATTAGCGCCGTAGCGCTTTCCAGAAAACACCTGTTTTTGTCAAATGTGCAAACAACACTTGGGGTGTCCAGAGGGGCAGGCCGACTAACCATATATTTCCGGAGGACGCCCCTCTGGTGGCCTTTTCTTTCCATTTCTTTTGGCCATCAAAAGAAATGGTGCAGGTGTGGGCTGCATAAGCCCACAAAAGAAGGACAAAAAATTTGTCTCCGACGGTCTAAGGGGCTCACGCCCCTTAGATATCCCAAAAAGGCAAAATTTGTGCAACTTTTTCTTGTAATACACTTTATCGACAAACTGAGGCAGACCCATAAGGGTCTGCCTGTTTTTTCTGTATTACCATAAAACTTATTTGTTTTCTTCCAAAAGCTGATGCTTAATATCCCACAACTTCTGAGAAAGGTCTACATAGTAATTATGAGGATTTTCAAAACGGGTCACTTCATCCCAAAGGGTATTGACCTGTTCTTTGCAGTATTGCTGCAGTTTTTGGATGGATGGGGTTTTGTACACAGTTCTTCCCTTTAGAATAACCGGAACCAAAAGTTCTCTGGCTTCAAAATCGGTAAAGGTTTTCTTTTTCCAGATGTAATCTGGGTCAAACAGGGTAAGAGGTTCGTTTTCGTTAATGGTTTCGTCATGTACACAAATCAGGTCAGCCAATGCTTTTCCGGTATCTTTGGCAAACAGACGGTACACCTTCTTGAAATGAGGGTTGGTGATTTTAGTAACATTTTCGCTGACTTTAATTTTAGGAATAATGTTGCCGTCTTTGTCCTCAACTGCTGCCAGTTTATAAACGCCGCCAAATACAGGTTCGCTTTTTGAAGTGATTAACCGTTCGCCTACGCCAAATGCATCAATTTTTGCTCCCTGTAAAAGAATATCTCGAATAATATATTCATCCAGAGAGTTGGAAGCAACAATTTTACATTGAGGGAATCCAGCTTCGTCCAGCATTTTCCGGGCTTTTTTAGAAAGGTAGGTAATATCACCGGAATCCAGACGGATGGCACATTTGCTGTAGCCTCTGGGAATCAGCACATCCTGGAATGCCCGAATTGCGTTGGGTACCCCGCTTTTAAGTACATTGAATGTGTCTACCAGCAGGGTAGGGTTGTCTGGATATAATTCACAGTAAGTGCGGAAAGCAGTGTATTCATCCGGGAACATCTGTACCCAGGAATGGGCCATAGTACCGGAAGTAGGTACATGATACTGCTGATCGGTGAGGGTACATGCTGTGGAAGAACATCCGGCAATATAGGCAGCTCTTGCTCCAAGCACGGCACCGTCAGCACCCTGCGCCCGACGGGAACCGAATTCTGCTACAGCTCTTCCATCAGCAGCTCGTACAATGCGGTTAGCTTTAGTAGCGATTAAAGACTGGTGGTTAATGCTCAGCAGCACAAAGGTTTCAATCAACTGCGCTTCAATGGCAGGCGCACGTACAGTGAGCACTGGTTCCCCAGGAAAAATCGGGGTGCCTTCCGGAATGGCATAAATATCTCCGGTAAAGTGAAAATCCTTTAAATATTCCAAAAATTCTTTATCAAATATTCCTTTGCTGCGAAGAAACTCAATGTCTTCTTCATCAAAGTGAAGGTTTTCAATGTATTTGATGACCTGTTCCAACCCAGCGCAAATAGCAAATCCCCCTTGATCAGGAACACGACGGAAAAAGACATCGAAATAGGTGATTTGCTCATGCATCTTGGTACGGAAGTAACCATTAGACATGGTGAGTTCATAAAAGTCGCATAAAAGCGTGTAATTTTGCTGATTGATTGTTTTCATAGTAAAAAGGATCCTTTCTTTTTTGCGGAATATGGAATAAAATGGGAAATTATTTGTGTAAAGGCGATATGCTTTACATGACATAATCCCGGTTAATTACGGAAATTTGAACTGACTCCATCACATCCAAGGCTTTTTCATGAAGCGTTGGATCGTTGCTGGCAGTACAGTTGGCATCTACAATGACTTCTGCTTCAGGAAGAGCAGTTTTTGCTAAAACGGCATTGGAGATGACACAAATATTGGAGACGATCCCCACCAGTTCTACTCGGTCAAATTTTTGCTGACGCAAATAGTCCATCAATTCCTGAGAACCAAAACATGGTTTTTCAAAAATTTTGTCCTGTGAGGAAATCAGATTTTGTACTTTGCCATATAAATTCCAGCCAGGTGTATTTCGAATGCAGTGGGGAATCGGTAATTTTTTTCCTTCCTGTGTATCCAAATACTGGGAGGTATGGGTATCCAGTGTCACAAGAATTTCTCCGCCGCGCTGACGGTATTCTTCGATTTTTTGGCAAATCCGAGGTTCCAGCAAAACTGCTTGTGAAAACCCCAAGCTGCCGTCCACAAAATCTTTTTGATAATCTACGACGATTAATGCTTCTTTCATAATACCATACTCCTTTTTTGTTCTTGCTGACCATTGGGGGATGCAGAGCCAAAACTTGTTTTGTATCTATGATAATGGATATCCATAAAAAAGTAAAGAGGAGATTTTTACAAAACTGGTGGCCAAAGCGTTCAAGAAAATTTTCAGTTCAATTGTAAGTTTTCCCATTTTATGATATACTGAAACCAGCAAAATAAAGTTTATTAAAAAACAGCAGCAAGTGTAAAGTGAGAGAAAATAAATGGAATTGTTATTAGGAATGATTTTGATTATAGGCGGTGTGGCTTATAGTATTTATATGTATCGAAAAAGGGTTGGGCAGACAGCGGATATGCGGGAGACCAGCACCTCTTCTGTTTATGATGCGGTAACCATGCTGAAAAAGGCACAAAAGAAAAAGGAAAATTCCCGCTGTTATGTAGAACTGAAAGGACAGGCAAAAGGGGACACTTTGATGAAAGCGCCTTTTTCCGGCAGAGAAGCGGTTTATTATCTTAATATCTGCCGCTGTGTTACAGAAAAAACCCAAAACGGCAAGGACAAAGAGGGGAATACCCGGGCGTATACTGCCCAAAAAGAGCATGAGATTTTTTCCGAACATTCTTCTCAATGTATTTATATTCAGGACGCAAAAACCGGAAATAAAATATACGTGGATGTTGACCGATTTGGAGAAAATGCGCAGCTATTGAAAGTTTGGGACCGTTTAGAATCAGAAGTTCCTTCCTGGCTTAGTAACCGTCCGGAATGGCTTGCATTTCAGGAAGCAATGGATCACAATCCAGATGTCCGTTTTTTGGGCTGTCATTTGATAGAATGGATTGTTTCCAAAGATCAAGACCTGTATCTGCTGGGTGAATTGTATCGCCAGGAGGATCAGTATTATATTGGAGGAACCGAAGAAAGTAAAAAGCGTTCCTGCTTATCCTATAAAACGGAGGCACAATTGGTACACGAATTTTCCGGGAAGAAGTGGCTGTCTTTGGGAATCGGAGGATTGGCTGCCGCGGCAGGAGCTTTTTTGGTTATCGTTTCTTTGCTGTGAGCAGGTCTTGAAAGTTTGAAAAAGAAAAATAAATGTTGATAGAAAAAAACCGCTTGCAGTGAATTCTGCAAGCGGTTTTTTTGTCGATAAAGTGTATTACAAGAAAAAGTTACACAAACTTTGTTTTTTGGGGATATCTAAGGGAAGCAAAAGTCCGTAGGATTATTGCGTGAATCCCTTAGCGGTATTTATACCGCGTGCGTCAGAGACAAATTTTTTGTCTTTCTTTTGTGGACTTACGGCGGACAGTTTCCGCTGACCACACTTGCACTTCCTCTTTTTATGCCAAAAAGAGGAAGCAGAAAAGGGCACTTGGGGGCGTGCTCCGGAAATATTCGGTTAGTCGCACTGCCCCCAAGACCCCCAAGTATAGTTTGCACATCTATGCCAAACAATTATTTGTGGAAGGCGCTGCGGCGCTGATCGATCCAAAGAGTCTGGTATAATACTTTTTATTGGTGCAATTTTCCAGTTTACATTACCTTTTTTACAGTCTGACCGCTTGCAGTGAATTCTGCAAGCGGTTAATTTATCGAAAAAGTTGTACCACCAGGGGATTCACACCCCTGGACCACCTAGCGGTGGAGCAAAGACGCTTTGCTCGCCGGGGGCTCACCCCCCTGGACCCAAAAGGCTACGCTCGTACTTTGTCGGCTGAGTGCAAATTACCTAATGTTTTCGCTTTCTTGACAGGGTACGCGCCGTAGGCGGTTGGCAGCGGCACCTTGCCGCCTGGATTTAGTGACATGAAAAATTATTGCTTTTGGCAAATATAGTCTGCAACATACAAACCGTTGGCAGCAGCCTGAGACAGAGAACGGGTGAATCCAGCACCATCGCCAATTGCGTAAATATCTGGATATTCTTTCAGCTCGAAATGGGTGGTTTCCGGCCGAGCAGAATAGTATTTGCATTCGATGCCGTACAGCAGAGTATCATAGTTGGCAGTACCTGGAGCAACTTTGTCCAGTGCGTGCAGTGTTTCGATAATGTTGTCCAGCTGACGTTTTGGCAGACACAGGCTCAAATCACCAGCTACAGCATTTAAAGTAGGAACGGTGGTGGAGGCTGCCAGACGTTTTGGATCGGTTCGGCGGCCGGCTTCCAAGTCGCCTAAACGCTGTACCAGTACGCTTCCGCCGCTGATCAAGTTAGCCAGGCTGGCTACGTGACGGGCATATTCAATTGGTTCTTTAAATGGTTCGGTAAATTTGATGGTAGACAGCAGCGCAAAGTTGGAGTTTTGTGTTTTGCGGCTCATATCCCGGTAGGAATGTCCGTTTACGGTTAAAACGCCGCTGGTGTTTTCAGTTACTACACTGCCTCGTTCATTAAAACAGAACATACGGGTGGTGTCACCATACTGTTTAGAACGGTACCAGATTTTAGGTTCATAGATTTTTTTGGAGAAATCTTCCCAGATAAAATAAGGCAGCTCTACCCGGACACCTACGTCCACCTGGTTGTTGCTCAGAGCAATGCCGTGTTCTTTGCACCATTTGGTAAAGAACTGACTGCCTACCCGTCCTACTGCAAAAATGATTTTTCCTGCTTCCAGAGTTTCGCAGGTTCCGTTATGCTGAATAGACAAGGTTTTTTCCTTAGGATCCACAGCGGTAACTTCGGTATCGGTCAGAATTTCTACTTTATCTTCCAGGAATTCAATTAACCGTTTCATGGTATCAAAATTGGCATCGGTTCCCAAATGTTTCAGCTGTGCCTGATTCATATGTAAATCGTGCTGGAGACAAAGTTTTTTCAGTTCGTTATTTGGCTGGAATCGTTCTGTGGTAGCGCCAAACTTCACCAGAATTTTATCTGCCTGTTCGATATAGTTAATGACTGTTTCCGGAGGGAGAAAGTCAGTCAGCCAGCCGCCATATTCTGTAGAAATTACATATTTTCCGTCTGAGAATGCGCCGGCACCTGCCATACCTTCCATGATGGCGCAGGATTTACATTTTACACAGGAAGATACTTTTTTCTTTACAATAGGGCAGATCCGGTTTTGGATTGCATGTCCTTTTTCCAAAATACAAATCTTCAGTTCAGGACGTTTTTCCCACAGTCCATAAGCGGTCATAATTCCGCCAATGCCGCCTCCGATGATTGCAATATCATAGCTTTTCATAGTAACGCACTCCTTTTTGTAAAACCAACAAAACTGCTTTGCGGGAATGATTGCATTTGAAATATTTGTTTTTGGAGAAATCATCATTTTTTATTGGATAAGTGAAAGGATCAGAAGTAAAATAAAGAGAATATGGTGTAAAAAATAAATTTTTTCCATATTTCTGCAAAAAACAGGATAATTTCACAACAAATCATTCACACACAAACTATTTAATTATATCATATTTTTATGCGTTGTCAAGTGGTTTTTACAGACTTTTTTAAAAAAATATATTTGCTGATATTTGGATAATTTGGAAGCAATTTCTGATAATAAAAGAAAGAACAAAAGAGATTAATACACAATATAAGTATATTTTTCTATTGACTTTTTTCGCAAATACAAGTAAAATAGGTAAAGGAAAATAATGACTGTATCCCAAGGTACAGTTTTCCATAAAAGTTGCCGGATTTTTCGGAGTAAACAGATAAGTCCGGGGAAATGATGCTGTCGCTGAAAATGCGGCAAAGGAGGAACTTTATGCTTTCTTTGAGAAATGTGTCTTTTCATGTAGAAGGGGAAAATGATCAGAAACTGGAAATTGTGGATGATATTAGCCTGGACGTGGAAGATGGAAAGATTTTAGTAATTACAGGTCCTAACGGCGGCGGAAAATCCACGTTAGCCAGATTGATTATGGGTTTGGAAAAACCTACTTCCGGACAGATTTTGTTTAACGGACAGGATATCACCCATTTGGATATTTCCGAACGGGCAAAATTAGGCATTGGATATGCATTTCAGCAGCCACCCCGTTTTAAAGGGATGACAGTAAAAAGCCTTCTTTCTTTAGCGCACGGGAAAGAGATGACCGAGTGTGAATGCTGTTCTGTTTTAAGTAAAGTAGGACTATGCTCCAAAGATTATTTAAACCGGGAAGTGGATCAGTCTTTGTCCGGTGGGGAAGTAAAGCGGATTGAGATTGCTACTTTAATGGTGCGGAATTTAAAACTTGCTATTTATGATGAACCGGAAGCGGGAATCGACCTGTGGAGCTTTGCTATGCTGGTAGACAGCTTTAGGGATATCAGCCGCCAGCACAATGAAAGTGTCATTTTGATCTCTCATCAGGAACGGATTATGCAACTGGCAGATGAGATGGTGGTTATTTCCAACGGGAAAATTAAAAAGTTTGGAACCAAGGACGAGGTTTTCCCGGAATTGATGGGAGAATTTTCTAAAAATTGTTTTTTCCAGAAAGCAGAGGTGTAAATAGATGAACCAGATCGATTATAATTTGCTTTCCTCTATTGCGGGGATTACTTCTGCCCCTGCGGGAGGCGCATACAACCTTCGTTATAACGGAGAAGGGGTAGAACGGCATTCTACAGAGAATGTTACTATTTTATCCAAGACAGATAAACCGGGAATTGATATTATTGTAAAGCCTGGTACCAAAGGGGAAACCATCTACATTCCGGTAATGGTAACCCATAGTGGAATCAAAGACAAGGTTTACAATGATTTTGAAATCGGCGAAGATGCTGATGTTACCATTATTGCCGGATGCGGTATCCACAATGATGGATGCGGCGATAGCGAACATGACGGGATTCACAGTTTCCATATTGGGAAAAATGCCCGGATGAAATATGTAGAAAAGCATTATGGGGAAGGGGAAGGAACCGGTGCAAGAATTCTGAACCCCACCACGATTGTAAAGATGGAAGAGGGTTCCTACTGCGAAATGGAGACAGTGCAGATCAAAGGTGTTGACTCCACTATTCGGGAAACCACCGCTCATCTGGAAGCCGGTGCAAAAATGTTGGTAGTGGAAAAACTGATGACCCACGATCACCAGGTGGCACATTCCAATATGGATGTTCATTTGGATGGGGAGGGTTCTTCTGTGCAGATTATTTCTCGTTCTGTAGCCAAGGATGAGTCTGTACAGGTATTCCACCCAAAAGCCATCGGGAATGCTCCTTGTCGGGCTCACGTGCAGTGTGATACCATTATTATGGACACTGCTAAGGTCAGCTCCATTCCGGAAATTACTTCCAATCATGCTGATGCACAGATTGTCCATGAAGCAGCAATCGGACGGATCAACAATGATCAGCTGATGAAACTGCAAACCTTTGGTATGACTCAGGAAGAGGCAGAAGAAGTGATTGTACAGGGATTCCTGAAATAATAAAAATAAGAATCATATAAAAATAAAAACACCCTATCGTTTTTGATAGGGTGTTTTAGTTTGTCGATCAAGTTGTATAAATTTTTTGCTTTTTTCATGTGGGCTTATGCAGCCCACACCTGCAGCGGGCAGTGCCCGCATCCACTGGCACTCCGTTCGCACTTTGCCGGTTGAAAGCGAAAAGTTTGTGATTTCCGCTTTACTAATAGAGTGTGCACTGAAGGCGATTAACCACGGGTTCTACCCGGAAAAAGGTCATGATAGATGCTTATTGTTGTTTGTTATTCAAAAATTTTCTGTTTATGTTTTTTTAACTCCTGAACAAAACAGTCAAAACGTTCTTGATCAGCATTGATGATCCATTTTTCGGGATATCCTACTTCTTCCAGCAATTTTAAAGCGTCGTCCACATGACCGATGCTGTAAGCAAAGTGAGCGTCTGAATTTACTACCACAGGAACCTCATACTTTTTGCACAGCCGGGCAATCTCCACACAGTTAGGAATGGAGGATTTGCGGTTTTTAAAGGTATTCTGATTGATTTCTACCAGTTTGCCGTATTCTTTAAACGCTTTGATGCCTTTTTCATAATTAAAGGGATGAGAAGTGCTGCCGCAGTGCCCAATGACATCTACAGCGGGGTTTTTGGCAACGCCTAAATAGGCATTGGTGATTTGTTCTACCGTTCCCCTTGGCATAGCAGAACTGTGAATAGAAGCGATAATCCATTCCAGCCGTTTCAGTTCTTTTTTCTCCAGATCAATATTTCCCTGGTAATCTAACAGATTTACCTCTGCGCCTTTGAGAATACGAACGCCAAACAGATAGTCAGGAACACTGTCCAGGTTATCAAAATACCAGATGTGTGGAGCATCGCCGCCTTTTACAGCGTGATCTGTCATAGCAATACAGGACAATCCCATATCCGCTGCATAACGAGCGTTTTCTAAAATGGTGCTGTAAGCGTGATCAGAGGCGATGGTGTGAGTATGAGTATCTGCGATAATTTTCAACATAAACTTCCTTCTTTGTCGTTATTAGTATAAGTCCCAGTTTTTGGTTCCGCCGATCATTTCTACAGGCATTCCCAAATTCTGCATCAGTTCCTGTGCCGCATTGTATCCCATCTTCTTCTGACGGTTATTCATAGCGGCAACTTCCAGGATAATTGCCAGGTTCCGGCCTGGTTTTACCGGAATGGTATGAGAAGGAACCTTGATTCCCAGAATCGTAGCGTATTCGCTTTCCATGCCCATGCGGTCATAAACTTTTTCTGGATCCCAAACTTCCAGTTTTACGATCATATCGATTTTTTCTGTTACTTTTACAGACCCCATACCAAACAGGCGTCTGGCATTGATGATCCCGATGCCGCGCAGTTCCAAAAAGTGTCGAATATTTTCCGGGGAGGAACCAACCAAGCTTTTGTTGGATACCCGGCGGATTTCTACGGCATCGTCGGCAACCAAACGGTGTCCACGCTTTACAAGCTCAATTGCGGTTTCGCTTTTTCCGACACCGCTGTCACCCAGCAAAAGTACGCCTTCCCCGTAAATTTCAATCAATACACCATGCCGGGTAATGCGGGGAGCTAATTCTACATTTAAAAATGCAATCAGGTTTGCCAAAAAGTTTGAGGTGGCGTCATTGGTGCGAAGAACCACAATGTCGTTCAGTTCTGCCGCTTCCACAATTTCCGGGAAAATTTCCATGCCTCGGGTTACCACGATACATGGGAATTTCAGTTCAAACATGCTGAAGATCCGCTGGCGGCGCTGACCTTCTGTAAGATTTTCCAGATATGCATATTCCATGCGGCCCATAATTTGAATTCTTTTAGAATCAAAGTATTCAAAGAAACCAGTCAGATTTAATCCCGGGCGGTTAACGTCCGCGCTTTGAATTAAGACGTTTTGTTTGTCTTCCGGCATAAAAACAACTTCCAGGCCAAATTCTTTAATGATTTTTTTAAGCGGTACAGAAAAATTTGTACTCATAGAGCAGATTCCTCCAAACAGCGTTGTAATGTTGTATCGTAAATATCATTCCAATAGCCAGAAAAAATAAACGGCTTTTTCTGTATTTATGATAACATACTTGAAAACAGGATTCAACTGAAAAGAGCAGATTCTTCATAAATGTTCAAAATTTGTATCAATCTTTTATATGTGAAAAAATAGACGGCAGAGCATCATGCTCTGCCGTCTCAGCTTGTCGATAAAGTATATTGCAATAAAAAGTTGCACAAATTTTTGTTTTTTGGGATATCTAAGGGGAGCAAAAGTCCGAAGGACTGTTGCTCCCCTTAGCGGTATTTCATACCGCATGCGTCGGAGACAAATTTTTAAATTTTTCATGTGGGCTTACGGCGGACAGTGTCCGCTGACCACACCTGCATCCTTTCTTTTGACGCCCAAAAGAAAGGAAAAGAAAATGGCGCTTGGGGACGTGCTCCAGAAATATTTAGTTAGTCGCACTGCCCCCAAGACCCCCAAGAGTTGTTTGCACACCTGTGAAAAACATTTATCTGTGGAAAGCGCTGCGGCGCTGATTGCTTTAAAATGTCCGATATCATATTTGCTTGTCCAATTTGCCAGTTTACATTACCTTTTTCTACAGTTTTAGACGGCAGAGCATTATGCTCTGCCGTCTAAGAGGCAATATATAATCGTTTTTATTTTACTGATAAATTCAGCGGAAATCTTTTTAACCTAAACGACGGTGAGAACCGTATTTAGAACCCATCTGTGCATAGGTTTTGCAGAAACGGTCGTAACGGATGTTGCCGTTTACAGTCATGTTGTCTTCTACCTGAGGGTCAAAAATATAGGTTTGACCATTGATGTATACTTCAGCCCAAACATGTCCGGTCATACCGCCGCCTGCGCGGGAACAATAACCGTCAATGTAACCAGCATCCAAACCGATCATGCGAACCATAGCGATAAAGGTAGAGGTATATTTGTTGCAAGGACCAATATGGCGGTCTAATGTTGCCATGGTATTCCAAGCAATGTATCCTTTGCTGCCTTCGGTTACATCACCGTATCCAACACATGGATATACATTGGTTCCGTAAGAAGTGGTGTTGATAATATAATCATAGATTGCTTTTACTTTAGAATATGTATCCGGCATGTTGTCAATGCCCAGCTGCTGGAATACTTCCTGAATCTTTTGGTCTACTTTTGCCACACCAGTGCTCTGTGGATTTAAAGGAGCGGAATTTAAAATATCCTGAATAGAGCCGCTGACAGCTGTAGAAGCAGCTTTGGTTTCGGTCATGTACTGAGCGGTCATATAAGATCCATCTTCCAGTTTATAGAATCCTTTGTCAGTAACTGCAACAATATGAACGGCAGAACCTGCTGGCAGTACACCTAAACTAGCAGAAGCTGTGGTAGGCTGCTGACGACGGCGGCATGGTTCGGTCAGATACATTACCTTGTCAGTAGCAGTTTCGTTCCAAGTAAAGCTGGAAGCAGCGGAAACGGTTACTGGAGATGCCATAGAGAAATTAGACAGACTTGGAACTGCTGCAGAAGAAAGCATCATAGCAGCCAATACACCGCTGACAAACATTTTTCCTTTGGAACTCATAACATATTTCATGGTAAAAACCCCTTTAATTCAAACATTTCTATTTACAGTCATTGAAACTACGTAATTTTGATTACAAAATTCCTTATAATTGTTACAAACTGTAATGATTATAACTCTTTTGTAACTGTTTGAAAAGAGGAATTCTAGAAAAACAGGAATAATTTGTCAAACAACACAAAAACAGACAGAAATATTTGTGAGAAATACCGCAATTTTCTGTCTGTTTTAAGAAATAAAATGATTTTTGGTTACTAATTGTAACAAAATATTGTTACAGAAACGGAATGTGATTAATAAGCTAAAAACTGATCTAACAGAGATGGTCCAAAGTCTACAAAGACGCCTGTGTTAGAAGCGGATACTTCATCATAGCGAGAAACTGGGTGAGTGCCCGGGCGACCTTTTCGATACATTAAAAATGGAATCGGGTCGCTGACATGGGTGCGTACGGAAAGAGGAGTAGCATGATCCGGCAGAATCATGATGCTATAATCATCAAAAGTTTCCAGTTTTTCCAATACAGGTTTTAATACCTTTTGGTCAATCAGTTCCAGTGAACGGATTTTGTTTTGGATTTCTCCCCGATGTCCGCATTCATCCGGAGCTTCTATATGAATATAGACAAAATCATGATGATCCAGAGCATGAATACAAGCGTCGGCTTTTCCTTCAAAATTGGTGTCAATATAGCCGGTAGCGCCGGGAACCTGAATGACGTCCATCTGTGCCAGGGTACCAATTCCCTTAATCAGGTCTACTGCAGAGATCACTGCACCAGAAAGTCCGGTTTTTTCCTGAAAAGCAGGAAGAATAGCACTCTTTCCGTTTCCCCAAAGCCAGATGGAGTTGGCAGGGCGAAGTCCCTTTTGAATTCTTGCCTGGTTTACTGGATGATCTTTTAAGATATCGTAGCTTTTCTTCATCATTTCCAACAAAGGCAGTGCATTGGTGTGAGAAGGAAGATAATCTTTTACTGGTTTTCCAATAATATCGTGGGGTGGGGTCAGTTCTCCTAAATCATTGGAACCATTGTGCCAAATCAGACAGTGGCGGTAGCTGACACCGCTGTAATAGGAAAATTCAGGAGAGCCAAATGCGTTTTGTAATGTTTCCACTAACTGCTGTGCTTCTTCAGTAGAGATATCATCTGCGCAGTAATCCACCAGAGTTTTTTCGGTGTAATCTGGTTCATCGCTGAGAGTCACCAAATTGCAGCGCATAGCAACATCTGTTTCTTTCATGGGAATTTCAATGCTGGCAGCTTCCAAAGGAGAGCGGCCGGTATAATATTTCTGAGGATCATATCCCATAACAGACAGATTGGCAACATCACTTCCAGGTTTAAATTCCGGAGCAACTGTACGGACTAATCCAACCAGCCCATTTTGACCCAGACGATCCATGTTGGGTTTTTGAGCCACTTCCATAGGGGTTTTTCCGCCCAGCTGTTCTACAGGATAATCTGCCATACCGTCACAAAGCAAAATTACGTATTTCATTGTTTCATCATTCCTTTCGCGGCATCTGGCTTTTAAAACCAGATATGTTGTCCAAGGAAATTCTTTGTCGCTTTACCTTGTTAAACTTGCCGTGTTCTTATCATACCATATTTTATGCAGGATGGCAACTGGGGTTTAAAATCAGATAAAATCGGAAATTTCTTTTGAAAAAGGAAAAAATTTGTGCACCAAACTTTGAGATTCTCATATGATGTACTAAAGCCAATTGCTTGATTGACAGATAGGAGGATTTTTATGGCTGAAAACAATTTTGCCTCTCAAAACAACCCCAATGGGGCAGGCTGCTTTAAAGAAGCGGTATGCATTAATGCAGGGAGGGTATATGACAGCTGTTCTGACAAAGACTGTATTGACTGTCTTAGAGTCTATTTTACAGATAAGGGTCAGGCGGTTATTAACACAGCATCCAATGTAAAATGTAAAGGAGTAAAAGTGCTGGATGTCTACATGGATGTAGAACCGGTTCCTTTTAACAAAGGCTTTTATTCTGTAGACATGACATTCTATTTCGGAATTCAGGTAGAAACGATGAGTCCTACCACGTTAACACCTGTTACCACCATGGGCCTTGGTGTATTTACTAAAAAAGTAATCCTTTACGGCAGTGAAGGCAATGTCAGCGTATTTACTTCTGACTGCGGCGGCGGTTACCCCAATGACAGCACTCCTAAAGCCAGCGTACAGGTAGTAAATCCTATTTGCTTGGCATGCAAACTGAAAGAATGCTGCCCAACAGAATGTGCAATTACTCTGCCGGCTGCCATTGGGGATCTGTTTGACGGTTCTTTTGCCAGCGTGACTTCTACCAAGTTTGTGGAAGTAACTTTGGGTGTATTTTCTATTGTGTCTCTGGAACGAATGGTGCAGATGATGATTCCGGTATACGATTTCAGCATTCCGGATAAAGAATGTGTACAGACCAGTGATGACCCATGTGAACTGTTTAAACGGATTAAATTCCCGGTCAATGAATTTTTCCCGCCAAGACTCAATGATCTTCAGCAGGAAGAATGCTAAAAGTTATTTGTAGATTTCGGGGCCTAGAAAGTCGGAGAATATTCTAGCAGGAATATCCACTGTCCCAGAAGCTGCTGTCTGCAATTTGCAGACAGCAGCTTCTTTTACTTGGTCACCCAAATGGAAACGATCGCAAAAACAATCACTAGAATCCAAAGTAAAGGTTCCATCCTAAAAAAGCAGCAAGCAAATTGATGCCAGCTTGTTTGAAAAAATTGTTTGATTTGGGAAGAGCTCCTCAAGGAAAGACCTTTTTGTTTCCAAAAACAGTACCATACAGAGAGAAAAAATCCAAAAGGGAACAAATATCCAATACCGTAAGTAAATGGTGCAACAAGCAGTCCGAATTTTCCAATCAGGAAATGCTGCAGCCATGTGGGGGAGACTGATTGCAGAGCGGTGCAAAAAAAGTCACTGAGACTGTTTCCTGCCCATCGTGTGAAGATAGAGATAAGATATGTCATAGCGATCAAGCAGGATAATGAAAGGATTACAAAACCTGTCCGTTTAAAGTATAGAGAAAACCGGGTAAATCTTCTTTTATGAAATGATGGGGAAAAGGGCTTTTTGTGAATATAAAGCGAAAAAAATGGAAAGTGATGATTCTCTGGTGTGGTGTTGGTCACAAAGTATAAGGTATGAGAAGTAGTGGTTTTTATTTGTGCCGGTGATGTGACAGGGGTCATTGTTATGGAAAACAAATTTGAAAAAGCACTGGCCAAAGACTCAGCAGCAGACGAAGGGTCAGACGCATCAAGAATATACTGAACGCTGGGATAAGTTTGTTCACATAAAAATCCTGCCTCCATGGAGCGTTGCGGATCATTCGGGTCAAGGATACAGTAAACATGTGAAAAAGCGGAAGGGGAGTGATGGGGACGAATCTGAGAAAAAAGAACAGGGGTCATTTCTGAAGCGGCAAAGACGGCATGATCGGTAACCCATTGTACCGCTTTAGCAAGGACAGTACTGTCCGCACCAATTAGTAAAACGGATGAATTGGCAGAAGAAACAGGAGGAAGAGATTGTCCACAATCAGGACGAAAAGCTGAAGTTTTGGTAATCATTTTATAAAATACTCCTTTGTTTTACCAGTAACAAGGTTTTTGTTTTACTGTATGCAAACAGCTGCTGAAAAATGCTAATCAAATTTTATGCTATAAAAAAGAAGTGCTGTAATATCATACAGCACTTCCTTGCAATATAACATCATTGTTAAATATAATGACTTTGTGGGTTTTTATATTCATAATCTTTAAAGCTTCGCAACCATATTTCCTGAAAAACCGGGATTTGCACTTATGAATATATCTTGTTTTTTATACGCAAACTTGCTTCTATGTGCATAATCCAATGTCTTGAAAATGGCATTTGTATTAAACCTCGAATATCTTTACCACACCAATAATCAATAAGCCAAATTGCATTTTTATCATCACTTACAACGTTCAATGATTTTAAGTATTGCTTTCTTTCTTCCAATATTTTCTTTTTCAATTCATCATAGGATAAACAACTGATGATCTTTTCGGTACTATCTTTTACTTCAAAAATATATGAATACAGTTCTTTCAAATTAAGTTGTTTTGAAAAGTCTGCAATCTGTTCTTTTACAAGTTCATTTCCTGTTGTGATGATAGGTGAATTGATACGTTCTTGATAATGGCCCGAAAAAAATACTTGCTCGTCTTTAGCTATCAATGTGTGTGCAACGATATCTTCAATACGGAAAATATGCCAAATTGAATATGCAATCGTTTTACTATGATAACCGTCTGCATTGATAAATGGAATTGCGTCAAAATCTTCTCTGCTTAATTCCTCTTTAAATAATGTTAAGGTTTCCATTAACTGATTTCGCAAATTAAATAATGTGTCAATACCTGCTTGATAAGTATCTTTATTTTTGATTTGCGCTTGCATTGTTTTATTTAGCTCAGACCATACCTTATTCACAATCAATGATTCTCCCACAAAAAATTATTCCAATGTTTTTTTGTCATATGGTGTTAAATTGGGGTCACCGGTTTTATGGTAGCGGGCAATGAGAAATTTGGTTTTGATCCCCATTTCCGTAAACTTTTTTTCGTGTTCGGTCATAATTTGTTCCACATCTGGATGATCTAAGGAATGAAGATCATAGGTTTTTAAGATGAGTTCAAAACCGCTTTCCTTTAAATATTCCAGTGTAGCTTCAAATAATTCATCGTCATCGGTTTTAAACCGAAGTTCAGCGCCATCCTTTAAAAAAACTTTGTATTTTTCCAGCTGACGGGTATGAGTAAGTCTTTTTTTGTTTTGGCGCTCTTTTGGCCATGGATTACAGAAATTGATGTATAAACGGTCTACCAGGTCATCTTTACTCATAATATTGAGAATTCGTTCAATATCATAAGCAGTTAAAATGACATTGTCGATTTTTTCCCGTCCAGCGTTGGCAAATGCCTGTTTTACATGGCGGCATCCGCTGGCTAGAACAATGCTTTTCATGTCAATGCCCAGATAGTTAATTTCCGGATGGGTGGCCGCCAGCTCCGCAATAAAATTCCCTTTTCCGCAGCCAAGTTCCAGATAAAGAGGTTGTTTTCTTGGGAATTTGGCGTTCCAGTTTCCTTTTTGGAAAGGATCATCAATATAAAAAGGGGAAGATTCCAATTCCGGTTTCACCCAAGGCTTGTTTCGCATTCGCATAAAAGTCAATACGCTCCTTTAAAAGATTGCTTTTTATCTAGGATATTATAGCAAAGTTTTTCCTTTTTGTCGAATACAAATACCTTGTGAGAATCGGACAACTTATAGATAAATTTCCATGGTTTCCAGTAAAAAAGAAAGTTTATGATAAAGAGGGCATTCGGAAACCAGATTGCTTTCTTTAAATTGGCAAGACCAATAATATATCAATAATTCTTTTCTATCAGCTTCTTCAGATTCAAATGATTTGATAGTTGCGAAATAAATGTTTTCTGGTTCTTTTCCCATATATTCCGGTTTGTATTCTCCGTAGACAAACCCTTCTGGGTTATAATCAGTAAATCCGCTGTAGTCCACGCCGTTGAGTTCCATATTTTCAAGAGCTTTCTCAGCTAAATACTTACTAAATTTTGAAACCCATTCATTTCCTTGACCAGAAACAACAAACCATTTTTCGCCTTCTATTTCTTCATAGGAAACATGAGTTTCTGGTTGAGAAAGAAACAGGATCCGACAAGTATCCTCATAGAAAATACCCTGCAAAGTATAGGCGCTGACCCGCTTGAAACAGCTTTCTAATTCCCATAAAAGATTTTGAATGGATTCGCAGTCTGTAAATGTTCCTGGAACAATAGGCTGGTCATTGGGCTGCTGAGTAGTAAATTGAATAGAAACCGCATATTCATCAGATAACCGCTGTGCTTCTGATTCTGCGAAGCTGAAATCCACTTGCTGATCGCCGGGAGTACTGCTGTCGTCTGGCTGAGAAGAACTGTCCGGGATGGAACTTTCTTCTGATGAGGAAGGGATGGATTCTTCCGGTTTGGAAGAAAGGTCAGGCAGTGAAGAGGAAGGGGATGGCTGAGACTGATCCCAGTAATCCTCGTACATTTTAATAAACCAGTCAAACAGCAGATCTGTGTTAGAATCTGTGGAATTTGTTTTTTCAGTTTCTTTCGTATATTTTTCTGTAATCCGTTCAGTGGTTTTGGTAGTGTTGGTTGTGGTTTTTGTAGTGGTAGATGTTTTAGCCGTGGTGGTAGAGCGGGAGGCAGTGGATTTGGAGCTGGAATCATTTTGCTGATCTTGAGAAAAGGATGTGGTGGAATCTGAATGGGAAGTTTCTAAATATTCAATCTGAGAACGGTTATTGGAATAAGCTAACACACAAATGAGTGCAGAAATTAGGACGATGCATAAAAAGCCAATGCTGATAGCAATAAATTTCCAGAATTTGGGGCTTTGAAAATCCATATCAGATACCACCTTTTTTGTTTTCGGCTTTTTTCGAACCTTATAATAACATTATATGTCAAAATATGGAATTAGTCAACGGAAATATAATTAGCAAAATATATTTTTTGTGTTTTTTGTAGGGATAATAAGAAATTTTATAGTCGGTCAAAAAGGCAACGAAGAAAAATATTTGGTGCTCACAAAACAGCGAATTTCATATTGTGCAGTGAGACAGCAGGGGATATTTGGTGAAAACTGGTTGTAATTTGTTGTTTTTTTTGATATGATAACAATTAGAAAAAGGTTTTGATAAAGGTCGTATAAAAAAATGAATGAACTGAATATTGTTTTAGTAGAACCCCAAATTCCACAAAATACTGGAAATATTGCCCGCACTTGTGCGGCAACTGGTGCCAGACTGCATATTGTAAAGCCAATGGGATTTACAATTGATGACAAAAAACTAAAACGTGCAGGATTGGATTACTGGTATTTGCTGGATATTACTTACTATGAAAACTGGGAAGATTTCGTATCCAAAAATACAGGAAGATTTTTTTATTTTACTACCAAAGGTCAGCACATCTATTCCGACGCAGTATATCCGGAGAAAGCATATCTGGTGTTTGGACGTGAAGATGCAGGACTTCCAGAGGAGCTTTTATACCATCATCCCGATGACTGTGTTCGGGTTCCTATGATTGAGCAGGCCAGAAGTTTGAATTTGTCCAACACAGTGGCACTGGCGGCCTATGAAGTGCTCCGGCAGTGGAATTTTCCTACTTTGCAGGTGAAAGGCCAGCTGACAAAATTTACTTGGGGAGAATAACCGAATTTTGGGTTTCAAAATTCAATAAAAGAAAAGGAGGGCGGCTTTTGCCGCATGACAGGTATGATTTCAATTAAATTGATGACGGATGTTGCAGCAGACATTTTGCGGGAAACTGCGGAAAAGTACAATATTGATGTGATGAGTTTCCCTGTGACGATAGGGGATCAGGGTTATGATTCTGTCGATCAGTTTACAAACCAGGAATTTTATCAAATTTTGCTGACAGAGCCAAAAATTCCTACCCATGCTCAGATTACAACTGTTCGTTTTCTGGATAAGTTTGAAGAAATTTATCGGCAGGGCTTTGAACACCTGATCTATGTGTCCATTAACCGTCTGGGTTCCAGTACCCACGACAATGCTGTGATGGCATCCAAAGAATTTTATGAGGATCACCCAGAAGCAAAAGACAAGTTCCATATTCACATTATCGATTCTAAAACCTATTCCTATGGTTACGGCTATTCTGTTGTAGAAGCTGCGAAAAAGATTGAGCGAGGCTTTTCTGCTGCAGAAGTTGTGGCATACTTAAAAGACTGGGCTGACAGTGTAGAAGTTTATTTTGCACCATATTCTTTAGAGTTTGTAAAGAAATCTGGTCGGGTAAGCTGTGCGGCAGCGTTTGTGGGAGAGCTGTTGGGATTAAAGCCAATCATCGCTTTTATTGATGGTCAAGTTTCTATTATAGAAAAGGTGCGGGGAGAAAAGGCGATTATCCCGGCACTGCTCAAACACGCCAAGAAAAATATGATTCCACAAACTCCTTATTGCATTATTAAAGGCATGCTGGAAGATGAAGCGGTGAAAATGCAAAAAGAGGCAGAAAAGGCTCTTGGATATCCGGCAGCAGAAACCATGGAGGCAGGTCCGGTGATTGTGATTAATGCTGGTCCAAAAATTGTGGCGATTGTAGTCAAAGGCAAAAACAAGCATATCTCCTGATAAAAAATTAAATTATATGTAAAGAGAAAAGAATTTCCCTGTCAAAGTACTTGCAAAAAAAGGGAATATGGTATAAAATATAAAACGTGAATTGTTGTTCTCTATCTCAAGTTTGTGAAAGGAATAACAATGGTGTTGTGAAATGAACCGCTTTTTGTGGGGAAGCCAACATTGCAATTGAATGCAAAATTTGAAAGGATGAATAAAATGGCTGCATTAAACAAAAAATCTATCGAAGATATTGATGTTGCTGGCAAAAGAGTTTTAGCTCGCTGTGACTTCAATGTTCCGTTAAAAGACGGTGTGATTACTAACGATAAGAGAATCGTAGCTGCATTACCTACTATCAAATATTTACTGGATCACAATGCAAAATTGATTCTTTGTTCCCACCTGGGTCGTCCGAAAGGCGAATTTAAACCAGAATTTTCTCTGGCACCAGTTGCTAAGAGACTGTCTGAACTGCTGGGCAAAGAAGTTGTTATGGCAAAAGACGTTATCGGTGAAGATGCAAAAGCAAAAGCTGCTGCTCTGAAAGATGGCGAAGTTCTGCTGTTGGAAAACGTTCGTTACCACAAAGAAGAAACCGACAATGATCCTGCATTCGCAAAAGAATTGGCTTCCATGGCTGATATTTATGTAAACGATGCATTTGGTGCTTGCCACAGAGCTCACGCTTCTACTGCTGGTGTTGCTGCTTATCTGCCAGCTGTATGCGGTTACCTGATGCAGAAAGAAATCGCTTTCATCGGCGGTACTTTGGAAGATCCACAGAGACCTTTCGTTGCTATCCTGGGCGGTGCAAAAGTTTCTGATAAAATCGGCGTAATCACTAACCTCTTGGACAAAGTTGACACTTTGATCGTAGGCGGCGGTATGGCTTATACTTTCATGAAAGCAAAAGGCTACTGCATTGGTGAATCTATCTGTGAAGATGACAAAGTTGAACTGGCTACTTCTATTATGAAGAAAGCAGAAGAAAAAGGCGTTAACTTCCTGATTCCTGTAGACAACAGAATTTCTGATAAATTTGCAGAAGATGCAAACTATCAGGATATCGATTCCGACTCTATTCCAGAAGGCTGGATGGGTATGGATATCGGTCCAAAAACCATTGAAATGTTCTGCAACGCTGTAAAAGACGCTAAGACTGTTATCTGGAATGGTCCTATGGGCGTATTTGAATTTGCAAACTTTGCAAACGGTACTCTGGCAGTAGCAAAAGCTGTTGCTGATTCCGATGCAATTTCTGTAATCGGCGGCGGTGACTCTGTTGCAGCAGTTACCAAACTGGGCTTTGCTGACAAGATGAGCCACATCTCTACCGGTGGCGGTGCTTCTCTGGAATACATGGAAGGTAAAAAACTGCCAGGTATTGAATGCCTCAATTCTAAATAAGAGAGCAAACAAGTCGAAAAGTTCGGCAGCTATTCCCGAAAAAGAGGGGGCGGGTGAACCCCGCCCTTTTTTATTGATTGTAAAAAACGAAAGAGGTAATGAAAATGAATAAAGCATTGAGACATGCAGTTATCGCTGGTAACTGGAAAATGAACAAAAACCGTGCAGAAGCAAAAGCTCTGATTGCTGAAATGAAACCACTGGTAGCAGATGCTGGCTGTGACGTTGTAATCTGTGTTCCTTTCACCAATCTGGAAACCGCTTTGGCTGCTACTGAAGGTTCCAACATCAAAGTTGGTGCTGAAAACTGCCACTTTGCTGCTTCCGGCGCTTACACTGGTGAAATTTCTGCTGATATGCTGACTGAAATGGGCGTTGAATACGTAATTATCGGTCATAGCGAAAGAAGACAGTACTTTGGTGAAACTGATGTAACTGTAAACAAACGCGTAAAAGCAGCTTTGGCAGCAGGTTTGAAAGTAATCCTGTGTGTTGGCGAAATGCTGGAAGACCGTGAAAACGGCATTACAGAAGAACTGGTTGCTATGCAGACCAAAATCGCTCTGAAAGATGTTACTGCTGAAGAACTGAAAAACGTAATTATTGCTTATGAACCAGTTTGGGCAATCGGTACCGGTAAAACTGCTACTGCTGAACAGGCAAACGAAGTTTGCGCTCTGATTCGTGCAACCATTGCAAAAGTATACAGCAAAGATGCTGCTGACGCAATGACCATCCAGTACGGTGGTTCCATGAACGCAGGCAATGCAGAAGAATTGCTGGCACAGCCTGATGTAGACGGCGGTCTGATCGGCGGAGCTTCTTTGAAAGCAAATGATTTCTCTGTTATCGTAAAAGCTGCGACCAACGGTTAATGAAATCAAGCGAATCAAAATGGTTGATCGGTGATTGATAATAGAGGAGGAAAATAAGAATGAGAAAACCATTGGCATTAATTATCATGGATGGTTTTGGCAGAAACGATTCTGATTACGGCAACGCCATTGCCGCTGCGAATACTCCAAATCTGGATCGGATTATTAAAGAAGGAAAACTGACTTATATTGGTGCATCTGGTTTGGATGTAGGCCTGCCAGATGGTCAGATGGGTAACTCTGAAGTAGGTCATACCAATATTGGTGCTGGCCGAGTTGTATATCAGGAATTGACCAGAATTACCAAAGCAATTAATGACGGTGACTTTTTCCAGAATCCTGCTTTGGTAAAAGCAATGGATAACTGCAAAGCCAACAACAGTGCGCTGCATTTAATGGGCTTGTTGTCTGACGGTGGTGTACACAGCCATAATGAACATCTGTATGGTCTTTTGAAACTGGCGAAAAAATTCGGCCTGGAAAAAGTATATGTACATTGCTTTATGGACGGACGTGACGTTCCGCCTTCTTCCGGGAAAGACTATGTAGAACAGCTGATGGCTAAAATGGAAGAAATCGGCGTAGGAAAAATTGCTACTGTTATGGGCCGTTACTATGCAATGGACCGTGACAATCGTTGGGAACGTGTAGAAAAAGCATATGCTGCTATGGTTTATGGCGAAGGCAATCAGGCAGATTGTCCGGTAAAAGCCATGGAAAATTCCTACAAAGACGGCGTAACTGATGAATTTGTAGTTCCTACCGTATGCGCAAAAGATGCTCAGATCAAAGAAAATGACAGCGTTGTATTCTTTAACTTCCGTCCTGACCGTGCTCGGGAAATCACCCGTACTCTGGTTGACGATGAATTTACAGGATTTGAACGCAAATTTGGCAGAGTTCCAGTATTCTTTGTCTGCATGACACAGTACGATGTAACCATGCCAAATGTTGATGTGGCATTCCGTCCACAGTCTTTGTCCAATACCTTTGGCGAATACATCAGCAAAAACGGCTTAACTCAGCTGAGAATTGCAGAAACAGAAAAATATGCTCACGTTACCTTCTTCTTTAACGGTGGTGTAGAAGCTACTTTCGAAGGGGAAGACCGTGCACTGATCAATTCTCCAAAAGTTGCTACCTATGACCTGAAACCAGAAATGAGCGCATATGAAGTTTGTGACGAAGTGGTAAAACGCATTGAATCTGATAAATATGACGTAATTATCCTCAACTACGCAAACTGCGACATGGTTGGTCATACTGGTGTATTTGATGCTGCAAAACAGGCTGTTGAAGCAGTAGATACCTGCGTAGGCCGCACAGTAGATGCTGTATTGGCAAAAGGCGGGGTTGCTTTGATTACTGCTGACCACGGTAATGCAGACCAGATGTATGAACCAGACGGTTCTCCGTTTACTGCTCATACCACCAATCCGGTTCCATTTATTGTAGCTGGTTTGGACTGCGAACTGCGTGAAGGCGGCAGACTGGCAGATATTGCTCCGACTATGCTGAAGATTTTGGATTTGGAAAAACCAATGGAAATGGACGGCACCAGCATTATTAAATAAGATATTTACCGGCTAAGAGCCGGAGCAAATGGCCTACGGCGCGTGCTTTGTCAGTAAAGTGGAAATATCAAGTAATTTTCCCTCAATTGACAGAATACGAGCGAAGCGTCTTTGCCCACCGCTAGGTGGAGGAACTTTTTCTTGTAATATATTTTACAGATAAAAAACAGCAGAAACTGTGTGAAAGCAGTTTCTGCTGTTTTTGCGTTATATTGATGTTGACTTTCGCATGCAGCGTGGATCAATGATTTTGTTTATCCTTTATAAGCCGATAAAATCCAAATTGATATTGGATAATTTCAAAGTTTTACTGGTGCTTGCCGGATAAAATCTGATCGATGCAGTCTAATTCTTCTTTGCTGAAATGGGTGTTTTCCAGGCATTTTACATTATCCAGAATTTGTTCCGGTTTGCTGGCACCAATGAGAACAGAGGTGATTTTGTTGTCACGCATAATCCAGGACAGTGCCATTTGAGCCAGGTTTTGTCCTCGTTCCAGTGCAATTTCATTGAGTGCGCGGGTCTTGGTAACAATATCTTCTGTAATGCTGTTTTCTGTTAAAAATGGGCTCTTATGAGCGCCAGCACGGGAGTCAGCAGGAATACCGTTCATGTATTTTCCTGTCAAAATTCCCTGCTGAAGCGGACTGAATACAACGCTGCCAATTCCGTGGTCAAATAAATAGTCTTTCAGACCATCTTCTTCAATCCAGCGGTTCATCATGGAATAGGAAGGCTGATGTACCACAAAAGGAGTTTTCAGTTCTTTCAGCACTTTGTAGGCCTGTTCGGTTTGTTTTTTATTGTAGTTAGAAATCCCTACATACAGCGCTTTCCCTTGGCGTACAATCTGATCCAGCGCCAGCATCGTTTCTTCAATCGGGGTGTTTGGATCCGGACGATGATGATAAAAAATATCCACATAATCCAGCTGTAAACGCTTCAAACTTTGATCTAAGCTGGAGATTAAATATTTTTTGGATCCCCAGTCACCGTAAGGGCCATCCCACATCAGATATCCTGCTTTGGAGGCGATGATCAGTTCGTCCCGGTAAGGTTTTAAATCGGTGGATAAAATACGTCCTACATTGGTTTCAGCGCTGCCTGGTTCCGGACCGTAGTTGTTGGCCAGATCAAAATAGGTGATCCCATGGTCAAAGGCGGTGAACAAAATCTTTTTCATATTTTCCATATTGGCTGCTGAACCAAAATTATGCCACATTCCCAAAGCCAGTGCTGGCAGCATTAATCCGCTTTTTCCGCATCGATTGTAGATCATACCATCATAGCGCTTTTTGTCTGCTTCATACATAATAAGACATCCTTTCTCATAAAAATTTTTTACACGAAAAATAAATCCAATTTAATTATATCGAAAAATTTGTAGAAAAGCAAGAATTCCGGACTTTTTATGAAGCAAAGGAAAAGAGAACTTTGTATAACAGTTAAAATAAGTAGGAAACAAGGAATATAACAGGCATTTTACTTGACTTTACCCGCTTAAACAGGTAAAATTATAGTTAAAAATATAACAATTTGTTCTTGAAAGGTTCATAATTATGTGAACGGAACAGTTGTTGTATTTTGTCCGTATGGGACAATCCGCGCAGTTATCTCAATAAAACAGTTTTTCGGCTGTTTTGATTCCACAAGAGAAAAAGGTGAAAAAATGTCAATTGTGAAAAGCCAAAAATCTCTCCATGGTGTACACGTGCCACACCACAAAAATACAGAGGATAAACAATCTGTGTTTTTTCAGGATGCGAAAGAAATTCGAATCCCTATGCAGCAGCATATGGGAGCACCCTGTAAGCCACTGGTCAAAGCAGGGGACAGTGTCAAAGTTGGTCAAAAGATTGGCGACAGTGAGGAGTTTTTCTCTGTTCCCATTCATGCCAGCTGTTCCGGGACAGTTAAAAAGGTAGAAGATTTTTTGACTGTAAATGGTGCCAAAACCAAGGCGGTTGTCATTGAAAATGACGGTGCATATACCTGGGATGAACAGGTGAAAAAGCCTGATGTTACTGATAAGAAAAGCTTTTTAGAAGCGGTGCGTGAATCTGGTCTGGTTGGTCTGGGGGGAGCTGGATTTCCGGCTCATGTAAAATTAGCCTATCAGGATCCGGATCGCATTACAAAATTGGTCATCAATGGGGCTGAATGTGAACCGTATATTACTGCGGACTTCCGGGAATGTATGGAAAACACAGAAAATGTGCTGGACGGAATCCGGGCTGTCTGTCAGTATTTGGAAATCCAGGATGTGTATTTGGGGATTGAATCCAATAAGCCTGAGGCCATTCGTTTGTTTGATGAAAAAACAGCCAATGACCCTCATTTTCATGTGGTAGAACTCAAACAGATGTATCCTCAGGGGGCGGAAAAATCTATTATTTACGCTACCACAGGTATTGTAGTCAAGGCGGGCAAACTGCCGGCAGACTGCGGTGTTTTGGTAATGAATGTTTCTTCTGTAGGTTTTCTGGGGGGATATTTGAAGGACGGAAAACCGCTGGTTTCCAAGCGAATTACAGTGGACGGCGATGCCATTGAACATCCGGATAATCTGATTGTGCCAATTGGAACACCGATTCAGGATGTTCTGGATCATTGCGGCGTGTCTGACTCCGTGAAAAAAGTGCTGATGGGCGGTCCTATGATGGGGATTGCGGTCAGTGATATGAGTTCTCCGGTCATTAAAAATAACAACGCAATTCTGGCGTTTTCTTATAATGAAATTCGGGAAGAGAAAACCACAGCCTGCATTCGGTGCGGAAGCTGTGTTTCTGCCTGCCCGATGAATCTGATGCCTGCTGCATTGGAAAAGGCGTATGACCGCCAGGATGGAGACGCACTCATGAATCTGCGGATCGACCTGTGCATTAACTGTGGATGCTGCAGCTATGTCTGTCCGGCAAACCGCCAGTTAGCGCAGAAAAATCAGCTGGCAAAAGTATTTGCTAGAAACCATGGAAAGAAAAAGGTGTGAGAAAATGGATCGATTATTTGTTGTTACCCCGTCGCCTCATATTACCAGCAAACGCACAACAGCGACTATTATGCGTGACGTGGTAATTGCCTTAATGCCGGCGCTGGTAGCCAGTGTTATCTTTTTTGGCCTGCGGGCTTTGTTGGTAGAAGCGGTTTGTGTGGTATCCTGTATTTTGTTTGAATACCTCAGCCGCAGAGTGATGAAACGCGAAAACACCATCTCTGACTGGAGTGCAGTAGTTACCGGTTTGCTTTTGGCGTATAACCTGCCGGTAAGCATTCCTCTGTGGATGGCTGTGTTGGGCAGCTTTTTTGCCATTGTCATTGTAAAACAGCTGTTTGGCGGTATCGGGCAGAATTTTGCCAATCCTGCCATTACAGCTCGTATCTTTTTGTTTGTTTCCTTTGCGGGAGCGATGACAACCTGGATGCCTCCGTTTTATTATTCCGGTAAGGTGGATGCAGTTTCTGTGGCAACGCCGCTTACGGATATTGCCGCTGCTAATACCTTGGATTTGTTTTTGGGAAATGTACCGGGATGTTTGGGTGAAACCAGTGCTCTGGCACTGCTCATTGGCGGAATTTATCTGGTTGTACGCAAGATAATCAGTCCAGCGATTCCTGCAATGTATCTGGGAACAGTATTTGTGCTTTCTCTGTGCTTTGGGGTAGATCCGGTGAAAGAACTGTTTGCCGGTGGTGTTATGCTGGGTGCTATTTTCATGGCAACTGACTATTCTACTTCTCCTACTACATTAAAAGGAAAGCTCATTTTTGGATTTGGATGCGGATTAGTCACCATTTGTATCCGGGTATTTGGAAATTATCCGGAAGGTACTTCTTTTGCAATTCTGTTTATGAATGTTGTTTGTCCGTTGATTGACCGTTACACCAAGACAAAACCGTTTGGAACAGAAAAAGAAAAACGGGCAAAGGAGGCATAAGCATGGAAAAATGGAAAAGTATTGGAGTGCCCACTTTGGTGCTCACTGTGATTTCCTGTCTGATTGCTGCTTTGCTGGCGGTTACATATAATGTGACAGGGATTGCCAATTTAGGAACCGGTCTTTCAGAGGATGAGTTAAAAGAATATGCTCCTGTTTTGGAGAATTGTCAGCAGCTGACTCAGGCAGAGTATGAATCAGAACAGAAAGATCTGCTGGGGGTATATGTCAACGAAGATAAAACCCAGTTTGCCATGCATATTCAAACTGCTGGTTATGCGGGAAAAAGCAAACCCATTGAAGCGCTGGTGGGTTTTGATCAGGATGGAACCATTGTCAATGTAATGATTGTCTCCTGCCAGGAAACACCAGGTTTGGGAACAAAAATTGAAGATGCCGAATATTTAAAAGGATATCAGGGTGTCAGCGGCAGCGCTGATGGTGTGGACACCATTACCGGTGCTACCATTTCTTCTAAAGCGCTGAGAAATGGCGTTAATTTTGCGTTAGGTATGTTTGAGGAAGTCAAAGGGGAGGTGCTTGCATGAGCGTAGAAAAGAAAAGCGGATATCTCCAGGTGTTTACAAAGGGGATTTTAAAAGAAAACCCCACGCTGGTAATGCTTTTGGGTACCTGTCCTACTTTGGCAACCACCACTATTGTCAGCAGTGCGCTGGGGATGGGGGTAGCAACCACCTTTGTATTGCTGTGTTCTAATATTGTAATTTCTTTGATTAAGAATATCATTCCTAAAGAGGTTCGCCTGCCAAGCTATATTGTGGTAATTGCAGGGTTTGTAACCTTTGTAGGGTTTATGCTCCAGTCTTATCTGCCTAGCCTGTACGAATCTTTGGGGATTTTCCTGTCCCTGATCGTAGTAAACTGCATTATTTTGGGACGGGCGGAAATGTTTGCCAGCAAAAATAATGTAGCAGCTTCTGCTTTGGATGGATTGGGCATGGGGCTTGGTTTTACCCTGGCTCTGTTTGCCATGAGTTCTGTTCGTGAACTGCTGGGCTGCGGCAGCTGGCTGGGAATTTCTATTGGCGACTGGTATGAACCAATTACCTTTTTCATTACACCAGCCGGCGGTTTCTTTGTATTCGGATGCGCCATTGCGGTTGTCAATGCCATTATGAGAAGACAAAACCGCAAACCAAAAGAAAAATTCAGCTGTGCCGATTGTCCTGCTAAGGATGCCTGCGGCGGAACAGGAGCGTGCGAATCATGAAAGAAATGTTAGTAATTCTGTTCAGTGCGATTTTGGTAGATAACTTTGTACTGAGTAAGTTTATGGGGATCTGTCCGTTTTTGGGAGTATCCAAAAAGATGGATTCTGCCCTGGGCATGAGCGGTGCAGTTATCTTTGTTATGGTGATGGCGTCTGCTATGACCTATCCGATTTACCAGTATTTGCTGGTACCTAATCATTTGGAATATTTAAATACCATGGCATTTATCCTGGTGATTGCGCTGTTTGTACAGCTGGTTGAAATTATTCTGAAAAAATATGTCAAATCCCTGTATCAGGCGCTGGGTGTATATCTGCCGTTGATTACCACCAACTGTGCAGTGCTGGGGGTTACCTTGCTGAATGTAGAAAGCGAATATAACTTTATTCAGTCTATTGTCAATGCATTGGGCGCAGGTTTGGGCTTTACCTTGGCTTTGGTTCTGTTTGCAGGAGTCAGAGAACGGGTAGAAGCAGCAGATGTTCCCCAAATGTTCCGCGGGGTACCGATTACCCTGATTGCGGCAAGCATTGTTTCTGTAGTATTTTTGGGCTTTGGCGGTATGGTCGAAGGTATTTTTGGATAAGAGGAGAAGTGTGAAATGGGAAAAGAAGTTTTAATTCCTGTCTTAATTTTTGCCGGTCTTGGACTTTTTGCCGGACTGCTGCTTTCCATCTTTTCCAAAGTGTTTGCAGTAAAGACCAACGAGAAGGTGGAACAGCTCAAAGAGGCACTGCCGGGGTTAAACTGCGGCGCCTGCGGATTTTCAGGCTGTGAAGACTATGCCAACAAATTGTTTGAAAATCCGGATATGAAAACCAATTTGTGTGTACCTGGCGGGGCAGATGTCTCCCAGAAAATCAGCACCGTTTTGGGGAAAGAATTTGAAGCGGTAGAACCTATGGTAGCGGATGTTCACTGCCGGGGAACCGAAGAGTACACCCGTGATATTTTTGAATACAGCGGACTGCACACCTGTAAAGCCTGCAATATGTATTATCAGGGAAAAGGCAAGTGCAACTATGGCTGTATCGGATTTGGGGACTGTATGGCGGTGTGCCAGTATGATGCCATCCATGTAGTAGACGGCGTGGCTCAGGTAGACCATGACAAGTGTATTGGCTGCGGTATGTGTGCCAAAGCCTGCCCGAAAGGCATTATTGATATTCACAAAAAATCTCAGAAAGTATTGGTAAAATGCTTTAACTGTGATTTGGGAAAAGACACCCGTGCAGCATGTACTGCAGGATGTATTGGCTGTAAGAAATGTGAAAAGACCTGTCCTCATGATGCAATTCATGTAGTGAACAACAAGGCAACCATTGATTACGATAAATGCACCAACTGCGGAAGCTGTGCAGAGGTTTGTCCAATGCACTGTATTATTTGCCAGTAAGGGGCAAAGCGATTTTTATTGTAAAAAGAAAACCGGATGATTTTTCCGTTATACAAAAAAGGGTAAGGCGCTGTAACTTTTGTTACAGCGCCTTTATTGATAAGATGTGGGGGATTCCAAAGGAGTTCGTCCCGCTGAACCGAAAATGATACGCGCGTATTCTGTCAGTTTTATTACTCAATAAACCTGTGACTGCTTTTGCTTACAAAATAAAATTTTGCTATTACGTGATACAGTAACAAATAAAAATTGCTAAAACAATAAAACTATATCCTCAATGATTACTTCTGAAAACAGCTGTGAGGGGGGGAGCCGCGCTTTGCGGCGTAGGGGGAGGTTAAAGCCGGCGGGCAGTGCCCACACCCACTGACGCTTTGCTGGCATCCTATCAGCTGAGTGATAAAGACAAGAGATTTTCACTTTACTGATAGGGTGCGAGCGTAGCATCTATTCCTCCGGACGTTGTCCGGGAATGGTCTTTTGGTTCGTTTTCTTCCATAAGAAAATGAACAAAGTTCCTCGGCGAACCCGGTTCGCCCCGGGCATTGCCCGGCCATCTGGCGGTGGGGCAATAACGCTACGCTCGTATTCTGTCCGTTGGGAGCAAATCACCTAATATTTCCGCTTTATTGATAGGATACGCGCCGTAGGCGATTTTCACCGGACATTGTCTGCCCGCCGATGTAGCAGATATCTGTGTATTTACTGTGAAGTTAACATAAAAATTATATTAAATACAGAAAAATATTGACAAAATGTTGAAAATCTTATACAATGTACACAGTATGTTTTTCGCAATAAAAAACAATTGGGAGGAATCATCAATGCAGAGATTTGCAGGAAAAATTATGATGGTATCCGGAGGTACTTCCGGAATTGGAAAAGCAACCTGTTTGCGTGCGGCAGAAGAGGGAGCAGTTGTCATTGTGGTAGGCAGAAACCAGGAACGTGGAAATGCCGTTGTGGAAGAAATTGTCTCCAAAGGCGGAAAAGCCGAATTCATTGCCTGCGACATGACCAAGGTAGAAGAAATCAAAAATCTGTTTGCGGCGATCCGGGAACGCTATGGCAAATTGGATGTTGCCGTAAACAATGCCGGTATTGTAGGCGGTTCTGAAACAGTGGAAGAAATTACCGATGAAGCTTGGATGAATGTTGTAAACTCCAACCTGAACTCCTGCTTCTACTGCTGCCGGGAAGAAGTGCAGCTGATGCGTGCAGGCGGGGCAATTGTCAATGTTTCTTCTGTAGCAGGGATGCGCGGATTCCCCAGCGCGGCGGCATATGTAGCCAGCAAACATGGGGTAAACGGTTTGACCAAGGCAGTGGCAATGGATTATGCGACCAAAGGAATCACCTGTAACGCAGTTTGCCCCGGCGGTACCGATACTCCGCTGACCGAACGGAGCGCGGCTGGAATCAAAGAAAAAATGGCAGAATTGGCAGCACAGGGAAAAGACCCTATGGAATGGATGAAAAACTCCATGCTTTCCGGCAAAACCCAGACATTGCAGAAGAAAAACGCTACGCCGGAACAGCAGGCAGCAACCATTTTGTTCTTTGCCAGCGATGAAGCAAAACATATTACCGGGTCTATCATCGCCAGTGACGGTGGATTCACCTGTTACTAAAAAGCAATTGTAAAATTTGTTATATATTTTTACAATAAATAAAGATCGGCCATATTTTTGTGCATTCTGCTGATTTTTATGAAATTTTGAAAAAAACCCTGTTTTATTAACATTTGTTAATGACAAAATTGGAAAAAAGTGTATAATAGGGATTATGATAGTAAGAAAGGAGTGCACCCCTATGTTGTTTGAACTGAACAATTGCCACAATTTGACAATGGGGGGGCATTCTAAACACCCTTACTATCAAATATTACAAAAAATATGTTTTGATAAAAAGAACAGTATCTCCTAGATAGGGGGATACTGTCTTTTTTTATGCAAAACAGGACAAAACACAAAGGAGAGAAGAAAGCTATGAAAGATAGCAAAAAAGTTTTGGCTGCATTACTGGCAGTCATGATGGCGGCATCCAGCAGTGCAGTCGTATTTGCGGATGAAGCAACAGCACTTGACCCAGTCAGTGCATCCATGAATTTACAGGTAATGCCTATATCTAGTAACGGAATCGTTACAGAAATTTATGGCTCAGCAAATGGTTGGAATGCCAATGCTGCATGGGTTGGATTTTCTTTGAATAAAGAAATTGATCTATCTAATGCGAATAGTGATGTGAAAATTCGTTATGAATATTTGGAAAATGGGGAAATCAAACCAGTAAGATCTAGTGTTGGTTCAGTTTATGAAAAAAATAAATTGTGGGATGGTTACTTAACAGGAGATAATAATATTAAATATTCTGCTAGATCTGATCAAGGGGATACAACGACACTGCCGAAGAATGTGCTTTTGCAGTCTAACTTATCTGCAAGTGCTGCTAAAACTGTAGATGTTGCTGAAAAAATTACAAATGGAACAGTAACCCAAGTTCGTACAGTAGTTGAAGTAATTGATGAGAATGGAAATTCAACAATAGCGAAATCTAACTGGGTAACCTATGGTACTGATGGCACTACTTCCGCCCCTAAAGGTATTGGTGATGAAAGTATTGTAAAAAATTATGTAACTAATCATCCAGAATCTATGAATGACGCTGTAGCATCTATTGGAGATCGTCAGTTTATTTCTTTGGAAGCTGCTCTGACTGCTGCAACAGATGGTGAAACTATCACTTTGATGAGTGATGTTAAATTGGACAAAATGTTGGTAATCAATAAAGACATTACTTTGGACTTGAACAACAATACTATTACAGCATCTGATAATTTTAAGGGAACATATGATAATGATAAACATTTAATACAAGTTTATAAGGCTGATGATGTAACAATTCAAAACGGTAAAATTGAAACTACCAACGCTAATAAACATGGTATTGATATATACGGTTCTAGCAATGTAACTTTAAAAGATTTGACTGTTGACAGTTCTGCTAGTGGAGTAGGTAGTGTTTTCAATCCTCCGATTCCGGTTAATATTAATGGTTCTTCTGTGTTTGTAGAAGGTACATTGGAATTAAAGCCGCTTTATGACTTTTCAAGTCCGATAGGAGTAGGAAAAGGTTCTGAAAGCGGTTTAGCAAACCCTACCTTAACCTTTAACAAAGATTCTAAAATTGAATATAATGGTAAAGCATCATCTATTGTTAAGGTAGATGCAGAAAATGGATTTAAACCAAGTGAAAGCACAATTAAAAATGATTCACAATATATAGATATGAAATTTGAAAATGGTAACTTTATTGTTACCCAAGATCCAGATGGTGATGGCGGTTCTTCCGGCGGTAACGGCGGCGGTTCTATTGGAGTTCCTGGAACAGGCACCCCAATCGGCACCGGCACCTGGAAACAGAGCCCAGCAGGCTGGTGGTACCAGAACCCAGACGGCACCTATCCAGCAAACCAGTGGAAATATCTGGATTCCGGCAAAGGCTACAAAGCTTGGTATCTGTTTAACCAGAACGGCTACATCACCTTTGGCTGGCAGAAAGTAGGCAACACCTGGTACTACATGAACCGTTCCGGCGAAATGCAGACCGGCTGGCAGTTTATCAATAATAAATGGTATTACTTAAACAGCAACGGCGCTATGGCAACCGGCTGGGTAAAAGACGGCAACAAATGGTACTTCATGAACAAAGATGGTTCCATGCACTTTGGCTGGCTTAGCTGGGCAGGTTATTGGTATCATCTGGACAGCCATGGAGTCATGAGCACAGGCTGGAAACAGGTAAACGGCAAATGGTATTACATGTATGCTGAAAACGGAAGAATGGCAGCAAACACCACAACTCCTGACGGCTATCGTGTAGGTCCTGACGGCGCTTGGGTTAAATAAGACAAAAGAATCAGCAAATAAAAAAGGCGAACCACAATCATTGTGGTTCGCCTTTTTCCACCTAGCGGTGGCGGGCAGTGCCCGCCGGCGAAGCGCCGGGGCAAAAGACACTTCGTTCGTGTTCTGTCAGCTGGGAGATAAAAACCAGCGATTTTTGCTTTACTGAAAGAGTGCGTCAGCATGAGGGGGTAGCCGCGCTTTGCGGCGTAGGGGGAGTTAAAGCCGTTAGGCGGTACCACTCCCCCTGTAAGCCTTTCCGGCGTTTGAGGAATGGTCTTTTGGTTCATTTTCTTCCATAAGAAAATGAACAACCACCTGGCGGTGGTGCAATAACATTACGTTCGTGTTTTGTCAGTAAAACGGAAAATACTGGTTTTTATCACTCGGCTGATAGAGTGCGAACGTAGTGTTATTGGGGATGAACTAAGTTTGTTGACATAAGCATAAGTATATGATAGAATAAAAATCGCGAAAGCTATATTTTTCCTTGTGGGTGAGATAAACAAGGGGAAATATAGCTTTTTTCTTTTTAGTTTCAAGAGAAAAGAGGATTCCACAAATGCAACAAACATTCATGAAAACCAGACCTATTTTGCCATTGGTTCTGTCAATGTCTTTACCGATGGTTGTGTCCATGATGGTAGCATCACTGTATAACATTGTTGATAGCTATTATGTAGCCAAAATCAGTGAGGATGCTATGACAGCCTTATCGCTGGTATTCCCTGTACAAAACTTAATCAATGCCATTACAATTGGATTTTCCATTGGTGCGAATGCCGTAATTTCTTACCATCTTGGTGCCCAAGATCATCAAAAAGCCAATGCTGCAGCAACACAGAGTATCGTTTACAATGCTCTTCATGGGATAATATTGACAATTGGATGTATTGCGATCATGCCATTTTTTCTTCAGCTGTTTACCACGGATGAGCAGGTGATAGATATGGGGGTACGATATTCCAGAATCGCTTTTGCTTTTGCGGTATTTGTAGCTATTTCAATGTCGATGGAAAAGATATTCCAGGCGGTTGGAAAAATGATGATGACCATGGTTTGCATGATGTCTGGCTGTGTTGCAAATATCATCCTAGACCCGATCTTGATTTTTGGTTGGGGCCCCTTCCCGGAGATGGGGATTGAGGGTGCTGCTTTAGCTACAGGTATCGGTCAAATCCTTAGTTTGGCAATTTATATTATCTGTTATTTGGTGGGACGTTTTCCGGTGCGTCTTTGCTTTACCGCCAACACGTTCAATACATACTTGACTAGAAAAATGTATTCTGTCGGTATTCCTGCAGCTCTGAATTTAGCACTTCCTTCCTTGTTGATTTCGTATTTGAATATTATCTTATCTGCCTATTCACAGATTTATGTTTTGGTTTTAGGTGTGTACTACAAACTGCAAACTTTCCTGTACTTGCCTGCAAATGGAATTGTGCAGGGAATGCGTCCTATTATCGGATACAATTTTGGTGCAAAAGAGTATGTCAGAGTACAAAAAATATACCGTGTGGCACTTACACTTTCTGCTTGTATTATGGCAGTTGGCACCATCCTGTGTTGGTTAATGCCAAGCCAGTTGATTGGATTGTTTTCCACCAATGCCGATACCATCGCAGTAGGCAGTACTGCTCTGCGAATTATCAGCATTGGATTTATCGTTTCTTCTGTTTCCATCATTTCCTGTGGTGCGCTGGAAGGGTTAGGTATGGGAACTCCCTCTTTGGTGATTTCCTTGCTGCGGTATGCTTTATTGATTATTCCGGTTGCTTTTATTTTGAGCCGGCTTTTTGGAGCTGTTGGCGTATGGAATGCATTTTGGATCACGGAATTTGTTACGGCCATAATTGCGTATTGTCTTTATCGGAAAAAAGTATCTATCCAAGATTCAGAAACAGAAAAATAATAAATAGATATACTGTCAAATAAAAAGAAGTCATGCCCCGGAAAAAGGTGCATGACTTCTTTTTATTGTGCTTCCTCATGTTCTAAAAGAAACGCTTCAATGGCAGCAACAGTTTGTTTTTGCTGCTCTTGCGCAGAAATTTTTCCCGGAGGGTCTCCTTTTTGCGGACCATAATTTCCAAATTGGGCATGGTTTCCACCCTCAATTTCCACGATGTTCTCAGTATAATCGATGTGATCCTCCACACTCTGGTTCAGCGAGCCATAAACGGTTAGCGTATTTTCGTCTGGATAATCTCCATAAATGTACGCTCCTAACAGGATAAGACCGTCTACCTGGTCAGGATGTTCCGATGCAAACTGGGACGCCATAGCACCTCCCATGGAGTGTCCTGCAATATACCAGTGTTGAATTTCAGGAAACTTTGAAATCACATCTTCCGCTGCATTGGCATCAAAAATCGCCATATGGAATGGCATATGCACCAGAATACAGGTTGCACCTGTCTGCCGTATCTGATCTAGTAAAGGCAGATAGGCTTCTGCTTCTACTTTAGCACCAGGATAGAAAATAATGGCTGTATCTGTAGAATAAGACGGAGATAAAATTGTCAAATTATCTTGGACAGTGATATCAGTATCCTGTGCCATCACGTCCAGTGCGACATCTTCTGCATGATAATAGTCAGACACATACCAGAAAAAAGCGCTTGTCAGGACTGCCATGATCAGTAAAATGACTCCTATGGCAATCCATAGTTTTTTATGTAGCGATTTTTGCTTTTTCTTCATATTCACATTACCTTTGTTATTATATGTACGATCAGCGCTATGGTGAACATAGCCATAAAACCTGTTATCATCCATCCCAATGCTTTGGAGTAACCTTTAGGGGTGATGCCTCCCATACTGTCCAACTTTTTGATGATGGGATGCAGACGCCAGAAATAGGTGGCAATAGATAGAATCATAGCAACTACAGCCCACATACGCACAGACTCAGTGCCAATAGCTAGAATAACCGCCAATAGAAAGATAAAGATGAGCTTTACGCCCGCTACCCAGTTGACCAAATAGGACGAAAACAGTTTTTGTTCTTCACTTTCGCTGTTGTGAAAGGCGTTGAACACGCCTACGCCATTGCCCAATTGACTGTTTGGCCAGAAATAGAGAATGGCTACATTAGCCGACTCCATAATAATAAAAATCAAAATTGCAACTGATAAAATATCCATAAATGATTCTTCCTATCCAATCTGCTCGTCAGCATTTCCAGACTCACGGCAGGTTATTTTTTTGATGATGTCAGTGAGGAAAAGACAGCCACACCAAGAATAATGGCGCCGCCAATAAGTTCCCGAAGTCCCGGGACTTCCTTTAAAAACAGAAAAGCAAATAGAATTCCGTATACAGTCTCCATACCGGAGATAACTCCGGCAGTCTGTGCCTTTACGTTTCTTTGTGCCGCTACATACAGGGAATGGGCAAGCGCTGTGCAAACCAGTCCAATCATGGCAATTCCGGCAAGATTTTCAACTGTCCAGTTGGTTTGTATTAAAAATAGTGCAGGAAGCAGAACAATGGCGGCAGTGCCCTGCTCGTATAAACAGATGGTTCTTGATGGGTAAAATTTAGAAAGATAACGGTTGGAAAGGGACATCACTGCATAGGCTAGGGCAGAGATCAGTCCCCAGACAATGCCCATGGTTGTCTCGTTTTCCAGTGAAAAGGTGGGAACGGTAATTCCCACACCCAACAATAGAACCACGGCACTCATAACGCTGCGAAAATGCAGTTTTTCATGAAATACCAATGGTTCTAAAAACGTGAGGAATAACGGGAACGCTGAAAAGGTAATTGTGCCAATTGCCACCGAGGAACTTTGTATGGATTGAAAAAATGTTGTCCAGTGAACAGCCAAAATCACGCCGGTAAGCAGAGCGATTCCATAATCCTTTTTGCATCTGAGCTTTAAATTGTTTTTTACGGCAAAGGAAAAAATTAAAAGTGTTACCGAGGAGAAAATAACCCGTCCTCCGGCAATGATTACCGCCGGTGCGTCCACAAACTGCCCTAAAACGGCGGATAATCCAAACAGCATCACAGAGAGATGCAGCAAAGTAATGCTGCTTTTGCTGTCATTTGATTTTCTTGTTTTGAAATTTTCTATCATATGGGGTACCCTTGTGCCTTTATGGTTTTATACTGATGTTTTTGAAGCTTTTTTTGCTTCTTCTACTACTTTTTGATAAGGTCCAATGATGTACTGATTCATCTGACCTTTCATTTTTTTCTGAACCGATGGAATCGCAATGAGGGCTCCCACCAATTTCATCTGCAAGATGCGTTTTTTCTGCTTTTGCGGGAAATCATAGATACCGTGTTCTTTGTAGAACTTGTGGTCGGCTTTCATCATACCCTGCATCACATAGATGAGATCTCGGAAGATTTTCATGCCGCCTACACCGTAAAAGTTAGCCGGGCGGGACAGCTTTTTCTCTAAAGCAAATACCAGAGAATCGGCCAGAGCTTGGATGTCAGCGGAAATGTTTCCCTCGTCAGTAGCTACATCGCACAGGTAATTGCCGCCCACTTCGCTGCGTCCTTCTACGATCATGCGCAGATTGCTTTCATATGCATAGTTACCGCTGATGAGATAAGCAATAGGGGTACCGTGGGTGACGGTGCGGTGACCGTTGCAGAACTGGCGGTCATCATAGCATTTGAAGCTGGAATGGGTGTAGTGGTCAGAGATGGTAAAGGCATAGACAAATGCATCAGCACACTGAATTTTAGTGCGCAGAAACTCATCAAAGCCATCTTTATAAACACATTTCCCGGTAACGGCGCAGCCAAAACATCCTAGGCAGCCGCCGGAAAACGGAAAGTCTCGCAGATTTACCACACGGCTTTCATAGGGCAGTGCGGCACGGAAGTCAGCGATCATATTTTGGAGGTTTTTATCATCCGGAGCATAGTTGGTGACAATGACCACATCTTTTTCTGTACTTTTCGAAGTAGAAGAGAGCACCGGCTGATAAACCTGTTTTTCCTGCTGGGGAGCTTTGATAGGCGGCGTAACGAACAATTGGTGTTCACAGGAGAACATGAGCTGGTCGAAGAAATTCCGGGCATCCTGTTGTCCCTGTTCTGTGAGCAGGTCGTCCATATCTGCTGACAGACCTCGCACCACTTTCATTCCCAGGTCAAAGCAGTTTTCTTCCACATAGCGGTGAGCGGTTACATCGTAAAAGTGCTTGGACGTAGTGATCTGACTGGCAAATTTGCCGGAAAGATCTACCCCATCTGCCTTGATAAGTTCAATCAGCCGGTGGAGCTGATAGGGTGCGATAAAGGTGTAGACTGGATAGGAAAAAAGCAGCATATCTGCCTGTTCCAGTTCAGCACGCAGTGGAGAAAAGTCCTTTTCATAACTTTTGATCAGCTGGCCTACTGGTAAAACAGTGAAAGTGTGTTCTGGATGCAAAGCCTGTAAATACAGAGCCGTATGGACTGTGGTGGAATTTTTGCCCTTAGGGCTGGCATTTAACACAAGAATTTTCATGATTGTTCCTCCAATTTACAAAGCAGCTGGCTATACCAGCCAATTTCAAATTCAGCGGCAGCAATGCCGTATTCGATGGTATATTCCTGAAACCGCAAAACCTGTGTCCAATCTGTTCCTGGCGGCAGTTCATGCGCATTCATACGATTAAAAGAATCTCGAATGGCTAAAAGTACCGATTTGGTGTCTTCCATCTGGCGAATATAGTCCTGGATGGCGGAAATCCGCTCTTCCGGTTTTGCCAGTCCTGCGAAAAACAGCCGTGTCAATTCCATATTTTTGACTTTGTCTGCCTGCATAGGCTGTGCGATCCAAGCAGAAAAGGCAGACCGACCAACATCTGTGATGGCAAAGATTTTTTTGCGCCGCTTGTCTTCTGCTGTTTCACTAACCGTTATTTTGCCGTCTTTCTCCAGTTTGGCAAGAGCTCTTTGTACGCTTCCAGCACTGTGAGAACAGATCAAAGCAAGATTTTTCTTGATAAATTGCTGTAACTCATACCCTGTCATTGGTGAAAGTATGAGTAAACCTAAAATCAGATATTCCATAACACGCTCCAATATATCTAATAGAGATATTATAAATATAAAAAATTTTTTTGTCAATTGTATCTTTCCAGGGTTCTGTCAATAAGACGTAAGAAGGAATATGTTATATGAAAATCTTCAAAAGGGGAATCTTGTAATATAAAAGAAAATGCCTTTAACTAACCGAATACACGCATAACGTCAGGGGTTCACACCCCTGGACCCGAAGAGGCTCCGCCTGTACTTTGTCAGCAAAGAGAAAATTACTTAATATTTCCGCTTTATTTATAGGATACGCGCCGAAGGCGGTTGGGTGCGGGCACTGCCCGCTCTGCTAAAAATAACACGGTGGCTGCCCCGAATAAAAGAAAACAAATAGCAGAGCTGGGGGATACGGAATAGGCGCTCCAACCGGTTCCGCCTAATGTAGAAATGGCGGCAGGTTCCAGCTTGGGCTGAAAAATCATCATTCCCGCCTGGGTCAGCAGAATGGAACAAAGGGTATAAAACCATCGCCAAAGCAAAAATCCTTTGAGAGAAACACCGCTGTCCCCGATCATGGCGGAGATTTGACAAAATACACAGATCCCTCCAAAGGAGGTCAGGGCAGCTGCTGTCAGAACACCGGGTTTTGGGGAAAGCAGTCCCAGCTGCTGACAGCCGGAAGTGACCTCCAAAATTCCCTTGAGGGCAATGGACATTTGCTCTGGAATAGGGTAACCGTCCAGAATGGAAAATCCTCCGCAGAAAAGGAGCACAAACCCGCAGATCATGCTCATGGAGTGAATCCCTTGGGAGACAGATTCCACCAGAGCCGCCGAAATCGGTGTGACCGAAAGGCTGGATGCCGTGGACACAGAGCAAAGACGGGGCTGTTTTCTTCCTGCCAGCCATGCGGTAATGATGGCAGCAAGCACCTGGCTGAGATATAAAATGATTCCGGCGGAAATACTGTTCCAGAACCGTACAGAAATTCCGCTGATGAGAAACGCGGGACTGCAGTTGACGCAAAAACACAGTAGATAAGAGCCTTCCTTTGGAGTGATGGAATGGTCCGAAATCTTCTGCCGGATCAGTTGGGCACCTACCGGGTATCCGCCGATGATGCTGAAAAAGAAGATAGAGGCGCCAGAAAAGGTGACCGGCAGAATCCGCCGTATCATTTGGGCAAAGGGTGCGCACAAACCGATTCCCATTTTGGTTTTGGAAATTAGCCCCGATAAAACCAGAAAGAAAAATAAAGAGGGGATCAGGGAAACGCAGCAGATTTCAATTCCGTTTTGGATCCCCTGTGCCAGTTGTTTGGAAAAAAAGATTCCTCCAATACAAAGAATGGCACCTGCTGCACCGGCTGTGAAAGAACGGTTTGTGTGGTTCATTGTCCTGCCTCCAAATCCGTAAGAATATGTGTCTTTCTGTTACAATATATATGTAAAGTATCCGCTGACTCATGAATGGTTGGGAGGGAATTGTGTGGAAAAACGTGTATGGGAATTATCGGTTGTCAGCCCGCAGATTTCTTTTCAGGCAGACCGGGAAGCGGTAGTGGAAGGAAAATGCCGCATTATTGACTATGACGAAGACCGGGTGCTTTTGCGGGCTGACCGATACTGTCTGCAGTTTTGGGGCAGAGATTTGACAGTGACCAGTTTGTCTCAGGAATATTTGGTGATACGGGGAAAATTGCTGCGGTTTGAATTTTTAGAATAAAGTCAGGCTGCCGGAGTTTTGCCGGTGCGTGATTTAAAACAGATCTGTCTCCTTGGATGTGGTCAGATAAACCCAGCGGGAACATGACAGTTTGCAGGTGACGGAACAAAGCGGGAAAGGAAGAAGTTTTTTATGATAGTAAAACTACTGCGTTGGATGCGGGGACAGGTGACATTCCAGGCGGAAGGAGCAGGAGTCGAAAAATTTTTTCAGCTTACCGCAGAACAAGGGGTTCCCATGCGGCAGCTTCGCCGGGAACAGGCAAAATTAATTGGGATTACTGTTCCATCCAGATATAAGGAGCTGGCAAACTGTGCCAAGCATTCTGGGATGAGACTGCGCCACAGTCAAAAACGTGGGCTTCCGTTTTTACTGCACCGATATCGAAAACGGTGGGGACTTTTGATCGGAGCCTGCCTTTTTTTGGCTTTTCTCATGGTGAGCCAGAATTTTGTGTGGAATATTCAGATTGATGGTTATGGGGAAAAACAGGAGGCGTATCTTCGGGATGTGATGGCAGATTGCGGACTGCATATTGGAACCTATTTGCCGGACACCAATCTGCGCTCTGTGCGGGATCAGGTGCTGGCGCAGGTGGATGATCTTTCCTGGCTGACCTTTACCAGAACAGGGACTACCATTCAGGTGGATTTTACCCCCAAAACGCCCCAGCCTATTATGGATCAAAATGAACCGTGTAATCTGGTTGCGTTAAAAGATGGGAAGATTCTTTCTTCCAGTGTCATGCGGGGACAGCTGGCAGTGCAAAAAAATCAGGTGGTGCATGCGGGAGATCTGCTGATCAGCGGCATCGATCAGCTTCCCAAAGGCGGGATGATTACCGTGCATGCCAGGGGAGAAGTGATGGCAGAAACGGTGAATAAAAAAGAAATTTCTTTTGCTTTTCGCCAAACGGAGCAAAAATTCTTAAAACAAAGCACCGACCGAAAGTATCTGGAGTTTTTAGGGGTGAAAGTCCCCCTTTTTATTGCTTTTGATCTGCCCTATCAGTCCCGGGTGGAAGAGCAGTATGAACCAGCAACATTTTTCCATACAGAACTCCCCATGGGACTGAGAACAGAACACCATGAATTTTATGAACCTGTCAGCAAAAACTATACGGAAGAAGAGGCAAAGGAGCTGATTTGTCAGGCGTTTTCTGTCTATGAAACAGAACAATTAAGCCATGCGGAAATTTTGGGTTATACAGAGGAATGGAACAGCGATGGAGAAAAGATGGTTTGTGTCCGGCGATATCGCTGCATAGAAAATATTGCTCAGGAAATGGTTTTATCTGTCAACGACAGTCAAAAAAAATAATTATTATTTGTATATTTTATCCGCTTACAAAAAAACCGGGGTATGATATAATATAGCTGTATATTTGCGCCGGCAGTATTGTGAACGAAAAGGCTTGGCGCGGTTTGTGAGGTGTCTTGCTGAGTGATGGAAAAAATTATCCACATAGAAAATACAGAACATATTTACAGTCTCTTCGGGGATCTGGACGAACATATCAAGATGTTGGAAAAACACTATGATGTTCATATTGTAAACCGGGGCTGCGACATCAAGCTGTGTGGAGAAGAAAACAATGTGGAAAAAGCTGATACAGCCATTCGGGGACTGATTATGCTTTTGGAAAAGGGTGAATCCATCAACGAGCAGAATATCCGTTACGTAATGAATCTGGCAGATGAGGACGCAAGCCTTACCAAGGTGCGGGAAGTGACAGCCAGTGACTGTATCTGCGTTACGGTATCCGGCAAACCGGTAAAAGCAAAAACGCTGGGGCAAAAAAGGTACGTAGAAGCAATTCGTCAAAATACGGTAGTGTTTGGCGTGGGACCTGCTGGAACAGGGAAAACCTATCTGGCAGTGGCAATGGCGGTTAAGGCGTTTAAAGCGCAGGAAGTCAGCCGTATTATTTTGACCCGACCGGCAGTAGAGGCAGGGGAAAGCCTAGGGTTTTTGCCGGGAGATCTTCAGACAAAGGTGGATCCTTATCTGCGTCCGCTGTATGATGCTTTGTTTGAAATGCTAGGGGAAGAGGCATTTAACCGTCATTTGGAAAAAGGAAATATTGAGGTGGCTCCTTTGGCGTACATGCGCGGGAGAAGCCTGAATGACTCATTCATTATTCTGGATGAGGCGCAGAACACCACCCGGGAACAGATGAAAATGTTTCTGACACGTCTGGGTTTTAATTCCAAAGCCGTGGTAACCGGGGATATTACTCAGATTGACTTGCCGGAACATAAAAAATCTGGTTTGGTAGAAGCTGTCAAGGTGTTGAAAAATGTAGAGGATATTGACATTTTGCGGTTTAGTGAAAAGGATGTTGTCCGCAGTAAAATTGTTCAGGATATTATTTCTGCTTATGATAAATATCACAGCGGCAGTCGTTCTTCCCGTTGATGAATTGGCAGTCATTGCGTGCGGGATGTTTGACTTTATGTTGGAAAGGATTAATAGGATATGGGTAAAGTAAAAGTATTGATTAAAAACAGTCAGAAAGCGGTAAAAATTCCAACAGGGATTCGTCTGTTGATTCGTCGTTGCTGCAATGCGGTTTTAATCAGTGAAGGAATTGATACCACAGCGGAAGTAAGCGTTACCTTTGTGGATAATGAACAGATTCATGAACTTAACCGGGAATACCGGAATGTGGACCGTCCAACTGATGTCCTGTCTTTTCCGATGCTGGAACGGAAAGAACTGGAAGAAGCTGGGACCGGTGAAGATATCCAGATGCTGGGGGATATTGTGATCTCTATGGAAAAAGCAATGGAACAGGCACAGATGTATGGACACAGCCTGCAAAGAGAAATTGCTTTTTTGACTGTACATTCCATGCTGCATCTGTTGGGATATGACCACGAAGACGGCGGACTCAAAGCAGTGCAGATGCGTGAAAAAGAAGAAGGCGTCCTGCAGAAATTGGGACAGGCAAGAGATTCCAGCTATGTTATGGAAGATGAATAAATGAAACATGGTTTCACACAACGTAAACGGGTAGTAAAAAAAGCTGTGCGTTACAAAAAAGAAATCGACAGTTTAGGTCGGAGTTTCCTTTATGCAATTCACGGCTTTCTTTTTGCTGTAAATAATGAGAGAAATATGCGGATCCATCTGTCTGCAGCGGTATTTGTGACAGAGTTTGCTTTGGTGTACGGACTTTCTGGGGTAAAGCTGGCAGTACTTCTTGTACTGTTTGGCTTGGTTATTTCCGCAGAAATGGTAAATACAGCGGTGGAAGCACTGGTCAATCTGCAAACAGGCGGTTATGACCATCTGGCGCGGATTGCCAAAGATGTGGCAGCAGGAGCGGTTTTGGTGCTGGCGCTGGTGGCGACAGCAGTGGGAGGGATTTTCTTCCTTCATTGGGATCGGCTCATAGCTGTGTGGGAGTATTTGTGTGCACGACCCTGGGCTTTTGTGGTGTTGGCTGTAGAAGCGGCTGCAGCATTGTTTTTTATTTTTGGATGGAACCGGCGCAACTCACCCCGTTTTTGAGAATATCGAAGATCTTGTGAAACAGAAAATTGGCGATAGAGAAAGAAAATCAGGAGAATAAAATGGAAAAAACATATAGTGGTTTTGTAGCAATCGTAGGGCGCCCAAATGTAGGAAAATCCTCTTTGCTGAATGCCCTTTTGGGGGAAAAGGTGGCAATTGTTACCAATAAACCCCAGACAACCCGTACTCGCATCACCGGCGTACTGACCCAGGAAGAAAAACAGTATGTCTTTATGGATACACCCGGACTGCATAAGGCCAAAACCCATTTGGGGGAAAATATGGTCAAAGCGGTGAATACCACGTTAAATGATATCGACATGGTGCTCTTGGTGGTAGAACCCAAAGGGGAAGTGAACCAGGCAGAACTGGATTTGATTGCTTCTATCCAAAAGCAGCGTTTGCCGGCCATTTTGGTGATCAATAAAATTGATTTGCTGGAAGATAAATCCTTGGTGGCTCAGCGCATTGCTCAATTAGAAGAGCTGCACCATTTTGAAGCGGTTGTGCCCATCAGTGTGCTGAATGGAGAAGGAATTTCTGACCTGTTTTCAGAAATGGATCAGTTTTTGGTAGAAAGCCCCCACTTTTTCCCGGATGATACGTTAACCGATCAGCCGGAGCGGGTGATTGTATCTGAACTGATTCGGGAAAAAATTCTGCTGACCATGCAGCAGGAAATTCCTCATGGAACCGCAGTGGTCATTGAGCGGATGCGTGAGAGAGAAAACCGGGAAGATATGATTGATATTGATGCGACCATTTATTGTGAAAAAGCTAGCCATAAGGGAATGCTGATTGGGAAAGGCGGACAAACCTTAAAGAAAATTGCTTCTTTGGCAAGAACCGATATTGAGCATTTTCTGGATGCCAAAGTAAACCTTCAGTGCTGGGTAAAGGTCAAAGAGGACTGGAGAAACCGGGACGGCCTAATCAGTAATTTTGGGCTGTCTTTTCAGGAATAATAAAACATCGCTGAGCTGTCCCCAATGATTTCCACACATAAGTGATTTTTGTAAAAGCATACTAACTTTTATAAGGGGGTATGCTTTTATGGCAGATCAGCAGATGTGGAACGCTTGGAGACAGTTTGAGCAAAGCGGAAAAATTGAGGATTATATGCGGTATCGTTTTTGTGAGCAGAAAGATTCCTCTTTTTCTCTGCAAAAGACTCAGCGGCAACAGGCAGGAGAAGAAACAGATGCTTATCAAAACACAGGGGATTGTACTGCGACATAGAAATATCGGGGAGAACGATCGGATTCTGGTGTTGTTTACCAAAGATTTAGGGGTGATTGAAGCATCTGCCCGCGGGGTAAAACGGCTGAAAAGTCCGCTTGCCGGAGCGACGCAGGTGCTTTGTTATTCTTCTTTTTGTCTTTATCAGGGCAAACGGGGGTATACGGTGGACAGCGCCGAAATGATTAGTTCCTTTTATGAACTGCGTTTGGATGCGGCAAAGCTTTCTCTGGCAGTTTATTTTTGTGACCTGTTGTATGCGCTGCACCCCTTTGCGGAAAAGGAAAATTCCTGGAATTGCCTGCGGCTGCTGCTCAATAGTCTGGCTTTGTTGGAGCGGGATAAAAAACCCATGGATTTGCTGAAAGCGATTTATGAGCTGCGCCTGCTTTCTCTGTGCGGGTTTATGCCGGATCTGGTATGCTGTGCTTCCTGTGCCTGTTATGAGGCAGAGCGAATGTATTTTCTGCCGGTGGAGGGGAAATTGTTCTGCTCTGACTGTGCCGAAGAAATGTGCAGTCCCGGGACGTTAAAGTATACCCTGCCTCCCAGTGTACTGCAGGCCATGCGGCATATTATTTACAGTGATGACGATAAGGTGTTTTCTTTTAATCTGACTGGAAAATCCTTAAAACAGCTTAATTTTGTAATCGAGAATTATGTTTTGCTTCATGCGGATCGAAAATTTCAGTCTTTGGATGTGTATAAACAGATGGCATTATAGGGAAATAAAAGCCATTGCCGCAGAACAAAACTACATAGCATGAAAGGTATTATCATGGAAATCAGTAAAAAATATTGTAATACGTTGGAACTGGATAAAATTCTGGCGGAATTGAGTGAATTTGCCTGCTGCGATTATGCAAAAGAGCAGATTTTAAAAATTCGGCCGTATACCAATTTAACCATTGTGCGGGATGAAGTAGAAAAAACCAACGACGCGTTTTTTCTTTCCGCTAAATATGGAGCGCCTTCCTTTGCCAATCTCAAAAATCCGGAAGAATCTTTGAAACTGGCAAATGCAGGAGGACTGCTGACCCCTAGAAATTTTTTGAATATTGCAGAAGTGCTCCGTCAGGTGCGCCTGCTTAAAGAGTGGTTCCGTCAGTGTGAAAATGTGGAAAACCATTTAAAGGAACTGTTTTCCTTTTTGGAGCCCAATAAGAGTCTGGAAGACCGGATTCGGACTGTGATTATTTCCGATGATCTCATTGATGATTTTGCCAGCATGGAACTGGCGGATATCCGCCGGAAAATCCGGGCAAAACAGGCAAAAGCAAAAGAAAGTTTAGAAAAAATCATTCGTTCTTCCCGCTATCAAAAAGCCCTTCAGGACAGCATTGTTACCATTCGTGACGGGCGTTTTGTAGTGCCGGTAAAAGCGGAATTTAAGGCAGAAGTGCCGGGACTGGTACACGATACTTCTTCCAGCGGAGCCACCTTGTTTGTGGAACCGATGTCTGTAGTAGAAGCAAATAACGAGATCCGGGTACTGGAAATGAAGGAAAAGGCTGAGATTGAGCGGATTTTGTATGAGCTTTCTGCCCTTTGTGCAGGACACAGCGAAAACATCGTTCATAATTTCCAGGTAGTTATGACTTTGAACATCTATTTCGCCAAAGCTCATCTGGCGGAAAAGATGAATGCTCAAAAGCCGGAAATTGTAGATACTGGGGAAGTAGTGCTCAATCAGGCAAGACATCCATTGCTGGATCCGCAGAAAGCGGTGCCTATCAGCGTCAATTTAGGGGAAAGTTACCGCACTTTGGTGGTGACCGGACCCAATACCGGTGGGAAAACTGTTACCCTGAAAACCATTGGTCTGCTTACTTTGATGACCATGTGCGGACTGCTGATTCCGGTCAGCGCAGGAAGTGTCATTACAGTGTTTAAAAAGGTGTTGGTGGACATTGGGGATGAACAGAGCATCGAGCAAAACCTTTCCACCTTCTCCGCTCACATGACCAATATTGTTTCCATCCTGAAACAGGCCGACAAACATTCCCTGGTGTTGGTGGATGAATTGGGCTCTGGTACAGACCCAGTAGAAGGGGCGGCTCTTGCCATTGCGGTTTTGGAAAAACTGAAAAACGAAGGCAGCATTGTGGCAGCTACAACCCACTATTCTGAACTGAAAATCTATGCCATTGAAACTCCGGAAGTGGAAAATGCCTGCTGTGAGTTTGACGTTAAAACGTTGCAGCCTACTTACCGATTGCTCATTGGAGTTCCGGGACGTTCTAATGCGTTTGCTATTTCCCGGCGTTTGGGATTGGATGAAGAAGTGCTGTCCAATGCTTCTTCCCTGGTAAGCCAGCAGGATAAAAAGCTGGAAACAGTGATTGACCAGCTGGAACATTCCCGGCAGAATTTTGAGGAAAAACAGCAGGAATATGAAACAAAACTGCGGGATTTTGAAGCCCAAAAACAGGAGCTGGAACAGGCTCAAAGCCGGATGGAAGAAGAACGCACAAATATTTTGGAAGCAGCCAGAGATCAGGCCAGAAAGATGGTGGAATCTGTAAAACAGCAGTCTCAGATGCTGATGGATGAAATCGAGGAACTGCGCAAACAAAAAGAGCGGGAAGATTTTGCCAAAAAGGTTTCTGCTGCCAAAGGGGAATGGAGAGCCCGTCTGGACAGCCTGCATGATCAGGCCAATCCGGTAACCAGCCGTACCAATCAGGGTTACCGGCTGCCCCGTAAGCTGAAAGTAGGGGACAGTGTTCAGATTTACGATATTGATAAAAAAGCAGTGGTATTGGAACTGCCGGATAAATCCGGTATGGTTGCGGTTCAGGCCGGAATCATGAAAATGCGTGTGAAGCTTTCAAATCTGCGGCTGATTGAGCAGAAAAATCCTTATAAACCTGCTCCTGGAAAAATTACTAAGAGCACGGTCAAAGCTTCTGAGCGAAAGGCGTCTACCGAAATTGATTTGCGGGGAACCACAGTGGAAGAAGCTTTGGCAGAAGTGGACTTTTTCATTGACCGTGCAGTCATGTCCCATATCCAGACCATTACCATTATTCACGGGAAAGGAACCGGCGCTTTGCGAAAAGCGGTTCAGAATCACTTAAAACATCACAAACAGGTGAAGTCTTTCCGTTTGGGTGTATTTGGTGAAGGAGAATCCGGTGTTACCATTGCAGAACTGAAATAGTGGCATAAAAATGATGATGCGCGCATAACAATACAGTGTAAAGCCTCAGAAGATAATCTTTTCTGAGGCTTTTGCACTTTTTTAAGTGGCAGTGTCAATTTAAAGCACAGTACAGCAAATTTGCCGGACAGAAAGGAATGGGTGTGCGCCATGTTAATGCCGTTTAGTGAACTGCGGAATAAAGAAATGATTTGTGTACAGGACGGATTTAAAATCGGGTTTGTGGACGATATTGAATTTGATCCGGATACCCACCAGATTATGGCATTTGTATCATATGGAAAACGGCGGTTTTTGGGATTATTTGGTCAGTATGAAGATATCCGCATTCCCTGCGAACAGATTCAGGTAATCGGGGAGGATATTATTCTGGTGACAGGATACGAACATTCTCCCAAGTGGTATTCCAAAAAGGAGAGTTTTTGGGGAAGGTTTTTTGAATAATCTGTTCAAAACTGAAATGTTTTTTAGGGTTTCATGGAGTTTTTTGGAAGAAATGCCGTTTTTATCAATAATGGGTCGGTTTTGCAAAAATTGTCTTGCAATTTGTTGCGGGGAATGATATAATATATAACGTTCGTTGGGCTGTCGCCAAGTGGTAAGGCACTGGATTCTGACTCCAGCATTCCGAAGGTTCGAATCCTTCCAGCCCAGCCAATTTTTTCTTGACAACCGTGTGTTTGCATGGTATAATATATAGCGTTCGTTGGGCTGTCGCCAAGTGGTAAGGCACTGGATTCTGACTCCAGCATTCCGAAGGTTCGAATCCTTCCAGCCCAGCCAATTTTTTTCTTGACAAGCCATGTGTTTGCATGGTTCATATATTGTGTTTATTGGGCTGTCGCCAAGTGGTAAGGCACTGGATTCTGACTCCAGCATTCCGAAGGTTCGAATCCTTCCAGCCCAGCCAAATAAGAGCTGCATTTTGAGAAATCAATTTGCAGCTTTTTTTCATAATAGTAAAAAGTTCCGCCCATATGATTTTGAAATAGAAGGTGAATAAAAAATGACAACAGTTTATTTTATTAGACATGCCCAGTCTGATTCCACGGTGGGTGATGCCTTTTTACGTCCGCTTACTCCAAAAGGGATGAAAGATCGTTCTCTGGTGACCAAATTTTTAGAGGATAAAAAGATTGATTTTGCCTTTTCCAGTCCTTATCAAAGGGCAATTGATACTATCCAGGAGTTTACCGATAAACATGGACTTGATCTGCAAATTGTCCATGATCTGAGGGAGCATGAAACGATCAGTGATAATTATTGCGATGAGGAGTATTTTCCGTTTATTCAGCGTTATTGGGAAGATAAAACTTATAAAGTTCCGGGGGATGAAAGCATTCTGGATCTTCAAACCCGCAATATCCAGGTGCTCAAACAAATAATCAAAACATGTGAAAATAAAAATATTATCATAGGAACCCATGGAATGGCATTGTCAGCGATCATCAATTATTATGACGAAAAATATGGATATGAAGATTTTTTGGCAATGGTAAAATTAAAACCATGGGTTGTAAAAATGACGTTTGATGGTTTACAGCATACGGCAATAGAATACATCAATTTATTTGAGATGGATTGATTGTCCTATAAATACGGGGTTGTCATAATTATACCAACTTCTAAAGTAAAAAAATTGTGTTCCGATTTTTGCTTTTATATGTAGATCTGGTATAAATCAGCAAGTTTCGTCCATACTGTGGGTATCTCTGAGAAAGGAGCAGAAAGTGATGCAGTATTGGACTGAGCAGGGAGCGGTAGAAGTGCTGGGAGAAATCGCCCAGATTCAAGAAAAGCAGATTCGGCTAAAAACTTACCTAAGACATATTCAGGAAGCGGCAGCCATTGATTTTTTACAAAAATATTGCGGGTACCATTCTGTATGTGTCTTTTGGAATAAATGAAATGAATAAAAAACTCGAGCCGCTTTTTTATAATAAAAAGGCGGCTCGAGCTTGTGCAGTGGAATTATTTTTTCAGTTCAAAAGATTTGCAGTCGGTGCAGTCTGCCTGGGTTGGATTCAGTTCATGGGTACCTACCATAATGTGATCCAGAGAACAGTAGTTTTCCTGACCGCAGTGATGGCTGCATTGCTGTACAGTACACTGAATAGAATGGTTTGCAGTACATTTACATTTACTCATTTGAAATGACCTCCTTGTTTTGGATTACACCGTTAGTATGCTCGGTTTCAAGCGGGATATACCTTTTTATTTTTCTTTTTTAAATTTATATTTTCATATAAAATTTAAAAATTTGTGCAAAATAATAGGAAGAAAGCCTTCAAAAACAATATTTAACCTGTATTTTCAGAAAAATTAATACAGAACAATTGACAATTTGTTACAAATAGTATATGATTAAAATTGTTATGGAAGATTGCAAAAATCGGAGTTTCCATACAAATATTTTCTGACCACTCATGTTTGGGTTAAGGCCATACGGACAGCCGGGTCAACTGCCGATTGGCAACGTAAGTTGCCGTTATTGATTGAGTTAAAAGCTCAAATTTTATAAGTTGGTTACTTTATAACCGCTGCGTAATGATACGCGCATCAACTTGTGAAACGGTCAATAAGAGTAGTAAAAGTAAGATATTTGCTATATAGGCTCTGATTTTCTGCAAAAATAAAAAAGGTGACAGTTTGGGTCATCGTCAAAACAGCGATTTTCTGTATTTCTCAATAGAAGTAAAGAAAACGGGTTTTTGATGCGGAAAAATATGATGGTAAGCAGGAATGCGCGTAAAGCGGATTGCCTGCTTTATTTTTTTGTCTGAATAAAGCAAGATGGCAGATAGTTGAAAATACTGCTGCTGGGGCTTGACCGCTCGCATCAAAGGAGGGTTAAACATTGGGAGAAAAATTAAAACTGTATGGTTTTAACAATCTTACAAAATCGCTGAGCTTTAATATTTACGATGTCTGTTATGCAAAGACACCAAGGGAACAAAAGGATTATATTGACTATATTGATGAGCAGTATAATTCAACCCGTTTAACCAAAATACTGACCAATTTAACCGATATGATCGGAGCACATATTTTGAATATTTCCAGTCAGGATTATGAACCCCAGGGGGCTTCTGTAGGGATTTTGATTGCAGAAGAATCCATGGTTCCTGCTGGAGAAACCCAATTTGCCCACCTGGATAAAAGTCATGTTACGGTGCATACTTATCCGGAATACCATCCTGAAACCAGCTTGGCTACATTCCGAGTGGATATTGATGTGGCTACCTGCGGAGAAATTACGCCGTTGTCCACACTGGATTATCTGATTGGTTCTTTTGATTCGGATATTATTACCATGGACTATCGGGTGCGGGGATTTACCCGCAATCTCAACGGCAAAAAGGTCTTTTTAGACCATCGGATTGCCTCCATTCAAGACTATATCCGTCCGGAAACTTTGAGAAAGTATGACGCAGTGGATATTAATATTTATGATGCAAACCTGTTCCATACCAAAATGATGGTAAAGGACATTGACTTGCAGAATTATCTGTTTAAAACTGATGTTTATGAACTTCCGCCGCAGGTTCGCCTTGAAATTACCAATAGCCTTCGGAGAGAAATGATTGAAATTTTCAGCGGAAGAAATATTTATACGGGAGAAATCTGAATGAAACCATTAAATCAGGAAAGGGCTCCGATTTACGAAGCACTGCGGGAATTTGGAAAAATGCGAGTTGTTCCCTTTGATGTACCGGGACACAAACGGGGAAAGGGCAACCCGGAATTGGCAGAGCTGCTGGGGGAAAAATGTGTCAGCATGGATGTCAATTCCATGAAACCGCTGGATAACTTGTGTCACCCTGTTTCTGTCATCCGAGAAGCGGAGGAGCTGGCAGCGCAGGCATTTGGCGCCGCTCATGCGTTTTTGATGGTAGGGGGCACCACCTCTGCGGTGCAGAGCATGATTTTATCTGTGGTAAAGCGGGGCGAAAAAATTATTCTCCCCAGAAACGTCCACCGAAGCGTGATGGGTGCCATGATCCTCTGCGGAGCAGTTCCGGTTTATGTGAATCCGGAATCTGATACTCGGTTGGGGATTCCTTTGGGAATGACTATCTCCGGAGTGGAAAAAGCCATTCGGGAAAATCCGGATGCAAAAGCCATTTTGGTGAATAACCCTACTTATTATGGGATCTGCTCTAATTTAAAAGAGATTGTGCGTTTGGCCCATGCACACGGCATGCTGTGTATTGCGGATGAGGCCCATGGAACGCACCTGTATTTTGGAGAAAATCTGCCGATTTCTGCTATGGCAGCAGGAGCCGATATGGCAGCAGTATCCATGCATAAATCCGGGGGAAGCCTTACTCAAAGCTCTCTGTTACTTACTGGTCCAGCTATGCAGGAAGGGGCGGTACGGCAGATTATCAACCTGACTCAGACCACCAGCGGCTCCTATCTTTTGCTGTCCAGTTTGGATATTTCCCGGAGAAATCTGGCACTTCGAGGCAAAGAGACCTTTGCTCAGGTGGTAAAACTGGCAGAATACGCCCGCAAAGAAATTAACCGAATTCCGGGATACTATGCTTATTCTCGGGAATTGTGCAATGGCGACAGCATTTATGATTTTGATGTGACCAAGTTGTCTGTCAATACACTGGATATTGGTTTGGCAGGGATTGAAGTATATGACCTGCTGCGGGACGAATACAACATTCAGATCGAGTTCGGTGACCTGGGAAATATTTTGGCGTATCTGTCCATTGGTGACCGTCCTCGGGATATTGAACGTCTGGTAGGGGCTTTGTCTGAAGTAAAACGCCGGTTTGGAAAAGAAAAAACCGATCTGTTTACCCAGGAATATATTGATCCTCATGTGGTATTGTCCCCTCAGGATGCTTTTTATGCGGAAAAAGAATCTTTGCCGATTGGGGAAACCGAAGGCAGAGTATGTGGGGAGTTTGTTATGTGCTATCCTCCGGGAATCCCGATTTTGGCTCCTGGAGAGCGGGTAACCGGTACCATTTTGGAATATATTCAGTATGCCAAGGAAAAAGGATGTTCTATGACAGGAACCGAAGATCCGGATATTGAATATCTGAATGTTTTAAAGGGGGTATAAACCATGCAGCTTTGGTTTTCGGAAATGCAGACGCCCAATGTGAAATTTTCCATTCGGGTAGACCGCCAGTTATATAGCGGAAAAAGTGAGTTTCAGCGGATTGATGTGTTTGAATCTCCTGAATTCGGCCGTTTTCTCACATTAGATGGATATATGATGCTGACCGAAAAGGATGAATTTATTTATCATGAAATGATTACCCATGTCCCCATGGCAGTACATCCCAAAGTGCGGAATGTGCTGGTCATTGGTGCAGGAGATGGGGGTGTCATCCGGGAATTGGTTCGGTATCCGGAAATTGAAACCATTGATTTGGTGGAAATTGATGAACTGGTACTGGAAGTTTGCCGCAAATATCTGCCCCAGACAGCCTGCTGTCTGGATGATCCTCGGGTGACAGCCCATTATGAAGATGGATTAAAATTTATCCGTTCCTGTGAAAATCAGTATGATTTGATTATTGTGGATTCCACCGACCCGTTTGGACCGGGCGAAGGACTGTTTACCCGGGAATTTTACGGCAACTGCTACAACGCTTTGCGGGAGGACGGCATTTTGATCAACCAGCATGAAAGTCCTTTCTATGATGAAGATGCGGCTGCCTGCCAAAACATGCACAAGCTGATTGTGGAATCTTTCCCTATCAGCCGGGTATATCAGGCGCATATTCCTACCTATCCTTCTGGTCACTGGCTGTTTGGGTTTGCTTCCAAAAAATATCATCCTTTGAAAGATTTAGATGAAACCCGCTGGAATTTAAGGGGGCTGTCCTGTAAGTACTATACTACAACCCTGCATAAAGGGGCTTTCTACATTCCGGCTTACGTGGAGGAAATGTTAAAAAATGTTGAGTAAAAATCAGGAATTATTTATGGGCTGCGAATGCGGGGCAGAAGAAGCTAAAATCGTTTTGTTCGGCGCCCCGTTTGACGGAACCACTTCTTACCGTCCGGGAACCCGGTTTGGTAGCGGAACTATCCGTCGGGAATCTTATGGGATTGAAAGCTACAGTCCCTATCAGGATGGAGATCTGTATGACGGCAAAGTGATGGACTGCGGAGATTTGGAACTTTGCATCGGCAGTTCTGAGCTGGCACTGGGACAGATTGAAGAACAAACCCGGGAAATTTTAAAGGCTGGAAAAATCCCCTTTATGCTGGGAGGAGAACATCTGGTAACCTATGGCGCTGTAAAAGCGGTGGCAGAGCAGTATCCAGACCTTCATATCATTCACTTTGATGCCCATGCAGACCTGCGGGATGATTATTTAGGGGTAAAACTTTCCCATGCTTGTGTACTTCGCCGGTGCTGGGAATTGATTGGCGATAACAGGATTTTTCAGTTTGGGATTCGTTCCGGTGACAGGGAAGAATTTACCTGGGGAAAAGAACATGTACTGACCCACAAATTTGATTTTGATGGACTGAATGAAACCCTGATTCAATTAAAAGGAAAACCGGTTTACTTTACAGTGGATCTGGATGTAATGGATCCTTCTGTATTTCCTGGAACCGGTACGCCGGAACCGGGAGGAGTTTCTTTTGACGCTCTGCGTCAGGCGGTAGAATTGGTGTGCCGTGTGGGGCAGGTTGTCGGCTGTGATGTCAACGAATTGAGCCCGCCTTATGATCCAAGTGGAATTTCTGCGGCGGCGGCCTGCAAAATGGTTCGGGAAATGTTGATTGCACTGCAAAAATAATGGCAGAGCAGAAGTAAGGGAAAGCAAAATCACTGTTATGAATCAAGTGAGATCGCTTTTTGATAAAGAGAAAAGGAGATTAAAGTTATGGGAAAAGCACTGATTATTGGATGCGGAGGCGTTGCTTCTGTTGCAATTCATAAATGCTGTCAGAACAGCGAAGTATTTGAGGAAATCTGCATTGCCAGCAGAACCAAATCCAAATGTGATGCATTAAAAGAAAAACTGGAAGGAACCACCAAAACCAAAATTACCACCAGACAGGTGGATGCGGACAATGTAGATCAGCTGATTCAGTTGATTACAGAGGAAAAACCGGATGTGGTACTGAACCTGGCTCTGCCTTATCAGGATCTGACTATTATGGATGCCTGCCTTGCTACAAAAACCAACTATGTAGACACTGCAAACTATGAACCGGAAGATACTGCGAAATTTGAATACAGCTGGCAGTGGGCTTACCGGGAACGGTTTGAAAAAGCAGGCATTACCGCATTGCTGGGAAGCGGATTTGACCCAGGGGTAACCGGAGTATTCTCCGCTTATGCTTTAAAACATGAGTTTGATGAAATTAACTATATTGACATTCTGGACTGTAACGGCGGTGACCACGGTTATCCTTTTGCCACAAACTTTAATCCAGAAATCAATATTCGTGAAGTATCTGCCAACGGTTCTTACTGGGAAGATGGTCACTGGGTAGAAACCAAACCAATGGAAATTAAACGGGTTTACAATTTTGAAGGTGTAGGGGAAAAAGATATGTACCTGCTCCACCATGAAGAGCTGGAAAGCCTGGCGCTGAACATTCCGGGCATTAAACGGATCCGCTTTTTCATGACCTTTGGACAGAGCTATCTGACCCATTTAAAATGTTTGGAAAACGTTGGCATGACCTCTATTGAACCGATTATGTATGAAGGAAAAGAAATTATTCCGCTGCAGTTTTTGAAAGCAGTTCTGCCGGATCCGGCTTCTTTGGGTCCGCGTACCAAAGGAAAAACCAATATTGGCTGTATCTTCCGGGGTAAGAAAGACGGAAAAGAAAAGAATTATTATCTTTACAATATCTGCGATCATGAAAAATGTTACCGGGAAGTTGGTTCTCAGGCAGTAGCATACACTACTGGGGTTCCTGCTATGATTGGGGCAATGATGCTGATGACCGGCACCTGGAATCAGCCAGGGGTACACAATATTGAAGAATTTGATCCGGATCCGTTTATGGATGCGCTGAATCAGTGGGGCTTGCCTTGGAACGAATCCCATGATCCAGTGCTGGTAGACTGATGAAAGAGGTGAATGGCGCAGCACTGCGCACACCGTATTTTTTGGTGGATGAAGAAAAACTGCTTCATAATTTAGCTTTACTTCGTGATGTGAGTGAGCGTTCCGGTTGTAAAATTTTGCTGGCGCAAAAGGCATTCTCCATGTATCATGTGTATCCTCTGCTTCGGGAGTATCTGGCAGGGACCACTGCCAGCGGCCTTTATGAAGCGCGTTTAGGGGCAGAACACTTCGGCGGAGAAACCCATGTGTATTCACCGGCCTACACAGAAGATGAAATCGAGCAGCTGCTTTCCTACGCAGATCATATTGTGTTTAATTCTCCAAAGCAGGTAAAAAAACATGGAGCAAAATGCAAGTCTGCGGGAAAATCCATTGGACTGCGGCTGAATCCTCAGTGTTCTACCCAGGAAGGACATGCGATTTATGATCCTTGTGCCTCTGGTTCTCGGTTGGGAACGACTCTCGATCAGTTGGATCCGGAGATTGTCCCTATGCTGGACGGGTTTCACATGCATACGCTGTGTGAACAGGATTCCGATGCATTGGAAGTAACCGTAAAGGCTTTGGAAGAAAAATTCAGAAAGTTTTTTCAGGGGAAAAAATGGCTGAATTTAGGGGGCGGTCACCACATTACCCGACCGGACTATGATGTGGAACGCCTGGTTAGGATTGTTCGCCACTTGAGTGATACTTACCATCTTCAGGTGTATTTGGAACCGGGAGAAGCGGTGGTGCTCCGTGCAGGATATCTGGTTTCCAGCGTGTTGGAAGTTGTTGAGAATGATATGCAGATTGCTATTCTGGATACCTCTGCGGCCTGTCACATGCCGGATGTTTTGGAAATGCCTTATCGTCCTCCGGTGATGGGAAGCGGAGAATGGGGCGAAAAGCCTTATGCCTATCGTCTGGCTGGTCCTACCTGTCTGGCAGGGGATGTGATTGGGGATTATTCCTTTGATCAACCTTTAAAAGAAGGGGATCAGGTTGTATTTGAGGATATGGCGCTGTATACCATGGTAAAAACCAATACTTTTAACGGAATGCCCTTGCCGTCCATTGCTTACCGCCGAAAAGACGGAAGCATTCAATTGGTTCGGGAATTTGGATACGAAGATTTTAAAAACAGATTATAAGAAAGAAGAAGCCGCCAATGTTTGGCGGCTTCTCAATTTGTAGATAAAATATATTACAAGAAAATGGTGCACCACCTGGCGGTGGAGCACAGACACTACGTTCGTGTTTTGTCAGTTTTACTACTTAATAGACCTGTAACTGCTTTTGCTTAGGACATGCAATTTTGATATTGCATTGCAAGAACAGATAAAACTGATTAAAATAACAAAGCCATATCTTCAAACACTACTCCCGAAAGCAGCTATGAGGGGGTTGTAGGGGGAGTTAAAGCCTTTAGGCGTTCCCACTCCCCCTACAAAGCCGTTCCGGCGTTTGAGGAAGGCTCTTTTCCCCTATTTTCTGGCCTCAGAAAATAGGGCGCAGGTGCGGGCGACGTCGCCCGCAAATCGGGGCGGTGGACGCTGTCCGCCATAAGCCCACCGGACAGTGCCCGGTGCCAACCGCCTGCGGCACGTACTCTGTCAGTAAAACGGAAATTATTTGTTATTATTACCAAACTGGCAAAACACGAGCGTAGCGTCATTGGGTGCGGCAACTTGCCCCTGTTGGAATACATTTCCATTGGGGATGGTAACATTTTTGTCTTGCAAATAGATGTATAAAAATGGTATAATAATACTGTTATAATTCATACAATGCAGTAAACAGCTGGATTTTCAAAAACAAAACGTGGCTTTATCGGGGGCAGACCATGCTCAGAAGATAATGTCAGACAGTTTTCGGGGGTGTTGAAAATGAAAGGCGACTTGCACTGTCATACAAAATTGTCAGATGGTTCCGAGGGAATTGAAGAAGTAGTGGCTATGGCAAAGCGAATTGGTCTGGACTTTTTAGCCATTACAGACCATGATACCATCGCTTCTTTTTCCCGCAGCAAAATTTTAGGAGAACGGTATGGCGTCCAGATTATACCGGGTGTGGAATTCTCCTGTGTGGACAAAAAACGGGGAAGAAAGGTACATATGCTCTGCTATCTGCCGGAAAAACCGGATCGTTTAGAAGGGCACTGCATCAAAATCTGTAAACGCAGATATGAAGCGGGAAGTAAAATGCTTCAAAAAGTGATGCATTATTTTCCCATTACAGTAGAAGATGTCACCAAATATTCCAGTCATAGTACCAGTTTGTATAAACAGCACATTATGCAGGCATTGATGAGTTATAGTTATGCGACCCGTATGTATGGGGGACTGTATCAGGAATTGTTTAATTCCAAAACAGGGCGGGTTTATGAATCCGTAGAATATCCGGATGTTTATGAAGTAATTGATTTGATCCACCAGGCTCAAGGACTGGCTGTACTGGCACATCCTTATGAGTATAACAGTGTGGATTTGATGGATGAACTGGCGGCGGCGCAGATGATTGATGGGATCGAAGTATACCACAGCCGCTGCGAACAGGCTGATGAAGACCGCTTGATCCAAACAGCCAAAAAGTATGATTTGGTGATGACCGGCGGTTCGGATTTTCACGGTTCAAATTCTTCTAAGCCCAGTCCGCTGGGAAATCGTTATACACCGCAGGAATCTTTGGACGCGTTGTTTCGGCGCAAAGATCAGCGGATGAAATAAGATGATCTCAATACTGGCTGATTTTCAGCACGGTGAAGTAAAAAGGAATGATAAAAAAATGGACGTTAATGAAAAAGCACTGCAAAAACACGCTGCCTGGAAAGGAAAAATTGAGGTAATTTCCAGAGCTTCTGTGACCAATCGGGAAGAACTTTCTGTTGCTTATACACCAGGGGTAGCAGCACCTTGCCTGGAAATTGAAAAAGATCCGGAACTGGCATACCGCTATACCCGGAAAGGAAATTTGGTAGCGGTAATTACCGACGGAACCGCAGTGCTGGGGTTGGGGGATATTGGTCCTCAGGCAGCAATGCCGGTCATGGAAGGGAAATGCTGCCTTTTTAAAGAATTTGCTGATGTAGATGCAATTCCGCTTTGTGTGGCTTCTAAAGATGTGGACGAAATTGTCCGCACCATTGAGCTGATTGCCCCCAGTTTCGGAGGAATCAATCTGGAAGATATTTCTGCACCTCGCTGCTTTGAGGTAGAACGGAAATTAAAAGAAAAACTGGATATTCCTGTATTCCATGACGACCAGCACGGAACTGCTATTATTGTAGGTGCTGCGCTGATTAACAGTGCGAAATTGTTAGGGAAAGCACTCAGCGAACTGAAAGTTGTAATTAACGGTGCCGGTGCTGCCGGGATTGCCATTGGAAAATTCCTGCTTTTGTTGGGCGTAGGTGATATTATCATGTGCGATAAAGACGGTGTTTTGTACCGGGGCGCAGATTATATGAATCCTGCACAGGCAGACATGGCGGACAAGACCAATCGGGAAAACCGGAAAGGTGTTTTGAAAGACGCTATGGTAGGGGCTGATGTGTTTATTGGAGTATCCCGTCCAAAACTGGTAACTGGCGACATGATTCGTTCTATGAATGACAAACCGGTGATTTTTGCTTTGGCAAATCCCACACCGGAAATTTTGCCGGATGAAGCAAAGGCTGCCGGTGCATATATTGTGGGTACTGGACGAAGCGACTATCCGAACCAGATCAACAATGTACTGGCTTTCCCAGGAATTTTTAAAGGTGCGCTGGAATCCAGAGCTTCTGATATTACCGATGAAATGAAAGTTTCTGCAGCTTATGGAATTGCAGGAATTATTTCTGACGAAGAACTTAATCCGGAGTATATTCTGCCGGATGCATTTAATAAACAGGTTGCTGTGAATGTGGCAAAAGCGGTGGCAGATGCTGCCCGGAATCATCAAAAATAATCGTCCCTTTCTAAAAACAGGAACGGTTATCATGAATGTGCAATTACCGGAATCCTGACAAACGGGTTCCGGTAAATTTGTTTTTAAAGGAGGGCAACATCTTGGTACAGCGAATTTTATATGTCAGTGATTTGGATGGAACACTGCTGAATTCTCAGACCAGACTCAGTGAATTTACCTGCAAAACCATTAACGCTCTGGTAGAACAGGGAATGCTTTTTACCTATGCCACAGCCCGGTCTCTTACTTCGGCGCTTCCGGTTACCAAAGGACTTTCCCCGAATATTCCGGTAATTGGCTATAACGGAGTCTTTTTGTTTGATCCTTCGGGAGAGGTGCTGCATTCTGAGCAGTTTTCTCAGCCACAGATTGATTTTTTAAAACAGTGTTTGGGACAATATTCGGTAGCCCCTTTGGTTTACTCCATTCAAGATGGCAAAGAGCGGGTTTCCTGGATTCAGGGAACAGAAAACGAGGGGATTCGTTATTATTTAAAAGAACGGCAGGGCGATCCCAGATTTTGTCCGCTGACCGATGCAGAACGGCTGTATGCGGGACAAGTATTTTATATTACCTGTATTGGCAATCAGGCACAGTTGTTTCCTGTATATGAGCGGCTGAAAGAACACGCAGAGTATCGGTGTACCTTTCAGCAGGAACTGTACCGGCCGGAGTACTGGTGCGAGATTATGCCGCCAAAAGGGACCAAGGCCCATGGGATTTTGCATTTAAAAGAGCGCTGGAACTGCGACAAAGTCGTTTGTTTTGGAGATGCCATCAACGATATTCCCATGTTTGAAATCGCCGATGAGTGCTATGCAGTATCCAATGGGGTCAATGAGCTGAAAACAATCGCCACAGGGGTAATTGGCGCCAATGATGAGGATGGTGTTGCCAAATGGCTGTTAAAGCATGCTCAAATTCCTGGAACCAGAGGCACCATTTGGTAATTTTCAGAATATTTTCATAGTATTTGAAGATAAATTATGCTATACTGTTTAACGTATGTATGAAATGCGCATAGTGATAACACAATAACTGTAGTATCACAAAAATATAGTAACGGAGGAATCTTTCATGTGTGCTTTGAAACGGGAATCCCTGCAGGATGGGATTTATTTCAGCAGCATCTCTGATAAGCGCTTTAAAACCAATCGCATTGCGATGAATTTTATAGTGCCTTTGTCCCGGGAGACTGCTGCCCAAAATGCTTTGCTGAGCTATTTGATGCGAAAGTCTACCGCAGCATATCCGGATTTTACAGAATTCAGCCGCTATTTGACAGGACTTTACGGTGCTTATGCAGATGGTTCTGTGGATAAAATGGGGGACAGCCAAGTGGTCACCTTTAGTGTAGGTGCTTTGGATGACCGCTATACATTAGAGGGGGAACCTTTGACCCAACTGCTCAGCCAGGTGCTGTGTGACATGGTACTGCATCCAGCATTGGAAAACGGACAATTCCCTGAAAAGGAAATTGCTTTGGAGAAAAACGCTTTGTGCGATACCATCCGCGCAGAGATTAATGATAAGCGGGCTTATGCTGTCAGCCGTGCTTCTGCGCTGATGTGCCAGGGAGAACCGTTTGGGCTGAGCCGGTACGGCACTGTAGAAGAAGTGATGGCGCTGACCGGACAGCAGCTGATTGACGCATATCATCATTTACTGGAAACCGCCCGGGTTGAGGTGATTTTTGCAGGAAGCGGATGTGCAGAGACTGCAAAACAGATTGTGGCAGAAGCATTTTCCGGACAGAAACGCTCTTATCAGCCTGCACCTCAAACAGTTCCTCACTTGCCGGTACAGCAGGTTTTGGAAGAAACCGAAGTGATGGATGTAAACCAGTCCAAAATGGTGCTGGGCTTTTCTTCTGGTTTGGGAGCAGAATCTTCCTGGATTCCTGCATTTCGTGTTATGACAGCTGTTTTTGGGGGAACCCCTATGTCAAAGCTGTTTTTGAATGTTCGGGAAAAAATGAGTCTTTGCTATTACTGTGCCGCACGGCCTGACCGTACCAAAGGAATTGTTCGGGTAGACTGCGGTGTGGAAAATGTAAATATCCAAAAAGCAAGAGCCGAAATTCTCAACCAGTTGGAAGAAATGAAACAGGGAAATATTACAGAGGAAGAAATCAGTCATGCTGTTATGAGCTTAGTCAATTCCTACAAGACGCTGAATGATTCTAATGTAGCAATATCTGGTCATTATCTGGGAGAAATTCTCACCAATACCATCCGTACACCGGAAGAAGAAGCAGAATTAATCCGCGGTGTAACCAAAGAGCAGATTGTAGAGATGGCAAATAAACTTCATCTGGATATTTGCTATGTACTCACAGGAAAAGAAGGGAGTGAGGAATAATGGAACAGCAGATCATTAAAAACGACAAATTAGGGGATCAGTATTATGCTTACCGCCATGAAACCGGTTTGGAAATTCTGCTGTATCCTATGAAAGGATATAGTTCCTCCTATGCTTTGTTTGGTGCCAAGATCGGCTCCATTGATACTGCATTTAAAACAGAGGAAGACACAGACTACACTGTGGTTCCGGAAGGGGTAGCTCATTTTTTGGAGCATAAACTGTTTGAAAGCGAAGATGGAGATGCCTTTTCTCTGTTTGCCAAAACTGGTGCCAGTGCCAATGCATTTACTTCTTTTGAACGTACCTGTTATCTGTTCAGCACCACTGACAACTTTGAGGAGTCTTTGAAAAGCCTTTTAAAATTTGTGCAGGAGCCTTATTTTACTCAGGCTAACGTGGAAAAAGAGCAGGGGATTATCGGTCAGGAAATCCGTATGTATGAGGATGATCCGGATTGGCGGGTGCTGTTTAATCTGTTAGGTGCTTTGTATCACAATAATCCAGTTCGGATTGATATTGCGGGTACTGCTGACAGCATTGCTAAGATTGATGCGGACTTGCTGTATAAGTGTTATCACACTTTCTATAATTTAAATAATATGGTGCTGGCAGTAGCCGGAAACTTTGATGTAGACAGTGCCGTCAGCATTATTGAAAAGGGTCTGAAACCAGGCAAAAAAGTGACGGTGACTTCCCGGATTCCAGAAGAACCGGAAGAAATCAAGACTAGAAGAACAGAACAGAAACTGAGCGTATCCACACCGTTGTTTACCATTGGATACAAAGAAGCGGTGCGCTCTGGATATGATCTGTTAAAGGCGCAGCTGGCAGCACAGATTATTATGGATGTGGTGGCCGGAGAAACCAGCAGTTTGTACCGGAATATGTATGACAGCGGTTTGATTAACCAGACCTTTGGATATGAGGCATTTGCCGGACGAGGATATTTTGCCAATTTGTTTGAAGGGGAATCCCGTGATCCGGATCAGGTGTTTGCGTTGCTGGATCAGGAACTGTCCGCATATCGCAAAAAAGGAATTTCTCAGGAAGAATTTATTCGCTGCAAAAAATCTATGTACGGAAGACTGGTTCGGGCATTTAATAATGTGGAAGCAGTCGCCAACGGATTGGTTAATTCTTACTTTAGCGGTGTAGGACTGTATGACAACATGAAAGTTGTGGAAGAAATTACACTGGAAGAAATTAACCAGTATCTGCAGACCATGTTCCAAACTGAAAAAGGTGCTTTGTCTGTGGTTAGTCCGGTAGAATAAAATATTTTGGTTTTAAGAAATCCGAAAATCTTTGACACAATATGTGCCGAAGACTTTGGGTTCCGGGTTTTACCTGGCGGCAGTTTGCCGCCAAATACATAATAGGAAGGAATAGAATGATGAATACAGTAGGTTTCCCAAAACTGGGTTTGGAATTTACCATAGATAAAGTGGCATTTACCATTTTTGGAATTGATATTGCCTGGTATGCAGTAATCATTGCATGCGGATTTTTGCTGGCAGTGCTTTACTGTACTGCACGAATGAAAGAATTTGGTCTGGATGCTGACCGGGCAATGGATGCAGTTTTAGTAGGGCTGATCGGCGGATTGATCGGTGCCAGAGCATATTATGTTATCTTCTCCTGGGATAATTACAAAGACAATTTGATGTCCATTTTTGATACACGTTCCGGTGGACTGGCTATTTATGGCGGGATTATCGGCGCATTGCTTTTGGGCGGATTAACCTGTAAACTGCGCAAAGTACGTCTTCGCCCTATGTTTGACGTGGCTTCTTTGGGATTTCTGATCGGTCAGTGCATCGGCCGGTGGGGAAATTTTGTCAATGTAGAAGCATATGGTTCTCAGACAGATTCTCTGTTTGGTATGACAGCATCTTCCATTGCAGATGGTCCGGTTCATCCTTGCTTTTTGTATGAATCTGTATGGTGCTTGATTGGCTTTATTTTGCTTCATTTCTTTGTAAAACGCCGTAAATTTGACGGGGAAATTTTCCTGATGTACGGTATGTGGTATGGATTTGGCAGAATGATTATTGAAGGACTGCGTACAGATAGCCTGTATTGGGGACCATTCCGGGTATCACAGATGTTGTCTGCCGCTTTGCTGATCGCTTGCTTTGTAATTTGGCTGACCGTTCGTTCCAGAATTAAACGGAATAACGACCCGAATTATCTGCCGCTGTACGTGACCACAGAAGAATCAAAAGAGCTGCTCCGTCAGGCAGAAGAAAAGAACAGCAAATCCAAAGCGAAAAAAGGAAAAGAAGAAAAAATTGTGGAAGAAAGTTTAGAAGAAGGGGTAAAAGTACCTTCTGACGAAGAGATTTCCCGTATGGCTCAGGAACCACAAGGTGATTCTGCAGATGAAGCGGAAAAAACTGAGACAGAAGATAAAGAAAATCCAGAGCAGGAAGAAACAGAAACAACAAAAGATTCTGTAAAGTAAAAAGCCTTAACACTAAAAAAGTGGGATTTAGAGAATGCCGCAATGTTTTTGTGCGGCATTCTTTGTATCACCAAGCAATTGAGGAGAGTAAAATACATGGCAATGATAATTGATGGAAAAAAATTAGCAGCACAGTGCAAAGAGTCTGTAAAACAGGAAACGGCTGTACTAAAGGAAAAAGGAATTGCAGTTTGTCTGGCAGTGGTCATTGTGGGGAATGACCCGGCTTCCAGAGTTTATGTAACCAACAAAGAAAAAGACTGTGCTCAGGTGGGGTTTGAGTCCCGGGAGTTTGCGCTGCCGGAAGACACAACGCAGCAGGAACTGATTGAATTAATCAAAAAGCTCAATGAGGATTCCTCCGTACATGGCATTTTGGTTCAGCTTCCTTTACCAAAGCAAATTGATGAAAAAACCGTGATTCAGACCATTGCACCATATAAAGACGTGGACGCTTTTCATGAGGAAAATGTAGGGCGGATTATGATTGGTAATTATCATTTTCTCCCTTGTACTCCAGCTGGATGCATGGACTTGATTCATGCTGCTGGAGTGGATGCGGCAGGGAAGCACTGCGTTGTGGTTGGACGAAGCAATATTGTGGGAAAACCCATGGCAATGCTGCTGCTGCATGAGGACGCTACCGTTACCATCTGCCACTCCAAAACCCAAAACCTGAAAGAAATCTGCCGTCAGGCGGACATTCTGGTGGCCGCTGTGGGGAAAGAAAAACTGATTACCGCAGACATGGTAAAACCAGGTGCTGTGGTGATTGATGTGGGAATGAACCGAAACAGCCAGGGAAAACTGTGCGGGGACGTGTATTTTGAACCGGTAAGCCAGATTGCTTCCGCCATTACGCCAGTACCTGGCGGCGTTGGTCCTATGACTCGGGCAACCCTATTGAAAAACACCTTGACTGCGGCAAAAATTCAAAATGGGATCCTGTAAATATATCATAAATAAATTGATATCCGTTTGTGAATATTATGGAAAACATAGAATTTACAAATTCGTGGGTAAAAACTTGCAAAACAAATACGGATATGATATACTTAATAACGCATTACGCACGTCCTGTTCCGTTTGGGCCTGGTGACGGAATGTTCCGTTTGCCGAAACATACAGGACGGAGGAAATAAACCAAATTTAGGAGGTAACTACTTATGGCAGTAGTATCAATGAAACAGCTTCTCGAAGCAGGCGTACACTTTGGTCACCAGACCAGAAGATGGAACCCTAAAATGGCTCCATACATTTTCACAGAACGTAATGGTATTTACATTATCGACCTGCAGAAAACTGTAAAGAAACTGGAAGAAGCTTACAACTTTATCCGCGATGTAGTTGCAAACGGCGACGATGTTCTGTTTGTAGGTACTAAAAAACAGGCTGGCGATTCTATTAAAGAAGAAGCTGAAAGATGCGGTATGCACTATGTAAACGCTCGTTGGTTGGGCGGTATGATGACCAACTTCAAAACCATCAAACGCAGAATCGCAAGACTGGAACAGTTGCGCACTATGCAGGAAGATGGCACTTTCGATCTTCTGCCGAAGAAAGAAGTTGTTAAATTAGAGCTGGAAATCGAAAAACTGGAAAAATTCATGGGCGGTATCAAACACATGGACAAACTGCCAGGTGCTTTGTTCGTTGTTGACCCAAGAAAAGAAAAAATTGCTGTTGCTGAAGCAAAGAAACTGGGTATCCCAGTTGTAGCAATCGTTGACACCAACTGTGACCCAGATGATGTTGACTATGTAATTCCAGGTAACGATGACGCAATCAGAGCAGTAAAACTGCTGGCTGGTGCTATGGCTGACGCTGTTTTGGAAGCAAAACAGGGCGAACAGGCTGAAGTAGCTATGGAAGAAAAAGTAGAAGCTGAAGTAGAAGAAGAAGCTGCAGCTGAATAAGGAACAATTGAATGCCCGAGCAGGGGTTCCTGCACGGGCATTTGTTTAGATAACCTGTTGATATTTAGGAGGAATTTACTATGGCATTTACTGCTCAGGATGTAAAAAATCTGCGTGAAATGACCGGTTGCGGTATGATGGACTGCAAAAAAGCTTTGACCGAAGCAGAAGGCAATATGGATAAAGCGGTAGAACTGCTGAGAGAAAAAGGCTTGGCTGCTGCTGCGAAAAAAGCTGGCAGAATTGCTGCTGAAGGTATCGTAATTTCTATGGTTGACGAAGCAAAAAAAGTTGGCGTTGTTTTGGAAGTTAACGCTGAAACCGACTTCGTTGCGAAAAACGATTCTTTCGTTACCTTTGCAAACGATGTTGCAAAAACCATTATCGAAAAAAATCCTGCTGATGTAGCTGCTCTGGAAAACGAAACCTTGGTTGGTTCTGACATGACTGTTGCAGAAGCTCTGAGAGATAAAATCCTGACTATCGGTGAAAACATGAAGATTCGTCGTTTCGAAAGACTGGAAGGCGATCTGATCGCTTACGTTCACGGCGGCGGCAGAATCGGCGTTATGGTTAAATTTGACACCGATGTAGCTGACAAAGAAGGCTTCAAAGACTACGCAAAAGACGTTGCAATGCAGATCGCTGCAGTTGTACCTCAGTTCGTAGACAAAGAATCTGTTCCAGCTGAACGCGTTGAAAAAGAAAAAGAAATCCTGACTGTTCAGGCAATCAACGAAGGCAAACCAGCTGCTATCGCAGAAAAAATGGTTATGGGTCGTATCAACAAATTCTATAAAGAAGTTTGCTTGACCGAACAGGAATTCATTAAAGACGGCGACATGACCGTTGCAAAATACACTGCTGAAACCGCTAAGAAACTGGGCGGCAGCATCAAGATCGAAAGCTTTGTTCGTTTTGAAAAAGGCGAAGGTCTGGAAAAAAGAGAAGACAACTTTGCTGATGAAGTTGCAAGCATGATGAAATAAAAGGAAGGAGTGCGTCCCTTATGTTGTTTCAATTGAACAATTACCACAATTTTACAATGGGGGGGGCGTTCTAAGTATCCTTCCTATCGAATATTACAAAAAATATGTTTTGATAAAAAGAACAGTATCTCCTAGATAGGGAGATACTGTCTTTTTTTATATAACATAAAAATGATAGATAAAGGAGAAGAAAATGCTATGAAAAACAAGAAAAAAGTTCTAGCTGCATTATTGGTTGTTATGATGGCGGCATCCAGCAATGCAGTTGTGTTTGCAGAAAATCTACAAACATCTCAAAATCAGGAAGCTGAGGTAACAATCAACAAAATTGATGAAGATGACAGTGTAAAAGATCAAGAAACGACAGGGTCTGTAGAAGAACATAAAATTCAAATTGCGATGACCGAACTGGTGGAAGCAACTCCGAAAAATGGTAGCATCATTGATGAAGATACTTTAAAATCAGCAATTGTAAATGCTTCTTCTGAACAACAAACTACAATTCAGTTGGATCAAGATATTGCGTTGACAAATACTCTTGTAATTTCAGAAGATAAAAATATTTTACTGGATTTAAACGGTCATACTTTAACTGTTTCTAGTGATGTTAACGTACTTGAAAATAAAGGAACGTTAATAATTCAAAACGGAATTATTGCAGGTATGGATAAAGGTTCAGGAACAAAAGGAAAAGGTGTAGTGAATCAGCAAAGCGGTAATTTAACAATTAATGGAAGGAATACCAAGTTAATAGGTCGTTCTGGTCTTGAAAACTATGGTGTTGCTGTAATTAATGATGGTACTATTACTAGTTATAACAGAAATGCTATTTACACAGAGGCGGGAAGCAATACAGTGATTAATGGAGGCAATATTATTGCCTCATCTGGTAGTTCTGGAATGGGACGTGCTGTTTCAGCAGTGGGAGATATTACGATTACAGGCGGTTATTTTTATGCTAATGGTACAAGTGGTGCTGGCGATAATTATATGAATGCTATTAGTATTTTTAATGGAGCAACTTTGTTAATAAAACCAAGTCAAGGAAATACTGTTACAGTTATTTCTGAAACTGATTATGCAGTTTCAAGTTATAGCGGAATCTTAGAAATCTATGGTGGCAATTTTGCGTGTAACGGGAATAGAACTGATATACAGAGTTTACAAAATGGTGAAATTACACTTTACGGTGGTTCTTATCATCATGAACCCGATAGTAAATTTGTAGCGGATGGTTATGTTGTTGTACAAGAAAGTGAGAAGTATAATATTTACAAAGCACAGGATTCTCAATCAATCACTGTTAAAAATTATGCAGAGCTGAAGCAAGCTGTATCTGGACCTATAACAGAACCTAAAAATATTACTCTGGGTGCAAATATTGTTATTCCACAAAATGAAAGCATTTTTTTGAAAAAAGGGTATACTTTAACGATTCCTCAACAGTGTACATTAACAGTAAATGGCTTGCTAAGTTTACAGGGCGAACTGATTAATAATGGAATATTAAATGTATCAACAAATGGTTTTATTGAAAATCCGCTTCAGGTAATTAGTAATGGAACTATTACAAATTATCCTACTGTGAATAATGGGGTTTGTAGTATTTCCACACCAATGCAGTTGCAATGGCTTGCTCATATGGTTGAAAACTCAGGAAGCCCAACATATGTAGTACTTACACAGGATATTACGATGCCAAATGATATTAATTTTACACCTATTGGAGTGTCATCGTTTTATGCTGACTCTGTTTTCGATGGACAGGGGCATCAGATTAACAACTTGAAAGTTAACGCTACAACATTTGATGGGGGGCTGTTTGGACAAATTGGAGATGTAACGGTAAAAGACTTAACAATAAACGAATCTGCTGTAATAAGTACTAATCAATATATAGGAACTTTAGCTGGTTTTGCCACTGGAAATTGTTCCATCAAAAATGTAAAAGTACAAAACAGTTCTGTGAAGAGCAGTATCTCCTATGGTGTGGGCGGATTAATCGGACAAATTTGGGATAAGGACGCCTCTCGAAAAGTAGAGTTTATTGGTTGCTGTTTGGATAATGTAGAAGTAGAAGGGTATGCAAATGTAGGAGCTTTCTGGGGAACCAGTACAGGTTCACTAGCTACTATAGGAATTTACAATTGTGATATTGGTGGCATGGTAAATGCTATTAATGTAAACGGTGGTATCTGTGGTGGTTATGGAAATTCCGCACCAGTTGAGATAATAGGATTGAATTCTACAAAGTTAACTGCTACAGTAAATGGAGTACAGACAGATAAGTTGATTGCACACACGACTGTTGATAATAATTTGGATCAAGCTGATGCATCTCAATATCAGGCAGTAAAAGATGAAAATAACAACTGGGTTGGCATTGATACAAACATAGCGATTGAAGCCGATATAGATGGTGTGCCATATGCTTCTTTTGAAGATGCATTAAAAAATGCTAAATCAAATGATACCATTATCTTAAAAAATGATATTACTTTAACCGAAAATGTTACTATTCCAGAAGGTGTTACTGTTGATATTCCAACAGGGATTACCTTAAATACTAATGATTATACTATTAATAACAATGGTAAAATTATAGTTGAAAAAGGTGGAAAGTTAGATGGTGATGTTTCCAATACTGGTAATGGTACAGTAATTGATAATAATAGTGGTTCTTCCGGCGGTAATGGCGGCGGTTCTATCGGAACTCCTGGTACAGGCACCCCAATCGGAACCGGTACCTGGAAACAGAGCCCAGCAGGCTGGTGGTACCAGAACCCAGACGGCACCTACCCAGCAAACCAGTGGAAATATCTGGACTCCGGCAAAGGCTACAAAGCTTGGTATCTGTTTAACCAGAACGGTTACATCACCTTTGGCTGGCAGAAAGTAGGCAATACCTGGTACTACATGAACTGTTCCGGCGAAATGCAGACAGGCTGGCAGTTTATCAATAATAAATGGTATTACCTGAATAGCAACGGCGCTATGGCAACCGGCTGGGTAAAAGACGGCAACAAATGGTACTTCATGAACAAAGATGGTTCCATGCACTTTGGCTGGCTTAGCTGGGCAGGTTATTGGTATCATCTGGACAGCCACGGTGTAATGAGCACAGGCTGGAAACAGGTAAACGGCAAATGGTATTACATGTATGCTGAGAACGGAAGAATGGCAGCAAACACCACAACTCCTGACGGTTATCGTGTAGGTCCTGACGGCGCTTGGATTAAATAAGACAAAAGAATAAGCAAATAAAAAAGGCGAACCACAATCATTGTGGTTCGCCTTTTTGCGGGCAGTGCCCGCCGGCTAAGACCCGGAACAAATCGCCTGCGGCACGTACTATGTCAATAAAGCGGAAAATACTGGCTTTTATCACACAGCTGACAAAATGAGAGCGTAGCGTCATTGGATGCGGACACTGTCTGCCGGCGAAACGCCGGAACAAACCGCTTGCGGCGCGTATTCTGTCAGTAAAGCCAAAACATTAGGTAATTCGCTCCCAACTGACGGAACACGAACAAAGTTCCTCATTATTTTGTTTCGTGATAATATCACAGAAAAGTCTCGAAAATTCATGTATGATAAAGTCACAGTCAGTTAGTAAGAAAAATAAGTGAAAAATATTGTTTGAGTTATCATTAAATTTTATAAGAATATTGATCGGACAGGCATGATTCTTTCTATTTGCTGCCATAAAAACAAAAAATTTATCGGTGGGTCTGGAGTTTTTTTGAATCATCCATTCGTTCTGTAAAATAAGGAGAACATGAATTATGGGATTTTTTACATTTCTTCGTGCACCGGATATCAATCAGGGGGTTGTTGATTTTCAAAAAACTCCCGGTGCGGTATTGCTGGACGTGCGCACACCGGAAGAATATCGTCAGGGGCATATTCCAAACAGCAAAAATCTTCCGCTGCAAAATATTCAGACCGCTGTGGATTTGATTGGGGATAAAAGGACTCCTATTTTTGTTCACTGTTTAAGCGGTAGCCGAAGCAGTCAGGCTGCTTCCATTTTGGAGAGAATGGGGTATCAGAACGTAACAAATATTGGCGGAATTTCCGCATATCATGGAAAGGTGGAAAAATAAATGAAAGTCGTAATCGTAGGTGGCGTTGCCGGCGGTGCAACTGCAGCAGCAAGAATCAGACGTTTGGATGAAACTGCAGAAATTATTGTATTCGAAAAATCAGGATACATTTCTTATGCCAACTGTGGTTTGCCTTATTACATCGGTGGTACCATCCAGGAAGAGGGAGATTTAACCCTTCAAACACCAGAAAGCTTTTATTCCCGGTTCCGCGTAAACATGAAAGTTCATCATGAAGTACTTGCTGTCAATGCTGACAAAAAAACTGTGACAGTTAAAAATTTAGAAACAGGGATGGAATTTGAGGAAAGTTATGATAAACTGATTCTTTCTCCAGGAGCCAAACCAGTGAAACCAAAATTTGCGGGAATAGAAAGTTCCAAGATTTTCACACTGCGTACAGTGGAAGATACTTTAAAAATAAAGAACTATACTGATAAAACTCACCCTCAGTCTGCGGTTGTTGTAGGCGGCGGATTTATTGGTCTGGAAATGGCGGAAAACCTCTGCAAACTGGGAATGGATGTAACTTTGGTTGAAGCGGCGCAGCAGCTGATGGCTCCGTTTGATGCCGATATGGCTGCCTTTATTCATGCAGAGGTGCGCAAACAGGGAATTCACCTGTTATTGGGTGCCATGGTTGACGGCTTTGCTGAAAAAGACGAAAAAATTCAGGTGATGCTGAAGGACAATCAATCACTGGATGCCGATATGGTGATTCTTGCAATCGGAGTAGCTCCGGATACTTCTCTGGCAGAAAGCGCAGGGTTAGAACTGGGAGTGAAAGGCAGCATTGTTGTAAATGATCGAATGGAGACATCAGTTCCTGATATTTATGCTGTAGGGGATGCTGTGCAGATCAAGCATTTTGTAACCGGTAAGTACACATTGATTTCTCTTGCCGGACCTGCCAATAAACAGGGAAGAATTGCTGCAGATAACATTTGCGGTCGGGATAGTCATTATACTGGCGGACAGGGCAGCTCTATTCTGAAAGTGTTTGACTTGACAGCTGCATCTACCGGAATTAATGAACGCACAGCAAAAGAGATGGGGATTGAAGCAGATAAGGTGATTTTGTCTCCGATGAGTCATGCTGGATACTATCCCGGAGGAAAGCTGATGACGATGAAGGTGATCTTTGAAAAAGAAACCTATCGGCTGCTTGGTGCACAAATTGTAGGATTTGATGGGGTAGATAAGCGGATTGATGTACTTGCTACTGCGCTTAGAGCTGGGATGAAAGCAGTGGATCTGACAGAGCTTGACTTGGCGTACGCACCCCCATATTCTTCCGCTAAAGATCCGGTAAATATGGCGGGATATATGATTGAAAATATTGCAAACGGTGTAGTAAAACAATGGTATTATGAAGATGTTCCAGTGCTCTCTCGTGACGGAAGTGTAACCCTGTTGGATGTGCGGACTGTTTTCGAGTACAGCCGGGGACATGTGGATGGATTTGTAAATATTCCTGTAGATGAATTGCGTGAGCGGATCAATGAAATTCCGGAAGGAAAACCGGTTTATGTTATCTGCCAAAGCGGACTGCGCAGTTATATTGCTTCCCGTATTTTGATGGGAAATGGCTATGACGCTTACAATTTTGCTGGCGGATTCCGTTTTTATGATGCAGTCAGTCATGACCGCGCAATGAACCAAAGATCTTTACCGTGTGGAATGGATCAATAAGCGTTCAGTGACAGTTTGAAATAGAGAAAGCCACTCATTTTATGAGTGGCTTTTTCCGTTTATTTTTCATGATTTTTTCTAGAAGCAGGGGTACGTTTTTGCACCGCGATTAAATAGGGCGGATGATTTTTGTTGATAAAATCATATCGAATGACGTCATACTTGCTCCCGTTGAGAGAACGGAAATATGTTTCTAAACATTCTGCTTCTTTGGCACCTTCCGCATGTCCCGGATATAATACAACTACCAGAATTCCCTGATCGGATAATAGAGATAAGGCATCCTGTACGGCGGTTAGGGTGCTGTCTGTTTGGGTAGTGATGGTTTTGTCCCCGTTGGGAAGGTATCCTAAATTAAATACCGCTCCGTCCAAAGGGGCTGAAATGTACTGTTTTAAGTGGCTGTGGCTGTCCAGAATTAACTGTACATTTTGAATACCGTGCTGTTCCAACAGCGCTTTTGTATGTTCCAGGGCTTGGGGCTGAATGTCAAAACTGTATACCTGTCCTTCAAAAGCCTGCTGTGCTAAAAATAATGTGTCATATCCGTTTCCCATGGTAAAGTCTGCACAGGTGCTGTCAGGGCGAATATGTTCTTTTAAAAGCCGTTTGGCAAAATCCAAAATCAATTCCATGGCGTTTTACTCCTCTTTCTGAAACCGAATGCCCTGCATGGAGTTTCGGCGTACCATTTCTTTGTCAATTTCATTCATGACCACAAATTTTTTCAAACTCCATAAAGGACCGATGAGCTTTTCCGGGTCACCGTCGCCGGTAATCCGCTGCAGCACCGTTTCCGGAGGAAGCAGTTCCAGCTGGTCGCATACAATTTGTACATACTCTTCCAGAGACAGGAGTTCAAACTCTCCCCGGGCAAGTTCATCCGCAATTTTTGTGTTTTTCAGTACATGAAGCAGGTGAATTTTGACACAATGAGGACGCAAAAGCCCTACTTGACGCGCAGTTTGCAGCATCATTTCTCGGTTTTCTCCGGGAAGTCCGTCGATAATGTGAACGCATACAGGAATATTCCGCTGAGTAAGCATCTCGTATCCATGCAAAAAGTCCTGATAACTGTGGCAGCGGTTGATCCGCTCACCGGTCTGGTCAAAAACGCTCTGCAGTCCCAATTCTATAATCAGATAGGTGCGCTGATTCAGTTCTGCCAGATAATCAGCGGTTTCCCGGCTGATACAGTCTGCCCGGGTAGCAATGCTCAGCCCGACTACGTTGTCATAGGACAGCACCTCTTCAAAACACTGCTTTAGTACAGAAAGAGGTGCATAAGTATTGGTATGTGCCTGAAAATAGGCGATATATTTGGCCTGGGGCCATTTGTGAAGCAGCTGGTCTTTTACCTGCTGAAACTGTACTTTTAAAGGCAGGGAAGGGTTTCCTGCAAAGTCTCCGCTTCCCCGGTCAGAACAATAGGTACACCCGCCGGTTCCTTTGCTGCCGTCAATATTGGGGCAGGTAAATCCTGCATCCAAAGAAACTTTAAACACTTTAGAATGGAATTTATGCCGCAAATGATAGTTCCAGGTGTGGTATCGTTTGTTATCGTCTGAGTAGGGAAAGGGGTTATTCATAAAAGTCCTCCGTAGTTTTGCTTTGATGACTGAAAGTGACAGAAAGAGGCAAAATAAGCCATTGTCATTTCATCACATATTTTTAAATTATATTTGATTATTTCATCAATATCAAGTATAATAATAAATAATTATACAACATATAATTTGATAAAAATAACGGGAGGATTTTTGTGGATCAGTTTGAAATTGCAAAACAGTTTTTTTCACAGAATCAGATTGCTTATTTGGCGGATGAGCCGTTAATGAAATATACTTCCTTTAAAATTGGGGGAAAAGGAAAGATTGTTGTGTTTCCTTCCCAGGAAGAACAGGTAAAAAAGGTATTTGCCTATTGTCATGAACAGAAGATTCCCTGCTTAATTTTGGGGAATGGTTCCAATGTCCTGATCAGCGACCAGGGATATGATGGGGTTGTTTTGGTTCTGGGACGGGATTTTTCTGAAATCTCTCTTTTGGACGAAGAAACTATTCTGGCTACAGCAGGAGCCAGCCTGATGAAAGTTTGCCGGTTTGCTCAGCAGCATGGCCTGTCTGGGTTGGAATTTGCCTATGGGATTCCGGCAACGGTAGGGGGCGCTGTTTATATGAACGCCGGCGCTTATGGCGGTGAGATGAAAGATGTGCTTCTGTATGCGAATCACATTCAGTCAGACGGCACGGTGGGACGCTTTACCGGAGAAGAGCTGGATCTTTCTTACCGGCACAGTGTGTATTCCCAGGGAGGATACTGTGTGTTGTCTGCGGCATTTCGGTTAAAAAAAGGTGACCGGGAAGAAATTCAGCAAAAAATGGATGATTTTTTAAACCGTCGCCGGGAAAAACAGCCTTTAGAATACCCCAGTGCCGGAAGTACGTTTAAGCGTCCGGAAGGAGCTTATGCGGCAAAACTGATTGAGGACTGCGGACTGAAAGGCGTAAAGGTCGGCGGTGCACAGGTTAGCGAAAAACACAGCGGCTTTCTGATCAATGCGGATCATGCTACCTGTGAGGATGTTTTGGCGTTAATCCGCCTGGTGCAGCAGAAAGTAAAAGAACAGACTGGTTTTACCTTAGAATGTGAAGTAAGACGGATTGGTTCTGGAATGGAAGATCATAAATAAAGGGTCATGAAAAAGGTGGGACAATGCAGATGGAAATTATTATCATTACAGGTATGTCCGGGGCAGGGAAATCCCGTGTGATCGATACCATGGAAGACATTGGCTATTATTGTGTAGATAATGTGCCCGCAAAACTGATTCGGAATTTTGCGGAACTGGCGCGGCAGTCCGAGGGGAATATTTCCCGAATGGCAATTGTAGTAGACGTCCGGGGAGGCAGCTTGTTCCGGGATTTGGGACGGGAACTGGATCGGATGAACGAGGAAAAAATTCCTTATCGGCTTCTGTTTTTGGACTGCGACAACGAAACACTGCTTCGTCGGTACAAAGAAACCAGAAGAAAACATCCGTTGTATGATGCCAATACACCATCTTTGGAAGATGCGATTGAGAAAGAGCGGGATCTTTTATCAGAAGCCCGCCAAAGAGCGCATTATATTATTGATACTACACACTTGGCACCGATCCAGCTGAAAGAAAAGATTTCTAATATTTTCCTAGATAATGTGGCCAACGGAATGCTGATTAACTGCATGTCCTTTGGGTTTAAATATGGCTATCCCAGCGAGGCAGATCTGGTGTTTGATGTGCGCTGTCTGCCAAATCCGTTTTATATTCCGGATTTAAAATATAAAACCGGAATTGATCACGAGGTAAGTGATTATGTGATGGAATGGCCTCAGTCACAGGAGCTGTTTGCGAAACTCAGCGATTTGATTGACTTTTTGATTCCTCTTTATATTTCTGAGGGAAAAAGCCAGCTGGTGATTGCTATGGGCTGCACTGGCGGCAAACATCGTTCTGTTACGTTTGCAGAAAAAATGTACCGGCATCTGCTGGAGAAGGATATGCGTGTAACAGTCAATCATCGGGATATCAGCAAATAAGAGACAGAGGGTTCAAGGGAAAGGCGTGGCGGCGTGACCTATTCACAAAAGGTAAAGGAAGAGCTTTGTACCGCAAAATTTTCCTGCAAAAAGTGTGGACAGGCTTTTGTCTGCGGCGTATTATTTTGCCGCGATCAATATAAAAATACATTATTTCAGTGTGATAACAAGCATATTGTGGAATTGCTGGCTCAAAAGATTGTAGAGCTTACTGGGATTATTGCTTCTGCAAAGTATGATGCCGAAAACAGCCGAAAAAAACATCCAATCTTTCAGCTGGTCTTGGAACAGACGGAGGATATTGGCACTTTTTATGAACAGTTTCAGTCCATCTTGGAATGGAAGATGGATCCAAAGTGCTTGGAAAAAAGCTGCTGTAAGGCGGCTTTTTTGCGGGGGGCTTTTTTGGCATGCGGGATTATTGTCAATCCGGCAAAAGAGTATCATATGGAATTTAAGTTTCATCGCCAGGATGTGGCGGATTGGATGGAAAATTTTGTACAAACCTGCGGTTTTGGCTTTAAATTGTCCAGCCGAAAAGGGGTACCGGTATTGTATGGAAAGGACAGTGCTTTAATTGAAGAAGTACTTACCTGGATGGGTGCCAGCAAAAGCGCAATGGACTTGATGGATATTAAAATTCTCAAAGAAGTGCGCAATCAGGTAAACCGTGTCATTAACTGTGAGACAGCCAATATTCAAAAAACTATTAAGGCTTCTATGAAGCAGGTAGAAGATATCCGGTTTTTGGTGCAGGAAAAAGGAATGGAGTATTTTCCGGAAGATCTCCGGGAAGTGGCTGCCGCCAGACTGGAAAATCCAGAGCTGTCTTTAACAGATTTGGCAAAAGAAATTCCGTCTGGAATTTCCCGTTCTGGGCTCAATCATCGTTTGGCTCGGATTGGTAAAATGGCAGAACAGCTGAGAGAAGAAAAAAATCAGGAACAACATGCGGGATAAACTGGAAGATGGCTGGATGGAGTCCGGCCATTTTTGATTTAGAAGAAAGGAGCGGAAGGGATGAAAGAGTTTGTACATCTGCATCTGCACAGTGAATACAGTTTGCTGGACGGTGCCTGTCGGATTAAACCGCTGATTCAGCAGGTAAAGGAACTGGGACAGACGGCAGTGGCCATTACCGACCACGGAAATATGTACAGTGTGGTGGATTTTTATAAAGAATGCAAACAAAACGGAATCAAACCCATTATCGGATGCGAGGTGTATGTATCACCCCGAACCCGTTTTGATAAAGTACATAAAATTGACAGCAGTCCCTATCATCTGGTGCTGCTCTGTAAAGATAAAACCGGGTATCAAAACTTGATCAAACTGGTTTCTTTGGGATACCTGGAAGGGTTTTACAATAAGCCGCGGATAGACCGGGAATTACTGAAACAATATCATGAAGGTTTAGTTTGTCTGTCCGCTTGTCTGGCAGGGGAGGTTCCCCGGGCACTGGAAGCGGGGGATTATGAACGAGCAAAAGAAACGGTGGAGTTTTACCACAGCCTGTTTGGCGATGACTATTACTTGGAATTGCAGGATCACGGAATCCGCCAGCAAAAACAAATCCTGCCTTTTTTATACCGGCTTTCTAAAGAATGCGGTGTTCCCATGGTGGCGACCAACGACTGCCACTATTTAACCCGAGAAGACGCCAAAACTCAGGCAGTGCTCATGTGCATTCAAACCAATACGGTATATGGACAAACTCAGGATCTGGAATTTGAAACAGAAGAATTTTATGTAAAATCTGGGGAGGAAATGGAAAGCCTGTTTTCTTCCTTTGATCATGCTGTTTCTAATACGCTGGAGATTGCTCAAAAGTGTAATTTTGACTTTGAGTTTGGGGTAACCAAACTTCCGTTTTTCCATGACGATCAGGTCAAGGATAACCAGGAATTTTTCTGTCAACAATGCTGGGATGGGCTGCATCGGATTTACGGGGAACACCCGAAACAGGAATTGGTGGATCGTCTTCAGTATGAATTGGACACCATTATTCAGATGGGATATGTAGACTATTTTTTGATTGTAGCTGACTTTATCCATTATGCTAAAACCCACGATATTCCGGTAGGACCGGGGCGTGGTTCCGGAGCGGGCAGTTTGGCAGCTTACTGTATTGGCATTACCAATATTGACCCTATGCAGTATAACCTTTTGTTTGAGCGGTTTTTAAATCCAGAGCGGGTGAGCATGCCGGACTTTGACATCGACCTTTGTATTGAAAAAAGACAGCAGGTCATTGATTATGTCATCCGCAAATATGGTGCCGATCATGTGGCACAGATTATTACCTTTGGTACCATGGCTGCGAAAGCTGCCATCCGAGATGTGGCTCGGGCAACCGGAGTCCCCTATCAAAAAGGGGATATGATTTCAAAATTAATCCCCAATGAGCTGAATATGACCCTGGAAAAAGCCCTTCAGCGTTCCAAAGGGCTGAAAGAATTGTACGATACCGATGTGACTGCCCATGAGCTTTTAGACACAGCCAGAAAACTGGAGGGAATGCCCCGGCATGCTTCTACTCATGCAGCAGGGGTGGTGATTACCCATCATCCGGTAGATACTTACGTTCCCGTACAGAAGAACGAAGACGTGGTGGTTACTCAGTTCCCCATGTTCACTTTGGAAGAATTAGGGCTTCTGAAAATGGACTTTTTGGGTCTGCGGAACCTGACGGTGATCCGAGCCTGTGAGGAACAGGTAAGGGCGTCTCAGCCGGAGTTTCGTGCGGATCAGATTCCGCTGGATGATCCCGATGTTTTTACCATGCTGGGGAACGGGGATACAGATGGCGTATTCCAGCTGGAATCCAATGGAATCCGTCAGGTTTTAACCCAGATGAAGCCTCAGAATATTGAAGATATTATTGCGGTGATCTCCCTTTACCGTCCGGGGCCTATGGAATCCATCCCCCGGTATATTGCCAATAAGCATCATCCGGAAAAAATCACTTACCGCCATCCTTTGTTGGAACCAATTTTAAAGGTAACTTATGGATGCATTGTTTATCAGGAGCAGGTAATGCAGATTTGTCAGCGCCTGGCGGGATACTCTTACGGTCGGGCGGATTTGGTACGCCGTGCCATGGCAAAGAAAAAAGCCCAGATTATGGAGCAGGAGCGGCACAATTTTATCTATGGAAAAACCAATGAAGATGGAACCGTGGAATGTGTGGGCGCCATTGCCAATGGAGTGGAAGAGTCCGTTGCCATTGAGATTTTTGACGAAATGTCCAGCTTTGCTTCCTATGCGTTTAATAAATCCCATGCGGCGGCTTATGCCTATGTGGCATATCAGACGGCTTACTTAAAATACCACTATAAAAGTGCTTATATGGCAGCTTTGATGACCAGCGTACTGGGAAACAGCGATAAAGTAAATGAATACATTACCTACTGTAAAAATCATCAAATTCGGATTATGCCTCCCAATGTCAATGTGAGCAGCTTGGGCTTTACCGTGGCCAGCAACGGCAGGGATATTCATTTTGGCCTGCTGGCAATTAAGAATCTGGGTAAAGGAATGATTCAGAATATTGTGGCTGAGCGGGAACGGGGAGGCGCCTTTGAAGATCTTCCGGATTTTTGTCAGAGAATGTATGGAAAGGATCTGAATAAGCGCGCCATCGAAAGCCTGATTAAGGCAGGTGCCTTTGATGTATTTCCCCACAACCGGTTTGAGATGATTAACTCCTATGAATCTATTTTGGAACAGATTGATGAAGACAGCCGCCGGAATATTAAGGGGCAAATTGATCTATTTTCTATGGTGGATTCTGAAAAAACAGGTTTCGTGATTCCCTCTGCTCAGGAATATTCCCCCAGCGAACTGATGAACATGGAAAAAGAAACAGTAGGACTGTATCTTTCCGGACATCCGCTGGATCAGGTCTCCGGTCTGCCATCTACCTTACAGCTGGATCAAATAGGGGACTATTCCCGTTTGGAAGAGGAAGAGCTTCTGCGGGTAGATGGAAAACGGGTCAAGTTTTTGGGGATTGTACAGCACCGAAAAGCTATGAATACCAAAAACAGCGGAACCATGGCGTTTGTTCAGTTTGAGGACAAGACCGGCCTTTTGGAAGTGATCGTTTTTCCAAAGGTGTATGAACCTAACTTAAGATTGTTCGAAGAAGGTACCATTCTGCTGATTAGCGGGCGCATTTCTGTGAAAGAGGAAGAACCGGTAAAGGTAATCTGTGAGACAGTGTGCGACCTGAAAACTCTTACGGCAAAGCAGCAGAGTTCTCAGGCATCCGCTCCCCAGCGCACCAAACGGGGCGGGCTGTATCTTAAATTTGAAAGCCGCTGGGATGATAATATTCCCAAGGTAAAACAGCTTTTAGGGGAACACCCGGGGCAGGAACCAGTATATTTTTATTTTTCCCGTGAAAAATCCTATGTGCTATTAAAAGACTGTCAGGCAGGGGTCGATGACGGCCTAATGGAAGCATTAAAACAACTGCTTTCTGAAGAAAAAGTGGTATTCAAATTGTAAAAAATACTTTCCAGCAGTTGACAGTTTTCAAAATTATGAGTACAATATTATTGGACAATAATAGGAATATCCTAATTATACAATAAAGTGAGGGCGCTTATAATGGAAACAAAACAAAAAACAATCGGCGTATTAACTAGTGGAGGAGACGCACCTGGCATGAATGCTGCTGTTCGTGCAGTTGTAAGAGCAGCAATTAAAAAAGGTATGCGTGTAATCGGAATCAAAAGAGGTTATAACGGTCTGATTCACGGTGAAATGGTAGAAATGAATATGCGGTCTGTATCCGACATTATTCATCGTGGCGGTACTATGCTGTATACAGCTCGCTGTTTGGAATTCAAAGAACATGCGGGCGTTTTAAAAGCAAAAGATTCTTGTATTGAAGCTGGAATTGACGGTATTGTTGCAATCGGCGGCGACGGTTCTTTCCGTGGTGCTGCTGACCTGTCTAAGGAAGGGATTCCTTGTGTTGGTCTGCCAGGTACCATTGACAACGATATTGCTTGCACTGATTATACCATTGGTTACGATACTGCAATGAATACTGCAATGGAAATGGTAGATAAAATCCGTGATACTGCACAGTCTCATGACCGCTGCAGCGTGGTAGAAGTAATGGGTCGTCATGCTGGTTACATCGCTTTGAATGCTGGTATTGCCTGTGGCGCTACTTACATTTTAGTTCCGGAAGTAGAACCGGATTATGATGCTATGATCGAAAAGATCAAAACTGCACAGAAGCTGGGCAAACAGAACTTTATCATTCTGGTAGCAGAAGGAATTGGCCATTCTGAAGAAATTGCTAAGAAAATCGAAGCGGAAACCGGTATTGAATCTAGAGCTACTATTCTGGGTCATGTACAGCGTGGTGGTAACCCAACTGTTCGCGACAGAGTTTTGGCAAGCCAGCTTGCTTATCATGCAGTAGAATTGTTGGATCAGGGTATTGGTAACCGCGTTGTTGGTATCAAAGAAGATAAAGTAGTAGACTTTGATATCCAGGAAGCATTGAGCATGAAAAAGCCATTCCCAATGGATCTTTATAAAATTGCAAATGATATTTCTTTCTAAGATGGTTTTGCTTTTGGTTAAAAATAACCGCAAATGAAATAAAGCTGAGTATGCTTAGAGTAAAGGCACCGCTTTTCCTAGAAAAGTGGTGCCTTTTTATATCTACCAGTAAGGACAGACGGGACTGCCAATAACGAATATCGTTCGTTTATCTTGGCCGTTGGTTGTCTCAGTTGGGTTTGTTATGCAATTTCAAGATCCAGTTAATCACTCATTTCTGCCATTAGTTTCTGAAACTCGGGGCAGTCACGCATAAACGCAAACTCTTCCTTGCTGGCTAGTTCTTCACAAAAATAATTTGCTATTTTGCTTGAAAGAAATGTTGCATCTGTTCCTTCTGTGTTTTGGTATAGCGTACAATTTTTTGCATTCCATTCTTTTTTCATGGCAGGCAGCATGTTAGAGAGAATGGATAAGCTTTTCTCTTTGTCTTTCCTTTCTATTGCAAGCAGCAAATGAGCATTATAGCGCATCCATTCCGGAAAAGAAAATTGACAGGTAATCGCTTCATATGTATCTGCGAAAAAATCTGCATCAGTATCACGGTTTTCATATAAAGCTATTTCAAGCATATTGATTAAGGCCGTTTGTATCTCTGTAACGCCGTTTACAATTCTGTGCTCCCATATTTTTTCTGCATCTATATACTTTTTCTGCTGCTGGTAAAGAATAGCCAGCTGTTCTTCTCGGTTGATTGCAGAGAATGGCAGTGTATTGATTAGTTCTTCCGCCTTTGAATATTCACCCCGTTTTCTTGCGTAGGAAATCAGCATGCTAATTGCGATATCTCTAATTTCGGGAGTTTCATTTTTGGATAGTCGCTGATAAAATGGTTCAAAAGTTTCTCCATATTGTTCTGCCTCTGGTACATTATAAAGGAATCGTGCGCCATCTAAATAAAGAATAGCAGAATACACGAGTTTATCACAAGTGGGATATTCGTGCATTTTGTCCATTGCCATCTGAAAAGCTGTTTGATAGTCCTGTTCTTGAACAACCTTATCAAGTTCGTTTACAAAATTCTCAATCTCTATGTCTGTTAAATCTTCATGGAATGACATGAGGGTGTTTAAATCAATTCGTAACAGACGAGCAATAGCCGGTAAAAGGGTTATATCTGGATAGGTACTGCCTTTCTCCCACTTATTTACAGCCGGGGTGGATACTCCTAAAAGTTCTGCAATTTGTTCTTGGGTTAATGATAATTCTTTTCGTTTTTCTCGGATAATTTGATTGATTTTCATAAACAAACCTCCTTTGTTATTTCTATCATATCAGAGAAGATTTTAAGGCACAATGGAGCGGTTGTTAAATTTACAGTTTATAAAATTAATTATCAGTTAAAAAGCTTCTGGAATCATGGCAGTTACTTTAGCAGCTGTCTTCCATTGAGATAATATCCACAATATACAAAGATCGTGTTTTCATTTTAGAAAACAAGGGAAAAGCAAGATTTTGATTGAGACGAATGGAACGGTTTTATGATATAATAGATAAAACCCTATGGAGGTGAAGTCAGTGAAAGGTGGACGTGCAATTCATCGTCGTGTTCTTGATTATGCATATATGGATACCGATGCCCTGTACCAGGATTTTCATATTTCTGAACAAGGTTATTGTGATGAACAGGTAGAAGAAAGCCGTGAACAATATGGCAGCAATACCTTGTCAGGACGGGCATCGGATACTGTGTTTTATCGTTTGCGGAGAGCCTTTATCAATCCTTTTGCGGTTATTTTGTTTGTACTGGCAAGTATTTCATTGATAACCGATGTTCTTCTTGCATCAAATTTCAGCCGCAATATGACTACAGTGATCATTATTTTGAGTATGCTTCTGATCAGCGGGGTGGTTCGTTTTGTTCAGGAAATGCGTGCAAAACGGATTGCGGATCATCTTACCCAAATGACCACTTCCAATGTGATGGTAAACAGGAATAACAAATGGATAGAAATTTCTTCAACAGAGCTGGTGGTAGGGGATTCGGTTCGCCTTTTTGCAGGTGACCGAGTTCCTGCGGATATTCGTCTGACCGCTGCAAGCGATTTGTTTGTTTCACAGTCGGTCATTACAGGGGAGAGCGCTGTGTTGGAGAAAAATGCTCATATCCTTTCCCATCATAAAGCGCGATCCTACGCGGAATACAGCAATATTGCCTTTATGGGTTCTTCTGTAATTGGCGGCACCGGTGAAGGAGTTGTGGTTGCTGTTGGACATGATACTGTTTATGGGGGATTTTCTGGAACAGAAGACAGCTTGAAAAATGGATTTGATCAGGGGGCAAACTCCATTGCGTGGGTATTGATTCGATTTATGGCGGTGTTAATTCCGATTGTCTTTATTGCATGCGGACTGACTCAGGGGAATTGGATTTCTGCATTTTTGTTTGCGCTTTCTGTTGCAGTAGGATTAACTCCGGAAATGCTCCCCATGGTAATCAATGCATGCTTGGCAAAAGGCAGTGCGGCCATGGAGAAAAAACAGACCATCGTGAAAAACATCAACGCCATGCAGGGATTTGGCAGTATGGATATTTTATGTGTAGACAAAACAGGGACGCTGACTGGGGATAGGATTCTGTTGGAATACTACATGGATATTCTGGGCAATGAAAGCGAGATGGTTTTAAACTTTGCTTATTTAAACAGCCTTTATCATACTGGGGTCAAAAACCATCTGGATACGGCTGTTTTGAAATGCCGGGAAATGCCGGGACAAACGGATCGGTTTCAGCAGTTGGCAGTACAATATCCAAAGTTGGATGAACTGCCGTTTGATTATGAACGGAAATTTGCCAGTGTTTTGGTGAAAGGAAACCAGCAAAATCTGCTGGTTATCAAAGGCAGTATTGATGAAGTATGCCGCCGGTGCAGTTTTTTTGAATACAAAGGCAGACGCAGGGAAATAGAATCCGATTTTTATTCCAGTGTTCATGCGATTGTAGATGAGATGCTGGAAGATGGTATGAAAGTGCTTGCAGTCGCCTATAAGCCGTTGGAGCGGGACTGGTTAGAACCTGGAGATGAGCGTGATTTCATTCTCCTGGGGTATCTGGCGTTTTTTGATGCACCGAAGCAGACTGCTGCTGACGCGATTGGTAAACTGCAAAACCTTCATGTTGGGATTCGGGTGCTGACCGGCGACCAAAAAAGTGTTGCAGTTTCTGTTTGCCGCAGGTTGGGGATCGATACAGCCGAAGCCATGACAGGGGCAGAGCTGGAATGTTTAACCGATGATGAAGCACCAATCCGAATTGAGCACACCACAATATTTGCAGAATTGTCCCCAAAACAAAAGGTTCGGGTTTTGCAAACGCTGCAGGCCAATGGACATACCGTAGGCTTTTTGGGAGATGGCATGAACGATCTGCCTGCAATTGTAGAATCCGATGTAGGGATTTCGGTAGACACAGCGGCCGATGCAGTCAAAGAGGGTGCGGATGTGATTTTGCTGAAAAAAGACCTGAATGTGTTGGAGGCGGGTATTCAAGAGGGGCGCAAAGCATTCTCTAATATGTCAAAATATATTCGGGTTACAGCATCCTCCAATTTTGGGAACATTTTTTCTATTGTCATTGCCAGTGTGTTTCTTCCGTTTTTTCCTATGACGGCGGTGCAGCTGCTGCTTTTAAATCTGCTTTATGATATGCTGTGTCTGGTTCTGCCGTGGGATCATGTAGATGAGGATACCTGTGCGCAACCGTTGGAATGGTCCGGAAGAACGTTGGGACGATTTATGCGCTTTTTCGGTCCGATCAGTTCGCTTTTTGACATTTTAACATTTGCCTATCTGTTTTTTGTTTTCTGTCCCTGGGTTTGCGGCGGGAGTTTTGCCTCTTTGGCTGAAAGCGGGGAACAGCTCCGGTTTATTGCTTTGTTTCAAACGGGATGGTTTCTTGAGTCCATGTGGACACAGGTATTAATTTTACATTTGCTCCGAACCAAAAAGCTGCCCCTGTTTCAGAGCAAGCCTTCCCGTCCGGTGATGCTTGTCACTATGTTGGGAATTGTATTCTTTACTGTTTTGACCTTTACGCCAATCGGGCATTTAATTGGATTAACCGCTTTGCCGCCTGCCTATTTTATCTTTTTGGTTGTGATTGTTTTGGTGTATTTGCTGTTAGTCACACTGGCAAAAAGCTGGTACCTTAAAAAATATCATGAACTGATTTAAAAAGGAGGGGTCTATTGTGAAAAAGAATATTAGCTTTATCAGTCTGGATTCCTCCCTTGCCAGGTGGCTGTGGGAAAAGCTCCGTATCTCTGGGCCGGATACGCCTGTGACTCGGGAACTGGTAGAAGGACTGGAAGATTTGATAAACGGTACAGCCAATTCCCTTATGTTGGAGTTGGGCGAAGAAGAAACTGCTGTTCCCACAAGCGACACCATTCACTGTGGAGCACTTTCCATTGATTTGAAACTTCGGAGAGTGGTCCGGGATGGAGAAGAAATTGCATTGACACCAAAAGAATTTGATATTCTGTACTTTTTAGCCCGCAACCGCGGAGAGGTGTTTACCAAAGAACAGATTTATCAGGCTGTGTGGGAAAATGATTATCTCTTGGATGACAGCAACATCATGGCGTTTATTCGAAAACTTCGGAAAAAAATCGAGCCAAACCCAGATGCACCGGAATATATATTGACCATTTGGGGAATTGGATATAAATTTAACGACAGACTGTAATATAAGATTCCTATTGTATCGCAAGGAAATCGCAAGGTTTTGGCCATGTGATTTTCCTTGCGATTTTTGTATGCTATTAATGGTCGATGGGAGGCGATAAACTTGATTTACACAGAATTTGTTTTAAGAGTTTTCCTTTCCCTGGCGCTGGGCTTCCTGATTGGGTTGGAGCGGCAGCTTACCGGACATCCGGCAGGGATCCGCATTAATGTGCTGATTTGCATGGGAACCAGTTTTTTCACCTTGTTCCCTATGCTGTATGGTTCGGATCAAATGTTTCGTGTAGGAAGCAGCATCATATCCGGTGTGGGATTTTTGTGCAGTGGGGTGATTTTTAAAAACGGCGGTTCAGTGCGGGGAATGAATACAGCGGCTACCCTTTGGTGTACCGCTGCGGTTGGAATTCTTGCCAGTACCGGAATGTATCTTATGGCGATGTCTGCTGCTGGAATTCTAATTGGATCTAATTTGATTTTGCGTCCGCTTGCGCAAAAACTAAGTCCCATTACCTATGGGGATGAAACAGAAAAGCAATACCGCATTTCTATTACTTGTCAGGAAAAAGCAGAAAGGCAGATTCGGTTGTTGCTTATTAACAGCAATCCCTGCAAAACACTGTATTTAACCAATCTGGAAAGCGGGGATGTTGTAGGGGATAAAGTGGAAATTATCGCCCAATATTGTTCTTCTGGAAGACAGAAAAATGATATTTTAGAAAAAATTGCAGGACGTGCGTTAGCAGTCCCTGAAGTGATCAGTGCCGGATGGGAGGTATTGTAAATGAAAAGAAAAATGAAATATGATAAAATAACCGTTTTCTCTGTACTTTATACGGTGTTTACCATAATGTGCGTCTGCCTTGGCTGGATGTTTTCTGAATATAAAATTTTGATATTTCAAATTTGGTATCAAAGTACTGCGGGATTGGGAATTATGTTGGCAATTGCGGCGGCAGTACTGTTGATGAGACTTTTACAATTCAAAAAGTTGCGAATGGAATTCAATAATAGGAAAGGGTGAGCAGATATGGATTACACCTGTATCTTTTTTGGGGTACTTTTCATTATCGCGGGCACTGTGTTTGCTTTGGGGAAAGGGCATATTTATTTGACGGCCTGGAAAAATATGCCCCAAAAGGAAAAAGAAAAAATTAAAATCGGACCCCTTTGCCGCAATGTGGGAGAAATGATGATTTTAAATGGAGTAATTTTTCTCACAAAAGGCATATGGCCAGCTTTTGACAATCGCTGGTTTGTATGGGCAATGATCCTATGGCTTATTGCAGCTGGTTTGGATGTTTGCTACATATCAAAAAGCCGCCGTTACCGCAATCAATAATCCGCATTGCGGTTTGATATAGATACTTTATAGAAGAGTGAGGTGAATGGCATGGACTCTGATGGCAGTCCGCGAAGGCATAAAGCAGCACATGGGGCAGGGGATTCCGTGCCTTTCCTGTGACTCTGCTTGCCTCTATTGAACTTAAGGAGGTAAGATTCATGAATAAAAAAGAAAATCGTACAGCTGTCCGTCAGGCTGTAGAAAAAGCAGTGATTCGGGATGAGCAGAACCGCCGTATTGAATATGCGGCAACCAATCCTGTTAAGGGAGTTTTAAAAGACCTGCATGCCGCACTTTGTGGCCTTGATACAGAAACTGTATCCGAAAACCGCAGCCAATATGGCAGCAATCGAGTAACACATGAAAAGAAAAAATCTTTGGCAAAGCGGCTGGCTGGTGCCTTTGTCAATCCGTTTACGGCAATTTTGTTTTGTTTGGCACTGGTATCCACAATGACTGATATGGTGTTCCCTTATTTTTCATTGTTTGGCAGTGCACCGGAAGACTTTAATTGTCTCACCGTAGTCATTATTCTGGCTATGGTAATGATTTCTGGGACACTTCGTTTTGTACAGGAATCCAGAAGCGGCAATGCAGCTGAAAAATTGCTGGCCATGATCACAACTACATGTACCGTTACCCGTAAAGGACAGGAAAAAGTAGAAATTCCCATGGATGATTTGGTAGTTGGGGATATTGTACACCTGTCTGCTGGGGACATGATTCCTGCGGATGTGCGTATTTTGGAAGCAAAGGATTTATTTGTCAGTCAGGCAAGCCTTACTGGTGAGAGTGAACCTGTGGAAAAAACACCTAGTGTATGCATGCAAAGCACCCAGAAAGAGAGCGTAACGGATTATACCAATATTGCATTTATGGGCAGCAATGTAATTTCCGGCAGTGCATCTGCGGTAGTAGTTTGTGTGGGCGACCATACTTTGTTTGGTTCTATGGCATCTGCGGTTGCGGGAGAAGCGGTAGAAACCAGTTTTACAAAAGGAGTAAATGCAGTTTCTTGGGTACTGATCCGCTTTATGCTGGTAATGGTTCCATTGGTATTTTTTGTAAACGGCATTACCAAAGGGGATTGGCTGGATGCGTTTTTGTTTGGAATCTCCATTGCGGTGGGGCTGACTCCGGAAATGCTTCCTATGATTGTAACGACCTGCCTTGCAAAAGGTGCGGTTTCTATGAGTAAAAAACAAACCATTGTAAAAAATCTCAACTCCATTCAAAACTTTGGGGCCATGGATATTCTCTGTACGGACAAAACCGGAACCTTGACCCAGGATAAAGTCGTGTTGGAATATCATCTGAATGTAAACGGTGAAGATGATATACGGGTGTTGCGCCACGCCTATCTCAACAGCTATTTTCAGACCGGTTATAAAAATCTGATGGACCTGGCCATTATTCATAAAACTGAGGAAGAAGAGGAAAAAGATGCTCAATTGCTGGACCTGTCCGAAAATTATGTAAAGATCGACGAAATTCCCTTTGATTTTACTCGCCGTCGGCTGACCACAGTGGTACAGGATCGAACTGGGAAAACGCAGATGGTTACAAAAGGTGCGGTGGAAGAAATGCTTTCTATCTGTACCTTCGTAGAATATGACGGAGGAGTACAGCCTTTGACTTATGAAGCTCGCTGCCGCATTCTGCAAACAGTGGACGACCTGAACGACAAGGGATTTCGTGTCCTGGCGATTGCTCAAAAAAGCAATCCGTCTCCAGTGGGGGCTTTTGGTGTGAAAGATGAATGTGACATGGTGCTGATTGGATATCTGGCATTTTTGGATCCGCCTAAAGAGTCTACCGCAGATGCAATCAAAGCCCTGAAAGATCATGGCGTGACTACCAAAATCCTGACCGGAGATAATGACAAAGTAACTCGCACCATCTGCAAACAGGTGGGAATGAAAGTGCGCAATATGCTTCTTGGTTCTGACTTGGAAAAGATGAGTGATGCTGAGCTGGCAAAAGTTGCGGAAACCACAGATGTATTTGCAAAGCTGACACCGGAACAGAAAGCTCGGGTAGTCTCCGTCCTTCGGGAAAATGGTCATACAGTTGGCTTTATGGGAGATGGAATCAATGACGCCGCAGCGATGAAATCCGCCGATATTGGCATTTCAGTAGATACTGCGGTAGATGTAGCAAAGGAATCTGCTGATATTATCCTGCTGGAAAAAGATTTGATGGTTTTAGAACAGGGGATCATTGAAGGGCGCAAAACCTATGCCAATATGATTAAATACATTAAGATGACTGCATCTTCAAACTTTGGAAATATGTTTTCTGTACTGGCTGCTTCCACGTTGCTGCCATTCCTTCCCATGATGAGTGTGCATCTGATTTTCCTGAATCTGATTTATGACCTGTCCTGTACAGCCATTCCTTGGGATAATGTAGATGAAGAATTTATTGCAAAACCCAGAAAATGGGATGCCTCCAGCGTAGGCAGCTTTATGATTTGGATTGGGCCCACCAGCTCTATTTTCGACTTTACAACTTATATCTTTATGTATTTTGTATTTTGTCCCATGTTTGTGTCTGGCGGTGTGCTGTATAATGATCTGGCGAATCATTTCAGCGGTTCTCAGCTTGTTCAAATGCAGGCGGCATATATGGGAATGTTCCAGGCTGGCTGGTTTGTGGAGTCCATGTGGAGTCAGACTCTGGTAATTCATATGATCCGCACACCAAAACTGCCGTTTATCCAAAGCCGTGCTTCTGCTCCTGTTACGCTGCTGACTTTAACCGGAATTACCGTACTCACAGTCATTCCGTTTACAACTCTTGGAACGGTACTTGGTTTTGTTGCACTGCCCAGTGTGTACTTTGTTTACCTGATTCCATGTATTTTGCTTTATATGGTATTGGCAACCAGTCTGAAAAAGGCATATGTGCGGCACTACGGGGAATTACTTTAAAGATAAATAGGAGGAACTGTTATGAATTGGACAAAGATTTGGATGGATTTGTTTGGGACTACCAGCTTATGGGGGCTTGATATGGGATTTTGGCTGGCAATTACTGTTGTTACACTGATTGTAATTGGTATGAATGTAGTATTTTGGAGTATGAAACCTAAGAAGTTGGATTCATTCAAATAAATCTAATGTGACCATATTGCAAAAACATCTGTCTGATCAGGAGAATTCCTGCCTTGGACAGGTGTTTTTGTATGTATTTTACATGGAAGATTGCTGCAAAAGGAATCTATTTACTGAAAACAAAGGATGCAGCAGTTGACATTTTTTCTGTTTTAGTGTAAACTAGAAAAGCTTTAAAGTTTTAATGCAAAAAAGAATGCAAGGAGGAAGGCGAGATGCCTGGTTCAAATAAAGTTCATACGGTATCGAATGGAAAATTTACCAATCAGCTGGGATTTATTCTGGCTTCGGTTGGATCTGCGATTGGGATGGGAAATATCTGGATGTTCCCTTATCGCGCAGGGCAATATGGAGGAGCGGCTTTTTTAATCCCATATTTTATTTTTGTAGCGCTGTTTGGGATTGTAGGCCTGTCTGGAGAATTTGCGCTGGGACGGTTGACAGGAACAGGTCCTATCGGTTCTTATGATTACGCCATGAAATCCAGAGGAAAAAAGGGCGGTTCTATTTTAGGGGCTTTGCCTTTGTTTGGATCTTTGGGAATTTCCATTGGCTATGCGATTATTGTGGGATGGGTATTAAGAAGTTTGTTCGGTTCTTTGACTGGAGAAATGTTTAAACAGGAATCCAGCGAGTATTTTGCTCAGGTGACAGGCGCATTTGGAAGTATTCCGTGGCACTTTGCGGTAATTGCTATGACAGTGATTATTCTGCTGGCTGGGGCGGCAAAGAGCATTGAAAAAGTCAGCAAATTTATGATGCCGGCTTTCTTTATTTTGTTTTTGATCATTGCTGTTCGAGTAGCGTTTTTAAACGGCGCTTCAGAAGGATACCGGTACTTGATGATCCCGCGTTGGGAATATCTGTTAAAACCCATTACCTGGGTTATGGCTATGGGACAGGCCTTTTTCTCACTGTCCATTACCGGTTCCGGTATGATTATTTATGGAAGCTATTTAAAGAAAAATGAAAATATTGTCCGTTCTGCAGGTGTGACCGCAGCACTGGATACCTGTGCAGCTTTGGTGGCTGGATTTGCAATTATTCCGGCAGTATTTGCGTTTGGACTGGATCCGGCTTCCGGACCTCCGCTGATGTTTATTACTCTGCCAAAAGTATTCAGTGCAATGCCTATGGGACGTTTCTTTGCAGTTTTATTCTTTGTTTCTGTGCTGTTTGCCGGGGTTACTTCTTTGATGAACATGTTTGAAGTATGCGCAGAAGCAGCTCAGCAAAAATTGAAACTCGGCCGTGTTCCGGCAGTTTTGCTGGTGGGAGCCGCCGCATTTATTGTAGGTTTGTTTATTGAGTATGAACCATACATGGGACAGTGGATGGACGTGATTACCATTTATGTTGTTCCGATTGGAGCGGTTTTGGGCGCCATTATGATTTTCTGGGTATTAGGTACCAAGAAAATTGATGAAGAACTGAATCAGGGACGGACAAAACCGATTGGAAAAGTATTTCACTTTATGGGGAAATATGTATACGTGTTCATGGCGGTTTTAGTGGTGGTTCTGGGAATCGCATTGGGCGGTATTGGATAAACAATGAAAAAGTGATTGTGGGAAACATCTTCTTTCTTTGGGAAGGAGATGTTTCTTTTTATTATATTCTTTAGAGCAATTGATTCTCTGCTTGACAGAATTACTTCAGCTTAGTATCCTACAAATAGTGATTGTCTGAAAGATTATTTGCAATATGTTTTTTTGTTTAGGATGCAATAAAAAATATATTACAAAGTAAACATGACAGACTGTAGAAAAAGGTAATGTAAGCTAGCAAATTGCACAAATAAAAGTATCGTTGGATAGTTTTTGAAATTATCAGCGCCGCAGCGCTTTTCGCAGAACAACCGTTTTGTACAAGTGTGCAAACAACACTTGTGGGTGTAGAGAAAGCCTTCGGCTATCTCCAAGGGCAGGCCGACGAAATGTGTTTATTTTCACTCAGCTGACAGAGTGCGAACGTAGTGTTAGTGGATGCGGGCACTGCCCGCTGCAGGCGTGGTCAGCGGACACTGTCCGCCGTAAGCCTACATGAAAAAATCAAACAATTTGTCTCCGACGGTCTAAGGGACTCACGCCCCTTAGATATCCCAAAAAGACAAAATTTGTGCAACTTTTTCTTGCAATATACACTTTATCGACAAGCTATATAAAGTAAACATGACAGACTGATGTCATGTTTACTTTGGTATCCTGTTAGTAGGGAGGAAAGGAGTAAGACAATGAAGATTGACAGGTTGATTGGAATCCTTTGTGTTTTACTGCAGCAGGATCGGGTAACAGCACCTCAATTGTCAGAAAAATTTGAGGTTTCCCGGCGCACCATTCATCGGGATATTGAAGATTTGTGTAAGGCGGGAATCCCGATTGTGACTGTTCCAGGGCAAAATGGTGGAATCTCCATTATGGAGGGGTATAAAATTGACAGAACCTTGCTGACTTCTCAGGATATGCAGGCAATTTTGGCAGGGCTTGGCAGCTTGGACAGTGTCAGCGGCACCAATCGGGTTGCACAGCTGATGGAAAAACTGTCTGCCGGGGCATCCGCACTGGTGCCAGGCGGACAGAATATTCTGATTGATTTGTCTTCCTGGTACAAAGATGCTTTGGCGCCTAAAATCGAGCAGATTCGAACAGCGATGGATCTGCATCAAATGCTTTCGTTTCATTATTATGCACCGAAAGGGGAAAGCTGTCGGATGATCGAACCTTATTATCTGATTTTTCGCTGGGGCAGCTGGTATGTGTGGGGATACTGCCAAAGCCGTCAGGATTATCGGTTGTTTAAACTGAACCGGATGGAGCATCTTGCGGCAGGTGAACGTTTTCAGCCTCGCTTTGCTCCTTTTCCGGATTTGAGCAATGAGCGGATTTTTCCCGGCGGGATTCAGGTTAAAGTGTTGTTTGATGCTGGGTGTAAATGGCGTCTAATCGAGGAATTTGGCAACCAGTGTTTTCAAGAACAGCCGGATGGCAGACTTTTGTTTCATGCTGATTATACGGATGAAGAAAATCTAATCTCATGGCTGCTTACCTTTGGAGAAAAAGCAGTTTTACTGGAACCAAAACCTTTGCGGGAGAAACTGGTTTGTTCATTGAAACAAATGATAGCACAGTATGAAAAGTAAAAACAGGAGGAATTAAGATGCGGTATATTTGGCTGGATGATTATTTACTGAATAAGCGGAGTGTCACAAAGGATTTTCAGCCCAGTTGGAAGTGGATCCGGTATCATATTGGAGGGAAAATGTTTGCGGCAGTATGTCTGGACGACAGCGAGAAACCGTATTATATTAATTTAAAAGTAGACCCTATGGAAGGAGAATTTCTGCGAAATCAGTACGAAGATATTATCCCTGGATATTATTGCGATAAAAGAAACTGGGTTTCTGTCCATCCAGATGGAAAAGTGCCGGATGAAGTGCTGAAAGATCTATTGGATCGAGCTTATACACTGATGCTCTATGGGTTCAGTAAAAAGCGGCAGCGAGAAATTTTGGGAATCAGCTGCTGTGGTACCGAATGCAGTGAATGCAGCTTTTTTCAAAAAGAGTGTGCCGGGTGCAATCAGTCTCAGGGCAAAGTGTTTCATGCGCCAAAGGGAAAAGCCTGTCCTATTTATGCCTGTTCGGTACAAAAGCACCGGTATGCAACCTGCCAAAACTGTCCGGAACTGCCTTGTGCGGTGTGGAGAGATACCCGTGATCCTCAACTGACAGATGAGGAATTTCAAGCTTCCATTGACCAAAGGATTTGTAGATTGAAAGGAGAAAAAGATGGCATTTGATTATAAAAAGGAGTATAAAGAATATTATCTTCCGCCCAAACAACCGCAGATCATTTGTATCCCTGCCATGAATTTTATAGCGGTACAGGGAAAAGGGAATCCCAATCACCCCAATGGAAGTTATCAAGAATCTATTGGGTTATTATATGGAGTTGCCTATACCATTAAAATGAGTAAACTGGGACAGCATAAAATAGAGGGATATTTTGATTATGTAGTACCGCCGCTGGAGGGATTTTGGTGGCAGGAAGGGATTTGCGGTGTGGATTATGAACACAAGGAAAAATTTGAATGGATTTCACTCATTCGTCTGCCGGAATTTGTAACAAAGAAAGAATTTGACTGGGCAGTGAAACAGGCAACAGAGAAAAAACAGCAGGATTTTTCCAAAGTGCAGTTTATGACATATGAGGAAGGGCTTTGTGTGCAGTGCATGCATCAGGGGCCCTATGATGAGGAACCTGCCACAGTACAGATGATGGCGCAGGTTGCAGCAGAGCAGGGATATATTCCGGATTTTGAAAGTGGAAGATATCACCATGAAATTTATCTGAGCGATGTGCGCCGCTGTAAACCGGAAAATTTAAAGACAGTAATTCGTCAGCCAATTAAAAAAGCAAAGTAATTGTTATAAAAATTCATAAACGATATTTGAAACAGCACGTTTCTTTTTTTCTGTTTTTTAGAGAATTGCGGTAAAAGTGCAGAAATGTTTTTATCTAATAGTCCTCATATTCCGTCGAAAATTCCTGGTGTTGATCAGCAATTTTCGACGGTTATTTATTCTAAAAAATAATGAAAATCATTAGAGTTTTGTTTTATTATTCTGAAATTTGCATAAAATATCCTTGAATAAACTAGGAAAGATGCTTGACTTTATACAAAATACATGATATTATTAATAATAAAGCTTAAAAAGATTATGATGCGCGGCAGTTACTTTCAAGAATAAAAGTAAGTGATTGTTTTTTATAGGACTACCTTATTCCCCACAGTATTGAACAGTACAGAGTAAAAGGCGGTGTACCTATGAAATATTTACTGAACGCTGATATGTTGCAAATGGATTTCCTCGAAAAATCTGTTTATATCAATCGTATTTTTCTTCGTGTCGGAGCTGTTTTTGCGGTAATTGTAGAATGTTTTAATCTATGTCGGGTGCTGTTTTTTAGTGCTGGATTAACGACGCTGAATAATCGAATATACTTTGGCTTTTATCTTTTCTATTTTATCTGCTGCGTAACATTTCTTATTTTGGATTTTAAGGGTGGATTGACGTATAAGGCTAGATATCGGCTTTATATGTTCAGTGGTGTTGTGCTTTTACAGTGGCATACCTTGTTTAATGTATATGATATTTATCGTACTGGTGCGGTAGGGCATTTTACAATTATGATGTCCGTTTTTTTCTTTTGCGGAATGCTTATTATGAAGCCGGTATATGCCCTGATGAATTTAGGGGTCTGTTATATTATATTTGTGGTATTTTTAAGCACACAGTTTGGCTTAAAAGAAGTGATTCATTTTTCTTTGATGGTTTTACTGTGTGGGATTGTTTCTTGGGCAAGGTATAATCACATATGTGTTGAAATTTCACAAGCTAAGATGCTCGAGGATGTTCAGCAGGAACTGACCAATACCCAAAGAGATTTTCGTTTGACCATAGAGCAGTATGAGTTAATTCGGGAAAAAGGCAGCTATGTTACTTTTGAGTGGGATATTGAGGATGATTGGATTCGTCTTTCAAAAGAATGGGAAGACTATTTTGATCAGCCGAGAGATATTTCAAATTTCAGCCAATACATAAAAAGCTTAAAGCTGTTGCCTTGGGATCAAAAAGAATTGCTGATCAGTTGTATGGAAGATGTAAAAAAAGGTGTAGCTTATCAGGAACATGAACTGCTTTTGCCTTTAAAGTCAGGGGATACCGGATGGTTTGAACTGCGTGTGATCACGCAGAAAAATGATCAGGATGAACCTGTTTTTGGAATTGGCATGTTGTCTGATATTACAGAAAGAAAAGAAAAAATTAATCAGCTGGAAAAAGAAATACAAATGGATCTGTTTACCGGGCTGCTGAATAAAGCGGCAATTGAACGCTATGGGGCTCGAAAGTTAGCAGAACTTCAAAAGGATGAATTTTTAGCCATATTGATTATTGACTTGGATGATTTTAAAAATATCAATGATGGTTATGGACATCCTGTAGGAGATTATGTTTTAAAACAAGTAGCCGGAATTATGCGTGCGAAGGCTCCTGTTGGGGCAAGGGTTGGACGCATTGGCGGGGATGAATTTATGGCCTTGCTGGTGACTAAAGATTTGTCCGTTTTTCAGGAGTATGCTCATCAATTAATACGGGAAGTTCCCAAAATCCGATGGAATGAACAAGATATCGGAGTTTGGTGCAGCATGGGGTTGGCAGCTGCAGATTCAAGTCAATGGACCTATTTTCAATTATATCAAAAAGCAGATGATGCTTTATATGAGGCAAAGCGATTGGGAAAAAATCGGTTGATTTGTGATTTATAGAACATTTTATCTGAAATGGATTTACTAAACCGCCAGATGATGTGATTCTTCTATATTAGAAAAAATAATATTGGCAAAGCCGCTGAAAAACGGTGACGCAAAGCTTATGAGTCTACGGCAAACAATTGCTACGATCGTCAGGCTGCAAAAAACTTTGGAGTTTTTATAACAAAGTTTTTTGCAGCTTTTTTGTTGGAGGTATTAGCTTGAACGAAGTATATCGGCAGGAAAAAAAGTATTTTATGACACTGTTTGATATGAAAAAACTTTCTGGAAAATTGGATTCCATTATGCTTCAGGATTCACATAATGGGGCAGAGGGATATCGTATTCGCTCATTGTATTTTGACACAATTAATGAAAAGGACTATGGGGAGAAAATTGATGGGTTGGAACTTAGGCGGAAAATTCGCTTGCGGATTTATGATCCCAATGGGGATTTTGCCATGCTGGAGATGAAGCAAAAACAGGGCAGCTATCAAAAAAAGCGGTCTTTGCGCTTGGAAAGAGAAGATGCTGTGGAATTGTCTAAAGGCAGATATGACAGTCTTCTCAAGTACAGCAACCCTTTTGCAGCGGAATGCTATGGATTAATGTGTATGCAGTGTTATCGCCCTAAAACCATTGTAGAATACAAACGAAAAGCATATATTGCAAAGGAAAATAAAATTCGGATTACATTTGATCACGAAATTCGCGCCACAGAAACAACATTGGATTTGTTCTCTCCCACATTAAATTTATATCCAGTTTTGGATTCTTTTAATGGGATTTTGGAAGTGAAATATGATGGGTTTCTTTTAAGCTATATAAAAGATGCAGTAAATGAAGCAAACCGGTCTGAATTGTCAGTCAGCAAGTATTGCTTGGCAAGGAGTGCCAGTTTGAAATTTAATCTTTGATGTGTGTGATATATATTTGAAACAATGCATACTGCAAGAAAGGAATATACATGAAAATTATTAAAAAGATTTTATTATGTTGTTTAACTGTGCTGATCTCATTTGTATATGTTGGTTGTGAACAAACAAAGTTATCTTCTCCCAGTGAAATCACAGTATCTTTAAAAGAAGATTTTACGGTAGATATCCAGTGGACGGAGACTGAAGATGAAATAGGATATCGTTTGTACCGAAAAAGCGAAGCAGATGACGATTATCAGTTTTTGGTGGATGTTTCTCAATGCTTTTTTCATGATACGACTGTGGATGACGGGAATATTTACACATATAAAGTTTCTGCTTTATACTCACATGGCGAGTCCCAGGGTACTCAGAGCAGTCCTATAGAAGTGGTTGATTTGGAAAACCAGCAGGCAGACGGACTTTCTGTTCCAGTTATTACTTCAGTGACCCCTATGGACAAATACACCAATGTGATTTTATTTGAAGACAATAATACAGATTGTGTATATCAAATTTTTCGATCTGATACGGAAAATGGCCCTTACAAAAAGATTGGCAGAACAGAACTTAAGGTGTTTTACGATGATTCTGCAGCAGGTGCTTGTTATTATCAGGTAACTGCGGTGGACAACCAAGAAGAAAGTCAATTATCTCTTCCTGTTTTATCAGGTACAAATGCCCAGCAAGTATGGGGTGTACCTGTTATTATGTACCATGAATTTTTGACAGAAGAGGATTTAAATTCCGGTGTTCTATTTGACGAATACGCAATTTATCGAGAAGAGTTTGAAGAGGATTTAATCTGGCTTAAGCAAAATGGATATACGCCTATTACAACAAAAGAATTATGTGATTTTTTGGAGGGACGTAGTATGCTGCCCCAAAAGCCCATTATTTTAACAATTGATGATGGAAAATATGGAGTGTATAAAACAGCGTATCCTCTTTTAAAACAGTATGGTATGAAAGCGGTATTAGCTGTCATTGGAGATCAAATTCAGCTTGCTACAGAAGATCCTGTAAAGCGAGTAGATCCTCAGGCACCGTATTGCACTTGGGATGAAATTGCAGAAATGTCTCATTCTGGATATGTAGAGATTATCAGTCATACCTACGGACTGCATGTTTTTCATCATGAAAACAGGCAGGGAGCAAATACTGCTGAAGGTGAAACTGCTGGTCAATATTCTTCTGTAGCATATAAGGATTATCGAAAATTGCTGGATCAATTTGAAAAATATGATATTCCAACACCGGCAGGTCTGTGCTATCCCTATTCAATCAGGAGTATTGCTTCTGATAAAGCGTGGATTAACTGCGGGTATCAAATATTGTATGGTGGAAACAGCGATGAGGTAAGAAAAAGCCAAGTCAATTATTTTGTACAGCAGGCAGGGCTTAATTTGAATTCATCATTGCTTAGAAGAATTGTACGTATGCATGAAGTACCGTTGAGTGACTATATAGCAGATGCTTTGTATGAAGAATAAGTTACAGGAGGAGCAACAATGAGAAAATTATTATTGGAATTTTTTGAAAGCACTGGTCAGCTGGATCCCCAGAGTATCGTACTACGTATGGTAGTAGCAACAATTATTGCAGTATTTATTTACATATCTTATATGTTGTCTCATGAAGGAAGTATTTACAGCAAAAAATTTAATGTATCCTTGATGGCGCTGACCGTAATTACAACTTCTGTTATGATAGTAATCGGTAATAACATTGCGCTGTCTTTGGGAATGGTGGGTGCATTGTCCATTGTGCGTTTTCGTACTGCGATTAAGGATTCCCGAGATACTGTATACATTTTCTGGACTATTGTGGCAGGTATTTGTTGTGGCGCAGGAGACTTTTTAGTTGCTGGTGTGGGAAGTGCGTTTGTTTTTCTGGTTTTGCTGATTTTTGGCCGAATTAAAAATGATAGCCGAATTCTTTTAATCATACGTACTTCACGCACTAATGAAGAACGGGTAGAGGCTGTGGTATTTCAATATTTTTCACGAAAAGCTAACCTGCGTGTAAAAAATACTACCGAAAACAGTGTGGAATTTATTTATGAAATCAGTAAACGTCTGCTGGAAAAATCCAGTGCGTCTCAACAAAAAAGAAATACAAAGAAAAGTATTACTGATACCCTTTATGAAATTGGAAACATTGAGTATTGCAATTTGGTAATGCAGAATGATGAAATCAGCAGCTGATGCATCTGTTAAGGAGAGAGGGAAAACATGAAATACCGATTAGCTGGGATTATTGCATTGGTAGTTGTTTTGTCTGTTGCAATTGCTTCATCATTTTTTCACAGAGAAAGCGATGAAAATCGATTTCATCAGCATTTAAGTGCTAGACAGCCTGATGCAGGATGCTCTTGCGCTGGAACAGAACTGTGCACTCATCTTCCGTTGGTGATTATTGAGACAAATGGCGAAGAAATCCCCGGGGTACCTATTGAAAATAAAAAAGGTGAGGAAATTGGCTATACAACGACCGAAGAAGGAGAATCAATGCTTTCTGCAAAAATATCTATTATGAGCAGAGATGACCGCAATCATCACCCTTCTGACCAACCAGATCTGCAAAGCGATATACTGATTCGTATTCGTGGGAATTCTTCTCGTTATTTTGAGAAAAAAGGCTATCTGGTTAGATTCATAAATGAAGAAGGAAGTTATCGGAAAGAAGAAATGATGGGAATGTCCGCCCATTATGAATGGGCATTGCATGGTCCTTATATGGATAAAACCATGATTCGCAACTATATGTGGTACAATATTTCCGCAGAATTTATGGGTTATACACCCAATGTTCGTTTTTGTGAAGTTATAATTGATGGTGAATATCAGGGCCTTTATGTTATGACCGAGACTATTACAAATGGAGATGACTGCAGGTTAAATATTTCAGAACCGATTCAGGGTACTGAAAAAACAGGATATCTGCTGCGTGTGGATATGGGTAGTATTCATCCGTTAAAAAACCCGCTTACTTTTTCTCAATATACATATCGAATGAAAAACAAACTGGATATCCAGTATCCTAGAGCAGGAGATTTGACTCCGTATCTGACAGAGTCGATCGCGCAGGATTTCTCGGATTTTGAAAAAAATCTTTATTCCTACGATTATGATACAGATGATCACGGTTATTATTATGATATTAATGTACAGTCGTTTGTGGATTATTTTATTATCAATGAGTTCACTGTCAACTATGATGTCGGCGCACTTTCCACCTATATTTATCGCGATATCGGAGGAAAATTTAATATGGTGATTTGGGATTTTAATTCTGCCTGTGATAACTATATTGATTCTATGACAGATCCGCAGCGGTTTGAATTGCCCGCGATATGCTGGTATTTTATGTTAATGAAAGATGAGTATTTTACGAATCAAATTATTGATCGTTATCGGGAATTGCGGGAAAGCTATTTGAGTGAAGAATACTTAAATCAGTATATTGACGACACCATTGCTTATTTGGGTGACGCAGTGGAACGCAATTTCAGTGTATGGGGCAAAACATTTCAGATGGATTTAATACATCCTTCTGAAAGAAATCCCAGGACCTATGATCAGGCTGTGGCACAATTAAAGAATTTTATTTCAGAACGAGGACAATGGATGGACGAAAATATAGAAGTTCTGAAGCAGTATAGTCATGAATCTAGAAACAAAAAGTATAATCACTAAACGAAAGGGGAAAAACTACCATAAAAAAGTTTATTATCGCTGTTTGTATTGTGGTTGTGCTCCTGTTTGCGTGGAATGAGGCGTATTATCGCTTTGGGGTTTATGTGGATCTGGACCCCGATCAACCTGTAACCACTTTTATGACAACAGATGAAGACACCATTTATATGCAGCGAGACGGAAAAACAGTTCCCTTTGAAATTCGAGGGGTCAACATGGGGGTCGGTTTGCCAGGTGAATGGGCAACCGATTATGCCATTGATAAGGAAACCTATCTGCGGTGGTTTGAGTGGATTCAGGAAATGGGGGCCAATACCATACGGGTATATACCATTTTACAGGATGACTTTTACAATGCCTTCTATGAATACAACACCCAGCGGGAACAGGAAGGAAAAGAACCACTTTGGTTGCTTCATGGCGTATGGGTCAATGATTATGTACAAAACTCCCATCGGGATGCATATGACGATGATTTTCGTCAGACTTTTCTGGACGATTGCCGCACATTGGTGGATATTCTTCATGGAAAGAAAAATTTAAGGTTAGGATATGGACTTGGTTCTGGCAGCTATCGGAAAGATATATCTCAATGGGTGATTGGATATATCTTAGGTGTAGAATGGGAAGATGTGACAGTAGCATATACCGACCATAAATATCCAGACCGCAATGTTTATGAAGGTACTTATATGTATACCACAGAAGAGGCTTCTCCCTTTGAAGCTATGCTGTGTGAAGTAGGGGATAAGATTATCGAATATGAATCCAATAAATATAAGCAGCAACGTCTGGTAGCATTTTCTAATTGGCCCACTACAGATCCATTTTATTACTCCGAAGCCATTACTCGGTTCTTTTCCAAATGTGCACGGGTAGATGTGGAACATATTCAGACCACGGAAGCATTCCTTTCAGGACAATTTGCATCTTATCATGTTTATCCGTACTACCCGGACTATTTAAATTATGAAACAGATATTACAGGTTTTTCCTATACGGATGATGGACATTTGAATACATATTTGACCTATTTAAAAAGATTGACTGAACATCATAATATTCCTGTTGTGATTTCAGAATATGGGGTGTCTACTGGGCGGGGTATGGCTCAGAGAGATGTGAATACCGGACGTAATCAAGGAAATATGTCTGAGCAGGAACAAGGCCAGGCTGTCATTGAATGTTATGAGGATATTATGGAGGCCGGATGTGCAGGAAGCTGCGTGTTTACTTGGCAGGATGAATGGTTTAAGCGTACTTGGAATACGATGCACGCAGTGGACTTGCAGAATACCCCTTATTGGAGCGATTATCAAACCAATGAGCAATACTTTGGCTTGCTTGCGTTTGATCCGGGAGAAGAGGAAAGTGTCAGCTATGTAGATGGAGATACCTCCGAATGGAAGGAAGAAGATCGAGTAATTCAAAACGGCGATCTGTCTGTTTCTATGAAATATGATGAGAAATTTGTCTATTTTTTTCTTGAAAAAGATGGATTTAATTTTCAGCAGGATACCTTGTATCTTCCGATTGATATTACCCCTAAGACAGGAAGTACCTACTGTGAAAATTACGATATTTCCTTTGATCGGGCTAGCGATTTTATTATGGTAATTGATGGAAAGGAAAACAGCCGTCTTCTTGTACAGGAAAGGTACGAAGTGCTTCGAGCCATGTATTCCCGAGAGATTAGTGGAATCGATGCCTATGTCAATCCGGTGGATAAGGATAGTCCGGTATTTAAGCAGATTCACCTTATGCTGCAGATGGTTACTTTGCCGGTGGAAGGTCAAAAAGATGATGCTTTTGAAACTTATGAAACCGGATGTCTGACTTACGGCAACGCAAATCCGGAATCAGAAGACTTTAATTCTTTGGCTGACTTTATGTTTACTGACAATGGGGTGGAAATTCGAATTCCTTGGCAGCTTTTGAACTTTGGCAATCCTTCTGAGATGATGGTTCATGATGACTATTACGAAAATTACGGCGTAGAGTATATTCATATTGATGAGATGTATGTGGGTATTGCAGACTCTACCTGGGGAAAAAACAGAATTCCTATGGAATCTTTCCCTCTGGAAGGCTGGGGAAAAGATGTCACTTATCACGAACGGCTAAAAGAATCTTACTATATGCTGAAAGATTATTGGAGCAGTCATTAAGCGAAGCGTTTCAGTGTAAAAGAAAAGGAGAACAGCATGCAGATAGAAATGATGATTTACATTTATGGTGCAGTATGCATTAGTATGATTGTCTTTAACATTTTCTATAATATAATGCTAAAGGGCAGTCAGCCCCGTATGAAAAAACGCTGCCAAAAGTTCGCAGAATACCTGGAGAAACAGCTTGACAGAATAAAGTCTGGGGAGACAGTGCAGCAGGAACATCTGAATTATTTAAGGCACAAAATGAAAAGGGTAAATTATCTGATTGTTTTTGATAATGTACTCAAAGAGGAACTGAAACAATATCCTGAAGCGATGGAAGAGTATCTTCACCAAATTTAGTCGGTCATTTTATATTTGGCGCTGATCTACAAAGAAAGAGACGCCATGCAGGCAGCATATTTTACTTATTTTCTCTCCTGTTATGGAATACATAAGCGGATGCCCATTGATTCTTTGCAAGAACTTTTGCTGGATTATGTGAGAAAAGATAATTTGTATTGTCGGCTGAATGCACTGGGTGCTTTGTATCGTTTTGCAAGTGTGGAGTGCATTGTAAAAGCGGTGAAACTTCAAGACGACGGCAGGGTTTTTGTCCATGAAAAAATTTTGACCGAGGGACTTTTAACCTTTTCCGGAGATTATCACCAGCTCATTGATCAATTATGGAAAAGAATTGATACGTTTTCCCCTCACACACAGCTTGCAATCTCAAATTATATTCGGTTTAAAACCGGAGATTACTGTGAGGAAATGTTTGCTGTAATGCAGAATGAACATGCTGAAAAAGAGATGCGGATTTCAGCAATCCGGTATTTTGGCAAATATCATTATCAGCCGGCTATGGAACCGCTGCTGAAATTTCTTGAGAATAAAGATTTAACTCAGTGGGAATTTGCGACTGTGGCAGCTTCTTCTCTTGCAAAGTATCAGGGTGAAAAAGTGGTTTCTGCCCTGAAAGAAGCTTTGCATAGCGGAAACTGGTATATTCGGTATTCTGCAGCACAAAGTTTGGAAGAACATCATGTGGACTATAGTGAACTGATTGATATTGTAGCGGGAAATGACCGCTATGCCCGAGAAATGATAACCTATCGTTTGGAATCTCGAAAATTACAAAAAGTGGAGGTGTGACATTCTGTGACGGATGCGTTTAAACTGTTTTTCTATTATGTGGGAATATTCTTTATCCTGTATATGATTGGCTATGCCAGCTTTTTGTTTTTGTCAGTTACGGTGGGTTCTTCTGAACTTTATAAAATTAAAAAACGGAATAAGCTGAAAAATGAATTATTGGGTGAGTACTATATTCCGATCACAGTGGTAGTTCCCGCCTATAATGAGGAAGTAACCATTGAATCCAGTATACGCTCTTTGCTTGCGCTGGAATATAAATTATATGAAATCGTGATTGTGGATGATGGCTCCCGGGATAATACATCTAAAGTAGTTCGTGAGGCGTTTCGCATGCAGCGAATTAATCGGCCGATTCAGAAAAAAATCCCCTGTCAGCCGGAAGAGGCAATTTACGAAAGTTATGAGTGGAAGGTTCCAATTACCTTGATTCGCAAGAAAAACGGCGGAAAAGCGGATGCCTTGAATATGGGAATCAATGCAGCAAAGTATCCTTATTTTATCTGTATGGATGCGGACTCTGTTTTACAGTATGATTCTTTGGAAAAAATTGTACGGCCAGTTTTGGAAGATGGGAATATTGTTGCGGTAGGAGGTGCAGTGCGTCCCTGCAATGGAACCGAAATTGATCAGGGCAGAGTAATTTCCTACCATATGCCGGATAAAGTGCTTCCCTGTATGCAGGTTTTAGAATATGACCGCTCTTTTTTGGCAGCTAGAATTTTGTTTGATAAATTTAATGGAAGTATTATCATTTCCGGTGCGTTTGGGCTGTTCAAAAAAAGTGTGGTAATTGATGCAGGGGGATATGACTCCACAACCATGGGTGAGGATATGGAGCTGGTGGTTAAACTTCATGTGTTTTGCCGGGAACATAACATTCCTTATCGCATTCGTTATGCCACAGATGCAATCTGTTGGACACAGGCTCCGGAAAAATTGAAGGATCTGTGTAAACAGCGCCGACGGTGGCATATTGGATTGTTTCAAAGTATGACCCGCCATAGGAAAATGTTTTTGAATCCCAAATATGGTTTAGTAGGTTTTATTTCTTATCTTTATTTTTTGATTTACGAATTGTTTTCTCCTTACATCGAAGTGTTTGGACTGATCACCATTGCGCTGGCGTTTGCGGTTGATTTGATTAATGTGCCGTTTATGATTTTGTTTTTTGGGATTTATGTGGTGTATTCCGCAATTTTGTCGTTAACAGCATTTTTTGCCCGTATTCATACCATTGACCTAAAGTTGATGGCCATGGATGTGATAAAAGCCATTGGGCTTTGTGCTTTGGAAGTTTCCTGTCTGCGATTAGTGTTAGCCTGGGTTCGGGCAACCGCTTTAATCGGGTATAAAAAGAAGAAACATGCCTGGGGAAGAATTGAACGGAAAAAGATTCATTTTAATTAGTCTGGAGGATAAATGCTATGAAATTAGATGATCTTAAAAAAGGTTTTTGGGGATATCAAAAATCCAGTGTCTATCAGTATATTGCTTTTGTGGAAGAAGAATTTTCTATGAAACTGATGGAAAAAGATGCCCAATTGCGGACGAACGAAGAACAGTATTGCAAAAGAATTCGCCAGCTAGAGGAAGAATTACAGGAAATTCGGCAAAAATACGAATCACAAAAAGAGGAAGAGATGATGATTGCTTCTACCTTGCTGGATGCTCAGCATTTTGCGCAAATATTAAGAGCAGAGACAGAACAAAAAGAACAGGAAGAATATCAAAAATGGGAAGAAGAGCTTTCTAAAAATCAAAAGGAGTTAAATCAATATCACCTTCGGGTCATGGATCTCCGTGAAAAGTTCTGCAGCCTTTTGCATGCCATGGACGAGGAAGTGCAAAATTTTGAACAACAGATTCAAGCATTGAAACAGGCATCTCCGGATAAAAATATGACTTTGTTTGAAAGAAAAACAGAATCAGAGGATGAATAAGAACTGAGGGGAAAATAGTGGAACAGAAATCAGTCGTTTATGTAGCGGGAAATCCAGATGCATATCCTTTGGAATACTACAATAAAGATACGGAAACCTATGAGGGAGTTATTCCCAAACTGCTGGAAGAGTTTTCAAACCAGAGCCCCTATGAGGTTATTTATTATCAGGCTGATGGCACAGATCATCGGGAGCATTTGGCACAGAATAACCAAGTGGATATTTTGTCCGGTTATTCCCGTGTTGGCGATGTGTCTCACGATGCAGAAAATGTAGTATTATTTCATACCATACAGGATGGAGAAGATGTTTCCTACTGTCTTTATTTTACGGATGCGGCTCCGGAAGATCTCAAAGTCGCTTTGGAAACTTTTCTCGATTCTGTTTCTCAGGAACAGGTTAGCGGCCTTCTTGTAGATACTGTAGCTGCTCAAGCAGAGCAAAATAATGAGACTTTGTTCTGGACAATCGGTTCTTTGGGACTGGTCATTGTTTTGCTGCTGACCGCCATAGTATTGATTGTGCGCAATTATAGAAAAAAGCTGAAAAAGGCCAAACAGGATATGGAGTCCGATGAAGTAACTGGACTTGGAAATCTGGATTATTTTACAAGGTATTATAATCAGTTTGTGAATGATAAAAATCGCATCATCTATCAGCTGTTTTATTTTTATGTGGATACGGATCGTCTGCGCAGAATTGCAGATAATCAGGAAACCAACGAGTTTCTTCGGTTTTGCGCTGTGGTTTTACAGGAACATACTGGAGATGCAGATATTTTGGTGCGGGTATCTGATCATGGTTTTGCCATGCTGAAACTTACGAATGATGAAAAACAGATTGATATATGGGTCAAGACCATCTTGGAACGAATTCGGGGATATACGCAGCTGTATGCCAAAACGTTTGATGTCAATATGGGCGTTGGGCTGTATCCGCTCAAATCTACAGACCGAGATGTAAATGCCATGATTTTTAACGCTTCTCAAGGAGCGTATATGGCAGATAAAAACGATGAGGATTACGTGGTTTGTTCTGATGGAATGATACAAAAATTCGCACAGGAAAAACAACTTCAGGCTAGTATTGAACAAGCATTTGAAAATCATGAGTTTGAGCTGTATATTCAGTTTTATGTGGACACCGATTCCTATAAAATCGTGGGCGGAGAAGCACTTTCTCGCTGGAATCATCCGCAAAAGGGGATGTTAAACCCCAATGTTTTTGTTCCTTTGATGGAACGGGAAAAGATGATCAGCAAACTGGATTATTACTGCTTGAGAAAAGTGTGTATTTTTTTGCATGATTTGGTAGAACAAAAAGTGGACCGATTTTTTGTATCCTGTAATTTTTCCCGGGAAACTTTTGCGGCAGTGGACTTTGCCGATCGTGTCAAAGAAATTATTGATGCGTACCATTTTCCAAGGGAATTGTTGATTTTAGAAATTACAGAAAGTTCCTCAGTAAAAAACACAGCTCAAATACAGCATAATATTAAAGTGCTTAAAAATTATGGTGTAAGTGTTGCGTTAGATGATTTCGGAGAAGGATTCACCTCTTTTTACGATCTTCAAAAATATCCGATCAATGGAATTAAATTAGACAAAGGCTTAATTGACCAGATTATGACCCCCAGTGGCAGTGCTGTGGTAAAAGCTATGATTCAGGTAGGGCACGAACTGGATATGACTATTTTGGCAGAAGGGGTTGAAACGGAAGATCAGGTAAAAGCATTGCGAGCCATGCACTGTGACGTGATTCAAGGATTTCATTTTTATATTCCATTACCAGAGTGGGAAGCAAAAAATCAAATTTTGAATCAGTTTTTTCAGTAAGAGATCAATCTTTTGCGGAAAGCGGATAAACGGGATTGACCGTACGGGAGGCAGTTATGGACGAGAGTAAATTAAAAAAGCAGCTGATTAGAGTTACGGTAATTGTTGTAGCCAGTAGCATTGCATTGTGTGTTTTGGTTTTTGGAGTTTTGACTTATATATTCCGGGCAGTTCATGAAAACGATCATATACAAATGCAAACAGAAGCTCAAGAATATAAAAGCCGCATTATAAAGCAAATTGATCAAAATCTTTCCATTTTAAATACCCTTTCAAAAGCCTGCGAGGTAACTCATGCCATGGATTCACCAGAAACATTAAAAGAAATCATTGGTGAAACCAATCAGACTAATTCCTTTATTACGTTGGGATACTTTTCTTTAGATGGACAAGGTGTTTTAAATACCCGTGGAGGAGACACTCGTGAGAAGGAATTAAGCAGTTTTCACAACGAGGTACAAGCAGTCGTTGAAAAAGCCTGGCAGGGAGAAGATGCTGTATCTAATATGTTTGACAGTAAAGCAGCGAAACAACCGCGTTTTGTATACAGTGTGCCGGTGTATGATCAGGGAAACATTGTGGGTGCTTTGGCTGCCAGTGATACGCTAAGTATCTTTGAAGATATTGTAAATGGTGATGCGGTTATGGGGGGTCAAGGATACGTTCATATTTTAGGATCAAATGGGGATTTTTTGGTTCGTTCTAAAAATACAATTGTCAAGGAAAAGATGAGTTCTATCTTTGATGGCCCTTATTTATCGGAAAGTATGAAAGCAGAAGCCTATGATGCTCTTGCAAATCAGGGAAGTATGTACGGTGATTTTTACTACCGAGGGGAAGAATGCCATTTTTACATGGAACCGGTTGGCCTGAATGGATGGTATCTCTTTTGTGTAAATAAAATCGGAGATTCTGCCTTGTCATTTCGGAAAGTAGTCATGATTGTAGGCGCTACGTTTGTTCTGATTTTGGCGCTGACATTGTTTTTATTGTACTACGGTTATTATAAATTCCGCAAAAGTACTGCTTCTTTATTGCACTTGGCGTATTATGATCCGGTTACCGGAGCAAAAAACACTTTGAAATTTGATCAGGAATTTCATGATTTTTATAAAGAGCAAAAGGACTATGCTGTGGCAGCTTTAAATGTCCACAATTTTAAGGCCATTAATGATCTGTTTGGAAGAAACAGAGGAGATATCGTATTGCGGTATTTGGCAGATGTTATTCAAAAGAATTTAAAATCAGAGGAATTCTTTTGCAGAGATTCTGGGGATTTGTTTTATATCCTGATGACAGATTTTGATGAACCCACTATTGAAAAACGACTGCAAGAAATTATTGTTTTTATCAGTAAATCTTCGCTCTCTTATAGCGAGTACAGTTATGAACTTTCTCTTTATGCCGGTGTTGCCATAAAAGGAGACCGGGAAAAGGCATTGGTAGCTGTGCAAAGTATCGAGAATACTCATCACAGAGACGTTGCTTTTTATAACCACGAACTTCATGCAGAAGTGCGGAAGAAAAACTCCATAGAAAGTTATATGTATTTTGCACTTCAAAACAAAGAGTTTAAACTGTTTTTACAGCCAAAATTTGATCTGAAAAATGATCAGCTGATTGGAGCAGAAGCATTGGTACGCTGGCAAAATCCGGATGGTTCTTATCGGTATCCCAATGAATTTATTCCACTGTTTGAAACCAATGGCTTTTGTGTGAAGCTGGATATGTATATGGTAGAGCGGGTTTGTGAGCAGCTGCGCAAATGGATTGATGCGGGAATTACTCCGATTCCGATTTCTGTGAATCAGTCCAAGCTTTTGTTCTCTGATCGGAACTACCCCAATAATTTGGAACAGATTTTATCCAAGTACGGGATTTCTCCAAGTTTAATTACCCTGGAAATTTTGGAAGGGGTGGCATCCTCTGATTCTGAATATTTAAACCAGCAGATAGAGGCTTTGCACCAAAAAGGTTTTCGAGTTTCTATGGACGATTTCGGAAGTGGATATTCTTCTTTGAATATGTTATTTCAGCTAAAAATTGATGAGCTGAAGTTGGATCGGGGCTTTTTACGCAAGACCAATGAACAGGATGATGAGCGCCGTCAGATTATACTGGAACAGATTATTCATTTCGCAAATAAACTTGATATTTCTGTTGTAGCGGAAGGAATAGAAACTCAGACAGATCGCGACACCATGGAGGCGTTATCCTGCGATTATGGTCAGGGATACTTCTATGAAAAACCGCTGGATGCCCACCAGTTTAGCGACAAGTATATGAATTAATAAAATAGGCGATGATGCGTCTGCCTCATGGAAGAAAAAACAACAGAACCCCCAACAAACTTTTTGTTGGGGGTTCTGCCATAAACATATGATAGCAACACCTATATTTGTTATCAATCCATTTCTTCAAAATCTATCGGGACTTTTTCCTGGCTCTTAAAAATGTTTTCATATTCTTCGGTTCCTCTTAATTCTTTTTCAAAGGGAGCACGCCGTCCAGGACAGTCCAACAAAGGGCAGTAACGGCAGTTTTCATAATGATCTCCAGAAGTGAAGAAAAATCCGGAACCGGACTTGGAGGGGAGCAGCAAATAGGAAGGGGTCAGCTCCACGCCGATATCGGGGGTAACGCCGCCCAGCAGTTCAAACAGCGGGCGCTGCTGAGGCAGAGGCCAGGCTGGTAAAGAACCGGGACTCATAGCAGAAAATTTTCCGCTTGGGAAGTACTTGGAAATCTCGTCATTTAATTTTTGGCGAGCCAGTCCCAGAAGCTGAAGCTTTATACTGTCAGCCCAAAACTGTGTTAAAGGATCGTCCTGATATGCTTGTGACCATTGTTCCGCTTCTGTACCGCAGGTAACCACGTACGGGATGATTCGGTTAGTATGCTCCAGGTTTTCGCTGACCAAAGAGGAATGAAAACAAACGCCGTCCACGGTTACGGTGTCTTTGGCTTTTTCTTCGATTCCGGCGACACCAAACAATGCTTTGGGGCGGGCAACAGCCAGCGCTTCATGATACATTCGGGTGATGTCCGCAATATCTTCAGGATCAGAGTTCTCGTCTATATGTACCGCTTTTAGCAGCGTGTCCAGGGGAAAATAAGGATTTTCTACGGTTACAATGGTTTTATCAAACATTTTATGGTGCCTCCTTTAATTTTTATAATGTATTATTATATCACAAACTATTTGAAATAAGGTTCAAAATCAAAAGAAATAAATGAGCAGATTGACGAAATTTGGGGGACAGTCCAAATGAAAATACACATGCCGGAAAATCTGTTCATGATTTTCTTGCGGTATTTTCATTGAAAACACAGGTTGATTATGATATAATAATAAAAGTTATGCTGGGCGAAATAGCTTTAATTTTAAGAAAAAGAGGACTTTCATGAGAATTATAGGAGTGGATCCGGGATACGCCATTGTGGGTGTCGGAGTTTTGGAATATCAAAACAACAGTTTTCGCACTTTGGATTACGGGGCAATTACAACTCCGGCAGGAATGGAGTTTTCCAACCGGCTGAAAGTGATTTTTGAGGATTTCTCCAATCTATTGGATTTATATAAACCGGATGCCATTGCGGTAGAACGGCTGTATTTTACAACCAATCAAAAAACGGCCATTGATGTAGCACAGGCAAGGGGAGTGATTCTTCTGGCAGCCAGTCTGCGGAACATTCCCTGCTACGAATATACGCCTTTACAGGTAAAACTGGCTGTGGTGGGATACGGAAAAGCAGTGAAAAAACAGGTTATGGAAATGACCACAAAAATTTTGAATTTGAAGGAAGTACCAAAACCGGATGATGTGGCAGATGCCTTGGCAATTGCTGTGTGCCATGCCCACACATCGCCCAGCCGGAGAAATTTTAATCTGCTGCAGAAAATGCGGTGATAAAATAGGGAGAAGATGTTTTTATGATATATAGTTTGGAAGGCACATTAAAAGTGGTAGAACCACAGTTTGTTGTGGTGGATGTAGGCGGCGTTGGGTTTGGGGTAAAAACCACCCTGACTACCATTTCCAGACTGCCGAAAGTCGGAGAGTCCGTCTTTTTATACACCCATCTGATTGTACGGGAAGATGCTATGGAATTGGTTGGATTCTACGATGAAGCGGAATTAAACTGCTATAAAATGCTCCGCACTGTCAACGGAGTAGGGCCAAAAGGTGCGCTGACCATTTTGTCCGACCAAACACCGGAACAGTTTGCCTTGGCAGTCGCTTCCGGCGATGCAAAAGCGTTGACCCGCTCTGCCGGCATTGGCTTAAAAACAGCTCAGCGAATTGTTTTGGAACTAAAGGATAAGGTGTCCAAAGATCAGGTGGCTTCCGGCATTACCGGAGCTGCTCCGGCTGCAATACAGGCAGTGTCCTCCGGCAATGCTTCTGAAGCGATCAGTGCTTTGGTGGTTTTGGGGTATTCCCAGTCCGATGCGGCAAAAGTGGTAACCAGTTTGGATCCGTCCGCATCTGTGGAAGAAATGATTAAAGCCGGGTTAAAAGCATTGGCTCAGACCCGATAAAACAGATATAACAGGAAGGAGTAAAGCGGATTGTTTGATCGAAATCATGAAATGGATTTTGAAAACCGGATGATGGCTCCGGAATTCACTCCGGAAGATGTAGATACAGAATTTTCTCTGCGGCCAAAAACGCTGGAGGAATACATCGGTCAGGATAAGGCAAAAGAAAATCTGGCGGTTTTTATTCAGGCGGCAAAAGAACGGGATGAGCCATTGGATCATGTTTTGCTTTATGGACCTCCTGGGTTGGGGAAAACCACCCTTTCCAACATTATTGCCAACGAAATGAATGTAAATATCCGGGTTACCTCTGGTCCTGCCATTGAAAAACCGGGCGATTTGGCAGCATTGCTGACCAATTTAAGTCCAAACGATGTTCTGTTTATTGACGAGATTCATCGTTTGTCCCGTGCCGTGGAAGAAGTGCTGTATCCGGCAATGGAAGATTTTGCTTTGGATATTATTATCGGAAAAGGGCCTGCTGCCAGATCTATCCGTATTGACCTGCCGAAATTCACTTTGGTGGGCGCTACAACCCGGGCGGGGCAGTTAACCGCCCCACTTCGTGACCGTTTTGGTGTGCTGCTTCGTTTGGAACTGTATACCCACGAACAGCTGGCGCAAATTATCAGACGAAGCGCTGGGATTTTGGAAATTCCCTGCGAGCCGGAAGGTGCTTTGGAATTGGCAAAACGTTCCCGGGGGACTCCCCGTGTGGCAAACCGTCTGTTAAAACGGGTGCGGGACTTTGCTCAGGTTTTGGGAGACGGAACCATTACCAAGGAAATTGTCCGCACTGCATTGGAACGACTGGAAATTGATGAATTGGGACTGGATACCAACGACATCCGGATGCTGACTACCATTATCCGAAACTATGGGGGAGGCCCTGTGGGATTAGAAACACTGGCGGCAGCGTTGGGAGAAGAGGCAGTCACTTTGGAAGACGTATGTGAACCCTATCTGATGCAATTGGGATTTTTGTCCCGTACGCCCAGAGGCCGGTGTGTCACACCGCTGGCCTATAAACATTTGGGAATTGCCATGGAAGGGCAGCAGATGTTTTGATGAATCAAGGTAACGAATCATATGATATAGAGATTATGGTCTTATAAAAAGAGTGTTTTGTTTTTTATAAGCACCCAAGTAAAGGAGAACTGATTATGGGAAGATTATTTGGAACAGATGGAGCAAGAGGAATCGCCAACCAGGACTTAACCTGTGAACTGGCTATGCAGATCGGCCGTGCGGCTGCTTGTGTTTTAACCCGTCATACCACTAAAAAGCCAAAAATTGTAATTGGGAAAGATACCCGAATTTCTTCCAGCATGCTGGAAAATGCACTGGTAGCAGGGATTTGTTCTGTAGGTGTGGATGTAGAATTGTTAGGGGAACTGCCTACTCCTGCAGTAGCTTGGCTGGTAAACGAGTATCACGCAGATGCAGGTGTTATGATCTCTGCTTCTCATAACCCGGTGGAATTCAACGGGATTAAACTGTTTTCCAATACAGGATATAAACTTCCCGATGATATTGAGGCAGAAATTGAAGAATTGATTCTGGATCACCCTGAAAAAATTCAGCTTTGCGAACCATTAAAGCTGGGGAGAGTATCCACCCGTCCTTCTGCTCATATGGACTATGTCAACCATGTAAAGAGCACCATTGACGATGATTTAAGCGGTATGAATATTGCCATAGACTGCGCGAACGGTTCCGCCAGCAGAACCGCAGAGCTTTTGTTCTCTCAGCTGGGTGCAGTACCTCATTTTCTCCACGCTACTCCCACAGGACTGAATATTAACAAAAAATGCGGTTCTACCCATATGGAAAGCCTGCGGGAATTTATGCTGAAAAATAACTGTGAACTGGCCATTGCCTTTGACGGTGACGCAGACCGCTGTCTGTTCTTGGATGAAAACGGAGATTTGGTAGATGGTGACCAGATTATGGCGATTGTGGCCAAATATTTGAAGGAACGGGGACAGTTGGCAAAAGATACTGTGGTTGCTACTGTTATGTCTAACTTTGGCATGCATGCCTTTGCAAAAGAAAATGATATTCAGCTGGTTTGCACCAGTGTAGGCGACCGGTATGTGCTGGAAGAAATGCTCAAGAGCGGATATATTATCGGCGGGGAACAGTCCGGCCACATTATTTTCCACGAATATGCCCAGACCGGGGACGGACAGTTGACCGCAGTACAGGTACTGAGTATTTATAAAGAAGCGGGAATGAAAATGTCTGAGCTGGCATCCTGCATGAAAAAGTATCCTCAGGTGATTGAAGGGGTTCCTGCCGACGCAGAAGGAAAAGAAAAACTGAAAACCGATCCGGTGATTCAGGATACCATCCGGGAAGTAGAACAAAAGTTGGGCGACAGCGGCCGGGTTTTGGTTCGTCCTTCCGGAACAGAACCTTTAATCCGTGTCATGATTGAAGGAAAAGAAGAAGAAAAAATTCAGGATTACTGCCGCCGAATTCGCGATGTCATCAGTGAACGGATTGGGTAACATAAGAAAGGAAAGAAACATCCATGCGCATTGCATCTGATTGGAAAGAGTATCAGATTATCGATACCTCTTATGGGGAAAAACTGGAATATTGGGGAGATGTTTTGTTTATCCGCCCGGATCCGCAGATTATCTGGCAGACTGACCGGGTGAATCCTCTTTGGAAAAAAGCGGACGGTCACTATCTGCGTTCCAACAAAGGGGGAGGACAGTGGCAGTTTTTCCACAAATTAAAGGAAAGCTGGCAGATTCATTATAAAGGTCTCACATTTCAAATTCGTCCAACTGGGTTTAAGCACACTGGTTTGTTTCCAGAACAGGCAGTAAACTGGGACTATTTTGATGAAAAAATCAGAAATGCCGGAAGACCGATTAAAGTACTGAATTTATTTGCATATACCGGAGGTGCTACCCTGGCCTGCGCGAAAGCAGGGGCACAGGTGTGTCATGTAGATGCTTCCAAAGGAATGGTAGCCTGGGCGAGAGAAAACGCTCAGGCCTCCGGTCTGGCGGACAAGCCCATCCGGTGGATTGTGGATGACTGTGAAAAGTTTGTACAGCGGGAAATCCGTCGGGGAAATCGGTATGACGCTGTGATTATGGACCCGCCTTCCTATGGCCGGGGTCCTGGCGGCGAAGTGTGGCAGCTGGAGGAAAAGGTTTATCACCTGGTGGAACTTTGCAGTCAGGTGCTGTCTGACAAACCTTTGTTTTTTGCGCTGAATTCCTATACCACGGGGCTTTCTCCGTCTGTTATGGCATATTTGCTGGGAGTCACTGTGGGAAAACAGTATCCTCACGGAAAAGTATCCGCAGATGAAATCGGTCTGCCGGTAAAGGAAAGCGGATATATTCTGCCCTGCGGATCCACAGCGCTGTGGGAAGAGGCATAAAACAATTTTGGTCTTGAGAATGAGGGGACAAAACGTTGGAAGAAATTATCAGAGCCGATCATATTCGTTTTGAGTATACCAGAGAAGAGGAAGAAAACGTTCTGGTATTGCAGGACATTAATGTGCGTATTCGAGAAGGGGAATTTGTGGCGGTTTTAGGTCACAATGGCTCCGGAAAATCTACATTGGCAAAACACTTTAATGCAATTTTGCTGCCTACAGAAGGAACTGTGTATGTGGACCAGATGAATACCCGGGATCCGGAACGCCTGTTTGACATCCGTCAGCAGGTGGGGATGGTGTTTCAAAATCCGGATAACCAGATTGTGGCAACCATTGTAGAAGAGGATGTAGCTTTTGCTTTGGAAAATCTGGGGGTAGAACCCAGCGAAATTCGGCGCCGGGTAGACGAGGCATTGAAAAAAGTAGATATGTACCAATTCCGGGAACATGCACCTCATCAGCTGTCTGGGGGACAAAAACAGCGGGTTGCCATTGCCGGAATTCTTGCCATGGAACCCAAGTGTATTGTGCTGGACGAGCCTACTGCAATGTTGGACCCAAAAGGCAGATCAGAGGTACTTTCTACTGTGATGGATTTAAACCGTACCCGTCACACCACTGTAGTTTTGATTACCCACTATATGGACGAAGCGGTACACGCAGACCGGATTATTGTGGTGGATCACGGAAAAGTGGTTATGGAGGGAAAACCAAAGGAAGTATTTTCTCAGGTGGAAACTTTGAAAAAGCTGGGACTGGATGTTCCTCAGGTAACAGAGCTTTGCTATCTTTTGAGAAAAGAAGGCGTCTCCATTCCGGAAGATATTATTACAGAGTCCGAGTGTGTACAGGCTTTAGAACAGCTACTCGGAAAACCAGCGGCAGGGGGAACAGAGCATGGCAATGGTTAAAACCGAACATCTTTCCTATATTTACAGTCAGGGAACTCCGTTTGAAAAGGCGGCGGTGAATGATGTGAATCTGGAAATTGAAGAAGGGGAATTCGTAGGGATTATCGGTCATACCGGTTCTGGGAAATCCACATTGATCCAGCACTTTAACGGACTTTTGCAGCCTACTTCCGGACGTATTTTCATTGACGGAGAGGATATCTGGGCAAATAAGCAGAATATCCGTCAGGTGCGTTTTAAAGTGGGGTTGGTATTCCAGTATCCGGAATATCAGCTGTTTGAGGAAACAGTGGCAAAGGATATTGCTTTTGGTCCTACCAACATGGGACTGGGGCCGGAAGAAATTGAAAACCGTGTAACAGAAGCAATGGAATTTGTAGGGCTGAATCCTGATTTGAAAGAAAAAAGCCCTTTTGATTTGTCCGGAGGACAAAAGCGGCGGGTGGCCATTGCCGGTGTTATTGCCATGCGTCCCAAAGTGTTGATTTTGGATGAACCTACTGCGGGCTTGGACCCCAAAGGACGGGATAAAATTTTAGGGCAGATTAAAGAATACCATCAGCAGACCAAAAGTACAGTGCTGTTGGTTTCTCACAGCATGGAGGATATCGCCAAATACGCAAAAAAAGCTTTGGTGATGAACCGTGCCAGACTGTTTGCCTATGATACAGTAGAAACTATTTTTACAAAAAGTGAAGAGATCACCAAAATGGGGTTGTCTGTGCCGCAGATCACCCGGGTGTTTCATGAGCTGCACAAGCAGGGATATCCGGTTGAGGATAATGTGTATACAGTCAAATATGCGGCAAATGAGATTTTAACTTATTTAAGGTCAAAGGGGGAGTAACTGCGTATGTTGAGAGATATTACCATTGGACAGTATTTTCCCGGGAAATCCCTTTTGCATCGCATGGATCCCCGCATGAAAATTGTACTGACCATTGTTTACATTATTTTGTTGTTTGTAGCTTCCAACTGGATGGGATTTGCGGTGGCGATTGTGTATTTGGCTGCGGCAATTTCCTTGAGTCAAATTCCGCTGAAGTTAATTGTGAAGGGTGTAAAACCCATTTTGCCTTTGATTATTTTTACTTCTGTCCTCAACATGTTTTTTGTGGACGGGCATGCGGTGTTTCAAATTGGCTTTTTCAAACTGACCTATGAGGGGATTTTGCTGGCCATTAAAATGACAGTTCGTATTGTATGCTTGATTATGGGAACTTCTTTGCTGACCTACACCACCTCTCCTATTGCGTTAACGGATGCCATTGAACGTCTGTTAAAGCCATTGAATAAAGTTCATTTCCCGGTTCATGAAATGGCCATGATGATGACCATTGCGCTGCGCTTTATCCCTACTTTGATTGAAGAGACAGACAAAATTATGTCTGCTCAAAAAGCCAGAGGCGCTGACATGGAATCCGGCAACCTTCTCCAGCGGGCAAAAGCGTTGGTTCCTATTTTGATTCCGCTGTTTATCTCTGCATTTCGCCGGGCAGAAGAATTGGCGCTTGCCATGGAGTGCCGCTGTTACCGGGGAGGAGAAGGACGCACAAGAATGCGCCAGCTGTTTTTGCAGCCCATGGATTTTTATATGGCAGGGGTAACTTTGGTTTGCTTTGCAGCCATTATCGGGTTTAATATTATTTTTTGATTCTGGAAAGGAACGAATTCAAATCAATGCGTAATTTGTTGTTTCACATTGCCTACAACGGCGCCCGTTATCATGGATATCAAGTGCAGGACAATGCGGTTTCAGTGGCTCAGGTATTGCAGGACGCCATTGAGCAGGTTTTAAAAGTCCGTGAGAATATTGTAGGCTGTTCCCGAACAGACGCAAAAGTTCATGCTAACAGTTATTATTTTAATATGAAAACCCAATGCAGAATTCCCGCTGATCGAATGACCGTGGCGATGAATGTACATTTGCCGGATGACATTGCGGTGCTTTCCTGCCAGGAAGTGCCTTTGGATTTTCATTCCCGATATAACTGTGTTTCCAAGGAATATGTTTATAAGATTTGGAATTCTCCGGTAAAAAATCCGTTTTTGGAAAATCTGGCACTGCACTATAAATATCCCATTGATGCACAGCTGCTGCACCAGGCGGCACAAGCCTTTGTGGGGACTTATGATTATAAAGCTTTCTGTGCTTCCGGCGGAAAAGAAATGGATACTGTTAGAACCATTTACCGCTTTGATGTGTGGAGAGAAGGGGACATGGTGCTGTTTCGAGTATCCGGCGACGGATTTTTGTACCATATGGTGCGGATTATGGTGGGAACTTTGCTGGCTGTTCAAACAGGACAGATTTCCCCGGAAGATATCTCCGGCATTATTTTAAGCAAAGACCGCAGACAGGCTGGACCTACCGCAAAACCAGAAGGATTGTACCTGAACCAAGTAAACTATGGGAGTGAGAGCTTTGGAGACATCTGAAAAGTACGATATTGAGAAATACCGAAAAAAGAAAAAGCGAAAGCAGCGTTTCAAAAAGCTGGGAATTGCCGCTGGAGTCATTTTGGTACTGCTGTTAATCTATTGTATTTTTGAGGCGGTTAGCCAAAACAGCTCTTTTTTCAGCGATGAAACAAATGAATTCCCTGTCAGTCTTCAGGGGGTGAATCCTTCTGAATTTTCTGTCACTTCCCAGGGACTGGTGGTAACCGGTGAATCGGATAACCTGTTTTTTAGCGCAAATGCGAAAAAAGAGGCCATTCGAAAGCACGGGTTTACTCTTCCGGTGGTACAGACAGTGGGAAATAAAGTGCTCACCTATGACCAAGCGGGAAAAACATTCCGGGTAGACACCAAGGGAGGCCAGTTCCACGAACCGGTAGAGATGGATAATCAGATTTTGTTCTGTAAAATGGATGACAGCGGATATATTGCCGCAGTTACTTTTGAAGACCGGTATAACGGAAGTTTGACCATCTTTGATGACAGCTTTGATGAAATTTACAAATACAATGAGTCACAATATTATATTACAGCCTTTGATTTTATCAATAGTCAAAAAGGTGTTATGGCAGTACAAACTGCGGAAAACGGAACCTTTAAAACCATTGTTTACGGGTTGGATTTCCATAAAAAGAGCAAAACCGAGTTTTTCAAAACAGAAATTGACGACATGATGACACTGGACATTGCGGTGCAGGATAACGGCAATATTCAAGTGATCGGAGACCGCCAGATTACCACCTTGGATAAACAGGGAGAAATATTAAATACCCATACTTTCCAAAATGATATTCGGCTGCTTTGGAATCAGGATGATATGCTGGTATTAGGGTTGGAAAACATGGTGGATTCCAATGAAACAGATATTGTGATTATGGAAGATGACGGCACATTAAAAGCACAGACAAAAGTAAACTCTGTTTTAATTGATATTTTTTGCTGTGACGATCAAGTGCTTTTATTGGATAAAAATAATATTTACGAATATGATGATCAGCTGCAGTTAGTCAATACATTTCCTAATAGTCAGGGATTTACTGAAATTGCCGCATACAATCATCAGATTTATGGCATTTCCTCAGAAACATTGGATGTTGTGGGGGAAATGACCTATTGACAGATTACAACCAATGAATACGCATGGGTCAGAAAAGGGAATGCAAGGAAAATGACGCTTGTATTCCTTTATCTCCTATTTGACAATGAAAGGAACGGTGATGAAAAATGGCACAGTTTATGCCTTGGATTTTAGATGGTTTGTTGGTATTTTTATTGCTGTATTGTACCTATAAAGGCTATCGCAGCGGGTTTGCACGTACAGTGGTCAGCTTTATCGGTTATCTGTTATCGGTAGCAGTTGCCGCAGCTGTAGGGAATTTTGCGGGTCATATTTTCGAAAAAGCTGCACGGACTCCAGTGCTGGAATTTGTAAATGAAAAAGTCGGTACTGCCGCAGGAGATGATCTGCAAAACGCAGTATTACAGTTTCAGGAAGAATGTCCGGCAATTTTAAAAAATTTGCTCCACTATACACAGCAGGGTTCTCAGGAAATTTCAAACGCAATTGATCAAACCACCTTGAATATTTCAGAAGCAATTACAGATACCATGATTATGCCTGCACTGTCTGCTCTGGTGCATGCAATTGCATTTTTTGTGGTGTTTGGAATTTGCTGTTTCATTGTGAGAAAATTGGTCAGCATGTGCTCCGTATTGCGGAAAGTGCCGCTCATCGGTTCTTTAAACGCTGTGCTGGGAGGAATTCTAGGCTGTTTGGAGGCAATGCTGGTTATTTTGCTGGTTGCCAGTGCCTTGAATCTGATCATTGCTGTGACAGGAGGAATTGGAGATTACCTGACAGAGGATACGGTTGCCCATTCGCATCTATTCCAGTTTGCTTATTATTTAAGCCCATTTTCAATGAAATAAAAAACACCAGGAGGTTCCTTTATGAGCATTCCCAATTTGTTGTCCATAGGGCGGATGATACTGGTTCCCATTTTTGTGATTACATTTTTTGGGTATCCAGATCATGGATTGGTCAGCGCTTTGATTCTAGTCCTTTCTGGCATTACAGACTGTCTGGATGGCATGATTGCCAGAAAATTTAATATGATTACTTCTTTGGGAAAAATATTGGATCCATTGGCGGACAAGCTGACACAGCTTGCTGTCTGTATTTGTTTAGCAATTAGACATAAAGAATTTATAATTATTTTATGTCTGTTAATCGCCAAAGAGCTTATAATGTTAATAGCCGGTTTTTATCTGATTCGCCGGGGGACCAAGATACCATCTTCCAGATGGTTTGGAAAAGTGGCCACAGTTGTATTTTATTGTGTCATGGTGTATATTGTATATGATGTACACGTTCCAATGGGGGTAATGGGCATACTGATTGGAGTGGTTATTTTATTTGCGGTTTTGGCTTTTATTCAGTACATACCACAATTTAAAAAGCTGCTGTGTATGCAAAAAGTAAAGTAATATTTTATCATAAAGACTGAAAATATCAGATGGATTTTTTAGTTTAAGGGTTTAAGGGGATATACAATGATTTGTAGCAGATGTAAAAAAAGAATTGCAGTCCTGTTTGTTTCCAAAATGGAAGACGGCAAACCAGTTAATGAGGGACTTTGCCTAAAATGTGCCAAAGAACTTGGCATTCCTCAGGTGGATTCTATGCTGGAACAAATGGGGATTTCAGAAGAAGACATTGACGCCATGAGCGACCAGCTGATGGAATTGAGTGAAAGCGGTGACTTTGAGCCAGGCGGCGCAGATACCATGCCTCCGTTTTTGCAGAATATGATGGGAAGTTTGGGCGGATTTATGGAAGGACTTCAGAAAAAGGATTCTGATGAAATTGCTTCTGTAGAAGAAGGCCAGACAGAACAGTCCGGAGAAAACCGCTCTAAAAAAGAAAAAAAGAAAACCAAACGGAAATTTTTGGATAACTACTGCACCAATTTAACAGAACGGGCAAGAAATGGCCAGCTGGACAACATTGTTGGCCGAGATCGGGAAATTTACCGGATGGTTCAGATCTTGTCACGAAGAAGCAAGAATAACCCCTGTTTGATTGGGGAACCAGGTGTTGGTAAAACAGCAATTGCTGAAGGAATCGCCCAAAAAATTGTAGATGGCGATGTTCCGTTCCGCTTAAAAGACAAAGAACTGTACCTTTTGGACATGACTTCTTTGGTAGCGGGAACCCAGTTTCGCGGACAGTTTGAAAGCCGGGTAAAAGGTCTGATTGACGAAGTAAAGGCTGCCGGCAATATCATTCTGTTTATTGACGAAATCCACACTATTGTAGGTACCGGTGATTCTGAGGGATCTATGAGTGCGGCAAATATTCTGAAACCTGCCCTTTCTCGAGGAGAAATTCAGGTAATCGGAGCCACCACATTCCATGAGTACCGCAAATACATTGAAAAGGATTCCGCTTTGGAACGCCGTTTCCAGCCGGTAACTGTTAACGAGCCAAATATTGAAGAAACCGTTCAGGTGCTCAATGGAATTAAAAAGTATTATGAACAGCACCATAAAGTAAAGGTCAGCGAATCCATCATTCGCTTAATGGTAACCTTGTCTGAACGGTATATTACCGACCGTTACCTTCCGGACAAGGCAATCGACCTATTGGATGAAGCATGTTCCTGCTGTTCCATCCGAAATCAGGATTTAACAGAGTATGAAAAACTCAACGAACATTTAAAAGAACTCACTGATACTCAGCAGCAACTGGAATCCGAAACAGATGCAATGGATTATGAAGCTATTGCCAAAACTAAAGCGGATATTATCCAGTGTAAAGAAAAACTGAAACAGCTGGAACCAAAAGTGGCGAATATTCCAGTGGAAGTTTCTGATGTGGCAAAAGTGATTGAACTGTGGACAGGAATTCCGGCTGCCAAGATTCAGGAAAATGAATATAAGAAAATTATGCGTCTGGAAGAACAGCTGAAAGCTAAAATTATCGGTCAGGACGAAGCGATTGTAGAAGTTGTCAATGCAATCAAACGAAGCCGTGCACAGCTGTCCAAAAACCGCCGGCCTGCTTCCTTTATTTTTGTAGGTCCAACTGGGGTAGGAAAAACCGAACTGGTGAAAACTTTGGCCAGCGAGCTGTTTGATTCTGTGGATCCATTGATTCGTTTGGATATGACAGAATACATGGAAAAGCATACCGTATCTAAACTGATTGGTTCTCCTCCCGGATATGTAGGATATGATGAAGCGGGACAGCTTACAGAAAAAGTTCGCCGGCATCCGTATTCTGTTATTTTGTTTGATGAAATTGAAAAGGCACATCCGGATGTGATGAACATTTTGCTGCAAATTTTGGATGAAGGCCGTGTAACCGATGCACAGGGTAGAACCGTGAATTTTGAAAACACTGTAATTGCCATGACCTCCAACGCTGGTTCTTCTGACCGAAGCAGTATTGTGGGCTTTGATAAAACCGCCAATGAAATCGCCAAAGATAAGGCGATGAAAGCGCTGGGAGAATTTTTGCGTCCGGAATTTTTAGGTCGTGTGGACGAAGTTGTAGTATTCCATCATTTGACACGGGACAATTTGATGAAGATTGCCGGGTTAATGCTGGATGAAATGAAAGAACCGCTCCAGGAAAAGGGAATTAAATTTAGTTATGATGAAGCGGCTCTGGAACAGCTGGTAACACTGGCAGATGACGGCAAATTTGGTGCCCGTGACTTGAGGAAAGTAATTCGCAAGCATGTAGAAGATTTAATCTCTAATCTGCTGATCCAGCAGTATGAAAATCCTCCGGCAATGCTTGGCTTAACTGCAAAAGACGGCCAGCTATTATTGGAACAAGCCTAACCAGGGGTTCACACCCCTGGACCCGAAGAGGCTGCGCTCGTACTTTGTCAGGAAAGCGGAAATCACCGGATTTTACCACTCAACCGACAGAACATAAACTGTCTCACTGCAGGTGGTTAGCGCCGCAGCGCTTTCCACAAATGAACGTTTCGCACAGGTGTGCAAACTATACTTGGGGGTCTTGGGGGCAGTGCGACTTTTCTTTGCAATATACTTTATCGATAAACTGAGTGTACTGTAGACAATACGGTACACTTTTTTGTTGTTATTAAAATTTTATTTTTTTAAAAAACCCGATAAGTACAAAAATAGTCAACAAAAAAACATGGCAACATCACAAATAGTATGATAAAATAAACTTAGAAAGCTGTTGTTTTGGTTTGCAATATTTCAATGTAAAACCAAAAGTCGGCTGGAACGGAGGAATGAACTATGATTCAAATTGATGAAAAACGCAATCTGTTTACCTTACAGACAAAACATTCTACTTATCAGATGAAAGTAGACCAATATGGATTTTTACTCCATACCTATTACGGCTCAACCGTAGAAGATATTGACCTTTCTTATACAATTTGTCCTGCTGACCGGGGATTCTCTGGAAACCCTTATGAAGCAGAGAATAACCGGAGTTATTCTCTGGATACTTTCCCACAGGAATACTCTACCTTTGGTCGTGGGGACTATCGTTCCAGTGCTCTTTATGTTGTAAACAGCGACGGCAGTTATGACTGCGACCTGCGTTACTGCTCTTATGAAATAATCAAAGGAAAACCAGCTTTGCCAGGGCTGCCTGCAACTTACGGCACAGAAGATGAAGTAGAAACATTAAAAATTACTTTACAGGATCCTGTTACAAAACTGACAGTAGAACTCAGCTACAGCGTATTTGCTGACCGGGATATGATCACCCGCAGCGCTGTGATTACCAATCACGGAGATACTTCTGTAAAACTGGAAAAAGCATTGTCCTGCTGTGTTGACTTCCAGGTTCCTCATGACATGGACGTTATGACTTTCTATGGCAAGCACTGTCATGAACGGGGCGTAGAACGGACACCGGTACGCCATGGTAAAATTGTTGTAGACAGCGTGCGGGGTGCTTCCAGCCATCATCAGAATCCATTTGTGATTTTGTGCGACCACAAAGCAGATGAAACTCATGGAAACTGCTATGGATTCTCTTTTGTTTACAGCGGAAACTTTGTAGCAACCACAGAACTGGATCAGATTGATCAAGTTCGGTTTACCATGGGGATTCATTCTGACGGATTTGAATTTACCCTTCAGCCGGAAGAACAGTTCCAGACACCAGAAGTTGTTATGGCATACAGCGAACAGGGGCTTGGCCAGCTGTCCAGAAATTATCATAAACTGTATCAGAACAACCTGTGCCGGGGCAAATATAAACATGCCCGCCGCCCCATTTTGATTAACAACTGGGAAGCTACCTATTTCCAGTTTGACGATGATAAATTGGTTAAAATCGCAGAAGACGCCTCTAAACTGGGGATTGAAATGCTGGTTATGGATGACGGATGGTTTGGCAAACGGGACGACGACAACAGCGGTTTGGGCGACTGGTTTGTAAACACCAATAAGATTAAAGGCGGCCTAGATCATCTGTGCAAACGGATCAACGATTTGGGAATGAAATTCGGTATCTGGTTTGAACCAGAAATGATTTCTGAAGACAGTGATCTGTACCGTGCTCATCCAGACTGGTGCCTGTGCACACAGGGAAGAAAGGGAACACGGAGCCGTTATCAGTTTGTACTGGATATGTCTCGAGATGACGTTATTGATTATCTGTACAAAGTCATCAGCGATATTCTGGACAGCGCCAATATTGAATATGTAAAATGGGATATGAACCGTCACATGGCCAATGTATGGTCTGCACAACTGCCGGCAGAACGTCAGGGTGAAGTATATCATCGGTATATTCTGGGTCTTTACCGTTTGCTGGAACGTTTGACCAGCGCTTATCCGGATGTTTTGTTTGAAGGATGCTCCGGAGGCGGCGGCCGGTTTGATGCCGGAATGCTGTACTATTCTCCACAGATCTGGTGCAGTGACAATACTGATGCAATTGAACGTCTGGACATTCAGTACGGTACCTCTTTCGGTTATCCGGTTTCTGCTATGGGAGCTCACGTTTCCGCTTGTCCAAACCATCAGACCGGAAGAATTTCTCCTTTGTATACCCGCGGCGTTGTGGCAATGTCCGGAACCTTTGGATATGAGCTGGACATTAACAAAATGACTCCTCGGGAAAAAGAAATCGTAAAAGAACAAGTAGAAACATTCAAGTCTCTGTATGACCTGATTAGCTACGGCGATTACTATCGTTTGAGCAATCCGTTTGAAGAAAAAGAATATACTGCCTGGATGTTTGTCTCTGAAGATAAAACAGAAGCATTGGTAAACTATGTACAGGTTCGTGCCCGCAGCAATGCAAGCGTACGTGGAATCTTCCTGGAAGGATTGGATGATGCCAGCGTTTACCAGGTGAACGGCATGATGTATGTAGGGGAAGAAGAAACAAAACTTCCTGTTCAGGAATTGTCCGGCAGCGCTTTGAAAAAAGCAGGACTTATGATGCCGATGATTTCTGGTGACTACACCTCTGTGCAGTATCAGCTGAAAAAAGTAAGATAATTTCAGTAAAACAATCTCTTAAAAATAAGTGTAAAGCGATATGCTTTACACTTATTTTTTGACATTTTATTTGCAAATTCCCCTGAAAAATGATAAAATAATATATTACTAATAGACGCTTTTTCTTTTATCTGGTCATAAATAAAAATACATTTTATTTCACAGAAAACGAAAGATATCACAGAGAAATTATTTCATGTTCAAAGGAATTTTTTACTATAGGAGGCTCATTCATGTCCAAACTTTCACCGATGATGCAGCAATATTTAAGTATTAAAGCTCTGCATCAAGATCATATTTTGTTTTTCCGTTTAGGGGATTTTTATGAAATGTTTTTTGAGGATGCCAAAATTGTATCCCGGGAACTGGAACTGACCTTAACCGGAAAGGACTGCGGTCTGCCGGAAAGAGCCCCTATGTGCGGTGTTCCGTATCATTCTGCCGCCACCTATTTAAAAAGGCTGATTGACAGAGGATATAAAGTGGCCATCTGCGAACAGACAGAGGACCCTTCTAAAGCAAAGGGTTTGGTGAAACGGGATGTCATCCGTTTGGTGACACCGGGAACCGTGATCGAAGGGGATATGCTGGAGGATGCCAAGAACAATTATATCGCCAGCTTCTATGTAAAGGGAAATACCTTTACGGTATGTTTTGCGGATATTTCTACTGGGGATGTGTCTCTGACCAGCCGGGTCAGCAGCAATTTATCCATGGATTTTGTCAGTGAGCTTTCCAAATTTATGCCGTCTGAGGTGTTGGTCAATCAGGATGTTTTAAATCAAAAAGACGTCAAAGACTTTTTGGAACACAAACTGCGCTGCGTGTATTCCACCTTTGAAAAAGAACAGATTGAGTTGTCTGGGGCAGAGCAGATTTTAAAAGATCACTTTAAAACAGATGATTTGTCTTTGCTTGGGATTCCGGAAGATGAAACAGCATACTGTGCTTTCGGTGGTTTGATTGTATACTTGAATGCCACCCAGCATGAGGGGGCAAAGCGGATTGCCGCGGTGCACAATTACACAGAAGATCAGTACATGAATATCGATATTACCGCCCGGCGCAATTTGGAAATCACCGAAACTATCCGCAGTCAGGAAAAACGCGGAACCCTTTTGTGGGTGTTGGATAAAACCAAAACTGCTATGGGAAAACGGTTTATCCGTCAGGCTTTGGAACAGCCTTTGATGAATCTGGCAGAAATTATCCGCAGGCAAAATGCAGTGCGGGAACTGACAGAGCACAGTGTGGCATTGTCAGATTTACAGGATCATCTGTCCGGTGTTTACGATCTAGAGCGTTTGATGACCCGAGTGCTTTATAATTCCGCCAGCCCAAAAGATCTGCGGGCTTTGTCGGCTACTGCCTCCAAACTGCCAGGCATTCGAACTGTGTTAAAAGACTTTTCCACCGACATGATGAAAAACCTATACGAAAACATCGACGTGATGGAAGATATCCAAAATCTGGTGGACAATGCCATTGTGGAGGATCCGCCCTTTTTGCTCAAAGACGGGGGATATATCCGAACGGGATTTAACGCTACTTTGGATGAACTGCGGGAACTTTGTTCCAATGCCAAAGGCGTCATCCACAAAATTGAGGAAGAAGAAAAAGAAAAGACTGGAATTAAAGGTTTGAAAATTAAATATAACCGGGTATTTGGGTACTATATTGAAGTTACCAATTCTAACCTTTCTCTGGTACCGGATCGGTACATCCGAAAACAGACGCTAACTAATTGCGAACGATATATTACCGAAGAGCTCAAAGACTTGGAAAGCCGGATTTTGACGGCAAGCGAAAAAATTATTGCGTTGGAAAACGAGATTTTCTCAGAAGTCCGCAAATATATCAGCGATCAAATTGAAAAAATACAGCGAACGGCAGGGGCCTTATCCAAACTGGACTTTTTGTGTTCTTTGGCTTTTATTGCCCAGCAAAATCAATATGTGTGCCCGCAAATGTCTTTGGACGGGAAAATTGATATCCGGGGAGGGCGACATCCTGTAGTAGAACAGATGCTGGATCATGGGGTGTTTGTTCCTAACGATACTTATCTGGATCAAAAAGACGACCGTGTGATGATTATTACCGGCCCTAATATGGCTGGAAAATCCACCTATATGCGTCAGGTTGCTATTATTTCCATTATGGCACAGATCGGAAGTTTTGTTCCGGCGCAGAGTGCGAAACTGAGTATTGTGGATAAAATCTTTACCCGTGTTGGGGCGTCCGATGACCTGGCGGCAGGGCAGTCCACCTTTATGGTAGAGATGAGTGAAGTATCCCACATTTTAAAATATGCCACTCCTCGAAGTCTGGTAGTGCTGGACGAAATTGGGCGGGGAACCTCTACCTTTGACGGCATGAGCATTGCCCAGGCTGTGGTAGAATATCTGGTGCAGAACAAAAATCTTCGGTGCAAAACTTTGTTTGCCACCCACTATCATGAGCTGACTTCTTTGGAACAGGAATTGTCCGGAATCCGAAATTATAATATCGCAGTGAAAAAAAGGGGAGACGACATTACTTTTTTAAGAAAAATCGTTCCCGGCGGTGCGGATGACAGCTTTGGGATTCAGGTGGCAAAACTGGCTGGAATTCCGGATAAGGTGATTACCCGCGCAAAAGAGATTTTAAAAAATCTGGAAGACGGCAAACAGATTGAGTACATTGAAAAACCGGCTGCTTCCGCACAGGTATCCTTTACCGCTTATACCAGTGAAATTGAAGAAAAATTAAAAGCGCTGGATGCGGATGCGCTCACTCCGTTGGAAGCGTTGAATTTGATTTATGAATGGAAAAAGAGTATGAGTTAATCCATGGTGTTGTGTTACTTGAAAATGAGGTAATATTTTGGGAAAAATTAATGTTTTGGAAAAAAACGTTGCGGAACTGATTGCTGCCGGTGAGGTGATTGAACGTCCCGCATCCATTGTAAAAGAACTGCTGGAAAACTCCATTGACGCCGGTGCCAGTGCCGTGACCGTAGAAATTAAAGAAGGCGGGATCGGTTTTATCCGGATTACGGATAACGGAACTGGATTTGAAAAAGAGGATGTTCCGGTTGCTTTTTTGCGCCATGCCACCAGTAAAGTAAAAAACTCCGCAGATTTGGAACATATCGCTACCTTGGGATTCCGGGGAGAAGCGCTGGCATCTATTGCTGCAGTGTCCAAAGTGGAACTGCTCACCAAAACCCGGGAGCAGTCTTTGGGATGCCGGTTTGTGATTCACGGCGGGGAAACGGTGGACTTTGATGATGCTGGCTGTCCGGACGGCACCACCATATTGGTGCGGGATTTATTCTACAATGTGCCTGCCAGACTGAAATTTTTGAAAAAGAATGTTTCAGAAGGAAATGCAGTTCAGTCCATTGTGGAAAAAATCGCCATTTCTCATCCGGAAGTGTCCATTAAATTGGTAAAAGAAAATAAGACGGTACTGCACACAGCAGGAGACAATCAGCTCATTTCTTCCATTCATGCTGTTTTTGGCAGGGAGTTTGCCAATTCTCTGATTCAGGTGGATTATTCCTATCACGGAGTACAGGTTTCCGGATATATTTCAAAACCCAGTTTCAGCCGCAAAAACCGAACCATGCAGCACTTTTTTGTGAATGAACGGTATGTAAAATCCAGAACCTGTTTGGTTGCTTTAGAAGAGGCATATAAAAACTCCATTATGGTCTCCCGATTTCCTGCATGTGTTTTAAAACTGCAAATCGGTTATAACCAGGTGGATGTCAATGTTCATCCCGCCAAGATTGAAATTCGGTTTGTGGATGAAAAGTCTGTATTTGACGCCGTTTATTTTGCGGTAAAGACCGCCCTGCAAAAGGCGGATATTCTGACTACTTCTGTTAACGAAGCCAAAACCTTTGTAACACAACCGGCGTTTGCTCAGCCAGAGGAATCTGCTTCTCAGATGAAATGGAACGAGAAACCGTCACAGAATGCCGTTACCCACAGCGTGAAAAAGGAGACTCCTGTTCCGGAAAAGGTTCTGCATATCGATGCGGCGCAGTACCGGCAGATGGTTCAGTCAGGCGGCGGTAATTTCCGCAGTGCCAATGTGTTTGACTCTGCAAAACCATCCGTTGCAAAACAGACTCCGCCGGCTCACCGGGTGAGTGAAGCAAAGCAGGAACAAGCGGTGGTTGAGAAAATTCAAAAGGTTTTAAATCCCCAGACGGCGGAGCAGTCTTTCAAAGTGCCGGAAAAAGCAGCAGAAGCGGTGAAACCGGAAATCAGTTCTCAGCAGGAATATCATTTTTTGGACTCTGCCGCATTTGAGAAAAAGGAGCGAAAGCCTTCTGAGGCAGCACCGGAGCCAGCGGTCTTTCCTACAGAAGAAAAAGAACGGCCTTCCATTCGGGTCATTGGAGAACTGTTTCAGACCTATGTGTTATGTGAAGTAGACAATACCTTTGTGATGATTGATAAACATGCCGCCCATGAGCGGATTTTGTTCGAAAAGCTGAAACTTCAGCTGGATTTAAAAGAAAGTCAGGTGTTGTTAAAGCCTGTGAAGGTGCTGCTTTCTCAGGAAGAAGTGGGTGCAATTCGAGAACAGGAAGAGACGTTTTCAGAATACGGATTCCATTTTCGATTTGATGGAGAATCAGAAGTTTCTGTAACAGAAGCGCCTTTGGTGCTGCATCGTTACGACTTAATCACCATCATACAGGAAATTGCGGAAAACATTCTGTCCCAAAAGTCCAATTTGACTCCGCAAACGCTGGAAGATTTGCTGCATTCCATTGCCTGCCGGTGTGCCATCAAAGCCAATGAACACACCACCCAGGAAGAGTTGGAGCAGCTGGTTTATGAGGTGTACGGGGATGGGAAAATCCGTCATTGTCCACATGGACGTCCGGTAGGGATTACGTTAACCAAATATGAAATTGAAAAGAAATTCGGAAGACATGGTTAAAGCCATTATTTAGCATACAATCTATTTTTTGCCAGCGTATGGATAACCGTTTTGGTGTTCCACCGCCCTTCGCAAAAAGGAGCCAGAATTTATGTCAACAAAAACAAAAATTATTGTCATTGTAGGTCCTACTGCCTCTGGGAAAACCAAGCTGGCAGTGGAACTGGCAAAGCGTTTTCAGGGGGAAGTGGTTTCCGCAGACAGCATGCAGATTTATCAGGGCATGAGCATTGCTACCGCTAAACCAACCCAAGAAGAAATGGAAGGCATCCCTCATCATTTAATGGATTTTTTGCCCATGGATCAGCCTTTTAATGTATCTGATTATGTCACTTTGGCAAATGAAGAAATCCAGAAAATTGTTTCCAAGGGACATCTGCCCATTGTGGCAGGGGGAACCGGGCTTTATGTCAATTCCCTTATTGACGGCATTTCGTTTTCTCCGGTGGAATCGGATGAGGAATTGAGAAAACAGCTGTATGAACAGGCAAAAGAAGATGAAGGACAGAGCCTGTATCAGTATTTGTGCGAAATTGATCCGGACAGTGCGGCGGAAATCCACCCAAACAATCTGGTTCGGGTGATCCGGGCAGTGGAGATTTATCGGCTGACAGGAATCACCATGACTGAGCATAAGAAAAAAAGCCGGGAATGCCCATCCCAGTATGAGGTGTGCATGATCGGGCTTAACTATCATGACCGCCAGAAGTTGTATGACCGGATTAATCTGCGAGTAGACCAGATGATGGAGCAGGGGCTTTTGGAAGAAGCAAAGCAGGTTCTTTCTCACGGCAGCTTGAAAACTGCGATGAATGCCATTGGATACAAGGAATTAATTCCGTATTTTCAGGGGGAAGATACCCTGGATCATTGTATTGACAAAATCAAACAAGAATCCCGAAGATACGCTAAAAGACAGCTTACCTGGTTTCGACGAGATACACGAATCAACTGGATTTTTGTGGACGAATTTAGCTCTTTCAGGGAAATTATGGAAAAATCGGAAAAATGTATAGAATCTTTCTTGGATTTATGATAAAATAGTACAATGAAACAGGGAAATCATCCCAAGGGATGATCCCTGTGATGCTTCTGTAAAAGAACAGGTTTTGCAGCTAAGACAGAAAGGAAGTCGTACATGAAAACGTTAAACCTTCAAGATCTATTTTTAAATCAGGCCAGAAAAGAAAAAACATTGGTAACAATTTTTCTAGTGAACGGCTTTCAGTTTAAAGGAATTGTAACAGGATTTGATGCTTTTATCATCCTTTTAGAGTGTGATGGAAAACAGCAGCTGGTGTACAAACACGCTGTTTCTACCATTTTGCCCGCCAAGCAGCTGTCTTTATCAAAAAGTGCTGTACAACAGTGTACCTCACAAGGAGAAATGTCTGAATGAATCACATGAGCGCTAAAACAGCAAGACTGGTGGGAGTGCTTCTGTCACTGTTTGCGCTGTTTTATTTTGGTTATCAAATTTATCTGTTTACATACACACCATACGATACGGAAATTGCCACAGTTTATGAGTATACCGACCGGATCGACCTGCATGGCGTAGTCATCAAAAGCGAGCAGGTGATTCAGCAGGACTATCAGGGAATTCTGCGGTATCAGCATGGGAATTCCCAAAAGGTCAGCACCGGTTCCAGCGTTGCTACGATTTATGCATCAGAAACGGATTTGATGAACAGCGCGGCAATGGATGAAAAACAGGAGCAAATTGACCTTCTCAATGATTTGGAAAGCCGAAGAACACTGCTGCAGACCGGGGCACAAAACTCTGTTTCCGGAATTAAAAAAGAACAGCAGGAGCTGTTGACAGCGGTTCATACCCATGAAATGGATGAACTTGGCGAGATTAAGTCAAACTTTTTATCCCAGCTGTTAAAACAGCAGATGATTTTGGATTCTTCTATTAGCTTTGCGGATCAGATCGCAGCACTGCAGGCTGAAAAAGATCAGCTGGCTACACAGATTACCACTCAGCCAGTGGAAATTCCTTCTCCCGCAGCAGGGTATTTTACCAATGAGATTGACGGTTATGAACAGGCGTTTACTGCGGCGGCATTGGATGACCTTTCTTTGGATGCAGTACAAAATCTTTTGAATAATACTTCTCCGGATTATTCCCAAAATTATATCGGCAAAGTAATTACCGATACAAAATGGAACTTTTTGGCACTGGTGCCCACCAAAGAAATCAGCCGGTTATCTACCGGACAGGATGTATTCTTGGTATTTCCCAGTGCACCGAACTATAAGGTAGCTGCCACCATTTCTGACTTGAAACTGTATGCCCAGAATGAGTTTAGTGTCATTGTGCTGGAAAGTAATATTATGAACGAAAATATCATCAACCTGCGGATGGAAGACCCAGCCATCGTGTTTGACACCCAAAAGGCTTTGCGGGTTCCAAAAGAAGCGGTTCGTATGGTGAATATGGAAGTTGAGGAAGAAGTTCCTGACGAAAGCGTTCAGGTGGCAGAAGGAGAAGAACAGCCGACCAAAACTGTGACCAAAGAAATTTCCCAGGCAGGGGTTTATATCAATATGGGACAGGTTGTGAAGTTTCGAAAAATTGAGATTTTGGATGAAACGGATAACTATGTTATCTGCAGTATGAATGATGAAAGTGATTATCTTCAGCTTTATGATGAGGTAATTCTTGGGGGGACTGATCTGTATGACAACAAACCGATCTGAGCAGGCTGTTTTGGAACATATCAAAACAATACAGGAAAATGTTCAAAAAGCAGCTGATTGTTCTGGCAGAAAAAGGGAAGAGATTTCCATTATGGCGGTCACCAAAACGGTAGAACCTGAATATGTGAATCTTGCCATTGAGCAGGGGATTACATTGCTGGGGGAAAACCGGGTGCAGGAATTTCTTGGGAAAAGGCAAGAGTATCACCTTACCCAAGCGCAGGTGCATTTTATTGGACATTTGCAGACAAACAAGGTTAAATCCATTGTGGATAAGGTATCTATGATTGAATCTGTGTCCTCTTTAAAGCTGGCACAGGAGATTGACCGGTGTGCACAAAAATGCAATCTGGTTATGCCGGTACTTTTGGAAGTTAATATTGGAAATGAAGAAACAAAAACAGGATTTTCCCCGGAAGAACTGTGGGAAATATTGCCTCAAATGTCAGAGATTTCCAATATTTCAGTACAGGGACTCATGTGTATTCCGCCAAAAGAAGATACTGAAAAATTTTTTGAGAAGATGAATCAATTATTTATTGACATTAAAGGAAAAAACATAGATAATATACATATGACACATCTTTCTATGGGGATGTCTGCGGACTATTCCCTGGCGATTGCCTATGGCGCGACCATTGTGCGTTTGGGCACGGCTTTGTTTGGAAGAAGAAATTGACAGATTGTCATAAAACCGGAGGTATTATAGAATGGGATTATTAGATACAATCAAAGGAATTTTTGTTGCTCCAGAAGATGAGGAAATGGAAGAAGAAATGGACATCCTCAACAATACTTCATCAGAAGAACCTGTTGAGCGGTCCGCACCAGAACGGAGATCTGCTTCTGAAGATACCGTAGTATCTACCAGAAGAAACAATAAAATTGTAAACATTCACGCAACCACACAGCTTCAGGTGGTTTTGGTAAAACCAGAACGGTTTGATGAAGCCAGCGGAATTGCCGATCATTTAAACAGCCAGAAAACAGTTGTTTTAAATCTGGAAACTGCCAGCAAAGATGTAAGCCGCCGTCTGGTTGACTTTTTAAGCGGTGTTGCTTACGCAAATAACGGAAAAATCCAGAGAGTTGCCAACAGTACGTTCATTATCACTCCTAATAATGTAGATATTATGGGTGATCTTTTGGATGAACTGGAAAACAACGGCTTTACCTTTTGAGTAATATGAATCAGCAGGATAAAGCAGACGAGTTTTTTAAAGCCAAAATAAAAAATATGGTTTCTATTGCAGAAAATCAGAATTACGCCAAATTTTCTAATTTCCTGGATGCCCGGCAGCAGCATATGGCTTTGCAAGTGCTGCAGTCCTGCGGATGCAGGCGATACAGCTTTTTTGGCGGCTATGAGGACGCAGAGCGAAAAATGCTGTGTGTTTATCCTGATTATCAGCAAGAGGAAGACTTAACGTTTCCCTGTGATATTTTGGCTTTTCGTTTTCCTAAAATGTATGAATTGACACATCGTGACTTTTTAGGGGCGATTATGGCGACACAAATCAAACGGGAAACGATTGGAGATATTTTAGTGGGTGAAGGACAGGCTGTTTTATTTGTACAGCAGGACTTGACCGAGTATATCCAAAATAATTTGTGTAAAATTGGAAATGTAGGGGTACAGATAGAAAAAGTAGAGCACAGCCCGCTGCAGCGCCAACAAAAATATGAACTGCTGACAGGGACGGTAGCTTCTTTGCGAATTGACAGCGTTTTGCACCTGATTACCAAATTAAGCCGAAGCAAGGCAGGAGAATTAATTGCTGCCGGACGGGTGCAGATCAACTACGAAGAAGTATCATCACTGAGTACAGGGGTAAAACCGCAGGATATTATTTCTGTGCGGGGTTATGGGAAATATATGTTAACCGATGAGATTCATCTTACCAAAAAAGAGCGTTATCATATTGCCATACAAAAATTTATATGAAGGGAAGAGGTAATTGTGAACATCAATGAGATTAAAGAAAAGTCCTTCGAAACCAGCATGCGCGGGTATCGGCAGGAAGAGGTTCACAACTATTTAGACGAAATTTGCGGTTATATTAAGGGGCTTTTGAAAGAAAAAGAAGATCTTCTGAAAAAAATGGAGATTTTGGCTCATAAAGTGGAAGAGTACAGAAATGATGAAGAAAGTATTCAGGAAGCTTTGCTGGGCGCTCAGAAACTGGGTAAAAGCGTAGTCAATGAAGCAAATCAGAAAGCGGAAGAATTGCGCAAACAGGCAGAAGAACAGGTAGAAAAAATGGTTTCTGATGCCAAAACACAAGCAGAACAGATTTTAAGCGAAGCCCGTGCGAAAGCACAGGAAATGCTGGTGAAATCTAAAAGCGAATCTGATAAACTCACATCTGATGCTCGCCAGAATGTAGAAAATATTGTACGCACTACTAAATATGAAATTGATAAAGAACAGACCAATCTGATTCGGATGCAAAAGGAAGTATCTACCTTTAAATCTCAGCTTTTGGAACTGTATCGGGATCATATTGATTTAATCAAAAAACTTCCGGAAATGGAACCAGCTGCTCCAAAAATGCAGGAACAGGAAAAGGAAGTGCGCGATTTAAATAAGGATATTTATGAACAGCAAAAATCCGGTGAAAAGAAATCCGCGGATCAGGCAAGAGGGGTTGTAGTAAATACCCAGACGATTACCAGTGAAGGCCCTGCTGTCGTAAAAGCGGAAGCAGTAGAAGTGCCTGGACCGGTATCTTCTGAACCTGAAGTGGAAACCTTTGACCAGCCGGATATTGCCGCTGGACTTTCTCAGTTTAAAATTCAGGAAACAAAAGAATATGACCGTGCTGAAATGAAAACGGTAAACGAGCAGTATCGTGCTCCTGTTGAAACAGAAAAACCAAGTTCACAAAAACCAGAAGAAAAGCAGGTACATGCTGGGGAACCTTTTGGAAAAGTTGTTGCAAAAGACCACTATTATAAATCTAAGTATGGAAAATTGAAATTTGGCGGAAACAACCGATAATTTCGCCCTCAAATTGCCGTTATCACCAGCTTGTTAACGGCAATTTTTAGCATTGTCAGATGATTTTATGAAAAAGGATTTTTGAAAGATGAAACGAATATTAGTAACTTATTATAACTATTTTTCCCTGATTATTTCAGCGGTAATTATTGGACTGGATCAGCTGTTTAAGTATTTAGCGGTTCAGTATTTGTACCCTGTGGGAACCATTCCGTTATGGAAAGGGGTATTTCAGCTGACCTATGTGGAAAACAGGGGAGCTGCTTTTGGAATTTTTGAAGGGAAAAAAATTCTGCTGGTTGGATTTACTGGAGTGATTTTGCTGCTTTTGTTGTTGGCGGTACTGTTTAAAAAAGTAACTCACCCTGTGCTGGTAACCAGCTTTGCCTTGATTATCGGAGGTGGGATCGGCAATTTGATTGACCGAACCTTTTTGGGATATGTAGTAGACTATCTCCATTTAACATTATTCCAGTTCCCCGTATTTAATTTTGCTGATTGCGCTGTGGTCATTGGTACCATTTTGCTGATTGCATATTTTTTCTTTTGGGATAAAAAAGAAAATTCTGAACAAAGATAAGGAGCGTATATGGAACAGGAAAATTCCTGCTTTAAGATAGAAGGGCCTTTGGTAGGGCAGAGAATCGATAAATTTTTATCAGAACAATTTCCTGATAAAACAAGAACCAGCCTGCAGAAAATGATTGAGGAAGAAAATGTTCTGGTCAATCAAAAGGCTGTTGCGAAAAATTATAAACTTCGGGCAAATGATCAGGTGGAGGTTGTATTTCCGCAGCCGGTGGAATTGAATCTGGTACCGGAAGAAATTCCACTTGATATTGTTTATGAAGATGATGATTTGCTGGTAGTGAATAAGCCAAAAGGGATGGTGGTGCATCCGGCTCCCGGAAATTATTCCGGGACATTAGTCAACGCCCTGATGTTTCACTGTGGAGATTCCCTTTCTGGGATTAACGGCGTGATTCGTCCGGGAATTGTGCACCGAATTGATAAAAATACATCCGGTTTGCTGATGGTTGCCAAAAACGATTTGGCGCATCAGTGTTTGGCGGAACAAATTCAGGAGCATTCCTTTCTCCGGGAATATCAGGCGGTGGTTTACGGCAGGGTAAAAGAGGAGCAAGGTACGGTAAACGCTCCCATTGGCCGCAGCAAAACAGACCGAAAAAAGATGTGTGTAACCCTTACCAATTCTAAAGAGGCGGTTACCCATTATGAAGTTATTGAACGCTATGCTCAATTTACCCATATGAAATTCCGTTTGGAAACAGGCAGAACTCATCAAATTCGTGTGCATATGGCGTATTTAGGGCATCCTGTGGCAGGGGATGATGTGTATGGTCCCAAAAAAGTCATCGAAAAGTTACAGGGGCAATGTCTCCATGCTAAAAAGATTGGCTTTGTCCATCCGACCACCAAGGAATGGATGGAATTTGACAGTCCGCTTCCAGACTATTTTCAGTCCTTTTTACATAGTTTGAATTAACAGTCATACTGAAGTGTGGCTGCCAAGACATAGTTTATTTTGAGGAAAGGGATGGTGTGATGCTGCCTGAGATTTTTTCCAACATGATTCTCATATCAGATATGGATGATACGTTACTGATGCCGGATAAATCAGTTTCTCCTGAAAATCTGGGAGCATTGAAAGAATTTCGGCGTTTAGGCGGAAAATTTACTGTGGCAACCGGCCGTTCCATTCCGTCCTACATGCGGTATCATTCCCTGTTAAAACCGGATCTGCCAGTCATTTTGAATAATGGGGCAGTGATCTATGATCCCAATAGTTCCACAATTTTATGGAATACGGTGCTTCCCAAATCTGCAGCTGCCTATGTACAGGATACCATTTCCCATTTTCCAGATGTGGGGGCGGAAATTCTGACACCTCAAAAAATGTATGTTGCCAATATGACTCCTGTGATCCAGGGACATATTTCCCGAGAACATCTTTGCTTTGAAAAGGCCAGTTGGGACACGGTTCCGTTTCCCTGGTTTAAAGTGTTGTTCGGTGCAGAGGAAGATCGTTTGGGGGCACTGGGGCAGTATTTGAAAGAACAGAATCATCCTGATGTGCAGTATATTTATTCCAGCAAGCGGTATTGCGAGATGCTTCCCATTGGAAGTTCCAAAGGTTCCGCCATGCGTCAGCTGATTGCCATGAAAGGAAAACAGAACTGCATTATTTGCGGGATGGGGGATTTTTACAACGATCTGGAACTGATTGCCTTTGCAGATTTGGGTATTGCGGTGGGCAACGCGCCCAGCGATGTGCAGGCACAGGCGGATGTAGTTGTTTGTGACAATCGATCTCACGCGATGGTGGAAGTGGTAGAATATTTGAAAAGCTATGCAGGAGCATTGAAAAAATCATAATGATGAAAAAGGCAGGGAAGAAGGTATCCCTGCCTTAGTTTGTTGATAAAGTATTTGTGAAAGGCGTTGTGGCGCTAATGTTTCGCTCGTACTCCGTCAGTTTTGTTACTCAATAAACCTGTAACTGCTTTTGCTTAGGAGATACAATTTTGATATTGCACTACAGTAACCGGTAAAACTTGCTAAAACAACAATGCTATATACTCAAATCATATTTCCGGAAACGGTTGTGAGGGGGTACGCAGGGGGAGTTAAAGCCGTTAGGCGTCTCACTCCCCCTGAAAAGCCCTTCCGGCGTTTGAGGAAGGCTCTTTTTCCCTGTTTTCTGGCCTCAGAAAATAGGGCACAGGTGTGGGCGGTGTTAGCCCACAAGTAAAACAAAAAGATAAATGATTTTCACTTTACTAATAGGGTACGCGCCGAAGGTCATTAGTACCGGGTATTGTCCGGCGACAGCAAAGATGCCGCGCTGGTGTTCTGTCAGCTGATACTGATATTTTAATAAAATGGTATTTGGCTCTGCTGGCTAAGGGACACACACCTCTTAGAACCCAAATATCCAAAGTCTGTTATATTTGTTCTTTAATATGCTTGAGGGCTCCCTTTTCCAAACGGGATACCTGCGCCTGACTGATTCCAATTTCTTCTGCTACTTCCACCTGAGTTTTTCCCTGAAAAAACCGCAGGCTTAAAATGTTTTTTTCCCGCTCATTCAGATGGCTTAACGCTTCTTTAAACATAATTTCTCCCAGCCAGTCGCTGTCGTCGCTGTGGTCTCCAATTTGATCCATCACGTAGATGGTATCACCCCCGTCAGAATATACTGGCTCGTATAACGATACCGGATCTACAATTGCTTCTAAAGACAGGACAACCTCTGCCTTTTCCATATTCAGTTCTTTGGCGATTTCTTCGATAGTAGGTTCTCGGTTCAATTTTCTGGTGAGTTTTTCTTTTGCGGTCATTGCCTTGTAGGCGGTATCCTTTAAAGACCGGCTAACACGCACCGAGTTGTAATCTCTTAAATATCTTCGCAGTTCTCCAATAATCATTGGGACGGCATAGGTGGAAAATTTTACTCCGATGGAAGTATCAAAATTGTCAATTGCCTTAATCAGCCCAATACAGCCTACCTGAAATAAATCATCCATGTTTTCTCCCCGATTGGTGAAGCGCTGGATGACACTGAGTACCAGTTTCAAATTTCCATTAATTAATTTTTCCCGGGCAGTGGGATCTCCGTTTTTCATCTGTTCCAGATATTCCATTTTTTCTTTTTCTTTGAGTACTTTTAGTTTGGTGGTATTGATGCCGCAAATTTCCACTTTGTTTATCTGCATTTTGAAATCATTCCTTTTCGTAAAACTGGTGTACCATAAGTATGGGAACACAAAGGAATTTCATACAGAAAAATTAATTACAAAAAATGGAAACCGAATTGCCCTTAAAAACAGAAAGGTTGCTGTAACATAAAAACTGTGCTACAATAATGGATAACATAGATCATGTTGTCCTTATTTGAAAAATTATCGGTGATACTTGGAGGTATTCATGGATCAGTTATTGGAATACTTAAGCAAAATAGTAAGCGGAAATCCCAAAAAGATTGTAATCAGCAATCCGGCAAAACAGGATCTTCCGTTTCAGAAAATAGAAATACAGCAGAAAACCAATGGATATTTGGTGGAAAAACGGACGCAAAAACAGGTGTTTCATGAAACCGTTTCCAAAGAACAATTGCAAGACTGCTGCAACACCTGGATGAAGCAGGGATTTCGCCAGCTGAATGCCTGGACCGACGAAGAAGAATACAGTATTAAAATATCCAAAAAAGGAAAGGTTCTTTTTGGAAAACACAAACTGGCAGGTGCTGTAAAAACCAACCTGTCTCATAACCGGAAAAAACAATATCTGTTGGGGGAAGGCACAGTGATTCCTCCGTTAGTCGATATGGGCGTGTTTACTAAAGAGGGGAAAATCGTTCAGTCTATGTACGACAAGTACCGGCAAATCAATAAATTTATTGAGTTTGTGGATGACGCCGTGGAAAAAAGTGGACTAAAAAAGCTGCATATTATTGATTTTGGATGCGGAAAGTCTTATTTAACCTTTATTGTTTATTACTATCTTGTGTTTGTAAAACATTTAGAAGTGGAAATGGTGGGGCTGGATTTAAAAGAAGATGTCATTGAAAAATGCAATGAAACTGCCCGCAAATACAATTATGAACATCTGCATTTCCAGGTGGGAAATATTGACGGATACCGCTCCTCTATGCCGGTGGATATGGTGATTACTCTGCATGCCTGTGACACTGCTACAGATTATGCTTTGTTCAATGCCATTTGCTGGAATGCGAAAATTATTATTTCAGTTCCGTGCTGTCAGCATGAACTGTGCCATCAGATGCATGATTCCCAGCTGCCTATTTTAGAACGGTATGGAATTATTAAAGAGCGCTCCGCAGCTTTAATGACTGATGCGGTTCGGGGAAATCTTCTGGAATACTGCGGATACAAAACCCAACTGCTGGAATTTATTGATTTTGCCCATACCCCGAAAAATATTCTGATTCGGGCAGTAAAATCCAACATTTCTCCAAGTCATAAAAAACAGATGCTTCAGGAGGTTGCTGCCCTTTGCCAATGTTTTGGTGTAACTCCTTGTTTATGGAAACTTTTAAAAGAGCAGGGAATCATTGAATGGGAGCAGCCACAATAAAAGAAAGATAGATTATATCAAAAAGTGTTTTTTAAAGTTATGACCACCTCAGAAAAAGGTGGTCATAACTTATGGGAGCTTTCGTTGATTCAGCAGTTTGACTGCGTGTTTTTTCATGCTTTCAAAAGTTTTAATTTCTTCTGCATGGCAGCAGATTTGATCTTTCATATAGTCAGGAAGCTGGAAGTAGTATAAATTTGCCTGTTCGTTGTTGGCAACTAAATCGTACAGGCTTTCATAACGCTTGTGTTTTGACATGGAATTTACCTCGCTTAATATTGTTCCAAAACATTTTGAGCGTAGCTTTTCAGGTCTTCCTCAGAATGAATTTCAAAGGTGTGCTGCTGCAGCATTCCCTGGACATAGTCTGGCAGCCCTACAAAATAATCTCTAGCTCTGGAGTTTTGCTGGAGCAGCTGATTTAAACTGCGGTTTGCAGAATGGTTGACTTTATTGGTTTGATTCATATTTTAATTCCTCCTTAACTGATTACAGGATAATATGGACAGGTTTTAAGAATAGTTTGTTCCAAATTCTGCCCCTTATACAGAAAAATAGATATGATTTTGCGGATTTTTTCTCAAAAATTTATATTTGTCAAAAATTCAACCAATTCTTTCCTGTAATTTGGAATGATTGGGACCTTCAAAATCTTGACAAGGATTTTTGCCCAGAGTATAATGTTAGCATAAGCTAACATTATAAATATTGCTATTATCCCATGAATCGAGGAGGATTTTAAATTATGACATTAGACCAACTATCTCCTGGACAGAGCGGAATTATTGAGTCTGTGGGAGGACACGGTGCTTTAAGACGCCGTTTGCTGGATATGGGATTAACTCCAAAAACAAAAGTTGCTGTTCGAAAGGTAGCTCCTATGGGCGACCCGATCGAACTGTTTTTACGCAGTTATGTGCTCACCATTCGCCGTGAGGATGCGTCCAATATTGTATTAAAAGAGGAGAGCGTTCAATGAGTTATTTACTGGCGTTGGCAGGAAATCAAAACTGCGGAAAGACAACCCTTTTTAACTGTTTGACCGGAAGCAATCAGCACGTGGGGAATTTCCCTGGTGTAACGGTGGAACGAAAAGACGGTCAAATTAAAAAACATAAAGATATTACCATTGTAGACCTTCCGGGGATATACTCTTTGTCTCCTTATACTTCTGAGGAAGTGGTAACCCGTGACTTTGTGCTGAAAAGTCATCCCAACGCAATTATCAACATTGTGGATGCTACCAATATTGAGCGAAACCTGTACCTGAGCTTACAGCTGATGGAACTGGGGATTCCTATGGTAATTGCGCTGAATATGATGGATGAAGTGCGGGCCAGCGGAAACTCCATTCAGGTTCAAAAGCTTTCAGAACATTTGGGTGTTCCGGTTGTTCCCATTTCCGCAGGAAAGAATGAGGGGATTGAAGATTTAATCAATACAGTCATTCAGGTATTGCAGGAAAATCATCCGCCTAAAAAATTAGACTTTTGTGTGGGTCCTGTACATAAAGCCATTCACTCCATTGCCCACTTGGTAGAAGATCAGGCAGCAGAAGCTGGATATCCGGCTCGGTTTGCCGCCACCAAATTGGTAGAAGGGGATGAACCCACGATCAACAGTCTGGCACTGAACGAAAATCAGCTGCACATTATTGAGCATGTGGTAGAAGAAATGGAGCAGGAATTGGATACAGACCGGGAAGCTGCTTTGGCGGATATGCGTTACAGCTATATTGATAAAATCTGTTCAGACTGCGTGATTAAACATCAGGAAACCAGGGAACAGGTTCGGTCTGAAAAGATCGACCAGGTATTGACCCATAAATATTTTGGAATTCCGATTTTTCTTGGAATTATGCTTCTTATTTTCTGGCTGACTTTCTCTGTGATCGGGGCACCACTTCAGGATTTGTTGGATCGGGGAATTACCGCATTTACCGGTGAACTGGATACAGTGATGGAATCTGTTCATGTAAGCGGATGGCTTCGTTCTTTGGTGATCGACGGCGTATGTGCCGGGGTAGGGAGTGTATTGTCCTTCCTTCCGATTATTGTGTTGCTGTTTTTCTTCCTTTCTTTGCTGGAAGACAGCGGATACATGGCAAGGGTTGCTTTTGTCATGGATAAGCTTTTGAGAAAGATTGGTTTGTCCGGAAAGTCCTTTGTTCCTATGCTCATTGGATTTGGATGCAGTGTACCGGCGATTATGTCTTCTCGTACCTTGTCCAGTGACCGTGACCGGAAAATGACCATTATTTTAACTCCGTTTATGTCCTGCAGTGCGAAACTGCCCATTTACGGGATGATTACTATGGCGTTTTTCTCTGCTAGTTCCGGTCTTGTGATGTTTTCTGTTTATGTAATCGGGATTATTACCGCAATTATAGCAGCGCTGATTTTGAAAAGCACCTTATTTAAAGGAAATCCGGTGCCTTTTGTGATGGAACTGCCGGCATATCGAATCCCAAGCGGAAAAAGTGTACTGCTGCATATGTGGGAAAAAGCAAAAGATTTTATCCGCAAAGCGTTTACCATTATCTTTATGGCAACCATTGTCATTTGGTTTTTGCAAAACTTCAACTGGTCTTTGGATATGGTATCTGACAGTACCCAAAGTATTTTGGCTTCCATCGGTTCTGCAGTAGCTCCTATTTTTGCTCCGTTGGGATTTAACGACTGGCGGGCATCTACAGCGTTGATTACCGGGTTTACTGCTAAAGAAACAGTTGTCAGTACCTTGTCTGTACTGACCGGCGCAAAAACAGATGCACAGCTTTCCGGGGTATTGGGAGGAATTTTTTCTCCATTAAGTGCTTACTCTTTCCTGGTATTTACCGTACTGTACATGCCTTGTGTTGCTGCATTTGCCGCATCCAAACGGGAACTGGGTTCCTGGAAAAGTGCTTTACTGACCGCTTTGTTCCAAACAGGTATGGCATATGTTGTCAGCATGTTGATTTTCCAGGTAGGAAGACTTTTTCTATAAAGTGAGGAACTGAAATGACTTACAGTGATTGGATTGTAATCTTGCTACTACTTTTGGCGGTGGTTTTTGTCCTTGCTTCTATGGTTCGTCAACGAAAAAAAGGGGAATGCGCCGGTGGATGCAGCGGTTGCCCCCACAGCAAAAGCTGCGGTTTGAATGAGGAAAGAAAAGAGGAGGAATCACTTTGAAAAAAGTTTATTTAGCAGGATTTGATGTTTTTTACCCAGACGCAGTAGAACGGGGAAAAAACATGAAACAGCTGTGTGAGCAGTACGGTTTAGAAGGGCTGTATCCTTTAGATAACGAAGCTTCTAGTGCAAAAGAAATTTTCGAAGGAAATATCGGCTTGATCGATGAATGTGATTGTGTAGCCGCAAATTTAAATGCCTTCCGGGGAATGGAAATGGATAGCGGTACGGCATTTGAAGTGGGCTATGCCACCGCCAAAGGCAAGCAGGTATATGGATATTTAAGCGACGGCAGAACCCAGGTAGAAAAAATTGGTCTGGTAGATGACAAAGGGTTCACTGTGGAAAATTTTGATATGCCGATCAATTTAATGATTGGATGCAGTGCGAAAATCATCATCGGCACATTGGAAGATGCTTTAAAACAGATTGCTCAGGAAAATCCATAATTTTTTACAATATTCCAGTACAAAACAGGTGCGCCAATCTTTTGTCGTGCCTGTTTCGTTTTCCCAAAGAAAGGAGATCAAACCACTATGGATGATACACAAAAGCGAAAACTGTTTGAAGAAACACCGGTTCCCAGAGCAGTGATGCAGCTGGCCATTCCTACAATTTTAAGTTCTCTGGTAATGGTGCTGTACAACCTGGCTGATACTTATTTTGTCAGTTTGCTCAACGATGCAGTGCAAAACGCTGCCGTGACACTGGCCGCTCCCGTTTTGCTGGCGTTTAACGCCGTCAATAACTTGTTTGGGGTGGGCAGTTCCAGCATGATGAGCCGTGCACTGGGCAGGAAGGATGACAAAACAGTCTATGAAAGTTCTGCATTCGGGTTTTACTGCGCCGCCTTTTGCGGAATCCTGTTTTCAGTGCTTTGCGTTATTTTTCATCAGCCACTGATGACACTGCTTGGTGCTGACGCAGATACCTGGAATGCTACCGCTGAGTATATGAAATGGACTGTGACCTTTGGCGCAACGCCTGCCATTTTAAATGTGGTGATGGCATATCTGGTTCGGGCAGAGGGTGCAGCTTTGCATGCTAGCTTAGGTACCATGAGCGGGTGTTTTTTAAATATTATTCTGGACCCTATTTTTATTCTGCCGCGGGGACTGAATATGGGTGCTGCCGGAGCAGGGTTGGCTACATTTCTCTCTAACTGTGTTGCTTGTGTGTATTTTTTTGTGCTGCTGTTTATCAAACGAAAAAATACGTATGTGTGTATTCATCCACGGGCACTGCGTTTCCGGAAATCCATTATATTGGGAGTGTTTGGTGTGGGAATCCCTGCATCCATCCAAAATTTGCTCAATGTTACAAGTATGACCTTTTTAAATAATTTTACCGCTGTATATGGGGCAGATGCGGTTGCCGCCATGGGAATTACCCAGAAAATCAATATGGTGCCCATGTATATTTCCATGGGGTTGTCTCAGGGAATTATGCCGCTGATCAGCTACTGTTACGCAAGACGGGATATTTCCCGTATGAAACACACGTTGACCTTTTCTGTGAAGATTGCGCTGAGCTTTATTGTGATTGTTTCTGTAGGTTATTATTTACAGGCGGAAAATTTGGTACATCTATTTATGGATAACGAGCAGATTGTCCGTTACGGAGCCAGCTTTCTTCGGGGATTTTGTCTGGGCCTTCCATTTTTGTGCGCAGACTTTATTGCTGTGGCAGTATTCCAGGCATCCGGGATGGGAAAAGAAGCACTCATCTTTGCGATCCTGCGAAAAATTGTATTGGAAATTCCTGCCCTGTTTATGTTAAACTGGCTGTTCCCGCTGTATGGTTTGGCATATGCTCAGCTGACAGCAGAAGTAATTCTTTCTGTGATTGCTGTAGTGGTATTAGTTCGAATGTTTCAAAAACTGCACCGGGAGCAGGTGTCCCGATAATAAATATATGGAGCAAAGTTTCTTTTCATAAAACTATTTTTATCTGAGAGTGCTGTGTCAGTGGGACACAGCACTCTTTTGCATAAAAGCAAGTTTTCTTATTGGAAGGGAAGGATACAGGTTTGCAGACTGACCAAATTTCTGCATAAGTCATTTAAGTATGTACAACTTGTGTTGTGACATTTCGTGCTGGAGCACGAAATGTCTATCTACACAAAAAATATTGTAAAATTATGTGTATTATTTTTTAAAACTAGATATCTTTCCTATAAATTCAAAAAGAAATTAGTGTGATTCTACAATGGACATTCTTTTGCAATCATGCTATGATAAAACTATCAAATTCCGTACAGTCATCGGAAAGGGAACGGCTGTACGAGACGTGAATGATATTATCGTTATCATATGTTAGGGAGGAATTGGACATGAATAATGTACCAGAAGTGAAATTGGGTATTGTGGCAGTAAGCCGCAGCTGTTTCCCAATGTCTTTATCAGAAACCCGCAGAAAAGCAATTGTAGCAGCTTACCGTGAGAATGTAGGCGAAATTTTTGAATGTCCTACAATTATCGAAAGCGAAAATGATGTAGCAAAAGCTCTGGCAGAACTCAACGAAGTTGGCGTTAATGCAATGGTTCTGTTTTTAGGAAACTTTGGTCCGGAAACCCCAGAAACCATTCTGGCGAAAAAATTTGGCGGCCCTGTTATGGTAGTTGCTGCTGCAGAAGAAACTCAGGATAACCTGATTGACGGACGCGGCGACGCTTACTGTGGTATGCTCAACGCAAGCTATAACCTGGGTATCCGCAATATCAAAGCTTATATCCCAGAATATCCTGTTGGCACTGCCAGCGATGTTGCTGCAATGATGAAAGATTTCCTGCCAGTTGCACGTGGTCTGATTGGTTTGAGCAAACTGAAAATTATTGCATTTGGTCCTCGTCCAAATGACTTCCTGGCTTGTAATGCTCCAATCAAACAGCTGTTTAACATTGGCGTAGAAGTAGAAGAAAACTCTGAATTGGATCTGTTTGCTGCTTATCATGCACATAAAGATGACCCACGTATTCCAGAAGTTATTGCAGATATGGAAAAAGAACTGGGCGAAGGCAACAAAATGCCTGGTATTCTGCCAAGACTGGCTCAGTATGAACTGACCCTGTTGGATTGGGCTGAAGAACATAAAGGTACCAGAGAATACATTGTATTTGCAAATAAATGCTGGCCTGCATTCCAGACACAGTTTGGCTTTGTACCATGTTATGTTAACAGCCGTCTGGCTGCAAAAGGTATGCCAGTATCCTGTGAAGTTGATATTTACGGTGCTTTGAGCGAATACATCGGCACCTGCGTTGCAGAAGATACTGTTACTTTGCTGGATATCAACAACTCTGTTCCAGCAGATATGTACCTGGAATCTATTCAGGGTAAATATAACTATAAACATACTGATACCTTTATGGGCTTCCACTGTGGAAATACTGCTGCTGGAAAACTGGTAAAAGGTGATATGAAATACCAGAGAATCATGAAACGTGACTTGGAACCAGATACCGAACCAGATATCACCCGTGGTACTTTGGAAGGGGACATTGTTCCTGGCGATATTACTTTCTTCCGTCTGCAGGGTACTGCAGAAGGCGGCTTGAAAGCATATGTAGCTGAAGGTGAAGTTCTGCCAGTAGCTACCCGTTCTTTCGGTGCAATCGGTGTGTTTGCAATTCCTGAAATGGGACGTTTCTACCGTCATGTTCTGGTTGAAAAACGTTATCCGCATCACGGTGCAGTAGCATTTGGTCATTTTGGCAAAGCATTGTTCAGCATCTTCAACTATCTGGGTGTAGAAGATATTGCGTTTAATCAGCCAAAAGGCATGATGTATCCAAAAGAAAATCCATTTGCATAATTGTTCATAGTCATTCAGTTTAATACAAAAGAAACCGCCCTGGATCCGCTTTTGGATATGGGGCGGTTTCTTTTTGCCTATAATAACATAGCTCATGTTTTGTCAGCTGGATGGTAAAAATCTTATTATTTCCACTTTATTGATAAGGTACGAGCGTAGCCTTTTGGGATTCCAAAGGGGTGTGAGCCCCTTTGGCCACCTGGCGGGGGACCTTGATGTTAGGTTGAGCGAAAAAATAGGAGGAGAAACGTGTTTCTCCTCCTATTTACGTCATCGTCCATCGGGAAAAGTTACCGAAGTTCTACCCATGCAGAATCTGCTGCAGCGCTGTCCACAGCAGCGTGAACAAAGCGAACGCCATCCACACCGGCATCAATCATGGTAAGACGGCTGACATCATATGGCCGTCCAGCCTTTTTGTCAATAAGCGCAGTGACATAATCCCGGTAGATGTTTGCGAAAGCCACATACAATCCTTCCGGATGACCGCTTGGCAGCCGGCTTGCTTCGGCAGCCGGATAGCCGGTTTCGTTGCCAGCTCGGGTAATGGTGCGGGTTGCACCGCCTTTTGGTGTATAGTTTAAAAAGTCTGGATGTTCTTCGTGCCATTCCAGGGAACCTTTATCGCCGTAAATACGAATGACCAAATCGTTATAATGTCCGGCAGCAATCTGGGAACACCAGTAAGCGCCGTTAATGCCAGTGTCGTATTCAATCAGAATATTGGCGTTTAAGTCCAGTTCCTGACCAAATCGATTCATGGTGGCGGCAAGCCGTTTGATTTTTAAACCGGTTACATAGCTGACCAGACATTCAATGTGGGTGCCAATATCTCCCACACAATTGGAAATTCCTGCGATTTTTGGTTCCCGGCGCCAGGTGGACAGGGTTTCTTCCATGCCTTCTACTGGATTCAGGTCATTGATCAGCCATTCCTGTACATATTCACCGTTGACAGAAACAATTCGGCCAATTTCTCCCTGGGCAATCATATCCTTCATAATGCGGGGCATGGTAAATCCAGGGTAAGTATAGGTAACTGCAAACAATAGATCCTTTTCTTTTGCCAGAGCTTCCAGCTCTTCTGCTTCAGCTACTTCAAAGCAAACCGGTTTTTCACAGACAATGTTGATGCCTGCTTGTAAAAAAGCCTTGGCGATCTCGTAATGGCAGAAGTTGGGGGTAACAATGGTTACAAAATCAATGCCGTCTTCCCGGGCAGCTTCTTTTTCTGCCATTTCCCGGTAATTTTCATAAAGGCGATCTGGAGCAATGCCGCAGGCATCGCCGGTAGCAGCGTTTTGGTCAGGATGGGTGCTGAAACAGCCTGCCACCAATTCCAGCCGAGAATCAAATGAAGCGGCTTTCCGATGAACATCTCCAATAAAGCCGTTGAGTCCGCCGCCTACCATACCGTAACGAATTAATTTTGACATGTTGTCTACCTCCTATCATCAATTGGCAATTGCATCATCGAATTTGAAAGCGGAAGGGGAGAAGTTAATCTTTTTCACAAATGCAGCGGCCTCTGTTGCGCCTTCTATCCGATCCATACCGCTGTCTTCCCATTCTACAGAAAGTGGTCCAGTGTAGCCCATATCATTGAGAACACGGATGATTTCTTCAAAATTTACATCTCCATGTCCTAAGCTGCGGAAATTCCAGCCACGGCGCAGATCTCCAAAATCGATATGGGAGCCTAATAAACCACTGCGCCCGTCCAATGTAACAGCTGCGTCCTTCATGTGAACGTGGTAAACACGATCTCGGAAGTCAGAAAGGAACAGGTGTGGTTTAATACCTTGCCAGATCAGGTGGCTTGGGTCAAAGTTTAGACCGAATTCCGGACGGTCTGCAAATTTTTCCAACAATTTTTTGGTGGAGTAATAGTCAAATGCAATTTCGCCTGGATGTACTTCCAGTGCAAATTTAATTCCGTATTTTTTGAATTCATCCAGAATTGGAGACCACAAACGAACAATTTCATCAAATCCATCTTCAACCATTTGGGCAGTGGTTTGCGGGAAAGAATAAAGGTATCTCCAGATAGGGGATCCGGTGAAGCCGGTGATCACGGGAATTCCCATTTTATGAGCTACCAGGACGGATTTTTTCATGGTTTCTATTGCCCATGTGCGGATCGCATCAGGCTGATCTGCCAGCTGGGCAGGGGCAAAATTGTTTAAACGGGGATCCGGTGCATCGCCCACACACTGTCCGATAATATGGGTTGCTAAAGCTTCGCAGATCAAATGATGCTTGGAAAGCTGTTCCTTTACCCAGGGGATATAGCTTTCGTCAGTCAGTGCCCGGTCAAGATCCAGGTTGTTGCCCCAACAGGCAATTTCTAATCCTTCGTATCCCATTTTTTCGGCAAGGGCACAAAGCTCATCCAAAGGCAGATCTGCCCATTGGCAGGTGGTCAGGGTAACAGGTCTTTGTTTCATAAAATTTCCTCCTTTATATTGAAAATATCCTGCGAATTTTTCCTCAGTATAGCACATTCATACTGCGTCTTCAATAGTTCTTTTTCTGATTTGTGAGTTTTTTTATGAATGATTACTATTTCGTATATGTTTATTGTGCACGAACACGAAAAAATCTGTTTAAAAAATATTTTGACAAATACTTTCGTTTTTTATCAAATTAAGGGTATAAAAATCGAAAAAGAAAACAATAGACAAGAATAATAAAAAATATCACAAGAAAGTTCTTGAAAAAATATTTTTTTATTTTATAATAAAATTATAATCAGTTAATATGGGTAAATGGGTTTGATTCCTGACGCTTGTGGCATAGGGGATCAAACAAGGAGACAAAACTTATGAATTCCAGAGAACGCCTTACAAAAGTATTGAGCGGTGAATTACCGGATCGGGTACCAATTTCTACCTATGAACTTTGCGGATATAACAGCCGCAGTTTTGAAAATCAGGAACCTTCTTATCAGCGGCTAATGGATTTTATTCGTCAGAACACAGATTCCATTACCATGTGGACGCCTCCCAGCAGTCAACCTTGGGAAGAACTGCAGACCACATCTACATGGGATGAAAACGAATATCATATTCAAAAAACCATACTGCATACCCCTAAAGGGGATTTAACAGTAACTGTAAAATATACAGATACGATTAAAACTCTGTGGCGCACCGAGCATTTGTGTAAAAGTGTTGAGGATGTGGATGCTTGGCTGAGTCTGCCGGATATACCGCTTACCTATGATGCCAGCGATTATCGCAGAGTTGTTTCAGAGCTAGGGGATCATGGGATTGTTATGGCATCTTTGAAAGACCCCATTTGTGTTGCCATGGAATTAATGGAATTTGGAGAAGCGACGGTTTGGGCTTTAACGGAGCCGGATCACTTCAAAGCAACATTGGAAGAAATTCATCGGCGCAACATGCGCAACATAAAAAATATGCTGGATACTTGTCCGGTGGATTTGTACCGTATTTGCGGACCGGAATACGCAACGCCCCCTTATTTATCTCCCAAACATTTTGAAAGTTATGTTTATCCTTATTTATGTGATATGGTAGACTTGATCCATAGCTATGGGAAAAAGGTAAGAATTCATTCTCATGGCCGGATTGGACAGGTTTTGGATATGATTTTAGACACAGGAACCGATGCCATTGATCCATGTGAAGCACCACCGGACGGGGATATCAGTTTGAAAGACGTGAAAAAGAAAGCGGCTGGAAGAGCTGTTGTCTTTGGGAATTTACAGTTAAAATTATTGGAAAATGCCAGCGAACAGGAAGTCAGGGAACAGGTTCGCGTTTGTATGGATTCGGCAAAAGAAAACGGCGGATATGTTATCATGCCCACTGCCGCTCCCATCAATATTCCGCTTTCCTCAAAAACAGAAAGAAATTACTTTGCCTTTATTGAGGAAGCGTTGAATTTGGGAAAATATTAAAAATTGCACAAGTTAGTCTTAGCAGATTATTTTATTGATAGGCCAATTTATTGGAAAAAAGTTTAGGAGGAATCGTTATGAGCGAGAAAAAGTTAACAGGACGGGTTACCATCCCAACCGATGTGGATGTTGTGCCGGAAACTTTGGAATTGGTAAAACGTTGGGGCGCAGATGCTATCCGAGATTGTGACGGAACCGATTATCCAGAAGAATTAAAAAATGTAGACGCTAAGGTATATTCCACCTATTATACCACAAGAAAAGACAATGCATGGGCAAAAGCAAATCCAGATGAAATTCAGCAGATGTATATTATGACCAGTTTCCACACTGCTGCTGATACTGAGCTGAGCATTCACCTGATGGATCATCTGTATCCGGATATGCTGAAAGTAAATTCCAGAGATGACATTACCCGTTGGTGGGAAGTTATTGACCGTACTACTGGAGAAGTTGTTCCAGTAAGCCAGTGGGACTATTCCGAAGAAACCGGAGATGTCACCATTCATGATGCAAAACCGTTCCATGATTATACAGTAAGCTTTCTGGCTTATATTATGTGGGACCCGGTACATATGTACAATGCAGTAACCAACTCCTGGGAAGGGGTAGAACATCAGATTACTTTTGACGTTCGTCAACCAAAAACCCATAAGTTTTCTATGGAACGTCTGCGCAAATTTATTGCGGACAATCCTCATGTAGATGTGATCCGTTATACCACATTCTTCCACCAGTTTACTTTGATTTTTGATGAACTGGCAAGAGAAAAATATGTAGACTGGTATGGCTATTCCGCTTCTGTCAGCCCATATATTCTGGAACAGTTTGAAAAGGAAGTAGGCTATCCATTCCGTCCGGAATATATTATCGACCAGGGATACATGAACAACACTTATCGGGTTCCTTCCAAGGAATTCCAGGATTTCCAGGCATTCCAGCGCCGGGAAGTTGCTAAACTGGCAAAAGAAATGGTAGACATCACCCATGAATGCGGAAAAGAAGCAATGATGTTTTTAGGTGACCACTGGATTGGTACCGAACCATTTATGGATGAGTTTAAATCCATTGGTCTGGATGCGGTTGTAGGAAGCGTAGGAAATGGTTCCACTCTGCGTCTGATCAGCGATATTGAAGGGGTAAATTATCGTGAAGGACGGTTTTTGCCATACTTCTTCCCAGACACCTTCCATGAAGGCGGAGACCCAGTAAAAGAAGCCAAAGTTAACTGGGTAACTGCCCGTCGTGCAATTTTGCGCAAACCAATTGATCGAATTGGATACGGCGGTTATTTGAAACTGGCTATGGAATTCCCTGAATTTATTGATTACGTGGAAAGCGTATGTGATGAATTCCGTACCCTGTATGAAAACGCAAAAGGAACCACTCCATACTGCGTGAAAAAAGTAGCGGTACTCAACTGCTGGGGTAAAATGCGTGCATGGGGAAATCACATGGTGCATCATGCCATCTACTTTAAACAGAATTACTCCTATGCTGGAATTATTGAAGCATTGAGCGGTGCACCGTTTGATGTGAAGTTTATCAGCTTTGACGATATCCGGGAAAATCCTGATTTCTTAAGCCAGTTTGACGTTGTTTTGAATGTAGGCGATGCTTACACAGCTTACAGCGGCGGCGAAAACTGGATTGATGAAACAATTGTTACCGCAGTGAAGAAATTTGTTTATGAAGGCGGTGGATTTATCGGGGTTGGTGAACCAACAGCATATCAGCATCAGGGACGTTTCTTCCAGCTTGCCAATGTACTGGGTGTAGAAGAAGAACACGGATTTAACCTGAATACCGACAAATATAACTGGGATGAACACGACCACTTTATTTTGGAAGACTGCACCAAACCGGTGGATTTTGGTGAAGGTAAAAAGAATATTTTTGCTTTGGACGGCACCTGCATTCTGAAACAGGTTGACAAAGAAGTTCAGCTGGCTGTTAACGATTTCGGAAAGGGAAGAAGCGTATATATCAGCGGTCTGCCTTACAGCTTTGAAAACAGCCGTCTGCTGTATCGTTCTATTTTGTGGTCTGCTCATGATGAAGACAATCTGCATAAATGGTTCAGCACAAACTTTAATGTAGAAGTACATGCATATGTAAAGAACGGCAAATACTGTGTTGTAAACAACACCTATGAACCACAGTCCACCACTGTTTACCGCGGCGACGGTTCCAGCTTCCATCTGGATATGGATGCCAACGAAATTGTGTGGTACGAAATTTAATAAAAAACAGAATACGCCTTTATGAAGTCCCCCGGAAGCCAAATGGCTTCCGGGGGGCTTTGTCTATATATCCCTTATAGTGGTACGATTGTGCTTTACCAGTTCATGTGAAGCATATACTGCTTCATAGACCTGTGCTTGATTTTTTAGGACATGCAATTTTGATATTGTATTGTAATAACCAGTAAACTGATTGAAACCGAAATACGGTAATTTACATGATACTTCTGGAAACGATCATGAGGGGGTAGCCGCGTCTTGCGGCGTAGGGGGGCGGGCAGCGCCCGCTGACAATGACGCTACGCTCGCACTCTATTAGTTGAGCGGAAAAATTTATAATTTTCGCCTTACTAATAGGATACTCGCCGAAGGCGGTTGGTGCCGGACACCGTCTGGCGATGTTTGAGGAATGGTCTTTTGGTTCGTTTTCTTCCATAAGAAAATGAACACCACTTGCGGTGGGGAGACAGGATGCTGCCGATCGCTACACTATATTCATACTTTGCCAGTAAAACGAAAAACATTGATTTTTCTACTTAACCAACAGAATACGAGCGAAGCCTCTTTGGGTCCAGGGCTGTGAAGCCCTGGGCTTTATTGGTATAATCTGTCCCACACAAGAATATAGTGATATCAGAATACCATCTGCAAAGTGATATTTTGATTAAAGGAGCTGGAAACGAGTGGAATTTCAGGTGAACAAAGAAAAAATCTGTATAAACGAGACGGTTTTTGATGGCGAATTAGAGCAATCCATTGAACTGGATTATATGCTGCCGGATTATTGTCCCAATATCTTTAAAATTTTGCAAAGCAGGATGGAAGTGAAAATCTCTAATTCTCAGGTAGACGGAAGAAAATTGACCATTGACGGCACCGCATATCTTCATGTTTTGTATCTGGGGGAAGAATCCGGACGGATGCGGCAGTTGGAACAAAAACAGCCTTTTACCAAAACAGCAGAACTAAAAGAAGAATGTACTGGTGCGGTTGTAACTGTGGTTCCCCGGTGTGACCATTTTCATTGCAGAGCGGTAAATTCCAGAAGACTGGATATGCGGGGAGCGGTAACCTTAAAAACAACCGTCTTTCGGCCAAAGCAGGTGGAAGCAGTAACCGGATGCAGTCATCTGCAGGTACATCGACGGGAATGGGAGTGCTGCGGAACACCTATGGTAGCCAGAAAGGACTTTACCATTCAGGAAGACTTGATGATTGAACAGGGAAAACCTCCTATTCAGGATGTAATCCATTATGAAGCAACTGCTTTTGTAGAGGAGTGTAAACTGCTTTCCAATAAGGCTGTGTGCAAAGGTCAGCTTCATCTACATACGTTGTATCTGTGCAGTGACCATCCGGAACAGCCGGAGGTGATGGAACACGTACTTCCCATCAGTCAGATTGTTGATATGGATGGATTGGATGAAGAATGCCAGTGCAGTGTCTCTTTGGAAGTGGTTCGCTATGATATGGATTTGCAGATTGAGGATGACGGCGAGTGCCGATCTTTTCATGCAGATGTAGGAATCCGGGCAGTATGCCAGGCAGGAAAAAATAAGCGGATTGCCGTGGCAGATGACGGGTATTCCATTGGGTATGAAATGGAAAGCGAAACCCAAACGGTAAAACTCCAGAAAATTTGTCAGCCAATCAATCAGACTGTTATGACAAAGGCAGTGGTTCCTACCGAAGGAGCTTCTTTATCCGGCATTTATGATTTAATCTGCGAAATCAATGGGGTAGGCTGGGAATGCCGGACAGGACGGCTGAATCTTACCTGTATGATGCCTGTTACTGTCATTGCCGGGGATGAAGAGGGAAAACCGGTCAGCATTCATCGGGCAATTCCCCTGGAAGCAGAACTGTGCAGCATAACAGAAGAAAAAACCTTTCTGTTCCAGCCTCATGTGCAGATTGAAAGCATCAGCTACCATATGGGCGTTGGGAAAGAAATTGAGCTGCGCATCAGCTTATCAGTAACTGGTATGCTGTATGAAACAGAAGAAATGCCTTTGATGACCAATGTAAAAGTGTTGGAAGATCATCCCAAAACGCGGAAGAATGACTGCACACTGCTTTTGTATTATGCTGATGCAGGAGAAAATATCTGGGAGATTGCCAAACGGTACAGCACATCGGTCAATGCTATTTTAGAGGAAAATGCCCTGGAACAGGAAGTAATCCCTGCCAGAGGCATGGTATTGATTCCCATTATAGATGAATAAGGAAACGGAGAACGAAGTATGGAACATATTTACCAAGAAATCGCCAAACGTACACAAGGGGATATCTATTTAGGGGTAGTGGGACCGGTTCGGACAGGAAAATCTACCTTTATTAAGCGCTTTATGGAAACTTTGGTCATCCCGCATATTGAAAGTGACTTTCGCCGGGAACGGGCAGTGGATGAACTGCCCCAGTCTGCGGCCGGAAAAACCATTATGACCACAGAACCCAAATTTGTACCGGAAGAAGCCGTGCAGGTACAGCTGGCCGAAGGAGTTAAAATGAATGTGCGGCTCATTGACTGTGTAGGTTATATTGTCCCCAGCTCACTGGGATATTTTGAAAATGAAGCACCCAGAATGGTGGTGACTCCGTGGTTTGACCAGGAAGTGCCCTTTAATATGGCGGCGGAGGTGGGAACCCAGAAAGTCATCACCGAACATTCTACTGTCGGGATTGTGGTGACTACAGACGGTAGTATCAGCGATATTCCCAGAGATGAATATGAGGAAGCGGAAGAACGTGTGATCAATGAACTGAAAGAACTGGAAAAACCCTTTGTGGTTCTTTTAAACAGTATTTCTCCTCAGTCAGATCCGGTTCGGAAAATGGCGAAAGAACTGTCAGAAAAATATCAGGTTCCTGTTTTGCCCACAGACTGCCTGGGGCTGGATGAAGAAGACATTACTGCTATCCTGCGTCAGCTTTTGTACCAGTTCCCGGTGAAAGAAATTTCCTTCCAGATGCCCCGATGGATTCATTTCTTAAAAAAGGATCACTGGCTGAAAACAGCGGTGTTCGATGAAATTAAAGCTGGAGCAAAAGAGCTGCGCTGTATTCATGAAGTGGAGCGGCTTTCCCAAAAGATTGGGGAATGTGACCAGATTAAACGCACCCGGGTAGAGCAGATTGATTTAGGGAATGGTTCTGCAAAAATTTCTATTGATTTGAAAGACGATCTGTTTTATCAGATTTTATCTGACGAGAGTGGGCTGGAAATTCGGAATGAAGAATCTCTCCTGCCGCAGCTGATTGAACTGGCACAGATGAAAAAAGAATATCTGCGGTTTAAGGATGCACTGGATGAGGTAGAAGCTACTGGATACGGTATTGTCATGCCTACCTTGGATCAGCTGTCATTGGAAGAACCGGAGATTGTCAAACAGGGTGGCAAGTATGGTGTTCGTCTGCGGGCACAGGCTCCGTCCATCCATATGATGAAGGCCAGTATTACCACCGAAGTCAGTCCGATTGTAGGAAGCGAAAGTCAGTCCGAAGATTTGGTCATGTACCTATTGAAAGGCTTTGATGAAGATCCTCAGAAAATCTGGGAATCCAATATTTTCGGGAAATCTCTGCATGCTCTGGTCAATGAAGGTCTGCACAACAAACTGTACCGAATGCCGTCAGAGGCTCGGATGAAACTGCAGGAAACCATTGAGCGGATTATCAACGAAGGATGCAGCGGATTAATCTGTATCATTTTATAACGGCAGGGTATGCCGCCTAGAGTATCTTGTGCCATCATCGGGATCAAAAAATGATCGATCCGCTAAACAGAATGGGGGACAGAATCACAAAATACATAAAAACAGGCAGCGGTTGATTTTAATGCTGCCTGTTTTTATGTTTTCTTTTTCGATTTTGGAAATGGTAATTCATCATACATGGAATCTAGTAATTCTGCAAGGAAATTGCTGTCATCAACATTGTCAACGCGCAATAATTTTTTTCTGCCGCCTGCATTGATGGAATCGTATTCTGCATAGGGAAGCAGTTTAATTGTTGACGGCACTGGTTTGACTAAAAACCTATCATCACAAACATATGCTACCACTTTCCCACGATAATAAATCAGGTACTCACCCATCATCATGCGGTAGGTGATTCCTTCCAGGGAAGACAGCTGATCTAACAAAAAATTCAAATAATCTTGGCTGGTTGCCATAGCACATCACCTTAAAAAATGATACTTGTTACACCGATTATAGCATACCAATAGTATCATTTCAATGTGGTTGCAGTAACAGTTTTTTTGGTTTGATAGCGCTAGAACCCGGCAGTTTATTTTTCTTTTGCAGGGCAGGGAAGTTGGTAGCTTTTTGAGAAAAGGTGTGCTACAATAAGAGTAAAATATGGTGTGATAAACAGAAAATATGCTGTAAAGTAAAATAACTTTACGGTATATTTTTGGAGAAAGCATATAAAAACAAAGGATAAAACTTAGATAATGAATCCAAAAAAGAATCCCGCATGAATGGAGAGGACGTATTATGAAAATTTCCGTACTGGCAGAAGACACCTGCAAAGACAGCCGGTTTTTATGTGAACACGGACTGAGTTTATACCTAGAAACGCCCAATCAAACGATTTTATTTGACACGGGAAAAAGCGGATTGTTTGCGGAAAATGCTGCTCAGCTGGGACTTTCACTTGCCAAGGTGGATTTTGCAGTGCTGTCTCACGGGCATTACGATCACGGCGGAGGAATTGAGACCTTTTTTCAGGTGAATGACCATGCACCGCTTTATGTCCATGAACATGCCCTTGCAGAACATTTTGCCCAAAGACCCAGCGGCAGAATCGATTTTATCGGGATTGAAAAACCGGACTGCAGTTCTGACCGATGGATTTCTGTTCACGGGGATCTGACTCCTGCGCCGGGATGCCTTTTGTTTTCCTCAATAGAAGAATCCTGCCTGCTTTCCCGATCCAATGATGTGTTAAAAATTAAAAAGCAGGGAAGTTATGAAAAAGATCCTTTTCTTGACGAGCAGTATCTGTTGGTGGAACAGCCAAAAGGATTTTTGCTGCTGACCGGATGTGCTCATCGGGGGATTGTGAATATTCTCCGCCGGGCACAGCAGCTGACTGGGGGAAAGGTAACCGCTGTTGTCGGCGGTTTTCATCTTTCCAATCCCAGTGCGGGAACCTGTGAACCAGATAACACTATTGCCGGGGTTGCCCGGGAACTGGCGTCTTATCCCATTACATATTACACCTGTCACTGCACCGGACGGACAGCTTATGAAAAACTAAAGCCCACGCTGGGAGAACAGCTCCGCTGGATTGGGGCAGGGGATCAGTTTGATATTTGAAAGTAAAGACGCTGCCCGTACTCTGTCAATAGTGCGGGAAAAATCCCTACTTTGGAATCAGCGGATAGAATATGGGCAGCATGTCATTTATCTTGACTTATTTTTTCAAAAATGGAACTTCGGTCATTCTTAAATTGGTACAGCCGTAAGGAATCAGGGTAACAGATTGTGGTGCTCCTGATGGAATGCGGCTTTCCGGTTCTGGATCACAGGTGCCGTTGTGGAATCCCCACGGGATTTCTGCCATGGATGCAGTGAGCATAACCGGAGGCTGTTTTGTGGAGAAGGGAGCGTCAAATTCCCGCTCTGTCACCTCAAATTTATCGCTTACATAAGCGTAGTTCCATTTGGATTCTGGATAGACGCAGTAATCGCAGTAAGGCGCTTTGCGTTCTACGCCGTCTTTTGTATATTCTCTGCCTTCCCAGCGTTCTTGGATGGCAACAGAGTAAAGCAGCGGGCCTCTCCAAACACATACCATATCTCTGGGGCGTTGTTCCATGTGGGTCTCAAATTCCAGCTGCACTGTCACAGTCTGGGTTCCATTCCATTCCTGATGAACAGAGAAAAAGCTGCCTGGTTTTGCCGGTGCGCCGTCTACAAACGCCTGTGATGCAAAAACAGGAATGCGGATACTAAGCGTAAAGGTAACCGGAGCATCAGCAGTGATGGTGTAGGTCAAGGTGTTGCGGAATGGATACTGGGTATCCAGGGTGCAGGTAACAGGAACACCATCCATTACTGTGCTCACACAGGATGGAGCCAAAGCGGCAGATAAAATGCCGCCCTTTTGACGGAAGAAGGTGGAAAGGGCAAATTTTGGCCAAGCCTGGTTAAAGTTAGCCGTACAGCATCCAAAATTGGGTTCCAGACCAAACAGATGGGATTCCGGTCCGTTGGTTCCAAATACCACATGATCTTCCGGCAGAATGGAGCATTCCACCTGATTGGTCATCTGGTCATACTGATGCGCCCACATATCCGGTGTTATGGTAGCAGGGAGTGCGTTAAATGCCAGCTTTTCCAGCCGATCCAGCCAATGGGGATTTCCGGAAACAGCAAAGAGCCATTCATAGGAGTACATGGCTTCTGCCACAGAGCACAATTCGCTGCCCTGAATCGGGCTGTCGCCGGCAAGACATTCGTCACCGGTAAAATGTCCCACTGCCATACCGTGCAAAGATTCCAGCAGCTCCAGCGCTTCCATTGCAAATTCTTCCGGATTTTCTCCAGTAAGCCGTGACATCAGCGCCTGGGATTTGAGCATCATTGCCAGGTTTACCACATGGGTGAGATGAGTCCAGCGGCGTTCCGGCACTTTGGCAATTCCGGAACGAATCACCTGTTTCCAGTCGATTCCCTGAATCTGCAGTTTATGTACCATCTGAAGCAACCAGTCTTCCGGAGAGCGTTCATAAAGCCAGAAAATCGCAATCAAAGCTTCAAACCACCGGTCAGATCCCCAGTTAAACAGGGTGTGTCCGTCAATGTGATGGTAAAATTGATAAAGCAGCTTTTTCAGTGCCGGTTCAATTCGTTCATCCTTAGAACAATCAGCGTATACTGTAAGCACTTTGGCAATGAGAATGGCTGCCCACATGTCATAGGTGCCTCTTTCTTCCAAAGAGCAGGGGCAGATCCAGCCATCTTCCTGCTGACGGGATAAAATGGCGTCAATGTATGTTTTAGCTGTTTGGATCAGTTCTTCATCCTCTAATAAATAAGCTAACGGGATCAGTCCGTCCAGCCAGTAGGGAACCCGTTCCCAGCCTTCCCGGTCTCCGCCGATCCAGGCGCTGTCCCGGATATCCGGCCAGATTTTATGAAGGTTTCCGCTGAGCCCTTTTGCCTGAATTTCCAGCTGGCGCTTTAACCACCCAGAGGGCTTCAGTTCGTTGGCAGTAAATGGAGTGTATGCTATTTGTTTGAGTTCCATATCAAAATCCTCCTTGGGAATCCGAAATTTCTGTTTTCAGAATAGCATAATTTTTCATGGAGAGAAAGGCAAAAAATCGACTGAAATATTGTAAAAATCGACTTGATAGGAGAATCCAGATGTATCTTAAGTTTGACCCGCTTCCTCAATTTTTAACCTGCTCTATGCGGGTGTTTTATCCGGGAGAATCCCATGTATTTAGAACCATTCCCGAAAATGTGCTGTTGCTTTTATTTTCGGGGGTACTGCGCTTTTCAGAAAACGGAGTACCGGTTTCTTTATCTGCGGGGGACTGGTATATTCAGCGGGGCGGACTCATTCAGTCAGGGGAGGTGCCAAGCCAGTCTCCAAAATATTTTTACATTCATTTTTCAGGGGAGTTTTCTCATGAGGAAGGATGTCCTATTGCCGGAAAATTTTCTGAGGAAGAACTGCTGCCGGAACTGATGAAACTGGACAAGTATTACCGTCAGCCCCAGTCCAGTCCTTTTGCGGTAAACGGACAATTTTTATCAGTGTTTGAAAAACTGTACCAAACCTCCCAGAAGGTGACGGGAGAATCGGTATTGGCAGAAGAAATTGCGGAATACCTCCGTGTTCATTGTACCGAACCGGTGGATTTAGCCCAGCTTTCCCGGCAGTATTCCTACACACCAGATCATTTAATTCGGGTGTTTCGGAAAAGATTTGAAATGACACCCCATCAGTATTTAAAAATGTTACGAATCAATCACGCAAAACAGCTGTTGGTTTCTACCAACCGCACCCAGGAAAGCATTGCCCGGGAATGCGGCTATCAGGACAATTCTGCCTTTTATCGAGCATTTGTCAGCAGTACTGGATGTGCTCCGGGAAAATGGAGAGGGAGCATGGGCAGTTAGGAAAACCGGCTAAGAGCCGGAGCAAATGACCTACGGCGCGCACCCTGTCAGTAAAGCGGAAATATCAAATAATTTTCTCTCAGCTAACAGAATACGAGCGTAGCCTCTCTGGGTCCAGGGGTGTGAACCCCTGGTGATTGACAATCTGGCAATCGGGTTTATAATAAAAATAAATTGACAATCAAAATTTTGTGGAAAAAGGGGGAAATGCGATGCCGTGTCAATGTTTTCCTTTGAACACGCTGCAGGAATATCGCTATGTGGTTGTGCTGTCCCGTTATGAGGAACAGATTTTATTGAGCAGACATAAAAAAAGAAGTACTTGGGAAACCCAGGGCGGGCATATTGAACCGGGAGAAACTCCACTGGAATCTGCAAAGCGGGAACTGTTTGAGGAATCCGGCGCAGTGGATTTTGAAATGGTACCTTTGTGTGATTACCGTGCATGGGACGATCAGGGCGGTGCAAACGGAGTGGTATTTTTTGCAGATATCCATTGTTTGGAGCCAATCCCGCAAAGTGAAATGGCAGAAACCAAACGGTTTGATACGCTGCCGGATTGTTTAACTTATCCGGCAATTACCCCAGTGCTTTTTGATTATGCAGCAGAGTATTTTCGAAAACAGGAAGTGAACTGGAAATGGGGACAGCTTATTTAGGGATCGATTTAGGCGGAACCAATATCAAAGCCTCTGTGTTTGATGAGGAATTTCAAAAACTGGGAGAATACCGAGCTTCTACCTGTGTAGAGGAAGGAACCGACTCTGTTTTGGAACGAATGGCACAGGCGATTGAGCAGGTGTTAAAAGAGGCTGGCATTCACGCAGGTCAGGTGCGCTGTATGGGAATGGGGATTCCCGGTTTGCTGGATCGGGAAAAGGGAATCTCGTTTTTTTCTCCTAATTTTCCGGGATGGGAAAATGTTCCTGTAGCAGAGTGGTTTCAG
>JBMNPJ010000006.1:0-248215 GCA_050943535.1 Massiliimalia sp.
AGTTTTATGGTAATTTTCAAAAGAAAATTTGAAAGCGATTCAAAGATTGAGTGTTAGTAAAAACAGGCACCTATAACATCTAAGGTGGACATTTTAGATGTCCACCTCATTTTTGGCTTATATATCGGACTTTGCAAGCTTTTTTTGATTTAAAAAATGAAATGATTTTTTATAGATACATTTTTCGAAAAGTGGAATATCAAAGAAAGCTCTTGTAGATATCCAAATAAAATTGAATATATTTTGTAAAAAAGCGAAGTTTTAGTTTGATGAATCAGGCTGTAAACTTCGCTTTTTTCCATTTTATTTCCTTTTTTCACTTGTTTAATTTTGCAGAAGCTGAAAGCATCTGTAGAATTTTTTAGCAAGTTTTTAGATAGATTAACAAACCTCAAGGGGACGGTTTTAAAAGGTCAAAAATCAAAGGGAGAAGTGCACCCTTTTTTTAGAAATATCCCAGTGAAGGGAAAATGGGATTCCAATACAGTCATCTTTTAAAGTCTGGAACTTACTATAATCCGCTGCGTTTATAAAATAAAAAAGCGGCCCAATCATTTGACTTGTCTACCATTATACTACTTGTCTTTTTTGAAACAACCTACAAACATTAGAATAATTCCGCCAATAAGTAAAAATAAAGAACTGAAAAAGATTAGGGAAAAGTCACCTTGAATAATTGTATAAAGCAATCTATTTCCATACCAGTCTGTTGCAAGATCTTCTGAAGCAAATATGATAACACATACGAGTCCAATAATGCCGAACAACCCTAAAAATCCACCGGTAACCACTTTCTTCATAAAAGCTCTCCTTCCTAATGATAATTTTAATAATCACCTGTTTTACAAATTTTATCATTTAATTATGAATAATTCAATTACCAAAAGGAATTGATGAACGTAGGTAGCCTATAAAATTTTCTGTTAGGTTAATGTGTTCGCAAAAGAAATCTCCTAAACAGTTCAAACAACTATCAAAAGAAAACCATTTTTATTCTATAATAAAGTGAGATTAATTTACAGTAAAAATATAGAATTTTTAGGAAAAAAAGCAGTGAAAAAAATAAGAATCATTCAAATTCTATTAATTTTTACTTTAAAAATATATTTTTTGGACTTAAAATTAGCTTAGCAGCATGAAGTGACAAAATACATGCTATTAAATTAATAGTTAATAGGAGGATTAAAATGCGAAGTAAACTTTCTGAAAAGGATAGAACACATCTATCAAAAAACAATTTTTCAAACAAAAAACATAATTTTTTATATGATCTGAAAAAAAATTATGTGATGTGGATGATGATTTTGCCAGCAATAGTATTTTTTATTATTTTTTGTTACCTTCCTATGTTTGGTATTGTATTAGCTTTTAAAGATTTTAACTATTCAGATGGTATTCTTGGAAGTCCTTGGGTAGGAATGGCAAATTTTAAGTTTTTGTTTATGTCTGGAACATTATGGAGGGTTACTAAAAATACATTTTTATATAATGTGATTTTTATTCTTGTGGATCTAGTAGCACAAATTGCTATTGCAATTATGTTGAGCGAAATAACGAGGAAATGGTATAAAAAAATTGCCCAATCTCTAATGTTTCTTCCATATTTCGTTTCTTATGTTTTGCTGGCTGCATTTGTATATAATTTATTTAATTATGAGTATGGTGTAATTAACAATATTTTAGTCAGTTTAGGCATGGAACCATTTGATGCATACAGTAATTCTGGAATTTGGAAATATATACTGGTGTTCTTTCATGAATGGAAAGGATTAGGATATGGTGTTGTAATTTATTTGGCCACTTTAACTGGTATAAGCAGTGAATTTTATGAAGCTTCAAAAATTGATGGGGCAAATAAGTGGCAGGAAATTCGTTATATTACAGTACCGTTATTAAAGCCTACTGTTATTATCATTACATTATTTGCAGTAGGAAAGATTATGAAAGGACAATTTGAACTTTTCTATCAAATTATTGGAAATAACGGAAATCTTTACTCAACAACAGATATTATTGATACTTATGTTTTTAGAATGTTGACACAAACTTTTGATCCGGGTATGGGAACAGCTGCGGGGCTCTATCAATCTGTCGTTAGCTTTATTTTGATTATGGTGGTTAACTTTATTGTGAAAAAAATAGAACCTGATTATTCTTTATTTTAAATAAGGGGGGATTAATTTGAAAAAGACATTAGACGAAAAAGTATTTGTAGGACTATCTTATTTTGTCACATTTATTATAGCGTTAATTTGTTTTATTCCATTTTGGTTAATTGTAATTGGTTCTTTTACTAGTGAACAAGAAATTTTAACAAAAGGATATTCTTTTATACCGGATCATTTTTCACTCAATGCATATAAAATGGTGTTTGAAATTCCGGAAAAAATTATTAATGCATATGGAGTTTCTATTTTCATTACGGTTATTGGTGGAGGATTAAGTATTTTTTTAACGGCGATGTCAGCATTTGTACTGATGAGAAAGGATTTTGAATATAGGAATAAAATTGCATTTATATTTTATTTTCCCACAATATTTAGTGGGGGTATGATTCCTAGCTATATTTTGATTGTTAAATACCTTGGGTTAAAGGATAATTTGTTATCATTGATTTTGCCAGGATTGTTGGCAGCATGGAATATTTTTCTTATGAGGAATTTTATGAAAGATATTCCGGATTCTATCATGGAATCAGCAAAGTTAGATGGTGCAAATGATTTTAGAATCTTTATTTCTCTGTATCTTCCGTTGTCTGGTGCAGGACTTGCTACAATTGGGCTATTCATCGCATTAGGATATTGGAATAACTGGTATAATGCAATGTTATATATTGACAGCACGCATCTGTATCCGCTGCAATATTTGTTGTATCAAATGCTTGCAAATATTACAGGTCTGCGAGAAGCAGCTTCTTCAGCAGGAATTGTTATTACTGATATGCCTAGCGAAACTTTTAAAATGGCTATGGCAGTCATTACAACAGGTCCCATTATTTTCTTGTATCCATTCGTTCAAAAATATTTTGTTAAGGGGTTAACTGTGGGTGCGGTCAAAGGTTAATGCCACACAGTGGTTAATATAATTTAAATTTTAGGAGGATTAATTATGAAAAACAAAAAATTTTTAGCTGCATTTTTAGCTGCTGTTTTGTTGACAGCAACATTTACAGGATGCAAAAAGTCAGAAGAATCAAAGAACACTTCCTCTGGTACTAGTGGAACGGATACTTCTCAAGAAGTTGTGCTTAAAACCTATTTTTTAGGTGATGAAGGGGGAGAGACTTCTGATGCTGCTTTAGATGCACTTAACGAAAAACTTAAAGAAAAAATTAATGCCACTTTAGATCCAGCGGCTATTTCTTGGGGAGATTGGAAACAAAAATTTCCAGTGATATTAGCATCAGGTGAAAGTTACGATATGATTTATACTGCAAACTGGGCTTTTTATTTTACAGAAGGTGCCAAAGGAGCATATATGCCATTAGATGATATGTTACCGACCTATGCACCAGAAACATATAAACAAATGCAGGAAATGAATTTAATTGATGGTATTAAAATTAACGGAAAAATTTATATGGTTCCAGGTTATAAAGAAGAAGTTCAAACTCATGATTTTGTGATTCGTGAGGATTTAAGAAAAAAATACAATGTACCGGAAATTGATTCCTATGAAGATTTAGAAGCATATTTTGATGCAATTAAACAGAATGAACCTTCTATGCTTCCATTAGCACTTTCTCCCACGAGTACAGGTATCATTTATAATGCAGTTCAGTATGGGCCAGATTGGGCTCGCCCAATTGTAGGAGGAGACCAGGGAGTAATTACTTATAAAATAGAAGATGGTACAGAGGTATTCTCACTTGTAGATACTCCTGAATATGAAGAATTTGTAACAAGACAACACGAATGGTATAATAAAGGATATTGGTCAAAGAGCATTTTGTCAGAAAAATCCGCAACAAAAGATCAATTTTTAGCAGGAACTAGTGCTACTACTATCGAAAATCATGGAAATATTCAGAATATCTACAATACTTTACAAGCATCTAATCCTGATTGGGAAATTAGTGTTTGGTCACCTGATACTACCAAAATTGAAAGATCTGCACCCGCCGGAAATGGAACAGCCATTGGTGCACATGCTAAAAATCCTGAACGTTCTTTGATGTTTTTAGAATTAGCAACCCATGATCAGGAAGTATATGATTTGTTAACATATGGCGTAGAAGGTGTAAACTACGATCTGACTTCAGATGGAAAAATTATGCGTCCTGAAAATGCTAGCCCGGATGCAAACTTAAATATCAGAGGGCTATCTATGGGAATTGCTAATGATGAATTAAAAAGAGATTCTGTACTGGATTGGGATTGGTTGGTAGAAGCGAAAACTACAGCATTTGAAAATTCTGTAGTTCCAGCATTAGCTGGTTTTGTAATTAATGAAGATAATATCTCAGCAGAAATTGCCGCAATCACTAATGTAATTTCAGAATACAAAGTGCCATTGGATTATGGAACCGTTGATCCTAAAGAAGGTTTAGAAACATTACGTAAAAAATTAAAGGATGCTGGAATTGAAAAAGTGATTGAAGAACTGAATAAACAAGTGGCAGAATACAATCAGAGCAAATAAATTGTTTAAAAAGTGGAAACAGTCATATGGATTTTCCATATGACTGTTTTAGGCATTGATTAAAAAACGAAAATATAGTTAAGTTGAAGGGGCAGGATGAGTTATGATAAAAGCAAATAAAAAACTCCTTTCAAAAATTGTTTTGACATTTATGAGCGCAGTAATTGTTATTATATTAGGAATGTCAACATTTTTTTATTCGTTTTTTGAATCAAAAATGCAGCAACAACTTTATCAAGATTCTTTGGTTCGATTGCGTCAAACTGCTAGTACTGTAGAATTTTTGTCGGAATATGTTCAAAGTGTTTTTACTGGAATTATTAATGATCCACAGATTATGGATTTATCAATGACGCATGAGGCTGATGGTGATGATGTAAGAAAAGGATTGTCACAATTAGAGCAACTTCGGATAACAACGCCTCAAATTTATTCAATTTATATTTACAATGATGTCTGTAATTGCGTTTTTTCATCTGGAAGCAATGAAAGCAGTATGATAAACGATATAGATTTTTTTTATGATGCAGAATACAGAGATTTTATTAATAATATAGATAATATCAGCCTTTATACGCCATACCATCGTATGATTCCTGTTAGAGATAATTATCAAACTTCTATTTATACATATTTTTACTATACCAAAAGTATTACTGGAAAAATAAGAAATATTATTGCAATTAATTTTTCTGGAGATTGGGTCAAAAAATCAATAGGTTATTTATCGTCTCCGGATAAATCTGGTAGCTATATTGAAATTATAGATGAAAACAACAATATTGTTTTATCACAAAATATATTAAAACAAAGCAGTTCAAAAGAATTAAATTATTATCGAACTATGATAGAAGAAAATCAACAGCAAGGATTTTTTATTTATGGAGACGGGAAAAATAAGAAATTGGTGTCATATGTTTGTCCAGATAGATGGGGATATGATAATTGGACATTTCTTTCTATTAATGATTATGATGTTATTGTACAACCGATACAGTCTTCACGAACCGTTGTAATATGGAGTTGTATAGGAATTTTAATAGTTAGTTGTATGGTGATTTGGCTTCTTTCCAATAAAATTTATAGACCGATTCAAAATAAAATTGAAACATTGGAATATCAACAAAATAAGGATTATCAGTTGAAAAGGCAATATTTTTTATTCCGCTTATTGAATAATAAAAATAATGAAAATACATCAGATGTGATAGCCAAATTTGACAAATATAAAATCAATTTTTCTCATAAAGGAAAAATTATAGTTATGATTATTACTGTGGACAATTATTGGGCATTTAAGAATCGCCCGAATCATTCAGTAAATAGGCATATTCATAATCTAGAGTTAGATATTCAACAGATATTGCAGCAGCGAATAGAAAATTTTGAAATATTGCCTTTTAGCAATGGGGTTATTCCTGTTATTATTGAGGTTAAAGATTCTGTGGATATCCGGTGTTTAGGATCAGAATTTCAAGCATCTTTAACTAGCTTACAATATGCTGTGAGTATTTGTTTTAGTTCTTTAGGATATACTTACCGAGATTTACCTTTTTTGTATAAAGAAGCTATGACAGCTAAATCTTATGTGTTTGTACAGGGACTTCATAGTGTAATTTATTATGATGAATATATGGAGGGGAAAAAATATTATATTCCCAACTTACCCAATATAGAAAGAGATATGATCAACCAAATATTTAGCGGAAAAGAAGAACAGGCAATTGAAGTGTTGAATTGCTTTTTTGGGGAGCTAGAAAAAATGGATATTGATAATATTCAGTTATCTTTTTTACATTTAGCATATGCAATAAAGCATTATTATCAATCTAATATTAGCTTTCTGGTAACTACGCTAGATGATTTTACTTCCTTTATTCAAAAAATTCAAACATTGGAAACAATAGGTCAAGTAAAAAATATGTTTATAAATCTTTTTTCTGAAATTCATGAAGGCGTTTTAGAAAATGCTAAAAGTAAACATGACAATTTGGTTTCAACAATAAGAAATTCTGTTGAGAAAAATTACAGTAATCCTATATTTTCCATAAACAATATTGCAGATGAGATTAATATGTCTTCAGCATATATTGGAAAATTATATAAGCAGGCTGCAGGGCATTCTTTTACAGAATATTTAAATGATTATCGGTTGCAAAAAGCCAGTTGTTTGTTACTCTCAACAAATGAGACTGTAAATAAAATTTCTGAATCTGTTGGATTTTCAAATTCATCTTACTTTTTTAATATGTTTAAGAAAAAATACAATATGACACCAGCGGCTTATCGGGCTGCTAATAAATAAAAAGTGAGGAAAGTCTTTATGATAGATGGTACTGTTTTTGAAAATGGCAACTATGAGTTTGGGTTTAATTATTGGGCTTCTTATGCAGGAACGAATATGTGGAATGATTGGGATGAAGCCATTATTGAAAGAGATTTATCCCGGTTAGCTGATACGGGAGCAAGCGTGCTTCGTGTTTTTCCTTTGTGGAGGGATTTTCAGCCAATTACGCTGCATAGAGAATGTTTTGGAAAAGAACGAGTTGTGTGCTTTAGAGAATCTACACGAAAATTTAATCATATTGGTCAAGCGGGTATGGATCCAGTTATGCTTGAACGTTTTGAAGCTTTTACAAACTTATGTGAAAAATATCATTTCAAATTGATAATCGGATTACTTACAGGATGGATGAGCGGAAGATTAATTGTTCCTGAAGCACTGGAGGGACGAAATGTACTAACGGATTCCTTTTGTTTGTACTGGGAAACAAAGTTTGTAGAATGCTTTGTAGAGTACTTTAAAAACAATAGTGTAATTGTGGCATGGGAATTGGGAAATGAGTCTAATTGTATGGCAGAGGTAGAGAATTCTTATCAAGCGTGGCTGTGGAGCTATACAATATCTTCTGCTATTAAAAAAGTTGACAATACCAGACCAGTTTTATCCGGAATGCACTCCTTAACTCCTGGTGGTACATGGAAAATTGAGGATCAAGGTGAAGTAACAGATATATTAACAATTCATCCTTATACAGTTTGGACGCCATTTTGTAACTTGGATCCTTGTACTACGATTAAACCTGTATCACATTTGGCAGCAGAATTGTGTTTTTATCGTGATATTGGACAAAAGCCGTGTTTTACTGAGGAAATTGGGACAACTGATTTAAGACAAAACGAAGAAAATACTTGTGATTTTGTAAGAGCTAGTTTATTTAATGCTTTAGCATATGATGGGTTTCCTCTGCTATGGTGGTGTGCATCTTATGAAAAGGATCTAGCGCATGCTCCTTATGTATGGTCACATGGGGAGCGAGGAATGGGACTGCTTTTGCCGGATGGACAAGAAAAGCCTGCATTAAATGAGTTTAGAAAATTTAAAGAGATGTGCAATAAACTTCCCTTTACATATTTGCCATTACGAAAAGTACATGCACATGCAGTGTTAACTGATGTTGATAGTTGGAGTACGTGTTTAGGAAGCTTTTTATTGTCGTTGCAGTCTGGATTTAGTATAACATATCAATCCAGTAAACAAAAATTAAAAGACAGCAATTTTTATCTGTATCCATGTTATGAAAATTCTTCAAAAGAAGAATGGGAAACACTCATTGAAAAAGTAAAAAATGGAAGTTCTTTGTATCTTTCTAGTGATAAAATGTTGGGAACAGGATACGAAGAGGTATTTGGATTTAAAATGGCTATGATGTGGGAAGAAGAGCAGAGATATTCTTATCAGACATCTCAAATAGTTTCCAAATGGAGTAAAGAAATTGTGCCGACTACCGCAAAAATTTTGCTTCAAGATGATAACGGAACTCCTTTGTTGTTAAAAAATTATTATGGAAAGGGAACAGTATACTATTGTCCTGTTTCTATTGAAGCAGATTATGCACAAAAAAGCAGAGTTTCTTATACAGATATTGGTCGGCTTCATCGGGACATTTATAATTTTTTATCCGAAGAGCTTTGTCAAAATAATATTTTGAGTAATAAACAATTTTTAACTGGTATTACGGAACATTGGTTATCTTTTGATAAAGTTGCTGTTGTGGTAGTTAATTATGATATCAAACCTGTTGAAGAAGAGTTTGTTATTCAAAATGGGTATCAAATACGAGCTATTTTTAATTCATCTTATGCACAAAAAGAAGACACAGTAATTCGTGTACCAATTGATAAAAATAGTGGATGTATATTGATATTGGAAAAATACAAACAGGTTTAATTCAGCCCAGAAAAGAGGAGAAAATACTATGAAAATCACTGGAGTAAAGTTTATTAAATTATGTGGCAGTTTGCCGCCTTCTTACAAAGATTACGAACGAGTAGCTAGACCATTGGATGTTTATATGGAGTGTGCCAAAGCGCCTGTATGGGATTTGGTGGATCCCGATACCAATCAAGTTGAAGTAGAGGATATTTTTTTAGTAATTACAACGGATGAAGGAATAGAAGGCGTTTATGGTCCTGTTTTTGAGCAGGTGGTGCCCCATATATTTGGTATTGTGAATTCATTGATTGGGAAAGATCCTTTAGATATTTTAATTATTTGGGATCAAATGCTGCGATTGGATCGGCATGGTCGAACTGGATACAGCATGGTTGCCATCAGTTCCATCGATTGTGCTCTTTGGGATTTAAAAGGAAAGTATCTTAATATGCCTGTTCATAAAGTGTTGGGAGGCAATCGTAAAGTAAAAGCGTATGCTAGCACTTTAGGATATCCTTTGGAACCTGAACAAATTCAGAAAAAAGCAAAGGAAATTATAGCTATGGGATATGAAGGTCAAAAATGGTTTTTTCGCTATGGGCCAGCAGATGGATATAAGGGAATTGAGAAAAACATGGAGTTGGCATATTCTCTGCGTGAGGCATGCGGAAAAGATTATGATATTATGTTTGATGCTTGGATGGGCTGGGATTTGCCTTATGCACGAATGATGTTAAAGGAATTGGAATCAGTGAATCCTGCATGGATTGAGGAACCTTTGATGCCGAATATGATAGATGCTTATTATCAGTTGCATAATACAGTAAATGTTCCTATTGCAGCAGGCGAACATCTATATACACGTTGGCAGATAAAACCTTTTTTGGATAAAGGAATATTGGATATTGTTGAGGCTGATCCAAGTTGGACAGGAGGAATAACAGAATTGGTAAGAATTGGATCTATGTGTGAGACTTATGGGATACCATTAATGCCTCATGGTTGCACGACACCTGCGGGTACTATTGTTTGTTCTGTTCTTTCTCCAGCGGTAGCACCATATATGGAATTTTTAATTCCTTATCAGGAACGACAACAATTATTTCAAAAATATCGGCTTTTTCCGAAAGATGGTTTCTTAATGCCGTTTGATCATCCAGGGCTGGCATTAGAATTTGATTTTCAGAAAGTTAAAAAAATTCAATATTGGAAGGATAATGTATGGAAAGATTATAGAAAAAGTGATATGGAACTTAAATGTTTGAGTAACGCTTATTTCAATTGAATAAGGTTTTTATTCATAACAAAAATAGGAGAATATACATGAAAATAGTAGTATTAGATGGATATACTTTAAATCCGGGGGATTTGACTTGGAAATTATTAGAACAATTGGGTGAATTGACAGTATATGATAGAACACCTTCTGAAAAAATAATTGAAAGAATTGGTAATGCAAAAGTCATACTTACGAATAAAACACCAATCACTGCTGAAATTATTGCACATACGAATATTCAATACATTGGAGTTCTTGCAACAGGGTATAATGTGGTAGATGTGGTTGCAGCCGAAAAAGCCGGAATAGTTGTTACGAATATCCCTGATTATGGAACAGAGACGGTGGCACAATTTACAATAGCATTACTATTAGAATTATGCCATAGAATAGGTGCACATTCTGATGAGGTGTTTCAGGGAAAGTGGGAACGTAGTATAGAATGGTGCTATTGGAGCTATCCTTTGACCGAATTAACTAATCGAACATTAGGGTTAATTGGATTTGGAAAAATTGGACAAGCTGTTGCTAAGATAGCTCTGGCATTTGGAATGAAAGTCATTTATTTTGATCTTTATAATGATCAGCAATATGATTTTGCGCAGCGTGTATCATTAGATGAATTGCTGGAAAAATCTGATGTCATTTCTTTACACTGTCCATTATTTGAGTCTACAAAAGGTATCATTAATGCAGAATCCATTTCAAAAATGAAGACGGGAGTATTTTTGTTAAATACATCTAGGGGACCTCTTATTGTTGAAGAAGATTTAGCACAGGCATTAAAGACGGGTAAGGTTTCAGGAGCAGCCATGGATGTGGTCTCTGTAGAACCAATTGAAGCTAATAATCCATTGTTAAAAGCACCGAACTGTATTTTGACTCCTCATATTGCCTGGGCTACGAAGGAAGCAAGAGGACGATTAATAGATATTGCTGCACAAAATGTAAAATCCTTTCTTTTAGGTTCACCCATCAATGTAGTCAATTGTTAAGTAAGGAGAATCAATATGAGTGAAAAATTTTTACTTGGATGCAACTACTGGGCCTCTCATGCTGGTGCAGATATGTGGCGGTATTGGGACGCTGACTGTGTAAAACAAGATCTTTTGGCTTTAAAAGAAAATGGAATCGAAGTACTTCGAGTTTTTTTAAACTGGCGCGATTTTCAGCCAGTGGAACGGTTGTATGGGGCAGAAGGACAAGCTAGAGAACTATGCCTTGTGGGCGACATCCGTCCATCTAATCCATATTTTTTAGATGAAAGTATGTTGGACCATTTCAAAGACTTCTGCACTATGGCAAAAGAATGTGGTTTTCGTCTCATTGTAGGACTTGTGACAGGCTGGATGAGTGGAAGACTTTATGTTCCACCTGCATTATATGGGAAAAATATTTTTCACGATCCTTTAGCACTGAAGCTGCAGCAAATGCTGATTAAAGGAGTTATTTCCCAATTTCGAGAAGAAAGCTGTATTTATGCGTGGGATCTTGGAAATGAGTGCAACTGTATGGGAAAAGTCGCTTCAGAGGAGGAAGCTTATAGTTGGACTGCCTTTATTACCAACGCAATTCGTGCCAGCGATCCTTCTAGAAAGATTTTTTCTGGTATGCACTCACTTCAGCCAGAGGGATGCTGGACAATTCAAGATCAGGGAGAACTTACAGATGAATTAACTACTCATCCCTATCCTTATTGGGTAGAACACTGTCTGGTTGACCCGCTTACATCTTGTCGTACACTGATGCATGCTACTGCACAGACTCAGTATTATGCTACCATTTCTCATAAACCATGCTTAGTGGAAGAAATTGGCGGAATGGGTCCTATGGTAGCAGATGATAATCATAATGCCATGTTCATGCGCGCTAATTTATTTTCCAACTGGGCAAATGGAGCTACCGGTCTGCTTTGGTGGTGTGCCCATGATCAAAATATGCTGTCTGCTCCACCTTATGACTGGAATATGTGTGAACGTGAATTAGGAATGATGGATGCAAATCGTTGTCCAAAACCAATGCTGTTGGAGATGAAAAAGTTTTCTCAACTACTAAAACAGCTAGATCTTTCCCTTCCTCACCGCAGCTGTGATGGTGTCTGTATTTTGACTCAGGGACAGGATCACTGGGGGATTGCCTATATGACCTATGTATTGGCCAAGCAGGCAAATTTAACCATTGATTTTACTTACTGTGAGCAGAAGTTGCCAGACAGCAATTTATACTTTTTGCCTTCTATTTCCGGTTTGACCATGAGCAAGGTTGCCTATGATCAGCTGAAAGAAAAGGTTTCAGCAGGAGCAACCTTATATATTTCTATGGACGATGGATTTTTGACGGAGTTTGAAGAATTTACAGGACTGCGTGTAGAACACTCAAGAAATGCAGAAGAACAAGGATTGTTTGCTTTGCCAAGCGGAGAAAGTGTTTTTTATCGAAAACAGCATACAGTTCAGTTATGTGCAACAAGGGCAGAGGTGTTAGCTGCAGATGAAAAGGGATGTCCAATTTTGTCCCGAACAAAATATGGAAAAGGAAGTGTTATGCTTGTCAATTTTCCTCTGGAAAAAATGCTGATTGATACCCCTGATTTTACAGACAAGCCATACTACAAGATATATAGTGATTTGCTTAACCCTATTTTAGAGCAAAAAGATGTAATCTCCGAAAATCCTTATATAGGCTTAACAGAACATCAAGGAGATGAAAAGAAAATCATTGTTTTGGTAAACTACTCCACCGATCCTCAACCAGTACAGCTGCGTATCAAACCATCTTTACAAATAGACGAAGTACTTTATGGTAATGCACAGGTTATTCCTCCCTGCGACGCTACTGTTTTTACTATTCATTAAGGCAAGCCAGAGAACAGCTAAAAGCTCAACAATAAAATTTTACTTAACATAATAATTCTGGGATATGGATTGAATACTATACTGGCTAAAAACAAGCTTTCTAGCTTTATTGAATTATAGGAATCTAACTATAATATGATATCTTTTTAGTTGCATAATTGTGAATGAAAAAATCGTTTTGGTTTATGAAGAAGTTAAAATAAATAGTCAGGATTCCTAAATATATTTATGGTTGAATCAATGATGCAACTCGATTAAGTAATAAGCTACATTGATGAATTCCATATCTTACCAATAAAATTAAAAAGGATGTGTGTTTTGTGAGCGTTGTGCTGTGGAAAGCAGCTTCTTTTGTTTTAGTAATTATTATCGGATATGTGTTGAAACAGTTACATATTTTTAAAGTTTCTGATTTTCAAATTGTTTCACGAATTATTATGAAAATTACTCTACCATCTGTTATTATTACTACTTTTAATGGAATAAAGTTTGAATCACAATTGTTGTTGATTGTGGCTTTTGGCATTGTTTGTAATTTAATTACAATTGGGGTAGGCTGGATTTTGGCACGAAAAATGTCGCCTTCAGAAAAAGCATTTCATATGATTAATATGTCCGGATATAATATTGGATGTTTTACTTTTCCTTTTATTCAATCTATGATGGAGCCAATAGGAACAATTACTTGTTGTTTGTTCGATACAGGAAATTCTCTTTTGTGTACAGGAGGCACATATGGAATAGCAGCCTCTGTTGCTAATAATGGAGAAAGAAACACGTTTTTTTCTTTTTTAAAAAAATGTATTTCTTCGGTTCCATTAGATGTTTATTTGATTATGCTCACATTATCCATATGTCATTTTTCTTTGCCGGATACCGTTATTTCTTTAATGCAACCAATGAAAGAAGCTAATGGATTTTTAGCAATGCTTATGATTGGGATTGGGTTTGAATTATTTTTGGAATCAACACAAATAAAACAAATTATAAAAATATTAGGTATTCGATATGGGATTTCTGTATTGTGCGCTTTACTTTTTTGGTTTTTATTACCTTTTTCAGAATCTGTAAGGCTTGCACTTGTGATCGTTCTTTTTTCTCCTATTTCTGTAGTGGCTCCCATTTTTACTCAGAAATGTCAGGGAAATGTAGAAATGTCTAGCGCACTGAATTCTTTATCTATTATCATTAGTTTAATTTCTATTACTAGTATTCTTTTAGTTGCCAAAGTTTGATTGTTATGCAATAACAATGATGATTTTAATAGAATGATATTTCCAATAAATTTAGTAAAGTTTATCCTAGTTTTATACAATCTAGAAAAAGGTATCTAAAGTGTTCGCCCCTTCCATTAAAAAACCCAGTAGTAAAGCCATTTAGTGCGATACGCTGGGTTTTTTCTTATGTTCTAAAATAGGATTTTGTCCTTAAATTGTCCTTAGTCTCTTTATTTTTTAGATAATATCAGGAATATTTAATTTTTCTTGTCACAGTATTTTACGGTTTTTGGCTGTTAATATTGTGGCCTTTTTGTTTTTTGGATTTTGTTATTGAGAATAAGCCCTATCATAGGAGCAGGTAAAAACCAAGTATATGGTTTTATTTGGTTTTCGGTTGTAAAGAAAAAGACAGCCCCACCACTGGCTGTCTTTTGGTTAGATAACATATATTTTGTCTTCGGTCACAATTACTAGAATTAAACCGCGAGTAAAAATAGTAGCGGCATCACTTTTATATTTTTGTTCTGCATATATGTATTGTTAGTGGTTCTATTGTCTGGATTCTGATTTGCCTGGATTGTCTTACGGTAAATCTTTTTTATTCCGTTCGTGTGATCTTGTAGTATTGTTTCTCAACCATTTGTAACAATGGTTACCTTCTTAGCTTCCATTCTGTATAAATGGGTACAAATGACAGTATCGAACCAATTTTCCATAATATATTGCTCTAATCGGTCGGCATAACTGGCATTAGCCCAATAGACCGGGGATGGCCGGCTGGTCGAATTGTGCCAGTCACTGAGTCTGTAGACCGCACCGAATATAGATGGATTCTGCTTAATTAAATTGTTATAGCAGGAAAATATCAGATTTTTTGTCTTTTCACTTTTGAAAATGACAGGATCAATCATTCCCACAAGCTCCATCGACGTCAGACCGTTTACTATACGCTGTACGCCGATGGACAGGACAATGGTCACTATGGCAGGCAATTCTTTCGGAATTGCGGAAACGGCAAGGGATACCGGTGTCATGAAAATCTCAAGGATGGGAGTTCCATTGAAAATTCCTACGATGAAGATAATAGTACAAGCGGCTAACGCTAAAATTCCCAGATATTTTCCAAGCTGTGCCAGCTTTTTTTGCAGGAGAGTCTGCGTATCGTCCGCACCTTCCAGCAGATTGGCGATTTTTCCTATCTCCGTATTCATACCGGTTGCCGTTACAATTGCCTGTGCTGTACCGTAGGTAATGCTGCACCCTGAAAACACCATATTTTTTCGGTCGCCCAACGCTGCTTTCATTTCGACTATCGCGGCCTCATCCTTTTCAGAGGGAACAGATTCCCCTGTCAAAGCAGATTCTTCGCTTTTTAAGCTGACGCTTTGCAGCAGCCTTACATCTGCGAGGACAAAATCTCCTGTTTCCAATCGGATAATGTCGCCGGGAACTAACTGGGAAGCACCAATCAGCTGCTCTTTTTCGTCCCGGATCACACGGGCATGAGGAGCAGACATATTTTGCAGTGCATCCAATGCTTTTTCTGCTTTGCTTTTCTGCAGTACCCCCATAACGGCATTTAAAATGACAATCAGCAGAATCAGCAGCGACTCAAAAAATTTCTGTGGGTTTTCTTCGATGCAGGGCAATCACAAAGGATACTGCCGCCGCAGCCAACAGGATTAAAATCATTACATCCTGAAACTGTGCTGCAAAGCGCTGTGAAGATGGCCTTTTTTTCTTTCAGTTTGTTTGCTCCGTATTGCGCTTGCCGCCCTGAAACCTGTTCTTCCGTCAAACCCGTGACAGGGTTGGACGACAGCTTGTTTATCACAGCTTCCGAATCTTGTTCATCATAAATCACTATAATTCTCTTTTCAAAATCATGATTATGTTTCCGCAAACTGACTGTTATAAAGTTTTGCATATAATCCACCTTTTTCTAAAAGCTCTTCATGTGAACCAACTTCTTTAATATCCCCATCCTGCATATAGAAAATCTGATCAGCGTCCCGGATGGTGGATAGGCGATGTGCGATGATAAAACTGGTGCGTCCCTTTGTGAGGTTAGTCATTGCTTTTTGAATGAGTACCTCAGTGCGGGTATCTACCGAGCTGGTGGCTTCGTCCAGAATCATGATTGGTGCGTCAGACAGCAAAGCTCTTGCAATAGTGAGAAGCTGACGCTGACCCTGCGCCAAATTAGTTCCGCCTTCCTGCAATTCCATTTGGTAACCTCCCGGCAGCGTACGGATAAACTCATGTGCATGCGCTGCTTTCGCCGCCGCAACAATTTCTTCATGGGAAGCACTTGGTTTTCCGTAGCGCAGATTATCCTCGATGGTTCCTTGAAACAGCCATGTGTCCTGCAGAACCATTCCAAAGATACTGCGCAGATTTTTCCGTGCCATCTGTCGGATATCTGCACTATCAATTGTAATAGAACCGTCATTCACATCATAAAAGCGCATCAGGAGATTGACAAGCGTTGTTTTCCCGGCCCCGGTAGGACCCACAATCGCTACTTTTTCTCCGGAATGTACCGAAAGGCTAACATCATGCATCAGAGTGTGATAGGGAAGATAGCCAAATCGCACATGAGAAAATACTACTGCCCCTTTCACTGGGATAGGGAAGGAAACCGGATTTGGATCCGGAATTTCTTCTGTTTCATCCAAAAATTCAAACACACGCTGAGCTGCTGCAGTGGTTGCCTGCATGATATTGGAAATCTGTACAGTCTGGTTGATCGGCTGGGAGAAATGACGTAGATATTGGATAAAAGACTGGATCATTCCCACAGAAAGGCGCCCATTCACAACAAGACATCCGCCTACAACTGCTACTGCCGCATATCCGATATTGGACATGCTCTGTGTCAACGGCTGGAGCATACTGGATAAAAACTGGGATCTCCATCCGTTTTCATACATGTCCTCGCTGATTTCCTCGAAATCTTGAATAACCGCTTCTTCCCGTCCGAACGCTGCGATTTCTGTTTGTCCAGAGTACATTTCTTCCACATATCCGTTCAATTCTCCGATGGTGTCCTGTTGGGCCGTGAAAAACGGCTGGGCTTTTTTCATGAGTCGGGTGGAAAGGAACAGGGCAATGGGGATGGTCACAATACCGATAAAGGTCAAAATCGGGCTGACAATCAGCATCATCACAAAAATAAAAAGGACGGACGCAACGGCATTTACGACCTGTTCTACACTCTGTTGCAAAGAAGTAGAGATGGTATCGATATCGTTGGTCATTCGGCTTAGAATGTCGCCATGGGGGTGGGTATCAAAGTAGTTGAGCGGCAGTTTCCGCATTTTGCGGTCCACTTTTTCTCTCAGATCAGCAATCGTTTTTTGTGCAACCCGAACCATGAGTCGCACGCTCAGCAACTTGGTAATCTGTGCTAGGAGATAACACAGAGCCAGTGTGACCAATAGTATAATAAAATGCCGTACACCATGGGATGCGCTTGTGGCACCGAAAGCAATACCTGTGAGCGCATCCGTACTTTTTCCAAGGATAAACGGTGCCAGATTGTTGAACAGTGCAGATAGGACAATCAAAAAGATTCCTATAATCAAACCCTTGCGGTATTTTCCCATGGAAGCATACAGCCGTATCAGAACAGCGCGTTTTTGAGGTTTACGATTATGACTCATTATGCTTCCTCCTTCCGAAACTGGGATTCTACAATCTCTCGATACACTTCGCAGCCTTTAAGCAACTCTTCGTGAGTTCCTAACCCCACGCATCTTCCTTCTTCCAAAACCAAAATCCGATCTGCGTGTTGAATCGTACTGACTCTTTGTGCTACCATAATTGTGGTTTTATCAGCAGAACGCTCTTTGAGCGCTTTCCGAAGTGCTACATCTGTTTTAAAATCCAATGCGGAAAAACTGTCATCAAAAATAAGGATTTCCGGATTTCGAACGAAAGCCCGGGCGATGGCAAGCCGTTGCCGCTGGCCTCCAGACACATTGGTTCCACCACGGGATACAGGAGAAACGAATCCATTTTCCTTTTTCTCAATAAATTCCTGCGCCTGTGCTGTCTGTGCTGCCAGCAGCACAGCTTTTTCACCAGCGGTTTCGCTACCAAACCGTATGTTAGAATCAATGGTGCCGGAAAACAGAAAATTCTTCTGGGGGACAAAGCCAATTCTTTTTCGCAGATCATGGAGTGAATAACAGCGGACATCCTGCCCATCCACTAAAACCCGACCTTCTGTTGCGTCGTAAAAACGAAGGATCAGATTTGCTATCGTAGACTTCCCGCTGCCGGTACTGCCAATAATTGCGGTTACTTCGCCAGGATTAGAAGTGAAACTGATATTTTGCAGAACGGGTTTGTCTGCTCCCGGAAAAGTAAAAGAAACATTCTCAAAACAAACAGTCCCTTTTAGTTGTGCGGAGAGTGGCTGTTCCGGACTTGAAATAGAGGCCTGAGTTTCCAGGACTTCGTTGATACGATCAGCGGAAACAACAGCTCTGGGGTAATTGATTAAGGCAATCGACAACAGGATCACTGACATATTAATCTGTAAAATATATTGTATAACGGCAATCAGGTCTCCGACAGGAATCCCATCTGGAGTCGTGACAATCTGCCATGCTCCCAATGCCAAAATTGCTACTGTAGTGCTGGTCATTACCAGCCTCAGGCTGGGCTCCATACTGCCCATCCAACGCCCTAAAGAAGATGCGCTTATACAATATTGCTGATTTGCCTGTTCAAAACGTTTTTCTTCGTGGTATTCCATTCCAAATGCCCGCGTTACCCGGACACCAGTCAATTTTTCCCGTGTAATCAGATTCAGCCGATCCAGCTGCTTCTGCATTTTCTGGGAAAGGGGTGTGGATTTTTTTGCGATAAGCCAGATGATTGCTAACATCAACGGCAGGGATATGAGCAGCAGGATAGATAGGGAGGGACTTTTTAAATAAGCCATCACAGACCCGACAATACAGATAATTGGCGCCATAAGACAAACACGCAGAAGCATGGTGACAAAGTTTTGAACCTGCATAATGTCATTAGTGGTGCGGGTAATGAGAGAGGAAGCAGAAAAATAATCTACCTCCGCTTTGGAAAAATATGTGATATGACGGAACATCTGATTTCGCAGTTCTTTTCCAAGAGAAGCGGATATTTTTGCTGCCAGATATCCGTTTAAAAGCAGGCAAAGCGCTCCCATTAAAGTAAACACAAGCATCATTCCACCAGCCTCCAGAATACTTGTGGTGTCGCTTGCTGGAATATAAACATTGATAATATCTGCCAAGTAAGCCGGCATGAGCAGGCTGGCTGCCGCACTTAAAACGATACTGAGAACTGTTAGCGCCAGAGCAGCAGGATATTTGCGCAGCCTTTTCAAAATTTTTCCCATATAGTTCCTCCCTTTGTTATGTACTTTTATTTAGATGTGCTACTCAAGGATTTTTTTCAATATGATCCGGAAGACAGTATTCCGAAGATGTGACATAAGAAAATTGTATCAAAGTCCACAGATCGGTTCCTCCTACATAAATTAAAATGAAGCCGAGAATCCGGAAAACAGTACCTTCCGCTAACAACGGATAACAAGCAACGAGTATACCAAGCAGTATTGCAATCACTGAAAGGAATAAATGAATTTTCCACTTGGCATAAGTTGTCTGACGAAATCGGAAAACACGTACAATATTGAGTACAGAATCAACAATAATATACAAGCCGAAAATTACGAAAGCAGCGCTTTGGACTACTTCAGGGTAGAAAAACATAATGATTCCCAATGCACCTGATATAATACCCAGAAAAAGGTTTAGCAAAGAACTTATCTTGTGTTCTTTTTCTCGAAAAAAATTATAAATTGCGAAACTGCCATATGAAAGCAGGAGAATGCCTAAAGCATAGCAAAATATATTCATCAAGAAAGTCGGCCAGACTGCTAGACTGATGCCTAAAAGAATATAAAGAATTGACAGTACAATCCAGCTTATCGACCTATTCTTGATTTTTTCCTTCATATTTCTATCATCCTAACTTTGATAAAATTCAGAGACCTTCTTTAATAATGCATTTTGAGTTATTCTTATTCATCAAAGAGATCAGTATCTATTTTTTGCTTTTTAATGTTAAGACTGCCTTTTAATTCGTCCAGGAATGCACCATAACGCTCACTTGAAAGTTCTGGGAATGCTTTCAGCAGTCTTCTTTCGAAAAGACCAATATCACTTTTTTCCTGTTGCAGTTTATCTGCCAATTTATTTTGAATTCCTGTATTGTTCATCTGCTTGAGGATTTGCTGAAAAGATAGATTTGATATTAATGTGGGATATTTATTTAACAATTCATTTTTCAGCTGATCCAGCTTTTGTAAACGTAATTTAAGCCCAAAAGCGCTCCATACTGACAATAACAGATCGGACAAAAAGTAAATACCAAAAGCGGCTAAGAAACCCTGTTTGAATTCCAGACTAAATAAACCGTAAAAGCTTTGTACAATCGGATGTAAATCAAAATACAAAGTTACACATAGAAGTCCAAATAATGTAGAGTTTAGCAAACAAATTCTACCGTGTATATTGAATTGTTTTTTAGAATAATCCCACCACCGGGTATGAAATATTTTTTCCATTCCCCATCCCGTTATATATTCAAGAATAGAGGTAAACAGCATTCCAGCCAAAAAGACCGTTAAAAAATGCTTTGGGACATCCTGTAACACCAAAAGAGTAATTATTGCTCCAAATCCATATATTGGACAAAAAGGCCCATTGAGAAATCCACGGTTAATCCATTTCCATGTTCCAATAGAACAATACATGCTTTCACAGCACCAGCCTAAGAAGCTATATGTGATAAAATATAAAATTCCATCATATAGATTCACTTACTGCCCTCCTTTCAACTACAAAATTTTTTATGTTGCGATCTATTTCTTTTTTCTCAAAATATCGTACACAATAATACCACCTAAAATCACAGCAAGGAAAAAACCGATTGCACCAAGTGCTGGAATACCAAACAATTTTCCGCTCATGTTGGTTGTGCAAACAAGACTTGATCCAATTAGTAGCCCAGCACAGATAATTGCAAGAATAATTTTATTGACCATTGAATCTATTTTTGCCAGCGGCTCTTCCGAACCGGTAATTTCCAAATTGATCTTTGTTTGTCCTTTGACTGTCATTTTAAGAATATCTGCCAGATGAGCGGGAATATCCAATGTTTTTCGCAGGGTGTTTAGTGCGGTTGCAGAGGTTTCTTTCAACTCTTTTTTTAGGTCAATTTCTTTTTCTGCCAGATGGTATGTTACAATTTCCATGAAATTGATTTCAGGATTGATGTCTGCCAATACACCTTCAATGGTCATAAGCCCCCGTCCTAACATGGAAACCCCTTCTGGCATTCCAATGTGGTGGCGGTTAGTCAAATCGTTTAGCTCTACAATAAATTTTCCTAAATTGATTGAAGCAAAATCCGCTTTGGCGTATTTATTTATCATGAGATCAATGTCATTATACAAAGCTGCATGATTAATCTTTTGGCGTAATACGCCCATGGAAAGCACAACACTTTTTAACTCATATACATCATCATCAATAATTGCCTGTATTGCAGTAGAAAACATCCCCTTGTCACGCTGTGAAATTTTTCCTACCATTCCTAAATCCAGCCAAATGATTTTCCCTTCTCGAACGGCGATATTGCCCGGATGTGGGTCAGCATGAAAAAATCCATCATCTAAAATTTGTTTCGCATAATTAGCTGCCAACTTCATGGCAATTTCATTCAGATCATACCCTTGTTCCAGTAATTCGTTTTTATGGTCAATCGGAATTCCCTCAATGTACTCCATCACCAAAATACGGGAGGTTGTCAGATGCTTTTCTACTTTTGGACTGCCTACATATTGAATCTCACGGTTCAGTTTTTCAAATTCTTCCAGATGGGAAGCTTCAATCAAAAAATCCATTTCCTGCTGAGCGACTACCCACATTTCTTCCAGCATAACTTTAAAATCCAAAGGGTCGCCTAATTCCGGAGCAAATTTTACAAGTGAAATCGCTTTACGAAGGATTGCCACATCTCTTCCCATGATCTCTTTAATTCCGGGACGCTGCACTTTAACGACAACCGGATCACCATTTCTTAAAACCGCCCGATGCACCTGCGCGATGGAAGCGGAACCGATACATTGTGAATCAAAAGAAAGAAATACTTCGTGAATGCTTTTTACACCGTATTCCTGACGAATTACCTGTTTTACCTGCGAAAAAGTCATGGGCGCTACCTGTGAGCGCAACCGGGTAAGTTCTTCACAATATGCAGACGGAATTAAGTCAGATCGCATGGATAAAATCTGCCCCAATTTCACAAAGGTGGGACCTAACTCTTCCATGATTTTGCGTAGCTTTTGTGGGTTAAGTCCATGAGTAACATCATTTTGTTTTAGAATGTCGAGCATCTCAGAAACTCTTGATTTCTTGCGTTCCTCCATTTTTCGTACCTGCCTTTATAAAAATAAGCCCCGCAAGAAAAATTTGCGGGGCTTTGCTGAACGATGAAAATGATCCAGCTGCTTTATTTGGACTCATCTTCTGGCTGTGTGCTATCTCCAGCTTTTGCCTCCTGAGCTGCTTCTGCTTCTTCCAGCTTGGCTTTCAGAAGGGCACGTTCTTCAGCGCTCATCTTATCCACACGGTCTGTGATTTTGTCTACCGGTTTCGTGCCTTGGATATTAGCCACAGCTTCTTTCACTTTTTCACTTACATCACGCTTAAGCTCTTCATTCAAAACTTTACCCTGCTCTACGGTCAGTTCACCTTTTTTTACAAGTTCGTCCACCATTTGCTGAGATTTTTCTGCTGTTATAGCAATTGCTCCGACACCAGCTAAAAAAATGCGTTTGAGTTCTGTGCTCAGATCATTCATTGATTTTTACCTGCCTTTTCTAAAATTGAACAGATGAAATGCGGCTTTTCTGTTCTTGTTTTCATTTTATCGGAAACTCTTTTTTTTGCGTACAGACAAAGGTTGTTGCTTGTTTGAAAATAGGACAAATATATTAAAATGTAATATTTCAGTACAGAGACTCTGCAGTGTGAAATGAAAAAGACGATAGCTTCTGTTATGCTTTTTGTAGAAAATTAAAATGATATAAAAATATCTAGGAGGAGTCTTATGGAAACGGTGACACCATCTCAAGAGCTCCAAGCATACTTGCTTGAACATCAAGATAATTTGGTTACTCATATCATCCAGTTTAATGAACTGATGAATCGGTATCAGGCTGCAATTAAAGAAGTATCGACCAAGTTGGAAATTTTAAAGAGTGATTTTCAGATTCGAAATCGCCGCAGCAGCATTGAAAGTATCCAATGGCGGATTAAAAAGCCGGTAAGTATTTTAAAAAAGTTGAATGCCAGAGGTATTGAAGTGAATTTGGATACCATACGCAGTGAACTTAATGATGTTGCAGGAATTCGTGTCATTTGTCCATTTATTGATGATATTTATATGGTAGCTGAAAAACTTTCATCGCAGGATGATATTCGAGTGGTGGAAGTAAAGGATTATATTAATAGTCCCAAATCGAATGGATATCGCAGCTATCATATGATTGTTGAAGTTCCTGTGTTTTTTATGGATGCTAAAGAATGGATGCGTGTAGAAGTGCAACTGCGAACAGTTGCTATGGATTTTTGGGCAAGTTTGGAACATGAAATTAAGTATAAAAAGGATATAGCAGATGCAGAACAACTGGTCAAGGACTTGAAAGACTGTGCAGATATTATTGCGGAAACAGACCGTCGGATGTTGGAATTAAGAGAGAGAATGACAGGATGAAGTAATACTTATTGTGTTGTTTAAAAAGAGTGAGATAAAAAAGACCTCTGACATTCTTGCATGGGTACAAGAACATCAAAGGTTTTTTAAAAGCAGACAAAATTAGGAATGCATATTTTTTTGATTTGTTTCTTTTTGAATGGAAAGCAGTTTGTCAAAAATTTCTCCGGAAAGAAGATCCTCCATCATTTGGATAACAGGTTCCGGTTCAGCTTTCATCCCGTTTTTTGCCCAATTCGATATGACGCCGGTAAGGCCAAAGGCGTAAAAATTGGAGATGGTACGAATCTGCTCAGGGGTTAACATCTGGTCGCCCTTGGCATTTAATAAAATATTTCGTACCAGATTTGCATAAAACTCCATTAGACATTCAGAAAAACTATTCTGCCCTTGAACATGGAGAACTTTGATATAAAACTCTCTGTTTTTCTGCATATATTGACAAAGATGCAAAAGCCCTTCCGACCAGTTATCAATTGATTGTGCTTCTCCGATAATTGGGGTGATCTCGGAATAAAAAATCCAACTGATGATGTCGTATTTATCTTTAAAGTGGTAGTAAAAGGTATTTCGGCTGATATGGCAATGTTTTGCAATTTCACCAACAGAAAGATTTTCAAAATCGGTGGTTTGTAAAAGCTGTTTTACACCTTTTGAAATCATGTATTTGGTAAATTCGGAAGTAGACATTGATTTTCACCCTCTCTTTTTTGCCGGCTTTCGAATTGATTTTTAATATGTAATTATATCATGTTTTTATAGTTGTTTCAATACCTAATTGTTTGTGAAAAGAGGTTATGTTTTGTATGATTGATTTTTGTCGACTTGTTTTGGTTGTAGCGTTGGCTTTCGGAGCCGGAAAGTTGGCCTCTATACTGAAAATGCCTGCTGTTCTGGGTTTCTTGATTGCAGGTATGGTTTTGGGGCCTAACGCATTCAATCTGTTAACACAAGAAATGTTGGATGCTCCTGTATATCACACCTTAATTTCTTTTTTAGAGTGTGGTATGGGACTAATGCTTGGAAGTGAAATGGTCTGGCGCAGAATGCGTTCTTACGGGAAGCAGATTGTTGTGATTACTCTTGCTCAATCATTGATGACCTTTTTTGTGGTAAGCCTCGCTTTTTCTATAATTTTCTACTTTATGGATATTCCTGCGTTTTTGGGATTGATTTTCGGCGGAATCGCTTTGGCGACAGCCCCTGCTCCTGCCCTTTCTATCGTTGCAGAGTACAAAACAGACGGTCCGGTAACAAAAACACTGATTCCGCTGGCTGTCATTGATGATGTTATTGCCATTTGTGTGTTTATTTCGGTCATGGGGGTTGTTCTGCACCAAACAGCTGGTGGTTCAATTCCTGGATATCTGATCTTTCTCGTTATTCTTCTCCCCATACTCATTGGAATACTGGCAGGCGTACCTGCATCCTTACTTCTGAAAAAAATCCGTTCGGCTAAATGGAGGGCCATCGCTGTATTTTTCGGTGCTGTTTTGACGGGGTTTTTGACATTGTTTGCAAATACTTATCTGATGCCGTTCCCGATTCTGAACTTTATGATGAGCGGCATGGTTTATTCGGCTGTATTCGCTAATCTGCTGGAAGAAAAGCAATTGGCGGAAACGATGAAATATTGTACCCCAGTTGTAGGAGCTTGTTTCACATTAATTATTCTAAATTTGGGTGCGCCTCTTGATTATCACTTGATTTTGGGTGCAGGTGTTTTTACTGCTGTTTATATCCTTTTCCGTGCTGTAGGGAAAATGGGCGGCGCAGCGTTGGGAGCGCAGATTTCCCATGCGGTGCCTACTGTAAAAAAATATCTGGGTATGACGATTCTTCCTCATTCCGGTGTTTCGCTTGTTCTTACAGGTATTGCAATTTCTACTTTGACAGGAGATTACAGTCAATATGGAGATATTGTCCGGGGAACCATTGCCGCTGCCGCCGTAATCAACGAAGTGATTGCGGTATTTGTGGCTCGGCAAGGTTTTAAATTGGCTGGTGAAGTGGGCAAGGCAAAGCATAGCGAAGGATAAAAAATATGGGAGGTGATCCATTTTGAAACCGGAGGGCTTTCGAAAAAAAGATATTTACCTGCTGGTTTTCGGAGCAGTGATCCTCCATTGGGGACTTAACTATCTGGAACAGTTTTTTGATTTACTATCTTTTTTATTTGGTGTTATTTCCCCGTTTCTATTGGGAATCGGAATTGCTTTTTTACTCAATCTGCCTATGCGGGGAATTGAAAAAGCACTGTGGATATTGGCAAAGAAATTACATTTAAATTTCAAACGCATCAATAAAATTGTCCGGCCATTAAGCATTTTTCTAACGCTCTTAATTGTAGGGAGCGTTATTTCCGGCATGGTTGCTATTGTTGTTCCAAAAATAACTGAAACAATTACTGCATTGAACAGGCAGATACCCGTATTTTTAAACAAGGTTCAGTCGGCAGAAGCAAATACTTCCATGGGGGAATCCTTCCAATGGATAGGAAACCTTGGGATGGATTTCGCAGCGTTATCTTCCTTGTTTGCCAAAGTCCTGAACATGTTGAGAGATTCTGTTATGGAACACTCTTTTGGGGCGGTTACAATGGTTTTTGACAAAGCTGTTGCTTTTGGAATCGCCTTTGTACTTGCAATTTATATCCTGAGCGGAAAAGAGCGACTTGCTTTTAGTACGAAAAAATTACTGAGTTATATTTTTTCTCAAAATACAGTTCGGCGGATTATAGATCATATCCATTTAATTGATGATACATTTTCCTCATTCTTTCGTGGTCAATGCTTGGAAGCCTGTATCCTTGGAGTTATGTTTTTCGTGGGTATAACCATTTTCCGGTTTCCCAATGCTTTGTTGATTTCTGTATTAGTAAGTATCACGGCACTGATTCCTGTTTTTGGAGCATTTATTGCATGTATCATCGGAGCCTTCTTGATGCTGGTTCAAAGTCCCATGCTCGCTGTATGGTTTGTCATCTTTTTCCTCATCATGCAACAAATCGAGGGGAATCTTATCTATCCCCATGTGATGGGGTCACGGATCGGACTTCCTTCTGTGTGGGTTTTGGTAGCTGCTACATTAGGAGGAACACTATTTGGCATTTTGGGTATGCTGCTTTTTATCCCCATTTTTTCTATTCTATATACACTGATTCATCAATTTTTTGACAGAAAGCTGACAGGAAAAGCTTCTGATTTTGAGTCAGAGTCTGGATTGCAGAAAGAAGACGATATCATAGAATGACAAAATTCGGAGAATTTTTTATTAGTAAAAAATCAGTTCTCTTATTCTTTTTCCTTCTAATCATAGCAAACATTTTTGTTTATTGGGAATTTCGTTCATTTTTTTAATTGTATTTGAACATATTCTTAAATGGATGGTTTCTCGTAGGGATGTTTGGTATTTTAGGACTGTATCTTTTGATGGAAAATCAAGAACACACTTCCATTAAAAAAGTTTTTCAATCTTCTTTAGTTACTATACTTCACTTTTTCTCTATGTTTTTCTTTGCCTATTGGGTTGGGAATTGTTGAACGCAGTATTTTAATTTTTCCGCGATTCCAATAGAACAAAATATGTTTTTTGATTGGTATCGCTGTGTCCTTTGTGATATTTCTATTTGGAATTTGGAACACACATCTGGTAAAAATGGTAAACTATTCTATTGATTCTGATCACAGAGCAGAGAAAAATTACAAGATTGTCCTTCTAAGCAATCTGCATATAGGTCAATTTATTGGCGTACGCCATCTATTGCGTATTGTAGAAGCGATAAACAAAAGCAAGTCTAATTTGATTGTAATTGCCAGTGATATTTTCAACGGATGTTCCGTAAAGGAGTGTGAGAAATTTGATGAAGTTTCCATGCTTTTACACCGATTGCAAAGCAAAGATGGCACCATAGCCGTATCCAGAAATCACGATCTGCTTCCTAATGACGTGTCTTTTCGAAATTTTTTTATGCAGGTTGGTATCACTCTTCTGGATGACCAATACGAAGAATATGGAAATCTAGTAGTAATTGGAAGAAAAGACATCATACGTAAAAAAGAAAACAGACTGCCACTTTCCTAGTTGATAGAAAAAACTGATGGAAAATTCTATATTATTCTGGATCACAATCCCAGTGATATAGAAAAGTATTGGACTGGGGAGCCGATCTTTGCCTCTTCGTGTTGGTAGTAACAACGAAGTTGTTTGGAACTATTAAGATAGGTGGAAAACTCATATGAAAGAAATCAGGGAGGTAATTATGGCGAAACAATCACTTCTGACGCTTAGCGCCATGCAAACTATCGCCGGAAAAGCAATCCGGGATTTGAAAAACGGAGGAAAAAGGGAAACCCGCAATGTAATCGAATTATGCCGAAGTTTTACTAAATGCCCACATCAGCATGATTTCTGGGACATGGTGAAAAGCTTTACCGCTTTCACCGGCAGCAAATATGATCCTTTGCTTCATCGGGTGGCTGCTTCCGTACGAGAGGATTCTTTAAAAACATTGGCAATTAATCTAGGATGTACCGCGTTTGCAGGAGGAGTAGATCGAATTCGCAGTAACCACGCTAAAGGAATTGATCATTGGTGGCTGCAACGGTTTCATTCTTCCAGTCTCAATCAGCAGGACATTTCCATGTGGAATGAGCGAGGGATTTATGTCTTCCTCATCGATCTAAAGCGGGAAGCCGACTTTTCAAAACGTTTTTTTTCATTAGCAGCACATAATGTACGAAGTACTTTTGTGTTGCTGATTCAGAATGACCAGCCCGATTTCAATTGGATTACCCAGGCTGCTCAATACGACAATGTTTGTTTTTTATCTGCTCCTTCAGTTCTGGATAACATAGGGAATTTACTTGTAGAAAATAGGGCCCTGTTTGGAGTACTAAGAAATTATCTTGACATCGAAGATATTCAAACCGAAAAACAAAGAATTTCACAATGGATTGAGCTGGGATGTGTCATTATTGCGTATGATTTGCTCCAAGACGCTCCTCACATGGAACAGGTAGAATCGTACTATGAAGAACTTGTCAGTGTACGAAAAAAGGGTTCCGTCGAAATTTTTCTTTGCGATTTGCAAAGAGATGTACTTCTTGTACAGGAAATGCTTTTGGGGCAACGGCCTTTTCCTGAATACAATGCATCAATCGTGTAGATGAATAAGAATATGACAATTTGAGTGTTTTGCTCAAAATACTGACAGCTGTATTTATTTGTATGCTGAAATGACAAGTTTCGTATGTTATCCTGATCATAGGAACTGTTCCCGACAATAACTCCCTAAGAAATGAGGTTGAACTAACATGAACATGAAGAATAAAGTTAAAACAACTGCAATCTCTGCTGCTGTTAATCAGGCGCTTGGATATCTGGAGAAAGATCCCGAAACCAACATTCCGAAATTGATGAAATTGATCGATAAAGTAACGCCGGATGGCTATTATGTAACACAGCGCCGCGTTTTTCGTGAATTGATTGAAGAAAAAAACCATTGGTATCAACTGCTGATGAAAATATATGAATTAGATCCGGGTGTGCGAGAATCGGCATTTAAAAACTTTATTCTAAATGCAAGCTTGCTCGGAAGCGCAAAACAGGATGCTATGGTAGAAAAAGAACAGTGTAATATTCCGTGGGCTATCCTCTTTGACCCCACCTCAGCCTGCAATATGCATTGTACCGGATGCTGGGCAGCAGAATACGGCAACCGTCTGAATCTTTCCTTTGAAGAGATGGACTCTATCGTCACACAGGGAAAACAGCTTGGAACGTATATGTATATCATGACTGGAGGAGAACCCCTTGTCCGCAAAAAGGACGTAATGGCTTTGTGCGAAAAACATTCTGACTGCGAATTCCTTTCCTTTACAAACGGGACTCTGATTGATGAAGAATTTTGTCAGGACATGCTTCGTGTAAAGAATTTTATTCCTGCCATTAGTTTAGAAGGCTTCGAGGAAGCAAACGACGGACGTCGAGGAACAGGAGTTTACCAGAAGGTAATGCAAGCCATGAAACTGCTTCGGGAGCATAAATTGCCGTTTGGTATTTCCACTTGCTATACCAGCAAAAACTATGCAGATATTTGCAGTGAAGAATTTTACGACATGATTATTCAAGCCGGAGCACTTTTTGTGTGGTTCTTCCACTATATGCCTGTTGGCGCTGGTGCTGTGCCGGAATTGCTTCCAACACCGGAACAGCGTGCAGAAGTTTATCATCGGATTCGGGAGTTCCGTGATTCCAAGCCGATTTTCTCCATGGACTTTCAGAATGACGGTCAATATGTCGGCGGTTGTATTGCCGGTGGACGTCGATACTTACATATTAATGCACGCGGTGATGTAGAGCCCTGCGTATTTATCCACTATTCCAACGTGAATATCCGGAATTGCTCCCTTTTAGATGCACTCAAGTCACCTCTGTTTCTGGCATATTATCGTGAGCAGCCTTTTAACAATAATATGCTGCGTCCGTGCCCTATGCTGGAAAATCCGGAAAAACTCCGCGCTATGGTAAAAGAAACCGGTGCTGTTTCAACAGATTATGAATCTCCGGAATCTGCAGATATTCTTTGCGACCGTACAACCCCTTATGCGGAAAATTGGAAGCCTATGGCAGATAAGCTTTGGGTTGAAAGCGGCCATATCTGCTCTGGATGCGACGGCTGTAAAAGAGGTGACCAATGAGCTACCGTCTGATTACCGATGCAACCGCTGATTTAACGCTGGAAATGACACTTGGTTTGCCCGATATGGCTGTAGTACCCATGGAAATCATAATTGAAGGAATTCCCTATCAGTATGGGCCGGGCGGTAACATTACCGTCAATGAATTCTATCAGGAGTTGCGCAGCGGAAAATTTTCAGCCACATCTCAAGTCAATCCTATGACATATGAGGATTTTTTTGCGCCGTTTCTGGAAGCTGGGGAGGATATTCTGTATCTGTGCTTTACCTCCGGTATGTCGGGAATGTACCAAAACGCCAAGCAATGCGTGGATCGTCTTCAAAAAAGGTTTCCGGAACGAAAGATTGTTTGTGTAGATACCAAATGTGCTTCCCTTGGTGAGGGATTTCTGGTCCGGGAAGCATTGATTAAACAGGCGGAGGGATTTTCGCTGGAAGAACTGGCACAATGGATATCTGACCATCAAATTAAAATCTGCCAATGGTTTACAGTGGATACTTTTGAGCATTTAAAACACGGAGGACGTGTTTCTTCAACAGCTGCTGTAATCGGAACCGCACTCCAAATCAAGCCGCTCCTGCATGTATCTGAAAATGGGGAATTGGAAGTTGTGGATCGTACGGTTCGTGGCACCAAACGTGCCATGGCCGCACTTCTGGAATGCCTTGAAAAAGGGTGGCAATCCGATCGATGCAATCGAATTATCGTTGGCCATGGGGGATGTCCAGATGTGGCGGAAAAATTTGTGTGGGAGATTCAAAACAAATATCCATATGCAAATATTATTACTGCACCGATTGGCCCGGTAATTGGTTCGCATACAGGTCCTGGGATGATTGCTGTTGTATTTTGGGGATCGTGGAGATAATAAAGAAAGCAGCTGCCCTGTAACAGACGGCTGCTTTCTTTACTGTGGAGAATTGATTACTATATCCCGATCATTTCTTTTAAAATCGGCGGAATGGAGAGTTATCTTTCTCATATGCGGTTGTACCCAGTAGCAGGCAAAAGCGAACCCATAAACAAAGATTTCCATATCGCTGACAAAGTTCAGAATATAACACATAAAAACACAAAAAAATCTTCTTGCTTGCTCTGCAAAGTATGCACAGCAGCTATAAATTGCTTAGAAGGATATTGCGATGGAAGAAAAGAAGATAAAAAGTTCAGGAAAAACTATTTTTCTGAGTTGCATCATGATGATATTACTCACAATCGCTCTGATTATGGTTTTTAAAGGGCAATGGAAGGATATTCTCTCTCTTTTATCAACCATACCATTCTACAGTATGACAATCATCATCCTACTTGGTATCCTATATCATATTCTGGAAGCTTCCGTAGGAAAGACACTGGTTGCCTCTGCTGTACCACAATTTTCCTTTTCTCAGAGTATTACCAATACATATCTTGGTGTTTTTGGGAATACAGCATTATTTACAGTCGGCACACTTCCGCTTCAAAGCTATTACTTATACCGGTGTGGTGTAATGACCGGAATGAGTATCGGGATGATGACACTGGAATATGTTACACATAAACTTTCTGTTTTGCTATATGCTGTTGCCGCTGTATTATTCGGGGGGCATACACTCATATCACAAAAAGATACTTATCTGTTTTTTGTGATATATGCTTGTGTTTTCGCTGTGATAGTTAGTTCTTTTCTGATTCTGCTATGTGCATCCTCAAAAATACGAGAACTTATTTTCCGCTTGATATCATACCTTCCAAACAATGAAAAGTGGAACCAGAGAAAAGAAGTCTGGAAAATACAGATTGAAATGCTATACACCCAGTCAAATCAAGTGATTCATGACCGAAATTGCCGAGTTAAATCTTTTTTACTGAATATCTGCAAATTGTTTGTGTTCTATTCTATCCCTTTTTGGTGTTTTCAGGCATTAGAAATCTATGATATTTCGTTTTGGCAAGTGCAAATGTTGACAGCCTTTATGGTATTGCTAACAAATGCGCTTCCTAATCTTGCCGGAATGGGATCTGCTGAATTTTCTTTTTTGCTTGTTTTTTCCCCATTTATCGGGAAAGCACAGGCAATTACAGCTTTAATTTTATACCGCATATCAACTTATTATGTGCCATTTTTAATTAGCAGTACTGTGTTTGTTTATCAGCAGCATAAGTGGAGGAAAAATCTGTAAATGTTGAAAGAAAGGATGTTGTAGAATATGAAACTTGGATTAGTAGATGTCGGAGGCGGTTTGAGGGGTGTCTATGCGGCAGGTGTGTTGGATTATTGTATGGATCAAAATATTTCTTTTGATTGCTGTATCGGTGTATCAGCAGGTAGTGCCAATGTCACTTCCTATTTGGCAGGACAGAGAGGAAGAAATTATTGCTATTATTGTGAATATGCCATGCGCAAAGAGTACATGGGTTTGAGTAATTTTTTAAAAAAGAGTTCCTACATTGATATGGAGTACGTCTATGGTACATTAAGTAATTCAGATGGAGAATATCCTTTGGATTACACAGCGCTATGCAAGAATAAGGCAGAACTCTTTGTCGTTGCGGAGGAAGCTGTCACAGGCAGAGTAAAATATTTTAGCCGGGAAGATATCTGTCAGGATCAATATCAAATCCTAATGGCTTCTTCATCAATTCCCGGAGTAAACCGTCCCTATGAAATTGATGGTGTCCCTTATTTTGACGGGGCATTAGGAGATCCTGTTCCGATTCAAAAAGCCTTTAACGAAGGCTGCGATCTTGTAGTTTTGATTTTAACAAAGCCAATTTCTGTTCCTCGTGAACCCGGCCGGGATCCTTTTCTCGCAAAAATGATTCAACGCAAATATCCGAAATCCGCAGAAAATATGCGTAATCGTGCCAAAAGATACAATGAAGCGGTTGAATTGGCAAAGGAGTATCAAAAGCAAGGGAAAGTGTTAATTATTTCTCCTGATGATACAGCAGGAGTTACAACACTGTCCAGAAATACGGAGTCGTTAGATCGATTATATAGAAAAGGGTATCAAAACGGTGCTGCTATTTTAGAGTGGCTGTAGAACAAATCATCTACACACAAATCTCGGTTATTTGAAGGAATGTTTAATATGACTTATATGAAAGGAAATTGCCAAATTCGTTTTTATGGCAAAAGTAGTTGTAATCATTTTTGAAGACCATGAAGAAGAATTGTTCAAACAGGTCTTAAAAACAATAAATACAAAGGAAGAAATCATTCAATATGAGGATTTAAAGTCTGAAGATATTGTTTTTTCTTCCTTGCGAATTGTTCCTTCTCAACGCCGAGTATATTGGAATGAACAAGAAATTCTTTTGACAACTAAGGAATATGAAATTTTACTCTTTCTTGCGTTGCATCCCAAACAGGTTTTTACATACCAACAGATTTATGAACATTGTTGGGGAGAACCTGCATATGGGAACGAAAAAAAATGTTGTTGGTAGCCATGTACGTATGTTACGCCGAAAGATAGGAATGAATGAAGGTTGCACCATACGTTGTGTGTGGGAAATTGGTTATTGCTTTGAGTCCAAGTAAATACTAACTATATTTTTCTTTTGATTCACTAAAAGAAGGCAGCCGCTTAAAGCGGCTGCCTGTAACATTAATATGATAGTAAACCTTTTTCAGGAATCAGCAAATATTGCTCTGGAGGAAACCACATTACTATGTACTGCCTGGTTTAGTTCTTTGGTCATTTTTTCGCTCTTGGGGAAACAGGTTTTAGTATCTTATTTATCGTATAAAAACTGGCTTTCTACAACAAACCAAAATTCATAGTTTTTATACTCATAAATACTTCTTCCTTCATTAGCTCAATGCTTCACTTGCCAATTTTTCAACCGGAATGCATTTTACATAGCGTTCCATAAATTTGTTAAATCCAGCATTGATTTCCTGATCCGGCTCAGATACACTCCCTGTTTCGTCTTTGAAAACTTTGTTGTCCAAGTAAGCATCAAGTGTTTCGTTTGGCTCTTTGTTTTTTCGATACATTGCTAAAACAGCTACTCCCCAGGGACCACCTTCTCCAGCAGTTTCCTGCACCATTACTGGAACATTTAATGCACTTGCCATAATTGGCTGGCTTGCTGTTTTTGTTTTAAACAGCCCGCCATGTCCGGTCAGTGTTTTCAGTTCCACCTTTTCCTGCTTCAGCAGAATATCCATTCCCAGCTTTAAAGTTGCGATGGTGGAATATAGCTGTACTCTTGCCAGATTTTCAAAGCTCAGTTTGGATGTTGCCGGTCTGAGCAGTAAGGGGCATCCTGCTTCGGTTTTTGTAATCGGTTCACCGGAATAATAGTTAAAACTGATCAGACCTCCGCAATCCGGATCTGCTTTTAATGCTTTATCATAAAACAGGTCGTACACCTGACCTTTGGTTAAGGTACCTCCGCAATCTGTCTGTACCTGATAGAACAAATTCACCCATGCATCCAGATCAGAAGTACAGGTATTACAGTGTACCATTGCCACCGCATCACCAGTCGGAGTTGTTACCATGTCAATTTCCGGATAAACTTTTGATAATTTATCTTTCAGTACAATCATAGCAAAGATAGAAGTACCTGCGGAAACGTTTCCGGTACATACTTTTACGCTGTTTGTTGCCACCATACCAGTACCAGCATCTCCTTCCGGAGGACACATCAATGCGCCTGACTGCAATGTGCCGGTAGGATCCAATAATTTTGCACCTTCTGCTGTTAAAGTTCCCGCATCTTCACCTGCCTTTAAAACTTTTGGCAGTAAATTTTCGATGTTGTATGTTAGATTTGATTTTGACAGGATCACATTAAACTTTTCCATCATTTCTTTATCATAGTCGCATGTCTTACTGTCTATTGGGAACATTCCGGATGCATCTCCTACGCCCAACACTCTTTTTCCTGTCAGTTTTTCATGTACATATCCTGCTAATGTATTAATGCTGTCTACTTTGGTAACATGTTCTTCATTATTTAAAATAGCCTGGTATAGATGTGCAATACTCCAACGATGGGGAATATTAAAGTTAAATTCTTTTGTCAAAATTTCGGATGCTTGTGCTGTAGTAGTATTTCTCCAAGTTCTAAATTCTGCAAGCTGATTTTTTTCCTTGTCAAATGCCAAATATCCATGCATCATGGCAGATACCCCGATGGCTCCGGTGTTGGTGAACTTTGTACCATACTCTTTTTCAAAGTTTGCCATCATTTTTGCAACTGCATCTTGGATGCCATGCCAGACATCGTCTAAGTGATAGGTGAAATATCCATTTTCAAATCTGTTTTCCCAATCGTGGGCACCGATTGACAAAACTTTGAAAGTTTCGTCAATTAGTACAGCTTTGATTCTGGTTGACCCCAATTCAATTCCCAATGCTGTTTCTTTTAGATTAATTTTGTGATTCATTCTAAAAAGCCTCCCATTTTTATTTGAATTATATTTTTATTTTTATTATAATTTAATTAATATGAATCGATTTGGTTGAGGTGGTTTTTTGCAAACGGTATTTGATAAATCCAAACTGTTAATTGTTTTACAAGATTTCCATGCATTAACAGGTCTTAGAGCTGTAGTTTTTAATTCATTAGGCAATGATATTTTATCCTACCCTAATGATCTCCCTGAATTTTGCAGTCTGATCAGAAATTCTTCTAAAGGGAAACAAAACTGTCTGCTGTGTGATAAAAAAGCCTGTGACAACGCTAAAGCCACCGGGAAAGCTATTATATATCCATGTCACGCAGGTTTGTTGGAAATGATCACACCAATTCAAGTGCAGGGTGCAACGGTCGGATATCTATTGCTGAGTCATATTGTAAAAGGGGAAGACGAACAAGAAGAATGGAGGCAAGTTAGCCTTTGCTGTGACTCATATAACATAGAAATGGAAAAGCTAAAGCAAGCGTTTAATAAACTGCCTCGCACCAATGATAGAATATTACAGGCTTCTGCTGATTTACTTTCTCTGTGTGCAGCTTCGTTATATCAGCAGCGTCTTGCAAGACTTGCACCAGAAAGTATCCAATCAAAACTTGCGAATTTTATTACAGAACACTTATCAGAAGATTTGTCTTGTAACAGGCTGTGCCGTCAACTTTCCATTAGTAGGACAACATTATATACTATTTCCTATGAAATATATGGCTGTGGGATTTCTGAACATATCTCTCGTCTGAGAATTGAAAAAGCTAAAAAACTTTTATTAGAAACGGATCTTCCCATCAAGGAAATATGTAAACTGGTAGGTTTTAATGATTATAATTATTTTTATCGTGTTTTCCGGCGTAATACGGGTACTACAACCAATCAATATCGAAAACTTTTTTCTAATCATTAACCTGTCGTTGATATAAATTCATTATAGTAAATAGTAAGTACAAGTAAAAGTATTTACGGTTTATTTTTCTGGATTTTTGTTCAGTTTTTATAACTTTGTGTAAAGTGTCTATAATGGTAGTATCGTTTTTGGAAATGGGTTAATTTACTGTAGGTGTTTTCTATTTGGTTATGTCAGAATTGTTTTTTAAGTGACTGTGTTGTGTATCCCAGTCATTGATTGTGGTGACAATAATTTTAGAATGAAATGTGTGAATTTATGACCTCTTTTAACTCTGATAAACCTATTAATTTACTAGTGATTTTTATTTACAATTCCTTGAGCTCTCTAAAAAATATAAAACAATAAATTTATCCATGAATTCACTAAAATTACTTGAAAATTATTTAAAAATATAGTAAAATAACTTATAAATAACATGTGTTATTTATAAAAGCAAAAAGGAGTTTTTTATGCCACCGCAAAAACGTATCTTTCGTGAGGATATTTTAAAGGCCGCAGTCAATTTGGTTCAGAAACAAGGTGCGTCGGCTCTTTCTGTTCGGAATATTGCCAAAGAATTGAACTGCTCTACGCAGCCCGTTTACTCTGAATTTGAAAATATGGAAACCCTGCGTGATGAATTGATGACTTATGTTCGTGATCATTATCTTCGTGAGGATGCTGACAGCTATAAACAGGTTGCACTTTCTTTTCTGCATTTTGCTCAACGGGAAAAGAATTTGTTTCAGCTGATTTATCTGCGTCAGCGGGCTGTGGGAGAGACTTTTTTTGAAGATCCCAACGAGATGCAAACCATCCATAAGCTGGAAACAAACCTGGAGCTTTCTAGGCAGCAGGCTACAGAAATGCATCGAAGAATGCAGTATTATTGTTATTCTATGGCGGTAATGATGGCTACTGGATATTTGAATTTCAGCGAAGAAGAAATTAGTAAGGAGCTGACAGAGTATTATCGCATCATTTTAAGTTATTATAAGCAGGTAAAAAGTGAACAAGAATTGCAGCATTGGCTGGAATGTTCGCGGAATCTGCTGGTATAAATTAAAGGAGGAACACTATGGCAACAAAAGCAAAAAAAGCCTATGACGTAGTAGTCATAGGGGCAGGTAACGGCGGTTTGGTTGCAGCTATCCGGATTTTGCAGGCTGGATATTCCTGTCTGCTGTTGGAAAAGCACAATCTGCCTGGTGGTTTTGCTACCAGTTTTAAGCGGGGACGTTTTGAATTTGAAGCAAGTTTGCATGAACTCAATGATTTTGGTTCTCCAGAAGAACCCGGCGATGTGCGCAAATTGTTCCGTGATTTGGGGATTGAGGACAAAATTGATTGGGTGAGGATTCCCGAAGCGTATCATCTGATTACCACCGATAAGAAATATGACTGTGTAATGCCTTTTGGACAACAGGCATTTATTGATAAGATGGTGGAATATTGTCCAGAATCCCGCAAATCTATCACGGAATTTTTTGAATTGTGCAATGAGGTGCGGGATGCCCAAACTTACTCCAATTCAGTAAACGGCAACACAGATTCCGCTTATATGAAAAAGACATTTCCTAATTTTGTCAAGGCTGGCAGCTATTCAGTCAATGAAGTGCTGGATGCCTTGAAAATGCCGCAGAAAGCAAAGGATATCCTCAATGCGTATTGGTGCTATCTGGGTGTGGACTGTGATCGTATGAGCTTTTTGCATTATGGTTCCATGGTAATCCGTTATATTACACGGGATGCCTGGATGCCTAAAATGCGTTCTCATGAAATCAGCCTGGCACTGGATACCCGCATTCGGGAATTGGGCGGCGACATCTGGTATCAATCTGAAGCAGAAAAGATTCTGGCAGATGACAGTGGTAACATCCGTGGTGTGCAGCTTACTGACGGCAAGGTGATCGAAACTCGTCACATCATTGCCAACTGTTCTCCTCATTTGGTGTTTGGAAAAATGTTGGAAAAGAAAGCTGTCACCGAACAGATGGTTCGTGCTACCAACAGCCGGAAGTTTGCTGGTCGCGGCTTTACATTGTTCCTGGGACTGAACCGTTCTGCCGAAGAACTGGGTATTACCAGCCACAACTACTTTATTTACGACACTGCTGATACGGTAAAACAGTACGATTTGATGAAAAAGGTCAGCACCAACCATGTACAGGCGACAGTATGCCTGAATAATGCTTATCCGGAATGTTCTCCAGAAGGTACTTGCATGATGTATTTTACCACCATGTTTATGTCTGATGACTGGGGAAATGTTACTGAAGAAGAGTATTTCAAGATGAAAGACCAGGTAGCCGAGGACATGATTCGTGTATTTGAGCGGGAAACCGGCTGCAAAATCCGGGATGCTATTGAAGAAATTTGTGTGGCATCTCCTACCACCTATGCCCGCTATTGCGGTCATCCGGAAGGTGTAATTTACGGTTATGAAACTGCCGATTGGGACAGTCTGATGCCGCGTATGATGATGATGAAAGAAGATGCTCTGATGAATCCGGGACTGCGCTTTGCAGGAGGATATGCTATGCGTTCCAGCGGATATTCCAGTGCCTATATTTCAGGCGACCTTTCTGGACGACAGACTGTAGGTGATTTGAAAAGGGAGGCGAAGGCAGAATGAATTTTAAAAAACAGCTATTTGGATTTATGGATATGCTGCGGTTTAAAAAGATGGTTCCCACTCGTCGGCAGATGTTGGCTCAAGGGGAAAATAAACCGCTTCCACAGGAATACCGAACCAATATTTTGGCTAAAAAACTGCATCCTGGTTATATGCAGGTAGAATTAACTGATGCGCGTTTTCTCACAAATACCATTCGAGAACTAACATTTAAACGGGTGGATACAAATGAATTTCCTTTCTTTCGTGCAGGGCAGTATGTCTCCATTCAGATGCAAATCGGAGACAGTCTGGTTAGCCGGCCATACTCTATTGTTTCCACACCTAGACAGGCTTTGGAAAATAAACTGGTGTTGGCAGTGGAAAACGCAGGTTTTGTATCTGGATATCTCAATGAAAAAGCAAAAGTTGGAGACCGATTTGTTATGACAGAACCTTCCGGCGAGTTTCATTATGAAACTTTGCGGGACAGCCAGCATATCATCTGTATTGCAGGCGGCAGCGGTATTACACCGTTTTTGTCCATGGCAGGCAGCCTTGCTGATGGAGATGAAAACTATTCTATGACTCTCTTCTATGGGGCTCGCACAGCAGCACAGCTGGCTTACAAAACAGAACTGGATGCATTGGCTACCCGCTGCAATGGATTGAAAGTAGTATATGTCCTCAGTGACGAGGAACAACCTGAATGTGAAACAGGATTTGTATCCGCACAGCTGATGAAGAAATATACCAATTTGGAAGATAGTACCTTCTTCCTATGTGGTCCTCAGGCTATGTACGATTTTGTAGCAAAGGAACTTGCTCCTTTGCACCTTCCTAAAAAAGCTGTGCATCGAGATGCTACCTGCTGTGGCGATCTGCCTACGGAACAGCCTCTGGAATTTAAACTTACTGTTCACATACGGGATGAGGTATATGTAGTTCCTGCAAAAGAAAATGAAACATTGCTGACTGCTATGGAACGAGCTGGGCTGAATGCACCAAATAAATGCCGTGCTGGCGGCTGTGGTTTCTGTCACAGTAAGTGGATTGCAGGAAACTATCGAGTGGCAGAAGGCCGCGACGGTCGTCGGGAAGCGGACCGTAAATTTGGTTTTATTCACCCTTGTGTGACTTATCCATTGGAAGATATGGAGATCGATGTACCTGTAGCTTACTGAGAAGGAGGGGGAATTTATGGATTCTCGTTATGAACCGTTATTTACTCCCTGGAAAATCGGTAATGTAGAAATTAAAAACCGTATTGTTATGTGTCCTATGGGCGGTACATCCCTGTTTGGATGGATGGAGCCCAACCACTTTGATAAAGTGGCGGCGGAATTCTTTATGAATATCGCTAAAAATAATGTGGGCTTGATTATTCCGGGAATCGCCCCTTTGCGTGATCCTATCGGCGGCCGTTGGCTGTATCGAAATCCGGGGATGTTCAAAGAATTGAAAACCTATATGGAACAGCTGCATGCTACTGGTGCTAAGTTGTTTGTTCAGCTCACTGCTGGGTTTGGACGCAGTTTTGCCATTACTGACAGCTTGAGTATCCTGTTAAAAAACAAAGCATTGGGTACCATTGCCAAGCCTATTGTAGATGCATCTTTTCTGTGTGCTTCTCCTAGTCCGCTGCCCTCTCGCTGGGCCGAGGATCTGATGTGTCGGGAGATTACAAAAGAAGAGATTCATCATTTGGTAAAGGCTTTTGCGGAAACTGCCCGTCTTTGTAAGGAAGCTGGAGTGGACGGTGTGGAAGTTCACGCTGTACATGAAGGGTACCTGATGGATCAGTTTACCTTGCCATATACTAATCAGCGCACTGATGAATATGGTGGAAGTTTTGAGAATCGGTATCGTTTTGCAGTGGAGACAGTACAAGCGATTAAGCAGGCCTGTGGTAAAGATTATCCGGTATCTCTGCGATATTCCGTTCTCAGCAAGACCAAAGGCTTGTGTAAAGGTGCAGTGCCCGGCGAGGAATACGTGGAAGTGGGGCGCGATATGGAAGAGAGTCAGCGAGCTGCCCGGTATTTGCAGGAAGCTGGTTATGATATGCTCAACGCCGATAACGGTACCTATGACGCTTGGTATTGGGCACATCCTCCTCAGTATATGCCCCAAAACTGCAATCTGGAAGATGTAGCACATATCCGTAAATTTGTGGATATTCCAGTGGTATGTGCTGGACGTATGACACCGGAAATAGCTGCAAAAGCCATTGCTGCTGGAGAGATTGACGGCATGGGTGTGGCACGCCAGTTTTTGGTGGACGGCGAATGGGTTACCAAGCTGAAAGAGGGCAGAGAAGAGGACATTCAGCCTTGTATCTGCTGCCATAACGGCTGTTTCCCATTGGCTCACTATAAAGGTTCTGCCAATGATGAAGACTTTGATGATGTGCGGCATATGGCGCGCTGTGCTTTAAATCCAATGACCATGCAGGGACATAAATACGATATTCTGCCTGCGAAGCAGCCAAAAACAGTGGCGGTCATCGGAGGCGGTATCGGTGGTATGGAAGCAGCTCGAATTGCTGCTTTGCGCGGACATAAAGTAACCATTTATGAAAAGAGCGACCGTTTAGGCGGCGTATTTATTGCCGCAGCGGCGCCGGATTTCAAGGAAAAGGATAAAGAGCTTATCCAATGGTATCGCCGTCAGGTGAAAAAGTTGGGAATTCCGGTACAGTTTAACACGACAATTACCGACCTTTCTTCCCTGACTGCTGACGAGGTGATCGTGGCTACTGGTGCATCTGCTCGGAAGCTTCCGATTCCTGGTGCAAAACGTGCTATGGATGCAGTGGAATATCTGGAAGGCAAACCAGTTGGACAGCAGGTTGTGATTATCGGCGGCGGTTTAAGCGGATGTGAGATTGCTTATGACCTGTTCCATAAGGGAAAAACTCCGGTGATCGTTGAAGTAAAAAATGATTTGATGGCAGTTCGTGGATTGTGCTTGGCCAATTCCTCTTATTTGAGAGACTTCTTTGAAGCTAACAAAGTAGAGGTTCATCTGGAAAGCAGTGTAGAGCAGATTGGTTCCAGCACTGTAACAATTCGGGATAAAAATGGAAGAAGCATTCAAATTCCGGCAGATGATGTCATTATGGCAGTAGGTTATACACCTGCCCCGGCCTTTGCAAAGAGCCGTCATGTTCATGTTATTGGGGATGCCTGCAAAGTAGGAAACCTGCGTACAGTGGTATGGCAAGCCTGGAAAGTTGCAGAAAAATTGTAAAAATGAAGTTTTAAGTGAATTTTTGCTTTTATCTGGGTGCGATGCTCGCGTGGAAAATAAGATTTCCAAATACTTTTCCATACAGATCCAATAAAATTTGATTGATTTAAAAAAAGCAGAGTTTTTGCCTGATGGTTCAGGCTATAAACTCTGCTTTTTGTTATTATGAAAACTCTCTGTATCGTAAAAAGGTCTCTTCTAGAAAGCTGCAAGCTTTTGGGGAGTTATGAGCAGGAAAATTTTTTAACGTAAATAAAAAAGACTGAACACATTGTGTTCAGTCTTTTTTGGTGCCGCTGACCGGACTTGAACCGGTACGGTATTGCTACCGAGGGATTTTAAGTCCCTTGCGTCTGCCTGTTCCGCCACAGCGGCTTGCAACTTAGTGCTTAAATATAATACTATATTTTAGGATATTTGTCAAGACTTTATTAAAAGAAATTTATTTTTAAGTTACTAAAATAAAGATGCCGTTCGAATTTTCTCAAACGGCATCTTTGATCGTTTTCACGGTTTATATGACAACATTAAATGACTTTAGAACTTATTTGCTCTTCTTTTCTTTTTTTGCTGTGTGAATCAAATCCAGGTATTTGGATTTATAGTGATTCATGTAGGCTACGTAGTCTTCATAATGTCCATCATGAACTTTGCGGATATATTCATGACGATTCAATGTATCGTCTTCATGTGCGTATCCAATCATAGAAACTGCGATATTGGAGCAGTGGTCAGAAATACGTTCCAAGAAGGTAAGAACTTCCAAGAAAGCAAAACCACCGTCGATGGTGCATTTTCCTTTTTTCAGACGTTCTACGTGTTTGGATTTCAGTACATCTACCATCATATCCACAACTTCTTCCAGCGGTTCAATCCGGCTGGCTACTTGCAGATTGTGGTTGCGCACACATTCAATTGCCATACCAATAATTTCGTCTACAGCTTCGTACAGAACTTTTAATTCTTCCATAGCTTTCGGAGAAAGGGAAGCATTTCGGTCCACTAACAGTTCAGCACTTTCTACCAGGTTAATTGCATAGTCGCCTACACGTTCAAATTCAGTGTCCAGCTTCAGGTACAAAGTAACTTTGCGTCCTTCTTCCTGAGTCAGTTCTGCGTTTGTCAATTCCAGCAGATAGTTGTTCAGACGGTCTTCCATCTTGTCGATGGCATCTTCAATTTCACGAATACTGTTGGCACGCTTTTCGCTGTATTTTTCAAACAGCTCATAAGAACTGGAGAAGTTTTTATGAGAATAATCTCCCATTCTTGCAACAACATTTTCAGCTTGTCCCAATGCGATAGAAGGAGATTTAATGAAACGAGGATCCAAAATATCCTGTTCCAGTTCTTCCATTCCTGCATCAGAAGCTTTGCCGCGTACAGTAATGGTAGCCAGTTTTTCCAGGAAAGCAGTAAATGGAATAAAGATAATGGTTACTACAATGTTAAACAGAGTATGGAAGTTGGCAATACCGCCCATGCTGATCGGGCTTTCCCAGAAAGAGAAATGGAAGATAGCATTGAGCCCATAAACGCCGATTACAAAAATGATGGTACCCATAATGTTGAAGTACAGGTGAACCATAGCGGCACGTTTTGCGTTTTTGTTGGCACCAATACTGGAGAGCAGTGAAGTAACACAGGTACCGATGTTTTGTCCCATGATAATTGGGAATGCAGCAGCACAAGTTACCTGACCGGTAGCAGCCAGAGCCTGCAGGATACCAACAGATGCAGAAGAGCTTTGGATAATTGCAGTAACAATTGTACCAGCTAAAATGCCCAAAGCTGGATTTTCACCAAGGGTAACGAACAGTTGTCCGAAAATAGGCAGTTCACTGAGCGGTTCTACAGAATCGGTCATCAAGAACATTCCTTGGAACAGGATACCAAATCCCAGCATAATTTCCCCAATGGTTTTCCATTTTTTCTTTTGGCTTGCCATCAGCAGAAGAATACCAACTACAGAGATAATAGGAGCCAATGTGGTAGGTTTAATAAAATTCAGTGCTAGGCTTGCACTTCCGCTGGAATCCAGTTCTGCTAAACGAAGAATCTGACCAGTAACTGTGGTCCCGATGTTGGCACCCATGATGACACCAATTGCAGAACGCAGTTTTAAAATTCCGGCGTTTACCAGACCAACTACAATTACTGTTGTTGCGGAAGAACTTTGGATTGCGGCAGTGATTACTGCACCAACCAATACACCTTTGAACACATTGCTCGTCATTTTTTCCAGGGTACGTTCCAGCTTTCCGCCGGATACCTGTTCCAGTCTGGAACCCAAGATGTTCATCCCGTACAAGAACATCGCCAGACCGCCAGCCATCGAGATAAAATTAAACAATAAGTCCATGTTTCCCTCCTGGCACCCAATTCGGGTTATTACACCCGCAGGCATGCCGCTTTTCTTTTTTGGCAATATTTTATTTTACAGAGACGCACATTTTTCAAATTATTTCATTCATAACAAAAGAACCGGCAGAAATGAATGGTTTACGTATTTCTAACAATTCTTTGTAAATTTTAATATTTTGAAAAATCTGTGTGTGAACTCTGTTAACAACATTATATCACCGGGAAAATAAGCCTGTAAAGAAGAAAAATCATCTTCTTTTTATTTATGTTAATAACGACAGGGTTAATTCATGATTTTATAAAATTTCTTTTCATTTCGACTAAAAAATATAAAATGCAAATTTATCTGTTTATGGGTTATGTTAAATCTATGTAAAATTATTTTTCAGAATAAAAATTAAAATATTAAACTAATAAACTGGAAAATAAGATAAAAAACGCTGCACAATATACAAATTGTGCAGCGCCATATGAAATAAGATTTTAAAAGAAATCTGTCAGAAATACATTGCGTTTTGTAAAAATTTTGGACAGGACCTCATAGTTTTTGTGAACCTGTATACCTTTTTTAAACAAAGCTTCGTCCAAAGATAGGTATCCAATCAACAGCTGGGTAAAAGTTCCCACATCAACAGTCAAATCTGCGCTGACGGCAGAATCAATTTTTTCTGCGACTACTGTTTGCTGACTGCAGTGTACTTTAAACATTCCATTGTTTTCCGGAATCATGTCATCCTGCACCTGAACAGTATATGCGGCTCCTGGAAAATGAGGTTTTAATTCCAATGCCTTTTTAACATCAATGACTCGGGTCATTTGCTGGTTCCCAAAATTGGTATGTAAATCATAGCTTTCTTCTATTACAGCAGGGAGAGGAATGTCATCCGGCAAAGAAACCCGTATTTTTTTATATTGGGCAGAAAGTCGGTACAAAAATCCCAAAATATCAGAAAAGCCTTTAGGGCTGGTAAATGCCATTTCTCGAACCTGGGCAATTTTTCCGTAAGAATCAGAATCCTGAGCGGCAATGATCACATAGGCGTGAGGATCTTGCTCTTCGCCCAAAAGGTAAGAGTAAACCCGTTCTTTATACGGATTTTCTCCCAGAATTTTTTTCCAGTGCCGGTCTTCTCTTTGAATTGCCATGTGATACCGGGAAAAATGAGCGGAAAAAACAGACTGAAATCCCTGGATAGAATCCTCCGGCTGGAACATGCTGACCTTGCCGGAGTAACGGAAATTGGAAAGCGCTTCCGTAGGAATCTCATATTCTATAGTTGTTTGGCAAGTTTCGTAGCCAAATTTGCGGTAATATTTATGAGAAAAAGGATACAAAGCAGAAAAAACAGTCCCATCACTGCGCATTTTTTCAAAAGCGGTTTGAAAGATCTGCCGGATCGCTCCGCCAAACCGATATTCAGGAAGTGAAGCAACACCGCCCACCCCAGTCATGGGAATCCAATGGTCCTCATAGCGTATTTGAAACTTTGGCAGAACCATACAGGCAGTCATGACATCCTGATCATTAAAATACCCCATGCATACATCAGGGGAAGGGTCGTCTTTTTCAAGGGATTGCAAAACTTTTTGGGTGTCCATGGAATAAACAAAAGCGGTGCTTTCAATTTTTTCACATTGGAGTCGTTCTTCTTTTGTTGTTATGATACGTACTGGCAAGGGATTCCCTCCAATCAGTTTTTATTTAAGATGATTGTACTATATAGCTGGAAACAGTGTCAATAAAAACCGATTCGGTAAGTTAGACAAAAGAAAAGTATGTTTTTAGTTTAATTATTCTATTGATAAAAAATAAAAAAACTGCTATATGAAAATAAATTTTATTTTATTTATATAAAATTCATAATTGAGAGACAGAAAAGGCACAAATGTCTGATAAAATCATGGGGAAATAACATTTTGGCTGTCAATTAGTGCGGTACAGAATCAGTTGGAGGAAGTAATATGAATTTAAAAGAAAAATATGGCGAATGGGGCGTTATTTTAGGCGCTACAGAAGGTGTTGGAAAAGCGTTCTGTGAAAAAATCGCTGCTGGCGGTATGAATGTAGTAATGGTAGGCCGCCGGGAAGAAAAACTGCAGGAACTGGGAAAAGAAATCCAGGAAAAATATGGCGTTGACTATAAAGTGGTAAAGGCAGATTTTTCTAAAGAAGACGCTGCCGAAACAGTATTCAAAGCAACCGAAGGGTTGGATATGGGATTTATGTCCTATGTAGCCTGCTTGCATTCTTTTGGTAAGATTCAGGATACACCGTGGGAAAAACATCAGGCCATGATTAACGTTAACGTAGTTACCTTTATGAAATGTTTCTACCACTATATGAAAATTTTTGCACAGCAGGATCGGGGTGCTGTAATCAATGTTTCTTCCATGACCGGGATTTCCAGCTCCCCATGGAACGGACAGTACGGTGCAGGCAAAGCGTTTATCTTGAAAATGACCGAAGCAGTTGCCTGTGAAACCGAAAAAACTAACGTGGATGTGGAAGTCATTACACTGGGTACTACTTTGACCCCAAGCCTTTTAAGCAATCTGCCAGGCGGACCTCAGGGTGAAGCGGTTATGAAGATTGCTCAGACACCGGAAGAAGTCGTAGACGAAGCTTTTGAAAAACTGGGCAAAGAGCTGTCTGTCATTGCCGGAGAACGAAACAAAAACAGTGTAAAGGACTGGAAAGCAAATCATACAGAAGACGAATACATTCGTTACATGGGATCTTTTTATCAGGAATAATATTAGCAAAAGGGGCTGTTGCAAAACAGCCCCTTTTTTTGCGACAATGTCCGGTGGCTTGCCGCCGGGGGAACATTTTTAATTTCGATTTTGCTTTTGATATTGCAGGGGAGTGATTCCCATGGATTTTTTAAAGGTGCGGATAAAGCTGTTGGCATCAGAAAATCCGCTTTGAACGGCAATGGCACCCATGTCCTGATTGGAGTTTTGCAGCAGCTCTTTCGCATAGGAAATCCGGTTTAATAAAAGATATTGTTTTGGCGTGTATCCCGTTAGCTGCTTAAAACAGTGAGTCAGATAATATTTGTCTACAAAATACTGCTTGGCTAGCTCAGAAATCAGGATGGGTTCTGTAAATCGACGATCAATTTCCTGCTGGATTTGATAAACCTGGGTCAAAGCTTTTGGTGATAGAGAGAGCTTTGGAGCAGGCATTTGCCGGTAAAGGTGAATTAATAGCAGTTTTAAACAACAAAAAAGGCCGGCTTCTGAAAAATCGTCCTGCGTGCTGCTTTCTTGAATTAGCTGGCTGAGAATTGCCTCTATCTCCTGGTTTACTGGAAACAGATATCCGGAACCGTCAGGATGGTTTTTAAATAGGGAAAAGAGCCGTGAGTCTTTGAGCATAAAATCCAGAGGTTTTTGGGAAAAGGTGAAAAAATACCGGTGGTATTCGCTGGAAAGAATGTTGATGGAATGTTCTTCCAGACAATTAATGAGGATTACGGCAGGAGCTTGGGCTTTTAAGCATACAGAGCCAATGGTAACCGAAATAACGCCCTTTGTAATGTAAATCAGTTCGTAAGTTCGGTGGTTGTGCCGTTCAATATTGTGAGGCTTTTGGGAATAGCCCTGAGAATGGAGAAGCTTTTCCATGATTTGGCTCCCTTCTAAAAAAGCAATTTTTGCATATTATTTTCCAATTAACGCAGACAAAAAGAAAGGGAAAACTTTATAATTACATTATAAGGTTTTTCTCATAAAAATCAATTTGAAAAGGAGAGATCATCCATGTCTGTGTTCCAGCGGGATTCTTTGCAAAAATGGAGCGAACAATTGGAGCGGCAAAATATTCACTTGCCATTGTCAGAGCATACACAGGTTTTAAATCAACCAATCACAGTAGGGGAGAAAACTATTCCCAACCGCATTGCCATTCAGCCCATGGAAGGATGTGACGGTACTAGGGAAGGCATCCCGGCGGAACCTACGATCCGCAGATATCATCGGTTTGCCCAAAGCGGAGCAGGGCTGATCTGGTTGGAGGCAGTGGCTGTTTGTGAGGAAGGCAGAGCCAATCCCCGCCAGCTTTGGATGAAGAAAGAAAATCAAAGTGCTTTTCAAAAACTGGTGTGGGAAATCAAGGAACAGACTGTAAAAAGCCATGGCTATGAACCGGTGGTAATTATGCAGGCAACCCATTCCGGCAGATACGCTAAACCGAACGGTGTGCCGGAGCCGCTGATAGCGTATCACAATCCCTTGTTTGAACAAACGCCCATCAGTGATTCTGCAGTGGTATCTGACGATTATTTAAAACGCTTGGAAGAAATTATGGGACAGGCAGCGGCTATGGCAGAACAGGCGGGATTTGATGGGGTGGACTTGAAAAGCTGTCACCGGTATTTGGGAAGTGAACTGCTGTCTGCTTACACTCGTCCAGGAGAATATGGGGGAAGCTTTGAAAACCGTACCCGGTTTTTGAAAAACAGTGTTAAAGCCGCCAGACAGATGACCGGAAGCGGATTTTTGGTCACCTCCCGTTTAAATGTGTATGACGGTTTTCCTTATCCTTACGGATTTGGAGTATCCAGCCATGGGGGAACCGAACCGGATTTAACAGAACCAATTCAGCTTGTAGGTGAGCTCCATGAACAGCTGGGGATGCCGCTGATTGATATTACCATTGGGAACCCTTACGTGAATCCTCACGTGAACCGTCCAGCCAATCATTATCCCTATGCTTGTGAGGAATCCCCTTTGTATGGGGTAGAACGGATGATCCACTGTGTTTCCGCTATTCAGAAGGCGTTTCCAAACCTGGCAGTTATTTCTTCCGGAATGTCCTATGTCAAAGAAATGGGAGCATATCTGGCCGCCGGAGGAGTGGAACAGGGGTGTTTTTCCATTGCTGGATTTGGCAGGCAGGCCTTTGCTTATCCTCAGTTTGCTCATGATATTTTAAGTCGGGGAGAAATGGACGCAAAACAATGCTGTGTTGCTTGCGGAAAATGTTCGGAATTAATGCGTGCAGGGTCCATTGCTGGATGCGTCATCCGGGATGGAGCATATTACCTGCCTTATTATCAAAAAGACGTACTGGGAAGAAAGGAGTAATCTGTCATGAAAGTAGCGTTGGTAACCGGTTCCAGCCGGGGAATTGGGCTGGGAATTGGAAAACAGCTGACAAAAGGCGGATATCATGTGGTGTTCAGTGCCACTTCCGAAGACGGCGGGGATGTGCTCAATCGTTTGAAAGCAGAAGGGATCCAAGGGGATTATCTGAAACTGGATATTTCCTCCAAAGAAGACCGCCAAAAAGCATTGCAGGAACTGATTGGCCGTTATGGAAGAATTGATGTGCTGGTGAACAACGCCGGTGTGGCGCCAAAAGTTCGCTTGGATGTTCTGGAAACCACCGAGGAAAGTTTTGAACGGCTGATGAAAATCAATCTGGAAGGTACTTTTTTCATGTGTCAGCTGTTTGCCAATGAGATGGTTCGCTTAAAACAGGAAAATCAGCTGGAAGATTATCATCCCAGATTAATTAATATTAGTTCGATTTCTGCCTATACTGCTTCGGTTTCCCGGGGGGAATACTGTATTTCCAAAGCAGGGATTTCCATGTGTACGCAGCTGTTTGCCAAGCGGCTGGCGGAATATGGCATTCCAGTATTTGAAATACGGCCGGGAATCATTCTGACTGATATGACTGCCGGTGTTCGGGAAAAATACGAAGCCATGATTGCCCAGGGATTAACGCCGATCCAGCGGTTTGGTATGCCGGAAGATGTGGCAGAATGTGTGTCAGCGGCTGTCAGCGGAAAATTGGATTTTGCTACCGGACAGGTACTTAATGCAGACGGCGGATTCCATATCCGTACACTGTGACCGGAGGAAAACAGGATGAAAGAACATATTCTGGAATGGGATGGAATTTCTCTGCCTGTGATAGAAGCGGATGCTGCGGTGATCGGAACTGGCTGTGCCGGATATAACGGGGCAGATACCTTGTACCGTCTGGGCATGAAGAATATTGTGATAATTTCAGAGGGTCGAGAGATGGGTACCTCTCGGAACACAGGAAGTGATAAACAGACCTACTATAAATTGTCCTTGTCTTCCAACCGAATGGACAGTGTGGGGGAACTGGCAAAAACCCTGTTTGCCGGAGGCGGTGTAGACGGGGATATTGCCCTGTGCGAAGCGGCTGGATCTGTGCGGGGATTTATGAAACTGGTAGAACTGGGGGTTCCTTTTCCTACCAATCGGTACGGGGAATATGTAGGATACAAAACAGATCATGACCCTTATGAACGGGCGACCTCCTGCGGACCGCTTACCTCTCGGAAGATGACTGAAGCGCTGGAGCGAGCAGTATTTTCCAAGGGGATTCCGGTACTGGACAAGATGCAGGTGATCTCTTTGCTGACAGACGATCAGGGAATTCACGGGGTTATCTGCCTAAACAAGAAGAAACTGGATACGAAAAATTTTGGACTGACCGTGGTAAAGGCAAATTATGTGCTGATTGCTACAGGAGGACCTGCCATTGTATATGCTAATTCCGTATATCCTGCTAGTCAAACTGGGATGACCGGTACAGCTCTGGAAGCAGGCGCTGCTGGAAATAATCTTCAGGAATGGCAGTATGGCTTATCATCAATAAAATTTCGGTGGAATGTGTCTGGAACTTATCAGCAGGTATTGCCCCGTTATGTTTCTGTAGATGCGCAGGGAAATGAGCGAGAATTCTTGGGAGATTATCTGGGGGATCCTCAAAAGGTACTGGAACTTACTTTTTTAAAAGGATATCAATGGCCTTTTGATGTGCGGAAAATACCAGGTTCCTCTCTAATTGATTTGATGGTGCATCACGAGATTTTCCAAAAAGGCAATCGGGTATTTCTGGATTTTCGGAAAAATCCTAAAGAGCTCAGCTCGGATTTTTCTGTTCTTCCTTCAGAAGTTTATGAATATTTGAATCGGTCCGGTGCTTTACTCAACACGCCTATAGAACGTCTGGAACAGATGAACCCCAAAGCAGCCCAGCTGTACCAGGACCATGGAATCGATCTTTCCCGGGAGATGTTGGAAATTTCTGTATGCGCGCAACACTGCAACGGCGGACTAAAGGTAGACTGTCACTGGCAGACGACCATTCCCGGACTATATGCGGCGGGAGAAGCTGCAGGGACATTTGGCGTTTACCGCCCAGGAGGAAGTGCTTTAAATTCCACCCAGGTGGGATCGTTCCGAGCCGCAGAACATATGGTTTATGAGGCGAAAAAACCGGTTCTTCCTTGGGAGGAATTTGAAAGTTTGGCGAAAAAACAGGCAGGAGATATGTCCCGTCGAATGAAGGAAATCAAACAGGGAACATCTACGGTAGCCGCTCAGAGAAGATTTTATCAAAAGCAGATGAGTGGGCTAGCGGGACATCTGCGCCAATGGGATCAGCTGGAAGAATTGGAGGAAACCATTCAAAAAGAGCGGTTCCAGTTTTGGTCATCTGCTGTGGTAAGCAGTAGGGAAGAAATTCCTGGGTTGTGGAAAAACTGGGATATGCTACTTTGTCAGCAGGCGGTTTTATCTGCCATGAGGGTGCTTATGCCTGGTGCAAAAAGCCGGGGTTCCGGGCTGATGGTGTCGCAATTGGGAAGTCCGCTGGAAGGAGCAAAACTGCCCATTCGATATTTTCCGGAAGAAAAGGGCTGGGAAGATTCTTGTGTGGAAACAAGGGTTCAAAACGGAATTCCTTTTTCCGCCATCCGAAAGGTACGGCCCATCCCTCAAGAAAACAACTGGTTTGAAACTGTATGGAAAGAGTATGACGCAGTGCACAAAGAAAACGGAATGTAACCTTTGGGATAAAAAATATATCTGAGAAAAGAGGATCAGAATCATGGCAAATAAAATCAGGGTAGGTCTTTGCGGTGCAGGAGGATACGGAGAAATTTATGGCAGTTATCTTCAGAAAGAGGAAAAAAATTTGCCGGTAGAAGTGGTTGGGATTGTAGAGCCTTTTTGGAAACCGTCAGCATGCAACCAAGGTTGGAAAGCCAGAAAAATTCCAGTATTTTCTACCATTGAGGAGTTTTATGAGCATACTGGAGCGGATCTCATGATTATATCTTCTCCCATTCCCTTTCATGCCCATCAATCAGAATACGCATTGCGTCACGGCAGTCAGGTGCTGTGCGAAAAACCCACAGCGGCAGTAGTTTCTGACGCAGAGCAGATGATAAAAGCAGAACGGGAAACAGGAAAATCTATTTTTATCGGGTTTCAGCTTTCTTTTACAGACCCAATCCTGGCGCTGAAACGGGATTTACTGAAAGGGATGTACGGCCGGCCTGTCAGCGGAAAATGTCTGGTATTATGGGAGCGGGATTTTGCCTATTACAGCCGTGGAAGCGGTTGGGCTGGAAAAATGTACAGCAAAGATGGGGTACCCATTTACGACTCTGTTGCCAGCAATGCCACCGCACATTATCTTCATAACCTCTTGTTTCTGCTTGGCAGCCAGATGGACACTGCAGCGGAGGTGGTAAAACTGGAAGGGGATCTTTTGCGTGCAAATGATATTGAAACCTTTGACAGCTGCCGCTTAAAGATGGAGACAGCGGAAAAAGTCCCTTTGCACTTTTGGGTGTCTCACGCGACCAAAGGGAATATGGATCCTGTTTTTGAACTGAAACTGGAAAAGGCTACGGTGTATTACAGCGAAAACGGAACTCCTAGCCTGAAAGCAGTTACTCATGACGGACAAGAGATCGATTACGGAAATCCTAAAACAGAAGAACAGACTATGCAGAAATTGATCAAAACCATAAACTGGGTGCAGGGGGTTGGAGAAAAACCAGTGTGCACTGTAGAAACCACCCTGCCTTTTATGCATGTGATTCAGCGGTTATTTTCTATGACTCCCTTTGCCCAGTTCCCAGAAGAAAAAATTCAAAAAGATGTGCAAAGACAGCGTGTTTACGTAGACGGGTTATTTGAGGAATGGGTCAGCCAGTACCAGGATGGAACGTTTTAAAGAATGGCGCAGAGGTGAAATTATGAAAATCAGAATCGGAATCATTGGAGCATTGGGGCATATCCATACTGTAGTAGATGGAATTCGAGAAAATCCCGAGATTGTGTGCACTGCCATTGCCAAAGGGTCAGAGGAAGATGATCTGACTCAGCTAAAAGCGGAACTGGCCCAGGTGGGGTGTTTTCCAAAATTTTATGAGGATTATCATGAACTTCTGCAGCAGGAGAAACTGGATGCCGTGGCAGTAGATGCCCGGTTTGACCTGCACTCCTCCATTACCATGGAAGCATTTCGGTATGTAGACTATGTGTACTGCGAAAAGCCGCTGGCCACTACGATGGAAGATTTTCAAAAATTGTGTGCGGTGCGAAAACCTTATCAGATTTTGTGGTCTATGGCTACCACTCGATATGACCCGTGGTTTTATACAGCCTATTGCCAGGTAAAAGCAGGGATGATCGGAAAGATCCGGATGATGAATGCCAGAAAATCTTACCGGCTGGGTACTCGCCCTGACTTCTATCGCAGCCGCAGCACCTATGGGGGAACCATCAGTTGGGTGGGAATTCATGGCATGGACTGGATGCGTCTGGTGTGTGATGAACCGTTAACCAGTGTGGACGCATATGCTTCCTGTCAGGATAATCCTCAGGGCAGTTTTGAAAACAGTGCGGTTTGCATGTTCCGATTTGGAAATGAAGTTTTTGGCACCCTGTCCATTGATTTTCTTCGTCCTGACAGTATGCAGGTACATGACGACGACTGCTTTCGGATTGCAGGTACCAAAGGAATCCTTCAGGTGGAGAAAAAACAGGTATATCTGCTGACAGAACCAAATCAGAACCCCCAGCAGCTGACGCTGATTCAACCCCCACATGGGATTTTTGCAGACTTTGTTCGGGCAGTGCAGGGAGCCAAAGACGGACTTTTAAATACCGGGATTTCTTTAGAAACAACCCGCATGAGTTTGCTGGCTACCCAATCTGCGGATCAAAACAGGAGGATTGTTTTATAATCCTATTTTGAGAAGGTGAAAAATTTGAAAATTTTACATGACTGTGCTTGACCTCAATTCTTCCTCTTTTTATAATAAAAGTATTCAATGATAGATTGGAGGAAATCTGCCATGTTTAGTTTCTTTTCCCGTTCCCGCAGCCGGGGACATTACCCCAATCCGAGTCGGGGCGGAACTCATTATCAGCGCCGGGGTCTGTTTGGAAGTTCCGGAAGTTTTGGATCTTTCAGCAGAAGCCATGATCGTATAGAACAGGGTTATCCCCAGCAGACACCTTCCCGTGCATCCTCTGTGGCGGTTTGCCCCAATTGCGGGACAGCAGTTCCGGCAGGTTCTAAATTCTGCCTTTCCTGCGGAGCAAAGATGGAGTCTGCCGCTTTTTGTTCCAACTGTGGAAAACCTTTGCCACCCAACGCGAAATTCTGTCCGGAGTGTGGTACTCCCAGACGCTGATGTTGTTATCAAAACAGGTGGGGGACTACCAGATAAAGGCCAGGTTGGGCGGCGGCAGATACGGAGTTTGCTATTTGGCGGCGGATGCTTTGGGCAATTTTGTAGTGCTCAAACGGTTTCGCCCTGGAATGCTGCGGAAAAACCGTGAAAAAAATCATTATGAAGCAGTGATTCTTTCTGGCTTGAAACACCCGGCAGTACCTGAACTGCTGGGTGTTTTGAATATGCCTGCAGGATATTTTTTTGTGATCGAATATAAGCCAGGAATGACTTTAGAAAAGTTGTTGTTTTCTCAGAAAAAGATTTTTTCCCGCCAAGATGTGCTGCGGATTGGAAATGGACTTTTGGAAGTAATGGAATACCTTCATGAAAAAAATGTGGTGCATCGGGATATCAGTATTGCCAATGTCCTGGATGACGGAAAAACAGTTTCTCTGATTGATTTTGGGCTTGCAAGGTATGCGGATAAGGGCGGAATTTCTAAAAATTTGGATTATTCCTGCTTTGGTGAGGTTTTGCTGTATCTTCTCTATTCCAGTTATCATGGAAAGGGAAAAGGTGCTTGGTATGATGAACTGACCTTAACCGAGGAGCAAAAAAAGTATCTAAAACGACTGATGGGGTTAGGTATCCCTTTTGAGGATACCCGGCAGGTGCATATAGAATTTTTGCAGTGTTTTGGCGGATGAGTTTTTGCAATATGGAATAATAGATTTTGTAAAAATAAAAGTTTTATGAGAATAGAAAAATGGCACAGTAAAGAAAACCTTTGCTGTGCCATTTTTTGTAAAAGAGAGATAAGCATTTTAGATAAGATATAATGAGAGGTTATGAAAAAAGTGTTTCCAGCCGTTTCATGGCTTCCTTGGTATCTTCATAGCTGGAGAAAGCGGAAAACCGAAAATATCCTTTGCCGTTTTCTCCGAATCCTTCCCCGGGGGTTCCTACAATCTGGGCTTCATGGAGCAGTTTGTCAAAAAATTCCCAGGAATCCATTTGATCAGGGCAGGCAATCCAAATATAAGGGGAGTTTTTTCCGCCGGTATACCAAATATTCAGCCGATCCATGGTGTCGGTAATGAGACGGGCGTTTCGTTTATAATATTCAATGTTTTGGAGAATTTCTTTTTGTCCTTCCGGGGTGAAAATTCCCATGGCTGCTTTTTGTACCACATAGGAAACACCATTAAATTTTGTGGTCTGTCTTCTCAGCCATAAGTGGTTTAAACTGATGCCATCAAACTGCAGTTCCAATGGCACCACAGTATATCCGCATCGGGTTCCGGTGAATCCTGCAGTTTTAGAGAAAGAACAAAATTCAACAGCACATTGTTTAGCTCCGGAAATTTCATAAATACTTCTGGGACTGTCATCGCTGATAAAAGCTTCATAGGCTGCATCAAAAAGGATCAGGCTGTGATGAGATAATGCGAATTCTACCCACTGGGTGAGCTGTTCCCGGTTATATACTGCTCCGGTAGGGTTGTTTGGGGAACAGAGATAGATGATGTCCCCTTCTGTATCTGACTGAGGAAGAGGCAAAAAGCCATTTTTTTGTTCTGCCTTGAGGAAGATGATCTTCCTTCCGTCCATAATATTGGTGTCTACATATACTGGATATACCGGGTCGGGAATTAACACGGTATTATCTTTAGAAAACAGATCCAGAATATTCCCCAAATCACTTTTTGCTCCGTCAGAAACAAAGATTTCTTTGGAATCTAAAAAAACTTTTTGCTGTTCATAATACTGTGCAATGGCGTTTCTGAGAAAATCATATCCCTGTTCTGGTCCATATCCGTGGAAAGTCTGGGCATTTCCCATTTCTGATACGGCTTCACTCATTTTAGAGATGACCTGAGGACAAAGTGGAAGACTCACATCTCCGATACCCATCCGGATTACCTTTTGATCCGGATGATCTTTTTCGTATTCCCGCACCTTTTGTGCAATGCGGGAAAACAAATAGCTTTCCTGCAGTTTCTGATAATTTTGATTGATCTTAAGCATATTTTTGTTCCTCCTTGATTTCACCGTCAAATACGAATTGGGCAGAACCGGTCATGAGAAGATGTTCTTCGTCATATTGAATAGTTAATTGCCCCCCTCGCAGCTGTACGGTTACAGTAGGGTCACACAGTCCGTTGACAACAGCTGCGGTGACGCTGGCACAGGCACCTGTGCCGCATGCCAAAGTTTCTCCGCTTCCTCGTTCCCATACCCGCATTTTTATGTGGGTTCGGTCTACAATCTCTACAAATTCCACATTGGTGCGATCAGGAAAGTTGGGATGTACTTCGATTTTTCTGCCGGGAGTTTCAATGTCCATAGAATCGATGCTGGTGCGGAAAATAACGCAGTGAGGATTTCCCATAGATACACTGGTATAACGATAGGAGATTCCGTTGACGGTCAAAACAGCTCCCAGTTCCTCAACAATTGGTTTTCCCATATCAACAGTAACAGTGTCAACAATTCCATCTTTTACCTGAAGATGCAGGTGCTTGACGCCGCTTAATGTTTCCAGTGTCAGATCTGTTTTTTGAGTAAGGCCCCGCTCATAAACGTATTTTCCGATACAGCGGGAAGCGTTTCCGCACATTTTTCCTTCACTGCCGTCTGCATTGAACATCCGCATGCGAAAATCAGCGGTTTTTGAAGGCAGAATCAGAACAATGCCATCTGCGCCCACCCCAAAGTGAGGTTTGGACAGCTGGATAGATAAGCGTTCCGGATCCTCAATCGGGTGATTGATACAGTTAAAATAAATGTAGTCATTTCCCAGTCCCTGCATTTTTGTGAATTTCATAAAACCCCTCCGTATTTGATAAATGTTTTTTGCTCTATGGCTGTGAAGCTGATATTTTATGTTCAAATTTATTTTTGCTGGTGTTGGCCGGAATTCCGGCAGGATAATTCCCATCAAAACAGGCGCTGCAAATTCCCTGACCCGGTGCAGTGCCAACCAGCTCATGAAGCCGATTCAAAGGTAGGTATGCTAAACTGTCTGCACCAATTTCTTTGCAAATTTGTTGAATGCTCATTTGGCAGGCAATCAGGGAATCTTTAGAGTCGATGTCTGTGCCATAGTAACAGGGATTTAAAAACGGCGGTGCAGAAATACGCACATGAATTTCTTTTGCGCCAGCATCCCGCAATAGTTTTACAATTCTGGCACTGGTAGTACCCCGCACAATGGAGTCGTCGATCATTACTACAGATTTTCCCCGAACCGTTTCTTCCATAGGATTGAGTTTGATTTTTACTTTGTTTTCTCTGGATTCCTGTCCCGATGCAATAAAGGTTCGGGCAATATATCTATTTTTAATAAACCCAATACCATAAGGGATCCCGGATTCCTGGGAATACCCTAAAGCGGCATCCAGTCCGGAATCGGGAACACCGATAACCACATCTGCTTTGACAGGATCGGTTTGCGCTAAAATAGCTCCTGCGGTTTTTCTTGCCTTATGGACACTGATTTGATCGATGACAGAATCTGGACGGGCAAAATAAATGTATTCAAAAATACAGGTCTTTTTTGGTTTTCGTTTGCAGTGATCTTTGATAGAGCGAATTTGGTGTTTATCAAATACCAAAATTTCTCCTGGTTCTATATCTCGGATTAGTTTTGCTCCCACTGCATCCAGAGCACAGCTTTCAGAAGCCACAATATACTGACCGTCAGGAGTTTGCCCATAGCATAATGGACGGAACCCATATTCATCTCTGGCAGCAATTAATTTTGCCGGTGACATAATAACAAGGGAATAAGCTCCTTTGATGTGATTCATGGCGCGGTTTACTGCTTCTTCAATGGAGGGAGCAGTCAGGCGTTCTTTGGTAATCACATAAGAAATCACCTCGGTATCGCTGGTGGTGTGAAAAATAGATCCGTTCATTTCCAAGTTGTTTCTCAGTTCCTGGGAATTGATGAGATTTCCGTTATGTGCCAGAGCCATTCGTCCTTTTTGATGATTGACCACAATCGGCTGTGCATTGATTCTGCCGTTATTTCCGGTAGTGCCGTACCGCACATGTCCGATGGCTATGTTGCCTTCTCCCAAACCAGATAGGATGTGCGGCTCAAATACTTCCCCCACCAGCCCTACATCTTTGTAGTACTGAAACAATCCGTCATCATTTACTACGATACCGCAGCTTTCCTGTCCCCGATGCTGTAGGGCGTACAGTCCATAATAGGTTAGTGCGGCCACATCTGTGGTGCCATGGGGACAAAAGACACCAAATACACCACATTCTTCATGAAGATTGCTCATAGAGATACTGCTCCTTTTTGGGAATAGGATGGATGAGAGGATGAAATACTGTCTTGATATTTTAAAATAGGCTGGCGTTTATGCTGGCTTTTTTTGTGGTATTTTTGCAGAATAGAACGGTTGTGTTCGGTAGCGGTGCCGTTTAAAAGATATTCGTCAATTTCTGCATAGGTAATTCCCATTTCTTTTTCATCAGTTTGTCCGTCATATAGTCCAGCAGAAGGTGCCTTTTGAAGAATGACGTCCGGGGCGTGGAGATATTCTAAGAATTCATAAATTTCTGTTACAGTCAGATCAGCGATAGGATTAAAGTCACAGGCGCCATCACCCCATTTTGTAAAGTAACCCATATAGGCTTCACTGGCATTTCCGGTGCCGGCAACCAAAAGGTTTTCTGCTGCTGCAACGGCATATAGGGTGGTCATTCTCAGACGTGGGGCAATGTTGGTTTCTGCCATGGCATTTAAAGAGGTGATCTGTGAAAGCTGTTTTAATTCTGCTTCCTTCACGGCTGTTAAATCCACAATGCGAGTTTCTATTTCAAATTGTTTCGCTACAGCAAGTCCATCCTCCTTATCCTGTTCAAAATTTCGTTTGGAAGAGCAGGGCATAATGACCCCCACTGTGTTCTCACAGGCAGCTTTACATAAAATTCCCACCAAGGCGCTGTCTTTTCCGCCGCTGTTTCCGTACACAATCCCTTTGGCGCCGCTGGCTTTTAAAATTTGTTGGATAAAATGAATTCTGTTTTTTTGTTCCATAGAGTAATTTCGCATGGATCAGGACTCCTTTTTATTTTGATTTTTAAAATGGCAGGGGCAGTTTTAGCTTTCCCCGCTATCGAAAAAATAGGCATCTTTTGTAAAAATGGACAAAAAAAGAGACGTTCCCCCTGATTCTAAAACAGGAGAAACGCCTTTGCTTCTCAAATTAATATTTATGTGATTACTTTACTGGTCGGAAGAATTTTGCAATGTAAAAGCGGCTTTGATCAAGCCTTCAAACAGAGGGTGCGCTCGGTTTGGACGGCTTTTAAATTCCGGATGGAATTGTACCCCGATATAAAAGGTGTTTTCTGGAATTTCTACAGTTTCTACAATATAATTGTCGGGGGAGGTACCGCTGATACACAGCCCGTGCTGTTCTAATGCATCCCGGAAATCATTGTTGAATTCATAGCGGTGACGGTGACGCTCAAAAACACATTCTTGCCCATACGCTTTATATAACTGTGTGTTCGGCTTCACCTGACAAGGGTAAGCGCCCAATCGCAGGGTGCCGCCCTTTTGTATTTTTTCGTGCTGATCCGGCAAAAAGTCGATCACTTTGTGCTGGGAGTGTTCGTCAAATTCTCCGGAATTGGCATCTTTCATTCCGCAAACATGACGGGCGAATTCAATGACAGCAATCTGCATTCCTAAACAAATTCCCAAATAGGGAAGATTATGTTCTCTGCAGTACTGAGCTGCCAGAATTTTCCCTTCAATGCCACGGCTGCCAAATCCTCCAGGAACTACAATACCATCACATTCTCCCAAAATAGAAGCTACATTGTCTGGGCAGATGTTTTCAGAATCGATCCACTGAATTGTAACGCGGGCACCCTGAGAAACTCCTGCATGCTGAAGTGCTTCTGCTACGGATAAATAGGCATCGTGGAGCTGAACGTATTTTCCCACTAAGCCAATGACAACAGAGCGGGTTCGGTTTTCCATGTTAGCCAGCATCTGCTTCCATTCTGTCAAATCCGGAGCAGGTGCATTCAAATGAAGTTCCCGGCATACAATGTCAGAAAAATGGTGTTCTTCCAACATGATGGGAGCCTGGTACAGTACAGGCAACGTGATATTTTCAATTACACAGTCTGGTCGCACGTTACAGAACAAAGCGATTTTTTGAAAGATATTCTTTTCCAGAGGACGGTCACAGCGCAGTACGATCAGATTCGGGTGAATGCCCATCCCTTGAAGTTCTTTCACGGAATGTTGGGTGGGTTTGGTTTTGTGCTCATGGGATCCCTGAATAAATGGAACCAGCGTCACGTGAATATAAAGGGTATTTTCCCGTCCCATTTCCAGTCCTACCTGGCGGATCGCTTCCAAAAACGGTTGGCTTTCAATATCCCCGGTGGTACCGCCGATTTCGGTAATCACCACATCTGCGTTTGTCTTTTTTCCAACCTGATAGATAAAGGATTTGATTTCGTTGGTAATATGAGGAATTACTTGGACGGTTTCTCCCAGATATTCTCCCCGGCGTTCTTTATTCAATACATTCCAGTATACTTTGCCGGTAGTCAGGTTGGAAAATTGGTTTAAATCCTCATCAATAAAGCGCTCATAATGTCCCAGGTCAAGGTCAGTTTCTGCGCCGTCTTCGGTGACAAAAACTTCTCCGTGTTGGTAGGGACTCATGGTTCCTGGATCTACATTAATATAGGGATCCAGTTTTTGCGCCGCGACTTTCAGTCCCCGGGATTTTAAAAGTCTACCCAAAGAAGCCGCGGTGATCCCTTTTCCCAGTCCGGATACTACGCCTCCGGTTACAAAGATGTATTTTGTCATGTTACATTCCTCGATTCTCATAATTCTTAATGATAGTTTCGGCAATGACCCTTCGTTTTACACAGGCATCCATGGCATGCTTTTCAATATATCGGTGTGCTTCGGATTCGTTCATGCCAAGATGTTCCATTAAAAGAAGTTTGGCCCTATTTACTAACCGAATTTCTTCCATTTTGCTTTCCAGGGTGGATGCCTTTTCTTCTAATGCTTTGATCTTTTGCTGAGTTGCCATTAAAAGCTTCATGGCCTGGAAAATGATCTGCCGGTTTACCGGTTTTGGAAGAGTTAAAATGCCGTAATCCTCTACCTTTTCACTGACAGCGTCCTGAATGTCGGCTTTTACAAACAACAAAATTCCGCAGCTTTGGGTTTCGGTCACTTCAATGGCAAATTGAATGCCAAAATCGTCAGGCAAAGGAGTATTGATAACAATAATATCAAAATTTCTGTCCACACATAGCCGTTTTGCTTCCCCAACCGTAGAAACAGAAAGGATGGGTGAAAATTGTGATGAAGGAAGTATTTGAGTGAAGAGAGTCTGTGTTTTGGGATTGGCAGAAACGACTAAAACACGGTTTACACTTTTTTGGGGAATCACATGCGCCTCTCCTTTCCAATATAAAATAGTGGGATTTCAGGAGAAGGGATTAACACAAAAGTTCAGGCATATAATCGGAAATCAGTTTGCTTTGCCGTGCCAGTTCCAGTGCTTCTTCCAGGTTGGAAGGCAGTGTTTCCAATGTGCTGGTAATGGATTTGTCTGCGGTAAATAAGTTCATATCCAGCGGAGGACACAGAGTCATTTGTTTGCGGATGCCGTCTAATCCTGCATAGATCAGCAATGCATACGCTAAATATGGATTGGTGGTAGGGTCAGGGGAACGGAGCTCAAAGCGCACATATTCACCTTTGGCCGCCGGAATCCGGATCAGCTGTGAACGGTTTTCAGAGGACCAGGTAATATATTTGGGCGCTTTTCTTTCTCCAAGCCGTAAATAGGATTCTTCTGTAGGATTTAAAAATGCTGTGATCTCACGGATATGGGACAATATACCAGCCATAAAAGCATCCTGGTCAGCTTTTCCGCCGGGACTTTGAATGGACATGTTAATATGAAGACCATTTCCGCTTTGTCCGGGAATAGGCTTTGGAGAAAAGCAGGCATACAGTCCGTTTTGCATGGCAATGGTTTTTACCACAGCCTGAAAGGTTACGGCGTTGTCAGCAGCAGTTAAAGGAGCACTGTACCGAAAATCGATTTCGTTTTGTCCGGGGCCTTCTTCATGGTGAGAACTTTCTGGCTGAATTCCCATACTCTCTAAAGTCAAGCAAATATCCCGCCGGATATTTTCTCCCCGGTCTTCTGGGGCAATGTCCATATATGTGGCCTGGTCAAAAGGAATTCGGGTAGGAGCGCAGTTTTCATCGGTCTGAAACAGATAAAATTCAAATTCTACACCAAAAAAACAGGATACGCCCATTTGTTCTGCTGCGGCGATGGCTTGCTTTAACAAATACCGGCTGTCTCTGCGAAATGGTGTGCCGTCAGGATGCCGGATATCGCAGAACATGCGGACGACCCGTCCCTGAGAAGGACGCCAGGGAAGTACGGATAAAGTAGATGGGTCAGGGAATAAAAATAGGTCGGATTTTATTTCGTCCCCAAAACCATGAATGGCAGAAGCATCAAAAGAAATTCCATATTGAAATGCCCGTTCTAGTTCAGATGGCATAATGGCAATATTTTTTTGACATCCCTGAAGATCACAAAACGCCAGACGGATAAATTTTACGTCTTCTTCCTCACAATAGGTCATGACTTCTTTGTAAGAATACATAACGTCGGTTCTCCTTTTCAAGTTTTTAATTTATTCCATAAAATAAAATCACAACATAAATTGCAGAGTTTATTTTATAGAATAAACTGTGATGATCATGTAATGTGCGGCAATATTATAAGAAAAGGCGTTCACGCTGTTCCTTTATAGGGGCAGTTACCCTAAGGACATCATGAACGCCATTGCTCACACCATTGATTGTGTATACCAGAATTCAACATAACCCATAAACAAGGCTTACTGCGCCTTTACAGCAACCATTTCATTAGGAATATCTTGAATACATTTTTGTATGTTCTCATTATATCCTTGTTGTTTATCATTTGTCAATCATCAAAAATTTATCAAATGTATCTGTATTTTTTCTTTAAAAATAGAAATCATGTACAGAAACCAGAAAGGAATTTCTGCTTTGAAAGAAGGTTTCGCGGTAAGGTGTTTTGAGAATTGTTGATATTATATGAAAAAAATATGAATTGTGGAAATCCGTTGGGTTAATTGCGGTTTTTACTTGAAATTCTTGACAACCGGAAAAAGAAGGTGTATGATACAGCCTGTAAGAACAAAACGGCAATGGTGTCGCAGAGAAAAATCTGTGATATCGTTGCCTTTTCTTTTATACAATGATAAAAGAAAGCGAAAAATTGCTTGCGTTTTGTTCATTCCCTTGGGATTATAAAAACATTGTAAAACAGGCGGCAAAGGCGTCGCAGAAAGAAATTTCTGCTGTCTTTGCCGCTTATTTTTTTGAAAAGGGGTTGTTGTTTGTATGAATGCGATCACAAACGTGTTTGGCACAAATGTTTTCAATGATACGGTGATGAAAGAACGGCTTCCGAAAGAAACTTACCGGCAGCTGCAGCGTACCATAAAACAGGGAAAACACCTGGATAATACTGTTGCCAATGTGGTAGCAAATGCCATGAAAGATTGGGCAATCGAGAAAGGTGCGACTCATTTTACTCACTGGTTTCAGCCGATGACCGGAATCACAGCGGAAAAACATGACAGCTTTATTACCCCTACCGATGATGGACGCGTGATTTTGGAATTTTCCGGAAAAGAACTGATTCAGGGGGAACCTGATGCATCCTCTTTCCCATCCGGCGGACTTCGGGCAACCTTTGAAGCAAGGGGATATACTGCTTGGGATCCAACTTCCTATGCATTTATTAAAGGAAAAACTCTTTGTATTCCTACTGCTTTCTGTTCCTATGGCGGAGAAGCGCTGGATAAAAAGACACCGTTGCTCCGATCTATGGAAGCAATCAACCGTCAGGCAATGAGAATCCTGAAACTGTTTGGAGATACCAGTGTTACCTCTGTAAAAACTACAGTAGGACCAGAACAGGAATATTTCCTGATAGAACGGGAGATGTTTGATAAACGCCCGGACTTGATTTATACAGGCCGGACTTTGTTTGGAGCAAAGTCTCCAAAAGGCCAGGAAATGGATGACCATTACTTTGGAACCATTAAAAGCAGAGTTTTGGAATTTATGGAAGACCTGGATCAGGAATTATGGAAATTAGGAGTGCTGGCAAAAACAGAACACAATGAAGTTGCTCCGGCACAGCATGAACTGGCCCCGGTATTTACTACTACCAATATTGCTACAGACCATAACCAGCTTACCATGGAATTAATGCAGCGGATTGCCAAAAAACATGGTTTGGTTTGTCTGCTTCATGAAAAACCATTTGATGGTGTCAATGGTTCCGGGAAACACAACAACTGGTCTATTTCAACCAATACTGGGAAAAACCTGTTGGATCCAGGGGATACCCCTCATGAAAACGCACAGTTTTTACTGTTTTTGTGTGCAGTGATTAAAGCAGTAGATGATTATCAGGACTTACTGCGAATCTCTGTTGCATCTGCGGGAAACGATCACCGTTTGGGAGCCAACGAAGCTCCTCCGGCAATTGTATCCATGTTTTTGGGCACTGAACTCACCGAGATTTTGGATTCTGTAGAAAAAGGCGAAGAATACGGAAGCAAAGAAAAAGAACTTTGGAAAGTGGGCGTTCATATTCTGCCACGGTTTATGAAGGATTCCACAGACCGAAACAGAACTTCTCCTTTTGCTTTTACCGGAAATAAATTTGAATTCCGTATGTTGGGCTCCAGCGATTCTATTTCAGGTGCAAACATTGTACTGAATACGGCAGTGGCCGAAAGCTTAAGACAGTTTGCCGACGTTTTGGAATCCAGTCAAGACTTCCAAAAAGATTTGAATCAATTAATCTGCCAGACAATTCAGCAGCATAAGCGCATTATCTTTAACGGCAATGGATATGATGATCAGTGGGTTCAGGAAGCAGAAAAACGAGGACTTTTGAATCTGAAAACTACACCAGATTGTCTGCCGTATTTTATCAAACAGAAAAATATAGACCTGTTTGAACGGCATAAAGTATTTACCAAAACAGAGATTTATGCACGGTATGAAATTTTACTGGAAAATTACAGCAAGCTACTGCATATTGAAGCACTGACCATGGTGGATATGGCAAATAAAGATCTGCTGCCGGCTTATACCGCATATGTAAAACAGCTGAGTGATACGGTAGTGGCGAAAAAAGCAGCTGTAAGCAGCGCAGACTGCAGCTATGAAGAAGATCTCATTCAGACCATGTCCGGTTTGTGCGGTGAAATGTATCGTCAAATTAAAGAAGTGGAAAACTCTTTGAAGAAACTGGAACAGATGGACTGTGATCCTCTGGTGGAAGCAAGTTATTATCAAACTTATGTGATTCCTCAGATGGATGCGCTTCGCAAATCAGCAGATGAACTGGAAACCATGACAGATCGGAAATTCTATCCATATCCAAATTACGGAGATCTACTGTTTGGAGTTCGGTAAAAGACCTTGATAAAACCCAATATAAACGATAATTACTAACAAGAAAACCTCAAAGCAATGGCGTTTTGGATTTTCCAATTCGCCAGCCTTCCCCTGGCGAATTGGGGGAAACGCCAGAGAAAGGAAGGCATGACTTATGACGGATAACATTATGGAACTATTTTCCGGAGTAAACACTGCGTGGGTACTCCTGGGAGCGGCATTGGTATTCTTTATGCAAGCGGGATTTGCAATGGTGGAAACCGGGTTTACCCGCGCAAAAAACGCCGGAAATATTATTATGAAAAACCTGATGGACTTTTCTATTGGTACACCGCTTTACTGGTTTGTAGGTTTTGGAATTATGTTTGGTACCCAAAGTGCGGTATTCGGAGGAATTGACTTTTTCACACAAGGAGATTACTCCGCAATTTTACCGGATGGGGTAAGCTTTTACAGCTATTTTATTTTCCAAACTGTGTTCTGTGCTACTGCCGCAACCATCGTATCTGGTGCTATGGCAGAAAGAACCAAATTCAGCAGTTATTGTATTTATAGTGCAGTAATCAGCCTGTTGATCTATCCGATTTCCGGACACTGGATCTGGGGCGGCGGATGGTTATCCCAGCTGGGATTCCATGATTTTGCCGGATCTACTGCAGTTCATTTGGTAGGCGGTGTTGCAGCATTTGTAGGTGCAGCAATTTTAGGCCCACGTATTGGGAAATATGACAAAGATGGCAATCCAAAAGCCATTCCGGGACATAGCATTCCTTTGGGTGCATTAGGGGTATTTATTCTTTGGTTCTGCTGGTTTGGATTTAACGGTGGTTCTACTGTTTCTATGACCGATGGCAATGCAGCTTTGGCAGGAAAAATCTTCTTTAACACCAATCTGGCTGCTGCCGTAGCCACAGTAGCAGTCATGTTCATTACTTGGGTTCGCTACAAAAAACCAGACGTTTCTATGACCTTAAATGGCTCCTTGGCAGGTTTGGTAGCAATCACTGCTGGATGTGATGTGGTAAATCCTTGGGCAGCTGCAGTAATTGGTATTTGTGCAGGATTTGCAGTTGTATTTGGTATTGAAGTAGTAGATAAAGTATTTAAAGTAGACGATCCGGTAGGTGCTGTCGGCGTTCATTGTGTCAATGGTGCATTGGGTACCATTCTGACAGGGTTGTTGATCTCCAACGAATCTTTAGCGCAAATGGGTGTCAGCCGTCTGTATTTCTTTGGGGTACAGGTGCTGGGTGTTGCCAGCGTCATTCTTTGGGTGACTGTGACCATGACCATTGTATTTACTTTGATTAAAAAGACAGTGGGCTTGCGTGTAACAGCTCAGGAAGAATTGAGCGGGCTGGATTTACCGGAACACGGACTGGTGAGTGCATACGGTGACTTTATGCAGGCGGTTCCTGAAATCGAAGGTTTTGAAATGCCGGATGTTCCTAAAGGGGCTGTTCCGCTGGATGAAGCAGTACCAGTACAGCTGAAGTCTGATCCGGAAAACCTGGTACAGGGTTCTGATGTAAAACTCACGAAAATTGATATTCTGTTTAAGCAGGAGCGTTTTGAAGCACTGAAACAGGCCATGAAAGAAATTGGTATCACTGGTATGACAGTGACCCACGTTTTAGGATGCGGTGTACAGAAAGGGAAACCAGAGTATTACCGTGGGGTAAAACAGGAAATTGATCTGCTGCCGAAAGTTCAGATGGAAATTGTGGTATGTAAAGTTCCGGTTCGCACCGTGATTGAAACAGCGAAAAAAGTGCTGTACACCGGACATATCGGTGACGGAAAGATTTTCGTATACGATGTACAGAATGTAGTAAAAGTACGTACCGGCGAAGAAGGATGCGCTGCTTTGCAGGATGTTGAATAAAGGGTATGGAAAAATACCGTTTTTATAGTCATTCCCCCCTGTGTGATATTCAGGGGGGATATGCCTATTCATAAGAAGAGGAGGAAAAGATATGTGTTCTATTATGGGATATTGTGGAACGAGTATGCCCATGGCAGTATTTCGAAAAGGATTTGACCGGACGATTTCCCGGGGACCGGATGATACACGGATTATCAATACAGGAAATGGTTTGCTGGGGTTTCACCGTCTTGCAATTATGGGACTTCAGCCGGAAGGGATGCAGCCATTTTCTTTTCATGGAAATTATCTGATTTGCAACGGAGAAATCTATGGATTCCGTCCCATAAAAGAACAGCTGGAACAAAAGGGATATCATTTTTCCAGCCAATCAGACTGTGAAATTCTGCTTCCCATGTATGAAGAATATGGTACCGATATGTTTGCCATGTTGGATGCGGAGTTTGCTTTGGTGCTGTACGATGCCAAAAAGAAAGCCTATCTGGCAGCCAGAGACCCGATTGGAATTCGTCCTTTGTTTTATGGGAAAGATGAAAATGGGGATATGCTGTTTGCCAGCGAGGCCAAAAACTTAGTAGGGCTGTGTAAAAAGATTATTCCTTTTCCTCCCGGTTATTATTATGATGGAAAAGAGTTTGTGTGCTACCGGGATATGACTCAGGTAAAACAGGTATGCATGGATGATCTGGAAACAGTTTGTAAAAATATTCGTGAAAAGTTGATTGCGGGGATTGAAAAACGGCTAGATGCCGATGCTCCCATTGGCTTTTTGCTCAGCGGTGGTTTGGACTCCTCTTTGGTTTGCTCCGTGGCTGCAAAACTTTTGAAAAAAACCATTGAAACTTTTGCCATTGGCATGGATACGGACGCCATTGACTTAAAATACGCCAGAGAAGTAGCCGAATATATTGGTTCTCATCATCATGAAATTATTATTTCAAAACAGGATGTAATTGAGGCTCTTCCCAAAGTAGTGGCACTGTTGGGCACTTACGATATTACCACCATTCGCGCCAGTATTGGGATGTATTTAGTGTGTAAGGCAGTTCATGAACAGACGGATATTCGAGTTCTGCTGACAGGAGAAATTTCTGATGAGCTGTTTGGATATAAATATACGGATTTTGCTCCCAGTGCTCGGGATTTTCAGGAGGAATCAAAAAAGAGAATCCGGGAACTCTATTTATATGATGTGCTTCGAGCAGACCGCTGTATTTCTGTAAACTCACTGGAGGCAAGGGTTCCTTTTGGGGATTTGGATTTTGTTGAATATGTGATGTCTGTAGATCCTCAAAAGAAAATGAATACTTACGGAAAAGGAAAATATCTGCTGCGGCATGCTTTTGAGGGGGATTATCTTCCAGAAGGGATTCTCATGCGGGAAAAAGCGGCTTTTTCTGATGCAGTGGGACACTCTATGGTGGATGATTTAAAGGAATATGCCGAAATGCAATATACCGAGGAAGCGTATCAAAAAGGAATTCAAAAATACGATTACGCAACTCCTTTTACCAAAGAATCCCTTTTATATCGGGATTTGTTTGAACAATACTATCCTGGACAGGCAGAGATGATTGCAGGATTTTGGATGCCGAACCCTAATTGGGAAGGCTGTAATGTTTCCGATCCTTCTGCCCGGGTGCTTTCAAACTATGGGGACAGCGGAAAATAAGTAACAGGGAGGAATCAGAATGCAACAGACAAACTATGGTCTTTATGATCCGTCATTTGAACATGATGCCTGCGGAATTGGAGCAGTTGTTCAAATGAAAGGGAAAAAGAGTTACCGGGTGGTGGACGACGCCTTAAAAATTGTAGAAAAACTGGAACATCGGGCAGGAAAAGATGCTACCGGTGAAGTGGGTGATGGCGTCGGGATTATGCTTCAGGTCTGCCATTCCTTCTTTCAGAAAATCGCTCAGGAAAAAGGATACTCTTTAGGAAATGAGCGGGAATATGGGGTAGGGATGTTCTTTTTCCCGCAGGATATTCGTCTTCGCACACAGGCACAGAAAATGCTGGAAGTCATTGTTCAGAAAGAAGGATTGGAATTTGGCTTTTGGAGGGAAGTTCCGGTGCATCCGGAAATTCTGGGTAAAAAAGCCAGAGACTGCATGCCCAGCATCTATCAGTGCATCATCCGCAAACCGCAGCAAATTTCCTGCGGAATTGACTTTGACAGAAAGCTGTATGTAGTGCGGCGTACCTTTGAACAAAGCGGAAATGACACCTATGTGGTTTCCTTGTCCAGCCGGACCATTGTTTATAAAGGGATGTTTTTGGTAAATCAGCTGCGTGATTTCTATGAAGACCTGCGGTGCGGAAGCTATGAGTCTGCTATGGCACTGGTTCATTCCCGGTTTTCTACCAATACAAACCCTAGCTGGGAGCGGGCACACCCCAATCGGTTTTTGCTGCACAATGGGGAAATCAATACCATCCGAGGTAATATGGACCGAATGCTGGCACGAGAGGAAACCATGCATTCCGATTACCTCCAGCAGGATATGGATAAAATTCTGCCGGTTGTGGATGAAAATGGTTCTGACTCCGCAGTCTTGGACAATACCATTGAGTTTTTAGTTATGAATGGGATGGAGCTGCCCATGGCAATGATGGTAACCATTCCGGAACCGTGGGAAAGTGAAGACACTATCAGCCGGGAAAAACGCGATTTTTACCGGTATTATGCTACTATGATGGAACCTTGGGATGGCCCTGCTTCTATTCTGTTTTCTGATGGAGATTTGGTAGGGGCAACCCTGGACCGAAACGGTCTGCGCCCATCCCGGTACTATGTAACTGATGACGACTTTTTGATTCTGGCTTCTGAAGTGGGGGTTCTGGATATTCCTCCTGAAAAAATCCTTTCTAAATCCCGTCTGGAACCAGGAAAAATGCTGGTGGTAGATATGGTGCAGGGAACGATTATTTCTGATGAAGAATTGAAGGCAAAATATGCCTGCCGACAGCCTTATGGGGAATGGCTGGATCAGAATGTAGTTCCTCTAGCTTCTTTAAAAGTTCCCAACCAAAAGGTGGAAATCCTGTCTCAAAATCAGCGGGATAAACTGTATAAAGCATTTGGATATACCTATGAGGATTTAAAAACTGCGGTGCTGCCTATGGCGCGGGACGGCAGTGAACAGACCGCTGCTATGGGGGTGGATATTCCCATCGCTGTATTGTCTGACCATCATCAGCCTTTGTTTAATTATTTTAAACAGAGTTTTGCCCAGGTAACAAATCCGCCGATTGATGCAATTCGGGAAAAAATTGTAACCAGTACCACGGTATATGCAGGGGCAGACGGAAACCTTTTGCAGGAGAAGGCAGAAAACTGCACCGTTTTGCAGATCAACAATCCGATTTTGACCAGTGTGGATATGCTCAAAATTAAAAACCTGAATCAAAACGGTCTGAAAACAGAGGTAGTTTCTTTATTATATTATCGGAATACACCGGTGAAAAAAGCACTGGATCGGCTGTTTGTACAGGTGGATAAAGCCTATAAAAATGGGGCGAACATTATCGTTTTGTCAGACCGGGGAGTGGATGAAAACCATGTGGCGATTCCTTCCTTGCTGGCAGTGTCTGCAGTGGAACAATACTTGATTAAGACCAAAAAAAGAACAGCGGTTTCCATTATTTTGGAAAGCGGTGAACCTCGAGATGTGCATCATTTTGCCACTTTGCTGGGATATGGAGCCATTGCAGTTAACCCTTATTTAGCACATGAAGCTATTGGGGAATTGATTGAAAAGAATATGCTCAATAAAGACCTGTATGTGGCCATTGAAGATTATAATAAAGCCATCCTCAACGGTGTGGTGAAGATTGCTTCTAAAATGGGCATTTCTACCATTCAGTCTTATCAGTCCGCCCAGATTTTTGAGGCAATCGGAATTCAAAAATCTGTCATCGATGAATATTTCACCAATACAGTCAGCCGGGTAGAAGGTATTGGACTCAAAGAAATCGATCAGGACATTCATGTGCGTCATGCTCATGCATTTGATCCGCTGGGATTAGGTGTGGATACTACCTTAGATTCTTCCGGCAGCCACAATCTGCGCACTGGGCATGATAAAGATGATCACTTATATTCTCCTCAGGTGATTGTCACTTTACAGCAGGCTGTACGTACCGGGGATTTTGAAAAATTCCAGGAATATACCGCTTTGGTGGATGACGAAACAAAACCCCATACCCTGCGGGGCCTTTTGGATTTTGTATTTGATCCTGAAGGTGGGATTCCGCTGGAGGAAGTAGAACCTGCCAGTCAGATTGTGAAACGCTTTAAAACTGGCGCTATGTCCTATGGTTCCATTTCTGAAGAAGCCCATAAATGTATGGCAGAAGCCATGAATCGGATTGGAGGAAAATCCAATTCCGGCGAGGGTGGGGAACTTCCCCAGAGGCTTAACTCTTCTTACTGCAGTGCCATTAAGCAGGTGGCTTCCGGACGGTTTGGCGTGACCAGTGAGTATTTGATTTCTGCTAAGGAAATTCAAATTAAAATGGCACAGGGTGCAAAACCAGGAGAAGGGGGACATCTTCCAGGGAAAAAGGTATATCCTTGGATTGCGAAAACAAGATATTCCACACCGGGAGTTTCTTTGATCTCTCCTCCGCCTCATCACGATATCTATTCTATTGAAGACTTGGCGCAGTTAATTTATGACCTGAAAAACGCCAATGTAAAAGCGGATATTTCTGTAAAATTGGTATCTGAAGCTGGGGTCGGAACCGTTGCTGCCGGGGTTGCCAAAGCAGGCGCCAGCGTGATTTTAATTTCCGGTTATGACGGAGGAACTGGGGCAGCTCCCCGGAGTTCCATCCACAATGCGGGAATGCCTTGGGAACTGGGGCTATCTGAAGCTCATCAGACTTTGATGAAAAACGGATTGCGGTCTCGGGTAAGAATTGAAACAGACGGCAAGCTGATGAGCGGCCGGGATGTGGCGATTGCCTGTATGTTGGGCGCCGAAGAATTCGGCTTTGCAACAGGACCTTTGGTTTCTATGGGATGTATGATGATGCGGGTATGCAATTTGGATACCTGTCCATTTGGAATTGCCACCCAAAACCCTGAGCTGCGCAAACGCTTTTCCGGAAAACCGGAATATATTGTGAACTATATGTATTTTATTGCAGAAGAACTGCGTAGGATCATGGCAAAGCTGGGTGTGCATACCGTAGATGAACTGGTGGGAAGAACAGACCTTTTGAAAAAGCGGGAAGTATCTGCTGCCCCTAGAGGGGATTTGGTGGATGTATCCAATATTCTGGCTGCGTATACCGGTACCTGCCATTATGCAGCAAACGATGCTTATGACTTTGAACTGGAAAAAACTGTGGACGAAACGGTGATCCTTCCGAAACTTCGGGAAAATCTTGAAAAAGGACAGCCTGGACAGGTAGAAATTTCAGTTTCCAGTACAGACCGGACAGTAGGTACCCGATTTGGTTCAGAAGTTACCCGAAAATATGGGACAAATTTAAAAGAAGATACCTTCCGTATTATTTGTCACGGTGGAGGCGGACAGTCTTTTGGTGCATTTTTGCCTTCTGGTGTCACCATGGTGCTCAGCGGTGACAGCAACGACTATTTTGGAAAAGGACTTTCCGGAGGAAAACTGATTGTATTTCCGCCAAAAGAATCCCGTTTCCCGGCAGAAGAAAATATCATTATCGGCAACGTGGCATTTTATGGAGCAACCAGTGGAAAAGCCTATATTAACGGAATTGCAGGAGAACGTTTCTGTGTGAGAAATTCCGGCGTAACTGCAGTAGTAGAAGGAGTAGGCGACCATGGATGCGAATATATGACTGGTGGTACCGTTGTGATTTTAGGGCCAGTTGGGAAAAATTTTGCAGCTGGAATGAGCGGCGGAATTGCCTATGTATTAGACCTGCATCACGATTTGTATCGAAAAGTCAACAAGGGAATGGTTTTCATTGAAAATGTAACGGAAGCACATGACCGGGAAGAACTGCGACGCCAGATTACCGAACATGTTCGGGCAACCAATTCTAAATTGGGAAAACAAATTTTAGATGAATTTGACTTTTATGCGGCGCAGTTTAAAAAGATTGTTCCAAACGATTATCAGAAGATGCTCAACACCATTGCTGCTTTCGAGAAAACCGGAATGAGCCGGGAAGAAGCAGAAGTAGAAGCATTCTATCAAAATACAGGAAGATAGGGGGAGGAGCCATATGGGAAAACCAACAGGTTTTTTAGAATATGAAAGGGATACCACGCCGGAAAGAAATCCTATGGATCGGATTGGAGATTTCCTTGAATTTCATGGCACGCTGTCTTTAGAAGAGCGAAAAAAACAGGGTGCCAGATGTATGAACTGCGGAGTACCGTTTTGTCAATCAGGGATGACCTTGCATGGTATGGTAACTGGGTGTCCTTTGCACAATTTGATTCCTGAATGGAATGATGAAGTTTATCACGAAAATTTTGAAGGAGCTCTTTCCCGTCTTTTAAAGACCAATAATTTTCCTGAATTTACCGGAAGGGTTTGCCCGGCTTTGTGTGAGTCTGCGTGCCTGTGTGGAGTGGAAGATGAACCGGTAACCATCAAGGAAAACGAATTATTTATTATTGAAAAAGGGTTTGAATTGGGAAATATGGCCCCCAGAATCCCTCAGGTGCGCACCGATAAAAAAGTGGCAGTTGTAGGCTCTGGTCCAGCAGGGCTTGCCTGCGCTGACGTGCTCAATCAACGGGGACATCAGGTAATCGTGTATGAAAAAAGTGACCGTCCCGGTGGACTGCTCATGTATGGAATTCCCAATATGAAGCTGGATAAATCTGTGGTGGAACGAAGAATTTCCCTTATGGAACAGGAAGGGATTACCTTTGTTACCAATACCTATGTGGGCAAAGATGTTTCAGCGGCTGCTTTACGGGAACAGTTTGATGCAGTGATTCTCTGCTGCGGGGCAGAACAGCCCCGGGATATTCAGGCGGAAGGCAGAGCACAGGCAAAAGGAATTTATTTTGCTGTGGATTTCCTTTCCCAGAATACAAAGAGTTATTTGGATTCTCATTTTTCTGATGGTAACTTTATAAATGCCAAAGATAAAAAAGTGATTGTAGTCGGTGGCGGAGATACAGGAAATGACTGTGTGGGAACCGTTCTGCGGCATGGATGCAGTTCTGTAGTCCAGTTGGAGTTAATGCCAAAACTTCCCGATCAAAGAGCGCAGGACAATCCGTGGCCAGAATACCCCAGAGTATGCAAAACCGATTATGGTCAGCAGGAAGCCATTGCCAAATTTGGAAAAGATCCTCGTCGTTATCGCACTACTATCTCTGGAATTTTAACCAATGAATCCGGATGGATTCAGGGAGTCAAAACAGTGCGGATGGATTTTGATGAACAGGGTAAATACAGCCCGGTTGCAGACAGTGAAGAAATGTTAGACTGTGATCTTCTGATTATTGCAGCAGGATTTACTGGGTGCCGCAAGGACTTGGCAGAGACATTTGGTTTGGAGCTTTCTGCCAGAAATACTATTAAAACAGAGCAAGACAAATATGCATCCAATGTGCCAGGTGTATTTGCAGCAGGAGATGTTCGCCGGGGACAGTCTTTGGTAGTATGGGCAATTGCAGAAGGCCGAGAATGTGCCAAAGAAGTGGATCTGTTTTTGGAAGGATATACGAATCTTTAAACCTAAATCCAAAGAAGCTTTGCATATCACCGGTCAGTAAAACAAAAGTCAAACGGTTATCATCCTTGATTAATAGAATACGCTCTAAAAATCTTTCGGTGCGGGCACTGTCCGCCTGGAGCTGCCGCTTATGCGGCAGCTCTTTTTTATATGAAAACAGGGAACCCAACAGACACATGGACATTCTCAAAGGAACTTGCTATAATTAGAAAATAAATGATTTCATGCAGGATCAGAAGGGGTTCATTTAACCCTATAAAGCATATGAACAATGGAAGGAATGGTTGTCTGAAATGAAACGCCGGGGAAGAATCGCAGTAATTGGCGGAGGAGCATCCGGAATTGCTGCCGCTGTTACAGCAGCCAGGCTGGGAGCACAGGTGGTTGTGCTGGAACGTTTGGATCGGATTGGGAAAAAGATTTTGGCTACCGGAAACGGACGGTGCAATTTAGGAAATCAAAATGCATTTGCGGAACACTACTATACACGAAACCGCAAGCAGCTGGAATCTTTGATGAAACCTATGAAACCAGAAGGGATTCTCCGCTTTTTCAAAGAAATGGGACTGCTTTGTGATATACAGGAAGACGGGAAAGTTTATCCTTACTGCTATCAGGCATCCATGGTTTTGGATGTGCTGCGCAATGCATTGGTGCAGTTGGGAGTGGAAATAGAGTGCAGTTTTGAGGTAAACCAAATCATTCCTCGCAAGGGCGGATATGAAATTTATGCCAAAGATGGGAGAAGTATTACGGCAGATCAGGTGATTTTGGCAGCTGGCGGACAGGCTTCTCCAAAACTGGGTTCCAATGGAAGCGGGCTCAGTTTAGCGAAGGCTTTGGGTCATCACGTTAACCCGGTGTATCCGTGTTTGGTTCCTTTGAAAGGGAAAAATCCCTATTTGTCCGGCTTAAAAGGGATTCGGGCGCAGTGCCGTGTATCCCTGTATCGTGGAGATCGGATGCTTCAGCAGGATACTGGAGAAATTTTATTTACCGAATACGGTGTTTCCGGAATTCCGGCTATGCAGCTTTCCTGTCGAATGGGAATGGAGGGAAAGGCCCAGGATTTATGGCTGGGATTGGACTTTTTCCCTCATATGGAATGGGAGCAGGTAACCAATATGTTGTTTTCCAGGAGAAAAGAATTTTCTGATCAGACACTGGAACAGTATCTTCTGGGTACAGTAAATAAAAAAATTGCTTATGGGGTACTCAAATCTGCTGGTGCTGCTCCGCTTTCTCGGATGGTATCCAGTCTTTCTGATCGGGAAGTGAAAAATATTGCCGGCCAGCTAAAGAATTGGAAAGTGGAACTGACCGGAACACTATCCTGGGATCAGGCACAGGTGATGGGGGGCGGTGTACGTCTTGATGAAGTACTGCCAGGTACCATGGAATCCACCCTATGTCCGGGATTGTACCTTACTGGGGAGCTTTTAGATGCAGCAGGTGAATGCGGAGGATTTAATCTTCATTGGGCCTGGTGGACAGGAATACTAGCGGGAAAGGCGGCCGCCCAATTTGGGAAAACCTAAGAAATTTTTCAGAAATGTTGAGAATATCCACAAAATGTAGGGAATCGTATTTGGGCAAGTAATTGTTTTATCCAAACCTACTGCAAGGAATACAGGGTTTTATTTACTTCTTTTTCTGGATATGGTATAATAAAATACAGTTCATGGGAAATCGTCATAATAGCTTTTTTCATTTTTCCATGGATTTACAATATGTATGAATTCAGGACACAAATCTGACACCATTTGAAAAGAATACTGCTGTAAAATAAATAAAAGCCTGCGCTTTTAGGTAGGCTTTTTATTATGTCTTTTCATGTGGTATTCCAATAGATTGCATTTATTGAAAGGATTTGATGAGAAAAAATGGGTTTGCGGCAAAAAGACGAAGAAAAAACAGTTCGTTTTTGGGAAACGCTGGCAGTACAGTTAAATAATTTGTTTCATCCAGTCACCGTATTGTGTGCGGGGAAGGATGCAGATGTCCTTCACGGTGCATGGGAAGCTTTGGGTGTTACCGTGTTTTCCAGTATGGACGGAACACTGCCGGAGAAAGCTCCCGAAACATTTGATTTGGCAGTAGTAATTGAAGGCAGTGAGGCTGTTCAGTGGGTACTGGGAAAATCAGACCGGATTTTGGTTTCCGAAGATCCGGAAAATACCTGTCAGGTGAATTTGGACTTTGTCCGTAGTATTTTAGATGCTGGCATGGTTCGGGATTTTTCTGGTGAATTGGAAGACGGTCTATCACTGTTTGTGAAAAAGGATATATCTCAGCAGCAGATGGCAAAAGGCTATGAAGCATTTTGCTCTTTCCAGCGGGAAGAATATCTGGAAATGATTGCAGATAAAGATCGCCAGATCCAGGCTTTGGAAGATCAGCGCCGGGATTATGAACTGACCACACAGTTTCAGATGGACAAGCTTAACCGGACCATTTCCCGTTTACAGCACGATGTGCTTTCTTTGACACTGCATCGGGATCATCTGCAGAATCTGTATGACTGTGTTGTATTTTCCAAATGGTGGCGTCTGACCAAACCGGGAAGAATTTTCTTTACCAAAGTAAAGCAGCTGATCAAAAAGATTCCTTTTATGGATCGTGTAATTGCACTGCTTCGTACAGTGAAGAAAATCGGTATTTCCGGTGTTATGGATAAAATTAAATATAAGCGCCGTTTGCGGCGGTATATTCCGAAAAACAGCGTGGTAATCAGCCAGTTTGTACCGGCGAAGATTGCGGTACAGCAGATTGAAACCAAATTCCAGCGGGATGTAAAATTTAGTATTTTGGTTCCGCTTTACAATACTCCAGATCAGTTTTTACACGAAATGATTGATTCTGTCATCAATCAGACCTACCGCAACTGGGAACTGTGTTTGGCAGATGCTTCTGATGAAGAACATGGAAAAGTGGGAGAAATCTGTCAGGAATATGCGAAAAAAGATTCCCGGATCCGTTATCAGAAGTTAAAGGAAAACGGCGGAATTTCTCGCAATACCAATGCGGCAATTGAGATGGCAACAGGGGATTATATTTCTCTGCTGGATCACGACGATATTTTGCATCCTTCTGCATTATATGAAAATATGCTGGCAATTACTCAGCAGGGTGCCGACTTCATGTATACAGATGAATTGACCTTTGTGTCCAACATTTATGATGTGACCATTATCCATTTAAAACCGGATTTTGCTATTGATAACCTGCGCAGCAACAACTACATCTGTCATTTTTCTACTTTCAGCCGAAAACTGTTGGATGAAGCTGGATGGTTTAATCCGGAATGTGACGGAAGCCAGGACTATGACATTATTTTGCGTCTGACAGAAAAAGCGCAAAAAATTGTGCATATTCCGAAAATCATGTACTACTGGAGAAGTTCTGCTAACTCTGTGGCAAGCGATATCAGTGCAAAACCATATTGTATTACAGCAGCAAAAAAAGCTCTGTCAGAACATTTAAACCGTGTAGGATTGAAAGGTAAAGTGTCTTTAATTGACAAGATGCCTTCTTTCTATCGGATTAAATATGAACTGGATAGCACACCGTTAGTTTCTATTGTAATTCCTACCAAGGATCATATTGATGATTTGGATAAGTGCCTGCGTTCTATTTTGGAACGGACTACCTATCCTAACTATGAAATTATTGTGGTAGAAAACAACAGTGTAAAACCAGCTACCTTCCACTATTATGATTCTATTCAAAAAGAATATGAACAGGTAAAAGTGGTTCAGTGGGAAAAAGGATTTAACTATTCTGCCATCAACAATTTTGGTTTGCAGTTTGCTAAGGGAGACTATTTCCTGTTCTTAAACAATGACGTGGAAATTTTAACTCCTGACTGGATTCAGGAAATGATGATGTACGCTCAGCGTCCGGATGTAGGAGCTGTAGGGGCAAAACTTTATTATCCTGATAATACCGTTCAGCATGCTGGAATCGGTGTAGGACTGCTTACTTTGGCAGGACATTTGCACCGCAATTTTGACCGTCAAAGTCCAGGATATATGGGTCGTTTGATTTATGCTCAGAATGTATCTGCGGTAACTGCAGCATGCGTATTAATGCGCCGTTCTGTGTACGAAGAAGTAGGCGGTTTTGACGAAGCGCTGAAAGTAGCGTTTAATGATGTGGATTTGTGTCTGAAAATCCGCAAAGCGGGATATCTGATTGTGTTTACTCCTTATGCGGAATTGTATCATTACGAATCCAAGAGCCGTGGAGACGATATGAGTCCGGAACACTATCAACGGTTTGCTTCTGAAGTGAAACTGTTCCAGGAACGCTGGAAAGATATTTTGAAAAACGGGGATCCTTACCTGAATCCGAATTTCGATTATAGCCGTGAGGATTTCAATATTCAGCCGAAACCATATCGGTAAACAGATTATAATCGCGAATGAAAGGACCAGCTACCAATCGGTAGCTGGCCTTTTTTATGCTTTTTTGTTAATAAATCTGTTTTTTGCTCAGGTGAATTCATAGGAAAAATTTAGGGATTTTTGTGCAGTATTCTGATAGGAAAAACAGTATAATAAAAAGGGTATTTTTGTAAGAGTAATAAAACAAAATATCTGATGATTACATCTTGGAATGTTAGGAGAAACATTATGGTAAAATTGGCATTATTAAGTGCATGGCATGTACATACTGGTTGGTTTGCGGATGAACTGAAAAAATCCGGATTAGGTGAAATCGTTGTAGTTTGGGACGAAGATGCCCAGCGCGGAAAAGAAATGGCAGAGCACTTGAGTGTGGCATTTGAACCGGATTTGGAAACAGTGTTAGGCCGTGAAGATGTGGATGGCGTGATGGTAGAATGCCCAACCACAAAACATAGAGAGCTGATTGTAAAAGCGGCGGAAGCCAAAAAACATATTTTTTCTGATAAAGCGCTGGCACTTACCAGTGAGGATTGTCAGGCAATTGAAGAAGCAGTGGAAAAAAATGGCGTAAAATTTTTGCTGTCTCTGGAATCCAAAATTATTGGGGTGTATCAACAGGCAATTGAGTTGGTACAGCAAGGGAAACTGGGAAGAGTGACCTCTGCTTATTTCCGCCGGGCTCATCAGGCTGCACTGGATCCGAACATGCTTCCGGCTTACTGGTTTAATACTGATGAAACAGGAGGCGGTGTTACTCTGGATTTGGGATGTCATGGGTTTTATTTGCTTCCGGAAATTTGCGGAAAACCGAAAAAAGTAACCTGTTTGATGAATGAATTATATGGAACTGGCAGTGATGAAAATTCTACCACAGTGATTGAGTTTGAAAACGGTGCGATCGGAACTTCTCACACATCTTTTGTTTCTTATCGGATGGACAATTTGTTGGAAATTGTAGGAACAGAAGGAATTTTGGTGGTTTCTGGAGCAGACGCAGGTCATTACCGGATGCTTCTGCAAAGTGCTCATATGCCGGGATACGAGGAATTGACTCCGGTACCGCAGGAAAAACTGAGAAAAGATGATGAGTTTCCTATTGTAAAATTTGCCAAATTGATCCAGTCTGATGAAAAGCAGATTCCGGAATTTAGTCTGGACGTAGCAAAGACTTTAACTCGTCTGATCGAGTGTGCTTATGAATCTGCAAAAACTGGACAGACTGTAAATTTCTGAGAAAAGTTTTGTAAATGAAAACAGATTGGCTAAGGAGGAATCATAATGATGGAAATGAAGTTTTTTGACCGGCATGTGAAACAAGTTGGTTTTTTAACTTGGGACATTGAAAAAACCACTAGAAAATGGGCGGAATTTCTCCACACAGAAGTGCCGCCGATTCATACCTGTGACACTTATGAAAAAACGAAAGCAGAATATCGGGGAGCTCCTTGCTATGGCCGGGTGTATCAGTCCTTTTTTGAAATGGACAACATCCAGATCGAATTGATTCAGCCTATGGATTTTGAGACCCCTTCCTATTGGTTGGAATGTTTAAAGGAAAAGGGCGAAGGACTCCATCATATTGCCTATGAAGTGAAGGATATGAAAGCCAATATTGAAAAATTTGAGCAGCAGGGAATGGTTTTGACACAAAAGGGGGAATATCCCGGAGGACGTTATGCCTATTTGGATGATCTAAAAGGAACTACCCTGATTTTGGAATTATTAGAAAATGATGATCCTGCTTAAAGAAACGGTTATTTTATTGTTTGAAGTAATATAGCAAAGTGAAAAAGCGCCGGCCATTTTATAAATGGCCGGCGCTTTTAGTCATGTTATCAATTTTGTTTATAAAGAAAACCTGAATTATGAAATCCCTTTTTTGATGATAGAATGGGGATTTCCAGCTTGAAGATGTTCCGGGGGTGAAGCAGTAATGGGAAGGGAGATGGATACTGTGGTGCCTTCATTGGGGACAGAGGAAATACTCAGATCCGCAGACCCTTCTGGATACAAAAAGTGAACGCGATTTTTAATATTGGAAAGTCCGATCCCGTGAACAGAAGAAGCACTTTTTTGCATTAGATCTTCCATATCCTGTTCTGAAATTCCGATACCGTTATCTTGAATGGAAATATGAAGTGTCTGTCCCCGTTCTGTAATAGAAATAGAAATTTTTCCAAATCGTTCGGAAGGCAGAATCCCGTGGAACAGTGAATTTTCTACCAGTGGCTGGATCATTACCTGGGGAACTGGTACATCCCAAAGTTTTGGATCACATTGTATCGATACTTGGAATCGTTCTGGATAGCGGATAGATTCAATTTGAATGTAGGCTTTTAATAACTCCAGCTCTTCCTGTACCGTAGTAAAGATTTGACGATTCCCAATTTTAACTACGTTTTGTAGAATTGTAATAAGTGAATACAATATGTTTATTGCTTGACTGTTTTCTTCTTCCTCAATCAGATAAATTGCGGAGTTGAGGGTATTGTAGATGAAATGAGGGTGGATCTGACTTAGGAGAAGATCAGACTGAATTTGTCGGTGCGCTTCTTCATAGTCAATAATTTTTTGAATATAGGCCTTTAAATCAATAATTAATTTGTTAAAGCAGTCCGACAAAAATTCCAGCTCATCGGCGCTGTGTACTTGAGATTCTACTTCTAAGTTTCCTTGGATGGCATTTTCCATGGCTGTTTTAATCACAGAAATAGGTGCAGTTGCTTTTTTAATAATTTTAGAAAGAATAATAAGCGCAGTGATTAATCCTGCACTAAATAACAGGATCAGAATAAAAATCATCGTGGTAATTTGTTGATGGAATTGTTTTTTTAGAACAGGGAGATAGAGAGTCCAGTCAGTTTCTTTCATATGCTTTGGAAAAACTACATGATCAGAAACAGAAATCATCTCTTTTCCCTTGGCATTGAGAATCTGTTCTGGAGAGACATCACTTTGAGATTTCACCAGACAGCGATTCTGTGAATCTATGACCATTAAATCAGAAGCCAAAGCATTTTCCAGTCGATAAAGAGGAATTTCAAAAATCAAATAATTTACAGCAGGTTTGGAACCAGAGAAGTCGTAAAATTTGATAGACCAGCTGACACATTGTTTGTAGGAATTGTCTACCCACATTTCATGGGGAGGTGAGATAAAAGTAGACTGTTCTGACTGCTGATAGTCTTGATACCATGGTGTATCATAAGTTTCTTTTATAAAATCAGTATAGTAAACACCGGCACTATAGTAAATTTGATTGTTTGCGATTAAACTGATACCGGATGCGTAGCTACTCATGGAAGAATATTCCCGGACATACATGGGACATAATGATGTATGGGTATTCTGCAGAATCCACCAAATGTAATTCGCTTAATAATTCATTATCTACCATAATTTGCTGAGCGGTTAATTCTAAAGAGGAAAAAACTGTGTGGATTTGTTCAATGGACTGTTCCAATAGAAGATCTGCGTCAGATTTTGCCTGCTTTACCAGGGCATTTTGCAGCATTGCGGCAGCAATGATACTGATAATTAAATATAAACTAAAAAAAAGTACAAAAATAGAAACCAATAATTTGTTTCGGATACTGCTGGTAATTTTGGATTTTACTTGTTGGAGTATGGAAACATTCATAATTCCTCATCCCTTTTCTTTTCTGTAGGATAATATCCGTATTGTTTATAAAATGATTGGCTAAAATAAGCGGAAGAATGATATCCTACCATGTCTGCAATTTCATAGATGCGGTATTTTCCAGTTTCCAGTAATTCTTGTGCCGCCGTCATTCTCACCTTGGTAATATAATCGGTAATACTCATTCCTGTTTCACTTTTAAAGCGTTTTCTCAGATAGTCTCCATTAAGCCCAAATTCTTCGGTGAGTGTGGATAATTTTAAATCCTGGGCGTAGTTTTTTTGAATATAACGGGTAATAGCAGAAATTTTTTGGGACGAAGGATTAATTTTTGCTTTCCATGCAGCAAAAATGTGGGGCAGTGCCTGAATACTTTCATTCTGCAGCGAATGTTTGGAATAAGAAGATAAATTTTCCATAAAATGCAAAAAAGGAAAAGGATAGGTGGGATCTGGTGCCATGGCGATACAGATTTCATTGATTCGGTTTAAGCAATATGAAATTCCTTCCTTATTTCCCGATTTTAGATAAGGGTCATTCCACATAGAATATAAAACTGTAGCGGCGCTGTTAATATCGCAGTGATCCAATTTTTGAATGAGATCTGATAAATATTGTTGTTCTAACTGGGAGTAAAGCTTGCTGTCTCGTCGGTACAACTCTAATTGAGATAAGGATAGCAAATGAGCTTTTTCTCCTGGATCAGGGTGAAAATTTTCACAGGCATCAGCAAATGCTAAAAATTTCTGTTCACTAAATTCTGATTCCGAAAAGCAGGTACTTAAGATCAGGCAGGGAAAAAGAGGTTCGGAATGTTGCTGAAGTTGTTGGAAGAACAATTTTTCTAAACGTTCCAATCCGATCAGATTTTCTGAAGCATACTGTCCGACACACCACATAAGATGCCGATGGGAGGTAAAAGAGGATAGAGAGATCTGTTGTGGAATGACCAGTTCTTGAAAAAAAGAATCAGAAAATCTATCGTTTTCTTTTTGATTTTGAAAGGCCAAAAAGAAATAGCGCTTTTCTGGAAGAGAAGAAGGAAACAATTGAGATAATGATAATTGATGGTTAAGTAATTGGCTGATTTGTCCCATCTCTAAACCTTGGCGAATCATCTTCATTTTTTGTACTGCCTGAGCTGCTTGAAGAAGTTTTCCGGATATGGTATCTGGTCTTATTTCATTCTTTAGCCAATAATCATGAACACCGATCTCTACACTTTTTTTAGCAAATTCAAAATCTTTATGAGAGGTAAGGATAATGATGACAGTATCTGGATATTTTTTTACATATTGTTCTGCCAGTTCCAATCCATTTAAACCTGGCATCATAATATCAATAAAAATCAATTCCGGTTTATTTTGTGCCATTTCATCCAAAGCCTGGATTGGGTTAGTATATGCTCCGATTACTTTAAATTGTTTGGATGAATTGATAATCAGCCGTGTTAAATGTCGAATTGCGTGAATTTCGTCATCGATGATGACAGTTTTAATCATATCCAGCATATTTTTCCTTCTTTCACAATATGTTTTGATTGTTAATAAAAATTGTAGCATAATTCATAGAATAAATCAAACTTTCACAAAAAACAGCTTTATTTTATTAAAAAAACTGATTTATTAAATAAAATATCCGGATTTTGAATTGTGTTTCCGACATATTTTCTTTATAATTATGACATCATTTATAAAAAAATATTATTTAAGGAGGAAAAAATATGAAAAAAAGCAAACAGATTTTCAGCGTTCTTTTGGCGGGGCTGTTAACAATGACTGCATTGGCTTCCTGCGGCGGAAATGGGGAAGAGGCTGAGGAAAAAGACAGCGGTAAAGCAAAATTGATTATCTGGGACTGGGATGAACCACATCTGAATTATATGCCTGGATATTATTTGGAACAGAATCCGGATGCCAATGTGGAATTTGAAACTTTGCTGGTTTCTACAGATGACTATATGCAGAAGTTCCAGAGCTCTGTAGCAGCAGAGACGGATGTTCCAGACGTTGTATTAAGTGAATTGGGTTATCGTGGACGGTTATTTGATATGGGCGTTCTCGAAGATTTGTCACAAGAACCATATAATGTACAGAAAGACGATATGTTCCAGTTTGCTTGGGACTTTGGTTCTGGTCCAAATGGTGAGCTTTTAGGAGTAGAGCAGCAGATTTGTCCTACTGGTTTTGCTTACCGCAGAGACTTAGCAAAAGAATATTTAGGAACCGATGATCCAGATGAATTAGCAGCTATGATGCCTGATTGGGATGCTTTTATTGAACTGGGAAAACAAGTGAAAGAAAAAAGCGGCGGTTCTGTTGTGATTTATCCATCAGTAAGTGCAATGATTGGATTGCTTCGGTACCAAAATCCATTTGCCTATATTGAGGGGGATACTATTAATCTGACAGAACGGTATAAAGATTTGTTAGAGCTGGCAACAAAAATGAATCAGTCCGGTGTACTGGGTAATTTAACAGGACCAGCATTAAATTCTGGTTATGCAGAAGGAAAATTTATATTTGTAGAATGTGCTCCGTGGGCTACTAAATTTAATATTTCTACCAACGATCCAGAGGGATCCGGCAGATGGGGATTGACCAAAATTCCTGGTGGTGGTGCAACCAACGGCGGTACTTCTGTCAGCATTTATTCCGGCAGCAAATATAAAGAAGAGGCTTGGGATTATATTAAATTTGCATATTGTGACGGTCCTGGCGTAGAAGAAGCATATAAGAAATTTAATTATATGACCGGCTTTAAAGCACCATATGAATCTGAAGATTCTTATTTCTTTACACAGACAGGACCATATGATGAATTCTTTGGAGGACAGAATTTGACAGACTACTTTATTAATGAAATTTCTTTGAGCATTACTGGTCAGCCTCAGACAAAAAATGAAGCTTCTGTAACAACAGCATTAAACGCAGTAACACCTCAGTTAGTAGATGATCCTTCTATTACAGCGGACGAAGCATTGGAACTGCTGAAAAATGAATTACAGACTTTGGTTCCAAATGCAACCATTAACTAAGCACTATAAATAGTATTTTACGGTATTAAAACAGAAAATCGCCTGCCGTCAGACCGCTGACTGTCAAAACGGTTGTCTGGCGGCAGGCATTTTGTTTAGAAAGGGGAGTTTTGTGTGGCCGCGATTGGAGGTACGAAAAAAATCAAGGCAATTCATGTATGGCCGTACCTATTCTGTTTGCCTTTTATTGTATCATATTTGGCTTTTAACCTGTTTCCTACCTTGTATTCTTTGGTTCTCAGCTTTTTTAAATGGAATGGGGTAGGAGAAAAAACATTTGTTGGAATTAGTAACTATGTCCAGCTGTGGACAAAGGATCCTTTATTTTTAAAATCTATTGGGAACACCATTATTTTGATGGCATTTGGTACACCAATCACAGTATTCTTAGGTTTATTGGTGGCTTATCTATTATTTGATGTTGGACGAGGACGGAGAATTTATCAGACGATTAACTTTTTTCCGTATATTACCACACCAGTTGCTATCGGTTTTATTTTCTCTTACTTGTTTGACTGGCAGGCTGGATATGTAAATAAAGTATTAGTAGCACTGGGGATTTTTGATGAACCTTTTTATTGGCTGCAAAGTCCTGCAGCTGTTCGTGCAATCGTAGTTATTATGGTTGTATGGCGGTATTTAGGCTATTATATGACCATTTATTTGGCCTCTATGACTTCTGTTCCGGCAGAAGTATATGAAGCGGCTAAAGTAGACGGGGCAAGATCTATTACCATCTTTTTCCGGATTACCGTGCCGCTGTTGAAAAATATTTCTGTATTTTTAGTTATTACTTCCTTAATCGGCGGATTACAGATGTTTGAAGAACCGCTGCTCTTGTTCAGCGGATGGGCAGCACAAGGTGGCGTCAGCGCCGGTGGACCGGACAATGTAGTACTAACTACAGTATGGAAGTTCTATAACGATGCCTTTAAGCTGGATTCACAGTTGGGATATGGTTCTGCAATTGCATATTCTTTGTTTGTTGTAATCATGTTGTTCTCAATCATCAGCTTTAAAGTTTCACAGGGAAGGAATGGTGGAGATGAGTAAATTTCAGGCAGTGATTAAGCATATTTTGCTGATAATCATGACGTTTATCATGTTTATTCCACTGTATTCCGTATTTGTTATGGGAACCTATTATAGTGAGGATATTTTTAAAGGAATTCCAGTTTTTCCAAGCGACTATCTGTTGGAAAACTTAAAAACAGTATTTAAGGCCAATTTTACCCAGGCATATGGAAACTCTTTGTTTATTTCTGTATTTTCTGTTATTTTAAGCGTTCTTTCTTCTTCTATGATGGGATTTGCGTTGGCAAAATATAAATTCCGTTTGCGTAAATTTTTGTTTGCCATGCTGATGGTTATTATGATGATTCCTGGTCAGATTTCCATGATCGGATTTATTCGCGAAATGAAAGTAGTTGGATTGTTGAACACCCATCTGCCTTTGATCATTACCTGGATGGCATATCCATTCGGAACTTTTTTCATGACTCAGTTTATCCGTGATTCTCTGCCTACAGAAGTTATGGAATCTGGTCGTTTGGACGGATGTTCCGAACCGGGGATTTATTTTAAAATTGTTTTGCCGTTTATTAAACCGGGACTTTTGACTTTGGCAACATTGGTATTTTTGAGTTCTTGGAACTCTTATATGATGCCTTTGCTGATTTTGAATAAGCAGGAACTGTATACCATTCCTTTGATGGTATCTACTCTGTCCACCCAGTTTAGAACTGACTACGGTGCTACCATGGCGGCATTGTCCATTGCGATTTTGCCAATGATCTTAATTTTTGTGCTGTGCTCTAAGACCTTTATTCGAGGGATTGCAGCCGGCGCTGTTAAAGGATAACATTTTCATAATAAGTTGCCCCGCTTGCATAACTGCAAGCGGGGCTTCGTCTACTATATAAAACTTATCGATAGGTCTCAGCCAATTTTACAATTCTGTCTGCCTCATCGGGAGAAGAAGCATCCTGTACAACCAGATTGAGTCCTTTTGGAGACAGATTTTCCAAAAGATCCTTTATTTGATGTTTGGAAATGATGATGGTTAATCCTCTGCCGGATTTTTGAATTTTTTGCAGTACTGGAATATATTCTGTTGCCGGAGGCTGACCGTCAACCTGCACCCATTGAATCATATTGATTTTTGGGATTTGCAGGATGGTATCAAGATGTCGGATTTGCTCAATTCCATCCATATGATACACAGCATAATCCAGCCATTCGGAAGATTCAGTCAGTTCGTCTACGATAAATTCCCGGAAAATATCCGGAGAAATCATAACAGAAAGGTCACACTGCAGCTGCATCAATTTGCCAGGTGCCCAGAGATTCATCCAGCCTTGGAAAGAGCCTCCGCAGCAATTGTCTTTTACTGCGTTAAATAATATGTCGCCGGAAGATTTTAAAATCTGTACAATTTTTTTCCCTGCATATTTTACATTATCTGGGTCGGTGAGGAGATCAATTAATAATTCTTCATTTCCTCGCAGCTGTGCTAAAGCGTCATAGCTGCCGCAGTTATCCGGCATCCCTACAAAATAACGCCCCTTTGCTTCGGATGCGAAATATTCCAGCAGTTTTTTCTCTTGCTGAAATACTGGGTTAGTGTTTGGATCAAAATCATAGCAATAGGATTGCAGGTCTTTAATGGATGGATGAATCCAAATGGTATCTGGTTCATATTCTACATTGGATTCCGGGCAGATGTATTTAGCATGTCCACCTGTTCCGAAATAGGGGAAAATGCAGGGAAGCGCATCACCAGCATAATAAGTATGGTCAATTTTTTTCAGATTGCGGGTTACAATCCATTCTCCGTCTGTATACCAGCGTTTTAAATCTTCTTTTGAGGTGGGTTTGTTATCTTGATAGAGATGGTCCGGATCTTTTGGAGCGGTGACAGAAATGCAGCATCGATCTAATATTTCGTTATGCCACAGATAGTCGTATCGCTTCAAAGTTTTTTCATGTTGATCAAGAAAGTTCATGGAAATCCTCCTTAAAGTTATGTGTATTGATATCACCTTTATGATATCATGAATTGTCAGGAAAGGCTTTGCGTATTTTATGATATTTTTGATTTTTGTTATGGTTGACAGAAGAGAAAAATAGGCATAATATAGGAATATATGTGTGAAAATATACAAATAGTTATTTTTTTATAGATGATTCTAGGAGGTGAAATGGTGGAACGGATTACTCAAAAAATTCCTTTGGAAAGTAGTGATTTTCCTTTTAATATTTTTGATGCGACAGGATACCGAGAAGAAACCGCATATTTACATAATCACGACTGCTTGGAACTAAATTATGTTGCAAAAGGAACCGGTGTCTATGTAATTGGCGATAACCGATATGAAATTTCTCAGGGTGATCTGCTGGTAATCAATAACTGTGAGTACCATATCGCTTTGGATCGAGAAGATTTGCTGTTAAAGGTTATTGTGTTTAATCCAGATATGGTATGGCAAAACAATAGTTTGATGGATTATAAATATTTGCAGACTTTTTTCGAGTGGAAAAGTAATTTTAAACACCATTTTTCCGCAGATGACCTGATGGTAGAGCATATCGCTACCTTGTTTTATGAAATTGAAAATGAGTGGAACCACAGACAGGAAGGATATCGGCTGGTCATCAAAGCACTTCTTTTGAAAATGCTGGCGCTGCTGTACCGAGGATTTGCTTTAAAAAAAGAAACTTCCGAAAAGGTTTTGAAATTCCAGACAGAATATAATCGGATCGTCGATGCTGTTGCCTATATTGATGAAAATTACTGCAATCAGATTGAACTAAAGCAATTGTCAGATCTGGTACATTTAAGTCCCAATTATTTTTCTGCGGTGTTTAATCATGTAATGTCCACGTCGGTATCCAATTATATCAATAAAAAACGAATTAATTACGCCTGTATGCAGCTGCAGACTACACAGATGAATATCTGTGAAATCGCACTAAAAGCTGGATTTAATGATGTTTCTCACTTTAACCGGATTTTTAAGTCGCAGCTGCACATTTCCCCAAAGAAATATCGGGAACAAAATAAACTATAGCTGTCATTCAAATCAGAGAACGGAAGCAAAACAAATACAGTCCTCTGATTTTTTGTGTTTTTGACAAAAAATAAAATATATATTTATAAAATATATAAAAAACATGGAATTTGAAAAAAATCCATAACTGTAAAGAAAAACACTTGACAGCAGGTGGGGAAATGGATATAATATGTCATGTAAAGAAAAATGCTTTACAGTGTGTCTGTCAGGAGGTGTCGCTGTGAGTACCGAAGGAAAGGATCTCAATATTGCAGTTCTTTTGGATTTTTACGGCGAAATGTTGACAGAAAAACAAAGGGATGTTATTGATCTTTATTATAATGAAGACCTGTCTTTGGGTGAGATTGCTCAAATTGAGAAAATTACCCGGCAGGGAGTGCGTGACAGCATTAAACGGGGAGAAGATTTTCTCTTGGAACTGGAAGAAAAGCTGGGGATGCTCCGGCAGTACCGGCAAATGCAGAAAACGTTTGCAGAGATTTCCAGACTGTCTACCGAAATTTATAAAATCAGTGACACCTATAAATATTCTGCTAAGCTCAGTGAAGCAGCAATGCGTATTATGAAAATTGCTGAGCAGAATATTGACCGTTAATATTTACAGATGAGGAGGTTTCCAGATGGCGTTTGAAGGGTTGAGCGATAAGTTATCTGCGGTGTTTAAAAAGCTGAAATCCAAAGGTAAACTGAACGAGGACGATATTAAACTGGCCATGCGGGAAGTACGGCTGGCGCTGCTGGAGGCCGACGTTAACTATAAAGTTGTAAAAGATTTTGTAAAATCTGTCAGCGAGCGTGCTGTGGGGGCGGAAGTGCTGGAAAGCCTGACGCCGGCTCAGCAGGTAATCAAAATTGTAAATGATGAATTGTGCCGATTGATGGGCAGCGAGAATTCTCGAATTCAGTTTCCTTCCAAACCGCCTTGCATTGTAATGATGTGCGGTCTTCAAGGGAGCGGTAAAACGACCCATTCTGCCAAACTGGCAAAGCATTTTAAAGCGCAGGGACATCGTCCGTTGCTGGTTGCTTGTGACGTTTATCGTCCGGCTGCAATTGAACAGCTGAAAGTAGTTGGAGCACAGGCAGAAGTTCCCGTTTTTGAAATGGGACAGATTGATCCGGTAGAAATTGCAAAAAAAGCGATTTCTCATGCAAAGGATCATGGAAATGATTTAGTGATTTTGGATACCGCCGGACGTCTTCATATTGATGAAGCACTGATGGAGGAATTAAAAAATATTAAAAGTCAGGTAGAACCGTCTGAAATTCTGTTGGTTGTAGACTCTATGACCGGTCAGGATGCAGTCAATGTGGCTCAAAGCTTTGATGAAGCTCTGGGAATCACAGGGGTAATCCTTACTAAATTGGACGGTGACACCCGAGGCGGTGCTGCTTTGAGTGTTCTGGCTGTTACCGGAAAGCCGGTTAAATTTGCCGGGATCGGTGAAAAGCTGGACGATTTGGAACCGTTCCATCCAGAACGGATGGCTTCCCGTATTTTGGGAATGGGTGACGTACTGACTTTAATTGAAAAAGCACAGGTAAACCTGGATGAAAAAAAGGCCGGGGAAATGATGCAGAAGCTGAAACAGAACAGCTTCGACATGAACGATTTGCTGGATCAGATGCAGCAGATCAAAAAGATGGGACCACTCAAGCAGGTGATGAGCATGCTGCCGGGAGTGGGGGACAAAATCAAGGATGAAGACATTGACGATCGTCAATTGGTTCGGATTGAGGCTATGATTACATCCATGACTCAAGAAGAACGGGAAAATCCAAAGATTATTAACCCTAGCCGGAAACGCAGAATTGCGGCTGGTTCCGGAATGCGGGTAGAGGATGTGAATCGTCTTCTCAAACAATTTGAGGCTATGCAGAAGATGATGAAACAGCTCAATCCAAATCGAGGCGGAAAGAAAAAACGCCGCAGAGGATTCCCTATGATGCCTGGTATGGGCAGCGGAATGCCGATGATGTAATTTTGTGGTTGCTATTGCTCCGGTATTCACTGCCGTTTGCAAATAGATTTGATTTAAAATGTTCAGGAGGTGACAGTAAATGGCTGTTAAAATTAGATTACGTCGTATGGGTGCAAAAAAAGCTCCTTTCTACCGTGTTGTAGTTGCTGACTCTAGATACCCAAGAGATGGCAGATTTATCGAAGAAATTGGTTACTATGATCCAACCAAAGAACCATCTGTAATCAAAATTGATACTGAAAAAGCAAAAAAATGGATGGCTAACGGCGCTCAACCAACAGACACTGTGAAAAAGCTGCTGAAAAACATTGCTGAGTAATTTAGTAAAGAGGTAACCTGTTATGAAGGAATTACTGGAAACGATTGCGAAGGGTCTTGTTGAAAATAAAGACGCTGTTGAAGTACAGGTTGACGAACCAAATGACGAAGGCATTATCGTGTATCATTTACATGTTGCTCAGGAAGATATGGGTCGCATTATTGGTAAGCAAGGTCGCATCGCAAAGGCAATCAGAGCTGTTATGCGCGCGGGCGCAAGCCGTGTGGACCAGAAAATAGCGGTCGAAATCGACTAATTAAGAAATTAGGGAAGTGTGATGTCTGCACTTCCTTATTCTTTTATTGTAGCCCATATTTGGCAGACGGCGGAGGATTCCTTGCAGGTGATATGGCTTTTATCAATTAAATATGGTCTCAGACAGTTTACTTTAGGATAAAACGATTTGAGATATTATTGTGCAGCATTTTTGGAAGGAAAGGATAGATATGAGAAAACAGTTTTTAGAAATCGGAAAAATCGTTTCTACCCATGGAATTAAAGGAGAAGTTCGGGTGCAGCCCTGGTGTGATGACGGAGAATTTTTGACAGAGTTTGACCGGCTTTATCTTCGCCGGGGAGAACAGTCCGTAGAGGTAGAACACGCTTATGTGCATAAAAATATTGTAGTGATGAAACTTTCCGGAATTGACACCATGAATGCGGCACAGTCTATGCGCAATCAGATTTTATATATGAACCGGGATGATGTAGAACTGGAAGAAGGCACCTATTTTATTCAGGATTTGATCGGACTGACTGTCATCGATGCAGACAATCCATCCAAAGAATACGGTGTGCTGTGTGATGTGACCCAGACTGGGGCCAATGATGTTTACCATATTAAAAATGAACAGGGAACAGTGACCATGATTCCAGCAGTGCCGTTGGTAGTAAAAGAAACCAATTTGGAAGAAGGCTTTATGAAAATCAGTCCGATTCCGGGATTGTTTGATGATGCCGAAGAAGTTCGGGATTGAGGAGGAAATACATGCGGATCGATATTCTTACCTTATTCCCGGAAATGTGTGAACGGGTGCTCAGTGAAAGCATTGTGGGACGTGCCAGAAAAAATGGATTCATTCAGGTATACTGCCACAATATTCGGGATTATACCCTGGACAAACACCGTCGGGTGGATGATGCCCCGTATGGAGGCGGAAAGGGCATGGTCATGCAGGCGGAACCTATTTGGCGGTGTTTTTGCGCTGTATGGGAAGAATCCGGAACCATTGAAAAACCCTATGTCATTTATTTATCCCCTCAGGGAAATGTGCTGACACAGCAAAAATCCATTGCTTATAGTGAGATGGAACATCTAATTTTATTGTGCGGCCATTATGAAGGCGTGGATGAACGGATTTTGGAAAAAATTGTGGATGAAGAAGTATCCATTGGGGACTATGTGCTCACCGGCGGTGAACTGCCAGCATTGGTGTTGACCGATACGGTAGCGAGATTGTGTGATGGGGTGCTGTCTGATTCCGTTTGTTTTGAGGAAGAAAGCCATTATAACGGTCTTTTGGAATATCCCCAGTATACAAGACCTGAGGTTTGGGATGGAAAGGCGGTTCCGCCAGTGTTGCTCACTGGACATCATGCCAATATTGAAGCATGGCGCAAACAGCTTTCTTTGGAGCGGACACAGAAGAAGCGCCCGGATATGTATGAGAAATATGTAGAAAAACAGGGAAAATAGAACTCGTGTTGAAAACGTATAGATAAACTAACATAAAACGTTGAAAACTTTATGTGCTAAATCAACAAACACGGGAAAAATAGCCCCTTTCAAACTGGAATTTCACATGAATCGTTTCTGAAATTATTGACGCAAATTTCATTTATGTTATAATAAATATCGTTGAGCGGAGAATAGATAAGAGAGAAATTGTGAAAGATTCCGCTTGATTTTCTAGCTGAAATATTTTATGGTTTTAAGGAGAGTATGGAAGTTATGTACGTAAAAGACGTTGAAGTTCAGAATCAGGTCGGTTTACATGCCCGTCCAGCGACATTTTTCATTCAGAAAGCAAATGAATACAAATCTTCTGTTTGGGTAGAAAAAGAAGAACGCAGAGTAAACGCAAAAAGCCTGTTGGGCGTTTTGTCTTTGGGAATCGTAGGCGGTACCAGCATTAAAATTATTGCTGATGGTGCTGACGAACAGGAAGCTGTAGATGGTCTGGTAAAATTGGTAGAATCCGGTTTTGCTGAATAATTTTTACTGAAATAACATCAATACTGTAAAAAGAAGGGGTTGCTGCTGGTGCAGTAGCCCCTTTATTAATCACGGTTTCAGCCAATTGATTGTGAACATCAATGCTTATTTTGGTATGATTTTATTTTGCGGGAAAATTCATATCATTCAAAATTTAGTCATCAAATTTTTGGGGAAATGTGCTAAAATAAAAAGAAATTGGCGTATGATTTCCCATGGGAAAGAAAAAACGCAAAATCTTTGTTTTGTGAGAGCAAAATAAAAAATTATCAATAGAAAGTGGGATTATGATGAAGAACAAAAACCCTGAACCGACAGGACAGCAAACGGTAAAACTGAAAACAAATTGGCAGCTTGCCAGATCCTTAATGGCCAGCCACTATGTGGCAGTTATTTTCTGTTTGATTATCTGTGTAGGCTTTTTGTCTGCTTTTAACGAAAATATACCGGCTATGGTGGCGGTTGGGATTGCCAGCTTAGTGATGTATATATTATTTTTGTATGCTCCTGCATGGAAACAGGGAAATGATGACTGGAATAAGGTAAACTTCGGCCGTCGGGAAGCAGATAAACTAAGAGGCCTTAAAATTGGATTTTTGGCAATGATTCCTAACATTGTTTTATCTGTGTTGATTCTGCTGGCAAAAGCAGAACTGCTTCCGAATTTCTATGTCGTTTATAAACTTTTGAACGGTCATTTGCTGGTGATGGCAAATTTGATTGACGGAACCGCACAAGGCGTCTTAACAGCTTATTTGACAGAGGTAGACTGGTGGCGATTGATTGTGGTATGTATTATGAACTGTACTGTGACCATGATTATATCTGCTGTAGGTTATTTTATTGGTTATAAAAATCTGCTGGTAATGGATAAGTTGGTTTATAAAAAGAAACAGAACAAGTAAAATAAATTTTTCATAAAACAGGTTTGACTGAATTCAGGAATAATTGAAAAAACACACCCGTATACATACCAATAAGCAAATGGTTTGATTGGTAAGAGAGGGTGTGTTTTCTGTATGCTTTCAAAATGGAGCATGAGCCGAAGGAGAAATTTGACTGCAGGAAAATTAACAGTACTGTGTATGGCATGTGTTTTTGCAGTGTGCTATGCGGTTTTAAAGCCCCAACCTCAAGAGGCGGTTTCATTGGGTGTGCAGAAAAGAACACCATCTGTGGTGATTGATGCAGGACATGGCGGTGCAGACGGTGGAGCCGTAGGTGTTCACGGAGAAATTGAAAAGGAGATCAATCTGGCAATTTCAAAAGATTTGCGGGACTTTTTGGCACTGTGCGGATTTGAAACCACAATGACTCGGGAGGACGATCGTTCGATTCACGATAAAGATTGTGATACCTTAAAAGAGCAAAAACGCTCAGATATCCATAATCGGGCGCAGATCATGGAAGAATCCAAAGGTGCCGTAGCGGTGTCTATTCATCAAAATCACTTTACTGACAGCCGTTATGGAGGCGCCCAGATGTTTTATGGTGTGAAAAATCAGGAAAGCGCGGTACTGGCTCAGTTTATTCAAAAATCCTTTGTTTCCCGGATTCAGCCGGAAAATCAGCGAATGATTAAGGAAGGTCCTGAATCGGTTTATTTGCTGCAGAATGTGAGCTGTCCCATTGTGTTGGCAGAATGCGGATTTTTGTCCAATGAGGAAGAGTCTGCGTTGCTGGCGGATGAGACCTATCAGGCAGAGGCGGCGTTTGCGGTGTTCTGCGGAATTGTAGAATATTATAATGAGGAATGAATCATGGCAATGAAAACAAAAGAAGTGTATGTGTGCAGAGAATGCGGATATGAAACTCCAAAATGGTTTGGCCGCTGTCCTGGATGCGGAGAATGGAACACCATGGAATCTCAGCAGCCTGTGGCAGCAGAAACTTCTGGTGTTGCAACCAAAAAGGTGCTGGCCAATGCCAGCGGAAAACAAGGCGCATTTTTTCGCATCTCTGATGTAGACCTGGACGATGAAATTCGCTTTCAGACAGGGATCCATGAATTGGACCGGGTACTGGGAGGCGGAATTGTAAAAGGCAGTGTGGTTTTGCTGGGTGGGGACCCTGGAATCGGGAAATCCACTTTGCTTCTGCAGATTTGTGAATATTTGGGTAGAGAACTGCGGATCATGTATATTTCCGGGGAGGAATCTGTTCGGCAGATTAAACTTCGTGCCAACCGTTTAGGGGTAGATAGTGAAAATTTATACCTGATGGCGGGAACCGATGTAGAAACCATCTGCAATACTATTTTGGCCAATCATCCGGATGTGGTGATGGTGGATTCTATCCAAACAATGAGTATTGCAAAAATTGCATCATCGCCGGGAAGCGTTATGCAGGTTAGGGAAAGCACCAATGCCTTTCTGAGAATTGCAAAGGGAGAAGACATTCCAATTTTAATTGTGGGTCATGTGAATAAAGACGGTGCCATTGCGGGACCAAAAGTACTGGAACACATTGTAGATGCGGTTTTGCATTTTGAAGGGGACCGGAACCAGAGTTATCGGATTCTGCGGGCAGTGAAAAACCGGTTTGGTTCTACCAATGAAATTGGTGTGTTTGAAATGCAGGATATCGGACTGCAAGAGGTAGAAAATCCTTCGATGGCGCTGTTATCTGGACGTCCGGAAGGAGCCTCTGGAACCTGTGTGGCCTGTATCATGGAAGGAACCCGGCCGATACTGGCAGAAGTACAGGCACTGGTTTGCAAATCTGCTTATGGAAATCCCCGCCGAACCTGTACCGGGTTTGACTACAACCGGATGGCGCTGATTCTGGCAGTGCTGGAAAAGCGGTGCGGGTACTTTTTCTCTGCATTGGATGCTTATATTAACGTGGTTGGAGGACTTCGGCTGGACGAGCCGGCTGCTGACCTTTCTATCGCTTTGGCGTTGATTTCCAGCCTGCGGGATAAACCCATTGATGGGGATGTGCTGGCGTTTGGAGAAATTGGGTTAACTGGAGAAGTGCGCAGTGTTCACAACATTGTGTCCCGCGTCAAAGAAGCGCAGCGGCTGGGATTTCAAACCTGTGTAGTTCCCAAAATGAGTTTAAAAGCATTAAAGGGACAAGAGTTTCCAGGACTGAATCTAATTGGTGTTTCCAGCGTGAAAGAAGCGGTAAACACGATACTGAAACAGGAATAAATTTGATAAACATAAAAAACACGGATATGCTGGTGCAATAACGGCATATCCGTGTTTTTTGCTGTGTTATGAAATGGTTGGTGAATGGTGATAAAAAGTTATGAGGGTTTTGTAAGACAGTCATAAATTTCAAATCAATTGTAAAAAAATCCCGTACGATAGGACAATTGACTTGTCAATTTGTTTTTGTTATGCTATTAGTTGACTTATCAATTAAAGGAAGAATGGATGGATGATTTCAAAATTAGGAAAGTATGTTTCGATTCTGTACCGTCAGGAGCAAAAATATATCAGCCATGTGATCAAACCTTTGGGGATTGGTTATTCAGATTATCATTTTTTGCTGTATATTTTTCATTTTCCTGGAGTCAGTCAAAAAGAAATGTGCCGAAATTTGGCCATTGACGAAGCACTGGCAACCCGTACTATGAAAAAATTGGAGTCTTTGGGATTGGTGCGGCGTCAGCGCAGGGAAGACGGCAGGTCTTATGAGCTGTATTTAACAGAAAAATCTATGGAAATGATTCCGGTGCTCAAGGACGAGCTGACCCACTGGTGGGGCAGGCTGACCGAAAGAATTTCTCCCAAACAGCAGGAGGAACTGCTGCAGCTATTGCAGCAAATGGCGGATTTTGCCATGGAAGAACTTCAAAAAAATCGAGGAAAAACAGTTTTAGAAGAAAGGCAGGAGATCACTCATGAATCAAGTCAACAGTAATCCCTTAGGAGTAGAACCAATTAACCGTCTTCTGGTTCGGTTTGCGGTGCCCAGCATCATTGCTATGATGGTAAGTGCCTTATATAATATGGTGGATCAGTTTTTTATCGGACACAGTGTAGGGATGCTTGGTAACGCAGCTACTAATGTGGCATTTCCTTTGACCATTGTTTGTACTGCGGCGTCTTTGCTGTTTGGTATTGGCGGAGCGGCAAATTTTAACCTGTCTATGGGACAGGGAAAAATTGATCGTGCAAAACGTTATGTGGGAAATGCCATTTTTTTAATGCTGTTTACAGGGATTTTGCTTTGTGTATTCAGCCGCATTTTTTTAAAACCCATGCTTATTTTATTTGGAGCAACTAACGATGTTTTAGGCTATTCTATGACATATACGGGCATTAGTTCTTTGGGATTTCCATTTTTGATTTTGACCACAGGAGGTTCCGCTTTAATTCGGGCGGACGGCAGTCCCCGGTTTTCCATGTTCTGTACTTTGGTAGGATGTGTGATCAATCTGGTATTGGATCCTCTGTTTATTTTTGGTCTGGATATGGGAATGGCAGGGGCTGCTTTGGCGACCATTATCGGACAGATTATATCTGCTATCATGGTAGGATGGTATTTGACTCGCTTTAAAACAGTAACTTTGACATGGAAAGAACTAATTCCCGGTGGCAAATATTGTTTTCGGATTATTTCTTTGGGAATGTCTCCGTTTTTAAATCAGGTAGCTATGATGGTGGTACAGATTGTCATGAATAATGTGTTGATTATTTACGGGGGACAATCCAGCTATGGCAGCGAAATTCCTTTGGCATGTGCAGGGATTATTTCCAAAGTCAGCATGATTTTCTTTTCCATGGTAATCGGGATTTCTCAGGGCTCTCAGCCAATTGTCAGCTACAATTACGGTGCAGGAAACTATCATCGGGTAAAAGAGACCTATTGGAAAGCAGCTGCCGCAGCAACAGCAATTTCTATTGTTTCTTTTTTGTGTTATCAATTGTTTCCGGAACAGATTATCCGGGCATTTGGCTCTGGAAGCGAAGAATACTATCAGTTTGCGGTTCGTTATTTCCGAATCTTTTTGTTTTTTACCTTTTTAAACGGAATTCAGCCCTTAACAGGGAACTTTTTCACTTCTATTGGGAAGGCGCCTAAAGGGGTATTTATTTCTTTAACCCGTCAGATTATCTTTTTGCTCCCTTTGATTTTGATTCTCCCCGTATTTTTAGGGATTGATGGAGTATTGTATTCCGCACCGATTGCAGACTTTATAGCAGCTGTTTTTGCTATTTCTTTGGTGATCTTGGAAATGCGGAAAATGGATCAGATGAGTCAGAAAGCAATGTAAAGTATTATTTAACTTGACAAATTATAACAAAATTAGTATAATAATTGTGGATCTGGTATAAAAACAAGAAGGCTGATATGTTGAAAACAGAAAATTTTTCAGCATTTTAATGGGGGAACAGGCGGTCATTTTGTTTGGGTTGACAATCTAATTGACTAGTTTGTATGAGAGTGCAGTATCTCAATATACAAGGGATACTGTATTTTTATGTGTACCAGAGCAAACTGATTAATTGTAAGGAGAAGAAATAGTATGAAAGACAACAAAAGAATTTTAGCAGCTCTTTTGGCGGTTATGATGGCGGCATCCAGCAGTGCGGTTGTATTTGCGGATGATGTAGATAAGGAAACTTCCGAAACAACTGCTGTAGAAGCAGTTGCAGAAATTGACCCAATTAGTGCAAACTTGGCAGGAGAAGAAGAAATTAGTAAAATTGAAGCTGCAGGAGAAGGCGATATTCTCACAATTTCTAGCGCAAAAGCGTTGGCAACTGCGATTGCTAATCAAAAAGCAAATCAGACTTGGAATTTGGCAGCAGGAACCTATAATTTAGATCAAGATTGCTTGGATTTGTATGCTGATTGGAATGAAAGTACAGGCAGTCCACAGGGTAATTGGTATTTTCCAATTCATAAAGATGGAATTAAAATTATTGGCCAGGGTGATGTAACCATTACTTCCAGTGTTGAAACTGTAAACGGTAATTGGGCAAAACAAGATTTTATTTCTGTATGGGCTAATGATGTTGTGATTGACAATGTAGATATTACCTGTAAAAAATCTCAGAATAAAGCTATTGAAGTAATGGGACAGAATTTTACTTTAAAAAATTCTACATTGAATAAAGTAAATGAAAATGGAAGCGGCTCTATTATTTTTAATTCTGAAAATATTGGTACTGCAATTTTAGAAAATGTAAAATTATATTCTTGGATTTCTACTAATTATTCTAAAAATGGTACATTAAATGCTACTAATGTAACGATTGATTTTACAGATAATAGTTATGCAGGATATAAGGATGAAATATATGGTTATGGTTGGTGTCCGGGAATTTTCAATTTTAATGCAACTTGTAATGTTACTGTAAACAATACAGGTTTAAAATTAATTGTTGATGATAAAATTAATTTAACAGAACAGATTTTCAATAATAATTTACAGCCAAATACAACTGTACAGCTTACTGAAGGTACTTATGAAGTCGATAAAATGCTGAATATCACAAAGGATGACATTACCTTGGATTTAGGTGGTAACACTCTTACAGCATCTAGCAGTTTTACATATCCTGATGCGAATAATAGTCATGTGTTAAATATCAGCGGTGATAATGTGACCGTTGAAAATGGTATCGTTAAAACAACCACAAACAATAAACATGGTGTCAATGTATATCAGGCTACGGGTGTAAAATTACGCGGTTTAACCATTGATAATACAGATACTATGGGTGGTGCGCCTCTGATTGTGAATGCTTCTAATGTTACTGTTGAAGGTACTTTAAGTCTGGTGACTGGCACAGCATCTTGGTATGCAATTAATGTAGATGATAAGGGAACAAGCGCTTCCTTAAAGTTTGCAGAAGAATCTAAAGTAAGCTACCAAGACAATAGCGGAAGAGGTTTGAATTTAGTTCAGGTGGATGGAAATAAAGAAAGCATTACTGTTTCCAGCGATTCTGAATTTGTAGATGTTACTACAGATGCAAACGGCAATATTGTAGTAACCCCAGATTCTGATGGAGACAGTAATTCCAACAGCGGTTCTGTAGTTACTCCAACTCCTACAGACAATAACTGGAGACAGAATGCAACTGGTTGGTGGTACCAGAATCCGGACGGCACTTATCCTGCAAACCAGTGGAAATACCTGGAAACCGGCAAGGGCTACAAAGCTTGGTACTGGTTTAATGGAAATGGTTATATTACCTTCGGTTGGCAGAAAGTAGGCAATACCTGGTATTATATGAACCGTTCCGGTGAGATGCAGACCGGATGGGTGTTTGTGAATAACCAGTGGTATTACTTGAGCGAAAACGGCGCAATGGTAACCGGTTGGGTATACAGCGGTGGACGCTGGTATTATATGAACAATGACGGTTCTATGCATTTTGGTTGGTTAAATTGGGCAGGTTACTGGTATCATCTGGACAGTCACGGCATGATGAGTACCGGATGGAAACAGATTAACGGCAAATGGTACTATTTCTACGGTGAAAACGGAAGAATGGCAGCAAACACCACCACTCCTGATGGCTATCAGGTAGGTGCAGATGGCGCTTGGATAAAATAAACACGATTTGTTCTATTAAAAAACAGAGAGGGATCCTAAAAAGGAAATCCCTCTCTGTTCTTTTATTGAGTAGGAAGTTTTAGAAATATCAATACATTTTTGCGGTGTTTTCAAACCGGGTTGTAGTCAGGTGATGATCGATAGCATATTGTTTGCCTTCTCCTGCCCAAACCATGCCTCGTTCCATTAAAATCTGGGCATTGGGGGATTTATCGAATACATCGTCGTGATGTCCTAAGGAAGTGTAGAACACTCTGCCGTTTCCCCAGTATTTTGTCCATGCCACCGGCATGTCTACAGGTTTGTTGGAAATATGGTAATATGGAACTGACGGGAACCGAGTCGTAGCCAGTACTTCAATTGCCGGGTCAATGTGCAGGTAATAGTGTTCACTGCAGACAGGAAAGTCTTCTAATCCTTCTACAATGGGGCTGGAACCGGGGCGGATATTTACCATATACTCAATTCCGTCACCGCCGGGATGGCTGACCCATTGCCCGCCGGTAATAAACTGCCATTCTGTATCCTGGCGGAAGGAATCACACATTCCGCCATGGCATCCAGCCAACCCTACACCGGAGCCGATGGCTTTACATAGATTTTGAACATAGTCGTGGTTGATTTCTCCCATGGTCCAGCATGCTACAACCAAGTCCAATCCCATCAAATAGTCCAGATCCGCCAGCACATCCAGGGTATCGCTGATTTCACTTTGGTAATCGTGTTTGGATAACAGGTTGGCAAAACGTTTGGAAGTAAGCTGGGGTTCGTGTCCGTCCCAACCACCTTTGAGGATGAGTGCTTTTTTCATAAAAACAGCTCCTTTTTGTATCAGATATCTTGAAATAAAAACCTGCGCCTGATTGTTGATAAAAAGAAAAATCGGGATGAATCCTTCGTGAGGCGATGAAACGCCCCTCTTAGTTGCATTATATCATGATTCATGATAAAATACAGGTTATAAATTGTTTATTTTTAGCTAAATATTGCGGTTTTAAGATGACCCAAATGATGTGGAAAGAGGAAATATTTTATGAGCAGTCAGACTACGCAGGCTTATTATGAAAACCGGGATAAGCTGCAGACAGAAATTCAAATTACAGAAAATGAATCCATCGATTTTCCGGCTCATCTTCATACAGACCTGGAACTTTTTTTAGTGCGGAGCGGTTGTATTCAGGTTCGGGTAGGCGACCAGTCTATGGATTTGAAGGCTGGTGATTTTGCGGTCATCTTTCCCAATATGATTCACTCTTACATGACAAAGGAGCCTCACAGCCAGTTTACCATGGCAATCTGCAGGACATCACTGTTGGGGGAATATCTCTCTCAATTGCTGCACTGCCGTCCGGAGAATCCTTTTGTGTCTCATAAAGAGCTTCATCCGGATATTGAATACGCTATGCACGGAATGTATCTTCAGGAACAGGAAAAGCCGGACAGTTCTGTTTATCGGGCGCTGGTACAGCTGATTTTGGCAAGGGCACTGCCCAAAGTAGGGCTGGAGCCGGAGCGGGAACCAAAATCCATTGATTTGACCAGCCGTCTGGTACGGTATCTGGCTCAGAATTTTCAGCAGCAGCTGTCTTTGGATATTCTGTCCAAGGAATTGGGAATCAGTAAATACCATCTTTCCCATGTGTTTTCCAGCAGACTGCATACCAGTTTCAGTGACTATGTAAATTTCCTGCGTCTGAATCATGCAAAGGAACTGCTGAGAACTACCGATTTGAGCATTTTGGAAATAGGGTTTGCCTGCGGTTTTACCAGTCAGAGAACGTTTAACCGGGTGTTTCAGGAGCAGTTTTCCATGTCACCCCGGCAATTTCGCATGAGAAAAGATGAGTTTTGATTGGAATCATAAGATGTTGGATAGGTTTCGTTTTTTGGATTCCACCGGCAAAGCGCTGCCGGACAATGTCCGGTGAAAATCGCCTGCGGCGCATACTTTGTTAGTAAAGCGAAAATCGCTTGTTTTTATCACTCAGATGGTAGAGTACGAGCGAAGCGTCAGTGGATGCGGGCACTGCCCGCCCGCTAGGTGGTGCAACTTTTTTTGTAATATACTTTATCGACAAGCTGAGAGGCGCACTGCAAAAATGCAGTGCGCCTCTTTTAGATATCACCGATTCGATTATTTTTCCCAACAGAAAGAATCTGCCCATTGTTGCAGTTCATTGACAAATCGGGAAGTATGGAATCCGTCACATACCGCATGATGTACCTGAATGGATAGGGGAATCAGTGTTTGTCCTTGCTGTTCAAAATATTTTCCCACAGTGAAAATCGGAGGAAGATAGTCAAAACTTCCGCCAATATTCAGATTAAATCCAGTGAAAGAAACCCAGGGAATACAGGATACATTAAACAGGTTGGGAACTCCGGCCTGCTGCTGGGCAGCTTGAGGAGAAGAACCGTACTTTGCCTGATCTTCCAGATAATTTGCGTAAAACTGCCGGATATCCTCATCATAGCAGGTCCACAGATTAAAAAAGGTTTCGGTATCCGGATCCAGTACCGTGTAATACGGATGGGTTACAGAGTAGTATCCCGGCTCGCTGTCTTGATTCAAATCCATGCGGAATTCAGTATGCTGATTCACTACATGGGATAATCCATACAAAAAGATAGGAAAAAATTTTAATTGACAGCGACGTACTTCCTGTAATAAATGGGTAATATCCAGATTGACACACATGCTGTAGGTACAAGGAATCTGAGTCATAAAATGCTCGTAGGTGTGAGAGCGATTCCAGTTTTTTAGTTCGATTTTATGAAATTCCATCATGAAAAATAGCCTCCTAAATTTTATCATCTTTGTATTCAGGAGGCAAATTTGGTTGTGTTGACCACAAAGATTCACTCCTTTTTAAGAATCATTTGATTTATTTGAGCAAAGTTCCACCCCATTCTACTACAGTAAATCCATCTCGTTCAAAGGGGGACAGTTCCTGTTTTTGAATTTCCATGGGGTGTTCCAAAGGCTTGCATACCATAAAAATTCGCAGAATGTGATCTGGCTTAGGGGTGATGGTGAGAGGTGCATATTGGGTATAGATGTCCTATTGGAAAGAGATGAGATTGTAAGGATTGGATTCCAATTGAGGCAGCCAGTACACGATAAATTCGTTGTATTCTTTTGGAGTCAGTCCTTGAAATTCCAATGTTTCCCGGAGAAAGTCCGCAGTATCTTCACCTTTTACCACAAATCCTTGAGAGAGGTTATACTCAATATCCGAGGTACCTTCCCAGAAAAGGTAGGAATAGGAAAGATCATCTTGGTGGTTTACAAGGGTGCCGTCAGGATAGGCGGTAACGTTCCAGCCATTTTCATATTCCGGGTAGGTACAGGTTAACTGACCCTGATAGTCCAGTTTGACAGTTACGTTGGTTTCCTCTTCTGGATAAAGGTAAATAACTGGCTTTGCATCTGTATGATTGCTTTGACATCCGGAAAGAACAATACTGAGGACAAATGCAGTCCATAATAATCGAAGTTTTTTCATAATATGCCCACCTCGCTCTTATAAAATGGTAAACAGTTACTTCAGTAAAGTTCCACCCCATTCTACTACAGTGAATCCATCCCGTTCAAAGGGGGACAGTTCCTGCTCTTGAATTTCGATGGGATGTTCCAATGGTTTGCATACCATAAAGATTCGCAGAATGTGATCTGGCTTAGGGGTGATGGTGAGAGGTGCATATTGGGTATAGGTGTCCTGCTGGAAAGAGATGAGATTGTAGGGATTGGATTCCAGCTGAGGCAGCCAATACACAATAAATTCGTTGTATTCTTTTGGAGTCAGTCCTTGAAATTCCAATGTTTCCCGGAGAAAGTCCGCAGTGTCTTCACCTTTTACCACAAATCCCTGAGAGAGGTCATACTCAATGTCTGAGGTACCTTCCCAGAAAAGGTAGGAATAGGAAAGATCATCTTGATGGTTTACAAGGGTGCCGTCAGGGTAGGCAGTAACGTTCCAGCCATTTTCATATTCCGGGTAGGTACAGGTTAACTGCCCCTGATAGTCCAGTTTGACAGTTACGTTGGCTTCCTCTTCTGGATAAAGGTAAATGACTGGCTTTGCATCTGTATGATTGCTTTGACATCCGGAAAGAACAATGCTGAGGACAAATGCAATCCATAACAATTCGAGCTTTTTCATGGTGTATCCACCTCCTGTTTCCAGTTTCATTATAACAAACAGGAGTGGATTTTTCTATAAAAATTTTTTCCTTGTACCTATAAAAATCAAGTGTCTATGAAAACCAATTAAATCAGTTTCAGTATGTTCCGTTCCCAAAAAGAACCCCCTGCAAAATACTTGCAGGGGCTCTCAAAACAGTTGCTAAAATTATTTGATTTTTTCCAAGGATTCTCTAGAAAGAATTTTATTGATATTTAAAACAAATAAAATCGTTGCTGTCACTGCAGAGATAATATCAGAGATAGGTTCCGCATAGTAAATTCCCATGACATTATTGGTAATCATAGGAAGAATAATTGCCAAAGGAACCAATAAAATCACTTTTCTTAAAGCGGCAATGAACAAGGAAATTTTCGCTTGTCCCAATGCCAAAAAGGTGGGCTGAATCCCGTTTTGTAACCCGAAGATTAGCATTCCGCACAGGAACAAAGGCATGATCTTAGCAACCAGAGCAATCAGTTCTGCATCGCTGGTAAACATCTTTGCAAAGGCTGCAGGAAAGAGCATGGCAGCCAGTGTGGTGATAAATGAAATTAAAAAGCTTACAAAAATCATAGCACGGTACAGAGTACGTACACGGTCAAATTTTCCGGCGCCAAAATTGTAGCTGATAATCGGCTGTACACCTTGAGTAAACCCAGTTAGAGGGGCAGAAAAGAGCTGCAGTACACTTTGCATAATGGTTAAAGATCCAACATAAAGGTCGCCACCGTACATCTGCAGTCCGCGGTTCAGTACAATGCTTACTAAGCTTTCAGTAGACCGCATCACAAAGGGAGATACCCCCAAAGAAAAAATCTTCCACATGATTTTCCAGTCCGGTCTGATTTTGGAAATAATGATTTTTAAGGTAGATTTTTTCCCCATTAAAAATCCTACGTTCCAGGCGGCGCTGACTGCCTGGGAGATAACGGTGGCGATTGCCGCGCCCTGAACACCCCAGTGGAATACAAAAATAAAGATAGGGTCTAAAATAATATTGATGGCTGCCCCGATTACAATAGACATCATAGCAATCTTGGATTGTCCCTGAGAGATGATAAAGGTATTCAGTCCCAAAGACAGTTCTACAAACAGGGTACCCACCAGATAAATGGACATATAGTCTAAAGCATAGCCAATGGTTGCATCACTGGCCCCGAATAAAAACAAAAAGGGTCGCTGAAAAGCATAAAATACTGCCATCAGAATAGCGGAAAAAGCGATCAGCATAAAAACGCCGCTTCCTAAAATCCGTTCCGCACGATCCCGGTCACCTTTTCCCAACCAAATGGCTGACAGGGGAGCACCACCTACTCCTACAAAAGCAGAAAAAGCAGAGATCAGTGTAATAATTGGGAAGGTAAGTCCGACTCCGGTAAGAGCTGCGGTTCCCACACCTGAAATATGACCGATATAAATCCGGTCTACAATGCTGTAGAGAATGTTGATAATTTGAGCTACAATGGAAGGAATTGCCATACTGGCCATCAGCTTGGGAATGCTGTCTGTTCCCATGCGCTCTTCTTTATTTAACTGCAATGGAAGACATCCTTTCTTTTGAGTCTTGGAAATATATCACCCACTGAGGGGATAAATCAATTATATACAGTATAGCACTTTTTTTAACAAAAGAAAACAAAAACCCATATCTGATTTTCACAAGAAATCAGATATGGGCAAAACAGCAAATATTATTCCTGAACGTTAATAATAACCTTCATTGTAGTTTCCCGGTTTGCGTCAATGTATTCATAGGCATCCAAATAGTTTTGGAAAGAGAAATGTTTGGAAATCAATGGAGTGAGCTGTACTTTTTTGTCATTCACTAAGGCAATTGCATCCAGATAATCTTCGTTGCGGTACATCATGGTAGTATTCAGATCCAGTTCATGGTCGTTGAGAACAGCCAGGTCAATTTGTGCGGTTCCTGCGAATACTGCAACCAGAATAATGGTGCTTCCTTTCCGTGCGTATTTAATCGCCTGTCCCATGGTAATATTGTTGCCGGCACAGTCGTAGATGATATCTGCTTTGTCTGGACCAAACAGTTCGATCATAGCGTCGCCGAAATCTTTTTCCCGGGTATTTACGCAAAAATCTACACCGCATTCTTTTGCTTTGTTTAATCTTAAATCGCTGATGTCGGTGATCATAACCGCTTGAGCACCCATGCCTTTAGCTGCCTGAGCTACCAGATTTCCAATAGGACCTGCTCCTAATACAGCGATTTTTTTGCCCAAAACATCTCCTGCCTGGCGGATCGCATGTACTGCAACAGCTAAAGGTTCAATCATAGCGCCTTCGTCAAAAGACATTTCTTCTGGCAGCGGAGTTACTTTTTTGGCATCCACCGCAAAATAATGGGAGGCAACACCAGTGGTCTGAAATCCCATCACTTTCAGCTCTTCACAGAGATTATATTTTCCGTGGCGGCATGGATAACATTTTCCGCACACTACTTGGGGCTGAATGGTGACCTTTTGACCTTCTGTGAGTCCGCTTACCTGATCTCCGACTTTTACTACCTCGCCGGATACTTCGTGTCCCTGGGTAACTGGATAGGAGGTAAAGGGATGTTCTCCATGATATACGTGAATATCGGAACCACAGATACCAATTTTCATAATTTTTACAAGTACCTGATCAGGGCCGATTTCAGGATCAGGAACTTCACGAAATTCAATGACACCTGGGGCTGTCATAACCTGCTGCAACATGATTATCATTCTCCTTTTTGAAACTTAAATAAAATGTTTTATAAAAGTGACTTTATCATGCACCAAAACAAGAAAACTGTCAAGGGGTTTTATAAAACTTTGTAGAAACAGACAAGAAATTGATTGTGTTTTTGGGAAAACAAACAAGAGAAAAAATAAAAACACTTGCCAAGTTTTTCAGTCGGCAAGTGTTTTGTAAGCGTGTACACAAATAACAGGGAAAACAGAAGCGTTTTCTATTTTTAAAACTGTTCTAAAAATAATTCAATGGGCTGCATAGCCGCACCACAGGCAGAAGCCTCATATTGGTATTGACAGCACTGCAAAAAGCTGCCATCACCCTCAAAAGGATCTAAGTGAGACACCATATCCTGTAATTTTGGCAGATAAGGTCCCAGATAAGCTCCCACATATCCGCCTAAAATCACAGTGCAGTCATAACACATTCGCAGGTTTACCACTGCCAGAGCCAGGTGACTGAGGTAATCTTCCCAAATCATCTGAGCAATGGAATCCTGGGATTTCAGCTTTTCGAAAAAAGTATCCAACCGTTCCTGGGAAGGAGTTGTGAGCGTCAGGGCAGAACAGTAAGCGTCCAGACATCCTTTTTGCCCGCAGTAACAGGGTTTTCCGTTGGGATAAAGCCGCATATGACCAAATTCGCTGCTTCGCTGATGTGTGCCTGGATAGAGTTTTCCATCCAGGAAAAAAGCGCCTCCCACACTGTTGCTCAGAGACAGATATACCATAGTGCTGTCTGATTTCATCAAACGCAGCTCAGCAAGTCCAGCGGCATTAGCATCGTTGACAAACTGACAGGGATACGGGAAAAAGGAGGATAGTTTTTGGCAGGGAAAGTTTTGCAGGTTTAGGGCATGTGAATCAGTAATCACAGTGCCTTCCGGATTGAGGATTCCGGGAATGGAAATTCCCACACCCAATAGTTTTTGCCGATCTACTTTGTGTTTGCGGAGAAAATCCTCTAAAAGCTGCTGTAATTTACGGTAATACGCCTCGCTGTCTTCAAAAGGGCAGGAAATTCTTTCATGGGACAGTAAGGTGCCTGCCAGATCCACCAGGACAAAGCTCATATGATTTCTCGTCAGATCAATTCCTGCAGACAACCGAGCCTGAGGAACGATGGATAATGCGGTGGCTTTTCTGCCGCCGGTAGATTGATATTGGCCTGATTCTTCCACGAATCCCTGTTCCAGCAGTTCTTTTACATTTTGCAGGACTGTAGGCATACTCAGATGAAGATCCAAAGCGATTTCCTGGCGGGAGGTGTGCCCTTTTTGATGAATATACCGAAAAATATTGCGGCGATTGATCCGGCGAATTTCCAAGACAGCAGTATTTTGCATAGGTTCATCCATTCCTTTTATTAGTACAAGTCTTATGTTCAGTTTACCTGATTGGGGAAAGAAAAGCAAGACCGTCCTGCTGATTCCCGCAGTAGAAGCAGTAAAAAAGCGTAAAATTAGAACTTCAAGAAAAACTTTTATAAAACTCTCTTGACAAATGTCCGGTTTTATTTCAAAATATGAAGTGTAGACTTAATAAAGTACCGTAAGTTTACAGAGATTATTCTGTAAACTTAGTACTGCAAAGAAGGATTCCGATTTTGTCGGATGCTTCAAAACTTTTGTATACTCCCTTTTTGTACCCATGGGGAAAAATATCTGGTGTTCGGTCAGAGAATTTTACTGTTATGTGAGGATGGTAAATGGAGATGCCGAACAGTCAAGGAGGAAGAACAAATGAAAAAAATTGAAAACAAAGTAATGCTGATTACCTATGCCGACAGTATGGGACATAATCTGGCTGATTTGAAAACCGTACTGGATCGTTATATTGGCGATGCCATTGGCGGGGTGCATCTGCTGCCGTTTTTCCCGTCTTCCGGTGACCGGGGATTTGCTCCTATGAACTACCGTAAAGTAGATCCTGCGTTTGGGAACTGGGACGATGTTATGGAACTGTCTGAACGGTATTACTTAATGTACGACTATATGATTAACCATATTTCTGCCCAGAGCGAATACTACAAAGATTTTCTGGCAAAGAAAGATGATTCTGAATACCGGGATTTGTTTATCCGCTATAAAGATTTCTGGGAAGGCGGCGAACCAACTCAGGAACAGGTAGACGCCATTTATAAAAGAAAACCTCGTGCTCCTTATGTAGATGCTCATTTTGCTGACGGCACTACTGAAAAAGTTTGGTGTACTTTTGACGAAGAACAGATCGACATCAACTGCCCATCTGATACTGCTAAAAAATTTATCCGTGATAATCTGGAATTTTTGGCAAATCATGGTGCAGCAATTATCCGTCTGGATGCTTTTGCATATGCTACCAAACGTGCAGGCACCAGCTGCTTCTTTGTAGAACCGGATGTATGGGATCTGCTGTATCAGGTAGAAGATATTCTGAAACCATATGGCGTAACTTTGCTGCCGGAAATCCATGAACACTACACCATGCAGAAAAAGATCGAAGACAAAGACTTTTATGTTTATGACTTTGCTCTGCCAATGCTGTTGATCAACGCCCTGTATTATGGTCAGAGCCAGTATTTGAAACACTGGCTGGAAATCTGTCCTAGAAAACAGTTCACCACTTTGGATACCCATGATGGAATTGGTGTTGTAGACGTAAAAGACCTGCTGCCAGACGAAGAAATTGACCGCACCAAGGAAGATATCTTCCAGTACGGCGCAAATGTGAAGAAGATTTATAATACTGCAGCATACAATAACCTGGATATTTATCAGGTAAACTGCACCTATTATTCTGCTTTGGGTGACAGCGATGACGCATACCTGATTGCTCGTGCAGTACAGTTCTTTGCTCCTGGTATTCCTCAGGTATATTATGTGGGAATGCTGGCAGGCAAAAACGACCTGAAACTGCTGGAAGAAACCAAAGTAGGACGTAATATCAACCGTCATTACTACGAAATCGACGAAGTAGGCGAAGAAGTAAAACGTCCTGTTGTTGCAAAACTTTTAAATCTGATGAAGTTCCGTAACAGCCATAATGCATTTAACGGCAGCTTTGCCATGGAAGAATGCGACGATGAACATATTATCATTCGCAGAGAATGCGGCGATGATAAAGCTGTTTTGACCGTTGACTTTAAAAATCGTACCTTTGATATTGAATATACTGAAAACGGCGAAATGAAAAAATTGGAACTATAAGAATGTTTTTTCAAAGCTGCCCGCCCGAAAGGGGTTGGGCAGCTTTTGGCATATAACGACATAAGGGGTGTACCTAGGTTTATGAAGCATTATATTATCTTTTTGGACAGCGGAGATACTTTGGTAGATGAATCTACCGAGGTGCGGGATGATACGCAAACGGTGATTCATTCTCAGTTATTTGATGGTGCAAAGGAATTGGTTCAGAACCTGAAGCGAGACGGTTATCGGATTGCGCTGGTTGCGGATGGAACGGTGGCTTCCTTTGACAATATTTATCGCGAGCAGGATATGGAGCAGGTGTTCGAATACCGGTCTATTTCTGAGCAGGTAGGCCATGAAAAACCTCATCCGGCTATGTTTCTCACTGCTATGGAAGGGATGAATCTATCCGAGGAGGATCGTTCCCGGATTATTATGGTGGGAAATAATTTGAAACGGGATATTGTAGGGGCAAACCGTCAGGGATTTACTTCTATTTTAATGGGACAGAGTCCTCGGTACTGCATGACACCTCAGTGTCCGGAAGAAGTGCCAGATTATGTGGCGTCCTGTCCGAAAGAAGTATATGACATTGTGTGTTTTCTGGAATCCCAATATGAAAACCGGGAAAAAATTTTAAAGTCATGTAAAGGATAAGGATCTGTTTTAAATTTTACAGATTATTTGAGTAAATGGATTTTTAAATTAAAAATAAATAAATTTGTTTTCGTGTTTACTGACAAAAAAATCCACTTTTATGAAATACTATTGACAAATATTAAAAAAGCTGTTATGTTATTAACAAAGTAAACAGGTATCAGCCGAAAGATGTTCTGACGGTGAATACACAAAAAACGCCCTGACGGTTTGGTAGAACCGAACAAGAAGGATTGCAGCAAAATACCAATATGGCAGAAAAAAGGGCGTACAATTCGTGCGCCCTTTTTTGTTTTAAGCATTTTGACCAGGGAGGTGAAATCATGGAGAAGCGGATTGCTCTGGTGGGGATCATTGTGGAAGACAGTTCCTCTGTGGAGCGTATGAACGAGATTCTTCATGAATACGGGGATTATATCGTAGGACGTATGGGGGTGCCTTATCGGGAACGGGGGATTCACGTAATCAGTATTATTGTGGATGCCACCAACGATGTGATTAGTTCCATGTCCGGAAAACTTGGAAAATTAAAAGGAATCCGTGTAAAAACTGTTTACCAGAAAGAAACTGAAAAGGAAACAAAATAGAAAAAGGAGTGTTTGCAATGTACGATAAGTATTCTATGAAAGCAGAAGAATTTATCAGCGATGAGGAGATTCAGGCTTCTATTGCGTGGGCAGAAGAAAACAAAAATAATCTGGAATTAGTCAATGAAATTATTGATCGGTCTGCAGATTTAAAAGGGCTGGGACACCGGGAAGCACTGCTTTTGCTGTTATGTGAAGATGAACAGGCAACCCAGCGGATTTTTAAACAGGCAACAGATATTAAACAGGCGTTTTATGGAAACCGAATTGTAATGATGGCGCCTTTGTATTTGTCCAATTACTGCGTAAATGGATGTATCTATTGTCCTTATCACTATAAAAATAAAAATATTGTACGCAAACGCCTGACACAGGAAGAAATTAGACGGGAAGTCATTGCCCTGCAGGATATGGGGCATAAACGGTTGGCGCTGGAAACAGGGGAAGACCCGGTTAACTGTCCTATTGAATATGTGTTGGAAAGCATTAAAACCATCTATTCCATCAAACATAAAAACGGAGCAATCCGTCGGGTCAATGTAAACATTGCTGCCACCACAGTGGAAAATTATCGCAAACTGAAAGAAGCTGGAATTGGAACCTATGTTTTGTTCCAGGAAACCTACAACAAAGAACAATATGAAATGCTGCACCCAACTGGACCAAAACACAATTATGCCTACCATACCGAGGCCATGGACCGAGCTATGGAAGGCGGCATTGACGATGTGGGATGCGGCGTGCTGTTTGGTCTGAATCTTTACAAATATGATCTGGTAGGACTTTTGATGCATGCAGAACATTTGGAAGCAGTGCATGGAGTGGGTCCTCATACCATTAGTGTTCCTCGTCTGCGGAATGCGGATGACGTAGATGTCTCTGAATTTGAAAATGCAATTTCCGATGAACTGTTCCAGAAGATTGTGGCAGTTTTGCGGGTAGCGGTTCCTTATACAGGAATTATTGTGTCCAGCCGGGAATCTCAGCGGACCCGTGAAATGGTTCTTCCTTATGGGGTTTCTCAGATGAGCGGCGGATCCCGCACCACCGTAGGCGGTTATGCAGATGAGAGCGAGGAAAATTCTGCTCAGTTTGAGGTCAGTGACCAAAGAACACTGGATGATGTGGTCAATTGGCTGCTGCGCTGTGGACATATTCCAAGCTTCTGCACCGCATGTTATCGGGAAGGCAGAACCGGGGACCGGTTTATGAGTCTGGTTAAAGCGGGACAAATTAAAAACTGCTGTCTGCCTAATGCGTTGATGACTTTGAAAGAATATGCGGAAGACTACGCCAGCGAAGACACCTATCGCCTGGCAATCGACATGATCAAAAAAGAAGCGGAGGGAATACCAAACGAAAAGGTTCGTGAAAAGGTATACGAGCATTTAAACGATATTGATGGTGGTATGAGAGATTTCCGTTTTTAAATCATAAACTTGTTTGTGTCTGAATGGTTTTGGGTGTTTTGAGGAAAGCAGGGTGGTTTGAGTGAAAACAGCTGTGTCAGCGTCCAAAAGGGGTTGGACGGGCAGTTTTGGTTTTGTCATGGCGGCGGCAGGAGCTGCAGTTGGTATGGGGAACATTTGGCGATTTCCCATGATGGTAGGAGAAAACGGTGGAGGCGCTTTTGTTTTTGTCTATCTCGTGTGCGTTTGTCTGATTGGGATTCCCATGCTGATTGCGGAAATTGCTATTGGAAAACACGGGAGGCAAAATGCCTTTGGCAGCTATCAGGCGGTCAGCAAAAAATGGGGCGGCGTTGGACTTTTGGCCATTATTACCAGCTTAATCGGGTTAGCTTATTATACTGTGCTGGGCGGATGGCTTGTCCGGTATCTGATTTTATCCGTTCAAGGAATGGGGGCAGCTCCTGCAGAGGAATTTTTTCAGGGATTTACTGCTTCTGCACCGGAACAAATTGGCTTTTACCTTTTTTATATGCTAATCACCGCGTTGATTGTGGCAAAGGGGATTAAAAAAGGAATTGAAAAGTCTTGTAAAATTTTAATGCCCATTTTGTTTGTCTGTCTTTTAGTGATTGCAGTTCGTTCCTGCACTTTACCAGGAGCGGGTGAGGGAATTTCTTTCTTTTTAAAACCAGATTTCAGCAAAATTACACCTAGTGTATGGATTATGGCGCTGGGACAGGTTTTCTTTTCCTTGTCCATTGGAGCAGGTGCCGGAACAACCTACGGTTCCTATTTAAATAAAAAGGAAAACATTGCAAAGGACGCAGTAATGATTGCAGGGTTTGACACCTTGGCGGCTTTACTGGCAGGATTTGCGGTGCTGCCTGCCGTATTTGCAGCAGGAAAAAGTCCAGCTATGGGGCCTAGCCTAATGTTTATTGTTCTGCCAGAAGTATTTGCTTCTATGCCTGCGGGAAAACTGTTTGCATTTTTGTTTTTCCTGTTGGTGTTATTTGCTTCTATTACCACCACCATTGCTTTTTTGGAAGTGATTGTGGCGTTTGTGGAACAGTATTTTCAGTGTTCCCGCAAAAAGGCGACAGCATTATGTGCCGTACTGGCAACAGTAATCGGGATTCCCTGTGCTTTGAGTTTTGGTGTTTGGAGCGGGGTTCAGTTGTTTGGAAAAGGGCTATTTGACCTGGCGGATTACTGTGTTTCTAACCTGATGCTGCCGATTTCCGCCATCTGTACCTGTATTTTTATCGGATGGGTTTGGAAAACCGGAAATGCGGTGAAGGAGATTACCGATGACGGGCAGATTGTGTTTCCATTGGCAAAACTGTGGGGCGGATGGATCCAGTTTGTTCTGCCGGTAGTGATTTTCCTGATTCTTCTCTCTTCTATCGGAATCTTTTAAAACAGTCATCGCTGACTGAAATCAAAAATCAACCTTATAGTGATTCATAAACGGCATGACCAAGGTCATGCCGTTTAGTTTGTCAATACCAGGGGTTCACACTCCTGGATCCGAACCACCTGGCGGGCGGCGCGGCAAGGTGCCGCACCTACTGGCGCTATGCTCGTATTTTGCCAGTTGAGTGATAAAAACAAGCGATTTCCGCTTTACTAACAGAGTACGTGCCGTAGGCGGTTTTTACCGGACATTGTCCGGTAGTATTTGGAAGAGTAATTACACGGAGATAAAGAACATAGATGAAAATTCTAGTTACATGTGCTATTCTGTTATAGTAAAGGAAAAGAGCAGTATGATAAAGGAGTTACAAAAGGTATGGTGCAAATAAAAAAATTTCTGTTTCCGGTTTTGGCAGTAATGTTTTCGTGTCTGTTGGGAACGGTTGGGATGATTTCTCAGGATGTACCTGTTTATATATGGATACAGAATGTTGTGAGCAGTATTATGCTTACTGTAATTACTGTTTTTCTATGTAACATTAAGATTCGTTTAAACGATCAGGTGATGGTTTTTATTTCTTGCTTATTGTTGGGACTGACATTCTTTCAGGAAGGTTATGATGGAGTACATCGATGGATATTGGGGTCACTATATATTTCATCGATTCTTCTTCCAATTACTGTGATTTTTATTGACCGCATATTAAAACAGGGTAATGTCATTTTTGCATTTATCAGTATTGTGTTTATTTCAGTAATTTTATTTTTACAGCCGGATGCCGCGCAGCTGACTGGCTTTTCGGCAGCCATGTTAGTGTGTTTGTTTAGCAATCACATCTTCAAATCAATGAAGCTGATTCTATGTGGGATTTTAGTGGTGCTTACCGCCTTATCTTGGATATTTGTTGATCATCTGCCTGCCGTGAGTTATGTAGAGGGAATCCTGACAATGTTAAGTGAGGTATCATTTATATTGTATTGCTTGGGTTTATTGGCGGTCTTTTTACTGCCAATACCTTTTGTGGCTTGTTCATCCAGAAAGAATAAGAGGTTATCGGTGAGTATTATGTTGTATTATTGGGGCATTACCATATCAGCCTTTTTTGGGAATTTTCCTGTACCAGTGATGGGATATGGAATTTCTCCAATCATAGGATACTTTATGGTGTTGTTGTGGCAGGTCAATCAAGGGGATGAACATGATTAGAAAATGGTATTTCCTGGTTTGGGATGAGGCAAGTCTAATTGTAAATACAGCCGATTTTTACATTGCCCTATAAAAGCGATGGTGTTGTTCCAATAAAACTATTGTTTTTTAAGGGATGTGTTTTTATTTTTCCTCTTGTATCTTTCTTTTTATTTTGATACACTGAGGGTAATAAAACGCCGGTTTATATAAGACAAAACAGAAAGGACGGATGAAAACATGGCACAAATTCCAGAAAATTATTTTGAAAAAGTCTATGCCGGATGGCTGGGAAAAATCATTGGGATTCGACTGGGCGCTGCAATTGAAGGATGGACGTACGAAAAAATCCAAACAGTATTCGGTGATTTGCAGGATTATCCTGTGGATTACTTTGATTTTGCAGCAGATGATGATTCTAACGGTCCGATCTTTTTTATTCGGGCACTGGAAGACTGTCCGGATCCACACAATATGACTTCTCAGGATGTAGGGGAAGCGCTGCTTAACTATGCGCCGTTTGAGCACGGCTTTTTCTGGTGGGGCGGTTACGGAATTTCTACAGAACATACTGCGTATCTTAATCTGCGCAATGGGATTCCAGCGCCTAGAAGCGGGTCTATTGCACAGAATGGAGAAACTGTCGCCGAACAGATCGGCGGACAAATTTTTATTGACAGCTGGGGATTGGTGAATCCGGGAAATCCGCAAAGAGCTGCCCAGTATGCGAAAAAAGCCGCCAGCGTTACCCATGACGGAAATGGGATTTGGGGCGGTGTCTTTGTAGCTGTGTGCGTCAGTCTGGCTTTTGTTGAACAGGATATCAAATCCATTATGAAACAGGCGCTGACCTATTTGCCGGAAGACTGTGAATATGTTCGAGTAGTATCTCAGGTTACAAAATATTATGAGGAGCATCCAAAAGACTGGAGAAGCTGCTTTTTATGGCTGAAAGATCACTTTGGCTATGACCGTTATCCCGGAAATTGCCATATTATCCCCAACGCAGGGGTGGTGGCGCTGGCTTTGCTTTACGGGGAAGGAGATTTCAGCAAATCGATCACCATCTGTAATATGTGCGGATGGGATACAGACTGCAATGTGGCAAATGTGGGCTGCATTTTAGGGGTGATGAACGGTTTATCCGGAATCGAAGAAAAATGGAAAAAACCGATTCATGACTTTTTGGCCTGCTCTAGTGTAGTAGGATCCCTGAATGCGATGGATATTCCTTACGGTGCCAGTTATTACGGAAAGCTGGCTTATCTGCTGGCGGGTGAGGAAATTCCAGAACCGTGGAACACGATCCTGACACAACGGATTGACAGCTGTCATTTTGAATATCCGGGAAGTACCCATTCCATACGGTTTCGCGGATGCGGACAAGCGTCTTTTGTCAACACATCAGAAGTAGCTTTTACTGGAAATCGCTGTTTAAAAGTGAGTGCATTTTCCATGAATCCGGGAGAAGACGCTTTCTTCTATAAAAAGACTTATTATACGCCGGAAGATTTTACCGACAGCCGTTATGATCCGGCCTTTTCTCCGTTACTGTATCCTGGTCAGACCGTTCATGCCGCTGTTATGATTCCGAAAGGATCTCCAGATTGTCAGGTGCGGATTTATGTAAAAGAAGGACATACAGGAAAGGTTATTTTGGGAACGCCTGTTTCCTGTGAACAGGGGATTTGGCAGAACCTGGAATGGAACATTCCTCCTATGGAAACAGGACGGATTGATGAAGCGGGGATTGTGTGTACTCTGGGAACAACAGAACCGGCGGGCTCTGCAGTTACCCTTTATCTGGATGATTTGTATTTTGATGGAACCCCATGTTATGGAATTGATTTTTCCAAAGAACAGGAAGAAGTTTGGACTGGTCTTCACCGGGAGATTTCTCAGTTTACCCGTTTGAAAGGCATTCTCGAACTGAAAGGAGAACAGCTGATGTTTTCCTGCAGTGATTTTGGGGAAGCGTATACCGGACATATTGACTGGACTGATTATCAGGCTGGTGTTTGCTGTGTTCCGGTTATTGGGAATTATCACGGTTTCAATCTCCGGGTACAGGGAGCTATTCGTTCTTATGGAGCAGGTTTCTGGGGAAAAGGAAAGCTGGCGCTGGTAAAAAATCAGAATGGTTACCGTGTCCTTTCCGAGGTGCCTTTCGACTGGCAGTACGGGGTATCCTATGAATTGCAGGTTCGGGTACAAGGAAATCGTATCACTGTTTTGTGTGATGGAAATCAGTTGATTGAATTTGAAGATCAGAATCGACCTTATTTAAATGGTGGAATTGGAGTTTCTGTCCGGAATGGAAGCCGATGCGGATATCATCACATACAGGTGCAGGGATTGGAATAAACCAGGAAAACTTTTGTTTGTAAGGAGCTGAATTTGACCTCGTGAAACAGATTTTAGTAATTGGTAGTTTAAATATGGATTTTGTCGTAAGCGTAGAGGAAATGCCTCGAAAAGGGGAAACCATCTCCGCCAAAAACATGCAGCTAATTGGAGGCGGAAAGGGCGCTAACCAGGCGTGTGCTGCTGGGAAATTAGGAGCTCCCACTGCTATGCTGGGAGCGGTGGGAAAAGATACTTATGGCGACCGGCTGTTGGATAGCTTGAAGCAAGCTGGGGTGGATGTTTCCCGAATTCTGCGTCTGGAGGAAGAAACCACAGGCATTGCTTTAATTACAGTGGATTCTCATGGAGAAAACAGTATCACTGTGATTCCTGGGGCAAATGGGGCGGTAAGTTGTGAATATATTGAACGTAACCGAGATTTGATTGCTGCCAGCGACTATGTACTGCTTCAATTGGAAATTCCTATGGAGACTGTGGTTTATGCGGCAAAACTGGCTCATGAAATGGGAAAAACAGTTATTTTGGACCCGGCGCCTGCTCCGGATCATTTGCCGGACGAGTTGTTTCAATATGTGGATCTTCTCAAGCCCAATGAAACCGAGCTGGAAAAGCTGTCCGGAATTCCAGTGAATGAAGAAACTTTGAAATCCGCCGCAGAGACGATGAAACACAAAGGAGTCCCCTGTGTTATTGTGACTTTGGGTGGGGAAGGAATGTACGGCAGTTTTCCTGATGGAAGTGAATGCCGCCTGTACACACAAAAGGTCCCTGTTGTGGATACCACAGCGGCAGGAGATTCTTTTACTGGAGCCTTGGCAGCAGCCATGGGCGAGGGTGCATCTGTTTTGGAAGCCATGGATTATGCTGGAAAGGTTGCAGCCGTGGTAGTGACCCGCAAAGGAGCACAGACCTCACTGCCAACCAAGGAGGAAGTAGAAGCATTTTATAGAAATACATCCTTATAAAAGGGAATCAATAAAAAATAGAGACAGTATCTTACAGATACTGTCTCTATTTTTTACTTGCTGTATTTTGAGATTAAGCAAATCGTAGGGCATCTACGGGGCGCAGACTGGCGGCTTTTTTAGCTGGATATACGCCAAACACAATTCCGGCGGCAACCGAAAATCCGATCGCGATCCACACCATTCTCCAGTCTACTCCTGGAGAAAATCCAAAGGCAAGACAGCCCAAAGCCCCCGCTGTTAATCCGGAAATAGCACCTACAATGGCACCGGACAAAGAAAGCAGACAGGATTCCATTAAAAATTCCAATAGAATCATTCCCTGAGTGGCACCGATGGATTTTTTGATTCCAATTTCTCGGGTACGTTCCCCTACAGACACCATCATAACAGTCATAATGGAAAGTCCTGCTACCAGAAGGGAGATTCCAGCAATGGCTGCCAGCGCTAAGGTTACCGTATCCAAAACACTGTTCAGCTGATTCATTTGGCTGTTCAGATCCTCAACCTGGATTTTGGTGTCCGATTCCTGAGATAAATTTTGGATGATTGCCTGCCCTGTCATATCCGGGTCTGCGTCAGGTTTGATTTTGGCAACTGCTTGGGAAAATCCGGAACTGAGAGAAAGAGACTGCATGGTGGTATAGGGCAGATAAACAAAGGATGGCACCATGTCGCCCATCATATTTTGCATCATGGCTCCCCCGGAACGGGCAACACCTACAATTTCAAAGGATTCATATTGCTTTCCCAGATAGATCTGCAAAGTTTTTCCAACAATGTTGGAACGGTGATACTGCTCCATTGCAAAGGACTCGTCTACCACGCAAACTTGACTTAAAGAAGATGCATCTGCATGGGTTAGTTTTCTGCCATGAACTAATTGAGTGGAAAGAATGGCTGTGGCGTTTTCGTCTACGCCCCAAAGCACTAATTTTTCTTTTTGTTCTCGGATTTTTACAGTGCTGTAATCGGTAACCAAAGGGCTGACAGAAACAACCTGATCTGTTTTGCGGATTTGATCCAGATTTTCTTCGCTAAGTTTTTGAGAGGAAGATTCTGTGCGGATGAAAAGGCCGTCCATTCCCAGGCTGGAAAGTTCACTGGTAATCATTTTTTTACCGGTTGCACTGATCATGGAGATAAGCACCACGGAAAAAACACCGATGGCAATTCCAGCCATGGTTAAAAACGTGCGGGATTTTTTTCGCCAGAGCTGTTTACCAGCAGTAGAGAAAGCAGTGGACAATAGTTGTTTCATGAATCTTCCTCCTCACTTTGAGAATAAGGATGAATTCTTTGTCCGCTTTCCTCAATGTCGGACCAGTCTGCGACGACCCATTGTTCCCGAGTGATTCCGGATAAAACTTCAATTCCTTCTGATAGCTCTTTCCCGGTTTCTACCGTTTGCCGAATTGCTTTTCCCTGATTCAGGCAGTATACAAATTCTTTTCCCTCTTCGTCCTGTCCCACTGCTTCATAAGGAAGAACTCTGGCGATTTGCGGTTGACCAATTTGGATTTTTCCCTTTACGGAATATCCGGATTTTAACCCCTCCCAATCTGCTAGGGAAACAGTAATGTTGACCACCGTTTCCTGAGTAGTACCAGAAAAAACTGTTTGAGCGGAAGGGGAGATTTCTTTGACAGTGCCGGAATATGAGCTTTCTTTTTGAGCAGGAGCAGTCAGGGAGACAGCCTGTCCCGGCTCAATTTGAGAGGCATATTCTTCTGGTACCTGCAAACAGGCTTCCAGGGTGGTTCCGTTGGAAACAGAGGCAGCGTTTTCAGAAGGATAAAGGAGTACCCCGTTATGCAGGTTTAAAGAAGTGATGGTGCCAGTTTGGTTAGAAATAATAGACTGAGGGATCACAGAACTGACCAGTTTCACATTTTCGGAATCTCCCAGATCTGCCATCACAGACACAGCTTCTTCGGGAAACAGTTCAGAAAGTTTTAGTATTTGTGCTAGGGCATTTTTGGTTTCTTCATAGTCTACTGTAGCAATTACATCTCCCGCTTCTACATAATCACCGGTTTTTACAAAAATTTGATCCGGTACAATGGGGTAAGAACAGGTGATCTGAGTTTGCATAGGGTCTGATAAGTATCCGTTTGCTGAAACCGAATCCTGATAATGCACATTCCATAAAGAAGTTACCGCTACATCAGGAATCTGATATGCTGCTGCAGCCGGCAGAGAAAGCATGACAGCGCTGATGAAAGCGGTAACAGAACCTAAAATCACATATCGTTTCAAAGACATTCTTCCTTTCCAAAGCATTACATAGTATAGTGTTTCTAAAATGGAAAGAGATATGTGAAAAAATTTTTTGTTTTACATTTTTAGGACGGATTTATTGCGAAGTGGAATGATCGAAGATGGTTTCGATGGTCTTTTCTGCATGTTCGGGGGAGTACAAAAACCGTTCCATATGGCCGCTGGTTTGGGTGTAATGATACTCCATAAGAGGATAATCTGCCTGAAAGCTGTCAACCAAAATCAGTTTTACTTTCATTTTTTCAGGAATTAAACTTTTGATGTATACGCTGGCATGCTGTCCCGGTCGAACATCTTCCCGCAGTTCTGCCAAACCAGCAAGGTTGGGAGTCAATTCCACAAAGATTCCGTAAGGTTCTACAGAACGGACAATTCCCGCCACGGTTTCTCCGGGAGCAAATAAGCGGGCATTTTCTTCCCAGCTTCCAAGCAGTTCTTTGTGAGTCAAACAGATTTTTCCGTCCGGGTCAATGGAGCGCACTACACAAAAAATATCCTGCCCTACCCGAAATCGATCCCTGGGATGAGAAATACGGGATACCGAAATAGAATCAATGGGCAGAAGGGAAACGATGCCGCATCCAATATCAGCAAAACATCCAAAGGATTCCAGATGGGTTACCCGTGCCGGAATCACATCTCCTGGGGTCAAATGCTGCAGATAATCATTTCGGCAGTCTTTTTGCAGCTGGCAGCGGTTGAGTACCGCATAGGGAACCCCCTGATCATCCTGCTCAAAGGATGTAATGTAAAAGGCAACGGGTTTGTTAACCCGGGACAAGATTGCAATATCTTTTACAGTTCCTTCCCGGATTCCTAAAGCACAGTCTTCTCGGGGGATAATGCCTTTCATGCAGCCTAAATCTACAATCAGGTTATGATCACCGTCACATAACATGGCTCTGCCTTCTACAGGACAATGTTCCTTCATGGCTTCATAAAGGGTATCCGGTGTTTGCAGATAGTATTTATTTTGCTGAGACTGGGAAAGAATTCCTTCGGGTGGATATGTTCGCATCTTTCAAAACCTCCTATGTTTTGGGGTACAGCAAAAAGGCTGCGGGCTTGACAGGCGCTGCTGTTTTTGCTTCTATGGCAAATTATATGCAGAAACTGCAAAATCATGCCATCCTTTACACAGTAAGGAATGAATGCGAGATATCAATGAAAAAGAGCACAGCAAAATCAAAGTTTTACTGTGCTCTTAATTTGTTTATACCCAAAAGAAAACAAACATTGTATCAATGACACGGGTGTTATCCGTTGCTTCGCTGACTAAGGGGTTCACACTCCTTAGAACCCGAAGGGGCTTCGCCAGTATCCTGCGAGGAAAACGAAAAGTTTAATGTGTATGACCAAATTGATAGAATACGAACATCGTGTCAATGGGTGCGGGCACTGCCCGCCGCAGGCGGCTTTGAAATAGTAGGGGGATTGTCAGGGTTTCGCTTTTGGTAATAACAGCATCCATCAACAGGATAAGGATTAATATGCATCATAGACTGCTGTAGATGACAAAAACCATCTTGCTGGTGGATACAGCTTTTTTCACATTCGATCAGATTCAAGGGAAAAACCGTCCTTTCTGATTTTTGTATTGTCAGTGACAGTATCCCCATTTTTTCAATATTTACTCTAGGAGTCAATATTTTACTCCGTGAGTCAATGTTTACTCTGTCAGATTAAACAAGAGTAATATCACTGCTTTTGCGGAATACCGGCTGTGCGGTAAGACGAACTAGCTCAAAAGGACGGTCAGGATGCTCTATCCTCCACAGAAGTTGTTCTGCCGCACGCATCCCCAGTTCCATTTTTGGAATATGGACTGTAGTAAGTCCCGCAATTTCTGATTCGCTGATATTGTCAAATCCACAGACAGCGGTGTCCTCTGGAATGTGGATTCCTTTTTCCTGCAAATACTGCATCACCATGATTGCAGTGGAATCATTGGCACAGACAAAAGCAGTGGGAAAATGGTCCATTCGATCCAGTAAAGGCAAAATATCATCTGCGGCAAAAACGGGTTTGCTTTTACAGATGGCGCAGAAATTTTGATCAACAGGGATAGAATGCCGCTTCATAGCAGCCCGGAATCCTTCCCATCGTTCCCGAAAACTGAGACATCCGTCAATTCTTCCTGCGTAACCGATTTTTCGGTGTCCTTGGCTGATGAGGCGAGAGGTCATATTCAGTACTGGTTCAAAATTTTGTGTCAGTACAGCATCTGCCAGCAAACCGTCCCGTTCATAATGGTAGGTGGTGTCAATAGAAATCATGGGCACGCCGATTTTTTGCAGCTGCTTCATGTGGCTTCTGGTGAATCTTCCCAAAAGAATCATCCCGTCCAGACTGCCCTGATTCAAATTGGAAGGATAAGAGCAGGTACTGTCATTGGAGATGGAGACAAAGCAGAGTTTTAAATCGTATCCTTTTTGTGTGAGAATACTGCCAATTCCCCCAATAATGGGAGCCCAATAAGAGTCTGAAGAACAGTTTAAATAGGTAACCAGACCAATGGATTTGTGAGCGGATAATATAGGGGAAGCAGGGGATTCCTGCAGAAATTCCCGGTTTTCCCGGGAAATTTTAGGGTATCCTAACTCGATTGCCTTAGAAAGAACAATCCGCTTTGTTTTATCAGTAATATTTCCTGTGCCATTGAGTGCCTTTGACACAGTGATCCGTGAGAATCCCAGTGCATCAGCAATATCCTGCTGGGTAATTTTTTTCATAATCTCGACCCTTTGCCTGCAGGAATTCCACAAGCTTTGCATCTTTATGGATAAGCCAGGTTTCCTGCAAAAAATTCACTGATTCTGTAAAAGAAATAGTTATCATTATCATAGCAAAAGGCATATGAAAAAGCAAGGGGATTACATGATTTCACGGCCTCCCATACTGCGCAGACGGGCGCTGATTGCCTGGATTTCATCCTCCCGAGCTTTGATAATCAGCCGGCTTTCTGTGGAATCCTGGATTTCGGGATGGTCATGGCTGGGCGCATTTTCGGGCTGGGAATCCATATGATACATGATGGGAGCGGCGGCAATGCCTCCGGAAACAGGGTAACTTCCTGCAGGAGAAACAACTCCGGCAAAGTTGGCACCAATGGAATCTGTGAACTGGTGATCGGAAGAGGTGTTTCCTGTGTGAGGAAAGTTTTGATATTTGATGGTAATGGCTTTAATGCCTTCAAAATTATTTTTAATAGTTTTGGCGGCTAATTCTGCCAAATCGATGGTATCAAAGGTAGCAGTAATTGTTTTAGACATATTGATATCCTCCTGAAAAGACGTTTTATTTTTAGTTTTCTCGGGAGGATAGGGAATATACAACAAATATTTTGTGAAAGAGATAAAGACAGTAAGGGCTTTTATATGAGTTCAATTGATTTTAAATAGGCACCTTCGTCTGGAAAATATTCTGGGGCAGATACGAATTTTCTGGAAACAAGTTCATTGTTTAGTAATCCGAAAGCAATATGGTATAATTCATTTGCGACTTCTGATAATGAAACGCCATGCCTACTGCATGTTAATTGCTGAATTCTTTTAGAAGTGAGTAATGCTGTTTTAAAATCTTCAAATAGAGTATTTTCAATAATATTTTCTATTTTTTCAATTATGGGTTGATCTTCTTTACTGTAAATGGGTACACAAATGTTATTGTCGTTAACATATCTGAAAAAAGAAAACAGTTGATGATACTTTTCCTGACATTGTTTTGTTTCTTTTAAGTTCTTAAGTTCTAAAAATAGAGTGTTTTTAGGAATATCTTTTTTAATAGAATTCCAAATTTGTAAGATGGGAATCATTTCATTTGTCATGTAATTATTTTGCATCATTGTGATGAAGCGATAAAAGTCTTTTCGATTTCCATTTGCATCGCCAAACGATTGAAAGATGCAAGGTCCGTTTTGATAGCGATTATAGGAACATAACAGTTTTTTCGAAAAATTTTCTAATAGCTTACAATCTTCATAAATTGTTATAATATAATCTAACCCAGATGGCTGTAGTTTTGAGGTTTTTACAATCTGTTTTAAACTTAAGTATTCAAAAAACAGTCCATCGAAAATAGTACCACACAAAATGTGATATAAATTTATAGCAGGATCAAAGCCATTATTGATTTTTTTAATCCAATAATAAATTTGCTTTTTTATATTTTCTAATTTATCTGCTGCGTGAGAGGCAAAGTAGGAAAAATGTTCAGAAATTAAAGGGTAGTCTTCTTCTATAAGTACTGTACAGTTTAACAATAGACTACTATTTTCTTTCCTTAAAACTCCAATTTTAATTAATGTTTCAATAATTTCATTAGAATATCCGTATGCTATATCATCGTAATTACAGGTGTGTGGAGCCATGCATACTATATCTGAAATGATTGGATCAATCTGTGCTGTTAGCCATTTTCTAGGATTATAATCATTTTCAGTGGCATCGTTTAAATTTTCGTAAAGGTAGTATAAAAAATGTTTCATGGTATAGTACCTCATAAAATTGATGTTTTCAAAATATACAGGATAGCGTTAAATTATTTTTATTATAAAATATAAAATCCGTATTTGCAAAGTTTTGATAATGTTAATATTGAGCTATTTAAACAGAAAAAGATTTATGGTATTTTATCGATTTTGATCAGCAATTTGTAATAAAAAGTATTTGCCTTTTTCACAATAATAATGGTATAATAATAGCTTGACAGGGAATGGGAAATAGATTAGAAAAAGCTTCCTGTTCTCCAGAAATCAGGGAAAGGCGGTAATATGAGATGGATGTACGAGTAGGAGACCGGCTCAAAATGAAGAAGCCGCATCCCTGCGGCAATGACTATTTTGAGGTGCTGCGCATCGGGATGGATTTTAAAATCCGCTGTACCAAATGCGGTCGGGAAGTGATGGTTCCCAGAGCCAAAGTGGAAAAAAACATCAAGGAAATTATTCGGGAATAATTTTGCGGAATTTTTGCATTTTAAGATAGAAAGATAGCAGATAGAAGGAAAACGGAAAAACATGTTTGAAAATTTGAAATTAACCGAAAACCGATATGAGGAAATTAATCAGAAACTGATGGACCCTGTTGTAATCAGCGATAATATCCAGTATCGGGATTTGATGAAAGAATATAAAAATTTAACCCCTCTGGTAGAAAAGTACCGGGAGTATGTGCGCTGCTGCCAGGCATTTGATGAGGCCCGGGAACTGCTGGAAGAAGGGGGACTGGACAAAGACTTTCGGGAAGTGGTTCAGGAGGAATATGAACAGGAAAAACAGAATATGTCTGTTTTGGAAGAAGAATTAAAAATTCTGCTGCTGCCCAAAGATCCCAATGATGATAAAAACGTCATTATGGAAATCCGCGGAGGTGCGGGCGGAGAAGAAGCGGCTTTGTTTGCTCATTCTTTGTTTCGCATGTACTCCATGTATGCGGAGAAAAAAGGATGGAAAATTGAGGTACTCAATCTCAATGAAACCGAATTGGGCGGCGTAAAAGAGATCAGTTTTATGATTGAAGGCGAAGGCGCTTATTCCCGCTTAAAGTTTGAAAGCGGCGTTCACCGAGTGCAGCGGGTGCCAGAGACAGAATCTCAGGGCAGAGTGCATACTTCCACTGTTACGGTGGCGGTACTTCCAGAAGTGGATGATGTGGAAGTGGAAATCAATCCTGCGGATTTGCAGATTGATACCTTCCGCGCAAGCGGTGCCGGCGGACAGCACATCAATAAAACCGAAAGTGCCATCCGTATTACCCATCTGCCCACTGGTTTGGTTGTAGAATGTCAGGATGAACGCAGCCAGTATAAAAATAAAGATAAAGCAATGAAGGTACTGCGCTCTCGTCTGTATGAGGAAGAACAGCGCAAACAGACCGATCAGATCGCTTCAGAACGGCGTGCGCAGGTAGGAACTGGCGACCGTTCCGAGCGGATTCGAACCTATAACTATCCTCAGGGACGTTTGACCGATCACCGGATTGGGTTGACTTTGTACCATCTGGAAGAAAATTTAAACGGGAATTTGGATGAGGTAATTGATGCTTTGGTGACAGCGGATCAGGCACTGAAATTGGCGGCTCAGTCCGGTCAGCAGGAGTAAAAGAAGAATATTTTCGAGTTTTTGTTGTAAACAAAAACTTGTGGGGGATATGGGCAGTGTGTTTTTGCCGCTGCCTGTAAAGAAAGGTGATTAGCATGAAAAAAACAAGTATATTGCAGCCAGATGCTCAGGCATTGGAACTGGCAAAACAGGATATATTAAACGGTGAAGTAGTGGGAATGCCAACCGAAACCGTATATGGTTTGGCAGCCAATGCGTTTGATGAAGATGCCATTAAAAAAATTTTTGAGGCAAAAGGACGTCCGCAGGATAATCCATTGATTGTTCATATTGCGGATTTAAATATGATTGACCAGGTAGCAGATGAATTTTCTCAGACAGCCCAAAAGCTGGCAGATGCTTTTTGGCCGGGACCATTGACCATGATTTTGCCAAAAAGCCAGAAAATTCCTATGGCAGTGACTGCGGGACTGGAAACAGTAGGGGTTAGAATGCCTTCTCATCCAGTGGCCAGAGATTTTATCCGTACCTGTGGTGTTCCTATTGCAGCACCGTCTGCCAATGTTTCCGGAAAGCCAAGCCCAACCAAGGCTTCTCATGTATATCATGACTTGGAAGGAAAAATCGGCATTATCTTAGATGGCGGTGAATGTGAAGTAGGACTGGAATCTACTGTAGTTTTGGTAGGAGATGACCAGGTGAATATTCTTCGTCCGGGAAAAATTACTGTGGACGACTTTTTAAAGGTGGTTTCTCAGGTACAGGTGGACGATGGGGTATTTACCCAGCTGTCTGATGACCGGAAGGTGGCTTCTCCAGGAATGAAGTATAAACACTATTCTCCCAATGCCAATGTCATTATGGTAGAAGGATCTTTCTCTGATTTCTGCAACTACGTTTCTAAACATGCGGATGAAAAAACCGGCGTTTTGGTATTTGAAGGGGAAGAATCTTTGTTTAGTATTCCTTGTGTTACTTATGGCCGGCAGACAGACAGCAGCCAGCAGGCAAACCGTTTGTTTGACGCGCTGCGTGAACTGGATCAGCAGCATTTGAGCACAGTATTTGCCCGTGTTCCGGATAAAGATGGGGTAGGCATGGCAGTATATAACCGACTGCTTCGTGCCTGCGGATTTGAAGTAGTCCGGATGGAAAAACCATTGATTATCGGGTTGACCGGACAGACCGGTTCCGGAAAAAGCACCATCTGTAAGACACTGATTCAGCAAGGTGTCATGATTTTGGATTGTGATGAAATCTCCCGGGATGTGATTCATGAACCAGAAGTTATGGAAAAACTGGTACAGTATTTCGGACAGCAGATCGTGGAAGAGTCCGGCGATTTGAACCGAAGAAAACTGGCAAATATGGTATTTACTGACGAAGAAAACCGAATTTATTTAAACAGTGTGATGTATCCTAGAATTACTGCAAAAATTCAGGAAGAGATTGATGTACTGCAGAAAAAAGGATGTCGGTACATTCTGTTGGATGCACCAACTTTGTTTGAAAGCGGTGCAGATCGTCTTTGTGACACCATTGTCAGTGTGCTGGCACCTGCTGAACTGCGTCGGCGCCGAATTATGGAACGGGATTCCATTACGGCAACCGAAGCGCTCAACCGTATGAGTGCTCAGCAGAAGGATGATTTCTATCGTGCAAGATCCGCTTATGTGATTGAGAATAAAGGCAGTTTGGAAGAACTGGAACGCCGGACAGTAGAAGTATTTCGTCTCATAAAGGAGAAAGCGGATGGTGTGGAAGCTTAAGACTTGGGTAAAAGTTTTGATTTGGCTTGTGATTGCCGCTGTAGTAGGTTTGATTGTATGGCAGGGCAAAGGTGTTTATGAAAAAGCCATGTATCCCAAAAAGTATTCAGAACTGGTGGAAAAATACGCAGAGCAATACGGTGTAGATGAAAATTTTGTCTATGCAGTCATTAAAACAGAAAGCGGATTTGAACCGAATGCCCGTTCTGAAAATGATGCCAAAGGTCTTATGCAGATTACGGAAGATACCTTCCACTGGATTGGAACCAAACTGGATTCTGAAATTTCCAGTCAATATACCCACGATGACATGTTTCAGCCGGAAGTAAATATTATGTACGGCACATTTCTGCTTTCCTATTTGGAACAGGAATTTGGTGATGACAGAGTGGTGCTCAGCGCCTATCATGCGGGAAGAGGAGCGGCCAATCAGTGGCTTGCGGATGAAAACTATTCCTCTGACGGAAAAACTTTGGATGAAATTCCCTATTCCGATACCAATCACTATGTCAATAAAGTTATGAAAAATTATGAGCGCTATAATCGGATTTATGGAGCGACTTCCAAGTAGTTGGAAAGAAGATCCTTATTATATTATCAATATCAGGAAAGGAAGTTTCTTATGGAAGAAAAAAGCGCAGCGAAGCAGTTAAAGGAAAAATTACTGCAAAACAAAAAAAATATGGGAGCGGTTTTAAGTGATGAAGAAATCGCGTCCGCTATGGAATTTTGCGAAGGATATAAGAAGTTTCTGGATCACGGAAAAACCGAACGGGAAGCGGTAAGCACCATGGTAGAAATGCTGGAACAGAACGGATATGTTCCGTTTGTTCCGGGAACCAAATACCAGACAGGTGATAAAGTATACTGCAATAACCGGGGAAAAGCTTTGGTAATGGCAGTTGTAGGCCGCCGTCCTTTGGAAGAAGGAGTGCACATTGCAGCTTCTCACATTGATTCTCCTCGTCTGGATTTAAAACCAAATCCACTGTATGAAGAAGCACAGCTGGCGCTGTTTAAAACCCATTATTATGGTGGTATTAAAAAATATCAGTGGACAGCAATTCCGCTGTCATTGCACGGAGTTGTGTGCAAAAAAAATGGGGAAAAAGTGACCATCTCCTTGGGTGAAGATCCTCAGGATCCAGTATTCTGTGTAACCGATTTACTGCCTCATTTGGCTTCTGATCAGGTAAAACGTCCTTTGCATGAAGGAATCCGTGGAGAAGAACTGAATGTGCTGGTTGGTTCTCTGCCATTTAAAGATGATGAAATCAGTGAAGCGGTAAAACTGAATATTATGAATCTGATTTACGAAAAATACGGCTTTGTGGAAGAAGACTTCTTTGCTGCAGAACTGGAACTGGTTCCTGCATTCCCTGCAAAAGATCTGGGATTTGACAGAAGTCTGGTAGGCGCTTATGGTCAGGATGACCGGGTATGTGCATATACTTCTTTCATGGCAGCACTGGACTGCGGTGTTCCAGAAACCACATTGGTGACTGTATTTGCAGATAAAGAAGAAACCGGTTCTGAAGGAAATACTGGTTTGCAGGCAGCATATCTGCGTTACTTTATTGCAGATTTGGCAAAACCTTATGGTGTAGACGGACGGACTGTGCTGTCTCACTCTACCTGCTTGTCTGCGGATGTTAATGCAGCGTTTGATCCTACCTTTGCCGATGCTTATGAACGGAATAACTCCGCTTATATCAATTACGGTGTGGTACTGACAAAATATACCGGCGCTCGTGGAAAATCCGGAACATCTGATGCTTCTGCAGAATTTGTAGCAGCAGTTCGGAAGATTATGGATGATGCTGGTGTCATCTGGCAGACCGGAGAACTGGGCAAAGTGGATCAGGGCGGCGGAGGTACCGTTGCGGCACTAATTGCTAACCTGGATGTAGATGTGATTGACGTAGGGGTACCAGTGCTTTCTATGCATGCGCCATTTGAAGTAACAGCAAAACTGGATGTTTATATGACATACCGTGCTTTCAAAGCGTTTGCTCAGGCGTAAGAAAATCAGAATATGAAATTTGAAAGAGTGTCCTGTGACGAAAGTTGCGGGGCACTTTTTGTTTTGATTGTAAAATTTTTTTAAAACAAACAGATTATTTTTCAAAAAATAAAAAATTGGATTATTTTTCATATTATGTAAAATTATTGAAGAAATTGACGAAAAAACCAACAAATAATTTGAAAAAAATTTGAAAATGCCTGATTTTTTCCGGTTTCACTATTGCAATCTCTTTGTTAAATGTTTATAATAAGAATTAATCAGTGGGGAGATGGGGAGAATTTGCCCTGTTTTGTGGTGAAAGGTGGCGGACAATGTGCTTTGCGGTGAATATCGTTATAATATTGACGCAAAAGGCAGATTGAACTTTCCGGCCAAACTGCGGGAAAATTTGGGCGAATCTTTTGTTCTTGCCAAAAGTATCACTGATGACTGCGTTACTGTGTATCCCATGGAACGATGGGAGCAGCTGGTGCAGAAAATAGACGCTTTACCCATTTCTAAAAGCAGAAACATTAAGCGCCGCTTGTTTGCTACCTCCGAAGAAGTGTTTCCGGACAAGCAGGGGAGGATTTTGATTCCCCAGTCTTTGCGGGATTTTGCTCACTTGGATCGGGAAGTTGTGGTAGCCGGTGTTTCTGACTATTGTGAAATTTGGAACCAGGAAGCGTGGGACAAGCTCCAGGAATCCATTACAACAGAGGATCTGACAGCGGTTGTGGAAGAACTTGGAATTTGATGACAGGAGAACTGATATGGAATTTGAACATATTTCCGTCTTGCTCAATGAGTGTTTAGAGGGTCTGGCGATTAAACCGGATGGTATTTATATTGACGGTACAGCCGGAGGAGCCGGACATTCCAGTCAGATTGCAAAACGGCTGACTACAGGCCGTCTGCTGGCTCTGGATCAGGATCCGGATGCCATACAGGCTGCTTCTGAACGTCTGCGGCCGTATTCCTGTGCGAAAGTGATTCAGACAAATTTCCGGTTTATGGATGCTGTTTTAAAAGAAGAAGGAATTGATGGAGTAGATGGGGTTTTGCTGGATTTAGGGGTTTCTTCTCATCAATTAGATGAGGGTGACCGGGGATTCAGTTATCAGTATGATGCTCCGTTGGACATGCGTATGAGTCAGTCAGGATTCAGCGCAGAAGATCTGGTAAATACCTATTCTGTGGAGGAATTGACCCGTATTCTTCGGGATTATGGAGAAGAGCGGTTTGCTTATAAAATCGCGGTGCAGATTGATAAAGCCAGACAAACGGCGCCAATTCGCACCACATTGGAATTAGCTGAAATTATTAAGCGTTCCATGCCTGCTGCCGCCAGAAGGGATAAAAACCCCTGCAAGCGGTCTTTTCAGGCCATTCGGATTGCAGTAAACGGAGAGTTGGACGCCTTGGAACAAGGGCTGGACGCTGCGTTTGAATCATTAAATTCCGGCGGTCGTCTGGTGATTATTACGTTCCATTCTCTGGAAGACAGGATTGTAAAGCAAAAGTATGCTCAATGGTGTCGGGGATGTACTTGTCCGCCAGATTTTCCTCAGTGTGTCTGTGGCAATCATCCAAAGGCAAGACTGGTGAATAAAAAACCGATTTTAGCTTCAGAAGAAGAATTGCAGAGAAACAAGCGAAGTCACAGCGCGAAACTGCGGATTTTGGAAAAACTTTAACGGATATAGATATTACAAAATACAAGGAGGGACGGTAACGTTCTCTATTGGAGGGCTTTTACCAAATCGTATGCAGAAAAACACAAATCTGGCCTATCAAGCAAATACTGCTCCTCGGCAGCAGCCGGTAAATCAGCCATCAATTGGACAAGTAGCCAAAACAGCTGCTCTCCCGAAAAGACAGATTGTAAAAGTGGCGATTTGTATGTTATATGTAGTAGGACTTTGTATTTTGTTAATTGTGGCAAAAGTACAGCTGACCAATGCGAACCATAAATTACAGGATGCCAAGGCAACTTATGTTGAAGTACAAAGTGAACAAACTCGGTTGAACACAGAACTGAGCGGACTGGTATCTTTAAAATCCGTAGAAGAACGGGCAAAAGAACTTGGGTTAAGTGAAGTAAAACAAAGTCAAATCGATTATGTTGTAGTCTCTCACGATAACAAGGTCGAAGTGGCAGATGAAGAAAATTCCCTGGGCGATAAGCTGACCAACTGGTATTATCAAATTAAGGAATACATTTTTGGTTGAGCCAATAGAAATAGAATAAGAGACGAAGAAGGGTTCAAGAAATATGAAAATATTATCTGAACCCTTCTTTCTACCTATTTTTCAGAAAAGTTTGAAATTCGTTGTGAAATGATTCCATAAGGGAAGAAAAAGGGAGAAATATCCATGGCAAAACAAAAACCAAAGAATACTGCTAACAATGGACCCATGTCTAATTCCATGAAAAAAAGATTAAATGTGCTGGTATCTTTTTTTCTGCTGTTATTTTTAATATATGTGGTATGCAATTTATTCAATCTTTCTGTGATAAAGTCAGATGAAATGAAAGAATTTGCCGCGGGACAGCAAACTCGTTCCTTAACCATCAATGCAAACCGAGGTACCATTTATGACCGCAATCGGGAAGTCTTGGCGCAAAGTTCTACGGTTTGGAATGTGGTTGCAGCTCCTTCTGCCATTAAAGGTGAGGACGAAGAATATTTTGACAAAGCAGCACAGCGTTTGTCAGAAGCACTGGGAATGGAGTATGCAGATGTTTTGGAATGTCTGCAAAAAAGTGAAAGCAGTTATGAATATTTGAAAAAGAAGGTGGATAAACCCACCGCTGACGCTGTACGGGAACTGGCAGCGGAATATGATTATGGTTTTATTACCCTTCAGGAAGATACCAAACGCTATTATCCAAAGGATACTTTGGCGTCTCAGGTGATTGGTTTGACCAACTGGGAAAATAAAGGGAGCTATGGTGTAGAAGAGGAATATGATGAGGTGCTGTCCGGTACCAACGGCAGCTTGCTTACAGCAACAGATGCCAACGGGAATATTATTCCCAGCAGCTATGAAAAGAAATATGATGCAGTAGACGGAAACAGCATTGTGCTGACCTTGGATTCTACCATACAGCATTATGCAGAAAAAGCATTGGAAGAATTGGTTGCAACCCATAATCCTAAAGGTGGCGCCTGTGCCATTGTTATGGATGTCAATACCGGGGCTATTTTGGCCATGGCAAACAACCCTACCTTTGATTTGAATAATCCCAATGAAATCTACAGCGCCTTATATCAGGAAGAGTTAAATAACCCTACAGAATGGTCTACAGAAACAAACTCTTATGTGCCTTTGACCTTAACAGAAGAAGAAAAAGCAACATTGGAAAATGAACTGATTTTGAAACAGCGAAGCAATAAATCTATTTCTTGGCTTTATCAGCCAGGATCTGTTTTCAAAATTGTAACTGCTTCTGCGGCTTTGGAAACTGGCGTCCAGACAATGGACAGTACCTATAACTGTACAGGATCCATTAATGTAGACGGTCAGATTTATCACTGTTGGAAACGAAGCGGTCAGGGTGTGCAAAACTTTACTCAGATGATCGTAAACTCCTGTAACCCTGCGTTTATTCACATGGCACAGCTCATGGGAATTCACGCATTTTGCAGTTATGTAGACATGTTTGGGATCACTGAGCCGACAGGAATTGATATTTTTGGGGAATCTCAGACCAGTATTTATTATCCGGAAGAACAAATGACAACCGTCGACTTGGCCAGTGAAGCGTTTGGGCAGTCTTTGGCAATTACACCAATTCAGATGATTACTGCTGCGGCTGCAGTTGTTAACGGCGGTTATCTGGTTCAGCCATATGTAGTAGATTCTATTTTAGACAGCGACGGGAATGTAGTAGAAAAAACAGAAACCACAGTAAAACGCCAGGTAATTTCTGAAGAAACCTCCAAGAATCTGTGTACAACACTGGAAGCGATGGTAAAAGGCAGTATTGTAGACCTGAAAGGGTACCGTGTAGGCGGTAAATCAGGGACTTCACAGATTGGAAACCAGAGCAATGGACGGTATGTTGGTTCCTTTTTAGGGATCGCACCAATCGATGATCCTCAGATTGCGGTTTTGGTTGTGGTGGATGAACCTCGGGGAAGCGAATATTACGGAAGCCAGGTTGCAGGTCCGGCTTTGGCATCCATTCTTTCCGATACATTAAATTATCTGGGAATTGCTCCTGAATACAGCGATACTGAAGTGGAAAACCTGGAACAGGCTGTTCCAAATGTTTTGAACAAAGAAGTAACTGCGGCACAGGAAGAACTGGCACAGCAAGGCATGGAAGTTCAGGTCGTTGGATCCGGAACCACAGTTGTGGATCAAATGCCGCAAAGCGGTGTTTCTGTAGCCAAAGGCAGCAAAGTAATTTTGTATACAGAAGCGGTATCTCAGCCGGAAATGACCACTGTTCCTAATGTGGTGGGCTTGACAGTAGCAGAGGCAAACCAGGTTTTGACCAATGCTCAGCTGAATATCAGTATGGATACCAGTGCTGGCTCCAATGACGGAACGGTTCATGTAACGACACAGAGTATGCCGGAAGGAACATCGGTTCCAATTGGTACTGTTATTTCGATTACCTATGCCAAAGAAATTGCGGATGGAATGATTGAATAGGGCAGAATTGCTGTTGCGGAAAGGAAGAAAAAAATGAATCTTTTAGAATTATTTTCTGAAATAGAAACAAAAAATCAAGTGTGGAATCATACTGTACTGGGAATCACCAATGATTCCCGGAAGGTACAGAAGGATACCGTTTACATTGCAATCCCCGGCGCTAAGGTGGACGGACATGATTATGCAGCGTCTGCTTTGGAAAAAGGTGCCGCTGCAGTTGTGGTAGAACGGGATTTAGGATTAGAACGGCAGATTTTGGTGGAAGACAGCAGAAAAGCTTATGCAAAACTGTGTGCTGCCTGGTTTGGTAACCCTTCTAAAAAACTGAAATTAATTGGAATTACCGGTACCAACGGCAAAACTTCTGTAACTACGATGATTAAACACATTTTGGAAGATGCAGGATTTATGACTGGGCTGATCGGCACCATTCAAATTGAGTTTGGTTCTGTAGTACGGGAAAATCCAAACACCACACCGGATGCGTATTTGTTCCAGCAGACACTTCGTGAAATGGCGGACGCAGGATGCCAGTATGTAGTCAGCGAAGTATCTTCTCACGCATTGGCTCAGGATCGGGTGTATGGATGCCATTTTGAAGTTTGCGCATTTACTAATTTGACTCAGGACCACCTGGATTATCATAAAGATATGGAAGACTATTATCAGGCGAAAAAGAAACTGTTTTCCATGGGAAATATTAACATTGTCAATGTTCGGGATCCGTATGGCAAACGCCTAGCAGAAGAATTAGGAGAAGGAACCGTTACCTTTTCCCGGGAAGATCCTCATGCGGATTTTTATGCAAGCGACATTGTATGTTATCCAGATTCTGTACAATTTTGTGTAACACATAATGGGATTGTAAGCCGGATTCGCTTTGCAATTCCGGGACTGTATTCTGTAGAAAACACTTTGACTGCTATTGCAGTATGCTCTCAGCTGGGAATTTCTGTGGACAATATTGTTACTGCGCTTGGAAAAATGTCCGGTGTAACTGGACGTGGAGAAATTATTGCTCACAATGACCGGTTTACTGTAATCCGAGATTATGCTCACACGCCGGATGGAATTGAAAATGTTCTCAAGAGCATGCGGGATTGTTCCAAAGGTCGTTTGGTAGCACTCTTTGGATGTGGCGGAGACCGTGACCGAACCAAGCGTCCTAAAATGGCGGCAGCCTGCTGCAAGTATGCTGATTTTGTGATTGTTACATCTGATAATCCCCGCAGTGAAGATCCGGATGAAATCATTCGGGAAATTCTGCCTGGAATGAAAGATGGAATAGAATATGTAACCATTACCAATCGGAAAGATGCCATTCACTATGCCATGGATCATGCACAGACAGGTGACGTAATTTTGCTGTTGGGAAAAGGACACGAAACCTATCAGGTGCTGAAAGAAGGCACCATACACTTTGATGAAAAAGAAGTGGTAGAGGAATATTTAACTCAAATGGAACTGTGATGTATCGTAGCTCCTTGATTTTGAGTTCAGTTGGAGGAATTGAGTTGAAACAGATGACGTTAAAACAAATTGCTCAGGCAGTGGGGGGAACTGTGATTCCGCCGGAAGCGGACGGAGTGGTAGACTATGTTTCTACAGATACCCGAACCATCGGACAGGGAAGTCTTTTTATTGCAATTCAGGGAGAACGGTTTGACGGTCACAACTTTGTGCCCCAGGCTATGGAATCTGGTGCAGTAGCGGCTTTGGTCAGCAAAAAACCAGAATCATCCGATCCTGTTATTTTGGTAGAAGATACCCGGAAAGCTTATGGTGATCTGGCAGCCTGGTATCGGAATCAGTTTTCCTTGTTTTTGGTGGGTGTAACTGGAAGTGTGGGAAAAACTTCTACCAAAGAGATGATTTATACTGTTTTGTCTCACAAAATGAAAGTTTTGAAAACCCAGGGAAATCTGAATAATGATATCGGACTTCCTAAAACACTGTTGGAACTGGATGACAGTCATCAGGGAGCTGTCATTGAAATGGGCATGTCCCATTTTGGAGAAATCAGTTATTTAAGCCGGATTTGCCGTCCTACCTTAGGGGTCATCACCAATATTGGCGTATCCCATATGGAAAATTTGGGCAGCCGGGAAAATATTCTGAAAGCCAAACTGGAAATTTTGGACGGAATGGAACCGGATGGAACTTTGATTCTCAACCGGGACAATGACATGTTGTCCACCTTATATGGAAAACGGGAAAATACCCTTTGGTTCGGAATTGATGCTCCGGCTGATGTCACTGCGAAAGACATTGTTTCCCAGGGCAGTGAAACCCAGTTTACCCTGTGCTTTCAGGGAAAAGAATATCCTGCTGTAATTCCTGTGATTGGGGTGCATAATGTATATAACGCACTGGCAGGCTTTTTAGTGGGGATTCAGGTAGGAATGGCTCCAGAAGAAATTATTGAAAGCTTTTTAGTGTATCAAAATTCTGGTATGCGGCAGAAAATTTCTGAATATGATGGAATTAAGGTCATTGAAGACTGTTATAACGCCAGTCCGGATTCCATGCGTTCCGCTTTGAATGTGATTGAAACCATTCCTTGCGATGGGCGCAGAATTGCGGTACTGGGAGATATGTTGGAATTAGGAGAAAATTCCGTTCGCTTTCACGAAGAGGTTGGTGAAATGGCAGCTGAGTCCGGATTGGATGAGCTGATTTGCTTTGGAACCGAAGCATTGCACATACAAAAAGGTGCTAAAGAAAAAGGTTTTTGTCAAGTTTCCCATTTTCTGGACAAGGGAAATATGGTATCCTATTTAAGGAAAATCCTGAAAAAAGGAGACGCAGTGATTTTTAAAGCCAGCCGGGGAATTCGTCTGGAAGAAGTAACACAAGCATTGTTTAAAGGAGAAAAATAGCTTATGCTGGGAATGGTACCGGTTGTTACAGGATTGATCGCATTTGGTGTAACAGCACTGTTAGGGATTGTATTGATCCCCTATTTGAGAAAACTGAAATTTGGGCAGAGCATTAAGGAAATTGGCCCCACTTGGCATAAAAAGAAACAGGGAACTCCTACCATGGGAGGGATCATGTTTATCATCGGAATTCTTGCGGCGGTAATTGTAGGTTTTCTTTTTACAGTGGCATCCAATGATTTTCAGGTGGAAGAAGCTGCCTGTGTGCGGTTGTTTGCCGGGTTGATCATGGCCTTGGGATTTGGCCTGATGGGCTTTTTGGACGATTATATCAAAGTAGTCAAAAGGCGGAATCTGGGGCTGCGGGCATTTCAGAAAATTCTCATACAGCTGTTTTTGGCGATTGCTTATGTGTTTGTACTCCAGATTTCCGGTGTCAGTTCAACCATTGTGGATATCCCCTTCTTAGGGCAGCTGGATTTAAACTGGCTTTATTATCCGGTTATGATTTTTATTATTCTGGGGACGACCAATGCTGTAAATCTTACTGACGGTATTGACGGTTTGGCGGCTTCTGTTACATTTGTAGCTTCTCTGGGCTTTATGGCTTATGCCATGAAACTGCAGGACAGCTATATTGGTGTTTTGGCAGTTGCCACTGCGGCAGCATGTTTGGGCTTTTTAATGTGGAATTTTCACCCGGCCAAGGTATTTATGGGGGATACCGGTTCCATGTTTTTAGGAGGGCTGGTAGTTGCCATGGCATTTGGCATTGATATGCCCATTCTCATTGCCATTGTAGGATTTGTTTACTTGATGGAAGCGCTGTCTGTGATTTTGCAGGTAATCAGCTTTAAAACCACAGGAAAACGAATTTTTAAAATGAGCCCCATCCATCATCATTTTGAGATGAGCGGATGGAGTGAGGTTAAAATTGTAGCGGTATTTTCTCTGGTAGGAGCTATTTGCGCTTTGATTGGTTTTTTTGCGCTTCCTACTGTATAACTGTTTGGATACTGCGTATAGTAAATAAGGGTTATTTCTTGGAACAAGGAGAGGTGGATACCGTTGCAGAAAAAGCACACTGGGGCAGGAAAAACAGTGAGAGAAAGACACTCTGTAAAACTTCGTAAAAAAAACAGAACAATTGATATTGCCTTTTTGCTGATCGTTCTTATCTTGGTAGCGTTTGGGGCCATTATGGTGTTTTCTGCCAGTTATCCAAACTCCTATGCACAGAACGGCGACAGCTTTTATATTATTAAAAAGCACTTGATTTTTGTGGTGGCGGGAATTGCAGGGATGCTGTTTTTGTCCAAATTCCCACCCTATTCCACCTATGAAAAGTTATCTGTTTTAATTTATATCATTGCATTGGGCATGATGGCGTTGGTGGTAGTCATCAACTTTGCCAACGGAAACGGCGGGGTTGGACGATGGATTTATCTTGGTTTTTTCCAGTTTCAGCCTTCAGAAATTATGAAGCTGGCCATGGTAATTATCTGTGCTGCTCTGGTTTCCAAAAACAGCGGCCGGATGAAGACATTCCGGTACGGAGTTCTGCCCTTTGGACTGGTACTGTTGCCAGTGGTTGGATTAATGATGATCCAGCACCATTTGTCTGGTACGATTATTATTTGTGTCATTGTACTGGCGATGATGTTTGTAGGAGGAACTCATTTCGGTTGGTTTGTAGCGATTATTCCTGCTGGCGCCGCTGGTTTGGCGGGGATTGTTATCCTCAAAGGGGTAGGATACATGCAGGACCGTGTAAAAAACTGGTTGGATCCCTTTTCTGATATTCTAGGAGATTCCTGGCAGACGGTACAGTCTATGATTGCGATTGGTTCCGGCGGAATCATGGGAAGCGGGCTTGGAAATTCACGACAGAAATATCTGTATCTTCCAGAACCGCAGAACGACTTTATCTTTGCCATTGTATGTGAAGAATTAGGATTTATCGGAGCTATTTTAGTAATTGTTCTCTTTATCCTTTTGGTTTACCGGGGATTTGTAATTGCCAACAAGGCACCGAATAAATTTGCCGGCATGGTGGTAGTGGGAATTACCATTCAAATTGCCATTCAGGCGATTTTAAATATTGCGGTAGTTACCAACAGTATTCCAAATACCGGGATCAGTCTTCCTTTCTTCAGTTACGGAGGAACCGCTTTGATGATGCAGTTGTTTGAAATGGGGATTATTTTGAATATTTCCCGTTATGCTACAGAGGAAAAAGTGGAATAAGATAAAAGTAAAAGGGAAAAAATAACAGTTAAAAAAGCATTGCTTTTTGATAAAACGACATAGACGCTTTCTAAAAACGGTAGGAACAGTCGTAAAGACTTCCTGCCGTTATGCTGGGTAAGCGGAATTTGTCAGCAACAGTCAGGAAAGGTTTGGTTTATGATGAAAGTACTTTTAGCGGGAGGCGGCACCGCAGGACATATTAATCCGGCGATTGCCATTGCTCAGTATATTCGGTCAAAAAATCCGGACGCAAAAATTTTATTTGCAGGAACACCAAAGGGGATGGAAGCAGACCTGGTAAAAAAGGCTGGTTTTGATTTTACTCCCATTAAAGTAGGGGGATTCCGCAGAAGTTTTTCTGTGGAAAACGTGATACATAATATGCAGTCACTGTATTATCTGGCTACCTCTGATTTTGCAGCAAAACGGATTGTACGGGATTTCCAGCCGGACTTGGTCATCGGAACCGGTGGTTATGTCAGCGGACCAGTAGTGCTTGCTGCATCAAAAGCTGGAATTAAAACTGCCATTCATGAACAAAACGCTTTCCCCGGTGTGACCAATAAAATTTTGGCCAAACGGGTGAATCGGGTTTACCTGGCAGTAGAAGAAGCAAAACAGCATTTGGATCCTGCTGCACGGTGTGTTGTTGTGGGAAATCCCATCCGGCAGACCATATTAAAAACCGATGCTGCCGCTGCACGGAAAGAACTTGGTTTGGATGACCGGATGTGTGTTCTTTCTTTTGGCGGAAGTTTGGGTGCTGCGGTGATTAACCGTATGGCGGCTGACTTAATGGAATGGAATGGAACCCAGCATAAAATTAACCACATTCACGGTTACGGACGTCAGGGGAAAGAATTGTTCCCTCAGCTTTTGCAGGAACGAAATCTAAAACTGGAAGACCTGCCCGGTGTCAGTGCCAGAGAGTATATTGACAATATGGCTACTTGCCTGGCGGCAGCAGATTTGGTGATCTGCCGAAGCGGCGCCATGACCCTCAGTGAACTGGAAGCTACAGGAAAACCGTCCATTTTGGTTCCTTCCCCTTATGTAGCAGAAAACCATCAGTACCATAATGCTATGGTACTGGTAAACCATCAGGCAGCTTGCCTCATTCAGGAAAAAGAATACGACAAAAAAGTGCTTTTCCAGCAAATTGAGGACTTTTATCAGCATCCTGAAAAATTGCGTCAATACGGAGAAAATGCCAAAAAATTGGCTATTTTGGATACGGCAAAACGCATTTATGAAGATCTGATGACGCTTTAATCAGATGGTGAAGCAGATAATCTGAGAATCGTCAAATAAGGGTTTTCAAAAAAGAGGACTGAAAATCTGATTTTTACACCAAAATCTGCTCAATTGCATAGAATGGGTTACTTTGATCATTCATGCAAGGAAAGGGCGGATTGGTTTTATGAGTAAACTCGTCATTGAAGGCGGACACCGATTATGCGGCAGTATCCCGATTCAAGGGGCCAAAAACAGCTGTCTTCCCATTTTGGCAGCAACCCTGCTGGGCGGGGGCAAAAGTACCATACGAAATTGCCCCCGCCTTTCGGATGTGGACGCGGCAGTGGAAATTCTGCGGTACTTAGGATGTGAGATTTCCCGTGAGGATGATATTCTGACAGTAGACAGTTCCAATGCGGCAGGCTTTATGGTTCCAGAAGAATTGATGCAGGAGATGCGCTCTTCCATTGTTTTTTTGGGTCCGATTTTAGCCCGCATGGGAAAGGCAGTGCTGTCGGCGCCGGGAGGATGTGAACTGGGTCCCCGCCCCATTGACCTGCATTTAGATGCACTGCGCCGGCTGGGTGCAGTGATTGAGGAACAGCATGGATTTTTGTGCTGTACCGCTCCTCAGGGACTGAAAGGTGCGAAAATTTCTTTGAGTTTCCCCAGTGTGGGGGCAACAGAAAATATTATGCTGGCGGCTGTTTTGGCAAAAGGTCGCACGGTGGTTCACAATGCAGCAGAAGAACCGGAAATTGTGGATTTGGCTGATTATCTCAACAGCCGGGGCGCAAAAATTTCCGGTGCAGGGAAAAGTACCATTGTCATTAACGGAGTAAAAAAACTCCATGATATTGAACATCAGGTCATCCCGGATCGCATTGTGGCGGCAACCTATTTATGCGCTGGGTTGATTACCGGCGGAGAAGTGCAGGTAGATCGGGTTCATACTATGGATCTGGAAAGTGTGATTCCCGTGTTGGAACAGGCTGGGGCGAAAATCCAGATTGGACCAAACAGTCTGCGTATGCGGATGGACGGAAGACCAAAACGGGTACGTCAGATACGAACCATGCCATATCCGGGGTTCCCAACAGACGCACAGGCGCCGGTTATGGCGGCATTGTCTGTGGCAGATGGCACCAGCGTATTCGTTGAAAATATTTTCGAGAGCCGGTACAAGCACGCAATTGAGTTAAACCGTATGGGTGCTGACATTAAAATGGAGGGCCGGGTGGCAGTATGTACCGGCGTTCCCAGATTAATGGGTGCCGCTGTTCGGGCCGAGGATTTGCGGGGCGGAGCCGCTTTGGTGTTGGCAGGGCTTCAGGCAGAAGGCGTGACAAAGGTATCTCAGGTGCACCATATTGACCGGGGATATGAGGAGTTTGAAAAAAATTTAAATCGGTTAGGCGCTCATGTATGGAGAGAGGGCAGCGAAACCGTTTGAGGAAGTACATTTCGGAGGAATCATGAAGTTAACCAGAAAAAACCAGGTAAAAATGCGCGATGAGGCAAGAGAAGCCAATAGTGTGCGCCATAGACGGAGAAGGAAGAAAAACTATACTCTATATTATCTGTTGGTTTTTATTCTGATTCTGATTACAGGAGTAACCTTGTCTATTACAGTGTTCTTTAATACGGAAAGGATTGTGGTGGTTGGAAACGACAACCACAGTCCGGAAGAAATTTTGTCCTATACTGAGGCAGATCTGGGGGATAATTTGTTTCGGATGAATTTAACCCAGATGGAACGCAATATTATGGATCAAACCGTAGACTTAGATGATGTAAAAGTATCCCGAAAGCTTCCTAAAACGTTAATGATAGAAGTTACACCAGCTCAGGCTTCTGTAGCTGCCTATAATGGAGAAAATTATGATATTATCAGTTCTGGGGGAAGAATTATCCATCAGACCGATGATTTGACCGATTATGAGGGAGTTTTTCTTCTGTCCGGTGTAGACTTTTCTGATGTTGAAGTAGGCGAATTTATTGAAGATAATTCCGACTATGAAAATATGCAGAAAGTTCTGTACGAGATGGAAAAAAGAGGCCTTTTAGAAGTAAATGCCATGGAAGTATCTACAGGGCGGGAAATAAAATTGTCTTATCAAAATAAGATCACCATTTATTTAGGTTCCGTACTGGATTTGGATTATAAGCTTGATTTGGTGGATCAATTAATAGAAGAACGTATCAGTCCTGGAGAAGAAGGCGTAATTGACGTGCGATTCAGCGGAGAAGCCATTTTTCGGCCAATGACTATGGTGACCCAGCAGGCTAAGGGAATTGCTGTAAACCAAAAAGCGCAGCCAATTCCTTCAGAAAAGGAAAAGAGTCAAACGAGCCAGATGTCAGTGCTGGAATAAAAATCATAAACAGAGAGAATACGAATTGTAAATTTTTTGCGACCGAACAGGATATTTCGGTAATATTTGCGAGAGAGTGTCCTATTTTCGGAAAAAATCTTGCAATTTGTTTAAGAAAGCGAAGAAAAAATACTGGATTTTTTTTAGGATAGATAGTATAATAAGAAATAATACTAGATGTAGACTTCGATGCACAAAAAGCTATTTTGTGCGGATGTTGAATATAGAAAATAGGAGGACGAAAACGTGGGCGGTTTTACACTGGATAACATGAGTAATGACGATGTCAATATAAAGGTAATTGGTGTTGGCGGCGGCGGCGGAAACGCAGTAAACCGAATGGTAGAATGCGGCGTGCAGAATGTAGAATTTATTGCCATCAATACCGATCAGCCGATTTTGGATATTTCCCGTGCAACTTATAAAATCCGAATTGGGGATAAATTAACCAAAGGTCGGGGTGCTGGCGGTGATCCTGAAAAAGGTGCAAAGGCAGCAGAAGAAAGCCGGGAAGAAATTGAAGCGATTCTGAAAGGAACCCAGATGATTTTTATCACAGCTGGTATGGGCGGCGGTACTGGAACAGGAGCCGCTCCAGTTGTTGCGGAAATCGCAAAAGAACTGGGGATTCTTACCGTTGGGATTGTTACCAAACCATTCTTGTTTGAGGGGAAAAGAAGAATGGCTAACGCAGAAAAAGGATTGGCTGAGTTAGCATCTAAAGTGGATTCTTTGGTAGTAATTCCTAACGAACGTTTGAAATTGATTACAGACCGCTGCCGTTCTTTAAAAGATGCATTTGCTGCTGCGGACGATGTACTGCGTCAAGGGGTACAGAGTATTTCTGACCTGATTAAAGTTCCAGGATTCATCAATCTGGACTTTGCTGATGTATGTGCAGTAATGAAAGAAGCTGGATATGCTCATATGGGCGTGGGCAGCGGAACCGGTAAAGATAAAGCTCATGAAGCAGCTACCATGGCTGTTTCCAGTCCTCTGCTGGAAACCACCATTGATGGTGCTAAGGGGATTATTATCAATATTACTGCTCCGTCTGATTTGGCATTTGATGAAGCAGAAACTGCATCTGCAATTATTGCGGAAGCTGCTCATCCAGATGCAAATATTTTCTGGGGCTTGGCATTTGATGATGATCTGCAGGATGAAATGCGGATTACTGTCATTGCTACAGGTTTTGAAAATACATCTGAAAATCTGTTCCCTGGTCAGGCTGCAAAACAACAGCCGGCAGCTGGTGGTCAGAATAAAGCGGAACCCAAAACCAAAGAATTGGATTTCGATGATTTTGACGACATTATGGATTTATTTAAACATAAATAATGAATACGAGAAAAAAGAGTACTGTGCAGTTGATTGTGCAGTACTCTTTTTGTATGCTTAAATACTTTGGAATACATATCCTTCACTGCGGGCAAACTCAATAAAGTCAGATAAAATGGCAGTGTTGGTGGAGGATACTGCATGCAGCAGATAGATGGCTCCAGGGTGCAGGCTTTCATTTACTTTTTGAAGTGCTTCGTCGGGATCCGGCTGTTGATCTGTGAGCCAATCCTGATAAGCAAAGCTCCAAAATACACTGCGGTAACCCAGTTTTTGAGTTAATGCCAGCGTTTGTTCGCTCCATTCTCCCATAGGCGGACGGAACAGTGTCATTTCATAGTCAAAGTTTTCTTTGATATATTGATGAAGCTCTGTAATTTCCTGAGCCGCTTCTTCTAAACTGATTTGGGGCATAGACGGATGGTTTACAGTATGATTTCCTACAGTGTGTCCTTCATCAATCATTCGCTGGATTAAATCAGGGTTTTCTTTTACGTAGGGCATGGTGACAAAAAAGACAGCAGGACATTTTTCTTCTTTCAGCACGTCCAAAATTTTTTCAGTATATCCGTTTTCATATCCTTCGTCAAAGGTAAGTAAGATTTCTTTTTTTTCGGAACCAATAAAATCTGCATTCAAATTGCCGTATTTTTCCTGAAATTGAAGACAGGAAACAGGACGATTCTTCTCGTCAGTTTCTTTTCCTTGTCCCCATCCGTGTTTTTCATTGCTGAGACTGGAAAGAGAAGAAAAATCCAGTTTAGAAATATCTGTCGGTGCATTAGCAGCAGCATAAGAGGATGCGTCAAGTGACGCATCCCGGTTGCTTTCTTCCGAAGAGTCATTGGAGAACATGCTCTCCATATTGCTTTCGGTACCGCTGATAATTTTTTCTCCTTCGCTTTCAATTCCGCTGACAACTTCTTTGCCGTCGCTGACTACATCGCTTACTACACTTCCGGAAGAGGTGTTTTTGTCCTTATCTTCATTGTTACAGGATGTAAAGCAGGTACATACAGTGAGGCTCATAGCAAGAACAAGCGCTAGGATTTTTCTTTTTTTCATCATAAAAGATCCTCCGATTTGATGCCGCATCATGGCGGCAGAATATGATCAGAGCATTTCTGATACGCTATTACTTTTGCCGATTTTTTGAGGTTTATTCCATGTTTGATTTGTTTTTTTTCGGGCATACTGTGTTTATATCAAAATCACCATGGATTTACGGCGGTTAAGGAGGAAAATAAAATGAAAAAATGCAACATTGAACAAATTACAGCACGGTCTATTTTTGATTCCAGAGGAAACCCGACTGTGGAAGCAGAGGTCGCCTTAGCAGATGGAACCAAGGGAATTGCCAGTGTGCCTTCCGGTGCTTCTACCGGTCAGTTTGAGGCATGTGAACTGCGGGATAATCTTCCGGAATTTTCCGGAAAAGGGGTGTCCAAAGCGGTGGAACAGGTGAATACTGCCATTGCAGATGGACTGCGGGGCATGAAATGTGATGATCAGCAGAAAATCGACCGCACCCTGATTCAGCTGGATGGCACAAAGCAGAAGTCCAATCTGGGTGCAAACGGCATTTTGGCGGTTTCCCTGGCCTGTGCCAAAGCGGCTGCTGCATATCACCATTTGGAGTTTTATCAGTATGTGGGCGGAAGCAATGGGGTCACCCTCCCAATGCCAATGATGAATATTTTAAATGGGGGAGCGCACGCCAATAATAATGTAGATATTCAGGAATTTATGATTATGCCAGTAGGGGCATGCAGCTTTACCCATGCCATGAGGATTTGCGTAGAGGTTTATCATGCTTTGGGACAATCCTTAAAAGAAAAGGGGTTGCTCAACGGAATCGGAGATGAAGGGGGATTTGCGCCCAATCTGGAAAATGACGAAATGGCGTTGATGCTTTTAATGGATGCAGTAGAAAAAGCAGGATACCGCCCTTATGAAGATGTATGCATTGCCTTGGATGCGGCAGCCAGTGAGTGGTATCACACCGGTCATTATCAGTTCCCTAAAAAGAAAAAGAGAATTACACAGGAAGAGCTGATTTCCTGGTATGAACATCTGTGTTCTAAGTATCCCATTATTTCCATTGAAGATCCTTTGGCTGAAGAAGATTTTGTAGGGTTTGAGGAAATTACCCGACGTTTGGGCGGTCGTGTTCGCATTGTTGGAGATGATTTGTTTGTTACCAATCCGGAGCGGCTGCAAAGGGGAATTAATGCAGGCGCTGCGAATGCAATTTTGATTAAGCCCAATCAAATTGGAACTCTTTCTGAAACCATGGAGGCCATTCGTCTGGCAAAAGAGAATGGATATCAGACCATTTTGTCCCACAGAAGCGGAGAAACAGAGGATACTTCCATTGCGGATTTAGCCGTGGGATTAAATGCCGGTCAGATTAAAACCGGTGCTCCTGCCAGAACAGACCGGGTATGTAAATATAACCGGCTGTTAAAAATTGAGGCAATGCTGGGAGAATCTGCTGTTTTTGGATTTCAGAAAAAATAATCTCAAATAATTTTTAAATTAAAAAGCTCCCGAATGGAATCATTCGGGAGCTCAGCTTGTCGATAAAGTATATATTAAGAAAAGGTTGCAGAAATTTTTGTTTTTTTAGGATTCCAAAGGACTGTGAAGTCCTTTGGCCGTCGGAGACAAATTTTTAATTTTTTATGTGGGCTTACGGCGGGCATTGCCCGCTGACCACACCTGCAGCGGCAAGCTGCCGCACCCAATGCCGCTACGCTCGTGTTATATTAGTTTTATGAATAGTTGTGCACTGCCCCTGGAGATAGCCGAAAGCTTTCTCTACTCCCCCAAAATGCAGTTTGCACATCTGCGAAAAGCGCTGCGGTGCTGATTTTTTAAAACGTCTCAATATATATTTTGTTTATTCAATTTTCCAGTTTACATTACCTTTTTCTACAGTCTGGGCTCCCGAATGGAATCATTCGGGAGCTTTTTATGCTTGTAAAGGCTTGGAAAAATAAAGTACCAGGGTGTTATCCTCATATTCCTGATGAATAAGCTGGGTATAACCCCAATGGCGGTAAATAGCCAAATTTTTGTGTTCTTTTGCTTCTACCCCAATGGTTATGGTTTGGTAACCCATTTTGATGGCTTCCTGTTCCATAACATGAATTAGGCGGGAACTGTGTCCCTGCCCCTGAAATTGAGCATCAATGCGAAGGGCATTGAGGTTGACAATGGTTTTACCGTCAGCTAGTTGTGTTCGTCCTCGGATCGCCTGACACTTGGGGGAAAACAGCAGGGTTGCCTGTCCAACAGGATGATCATCTTTTTTTACCACAAATGTCTGGCACATACCGGATCTATGATACGCAAGGTATTGCTGTTTCCAAATAATCCACTGGGGATTTTCTGGGTGACAGCGGATATCCTTTTCCCACACGGTCAGCAGATCCTGCCAGGAAGCTTTTACGTAACAGAAAGAATTCCAATACATCATAAATGACCTCTTTTTTATGGTAGGCTGAAAAAGGAGTGCTTTTTAGCACTCCTTTTGTTGGATGATGGAAAGATATTGCAGAATATATCCTGTTTATTTTTTAATGTGGTTTTCACTGTTTTTAATCAGATTGAGCAGGGAAGAGGTAAACAAAGGATAATCCTGCTGAAGGCTTTCGGTAGAAATAGAAATCTTTTCAGGATCGATTTTTGCGTCCTTTTTCCCGTCATTGTTTTCTAATATCGCTTTAATTGCTGCTTCTGCCTCGATCATCCGCGCAGTGGACAAGGTAGAGGACAAATTGGCGGGAACCGTAAACATGGTGGACTCGTTTTTTGGATTGATGCTGTATAAAGTACGGAACATATTGTATACTGCCAGCATCAGGTAATTGGAAACTTCTGTGGTAAGTGCGTTGCTGCCGACTTTTTGAAGTAGATCAAAGGTGATATTGAGTGAATTGGAAATTAATTTTTTATTTAAAGTCGGAAGAAGACTTCCGCGGAAACGATTTTCTTTTCCGGCAGCGTCAGATTCTGGGATGTCATCTACAGAAAGAGTGGCGCCGGTCCGTTCCGGGGAACGTCCTAACAAATAATCACAGGATACATTATAAAAATCAGCGGTGCGTACAACAAAATCAAGACCGCATTCTCGAATTCCTTTTTCATAGTGTGAAAGCAAAGCCTGAGAAATATTCAGTTCACTGGCAGCCTGTTTTTGGCTGATGCCCCGTTCTTTTCTCAGCAGAGTCAATATTCTGGGAAAGTCGGCGTTCATTCACAATATCCTCCTAAAAAACATTAACGTATAGTAAATTATATTATACCTGATACTTTTTGTAAAGGGATTTTTGCGAGAAAAATAGCATTTTGTCGATAAAAAGCAGAGGAACTTTTTGTGTAAAAGGTCAATTTTGAAACAATTCACAAAAAAAACAACACTTTTTTGCGCCTTTTGACTATAATAAGAACTATGAAATGTTAGGCTTTGGGAGGAAAATCATGCGAAGCTATAAAATTTATTTGTATCGTCATGGAGTTGCCGAAGGGAATCTTGAAGGAAAATATATTGGGGTAACAGACTCCCCTTTGAGCGCACAGGGAAAAGAAGAACTAAAACAGCTGACCGCAGAAAAAGAATATCCTGCGGTGGGAATTGTATATTCCAGCCCGCTGACCCGCTGTCGGGAAACTGCTGGAATTTTGTATCCCGAAATGGAACCAGTACTGGTAGATCAGATTCAGGAATATAATTTTGGGATTTTTGAAAACCGTTCTATGGAAGAATTGGGAAAAATGCCGGAATTTATCCAGTGGACCCAATCCAATATGCGTCAGGCTCCAGCCGGCGGGGAAGATATGCAGGCGTTTACCCAGCGGATTCGGGAAGGATTTGACTGGCTGATCAAAGATATGATGAAGCGCAAAATCTCCACTAGTGCAGTAATTACTCATGGTGGAGTGATTATGTCTGCTTTGGGAATGTTTGGTTTGCCAAAGATGGAACCGGCAAACTGGACCTGTAAGCCGGGATGCGGCTACAGTCTGCTTGTGAATGCAGCTATGTGGGGCAATGCTATGGCGCTGGAAATCTGTGACCGCATTCCTTACGAAAAGGAAGAAGAATACGAACTGGAAAATTACCATCTAATGGATGTGGATGAAATGCGGCGTCAATATGAGCAGGAGCAAAAGGATCTGGAATAAAAATAGGAAACTGTCAGATTGATTTAGATTCTCAAAATTTTTCTATTTTTTTGAGGGACAATCAATTGACAGATTTGGGGGACTTTGATAAAATTTGATGTTAGAGTATGCCTCTGAAAGATGAAAAAAGGAGGGTTCTATGGGACAGGAAAAAACCAGTTATCAAAAGACAATGGCTGTCATGAAAGCAAATTTAAGTCGTGCGCTGGCTGTTACGCTGATGTTTCTTTCTGTATTGCTTTTGCTTGTGATGCTGGGACTGCTGGCTGAGTGGAGTGCCGGATTCTTTTTTCATCGGCAGGTTCAAAAGCTGATTATGGTCAGCTTGATGGTCGCGGGTGTCTTTTTGGTGATACTGCCTTTGGAACTGGGAATCAAGCGGTGGTTTTATGAACTGTGCTTTCAGGAAGATGCTTCTTTAACAGAAATTTTCTTTTTCTTTGAAAAGCCGGGACGTTATATCAAATCGGTTTGGTTTCGTTTGCAGATGACGGTTCGCCGTTTAGCGGCATATATTGTGTTTTTGCTGCCTTGGATCATTGTGGAGCTTTTTTCATGGGCATTGATCCCCTATGGAGAAAGTTGGCAGGCGGTCTGCAGTATTCTCAGCGCGGCAGCCTTGGTACTGGGACTTATTTTTGGATTTTTGCGGAATCTACGATTTTATCTGGCAGATTATCTGCTTTTTTCTGATTTGTCCTGTCATGGCAGCAAAGCGGCTAATATTTCCACAGGACTGATGAAAACAAAACAGAGAGAATTGGCAGGAACCTTTTTATCCCTGTTTCCTTTTTATTTAGTCAGTTTGTTTGTGGTACCCCTTCTGCTTTTGATACCAGTGCTTTATACCCTGACAGCAGTCAAGGCAATTGAATTTTTAAAACAGGATCAGAAAACAAAAAATATGTTTTCCGGTATTTGGTATTCCGGAAGTAAGGAAGTGTAGTTTTGGCTTCATTTGAAAATATTAAACGGGTAGTTGTAAAAGTAGGAACTTCTACCTTAACCCATAAAACAGGATTGTTGAATATTCGCCGGGTAGAGTTGCTAGTGAAAATCTTGGCGGATTTAAAAAATTCCGGCAGAGATGTTATTTTGGTCAGCTCCGGTGCAATCGGTGTTGGTGTTGGAGAACTGGGATTAAAATCCCGTCCTACAGACACACCCAGCAAACAGGCTTGCGCTGCCATCGGTCAGTGCGAACTGATGTATATGTATGATAAGTTATTTTCCCAGTACAACCATAAGGTAGCTCAGGTGCTCTTGACCCGGGATATTGTGGAACGGGAATCTCGAAAAGAAAACGTTGTAAATACTTTTAACCGGCTTTTGGACTTTAACGTCATTCCGGTTGTCAATGAAAATGACACTGTTTCTGTAGAAGAGTTGGAATTGGAATTTGGTGACAACGATACACTATCCGCCATTGTAGGGGAACTAGTGGATGCAGATTTATTGTTGATTTTAAGTGATATTGACGGTCTTTATGATCAGAATCCGCGGGAATGCCCGGATGCTCACTTGATTCATCAGGTGGAAGCAGTAACCGAAACCCTGCGGGAAGCGGCAGGAGGAAAAGGTTCCAGCCTGGGTACCGGAGGAATGGTGACCAAACTCAATGCAGCACAGATCGCTCTGGAAGCTGGATTCCCAATGGTACTGCTCAACGGACAGAATCCAGAACAGATTTATGACCTGTTTGCAGGAAAAGAAGTGGGAACCATTTTTGGTCCAGGACTACTTTCAAAATAAATGAGCAAAACTTGTGATTTTTGATGACTTGTTTGAAATGGGAAAAGAGAGAACAGGGGAGGATGAGTAACATGGCAGCTGAAATGTTACAGTTAGCGCAGCGCGCCAAAAAAGCGGCGGCAACAGCTGCGGCGTTGACTGCGGGAGAAAAAAATCAGATTCTTGCTGCAATTGCACAGGCTCTGCGGGAACAGACACCATTGATTCTGCAGGAGAATCAAAAAGATTTGGATCGTGCAGAAGAAAGCGGAATCAGTCCCGTGATGATGGACCGGCTTCGTTTAACAGAACAGAGAATTGAAGGAATCGCAGATGCCATTGGACAGGTGATTGACCTGGAAGACCCTGTTGGTATGGTAGAGGGCGGAAGCAGACGCCCCAATGGACTGGTAATTACCAAAACCCGGGTGCCTTTGGGAGTAGTGGGGATTATCTTTGAATCCCGTCCCAATGTAACAGTGGATGCTGCTGCACTGTGTCTGAAATCAGGCAATGTGGCTTTTCTGCGTGGCGGAAAAGAAGCGATCTCCACCAATCTGGCTTTAGCTCAAATTATGCGTGAGACCATTGCATCCTGTGGCTATCCTGAGGATCTAGTGATTTTGGTAGAGGATACTTCCCGGGAGTCCGCAGTGGAGATGATGAAGCTCAACGGTTATCTGGATGTTTTGATTCCGCGGGGCGGCGCTGGACTGATTCGGGCTGTAGTGGAACAGGCTACTGTGCCAGTCATTGAAACCGGCGTGGGCAACTGCCATGTATATGTGGATGAAGATGCGGACTTGGATATGGCTGTGGAAATTGTAAATAATGCGAAGACCAGCCGTCCGTCTGTATGCAATGCTTGTGAGAGCCTGTTGGTACATAGAAAAGTAGCTGCTGATTTTCTTCCAGCGTTGGCAAAGCGGTTTGAGGAGCATCATGTAACCATGTATGGCTGCGAAACCACCAGGAAAATTTTAGGAGATCGTGTGCTGCCTGCCAGTGAAACAGAATATGCACAGGAATTTTTGGACTACAAAATTTCTGTAAAGGTAGTGGACAGTGTGCAGCAGGCAATTGAGCACGTTAATCGGTACACGACTCACCATTCTGAGTGTATTGTAACCAATCATCTGGGTCATGCCAATGCCTTTACAGCAGCTGTGGATGCAGCAGCTGTTTATGTAAATGCGTCTACCCGCTTTACTGATGGGGGAGAATTTGGCCTTGGAGCGGAAATTGGGATTTCGACTCAAAAACTGCATGCCAGAGGTCCTATGGGCTTAAAAGAATTAACCACAATTAAATACGTAGTACAGGGAAGCGGACAAATCCGCTGACCTGCTTGCTGCAGAAAGGAACGAACAGATTCATGTCAAAAAAACAAGAAAACAAAGTACCTGCATCCAAAGAAACAGGGGAATTGAAGCCGCAGACTTTGCTCAGCGATCCTTCACCGAAACTGAATACAGAAGCGGGACTTTTGTTTGGCAATAATAATACCCTGACAGAAGAACAGCTGGAGGCACAGCAGACACAGGAAAAATCCATGTCTGATTCCGGGCAGCAGACAGAAACTCAAGCAGATCATACAGAGGAAAGTTCTGAAAAATCCGATAAGGTTGTAATTCCTGATTCCTCAGAATTGGAAAAAACTCCAGTACATGAAACAGTGCAGGAATTGGCAAAAAACATGAGAAAAATGTGGCGGGAAAAGCGTCAGCAGCATGCAGAAAAACGCCAGAAGGCACAGCAGGCTTCTCCTGAAAGAAAAACACCTGCTTATCGTAAGAAGCTGCCTATGGCGCTGGTAGGGCTGTTAATTGTCTTCTTTGCCATTATTGGGGTGATCTGGACAGGAGGATTTGTAATCAATGGAATTGCTTCTGCTGTTCGGCAGGATAATTTGAAAGAGATCCTCAAGGAAAGTGTTTATCCTTTAGTCATTGTAGATACCCCTCAGTTTGAAGATGTGGATACACTGGATTCCAAAGTAGTGATTTCTGCAGGGATTTGGAAATTTATTATGGAAGAAGAAAATCCGACAGAAAAATACGAAACCGATGATTTTGGCAATATGACAGTTCCGCAGGTGGCGATTGAACCGTATATTCGGGAATTGTTTGGAAATACGGTGGAAATAGAACATCAGATGATTCCGGACACGGATTTTTATATTCCTTATGATGAGGAAAACCAGGTATATTATATTCCAAAAACACCTCAGATTTTGCCGTATGCACCTAAGATTATGTCTGTAGAATCTATTGGAAATCAAAAATATGAAGTGGAAGTTGGATATATTTTGGCAGGTCCATTCTGGGATACAGGGCGGTATTTGGAAGATGAACCCAGCAAGGTAATGAAATATACCATGCAGAAAAACGATTATGACAGCTATCAGATTTTGTCTGTAGAGCAGGTATTGCAGGAAGATGATACGCCATTGTTGTCTGAACCAGAGTCTTCTGCTTTGAGTGGATTGGAATCACTCCCTCAGGTTTCAGAAGAAAGCAGTTCTTCTCTTCCTGATGTGAGCAGTGAAACATCAGAAGAATCAGAAACAACCGAATCTTCTGATGAAGATACCTCATCTGATGAATCCTCTCAATCAGATTCATCTGTTGCTCCCACTGAATAATCCGGAGTATTTTGCTGGATTTTTTAGAAATAGATAGTGAAGGTTAAGGAAAGAGAGTGTTGCAGTTTATTTTGCCGCTCTCTTTTTATTATGACCGAAAAAATATCAGAAAGTTTTAAGATTTGTTTTTTGTTTTTCCATTGACATTAGCAAAAAAAAGAGATATACTGACTGTACTACATCAAATAGTACAGTTAATGATAAAAATCGGGCATAAAATTTTTCCTGTAGGGAGATAATACTGTAGGACTATGGTACCGGTTTTTGACAAAATGAAAGCTTATAATGATAAAATAAAGAGTTTATAAGCCTAGATTCTTCATAGGAGCTGTGAAATATGGAGCAGGGAGATCAGAATACGGCAAAGCAGATATGGAAGACATGGAAGTCTTTTGGAAATACTCGACGCGGAAAGCAAATTGGGTGGTTTTTGACACTGCTTTGTCCTGTATTTATTGTGTGTATTACCGAAATCAATCAACAGGGAGATTTTTCTTCTTTGTTTCATTTGGTAACGGAACGTCCTACTGTTTTTGTGTTTGATATTCTTTTGGTAGGTATTTTTTATGTAATGGCATATTTGCTGGCGCGTCGTTCCTGGCTGGCAGGCGCAATCATAGGGGGACTTTTTTGGATTCTTTCTAATGTGGAATTTTATCGTTTTCGTGCCAGCGGCACTCACTTTACAGCGGGGGATTTCTCTTTATTTACCAATGTGGGAGATGTGGCTGAGTTTGCAAAATTAGAAATTTATCCTATGCAAGTGGTCATTCTTCTGTTGTTGGTTTGTTACATCACAGGAATGTATCTTTGCTGTGTGAAAATTTGTTGGAACTGGAAAAGAGTCGTTCCTGCGGTATCAACTATTTGTGTGGGGTTAACTTCTTTTTTTGTAATTCCCCAAGTTTCTGACGCGGTGTTTACAGTATTTGGCGTAGAGCATGGTGGTGCTTCTAATAGTTTTGTTCAAAAGGAAAAGTTTGAAGCAGACAGTATGATTGCTTTTTTGGCGGAAAATATTTCAGATACGATTAGTACGGTTCATATTCCAGAGCCGGAAAATTATTCCCGGCAGACGGTGGAAACTTTTGCTGAAGCAGAAGAACCGAAACAGACCGAACAAATGGAAAAACCAAATGTGATTTTAATTATGAGCGAATCTTATACTGATTTCAGAAGATTTCCCAGCTTAAATGTGCAAGACAGTGCTTATGAAGAATTTGACCGTATGGTGTCAGAAGGCGCTAAGGGAACGACAGTTGTTCCAACTTTTGGTGGTTATACAGTAAAAACAGAGTTTGAACTTTTGTTTGGGCTGCCCATAAAAGGGCTAAATGGAACCCAGGCTCCGCAGTTTTATATAGGAGAAACAGATCAGGCCACCATTGCCCGCCATTTTCAGCAGGAAGGATATACCACCGCTTATCTGCATCCTTATTCCTCTGATTTTTATGAGCGTGGAAGATTGATGCCGTATTATGGATTTGATCACATTTATTTTGAACAGGATATGGATCAAATTTATTTTCGGAATTATTTGGATGATAAGGCGGCATATGATAAAGCTTTAGAGGTTATTTCCGAGGAAGAAGATCCTTGTTACTTGCATATTACTACCATGCAGAATCACATGCCTTATGACGATGATAGCCAAAGCCAGTTTGAGTATTATATGGATGGGATTGCCAATACTGATAAGCGCTTAGGAGAGCTTTGTGATAAGCTGCGGGAATCCCAAGAGCCTACCATTGTCATGTTTGTGGGAGATCATTTTCCTCTCTTTACAGAAGAAAACAGTGTGTATGAAAAGCTGGGAATTGACGCTGATAATTGTTTGGCGTTATATCAGCAGCCATATGTTATATGGGCTAATTATGAATTTGATCGGTCCATGTTGCCTAGTCAGACAGTGTCTTCTTTTTATCTGCCTCATGTATTGGAAGATCTTGCAGGATTGGAGCAAAACGAGGCCGACGCAGTGCTGAAAGGGCAGATGGCTTCTACACCGGTATATACAACAGAGTACGATCAGGAAAGCCGAAATGAGGCGCTGGATACGCTGACTTATGATTTGATTTTAGGAGATCAGTATGCGGCAGAATAGATTCCATTTTGCTGATACCATTTTGTGAATATGAGAAAATAGATGACTAGAAAGGGGAGTGTAAATACACTCCCCTTTCTAGTCATCTATTTTCTTTAAAAAGGCATAAATAGTACATCAATGAACTACTGGACTTTTTTTTTAATATTCGCTATAATATTTTATGCAAATGAAAAATTGAAAGAAATGAAAAAGAAAAAGCTGGGATCACACAGCTGAGAAAGGATTGGGAGAATGAAATTTGGACTCAAGCAACTGTTTGAACCTACAGACATGACGCTGGGGGCACCGTGGAAAAAAATTGTGATTTTTACGGTACCTATGCTGTTGGGGAATATTGCTCAGCAGCTTTATAATACGGTGGACAGTATTATTGTAGGAAAGTATGTAGGCGACAACGCTTTGGCGGCTGTAGGAAGTGCAGGACCGATTGTAAACTTGCTTTTGGTTTTGTTTATTGGGATTTCTGTAGGAAGCAGCGTTATGGTGTCCCAATATTTTGGAGCAAAAAGTCGGGAAGAACTTTCTAAAACCATTGGGGCATGTGTAACTTTGACATTTATTTCTTCTTTGCTGATTATGGCGCTGGGGGCGTTTATTACAAGACCTTTGCTGGAAATTTTACATACGCCGGACAGCATTATTGATTGGTGCGGAAGTTATTTAACAGTTATGTTTTTGGGAATTGCCGGAGTAGCATATTACAATATTTTAAGCGGGGTGCTTCGAGGATTGGGCGATTCTATTGCGCCGCTTTTGTATTTAATTGTTGCCACAATCATTAATATTGTATTGGACCTGTGGTTTGTAGCAGGATTGGGATTGGGTGTTTTTGGTGTAGCATTAGCGACTGTAATTGCCCAGGGGATTTCTGCTATTTTGTGTCTGTGGAAACTGATGCGGATGACCAGTATCTTTGATTTTAAACTGGAATATCTGAAAATGGACCGCCGACACACATTAACCATTATTCGGTTGGGACTTCCTTCTGGTTTAACTCAGGCAATTTTCTCCATGGCTATGATTATTGTACAGTCTTTGACCAACAGTTTTGGAGAAATGTTTATCGCTGCCAATGTGATTGTTATGCGTGTGGACGGTTTTGCTATGATGCCAAACTTTTCTTTTGGTACAGCAATGACTACCTATGCAGGCCAAAATATTGGTGCAAATCGTTTGGATCGTGTACATAAAGGTACGGTGCAGGGAACAGCAATTGCAGTTGGAACCTCTACTGCTATTACCCTGTTAATTTTGCTGTTCGGTAAAAACTTGATGGGGATTTTTACAAGTACTGCGGAATTGGTAGAACTGAGTATGAATATGATGTGCATTTTGGCAGTAGGGTATATTGCTATGGCAGTGACACAGTCCTTGTCAGGTGTTATGCGCGGTGCAGGTGATACCATGACTCCTATGTGGATTTCTTTAATTACCACTGTAGTGATTCGTGTTCCAGTTGCATATGGAATTTCCTGGTTGACTCGGACACCAGAATTGCCTCATGGACAGAGTGCATGCGTATTTATTTCTCTGTTAGTTTCCTGGATTTTGGGTGCGCTTTTGACCGTATTCTTTTACAAACGGGGTAAATGGGCTTCAAAGAGCCTGATTAATGGGAAAGAATCTGTCCAGCCAGCAGAAGAATAAGGAAGCCAATTTTGTTGTGCTTGATAGTCGTAGCACAATGAACGCTATCTGTAAATGAACTGATAAAAAGAGAGAAATATGACAGCTGTCATATTTCTCTCTTTTTTCTTTTATTGATGAGCTTGAAAACAGTAGTTTTCTTATAAGAATGAATCTGTGAATAGAAAAATACCATTGTTGCAGCATACACTTTAAAACGTTTATTCAATGAGTGAAATGCAGACAATAGCAAGAAAGGCCCAGTTTGGCATAAAGCGAAACTGAGCCTTTTCGATAGATTAATATTTTTATAGTCTACAACTATTATTTATTCCATGGGTTTGGAATAAAGTCGCCGCCGCGGCACCATTTCAGGTAATTTAATGCGTGCATCTGAGCAGTCATTTCCCAATCGCCACGGTAAATTGGATCATGATATCCTTCTACGCAAATATCAGATTCGTAGTTGTTCATATGTAAGATAGAGAAGATGTCTCTCCAGTCAACATCGCCGAATCCAGGAGTGCGCTGAGGAGCAAAATCAACAGCACCGAATACACCGTATTTTCTAACAGCTGTCATATCTACGCTGCAGTCTTTACCGTGCATATGGATAATTCTGCCGGTAGGAGCCCATTCCCGCAGCTGAGCAATTGGGTCGATCAGCTGGATGCTCTGATGTCCTGGTTCCCATTCCAGACCAAGGTTTTCGTCTGGTACTTCGTTGAACATCATTTCCCAAGCTTTTGGATTAAAACCGATGTTGCATGTAGCACGCTGCCAGCTGCCGCCCATAGGACAGTTTTCAATTGCCAGTTTCAGGCCATTGTCTGCAGCACGTTTTGCCAAATCACGGAATACTTCACCGAATTTTGGCATAGCTTTTTCTACGCTTTCGCCCTCATAAGCACCCGCAAAAGTAGATACAATCGGAGCTTCAAAATATTTTGCGGAATCAATGCAGTATTCCAGAGTTTTTTTATGATCTTCATACTGAATTGCATTGCAGTAATAACCCAAAGAAGCTACCCGAATTCCTGCTTCTTTTACAATTGGCATTAATTCTTCTGCCATTTTTTTCAGGTCAGCGCCTTCCAGAGACATGTGGAAGTTCAAAGATACACATTCAAATCCAGCTTTTGCTAAATGAGGAAGCCAGTCTTTCGCCATAGGTCCTGGGACACAGGTACCAATTTCAATTTGTTTCATTGCCATAATTGATACAACTCCTTTTTTACAATACAAAATAATCTTATCTTTTTCCGAACTGTGTATTGTAATCGTTTTCAAAAAACAATATACATAACAATTGTTTTTTCGCAACTATATAATATCACATTTTGCACAAAAAGTAAAGAGCTTCTTCCAAAAATTATTTTATGTGTTTGGAAAAGTTAGGGAAAGGTAACAAATCTTTGTGGTACCATAAAAATTAAAAGCCACCACAGAATATTCTGCAGTGGCTTAAAAATTATTTATTATCTGACAGATATTGAATCACAGAACAGATTAATCGTAATATTTATTGGCATTCCAGAAATCCAGAACCATCTGATACCGTTCAACTGGCATACCGCGGAATGGAATATTGCTGGTACAGAAGAAATATCCGCCGCCCGGTTTTCCATTTTCCATTGCATAACGGCAGCTTTCCAGAACCTGTTCGTCAGTACCAGTCTGCAGGTGAGCACAGTGTACGTTTCCGCACAAAGCAACCTTGTCGCTTACCAGACGTTTTACTTCTTTAATGTCTACGCCTGCCATTGGGTCCAGAGAGTGGATGGCATCCGGTTCACAATCTACCAGCATCTGTAAGATTGGCATAATATTACCGTCGGTATGTTTAATAGAATAACCGCCTTCTTCCCGAATGGAACGGCAGATTTTATGCAGATATGGCTGAATAAATTCTGCGAACATGTCAGGAGATACAAAAGGACCGCTGTTAAAACAGTAGTCGGAGCAGAGTTTCAATGACTGGATTCCGCCGTCAATATAGCGTTTATTCCGTTCAATTGCTTCCTGAGCATTTTTTTCAGCTACTTTTAAGCCATCTTCCGGATTGTCATAAAGCCAGTATACAAACTGTACCAGTCCGTCACCGTCTGGAATCGCGAAGGTTCCATCTCCGTGGGTAGTCAGCATAAATTCGTCATTGGTCATTTGGTTAATCAGTTTTGCAGTTTTCAGTGTGTTTTCCAGATTAAAGTAATCTACAGGAATAATAGAATGACCTAAAGCAGTATATACCTTTACCATATATTCGGCATTTTCTGCCAGAGCTTTTTCCTGTTCAGCCATGGTCATTTTGTCCAGATCTTCCTGATGCAGGAATGGTTTTCCAAAAACAATGTCTTCCAGCTGGTATTCCAGTTCAAAGGTCGGAACATAGTCAGGCTGTTTGCGCTGCAATACTGTAATAGCACGTTCGCGATGTGTCATAGTGGAACTCTCCTTTTGTGGGGTTTTCGCTAAAACCCAGTTTGACTTACAGATTGATTTTACAGTTAGAAAACCTTTCTCACAGTAAAATCACGAAAAATTTGCAACAGAAATGACTGATTTCCTCAGCACATCCGTATCACCTCAGCAATGTTACCACGTTTTTTAGCAAAAGTAAAGAGATGTGCACAATAATTTTTTAGTCCATAAAAAAATTATAAAAATCAAAAAATAATCCAAAAATTTATATAATTTGATAAAAATGGGTGAACTGTTAAAACAGTCCACCCATTTTTGCGTAGCTTTTTTAAAAAGCTGCTTATTTCAAAAAGCGTTTTACCAGTTCAGGATCTACATCTGTAGTCAGAGAAGCTGGTCCCATGGCTTTGATCAAGTCAGCAATTACTTTCAGATTTTCTACTGGAGTACCGTAAGGAACTGCGTCACCGGTGCTGAGAACAAAACCGCGTTTATTTTCTACTTTCTTGATAATTTCTACTACTTTTTCTACGGTTTCGTTGCGGTTCATAAATACCAGGGAAGGTGGATCAATACCGCCGATAACGACCTTTCCTTCACCCCATGCTTTTCTTGCATCCCATGGACACAGGTCTCCGGTATCAGGTGGGCAGACAGAGTCAATACCGTCCTGACGGCCTTTGCCGATCAGGTCTACAAAGCCAGTCAGTTTGCCGCACATGTGGGTGATGAAAACTTTACCAGCACTGTGAACCAGATCAGAATATTCGTTAATTGGAGGCTGAGAATAATCTTCAAACATGGTGCGGTTCATAACAGTGGTAGAAGTATCTTCATAGTCAAAGATGTAGTCGCATGGATATTCCAGCAATGCTTTGTACTGGCGGATGTTTCTTTCCTGCATTACTGCGAATAGTTCTTCTACTTCATCTGGGTAGTCAGCCAGCAAATAAACGGTATTTTCTACACCGGACATATGCTGCAGCAATTCTTGTACTGGGCTGTAGTTACCAGTTAAGGTAGCCATACCGTCATCGCCGATTTCTCTTTCCCGCGCTACAAAAGCTTCAATATTTGGAGTATAGGTAGTGTTTTCACACATATACTGGTAAACTTTCAGGTCTTCCAGTGTTTCTACCATATGTTTGGAAACATAGTTGGTTTCACCGGAATCGGTGCGTTCTTCTACCAGAGTACCTACTGGAGTTTCAAAATATTTGCAGGTTTTATTGCCGGATTTTTCTTCCCGGATATTTAATCCTTTAATTACAGAAGATGGTCCTGCAACGTGACGTTCCATGATGTCGTTGCCGATCATACGGCATGCTTTTACAAAGTCAGCTTCAAATCCCTGTTTTGGCAGAGAATTTACAAAATAAGGGTCAATCAGTGGAGCATAAGGCAGACGATCCACTTCCTGAGAGTGAAGAGCGGCAATCAAACGTTCCCGATTGGTCATTTGAGCGATACTCATAATCAATTCCTCCTGTTCATTTGAAAAGCTTGTGTCCAAAAGCTTTTTCTTAATCTATTTCCGATTATACTTTGTTACAAATTTTTTACAAGAGTTATCAAAAAAAATGTTACGATTTCGTAATTATGTTTTGATATTTGCTCATCTGGAATCATTTAAAAGAAGCTTGGTTTTTTCTCAAAAATGTTTAAATGTTAATGTAAAGTTTCATAATATCACTGTCATTATCCAAAATCATATACTTAATTACCAGAAAATTATATATTATACTACGAAAATTACAAATTCAACTGTATCTTCAAAAATGCCAGCTAAGTTTAAGATTTACTAATTTTTTAAAACAAAAAATATTTTCAAAATCATTGGAAATTGAGATGGAGATGATGGGTTATGTATGAAAAAAGCGGAAAATTTGGAGTAACTAATTTAGTAATTCATGAAAATGACTTTGATTTGAACGGTGTTTTGTATCGTTTTTCACTGGCAGGCTGGCATAAATGCAACGACTTATATCATATTTACCGTTCAAAGGAAGAAAAAAACTTGGAAGACAGCTACTTGCTGTTAAGTACTGTGTCAGGAAAAGGGATTCTACGAACAGAAGATGGAGAATATACCCTTACTGCGAATACAGTTGCTTTGGTAGACTGTCGGGAAACAACAGAATACTTTACAGCACCAGACAATCTTTGGGAGTTTTATTTTATCCACTTTAATCACAGTAATATGAAAACAGTTTATAATTATCTTCGTTCCAAAGGAAAGTTGGTGGAGACATTTTCCAATGTAAGCAGCATCAGTCACTCTATTGAAAATATTATTAATATTAAAAATAGTTATCAAACAGACATTGAATTTAAAGTATCCCGTATGATCAGTGATGCCATTCACGAAATTTTGGACGAAAGCCAGGAAACCTATCGCCCGGATCCTTTAATTACAGAAATTATTCGTTATATGGGAGAACATTTCAGCGAAAAACTGGAATTAAAAGACTTAGCAGAGCAGTTTTATATTAGTAAAAATTATTTGTGCAGCATTTTTAAGAAACATTTGCAGCAATCTCCATATTCATATTTGACAAAAATACGAATAGAAGAATCAAAAAAGATGCTTGTTGGTACAGATTACCCTGTAAATGTGATCGCAAGTAAGTGCGGATTTTCTACACCTAACAATTTTATTGCTACTTATAAGCGGATTGAGGGCATAACGCCCAATAAGTACCGCAAAAAAGCCAATGCGGCATATCCAAAGTTGTAAAAAGTAACTAAAAAACCGGTATATTACAATTACAGAATATCACTTTATAGTTATAGATTCTCACTTGAATCATGAAAAACTATTCCATTTTGTGTGAATATTTTATATACTGTGTACAGCGTTAATCCTTGAACGTCAAAAATTCTAAGAGAGAAGGCAAAATTATTATGAAAAAGTTATCTAAAAGAGCATTGTCTGTTGCATTAGCCAGCATGATGATGTTGTCTATCGCTTCTTGTGGTGGCAACGAAACAACTGATACTACCAGCAATGGTGGTGGTACTGCTGAAGGTGGTTCCGGCAAAACTGAACTGAGATTTACTTCTTGGGCTAACACCGGTGAAATCAAAGTTCTGCAGAGAGCAGTTGATGCTTACAATGAACTGCAGGATAACGTAACTGTTACTTTTGAATCTTCTGCATCTGATACATATGAACAGAAATTGATTACTGCTCTGTCCGGTGGTACCGCTTGGGACGTTTTCTATGCTGGTGACTGCACCATCATCAAACTGATCCAGAACGGTTCTATCATGAAACTGAATGACTTCATGGAAACTGAAGATTCTTATTGTAAGATCGAAGACTTCGATGAAGGTCTGTGGGGTGCTGCTATGACCGATGACGGCAGCGTATATGGTCTGACCGTTGACTGTAACCCGAACCTGCTGTACTATCAGCCAAAAATGATCGAAGAAGTTGGCGCTGAAGATCCTCAGGAACTGTATGCTGCTGGCAACTGGACTTGGGAAAAATTCTCTGAAATCAACCAGAAATTTGTTGACGCTGGTAAAGAAGGTTATCTGTTCGGTGGTGATACCGGTACTACTTACTCCTGGATCGCTACTAACAAAGGTAACATCTGGACTGACACCACTTATGGTTACGACGATGCAGCTGTAGAAGCTCTGCATTACATTGCTGACGAATTGGAAGCTGGCAGATGGTTCTACTCTGGTCTGTTGCCACAGGGTCAGGGTGAAGATGCTCAGTTCCTGTCTGGTCTGTGCGGCTTTACTAAAGCTGGTAGATGGAATACTCCTACATTCTCTGATGCTGGTGTAGAACATGACTACATCCCATTCCCAACTAGCGATGGTTCTCAGAATCCTGCTGTTCAGATTGCTACTGCTTATTGCTCTGTAAACAAAGATTCTAAGAATGTTGAAGAAGCTATGAAATTTGCTACTTACTACTGTTCTGTAGATGGCCAGAGAGTTCGTCTGGAAGAACAGGATGGCAAACCAGGTAACGCAGTACCTGCAATCAAAGGTTGTGACGATATTATCGAAAACGCTTCCATTCCAGAACATGCAACCTATCTGCTGGATGTTCGTTCTGTAGGTTGGGCAATTGGTAGCCCATGGGCTAAAGATGCTCGTTATCCAGGTATGGATACCGAACTGAAAGCTATCTTGGAAGAAACTTGGGTAGATGGTGCTAACATTGATGATACCATTACTAAAGTTGAAGAAAAAGCTAACGAACTGGTTGCTGAAAACAGCTAAGATAACTGATTTTGATGGCGTACATTTGTAACTGACTGATTTAGGTAAAAGGGGGAGAAGCAAAGGATGCCTTTCCCCCTTTTTCTAAGCGTATAGGTTACGGTGAATTAAACAGGTAGGTGAAATTCTTATGTATAAAAAGCGTAAACTTTGGGGCTACGCCTTTGTTGCTCCTCAGCTGATCGGCTTGATTCTGTTCTCCTTGATTCCACTGGTACAGGCATTTTTATTGAGTTTCCAGAATTGGGATGGTATGGGAGTAAAAACATGGATTGGTTTAGAAAACTATATTGATGCGTTTGGCACTGCGGACTTTGCAAAGAGTTTGCTGAATACTTTGAAATATACTTTATATTTTGTTCCAGCTGACGTAATTTTGGCATTGTTGATTGCAATGGGTGTTAAAAACGTTGCAGGTAAAACTTTTTACCGCTTATTTTACTTCATGCCGGTTGTATCCGGTTCTGTAGCAGTTGGTGTTATCTGGACCTGGCTTTTGAATGAAAAAACTGGTTTGATCAACATGTTGCTGAAAATGGCAGGTTTGCCAGGTGTTCCGTGGTTGGTTGACAAAACCTTGGTTTTGATGTCTATCGCTATGGTTTCTGTTTGGTGGAATGTTGGTTATAACATGGTTATTTTCCTGGCAGGTCTTCAGGGAATTCCGCAAACTTATTATGAAGCAGCTTCTATTGATGGTGCGAATAAGTTCCAGCAGTTCCGTCATATCACTGTGCCCATGGTTTCTTCTACCACATTCTTTGTTTTGATTACAACCATAATTTCTTCTTTCCAGGTATTTGACCAGGCGTTTGTTATGACTCAGGGTGGTCCTGCGAAAGCAAGTTATACCTTTGTATACTACATTTATGAAAGTGCATTCCAGAAATTTAAAATGGGTTATGCTTCTGCGTGTGCAATGGTATTGTTTGTAATTATTCTGTTGATTACCATGTTCCAGATGTGGGTATCTAATAAGTGGGTGAATTATGATGTCTGATACTGTAAAAGTAAAAAAGAAAAGAAAAATTGGTGTTGGCACCATCATTCTGCATATTGTTTTAATTCTTGGTGCCTGTATCATGGTATTTCCGTTTTTGTGGACTGTATTCAGTGCATTCAAAAACGTAGGGGAAATCTTCTTGTATCCTCCTCGTCTGTTCCCGACAGAGTGGGAATTTAGTAACTTCCCAAGATCTTTGGCAGCAATGCCATTTGATAAAGCATATTTTAACAGTATTTATATTGCTGTAGTAGTAACTGCTGTTCAGTTAATTACAGCATCTATGGCTGGTTATGCTTTCGGTAAATTAAAATTCCCAGGTCATAATGTAGTATTCCTTTTGTTCTTGGCTACTATGATGATTCCTGCACAGGTAGTTATGATCCCAATCTTCAACACCATGAAAGCTTTGGGTCTGCTGGGTACACACTGGTCTATTATTATTCCAGCTGCTTTGTTTAATGCATTTGGTGTATTCCTGCTCCGTCAGTTTATTATGGGCTTGCCGGATGACTTGGAAGAAGCAGCAATCGTAGACGGCGCTGGTACTCCTAGAATTTTCTTCCAGATTATTCTGCCGCTGGTTCGTTCTGCATTGGCTGCATTCGGTATCTTCGTATTCTTGGGTCAGTGGAACAACTTCTTGTACCCATTGATTTTCTTGAATCAGATGGATACTTATACTGTTCCTCTGATGTTGTCTTACTTCAAAGGTCAGTATGCTACTGAATATCCTCTGTTGATGGCTGGTACTGTAATGGCAGTTATTCCTGTTTTGATCATTTATATTATTTTCCAGAAACAGATTATTGCTGGTATCGCAATCACTGGTATGAAGAGCTGATTTCGCTTTTAGCTTATACTTAAGAATTGAAAAAGCACTGTTCAAAATGAACAGTGCTTTTTTAATTCTTTTGAATTAAAAATATTCTTTACGTGCGAGTTTTCTAAATTGACTTGGAGAATATCCTGTGATTGTTTTAAATTGCAAAGAGAAGTAGTAGGGGGTAGCATAGCCTGTTTTCATGCTAATTTGGGAAATGCTGTCGTTTGTGGAAATTAGAAGGTGACAGGCTTGCCCAATTTTTTGACGGTTTAAAAATTCAATGGGGGTATAGCCGGTTGCTTTTTTAAATTTCCGCACCAGATGATATTTGGAAATAGAAAATTTTTTAGATAAATCATTTAAGGATGGATTCTCTGTACAATGGCTGTTGATATACTCTTTAATTTGATGAATGATCTGATCATGGTCAGCTTTTTGCGTGTTTAAGAAGATATGGCATAGAAGAGAACGGAATTGCTGGTTTAAATGCAGCATCTCCAAAATATCTGTTTGATTTTGTGACAATTCGATGATGCTGTTAAACTGCTCTTCGATTTTTACATCATATCCCAGGTGAATCAGAGAGTTTGTTGATAATTCAGGAAGCAGCTCCATGGTTTGTGTGAGATTTCCGGAACAATGTGCCCAAAGAATGGACCAGGGAGAATCTTTGCTGCTGCCGTAGGTGTGAGCCATTCCTTTTTTTAGAAAGATTAAGTCCCCAGCTTGAGCAGTTTGATAATTTCCTTCAGTAATCAAGTATCCTTCTCCCTGTAAACAGTAGATTAGAATATATTCTTCAATTCCCTCTCGTTGCGCAGTATGATCAGGTAGGTCAGCAAATTTTCCACAAATAGTCAGCTGAACGCTATTAAGTTCTTCTTGATATTCTTGGGCGCTTTTAGATGGAACAAAGGTATGGATATAAATGGAAAACACCGTCCTTTTTTAAGATGGAAAAGTCATTTTGTGAGTGGCTTTTTCTGATTTAACATTTCTTTTTCTCTGTTTCGCTCGTTTTCTTTTTCTTTGATACAATTCCTCGTAGTCAGAAGTGGCGGAAAAAATTAACTGAATTGCTTTCCAGGAAACAGCAGGTTCTGATTTATGCTCTATTTTTATTCTGACAAAATAGGTACCGTGCTTTTGACAGTGAGCTAAATAAATATATTTGTTGCCATTTTGGGATACCATTGGTTCACTTTCCATTGGTTTACTGCATCGTGGACAACGAGGAATTTGCAGCTTTTTGTCATTTAGGATTTGTGATTTAGAACGATAACTATCGAATTCTTTTCGAATTAAAATGGTAGGAGAGAAGGAAGCAGAATGGGTTTTTCGTAGAATTGCTTTTTTAGAATACTGGGCAATTCCTGTTTCCAGGTCTAATTTAGAGGCAATACAAGCTGTATAATAAGCATCGTTTAAAGCGTCGTGGGCGGGGCGGTTAAAGTCAATCCCCATTTCTTCTGCTGCGGTAAACAGCCCTTTTTGATTGGAACCGCCATGAGTTTGCTGATTGTAAATTAACTGTAGGTTATACCATTGATCGATCCAGGAATCTTCCAATCCATAAAGCGTAAGGTTTTGCTTGAGCATACGCACATCGTCAAATCCCCAAGTTAAAAAGATAGTGTTTTGATCCTCTCCACACCAGCTGCGAAATTGTGTAATTGCCTGCGGAAAGGACATTCCTAAAGAAAGCTGCTGTTCTGTAATTCCAGTCAGCTTTTGAACCGCACTGTGCATTTTCCGAAACCAAACCGGTTTTACTTCTGTTTTCCAGGTGTCCTGCAATTGTCGGTGAGAATCGAGACGTACTGCGCCGATTTGGATGATTTCCCCGTGGAGATGAAAAGGGAGTTTTTGATAGATAGGGTCATCAGGGGAAAGTGCCTGATTCCATTCCAAATCCAGGACAATATATTGCATGATATTTGCTCCTTGTCTTTCTTGTATTTCAGTGGAACTGTTATTTCTATTGTAGCGAATTTATGGTGCAGTTGCAATATTTTTTATCATAAGCAAAGATTTTGAAAGAATTCAACATTTGACAAATAGGAGAAAACATTTTACTCTGGTGTTGGGTGAGGAGTTATTCTATAATGATGAGTAAATAAAAGAAGGAGATGGTTTTAAAATGTTTACCATTTTGAGGAAACCGGATTATGTACTGCTTCATACTCAGGACAATAAGATAAATCAGCCAGAAATTCTTCCAATTGACGGAGATCAGGCTCAATTTCATGATGTTTCCGTAATGTGGAAATTGGAAGATGGGCAATTAAAACTGTATGTGACTGGAGGAGATACTCCCATTAAGTTGGTGCGTTTGCGCTGGAATCAGGAAGGATTTCCTGAAGGAACACGCTTTTTGTCTGATGAATGGGAACGGGGATACGGTGCCATGGAATGGCGCGGAATGGTTCCCAATCGCTGGATGCCTTGGTATTTTCTGGCGTCTCAGGGGCAAGTAACAGCAGGTTATGGGGTAAAAGTCCGTCCAGGTGCTTTTTGTTTCTGGCAGGCTGATGAAGAGGGAATTACTCTTTGGATGGATCTGCGCTGCGGCGGAAAGGGCGTTGTGCTTAACGGGCGTTGTTTGGAAGCTTGTCAGGTAGTCTTTGCAGAATATGAGGGACTCAGTGCATTTCAGGCTGCAAGAAAATTCTGTTCTGTTATGTGCACCGATTCGATTCTTCCCAAGGAACCGGTTTATGGCAGCAACAACTGGTATTATGCTTATGGGGTTAGCAGTCATCAGGAAATTTTGGGTGATGCCGACTATTTGTGTGAACTGGTAGGCAAAGAACAAAAGAATCGGCCGTTTATGGTAATTGATGATGGATGGCAGGTAAATCACAGTTCAACCTTTAATGGAGGACCGTGGCATACTGGAAATCCGGATTATCCAGATATGGCTGGACTGACAAAAGAAATTGAAAAACGGGGCTGCAAACCAGGGATTTGGATTCGTCTGTTACTTACATCTGATACTGCTTTACCGGAACATTGGCGTTTAGAAAATCATCCAGAAATTTTGGATCCCTCTGTGCCGGAAGTAATCGAATATGTAAAAGCCGATATTCGTCGTTTGACCGATTGGGGATATCAGCTGATTAAACACGATTTTTCCACCTTTGACTTATTTGGACGCTGGGGATTTTCCATGCATCCTTGGGTAACCCATGATGGGTGGAGTTTTGCCGATCAAAGCAGAACTTCTGCTGAGATTGTAGTGGATTTATATGCTGCAATTTTAGAGGCTGCACAGGGCAAAGCTTATATTTTAGGATGCAACTGTATTGGACATTTAGGTGCTGGATTAATGCATCTGCAGCGAGTGGGGGATGATACCAGCGGTTTAGAGTGGGAAAGAACCCGTCGTTTGGGAGTAAATACCTTGGCATTCCGCTTGCCGCAGAATCATGTGTTCTTTGATATTGATGCAGACTGTGTGGGAATTTTGGATCAGAATATCCCTTGGGAGCTTAACAGCCAGTGGTTGGATTTGGTTGCCAGAAGCGGCTCTTCTCTGTTTGTTTCTGCAAAACCGGGACAGTTGGATGAAGGACAAAAGCAGCAGTTAAATAAAGCATTTGCAGAAAATGCGGTTCAAACGCATGAATCAGAACCGTTGGATTGGATGGACAATATGTGTCCTTCCCGTTGGAAGATTAACGGTGAGGTGACTAAGTATCATTGGTATGAAAAAACAGGTGTTTCCTGTATGCAGCCATTTGATCTTGACTAAGGGATTTACACCTCTTAAAATTCGAAAAGATTTTGTTTGTGCTTTGTAAGGAGACGGAAAATCTCAAAAAGAAGGCACTGAGTGAATAAAACTAAAGTATAATTTCTTGAAACAAAGTTTAAAAAACCCCGCTGAAATTTCAGCGGGGTTTTTCGATAGCTTAGAGACTTTGAGCTGTATACAGCTGATAATAAAGTCCTTTTTTCGCCATTAATTCTTCATGGGAACCGCACTCAGCAATGCCTTTGTTGGAAATATACAGAATACGGTCACAGGATTGAATGGTAGACAACCGGTGAGCGATAATAAAGGAAGTACGTCCTTTCAACAGCTGCTGTAATCCTTCCTGAAGCAGGCGCTCGGTTTTGGCATCAATAGAAGAAGTAGCTTCATCCAAAATTAAAATCTTGGGATCTGCCAACAGGGTACGCGCAAATGCAATCAGCTGACGCTGCCCCTGAGAAAGACGAGAACCGCCTTCTCCTACTTCTGTATCATAACCGTCTTCCATTTCCTTAATAAATTCAGATGCACGAACGGTTTCGCAGACCTTTGGAATATCTTCCGGATCGGTCAGTTTCCCATATAAAACATTGTCCCGGATGGTTCCGGAGAAGAGAAAACTGTCCTGAATCATAATGCCCAGCTGAGAACGGAGGGAATGAAGATCCACTTTGGAGACATCATGTCCGTCCAAAAGCACCCGTCCGCCTGTTACATCATAAAATCTGGAAATCAAATTGACAACTGTGGTTTTTCCTGCACCAGTAGGTCCTACCAGTGCAATGCTTTCTCCGGGCTTTACTTCCAGATTCATGTGTTCCAAGATATTGGTAGTTCCGTCATAAGAGAAGGTAACATCTTCAAAGGTGACAGCTCCGGTAATCGGGGGAAGTTTGGGGGCATCTGGAGCACTGTCAATCGTCACTGGTTCATCCATAGTTTCGAAGATACGTTCCAGATAGGAGAGAGTGTTGATTAGGTTGTTATACAGGTTGGAAATATTGAGGATTGGCTGCCAGAATCTCCAAGCATAGCTCCCCATTGCAACCAAAACACCGAAAGAAGGAACAGGATCCAATACCAAGATTCCTACCAAATACATAATAGAAACCACGATGGTAGACATGTTATCAACAGACCACCAAACTAGGTTGGAAAGGTATTGGGCTTTCATGTATGCTTTTTTATTTTCTACATTTAGTTTATGGAATATTTTTCCGTTTTCTTCTTCTCGGACAAATGCCTGAGCAACTTTGACACCATCAATATTTTCCTGGAAATATGCGTTCATATTGGAGCTTTTGTTGCTCACCATCTGCCATGCTCGCCGCTGTTTTGGCTTTAAAATTAAAATAACAACCAGCAAAAATGGCACGCCAGCCAATACCACCAAAGAAAGGCGGACATCGGTTGTGAACATAAATACAGCAATAAAAATCAGGTTAAAGGTTTCCAAAAAGAAGTTGATGATCCCGTTGGAAATCATATCTGATACATTGTTGACATAGTGCACGACTCGAACCAGAATTTTTCCGTGTGGGCGGTCATCGTAATACTGGAAAGGCAGTTTTTGCAGGTGCCCAAACAAATCTTTTCGGATTTCATAGATAATATCCTGACCCACTTTTGCCATAATGCGGGAACGCAATGTGGTAAACAGGACACTGGCTGCAATCAGAACTGCCATAACGACGGTTAAAATCAAAAGCAGCTGAATGTTTTTGACAGGTACCACATCATCAACAGCGTATTGAATGATTTTTGGAACAAACAATCCACAGATCACACTAATAATAGAAAAAATCAAAGAGGTAATCATTCGTTTAGAATGCTTTTTTATGTAGACAAAAGAACGTTTTAAGTGCTGTATATTAAAAGGGGATTCCAGCTCTTCGTCTACGTCAAAACGGTTTCTTGCCATTGTTTGTCACCTCCCCTGGGATCCGCACTGCAGATCATAGACTTCTTTATAATAGCCGTTTTTCTGCAGCAATTCTTCGTGAGTTCCGTATTCAATGATTTTGCCCTGATCCATAACAGCAATTTTATCAGCATTTTTTGCAGTGGAAATACGCTGGGCAATAATAATTTTGGTACAGGTGTGTCCTAAAGATTTCAAATGCTGCTGAATTGCCTTTTCTGTTTCCATATCCACTGCAGAGGTGGTGTCATCCAAAATCAAAATGGAAGGGCGGGTAGCCAATGCACGAGCCAGGGCAATTCGCTGTTTTTGTCCTCCGGATAGTCCGGTTCCACGCTCGCCGATGAGGGTATCGTATCCCTGCTCGGTGCGTTCGATAAAGGTGGCCTCTGCCATGTTGGCAAAATGGTATACATCATCCATGCTCATGTCAAGATTTCCATAAGCGATGTTTCCTTCAATGGTGTCGGAAAACAAAAATACATCCTGATTAGCCAGACCGATGTTTTTTCTTAAAAAGTGCAGATCATATTCTTTGACCGGTGTTCCGTCAATCAGCAGTTTTCCCTGGGACAAATCTACAAATCTGGCGATGGTATTGATGAGGGTCGTTTTTCCAGCACCAGTAGAGCCCATAATAACTAGTGTTTCACCAGGTTCAATTTCTAAGTTGATGTGGTCTAATACAGAAGTGCCATGCATGGTAACACAGGCATCCTGAAAGGAAATTTTTCCCCGAATCGTACCTGAAGAGCGGGTGATTTTTTTGCTGTTGCGAATATCTGGCTGAGAATAGTAAAGTTCAATAATTTTGTCACAGCTGGCAAAAAAGCGGTGCAGGTCGTTCATCAGCATTCCCAGTGTGCGCATGGGGTTGGAAAGTGCCCAGCTCAAAGAGTTGAATGCCAAAAAGGTACCGCTGGAGATTCGGCCGCTCATAAGGAATAGACCTCCTACCAGCAGGACAGAAATCATCATAGCCTGGGAAAGACCTTCGATTGCCGGATAGAATTTTAACCATACCATGGTAGCAGCCAAATTAGCTTCCCGGTAATCATTGTTCTTTTGATCAAATACTTCTTCTTCATACTGTTCTCTGGCAAATGCTTTTACCACTTTATTTCCCGCAATGTTTTCTTGTGCCCGGGTGTTTAAAAGGGAAAGTTTTTCACGCAGGGCTACGTACATGGGACCTGCCTGCTTAGAAAACATTCTGGTAGCCAGAAAAATAAAGGGGGTTACAATCATCATGGATAGGGCAAATAAAACATCTTTGGAGAACATATAGATGGCTACTGCCACAAACAAAACGACACATTCGATGAGCATGCGCACAACCCAGCAGATGGTGTGCCGGATCATATCCATGTCCCCTGTCAATCGGGTCATTAAATCTCCGGTTCTTGTCTGGGAATAAAATCGAGTGTCCTGAGACTGCAATTTGTCAAACAGTTCATTTTTAATCTGGAATAAAAATTTTTGCGCAACTTGTTCGTAGGTTACAATGGATAAATACTGCATGGTAGTGCGCAGCAGGGTGAAAAGGATCATTGCGATTACCAGCTGATATAGGGTGTGTATCAGGGGCTGGAGATTATTTTGGTATTCAGGCAATTTTAAAAGGACATCGTCTACAATTTTTTGGCTGATGATGGGGTTGATCAGCTGCATAAACGCTAAAATGGCGGTAGAAAAAAGGCAGCAAATATAAGTTCGCTTCAGCCGATTTAGATTGTCCCAAACCCAAAGAAGTTGAGCCATATGCGTCTTCCTTTCTCAAAAATTCAGTTGGATGTGTATAACCGATGACAACACGGGTACATCTGCGGAAAAGACCGCATCTGAAACTGTTATGAAAAATGAAAAAACAAAGTCTCTCATTTTTCTAAAACAGATATTTTTGTTCAGGCACCTCCTTTACCTCTTTTGAAAGAGTGAGACATGGGAAATATAGCAACAATTTTACATATTATTAAAATTGTCTTTGCCTGGGAGAAGTCCCTTTATTTCTGGGAAATTCTATGACTTTCCCATTAGTATAGCATTTCAAAAAAGAATGTCAATACATTTTTTGTATTTAAAATCACGAAATTTTTATCTTATTTTTGGCTTGAATTTTTTGAGAAATAGGTGCATAATATACTTTTATTTTATTCATTTTTGTTGTAGGAAATTATGCAAAAACATACGTAAAAATAAAAGAGATACTGCAAATATTTGCAGTATCTCAGACGATAGAAAAGTTTTAAATGATTAAATTAATCAAACTATGATAGTGAATTTAAAAAGGTTACCTCTACCATGATTGGCAGCGGGTACTGCCTGAATAAATCCATGATATGTTAAATTTACAGAGTGGATTTCTGTTTATCAGAATTGATCAATGGGAGAAGAGGCAACTACCTTTAAAAAAGATTCCGGCGCTTTTGCAAAAGAAAGATTTTCATAAGCGGACGGCGTCATGTAGCATTTTAAAATAGGCAGACATTCTTTTACATGATTTTCACGGTTTCCGATTATGGGATCGGTCAGCAGCTGAAATCCAAAGTCAGTATACAGTTTAATTGCCCGATAACTGGAGGGTTGGGTATGAAGGTAAACCGGATATTCCTCTTTTTCAATGGTGCTCATAACCATGGATAAAAGTCCTCGCCCAATTCCGTGATTTTCGTAAGCGGGGAGTACTTTAAACCAGTGGATTGTGGTAACTGCGTCATAGGCTTTCCAGGCAAAGCAGGTTCCTACCACCTGTCCGTCTGGAGCACAGATTAGCAGGCATTTGGAAAAGAAAAGGTCTTGCTTTTGGGAATACACCTGTTCAAAATAGGTGTCCATAAAAGGGGAGAATTCCTCTGCCTGTTTTGGGTCATCAAAATGAATCCGTTTCCATATAAGAAGATCCTCTGGACGACATAGCCGAGCTGTAAACCCTTGAGGAAGCGGAGCCATTGCATCCAAATTGATTTGAGGACACATCATAAAGAGATTTTTATCAGGAATTTCTGGTTTCATAAAATTCCTCCTAGCCAATTGATTTGCATACGTCAATCCAGCCGGCAAAATGTTCTGCGCATTGCGCCAACTCTTCTGGTGACAGCAATACCGCACTGTTATTGCTTCCGGCGGCCGGATAAATTTCATCAAACCGTTTGAGGGAGATGTCAAGATAAACCTGTACACCATCATGAATTCCAAAAGGGCAGACGCCTCCTGCCGCATGTCCAGTCACATTTTCTACCTGATTGAAATCAGGCATTTTTGCTTTGGTATGAAACTGGGCTTTGTACTTGGAATTGTCGATTTTTTGATCTCCGGCAGTTACAATTAAAATGCAGGAATCACCAATTAAAAAGGATAGGGTTTTAGCAATACGGGCCGGCTCACATCCCACTGCCTGTGCTGCCAATTCCACCGTAGCGCTGGACACCGAAAATTGCCGAATACGATCTTCCATTCCCAAGGAAGCAAGGTATTTTTGAGCAGTTTCAAAGGACATAAAAGTTTCCTCTTTTCCAATGTGAAATTTACAGAATTATAAATGAAAGATATAGCGGCACAAAACCGCATTGGTTCCAGGATAAAGCTTTTTCTGAGAGTCGGCGTGAAAACCATAATGCTCATAAAAACGTCTGGCAGACAGGTTTTCTTCCAGTACCCACAGCATAATGGTATGCGCCTCCAAATCTTCTGCAGCCGAAACACAACTGTTTAACAGCTCATGCCCCACACCTTCACCGTGAAAGAAAGCGTCTACATACAGTTCTTCAATCTCAATGAATCCAGATTTGACCATTTCCCAGCGAATCAGACCTTTTACAATACCGTCATCATAGACGTACAGGTTTTTTAAAGAAGATGGCTGATCCCGAAATTTTAGTGCCAGGTCTAATACCTGCATTTTTTGAAATGTTACAATATCATTGTGAAAAATAGAACGATATGACATTCTTTTAGTGAAGATCAGTATTTCTGCCAGGCGAGAGGCATCTTTGGGTTGTGCGGATCGTATCATGTTGTTTGAAACCTCTTTTTCATCAAGATCATAAGATTGTAAAAATATCTGAATTTAGTTTACCATAGTTGCTTTTTTAATGCAATGCATTAATTAGCCAAAGTTTTTTGAAAACAGAGCCAGCTGGTTTGACGGAAGCGCAATGGCTTTTAGGTATTTGTTGGGTTTTTGCAGGCTGTTTCCCGTAAAGGACATTCTGCGCATTTGGGAGAGCGGGCAGTACAGTATTCTCGTCCGAATAAAACGAGCCGGTGACAGAAATCACTGCCTTCTTCGGGAGGAAGCACCTTCCAAAGCTGTTTTTCCACTGCTAAAGGAACTTTGCTTCCGTCTGTCAGCCCCAATCGACCGGAAATTCGAATACAGTGGGTATCTGTGACGATTGCTGGTTTATGGTAAACATCTCCCAAAATTAAGTTGGCAGTTTTGCGTCCTACACCAGGGAGTTTTAAAAGTTCTTCCATGGTATCAGGGACTGTAGAATCATATTGTTCCACCAGCATTTTAGAAAGATTTACAATGTCTTTTGCTTTGGTTTTTCCAAGCCCACAGGGACGTACAATTTCTTCCACTTCCTCATAACTGGCACAGGCAAAGGATTCCAATGTAGGGAATTTCTCGAACAGGTCTTTTGTTACAATATTAACTCGGGCATCGGTGCACTGAGCGGATAGACGCACAGAGATCAGCAGCTCATAAGGTTTGCGGTATTCCAAAGAACAGATGGCATCTGGGTATAACTTTTTTAATCCTTCAATTGCCAGCAGGGCACGCTGTTTTTTTGTCATAGCAGCAGTTTCTCCTCTCGTTTTATGGATCAATTTGATATACAACAAAATTAGTATATAATTTATTTTATCATACAAATAAAATTTTGTAAAATCATTGTTTATCATGCAAAAACAAACGGGATACACGAATGCTTGTATCCCATTTCTTTTGATATGTCTGTCAAATTGTTTTGTTTTCAACTGGCAAATTAGTTATGATGGGAGGCAGAAAGCTCTTTTTGGTTAGGCAAATCATGGGATAGAAGCTTTTGATAGCTGACATCCACACAAATTGCCCCTAAAGGTGCGGTGATTAAAATGGACAGTACTGCTACTGTTAAAACAATTTCTCCGCAGGGTAATCCCATTGCCAGCGGCAATCCGCCGATTGCTGCCTGAACAGTTGCTTTGGGGAGATAAGCCAAAGCGGAAAAGACGCGTTCTTTTTTATTGAGCTTTGTTTTGATTAAACAGAGGAATACACCCAGTATGCGGAACAATAGTACACACAAAATCAGGATGACTGCCATGATTCCAGCTTTTACCGCATATTGAATATTGACGCAGGCGCCCACTAAAACGAATAGCAAAACTTCGGCTCCAACCCAGAGTTTGGAAAATTTCCCGGAAAGACGTTTCGCCACAGGATACCGCCGATACTGAAGTGCTGCTCCCATGGCCATAACAGCCAGCAGCCCAGAAAATCCAATAATGCCGGTCATGGCATGCTCCAGGGTCACCAGAAGGAATGAAATGGAAAGCAGGATCACCACTTTGCCTGTATCCCGAATATGTACTTTGGAGAAGAAATAGGCCAAAGCCAGACCACAGAGAATTCCTCCTAAAAGTCCTAGAATAATAGATGTTGGAATGGTTAAAAGATGGATAGGAGTAAAGCTGCCTGTTTGGGCGATACCAGTAAAAGCGGTAAATAAGACAATGACAAACACATCGTCCACAGATGCTCCTGCCATAATCATTTGAGGAATTCCTTTTTGTGTGCCCCAGCGTCCTTCCATCAGCTTGAGCATTCTGGGAACAATGACTGCAGGGGAGACCGCTGCCACTACAGTACCCATAATTGCAGCTTCCAGCCGGGTAACGCCTAACAGCATAGGAGCCAGAAGCACCATTCCTAATATTTCAAAGCAGGCGGGAACAAAACACATAAAAAATGCAGGACGTCCGGCTTTTTTTAAATCTTTAAAATCCAGATTTAAACCAGCGCGGGTTAAAATGATAATCAAGGCAACCTGGCGCAGATCTGTGGAAATATTTAAAATAGAAGGATCCAGCAAATTGAGTACATAGGGTCCCAGAATGATTCCGGTAAAAATCATTCCTAACAAGCTGGGGAGTTTTAATTTTTGAAAAAGTGACCCCAGTGCCATGCCGCAAAGAAAAACCAAAGCGAATGATAAAAGCATAAATGTTAATCTCCTCTCTTTCGCAGACAACAAAAAAAGCTGATGCGCCTGCGATTTTACAATCACAGAAGTCATCAGCAATACTGCGGTTTAGGATATTGTTAATCCAAGGGAGAACCTCATTCCCTGTGATATTTATTGTATCGGAAAGAAAAACATTTGTCAAGGAAAAAGGAAAATAAAGAAAGGTTTTCTGTTGGGAGAGTAGCAAAAAATTTACGATTATCCCTTTGAATCTTCATATAACCTATGATATAATAACCATAATTACAAAAGGAAATGATTTTCCATATAATAGGTCAAAATGTTTAAGTGCTGTTTGAAAAGGTGAAATCTTTATTTGTTTTGGAAAATATTTTGGTTGTTTGGAAAGTTAGATATCACTTTTAAAAACGCTCTATGGGAGGAAACTTATGGGGAAATATGAAGGTATCAATTGTCCCATTTGCGGGGAGCCTTTGGAAAACGGAAAGATTGTGGTAATCTGTCCGGAATGCGGTGCTCCATATCATAAAGAATGTGTAGACCGTGTGGGAAAGTGCATTTTTGATGAGCTGCATGCTCAGCATAAAGCATGGGAACCACCGAAAAAGAAGGAAGAACGTCAATATGCTGGGGATGAAGAAAAGCGCTGCAGCCGATGCGGCAGCATGAATCCTATTGATGGGCTTTTCTGTGAAGTGTGTGGAAATCCTTTGGTGCACAAGGAAAATACAGGGCGTCAGGAACGCCCTAATATGGGACCAAATCAGAATCCATATGGCAATTACGGTCAGCCTAATTGGCAGAATAATCCATATGGCCAGTTTTCTCAACGGCCTCATCATATTCCGTATGATCCCTACACAACACCATTTGGGGGTGTAAATGCGGACGAAAGTATTGATCAGATTCCGGTGCGGGACTGGGCAATCTATATCGGGCAGAATACCCAGTACTTTATTCCAAAATTTAAGGCGATGAGCGAAAAAGGCAAAGGCAGTGTACAAGGGTTTAACTTTGCCGCTATGTTCTTTAATGGATATTATTTTCTGTTTCGGAAAATGTATTTGTGGGGAGTTATGATTTTGGCGTTGATGCTGCTTTTGGAAATTCCGTCAGCTTTGTATTTGATCATGACTACACCTGGACTGAATACTGCTCTTGGATTGAATTTGGATACAGAACTTCTGGCAAAAATGACCAGTATCTGCTATGGGCTTCGTTTGGGAGTCATGGTACTGTGCGGGGTATTCGGCAATCATCTTTATAAAATCCATTGTGAAAATAAAATTCAAAAACTGAGAAGTCAAATGACAGAACATCATCAATATGTAACATCATTGTCACGCACTGGCGGAACTTCTTTTGTTGTGATTTTTGTATTGTTTTTATTGAATATGGTACTTAGTATTGTATCAGTCTTTTTGTTTTCTCCGTTTTAGAGGCTGGAGTTAAAAAAGACCATGTGATATGATTGATGAAAAAAAGAAAAGGGAGGCAAGCTAATTTTAGCTTGCCTCCCTTTTAAAATGTGGGGAAGGAGTTTTGCTTTCCTTCTCCATTTGAAAAGAGGATTCAGGAAGAGCATTTTTCCAATCCATAATGATATGCTTCATCTAATAAGGCTTCCAGACTATCCAAAGGTGTGTCAGGAGTCATATTATTTCCGGCCGCCAAAATCAGTCTTCCATCAGGACGATAGTAGGTGTCGATCATAAAGCGCACTTCTTTTCTGACATCTTCCGGAGTACCATAAGGGATAATCTGTTGGACATCAAATCCTGCCCAGAAACAGATCTGGCCACCGAATTTTTCTACAATCTGTCGTTCATCCATAGTGTACTTTTGAATTGGGTGCAAAACATCCAAACCAATTTCAATAAAATCAGGAATCATCAGTTCTACATTGCCGCAGGTGTGCAGCCAGAAATGCATTCCCAACTCATGGGCATAATCGATGAGTTCTTTATAATATGGTTTAAAGAATTCACGGAAAATTTCCAAGGAGAAGAACGGGCCTGTTTGCGTTCCAATATCGTCACTGGTCCAAATGGCGTCCAGCCCCATTTCTTCTTTCCCGCGGCGGAGCATCACCTTGTAAAAGTCGGTTAATGCACGGAACAGCCGATGTACTTCATCTGGGTATTCGTAGAAATCGCACAAGGCATTTTCCATTCCCCGCAAAGACCAAAGCCGTTCAAACAGCCAGTACCACCATAAGCCAACTCGATATTCTCCATGATCTTCAGGAATATTTTCAGGGATTAAGCCAGGGTAGTTAGGGTCTGGAAAATCTGCCAGTACAGCGTCAAGATTTTCCCAGTCTAAAGCAGTAACAGCGTCAAATGCAACGTTGGGTGGAAATGGATTGTCCATGTTCATCCAACGGTAAGAAGGTGCGTCTTTTGGTGCTTCAAATACATTGGGAATGTGGAAATTGATTTTTACAATGTCACATGGATATTGCTGGAGCACCTTTGCATATTCAGGTGCCCGGTCACCGAAAGCATCAGCACTGATCCATTGCTGAATCGCAATGGGAACTCTGCGAGCTTTTCCTTTGCCTTCAATGACATTGGTAATTTCTTCTCGAGTTAACATTTTGTCGTACATAAATTTTATACCGCCTTTTTAACCTTTTACAGCGCCTGCCATCATTCCGTTGACAAAATATTTTTCTCCTACTGCTGTCAGAATAATAATGATTGGGATACAGGACAGCAATGCACCTGCCAGTGGAGCGCCGTAAGAAATTTTATAGAAGTTTTGCAGTCTCATCAAACCGATGGGGAGAGTATATTTGATTTCTTCGTTTAAGTAAATGAGTGGGGTCATAAAGTCATTCCAGGTACTCATAAAGGTAAGTACACCCTGCATTCCTAAACCTGCTGCGCTGAGCGGTACCGCAATCTGCAGGAAAATCCGCATTTCACTGCAGCCGTCAATGGTAGCGCTTTCGTACAGTTCTTTTGGAACAGATTTCATAATCTGTGTAATCAGGAAGATACCAAATGCACTGATGGTAGAAGGAACCAGCAGAGGAACGTAGGTACCGAAAAATCCCATTTGCTGATACATTTGGAACTGAGGAACCATATATACCTGCCCAGGAATCAACATGGTAGAAATAATCAAAGTAAACAGAATATTTTTACCTTTAAATTCAAAACGGTTAAAGCCGTAAGCTACCAGTCCGTTAAAGGTCATAGCAATCAGGGCACAAGCTGTAGAGATCATCAAGCTGTTGCCAAACTGACGCCAGAATGGGATGGTGTCAAACAAAGTTTTAAAATGTTCTAGGGTAGGAGATTCTGGGATAATACGCAAGGGGAAACGATTCATTTCCATATCGGTTTTAAATGCACCGGAAATCATAATCACAAAAGGATACAGCACACAGATTACAAGAACTACCAGGATCAGATAGAAAAGAATGGTGCTGATAATTTTTCTGCTTTTCATTCCTATTTTCATAATAGCTGCCTCCTTAGTCCTTATCTCTCATAATGTAGCGCTGAATGGATGTGATGATTAACAGGATAACTGCTAATACATAGCCCATTGTAGCAGCTTCATTCATCTTGTTGTCTCGGAACATGGTGTTGTACAGGTAAATTACCGGGTAAAGCATAGAGTCTCTTGCTCCAGTGCTGCCTGCACCAACCAAGGTGTATACTTCACCGAACATTGCAAAAGAACCAGTAATAGCGGTAAATACAACATATACCATAATCGGCTTTAACAGAGGGAATTTGATACGCCAAAATTCCTGCCATGCGTTGGCTCCGTCAATTCGCGCAGCTTCTCCCAAATCGCTGGAAATTCCCTGCAGGCCGCTGAGGAAATACAAACTATTTACCCCAAAATACCGCCATGTTCCAATAATTACTAAGGAAACAACCGCCCATTTCGGGTCATTTAAAAAACGGATATTTTTATCGATCAGGCCTACTGCCTGCAACAGTTCGTTTAAAATACCCCCGTTAGTTTTTAAAATATACTTAAAGACAATCCCGACTACCAGTACAGAAGTTACATTCGGGATAAAAAATACAGTGGACATGGTTCCGCGCTTTTTCCCCATGAGTGCACTGTTGAGCATCACTGCTGCCCCCAGTGCTACCGGCAGAATAATGAATACACTGCCGCAGGTATACAGGGCAGCGTTGGAAATCGCTTTCCAGAACCGGCTGTCAGTAAGCACTTCCTGATAATTGGAAAATCCTACAAAAGCCCCTTTGCTTTCCAGGGACATAACCATACCGGAGAGCAGCGGATATAAACCAAAAATGGTGTAGAGAATGAAGAATGGTGAAATGAATAAATAAGGTTTAACCTTACGAAATTTAAATTTTTTCCGGGTCTGAACTTGACTCATACCTGAAGCCTCCTTTTAATCTTGACGGCAGACAGGATACGTAGTATCCCGCCTGCCGTCGTCATGATATTTAGGTTATCCTAATTCTGCGATGTAAGCGTCTACATCGTCTTGAACAGCCTGAAGGAGTTCATCAGTTGTCATATTGCCTTCAACCCAGTCATAAGAGTAGTTTTTAAAGGATTCGCTGAATTTTCCTCTCCATGGAGCCTGGTTTTGTTTTGGCATTTCTTCAGCAAGTTCTGTATACAAATCACCCAGAACCTGATTGTCATAGTATTCTACCGGACCATTGCACAAAGGCATTGCTTCATAAACCGGAGGATACAGGTTAATCATTTCATATTTCTTAACAACATTGTCTGTCTGAATCATTGCATATTTCATGAAGTCCCACAACATATCTTTGTCTTTCTTGGTGTAGGAACTCATACAGAAACCAGTACCGCCGCTGCAAGAAGTTCTTGCGGAATTGGAATCGTATTGAGGCAAATATGCCATTTTCCACATACCGGATTGTTCCGGAACGTTGTCGCGGAGCCAACCAGCAGCCCAGTCAGGAGTATAATAAGTAGCAACTTCGTCAGCTGCAATTGCATTCCAACGATCTTCATCTGTTTCAACTGGCAGAATCATATCGTTTTGCTGCATATACAGCACGTCATCCAGCATATTTTTCAGTGCATCGTTTCCAACAATATTAGTAGTACCATCTTCATTTACATAGCTGTTACCGCTGGCTTTTAAATATAGGTCGATATCATCTGAGAAACCGGAAACCAAATCGCCCATTGTAGCAATATAGATTCCTTCTTCAGCAAATTTTTCTGCTGCGGCTTTGTATTCATCCCAGGTAGTAGGAACTTCAATTCCAGCCTGTTCAAACAAATCTGGACGGTAAGCCATGGTAACTGGACACAGAGCGTGTTCGATTCCATAATAATTGCCGTTGTAGGAATACAGGCTCAAACGGTTTTCTACCATCTTATCTAAAATTCCGTCTGCTTCCATACGGTCGTTGAGCGGTTCAAAGAACATTTTTTCTTCATTCATGTAAAGAGGAAATTGTCCCTGTTCCATATCAATTAAGTCAGGAGTGCCTTCACCGCCTGCGGTAATGATAACTGCTAGACGGTCATTCATTGCTGTAGTGTCCATAACCTGAATGTCAAACTGTACATCTGGATGTTCAGAGGTGTACTGTTCAGTTACCCATTCAAAATAATTGGAGTGGGTTTCAGCAAACAGCCAGAGAGTAACCTTGCTTTCGTCTACCTTCAGTTCAGAGGTAGTGGAGGTGTCCCCCCCCCCCCCCGGAGGTGTTGGAGCCAGAAGAACCGCCGCAGGAAGCAAGGGATGTACCCAATAATGTAGCGGCCAATGCAACTGCCATCAATTTTGTTTTCTTTGTGTTCATAATCGTCTCCTCTTTTCTTTAAATAGTTTTTTGTATGTTTGTATTAATTTGCGGTCCAACACAAATTAATTAAAATCCTCCTTTCATATTCTATTAAAAAATGACGTTTAAATAACTATAAATTTTCATTAATTTTATATTTTTTTATTGGTTTTTGTTATGATAGTGCCATTATACGAGAAAAAATATTAAAAATCTATACTGAGAATTGCTATTCTTATGAACTTTTTTGCGAAATATGTAAAAATTTCGCATAAATTAATCATAGAAACACTATACAAATTAAAGTTAGATTGTTATAATATTTTATATATTTTAGATTATTTTTAATGAATTGGCAAAAAATTGCCGGAAAGGCGCAGGACCTTTGGGGGAAATATTCAAAAACATATTTGCGGAGAAATCTCATAGAAAAAATTCAGAAAGCGATTGTCATTTGAGGTTTTATTTTTCAATATTGGGGGGAAAGCCATGTTTTGCGACATATTTGAAAATTTTTCTCCAGTAGCACTGGGGTTTAATGCTGTACGTCCAAATGAGCGGGATGATGAATCTTATGGCGCCAGAGTGGTGGAGTGCTATGAATTGGAATTTATTTCACATGGTACCGGAAAAGTAATTGTAGATGGAAAAGATGTTCCGGCCTGTGATCATGCTTTGCATTTTCGTCGTCCGGGGATGCATGTTGAGGGGATTGGCATTTATCACAGCCACTATATTGAATTTGACTTTAACAGCCGCAAAGATGTGATTGACGAACTGAATGAAATGCCTGCATTTTATATGGTAGAAGAATACACCGAGATTGAAGGGATTTTTCATCAATTGTTTCAGGAATATTATGAAGAAAATGTATTTCAATCTCTTTCCTATAAAATCCATGTAATGCGGTTATTTGAAATTATGATTAATGACTGGTATTATAAAACCAAAAACGCAGCTTTCTCTGTAGTAGTAGCGGAAAATATTCATCAATCCATTCAATATATGCAGGAACATCTGTCTCAATCCATTACCATTAAAGAATTGGCAGAAGTAGCGGGTTACAGTTTATATCATTACACTCGGATGTTTAAAGAGGTAACTGCCCAGACACCGGTGCAGTATCTTACCCGTCTTCGCGTGAACCGTTCAAAAAGATTGTTGGTTGAAACAGAAATGTCCATTGAAGAAGTATTGGCGTTTTGTGGGTTTAACAGTTATTCTTATTTTTTTCGGGTCTTTAAAGAGCATTGTGGGATTACGCCGTATCAGTACCGAGAGAAACATAAGTCATATTCAAAAAGACAGCAGAGAAAACAGGCAGAAAAAGGTTGACAACGCCATAAAAAGCTGATATAATATTATCTGCGCTTTGGGAATTGAAGCGTTATCCTTGCTCTGCAGGATGATATGCAGGGCCTAAAGTCCAAAAGGAGGTGCTATTGAAAATGGCAAAATTAGAACAGAATTACGAAGCAATCGTTATCCTGAGTACCAAATTAGGTGAAGAGGGCATTAAAGCTGCAGTTGAAAAATTCACAGCTTTGATCTCTAAAGAAGCAAAATTGGATTCCGTTGATGAATGGGGTAAACGCAGACTGGCTTACGCAATCAACTACGAAACCGAAGGTTACTATGTAATGTACACCTTCAACAGTGCTCCAGCTTTCCCAGCTGAACTGGATCGTATTTTCAAAATCACAGACGGCGTTATGCGTTCTTTGATCGTTGCGAAAGAAGACTGAGTTAGGAGTTGAGCTTTTATGCTGAATAGAGCAATTTTAATGGGTCGTTTAACGGCAGATCCGGATTTGCGTCAAACTCCAAATGGAGTTTCTGTGGTTACTTTTTCTTTGGCTGTGTCCAGAAATTATAACCGTGATCAGACGGATTTTATTAATATTGTTGCCTGGCGTCAAACTGCTGAATTTGTCAGCAAGTATTTTAAAAAAGGCCAGTTAGTAGCAGTAGAAGGCGCTATTCAGACCAGAAGTTACACTGACCAGGCAGGAAATAAACGGACAGCATTTGAAGTAGTTGCTGATCAGGTTTATTTTGCTGAATCCAAAGGCGGGGCAAAACCTGCTGTTCACGATTTCCCGATGCCATCTGAAATGGACGAGCCTGCAAAAGGCACCAGCTTTTCTATCGGTAATATTGAAGATTACGAGGAAATCGATACGGACGACGGTGATCTGCCGTTTTGATCCGTTTAGCCTAATGTTAAATAAGGGAGGTACTTGAATATGGAAAGACCAAATAATCGTGGTAAACGTACTCGCAGAAAAGTATGTGCATTCTGTGTAGATAAAGTAGAACATATCGATTATAAAGATGTTGCAAAACTGAGAAGATTCTTGTCTGAAAGAGGCAAAATCATTCCTAGACGTGTAACTGGCACTTGTGCTCATCATCAGCGTCAGCTGACTGTTGCAATTAAACGTGCTCGTCACATTGCTTTGCTGCCATACGTTGCAGACTAATTTTTGTAATTGCTGTAAATCCCCGGTGGAATTCCACCGGGGATTTTTATATGTCAAAAAAATTGTTCATGAAAAACCAATTTGTTTTTCATTGGACATTTTCACATTCTGTGGTATAATAATTCTGTTTTTCAGAAAATAGAAAAAATGTTGTATAACAGAACGATAGAAAGAGGAATCATTGTGATTTATCAGTGTGAAAATATAAATTGCCGCTGGATTGGAGAAACAGATCAGCTCCTTACCGTTTGTCCTAAATGCGGAAAAGAATTGGTACCGCTAAAAGAAACCAACTTGAATGGGGAACAGTGGGCAAAATTAGGATGCTTTTGGCTTTCAGAAGTACCTCGGCAGGAAAATAAAATTCGGGAATGTTTTGAGCAAAGCAGTATGCAGGGAGACTTGTTTGGAATTACCAGTCTTGGGTGGTGCTGTGAAAATGGGGTTGGCATGGAAGCTGACGAAAAACAAGCCATTTGGTTGTATGAGCAGGCCGCACAAGAAGGGTATCTTCCTGCAGTATGCAATTTAGGATATTGTTTGGAGATGGGAATTGGAACGGTTCCTGATCCGAAAAAGGCGGCGGAACATTACGAATGGGCTGCCGAATATGGGTATTCCCGTGCACAGCTTTTGTTGGGACTTTGTTTCCGGGATGGAATCGGAGTAAAGGAAGACAAAGTTCAAGCAGTAACTTGGCTGACCAAAGCTGCAGAACAAGGGTCTGCAGCTGCAGCGAGGGATTTAGGTCAGATGTATGAATTTGGAGAAGGAATTGCTCAGGATTTATTACAGGCTGCTTGTTGCTATGAGATGGCCGCAGAGCAGGGCGACCGGGAGGCACAATGCTGTGCGGGATATTGTTATGAAGAGGGGGTGGGTGTCAAAAAGGATCCAGTGAAAGCTAGAATTTGGTACGAAAAAGCGGCGGAACAGGGGTCTCTTCGTGCCATGAATAATTTGGGATACTTGTATGAATACGGTACAGGGGTTTCGAAAGATGAGGAGAAGGCATTTCATTACTATTGTCAAGCGGCAGATGCCGGTTATCCTCGGGCACAGGATAATGTTGGATTGTGCTATGAAAACGGAACTGGAGTAACCCAGGACGGAGAACAGGCGGTGAAATGGTTCCAAAAAGCAGCGGACCATAATCTGGACGACGGGATCTACCATTTAGGCAGATGTTATTTTTATGGATTTGGCGTTGCAGAAGATCCTCAGCGCGCAGTTGCATTGTATGAAAAAGCCATGTCTTTAGGTTGCGATAATCGTGCATTGTATGCGGATATGGGCTTTTATTATGAACGTTGGAAAGAAGATTTAAAACAGGCATCTGAGTGGTATCAAAAAGCCGCCGATAAGGGCAGCGCCGCAGCACAATATCATTTGGCTAGATTTTATAGCCAAGGCAAATTTTTTGATCAGGATACAGAACAGGCCAAAAAACTTTGTGAAAAAGCGCTGGAATTGGAACCGGAAGACTGGCTGAAAAAACAGATTGCCAAGCTTTTACAGCAGCTGGAAACGGGTGAAATAGAAGGATAATTTTTATCGTTGGATGAAAATAGTGAAAGAGACGGGTATTCTTATAGCATTTGAAAACTGTAAGAATATCCGTCTCTTTTGTTAGAAACAAAAATGTTATCATATTTTTGAGATGAGGCATTGAATTTACATCAATATTTTCTTATTCATGATGACATTGATATATTGTCTCAGTAAGTTTTTCCTTTTTATAGGTATTAGCATTCTTCTGCGTGAAGTGAATAAAAAGATATAAACTTTGGTGCAAGTATCTTCATTTAGACAAACCATGGTTTCATAACGAAAAAAGTTTTTCGATAACTGACGATAAAAAGGATATTCCTGATGCCAGAAAGGTAGATGAGCCTCGCAAATCAAAAAAGACAGAGCCTGTTAAAATCAATCCTTTTGTGCAGTACCAACTTGTCTGATTAGAGATCTGTATCAGTAATGAAAATACAAAAAATCCGCTAAAGTCTATGACTTCAGCGGATTTTGGTCGGAGTGGCGGGACTCGAACCCACGGCCTCTTGAACCCCATTCAAGCACGCTACCACCTGCGCTACACCCCGAGAACTTTAATTATTTTACACTGATTTTCCTGGTTTGTCAAGTGTAAAACAGGTTTTTGTTTCTAAATTTATTTCAGAGCAAAATCCATAAAAAACTCAACATTTTACTACAACAAATGACCATGGATTTTTGACAGAGTTGTGCTAGAATGAAAGAAATGAAATCGGTTGATATAGGAGGAAATACTATGAAACAGAAAACAATTACTTTTTTGCCAGGGGAATATTGGTATGGAATTCGTTCCAATGATGGGATTAAAATGCCGCTGTCAGCACAAAGCAGCTATCGGGCAGATATTCAGCCTAATACAGACCCCAACCAATGCAATCCCCTTTTGCTTTCCAGTAAAGGACGCTGTATTTGGAGTGAAGAAGGATTTTCTGTAATTTGTGAAAACGGTCAGCTTCAGGTAAGCTCTAAACGCACTGAAGTGATTGTGGAAACATTGGGCAATACTTTAAAAGAAGCATTTTTGGAAGCGTCCCGCAGATTCTTTCCGGCAAATGGGGTGGTGCCTCCAAAAGAATTTTTTACAAAGCCTCAATATAACACCTGGATTGAACTGATGTACGATCAATCCCAGGAAGGGGTTTTAACCTATGCGGAAAATATTTTAAAACAGGGACTGCCGGCAGGAATTTTGATGATCGATGACGGCTGGGCACTGGATTACGGCGTTTGGGAATTTAACCGGAATACTTTCCCCGATCCCAAAGCGATGGTGGACAAACTTCATCAGATGGGATTTGAAGTGATGCTGTGGACCTGTCCTTTTTTGTCTCCGGACTGTAAAAATGCCAGAGATTTGTGGGATCAGGGACTTTTGGTGAAAAATCCAGATGGCTCTCTTTCTTTGAAACTGTGGTGGAATGGATTTTCTGTGGTGCTGGATGGAAGCAATCCGAAAGCGATGGAATGGTATCATGAGCAAAACCGCCGTCTCATGGAGGAGTACGGAATTGACGGATTTAAATTCGACGCAGGAGACGGTTCTTTTTACAGTGATGATGACCTGACATTCCAGCCAATCACTGCCAATGGTCAGACAAAAGCCTGGGCAAAAGTGGGTCTTGACTATCCTTATAATGAATACCGCGCTTGTTATGGGATGGCGGGAACCCACCTGGTACAGCGTCTGGCGGATAAACTGCACAGCTGGTCAGAAAACGGAGTTTCTTCTCTGGTGCCCAATGAGCTTTGTCAGGGGATTTTAGGGTATGCGTTTACCTGTCCGGATATGATTGGTGGCGGAGAATATAAGAGCTTTTTGAGTCATTCTGACAGTTTGGATGAAGAGTTGTTTGTTCGTTACGCTCAGTGTGCTGCATTGATGCCTATGATGCAGTTTTCTGCAGCTCCGTGGAGAGTGTTGTCTCAGGAAAATTCTAACCTGTGTGTGCAGGCAGCAAAAATGCATATTGATTTTTCTGAACGTTTCTGGGATCTGGCATGCCATGCGGCAAAAACCGGAGAGCCTATTGTGCGGTATCTGGAGTATGTGTTCCCAGGTCAGGGATTGGAGCAGGTAACCGACTGCTTTATGCTGGGAGACACCATTCTGGTGGCACCGGTACTGGAAAAAGGTGCTCGGATGAGACAGGTTTCACTTCCTAAGGGAATCTGGAAGTATGTGAACGGAACAACATATGAGGGCGGAAAGACAGTGGAAGTTCCGGCACCTTTGGATTGTCTGCCGTATTTTGAAAAGATTGGGTAAGGCAAACTTGACTTGGAGTTTGCTCTAAATGTTATACTATAATAAATTATTTTAGTAGTGTAAATATAGATGAAATTTTGAAAAAACGTTTTTAGGAAAGTGATACAATATGATAATTTCCATAGAGAAAGACCATGAAATTTTTAAAAGCAGAGAATATCAGAAAGATATTGTTCCATTTAGCTTGATAGAACTGATTCGACAGTATCCATTTTTGCTGGTAAGCGATGAAAAGAGTTTTGTTGTGGGTATGACTGGTCCACAGATGCCTGTATGGGTTTGGACCTCCGATGGTATTTCAGAAGAATCTTTAAAGGAACTGAGTGATTATTTGTGGGACCGTTTTCATGGTCAGGGTTCTATCATGTTGATTGCTAAGCCAGAAACTGCAGATGTGCTGGTGAAACCTTTTTTGGGAAAATCAGCTGCGAAACAGCATCGTGTCTGTATGGAGAGTTTTGAAAATCCTAGGGTGATTCCTGCGAAAAACACAGATGTGTCTATAGAAAGACCTTCTCCAGCTGATAAAAAAGAAATTGCAGTTTGTATGGCGAATTTTCAGCAGGATTGCTATGGCAAGGCAGAAGATTACGAAGATTTCCTGCAAGAAGCCGGTGAATGTATAGAAAATCCTTGGTTTTTTGTCATTAAGCAGCAGGAGAGTGTTGTAGCTACAGCCCAAAGCCGCAGGGAAACTGAAAAGCACATGGCAATTAACCTGGTTTATACTAAACCAGAATACCGGGGCAGAGGGTTTGCTGCGGCTTTAGTAGCTCATATCAGCAAACTTATTTTGGAGAGAGGAAAAACACCTATTTTGTATACGGATTTAGCAAACCCTGCTTCCAATCGGGCGTACCAGAATGTGGGTTTTATAAAACGGGGTAAAGTGGATGAAGTGACATTAAATTGGAACTGATAACAAGAATTTCTGGTTTTGAAAAGAATGGATTTCAGTATAGAGAGGAGAAGTATTATGGTAACCACTACATTGGGAAGAACAGGCATTACAGTGAATCGAAATGGATTCGGAGCACTGCCGGTACAGCGTGTATCCCTAAAAGAAGGTGCCGCTCTTTTGAGGAGAGCCTTCGATCATGGAATTCGGTTTTTTGATACAGCCCGGGCTTATACCGACAGCGAAGAAAAAATTGGTGAGGCGCTGAGCGATGTGCGGGATCAGATTATTTTGGCAACCAAAACCGGACAAACAACGGTAGAAGGGTTTTGGAAGGATCTGGAGACCAGCCTGAAACTGCTGAAGACTGACTATATTGATATTTATCAGTTCCACAACCCATCTTTTTGCCCCAAACCAGGAGACGGAACAGGACTTTATGAAGCAATGCTTCAAGCGAAAAAGCAGGGAAAAATTCGCTTTATTGGAATTACCAACCATCGGCTGTCTGTAGCGGAAGAAGCGGTAAATTCCGGGCTATACGATACGCTGCAATTTCCGTTCAGTTATTTGGCCAGCGAAAAGGAAGAACAGCTGGTTCGTTTGTGCCAGGAGAAAAATGTGGGCTTTATCTGCATGAAGGCATTGTCCGGGGGATTGATTACCCGTTCTGATGCGGCGTATGCTTATTTGGCACAGTTTGAGAATACGCTTCCTATCTGGGGAATCCAGCGGCAGACTGAGCTGGATGAGTTCCTTTCTTATCAGGACAATCCACCTGCCATGACCCGAGAAATTCAGGAACTGATCCAAAAGGATCGTCAGCAGTTGGCAGGGGACTTCTGCCGTGGATGCGGATATTGTATGCCTTGTCCCATGGGGATTGAAATTAATACTTGCGCCAGAATGTCCTTGCTTTTAAGACGGTCCCCTGCCCAGAACTGGCTGGGAGAAAAGGGTCAGGAAATGATGAAGCAGGTAGAAAAATGTATTCAGTGCGGGCAGTGTAAGTCCAAATGTCCTTATGGGCTGGATACTCCGGCACTGCTCCGGAAAAATTATGAGGATTATCAGACCTTTTTACAGAAATCATAACAGAAAAGAGGGGTTCTATGAATTATCGATGGCTGGGCAAAACCGGAATCTCAGTGAGTGAGGTTGGCTTGGGAAGCGAAGGATTTATGAATCAGGATGAAGCATTTGCCAAGGCGTTGATTGATGCGGCGCTGGAATGCGGAATCAACTATTTTGATATGTATAATTCTGAGCCGGATGTGAGAACCAATTTTGGGAAAGCTATGTATGGCCGCCGGGAGAAATTTATTATTCAGGGGCAGATTGGTTCCACCTGGCAGAATGGTCAGTATCAGCGTTCTCGGGAATTGCCTCAGGTAAAAGAAGCATTTGAAGATCTGCTCAAACGGATGCAGACTGACTACATGGATGTGGGAATGATTCATTTTGTGGATGAACAGGCAGACTTTGACCGGATTTTTCAGGGAGAATTCCTTTCTTATGTGCTGGATCTAAAACGGGAAGGGAAAATCCGCTGTACTGGTATGGGAACTCACAACCACCGGATTGCCATGCAGGCGGCAAAAACCGGACTCATTGATGTGATTATGCTCAGCGTCAATCCGGCTTATGATATGCTTCCTTCTAATGAAGACTTAAACGTTTTATTTGAGCAGGATACCTATCAGGGCAGCAATTCTGCTTTGGCAAATATAGATCCGGAGCGGGAACAGCTGTATCAATATTGTGCTGCCAATGGAATTGCCTTGACTGTGATGAAACCTTTTGCCGGAGGAGCTCTGCTGGATCAAAACCAGAGCCCGTTTGGAATTGGCATGACAGTATTCCAGTGTCTTCATTACGCATTGACTAGACCGGGTGTTGTTTCCGTGTTGGCAGGTGCCAAAACACCGGAGGAAATCCGCTATGCTGCCGGTTACAGTGACCTGCCGGAGGAAGAAAAGGATTACGCAAAAGCATTGAGCCAAGCGCCGGCGCACCGGTTTTTTGACAAGTGTATGTACTGCGGTCACTGTGCTCCCTGCACAGCAGGAATTGATATTGCTACTGTTAATAAATATGCGGATCTGTGCGAAGCTCAGGGCATGGTCCCTGAAACGGTGCGGGATCATTATCATTTATTAAAGGCCAAGGCTTCTGACTGCATCCAGTGCGGAATCTGTGAAACCAATTGTCCATTTGGGGTAAAGATTATGGAGCATATGCAAAAAGCTGCGGCGATTTTTGGGGAATAAACTGCGTCGAATGACGAAATGATAAAAATCATCAAAGTGGTCAGCAGTCTTTCTATCCTTTTTGCGAAAAAACAGGAAAAGTAAAAATCAGGTATTTACAAAGAAAACCCGGTGTGATATAATATATATGCTTTTCCGCGGGATGAGGATTATTGCCGGATAACCGGAATTCGCCTAACCCACCGCTGCGAAAAGGCTGCATCCTGAATATGGATGACAATTTTAATGAGGTGAAAGAATATGCTGAGAAAAGAAGAAAAAAACCAAGTAATCGCAGAAAACCGTCTGCATGACACCGACACAGGTTCTCCTGAAGTACAGATCGCTGTATTGACCAAGAGAATCAACGACCTGCAGGAACACTTTAAAGTTCATCACAAAGACCATCACTCTAGACGTGGTCTGCTGAAAATGGTAGGTCATCGCCGCAACCTGCTCAACTACTTGAAAAAGACCGATATCGAACGTTATCGTGCTATCGTAGCAAAACTGGGTCTGCGTAAATAATCAATAGAATACGTAAGGCAGATGAAACCTTCATCTGCCTTTTCGTGTGTTTTCAAACCTGTTTCTGATGGGCTTAAGATGGGAAATTAGCATTAAATCGTACCGCTGGACCGGGTAAATTCCGGCGGCAGGATTTATTGCTAAGCCCAGCGCCTGTCAGAACAAAATGTTATTTTCGTTACAGGAGGAAATTTTATGCTGAATCAACCAAGAACTTTCCACACAACTTTTGCTGGGCGTCCGCTGACAGTAGAAACCGGAAGAACCTGCGAACTGGCAAACGGTTCCTGCTGGGTACGTTACGGCGACACCGTAGTAATGGCCAATGTAACTGCTTCTCCAAAACCTCGGGAAGGGGTAGACTTTTTCCCTCTTTCTGTAGATTATGAAGAAAAATTATATGCAGCAGGCAAAATCCCTGGTTCTTTCTTGAAAAGAGAAGGAAAACCAAGTGAAAACGCAATTCTGACTTCCCGTATGGTAGACCGTCCGATGCGTCCTTTGTTCCCAAAAGATATGCGCAATGACGTTTCCATTGTGATGACTGTTTTGGCAACTGACGTGGACAATGCTCCGGAAATCACCGCTTCTATTGCGGCTTCTATCGCAGTATCTATTTCTGACGTTCCATTTAATGGCCCGATTGCAAGTGTCAGCGTTGGTCTGGTAGATGGGGAAATTGTATTAAACCCAATCACCGAACAGCGGGAAAAATCTGACCTGAACCTGACTGTAGCAGGCAGCCGGGATAAAATCGTGATGATCGAAGCTGGTGCCAACGAAGTAGACGATGAAACCATGCTGAAAGCTATCGCTGCAGGTCATGAAGAAATCAAAAAAATGGTAGAATTTATTGCCGGCATTCAGGCTGAAATCGGCAAAGAAAAATTCACCTTTGAATCTCAGGAACTGCCGGAAGAAATGTTCAATGATGTAGCTGCCATTGCTTTGGAAGATACCAAACTGGCATTGGATACCGACGACAAAACAGTTCGTGATGAACGTCTTCTGCCAATTTACGAACGGGTTTATACTGAACTGGAAGAAAAATATCCGGAAAGCCAGGTAAAATTGGATGAATGCATGTATAAGCTGCAGAAAAAAATCGTGCGTGAATGGCTGCTGGAAGGCAAACGTGTTGACGGCCGTGGTATGGAAGAAATCCGTCCATTGGATGCTCAGGTAGCTCTGCTGCCAAGAGTTCACGGTTCCGGTTTGTTTACCCGTGGACAGACTCAAGTACTGTCTATTGCGACATTGGGTCCGGTTCGCGATGTTCAGAACCTGGACGGTTTGGATGAAAATCAGACCAAACGTTATATGCATCAGTACAACTTCCCATCTTACTCTGTTGGGGAAACCCGTCCAAGCAGAGGTCCTGGACGCCGTGAAATCGGTCATGGTGCTTTGGCAGAAAAAGCACTGGTTCCAGTTCTGCCTTCTCTGGAAGAATTCCCATATGCGATCCGTGTAGTATCTGAAGTATTGTCTTCCAACGGATCCACTTCTCAGGCCTCTATCTGCGGTTCTACTTTGGCTTTGATGGATGCAGGGGTTCCGATCCGTACTCCAGTTGCTGGTATTTCCTGTGGTTTGATTACCAAAGAAGACGGCTCCTTTACTACAATGGTAGATATTCAGGGTCTGGAAGACTTCTACGGCGATATGGACTTTAAAGTAGGCGGTACTCATAAAGGGATCACCGCAATTCAGGTAGATATTAAAGTAGACGGTTTGACCATGGACATTATCCGGGAAGCATTTGAAAAAACAAGAAAAGCTAGACTTTATATTTTGGATGAAGTTATGGCAAAAGCAATTGCAGAACCTCGTCCAACTGTTGGGGAATATGCTCCAAAAGTACTGCAGACTCGGATTGCAGTGGACAAGATTAAAGATGTTATCGGAAAAGGCGGCAGCGTAATTCAGAAGATCTGCGCAGAATGCGATGTAAAAATCGATATTGATGACGATGGCCTTTGTGTGATTATGGGTGTCAATCTGGAAAACGCAAAACGGGCTTTGTATATGGTAGAAACCATTGCAAATGATCCGGAAGTAGGTTCTATTTATAAAGGGGTAGTAACCCGTCTGATGAACTTCGGCGCCTTTGTAGAAATTGCTCCTGGAAAAGAAGGTTTGGTTCACATTTCCAAACTGGAAGCACACCGGGTAGAAAAAGTAGAAGATGTTGTGTCTGTAGGCGATGAAATTATTGTTAAAGTAATTGAAATTGATGATCAGGGCAGAATCAATTTGTCCCGCAAAGACGCATTGGCTGACCTGGAAGCAAGAAAATCAAAAGCATAAAACACAAAGAGAGCCGCAGATTTGATTCTGCGGCTTTTTGCTTTAGGGGGAGCAGGTTATGATTACAGTAAGATCTTATGAGGAAAAAGACATCCCTCAAATGACAGAAATCTGGAACCAGGTGGTAGAAGAGGGGAATGCCTTTCCAGGGGAAGAATGTTATGATGAAGTAGGGATGAGCCGATTTTTAAAAGAACAGTCTTCTGCGGTATGTGCTGTAGAAGATGGTCAGATCGTGGGAATGTATATTTTGCATCCCAACAATATTGGCCGCTGCGGACATATTGCCAACGCTTCTTATGCGGTGAATAGAGCCGCCCGGGGAAAAGGCGTTGGGGAGCTGCTGGTCCGCCATTGTCTGCGGGAAACATATCGCTGCGGCTTTCGGGGACTGCAGTTTAATGCTGTGGTAGAATGTAATTATGCAGCCAACCATCTGTATCAAAAACTGGGTTTTACTCGGATTGGAATGGTGCCTAACGGGTACCGTATGAAGGACGGAAGCTATCAGAATATTATTTTATACTATCATGACGCAGTACAGGAATAAGAAAGGAAGTGTATTTTATGAAGATTGTAACAAAACCATTGGGAATGATTCAGGCCAACTGCTATCTGCTGGTCAGTGAACAGAACCGGGTGCTGGTATTGGATCCAGGAGGCGATGCCAGTGCAATTATCCGATATTTAGAACAGAACAGTTTGACACTGGGGGCGATTTTGCTGACCCATGGTCACCATGACCACATTGCCGCTGTATGGGACTTGCTGGACTATGAACAGGTGCCTGTTTATGTTCCTGAGCAGGATTTGGAAATGCTGGAGGATATCTCCCTGTCTTTATGCGGTATGGCGCCTTTGTACTTCCATTATGAAAAAGGTGTTTCTTATCATACAGTGCAGGATGGAGATGTAGTAAAACTGGATGAAATTTCTTTGCAGGTGATTCATACACCGGGGCATACCAAAGGTTCCAGCTGCTATTTGGGAGAAGGGGCTTTGTTTACAGGAGATACCTTGTTCGAGGGCAGTGTAGGACGCACTGATTTGTACGGAGGAAGTTATCCTGTATTAAAGGCTTCTTTGGAAAAACTGGCAGCACTGCCTCAGGATTATACAGTATATCCAGGGCATGGCGGTGCTACCACACTGGAAATACAAAAGAAAACAAACCCATATTTGGGTCAGGTGGATTATGACGATTATTTTTGAGAACAATACCTTTAAATATGAAGTAGAAAGCGTATGCAAATTATTTTTTCCCTGTGTGCTGTTTCAACATGAGTATGATACCCCTTGGGAAGAGCGGGATGATGTGATTGTGGCTTCTCTCAGCCGAGGAGCAGAAGAAACGGTTTTGACCGGATTGGTGCGTCTTCAGGGGAAAGAGTGTACAGCAAGTCAGACTGTGCTGAATGAAGATTTCCATTATGAGGAAGAATGTGAACGGCTTTTGTGCGTGGCAGTATATCACGCATTGGAACAGGCCACCGGCATTCATGTAACCTGGGGAGTTATGACCGGAATCCGCCCAGTAAAACAGATGAATTACTGGATTGAAAAGGGAAAATCCATGGAAGAAGTGGAACGGATTTTTGCAGAGGATTATCTGGTGACGCCGCAGAAAATTGATCTGTGCAAAAAGACCCGGAAAAATCAGGTGGAGATTATTGATGCATCCAAACCTAATTCCTACAGCCTTTATGTATCCATTCCGTTTTGTCCATCCCGGTGCAGCTACTGTTCTTTTGTATCCAGTTCCATTGCAGCGCCTAAGGCAAAAGCATTGGTTGGAGAATATGTAGAAAAGCTTTGTGAAGAGATCCGTTATATGGGAAAACAGGTAGAAGGACTGGGACTTCAGCTGGAAACAGCCTATATTGGAGGGGGAACTCCCACCACCTTGTCTGCGGATCAGCTGACACAGCTGACCCAATGTATGCGGGAAAGTTTTCCTCTGGATCAGGCCAAGGAATTTACCATCGAAGCAGGCAGAGCAGACACCATTACCCGGGACAAGCTGGAAGCCATCAAACAGGCAAGGGCAACCCGAATCAGCATCAACCCCCAGACCTTTAACGATCAGGTGTTAAAAAACATTGGCCGAAAGCACACAGCACAACAGGTGGTAGACTGTTATCGCATGGCCCAGGAAATGGGATTTGAAGATATCAATATGGATTTTATTGCAGGACTTCCCGGGGATACCTATGAAAGCTTCTGCAAAACCATTGATGAAGCGGTTATGTTAAACCCCACCAACATTACAGTGCACACCTTGACCATTAAACGGTCTTCTGACCTGTTCCATGCAGGAGAACTGGATGAAAGCCTTCCTCAGATGGAAATTTCTAAAATGGTGGAATATGCGTATCAGGCGCTGACACAGGCAGGATATGAGCCATATTACCTTTACCGGCAGAAAAATACATTGCAGAATTTGGAAAATGTGGGATACTGCAAACCGGGATATGAAGGGCTTTACAATATTTATATTATGGAGGAAATCCATACTATTTTGGCTGCGGGAGCCAGCGCTGTATCCAAGCTGATTCGGAAAAAATCTCAAAAAGTACAGCGGATTTTCAATTATAAATATCCATTTGAATACAACCGGGATTTTGCAGATATTTTGGAACGGAAAAATGCCATTCGGGAATTTTACACAGTTTTAAAAGCGGAATCCCCGATTTCCTTAGAAAAATAGTCGTAGATTTTTAAGAAAATCTTTTGATTTCTTGCGGCCTTTTTCAGTTGACACTGTTTCAAAAACAAGATATTATATTAAATAAGATATCATATTGTTAAAGGAATGGTGTTTTATGCCTTGGAATAAACTAGATGGATCACAAGTAGGACCTGGGAACCGCCAGTATGGCGTTCCGCCCCATTATCCTCCATATCAGCAGCCGCCTTTTCAGCCCGCTGAGGCTCAAAAACAGCCGGGGAAAAAACGACTGGGACTGCGGGTGATTTTGTCCGTGCTGCTGATGGTGGCAACGGTGGCATTCTTCCCAGATATTCCGGCAGCGGTGGTCATTGTGTGCGGTATTATTTATTACTGTATTTTCCACTTTGTTCTGCTTCCGGATAAAAAGGTTCCGTCACCTGTTGCTGCAGAGCCGGAGAAGGCACCTCATGAACAGGAAACCGTGGAACCGGAGCCGGAGAAAGAACTTTCAGAAGTGGAAAAGATCGTAAATGAAGGACGCTTGTATTTGGAAGGAATCCGGAAAGTAAATGACCGGATTGCCAGCAATAGTCCGGAAGCGTTCCGGCAGATTGCCCGTATGGAAGAATGTGCGGAAAAGATCTTTGACTATATCTCTGAAAATCCGGAAGATGCACCCCAGATTCGGAAATTTATGAATTATTATCTGCCTACACTACTCAAGCTGTTAAATTCTTATGACAGATTAAAGCAGCAGGGAATTGATGGGGATCACATTAATGCCAGCATTACAGAAATCGAGGGGATTTTGCACACCATGGCAATTGCCTTTGAAAAACAGCTAGATAATTTGTTCCAGGATGATCAACTGGATATTTCTACCGATATTGAAGTACTGCGTCAGATTTTGGCGCAGGAAGGACTTGCTGATGACGATATGAAGATGTCCGCCAAAGAAGAATAAACGAAACGTTCTGTTGGTGGTTAAATGGTGACAGGAGGATTTTTTCATGGATGAAACAATGTTGAACACACCGCCTTCTTTAACGCTGGATCCTTTTGGACAGGAAGCGGCAGATAAGGCAGAACAGCTGCAAACGGGAGCAGAAAAACAGGTAACTCCAGTAGAAGAGGTACAGCTGACCCCGGAAGAACAGAAAATTGTAGATGATTTTGCTGAGAAAATTGATTTGACCAATTCCAATTTAGTGCTGCAGTACGGCGCCGGCGCACAGCAGAAAATTGCAAATTTCTCCGATACTGCTTTGCAGACTGTCCGGACTAAGGATATGGGCGAGATCGGCGATATGATCTCCAATCTGGTCGGCGAGCTGAAAGGGTTTGACGCAGAGGAAGAAAGCAAAGGGCTGTTGGGATTTTTTAAAAAGAATACCAACAAACTTGCTATGCTGAAAACCAAATACGAAAAGGCCAATGTGAATGTAGAAAAAATCAGCCAGTCCTTGGAAAATCACCAGATTCAGCTGATGAAAGATGTGGCTTTGCTGGATAAAATGTACCAGGTAAACCTGCAGAATTTTAAAGAACTGTCTATGTATATTTTGGCAGGGAAGAAAAAACTGAAAGAAACCCGGGAGACCATTTTGCCTGAGTATATTGAAAAGGCGCAAAAAAGCGGTTTGCCGGAAGATTCTCAGGCAGCCAATGACTTGGCGGCTATGTGTGACCGGTTTGAGAAAAAGCTGCATGACCTGGATTTGACCCGCATTATCTCTATTCAGATGGCGCCTCAGATTCGTCTGGTGCAGAATAATGATACTTTGATGAGTGAAAAAATTCAGTCTACCATTGTGAATACTATCCCTCTGTGGAAGAGCCAGATGGTAATTGCACTGGGACTTACTCATTCTCAGCAGGCTGTTCAGGCACAAAGAGAAGTTACCAATTTGACCAATGAACTGCTTCGCAAAAATGCGGATGCACTGAAAATTGCTACCATTGAAACTGCCAAAGAAACAGAGCGTGGAATTGTTGATATTGAAACATTAAAACACACCAATGAGTCTTTGATTTCCACTTTGGATGAAGTGATGCAGATTCAGGCGGAAGGACATCAGAAACGCCAGGAAGCAGAAGTGGAACTGCGTCAAATTGAAGTGGATTTGAAAAACAAATTACTGCAGATCCGAAATCGTTAATGAAAATGAATGACAGCCTGTCTGGTGCCTGTGATATAGGTGCCTGACGGGCTGTTTGGGTTTATAGGGGAAAAGAATATGGATCGTTTTTATCAGGATATTACAGATTTTATTTTTATGAAGGACTTGCCCCAGAAAGCGGATATTATTTTTGTTCCCGGGAGTAATTATGGAAAACCGGCGGAATATGCAGCTAGACTGTGGAAACAGGGATACGCTCCTTATGTGATGCCTTCCGGACGGTATAGTGTGAAAAAAGGCTATTTCCCCGGAGCAAAAGATGGACAAGACCGCTATCCGGGGCCGTATGCTACAGAATGGGAATTTTTAAAAGAAGTGCTGTTGTCAGAAGGAGTAGATGCTCGGGCAATTTTAAAGGAAGATAAAGCCCAGTTTACCTATCAAAATGCCTTGTTTTCCAGACAGCGTACCGATGAATGTAATATGAAAATCAGCCGTGCGATTTTGTGCTGTAAATCCTTTCATGCCAGAAGAGCGTATTTGTATTATCAGGATGCGTTTCCGGATACGCAGTTTTTTGTTTGCCCAGTGGATGTAGGCGGGGTCAGTGCTCAAAACTGGTATCAAAGTGAAAAAGGGGTTCGCAAAGTATTGGGCGAACTGGAGCGGTGCGGCAGTCAGTTTGGAAAGATCTTTCTGGAACGGGCAGGAAGATTTCAAGGAGAGAACAAATGAATTGGGATAGTTTGTCCTTTGAACAACGGGTTTGGCAGATTGTGTGTGAAATTCCGGCAGGAAAAGTGCTCACCTATGGAAGAATTGCTGTTTTGGCAGGTTCTCCCAGAGGCTGGCGTCAGGCGGCGAGGGCGGTTCACTATGCACCTCCCGGCATTCCCTGTCATCGGGTGGTAAATTCTCAGGGAAGAACGGCACCGCCCTTTTTGGAACAGAGAAGTCTCTTAGAACAAGAAGGAGTCGTTTTTCAGAAAAACGGTCTGGTGAATCTGAAACAATATTTATGGAAATAGTTAGGAGGAAAGCGGATGGATGAAAAAGTTTTGGCAAGCCGGGCATTGCAGGCAAGAAAGCTTGCTTATGCACCTTATTCCGGATTTTTGGTAGGAGCATCGCTTTTGTGTGAGGACGGAACGGTTTATGATGGGGGAAATATTGAAAATGGAGCGTATACCCCCTCTAACTGTGCAGAGCGTACGGCCTTTTTTGCGGCGATCCGGGAAGGACACCGAGGGTTTTCAGCCATTGCTGTGGCTGGAGCCCCCAAAGAGCAGGAAATCCCTCACAACATTTGTCCGCCTTGCGGTGTATGTCTGCAGGTGATGGCAGAATTTTGTGATCCAGATACCTTTCGGATTATTTTAGTGAAAAACGAAACGGAATACCAGGTACATCTTTTACGGGAACTTCTGCCGTTTGGATTTCGGCTGAATGAAGCAGATCAACGTACCGAGAAAAAGGAATAAATAGAAGCCAAAATTCTCATACTGAAACTATCGGATGTTTACGGAGGTTTTTGTATGGAATTGTTGGAACTTTTGATTCGTACAGTCAGTTCAATTTTCATTTTATTTCTGGTAACTAAGGTGATGGGATACCGTCAGATTTCTCAGCTGTCTTTTTATGATTATGTGATCGGAATTTCCATTGGGTCCATTTCTGCAGATATGGTCACAGGCTTGGATGTAACCTGGTGGAATACATTGGTACCCATGGTTTTATACGCTGGAGCCTCTCTGCTGCTTTCTCACTGGACCACCAAAAGTATTCGTGCCAGAAGATTTTTATCTGGGGTGCCGGTGATCCTGCTGGAAAAAGGGGAACTGATTCGGGAAAATTTTGAAAAGGTACATTATGATATGAGTGACTTTTTAGCTGAATGCCGCAGTGCAGGATATTTTAATCTGGGGGATTTGCAGTATGTGATTATGGAACACACTGGAAAACTCAGTTTTCTGCCAAAGTCCGAAAAACGTCCCTGCTGTCCGGAAGACTTAAATCTTTGTCCTCCAGAAGAAGGATTATGTGCAAATTTGATTATTGATGGTAAATTAATGCCCCATCATTTAAAACGCATTGGCAGGGATGAAACCTGGCTGCAAAAACAGCTGAAACAGCAGGGCGTTTCCGAGATTGAACAGGTACTTTTGGCATCATACCCACCTGATGGTTCGCTTCAAATCTATTTGCAGTCACATGATAAAAAACCATTTGATGTATTGGATTAAATTGTGATTGGTAAAAAAGTCTGGAAAAAATGGGTAGGATCTCTTATAATAAGAAGAGGAATAAAATTGCTTCAGATTGTTAGAAGGGAGAAAAAACGCCATGGAACCAGTGATTTATCGAGTGATAAAAATTAACGGAGATTATGCCATTATGGTCAGCGAGGATGGGATTGAGAACACGGTGGCAATGGCTTTGCTGCCGATAGAAATTGAGGAAGGCAGTAAAGTGTTGTGGGAAAATTTTACTTACAGCATGATGGAATAAGCAAAATAAAAAGCTGAGGCGAAATAGTGCGCCTCAGCTTTTTATTTTTGTAATCAAACGAGATTAAGATTCGTCGTCTTTCCATACTTTCGTATTGGTAAGCCCTATATTAGAAGCCCGGAATACAGGGTCAAGTCCTCGCCGACGCTGTTCCTGATAATCATGCAAGGCATTGACAGCCACGCCTCCCAAACAGAATAACGCGAAAATATTGACAATAGCCATGCATCCCATTAGAATATCCGCAATACTCCAAATAGTGGTAAAGTCTGCCTGTGCCCCTAAAAAGATTGCTACCAAGCAGGTGCATCGGAATGCATTAAGAACGGTTTGATTATCTTTGATAAACAAAATATTGGATTCCGCATAGTAATAATTTCCGATCAGGCTGCTGAAAGCGAAAGCGAAAATGGAAAGGGTAATAAAATGAATGCCCCAGGTACCTACATTTTCGCTGATAGCAGCTTGTACATAAGGGATTCCGTCTAACTGACCCGGTTTGCCTTCTACTCCGGAAAGCAGCAGAAGAAAAGCGGTGGTAGAACAGATTAAAAGGGTGTCAATGAAAACAGAAAGAACCTGAACCAGCCCCTGTTTCACTGGATGGGATACTTGTGCCGTAGCAGATGCATTGGGGGCACTTCCCATTCCTGCTTCATTGGAAAAAAGCCCTTTTTTAATTCCGATCAATACAGCACTGCCTACAAATCCTCCAAAAATAGCCTGAAAGTCAAATGCTTCCTGGAAAATCATTGCGATAACTTCTGGAAGACGGTCAAAGCGGGTGACCATGGTATAAAGTCCCACCAAAATGTAGGCACCAGCCATAATAGGAACCAAAACAGAGGTAATAAAACCAATTCGTTTTACACCGCCAAAGATAACCAACCCTGTAGCTGCTGCCAGCAAAGCGCCTACTACGGCAGGCCAGATAGTTTGAGCGTAATTGGGAATGTAATATTCCAGTGCGGAAGACATATTAAATGCCTGCAATCCATTGAATCCGTAGGCAAAACAACAGATGAGCAGAATGGAAAATACAACGCCTAACCAGCGTTTTCCCATGCCGATTTGAATGTAATAAGAAGGTCCGCCTCGAAATTGTTTTCCGTCCGGAACCTTATAAATTTGAGCCAAAGTACTTTCTACAAATGCGGAAGCACCACCAATAATGGCCATCAACCACATCCAAAATACGGCTCCGGGACCGCCCGCCACCAAAGCAGTGGCAATACCAGCAATGTTTCCAGTTCCTACACGGGAAGCGGTAGAGATCATCAGTGCTTGGAAGGAAGATACCTTTTTGTGACCATCTTGATCCTGCTGTGCCTTTTCCTTTAAAACACGAAATGCGTCTTTAATAAAACGCAGCTGAGCAAAACCGCAGCGAACGGTAAAATATACACCGCAAGCGATTAAAAGAATAATCAGGATATACGTGTACATCCAATCATCAATTGCCGTTAAAACATGGTTTAAATTCATGACATTCTCCTTTTTAAGGGGGTTTTAACAATTTTATGATAGCTTTAAACAGTATACCATAAAATAATTTATCAGAGAAGATGTTTTTTATTTTTTGTATTTCTGATTGAAGGCAATTTCATGTAAATTGGGTGTGATATAATAATTTTTGTATAAATTGACTTGGTAAATCGAACAAAATTCGGCAAAAATATCCATTAATCGACAAAAAATTACAAAACAGAAGATGGCTATGTAAATAAATAATAAAGTTTAATTAAAAATTATAAAAAATCACTCGGTTTTTATCAAAAAAACAGGAATTTTACATGATTTTTTGACGAGCTTTTTCGACGTAAATTCTACGTTATGCACAAAAGAATCTTTTGTCATAGATTGAGTATCATTTAGCTTTATAATTGTAAACTGAAACCAGGATGTGATATAATTTTAAATACCAAAAGGAAGTTAGGTGATTGATAAAATGAGCCATGAGGAAAAGAACAGTTATCAAATTTTGTCTGACCATGGATGTTATTGGATCTGTATTGGCAATACCAATTATCGTTTTTGGGCAGGACGAAATTTAATGCTGGCCAAAAAAATTGTAGAAGACCTAGTTCATTATGAGGCAGATTTCTGCCACGTAGAAGATATCATCGAAGATTACTTATACGATTATTGTTTTTGCAGCTGATAAATTTTACAGGGGAAATGAAATCTATAAAATAACATAAAATAATATCCTCCTTTGTGGTAATCAATTTAACAATCAATAAAAATAACATCGGAACAAATGCAAAAGATCATCCCCATGTGATTTGACAGCGGCATATGTTCATAAGTAACAGCTGTTGGTGATAGTATTGTAAGAAAGAGACCGGTTTGTCAATCGGTCTCTTTTTTTATGCGAATGATAAAGTCAATGATTCTGAAAAAATCAATTATATAAATCTATGGCGGAAGTTCCCGTAATTCTAAACTAGATTTAACATACTGATGCTAGAAAGAATTTTCCAAAAAAAGGTATACTAAATACGTGCTTAGGGCAGTTGTGGTGCAGACAGGGGTCTGCGGAGTGACAGCTGTTAGGATGATGAGTATGTTTATGTAAGCACATTTAAGGAGGATTTTTATGAAAAGAAGAACAGTAGCTTTGTTTTTGGCTGCAGCAATGAGTTTGGGTATGCTGAGCGGATGCGGAAATACCGGTGAAAATACCGCAAGCCTGCAGAGTGCAGCAGCTTCCCGTGACAACAGTGTACAGCAGGTATCTGCCGACACAAAAGTGCCGAAATATGTGTTCTTATTTATTGGTGACGGGATGAGCTATCCTCAGATTCAGCTGACTAACTATTTTATGAGCGCTAACGCACAGAATGGAAAAACTGTGACTGTGGATGGCGAAACAAAAACCACGCTTTCTAACCAGAATAATCTGGCAATGATGAATTTCCCGGTAGCTGGTTCTGCTCAGACTTATGACAGCACTTCTTTCGCACCGGACTCTGCTTCTACAGCAACTTCTATCGCTACTGGTAATAAAACCTGGAGCGGCAGTATTAATGTCAGCGAAGACTTTACACAGGAATATGAAACCATTGCAGAAAAACTGAAAGCACAAAAGGATTACAAAATTGGGGTTATTTCCAGCGTAAATATTAACCATGCTACTCCAGCTGCTTTCTATGCTCATCAGGCTTCCAGAAACAGTTATTATGAAATCGGACAGGAAATGGTAGAAAGCAATTTTGACTATTTTGCAGGCGGTGCGCTGTTAGATCCAACTGGCGAAAATGAAGATCAGAAAGATATCTACACCATTGCGCAGGAAGCAGGATATCAAGTTGTAAAAACCCAGGCAGAAGCAGAAGCACTGACTCCGGAAGATGGAAAAGTAATTGTGATTGACGAACATCTGGCAGACAGCGATGCCATGAGCTATGCTATGGACCTGGAAGAAGGTCAGTGGGCTTTGGCTGATTATGTGGATAAAGGAATTGAAATGCTGGACAATGACAACGGCTTCTTTATGATGGTAGAAGGCGGTAAAATTGACTGGGCTTGTCACGCAAATGATGCAGCTTCCACTTTGACAGATACCATTGCTCTGGACAACGCAGTAAAAGAAGCATTGGAATTCTACAACGAACATCCAGATGAAACATTAATTTTGGTAACAGGCGACCATGAAACCGGTGGTTTGACCATTGGTTATGCTGGTACAGACTATGATACTTTCTTGACGAACTTCAACAACCAGAAGATTTCTTATGCAAAATTTGACTCTGATTATGTAGCAAAATATAAAGAAAACAAAACTGATTTTGATACAGTTATGAAAGATGTAACTGCACTGTTTGGTCTGAAAGCACCAGAAGGAGAAGGCACTACAGATACCAATCAGAAAGATAACGCAAATCAGCATCCGGAATCTACTGATGACGGCAGCCTGGTAATGACAGATTATGAATATGGTCTTTTGAAAGAAGCCTATGAAACAACCATGACCAGAACTGGGGAAGAAGAAGAATTTGCTCAGGATGAATACATCAAATACGGCAGCTACGAACCGTTGACCGTTACCATTACCCATATTCTGAACAACAAGAGCGGGATTAACTTTGGTTCTTACGCACACACTGGTCTGCCTGTAGAAGTATTCGCTCAGGGCGTTGGACAGGATCTGTTTGAAGGCTACTATGACAATACTGACATCTTTGACAAAATGGCTGAACTGACTGGTGTAGAATAAAATTCCTGCGATCAGGATAGTTTTGTCAGTAAATCTCTTAGAATTTGAAAGGAACTGTATTGAACAGAAGAGAATGCCTGTTCAAACAGTAAGAAAGGATATACCATATTCATGAAACGTGTGTTTTTTCAGAAACAAAAATCCACGATTCTGATTATGCTCATTGGTATTCTTCTCATTGCGATCCTCATGGCCATTCCTACGGGCTATGAGGACGCTTTGATTTATCAGGACACCGAGCGGGCAGTCGGAGAAGTGGTAAGTGTGGATAATTCTGCCATTAAATCTTCTGGATTGATTCAGTCCGGAGAACAGTCCTGTATTTTAAAAATTACCAATGGGATTTTTAAAGGACAGGAAATAGAAGGGGTAAACTTTTTAAGCGGTTCTTTGGAAAAGGACAAAATCTATAAACCAGGGGATAAAGCTTTGGTTACCATTAGCTATGACGGGGATCAGATTGCCTCTGTGGTAATGTCTGACCATTTTCGGCTGGATAAAGAAATTATTTTGCTGTTACTGTTTGCTGTTTTGCTGATTGCAGTGGCAGGTAAAAATGGACTGTTGGCAATTTTTTCTTTCATAATTACGATTATGACTATCTGGAAAATTCTGGTTCCCTGCTATTTAAAAGGGTATTCTCCTGTATGGATTGGGATTATCATTACGATTTTTATTACAGCGGTCATTATCTTTTTTGTTTACGGATTTGATAAGCGAACCCTTACGGCAGTTTCTGGGGCACTGCTGGGGATTTTTGCCACCTGTATTCTGGGTATGATTTTTACTGATCTATTCCGGATTCATGGAGCTGTCATGCCGGACTCTGAATCTTTGTTGTACAGCGGATTTCAGGACTTGGATTTAACAGCAATTTTTATGAGCAGTATTTTTATTGGAGCATCTGGGGCAATGATGGATTTAGCAGTAGATATTACTTCTGCAGTGTATGAAGTAATTGAGAAAAAGCCGGATATTTCTTGGAAAGAGGCAGCAAAATCTGGAATGAATGTGGGCAGAGCAGCTATGGGAACGATGACCACTACCCTGTTGTTGGCCTATTCCGGAGGGTATGTTACTTTGCTTATGGTATTTATGGCTCAGGGAACACCTATCGATCATATTTTAAACTATAAATATGTAGCAGCAGAAGTGCTGGATACCGTGGTGGGAAGCTTTGGGCTTGTTACAGTTGCTCCATTTACGGCATTGACTGCGGGGATGATTTTAACCAGACAGAAAAAGCAGAAATCATTGTAAATACAAAAAATTAGTTTCTAAAAATACCTTATATTTTTTATAGAAATTGTAGGTTTTTTCTTTGTTTTCTTTCCAAAAATTACACTCATTTCCAAAAAAATGTTAACAATTAAAGAAAATATTGATTTTACAGAAAAAACTTGCTATTCTTAATTCACAACATTACCTGATATATTCCTGTTTAAATGACTGTGCACAGTGTTTTAAAGTTGGATTTACATTCTTTATCTATAGCTGCTGCAGGTTAAAGGTTTACATAAAGGGGTAACTTTACTTGAAATGGAAGTGAGGTTATCTTTTTATTTTGATTCGAAAACCTACTAAAAAGATATATTAACTATGGTATGGACATGGCAAAAACGCAAAACTGTTTGTGTGAGTAATAGGAGGCAAAAACAATGAATCTAAGATGGAAACGCTCATTAGCATGGGTGTTGTCGGTGTCTATTGCACTGACAATACCGGGAACGTCAGTTTATGCGGAATCACTCAAATCTATTTCACTGCAAAACAGTGTATCAGAACTGGAAAGTGATTCTGAGACAAAAACAGTTTCTTATCTGGATGAGAATGGAGAAATTCAAACGATAGAAGCAAAACCGCTGGCTAAAAGCGGAACCATGACTCTTTCAGAAGGCTGGTATGTAGCAGAAGGAAATGATTTTGACAAGTATACGTTGTATTCTGTTTCAAAAGGTCATGTCAGATTGATTTTAGCAGATGGATGTGATATGAATCTTGTAAACGGGATTTCTGTCAGTCAGTTTATGGGAGGAAGTCTGACCATTTATGCTCAGTCTCAAACTCAAGGTACCATGGGCAAATTAACAATCACATCTTCTACTGGTGCTGCCATTGGAAATAGTTCCGTAGCAGGAGATATTACCATTAATGGTGGAGAAATTACAGCAACCACTACTGGTGAAGCTGCTGCTATTGGAAGCGGAAAAGGAAAATCAGGCGGAAAGATTACCATTAATGGAGGGATTGTTACTGCTAAAGCTACCGGAACTTCTGGCGTTGCAAGTGGCGGCGCAGCAATCGGAGGAGGCCCCAGCAAAGGTGGTTCTACCAATCATGGAGGAGACGGAGGAAATATCACGATTAATGGAGGGATTGTTTCCGCAACTTCTGTAGGCGGCGGCGCTGGAATCGGCGGCGGAAGTGGCTCTGGAACCAGTAATGGTGGTTCCGGCGGCAACATCATCATTAATGGCGGAACCGTATATGCTGAAAGTACCAATGGTGGTGCTGGAATCGGCGGCGGCAGTGGTTCTAACAGCGGTAAAGGTGGAACTAGCGGAAACATCACCATTACCGGTGGGAACGTAACGGCTATCAGCAGTGCGATAAAAGTAGGGTTTAAATCCACCTATAAAGGTGCTGGGATTGGCAGCGGACATGGCGGTCAAGTTAGTGAAAACCAAGGCAATATTACCATTACTGGAGGAAATGTAAAAGCTACTGGCGGAGGCGATCAATATGCTGCTGGTGCTGGAATTGGAGGAGGTCATCAGACTTCCGGGGGAATAATTTCCATTTCTGGTGGTACCGTTACAGCAACGAGTGGTAACAGCCAGTATGCAGATATTGGCGTAGGTTCTAAAGCGAATGAATCCGGCACAGAAATTCAGATTACCGGCGGTACCATTTATAGTTCCAATGGCCAGGCTCAGCTGAGTCATACACCTACAAATGGTGTCACACCAGTTTATTACACCTCTGCGGATTTAACAGGGGTATACACGGAAAATTCACTGGTGACAGAGGCATCTCTGAATGGTTATAGTTTTCATGATGTTTATGTGGATGGAAATAGAACAGTTCATCTCTATCTGCCAGCAGGACAAGTTTCTGCAAATTTCAAAGGAACAGAATATACCGGAACTGTTTCTGAACAGGAACCCAATCAGCTGAAGAAAGTGGGACTTTCTCTAACTGTAGAAATTGGGGAAGTGACAACCAATACTGCCCAGCTGCATGTTACTGCTGCTGCGGGAAGTACGGTTTATTATGTGGAAAGTGACACTGCCCTGACTGATCCTAAAGAAGTGATTCAAAATGCCGGAAGTCAGAAAATTACTGTAGGGAATGGGTCAGAAACAATTTTATTGAAAGACTTGAGCTGGGGAAAAGAATATCATTATTATTTAGTAGCAGAATTAAACGGAAAATACTCAGACATTGCCGCCGTTACCGTAACCCCAGCGGCAGTAAGTCTTGAAGATGCTCAAGTTGTTTTAGGAGAATCCAATTTTGTTTATGATGGAACAGAACAAAAACCATCAATCACTGTAACGTTGAATGAGAAGACACTGGAAGAAAATAAGGACTATACTGTCAGCTATACAAACACCAATGGCAGACAGGGCAATATTGTAAATGCAGGAACTATTACAGTAACAGTTACAGGAATTGGGCAGTATACTGGTACAGCAAGCAGTTCTGCAACTTATGAGATTGCGCAGAAAACAATTTCTGCCACAGTGGAGGGTTCTGTTTCCAAGGTGTATGACGGTACTCGCGATATTCAAAATCAGGAAGGATTAAAGGTAGTTCTTCAGGAGCTGTTACCTCAAGACAAGGTGACTGCTCAGGCAGGCAGCTATACCTATGATACACCCGATGTAGGTGAGGATAAGGCTGTTACAGCACATGATGTAACACTGAGCGGCGAAGACGCAGCCAATTATTGTCTGGAAGGTGCAGTTACCGGTTCAGTAGGTACCATTACAAAATCCAAACCAGGATTTGAGTTCCACAACTATGGTGATAAAACTTATGATGGGGATCCTATGCCTGTTCCTACAGTGGATCAGCTGACAGTAACTGGTGGAGGAGATTTTTCAAATGTAACCTTCCAGTGGTATCAGTCAGATAGCGTTACACCTATGGATAGTGCTCCTGTAGATGCGGGAGAATATCTGTTAAAAGTTTCCATCAATGGGACATCAAACACAGAAGAAGCATTTGAGTTTTATCCAATTGAGATTAGAAAGGCAATCTATCAGGGAGAACAGAGTGCTGTCGGGACGGTAACAGCCAATACACCTGGATCTGTTTTGCTGCCGAATCTGCCAGAAGGTGCTGTATATGGATTACCCCATACAGACGAACAGCTGGTAACAGATTTAGCGGTACAAAATGGGCAGCTGACCTATATTGGCAGTGCTCAGGTAACCGAGGATATTCCAGAATTTATGATTTATGTTCCGGTTATTGGAGCAAAAAACTATGAAGATTATAATGTAATTGTAACCTTAAGCGGAAAGGATCCTGTATCTGTTGCTGTAACAATGGATCAAATTGTCCTGGAAAACAAAACCTACGACGGTCAGCCTTTGAGCTATACCGGAGAGGCAACAGCAGATGGATATACCGGCTCTTTTGTTTATCAGTGGTATAATGAGCAGGGAGAAGTGCTGCCAAAAGCACCAGTGAATGCAGGAACTTATCAATTGAAAGCATCTGTTGCAGAACCTGGATTTGTAGGTTCCGGAGAAAAAATGGTTACCATTGACAAAGCGCAACTAGTAATCAAAGCGGAAAATAAAGAAATTTATGTGGGCAACTCCATGCCGGAACTTACTTTTACTGTACAGGGATTGGTTCACAATGATACCTTGGTAAAAGAGCCAGAATTGTTCTGTGAAGTTAATTTGAGTCAGCCGGGCAGTTATGAGATTACCATTTCCGGTGCAGATGCTGGAAAAAAACTATATCATTTCTTATGAGACAGGAACATTGACTGTTTTAAAACAATCTAGCGGAGGTTCTGTTTCTGTGCCGACGCCTCAGCCCACACCTACAGACACTAACTGGGTTGCCGGTCAAGGCGGCTGGTGGTATCAGAATCCGGATGGAACCTATCCAGCAAGTGAGTGGAAATACCTGGATTCTGGAAAAGGCTACAAGGCTTGGTATTGGTTTAACCCAACAGGTTATATTACCTTTGGATGGCAGAAGGTTGGAAACACTTGGTATTATATGAATGCTTCCGGTGAAATGCAGACCGGATGGCAGTTTATTCACAATCAGTGGTATTACTTAAATAACAATGGTGCAATGGAAATGGGCTGGGTTCAGGATGACCATAAATGGTATTATATGAACCCGGATGGTTCCATGCGTTTTGGCTGGCTTCACTGGGCAGGTTATTGGTATCATTTGGACAGTCATGGAAGCATGAATGTAGGTTGGAAACAAATTGGCGGAAAATGGTACTATTTCTATCCGGAAAATGGAAGAATGGCTGAAAACACCACCACTCCTGATGGATATGTTGTAGGAGCCGATGGTGCCTGGATCCAATAATGCTTATGGGAAGATTCAGACTTATTTGAATAAAATATAATAATGAAGAAGCGCTTGCAAACAGAATTTGTTTGCAGGCGCTTTTTGTGTATAATTTATAGAAATAATTAAAATTAAATAAAAATTATTTACAGTTCGTTTGACTTTTGTTGAAAAAGTTATATAATAAAACTATCAATTATTTTCATACTTTAAATGTGATAACAAAAATTCTGCTCTGGCACAAAACAAGGAGGGAAAATTATGTCACAAAAAACAATCGAACAAATTGAAGCAGCAGAATATCAGGCGGATCAGACAGAAGCTGCTGCAAAACAGCAGGCAGAATCTATGCTGAAGAAAGCCCAGGAGCAGGCAAGAGACCAAAAGCTGCAGCAGGAGCAGGAAGCGAAAGAACAGGTAATGAAAATGCTGGAAGAAGCAGAAAAGCAGATAGAAGCGGATTATATGCAGTCTGTCGCAGAGGCAGAAGAACAGCTGGAAAAGCTCAGTCAGATTGCCCAGTCGAGATGGGATAAAGCACTGCTGCTAGTGAAAAAAGCCGTTTTGGAAGAATAACAGTGACAGTGGTCAGGAAAGGGGGAAACAGGTATGGCGGTTGTTCCCATGAATAGAATTTCAATTTATGGGCTAAAAAAAGATGAAAAACACGTGCTGAAATTTTTACAGCGTTGGGGCATTTTGGAAATCCGTGAGACAGAACAAATCCCAGAAGGTTTTCAAAAACCGGATACAGGAAAAGCCCAAAGCCAGCTGACACAACAGATACAAACTGTGGAACGTGCCTTGGAAATTTTGGATGTGCATTCGCCGGAAGACAAATCCTTGTTTGCATCACTGGAAGGCAGAAAGGAATTATCTTTTTCCCAGTATGAAGAGCAGCTGCAGGAGTTGGAGCAATCTTTGCAGGATGCGGCTGACATTGTGGAACTAGAGCGCCGGATTGGGGAACAAAAAGGAGAACTGGTTCGCCTGCAGTCTCACATGGAAGCGCTGACTCCTTGGGAAGAGTTGACAGTACCTATGACCTGGAAGGGAACTTCCCGGGTGGGGGTACTGATCGGGTGTTTTTCTGAAGAGCGGGAAATTTCTGGAATTTTGGAAGATTACCAGAATAAGTTAGAACAGCAGAATCTAAAATTTTCTCAGTACCCCATTCATATGGAGCTGATCAGCCATCAGCCTCACTTGACCTGTGTCTGTATTTTTTGTCCTAGGCCGGTGCTTGCGAGTGTGGAAGAATGTCTCAGAACCATAGGGTTTGCCAAACCTTCCGGAGCAGGCGACTGGGTTGCGAAAGAGGAGAAAACCAAATTAGAACAGCAAACAGAGAAGATACAGAGGCAAATAGAAGATGAAGAACAGCAGATGAAGCAGTTTGGAGAAAAACGGGAACAGCTTCGGCTGCTGTCAGATGAACTGTCTATGAAGCTGGAGCGATATCAGGCGTTGAGTCAGATCAGCCAGCATACCCGGGTATTCTGTTTGGAAGGATATCTGGCCAGTGAAAAAACTCCGGTACTGGAGCAGGAATTGATTTCCCGGTATTTGACGGCAGTGGAAACCGAAGCGCTGGATCCGGAAGAAGAGGTTCCTGTCCTGCTTCACAATAACCAGTTTGCCCAGCCGGTGGAATCGGTGCTGGAAACCTATGGGATGCCCAGCAAGGGAGAAGCAGACCCCACTTCGATTATGGCAGTGTTTTATTATGTGCTGTTTGGCATGATGCTGTCAGATGCGGCATATGGCTTGATTATGGCAGTAGGCTGCGGAGCTGCATTAAAGAAGTTTAAAAATATGGAACAGGGAATGAAGAAGACCCTGCAGATGTTTTTTTACTGCGGAATATCCACAGCGGTGTGGGGCGTTTTGTTCGGCGGATACTTTGGGGATGCGATTACCGTGTTTTCCTCCACCTTTTTGGGGAAAGACTGGACCATTCCCGCCTTGTGGTTTGTTCCGGTCAATGAACCGATGAAGATGCTCATGTTTTCTTTGGCAGTAGGGATTGTACATCTGTTTGCAGGTTTGGGAATCCAGGCGTATCAGCTGTGCCGGCAGCACCGGTATTTGGACGCTTTGTTTGATGTAGGTTTTTGGTACCTGCTGGTAGGCGGAGGTGCCGGATATCTATTGACCATCCCTATGTTTGCTCAGATGGCAGAATTGCCGTTTACCATTGGTTCTACCGGTGCTTTGATTCTGGGAGGATGTGCAGTGACAGGGGCGGTTGGAATTCTGATTACCGCAGGCCGAGGATCCAAAAATCCTTTTGTATGGCTGTTAAAGGGACTGTACAGCCTTTACAATGTCACCGGATATCTCAGCGATATTTTATCCTATTCCCGTCTGCTGGCACTGGGACTTGCCACCGGGGTTATCGCCACAGTGTTTAACAAAATGGGAAGTATGATGGGCGGCGGTATTTTAGGCCTGATTTTCTTCTTGGTGGTATTTGTCATTGGACATACGCTAAATCTGGCCATCAATTTGCTGGGAGCGTATGTACACACTAACCGTTTGCAGTTTGTAGAATTTTTCGGAAAGTTTTATGAAGGCGGGGGACGGAAATTTGAACCGTTTACCCAACATACCAAATATTACAAAATTAAGGAGGACATTACTCATGGCTAATTTGGGAATTGCGTTTGCATTATTGGGAGCAGTCAGCGCTGCGTTGTTGTCTGGAATCGGTTCTGCGATTGGTGTCGGTATGGCAGGGGAAGCGGCTGCCGGTGTTTTGACCGAAGACCCTAAAAAATTCAGTAAGGTACTGTTATTGCAGCTTTTGCCGGGTACTCAGGGAATTTATGGGCTTTTGATCGCCTTTTTGACTTTGGCGCAGATTGGTATTATTGGAGGCAGTTTTGTTCCGCTGAGCTTAGCAAAAGGACTTTTGTATTTTGTGGCATGTCTGCCTATGGGATTTGTGGGGCTGTGGTCAGCTAAACGTCAGGCAAGGGCGGCAGTATCCAGTATTTCACTGGTGGCGAAACGTCCGGAACAGTTTGTAAAATCCATGATTTTGCCGGCAATGGTAGAAACTTATGCGATTTTGGCTCTGTTAATTTCCATTCTTTCCATTTTTGGAATTGCCGGACTGGATGTATAATGAAAATTTGGAATCAACGAGGTGATGCGGCATGACCGGACTGGAACAGATATTACATGAGATTCAAAAAGACGCCGAGCTTGGCGCATCGGAAACGATGAAACAGGCACAAAAGGACTGTGAACAATTGCTGGCGGAAGCCGATGAAGAAGCAAAACGGCGGAAGGCAGAAATTCTGGAACAAGGGGAACAGGAAAAAAACCAAAAGATAGCTCGTGCAAAAAGCGCTAACCGCCTGATGGTTCGAAAACGGGTGCTGGATGAAAAGGGAATACTGATTCAGCGTCTGATTGATCAGGCGGAAGAAGACCTTGCCAATCTGCGGGAAGATGTTTATTTTCCGTTACTGATTCGGCTGGCGGAAAAAAACGCTTTGGCTGGAGAAGGGGAAATGCATCTTTCTCCAAAAGATTTTAAACGGCTACCGGAAGATTTTGAAAAACAGCTCAATCGAGCACTTTCTGCCGGAAAGAAAATTCAAATTTCCCGGGAAACCCGTCCCTGCAAAGGCGGATTTATTCTTTCTTACGGCGGGATTGAAGTAAACTGTTCTCTGGAAGCTTTGTTTGCGTCCCGAAAAGAACAATTGCAGGATTTGGCAAATGAAGCATTGTTTCAGGAGGAAGATTCATAGGGGGGAATCATATGGCTGAGGAATATACCTATGCGGTTGCCAGAGTGCATGCCAAAGAGCTGAGTTTGCTCACCCGGCAGGATCTGGAACAGCTTTTGGGATGCCCCACAGAATCAGACTGCCTGCGGGTGCTGTCAGAAAAAGGGTTTGGAGAAGGACAAACCGGATTGGATGCTGAACATCTTTTGGAATATGAATATCACCGAACCTGGGAGTTTTTAACCCAGCTCATGGGTGATGATACCGGACTGGATTTGTTCCGCATTGGGGACGATTACCATAACTTAAAAGCGGCGGTAAAATGCGCAGCACAGAATGTGTTTCATCAAGGTGCTTTCCGGCGGGGCGGTACCCTTTCCTGGGAAGATATTTATCAGGCAGTAAAAGAACAGGATTGGGAGAGGCTTCCTAAAAAACTGGCGGAGTGCGGCGAAAAGGCATACAGCGTCCTGCTTCAGACCAAAGACGGGCAGGCGGCGGACATGGTCATAGACCGTGACTGCCTGGAACAGATCCTGGAAAAGGGAATGGCCTTAAAAAATGAAACCCTGCGGGAATATGCCCGACAGATGGTAGCGCTTGCGAATCTTCGAGTAGCAGTGCGCTGTGTGCGGACTGGGAAAGGGCATACCTTTTTAGAGCAGGCATTGGTTCCTTGTCCGGGACAAAATCTTTACGGAATGATGGCTGCTGCCGGGGAAGGGATAGAACAGCTGGGGGAATACCTTCAGATGACCGAATTCCGCGAAGCGGCCGGACTTGTGAAAGGGTCTTATGCACAGTTGGAAAAATGGTGTGATAACCGTTTATTTGACGTGATTCGTTCTCAAAAACACCAGGTGTTTGGCCTGGCTCCATTGGCAGGGTACTGGCTTGCAAGAGAAGCAGAGCTTGGCGCAGTGCGGCTCATTTTGTCCGCAAAGCGCAACGGATTAAATACAGATCTGGTTCGGGAAAGGTTGCGGGAATTATATGTATAAAGTAGCGGTCATGGGCGACCGGGACAGCATTTACGGTTTTGGCGCAGTGGGACTGGATGTTTACCCTGTGGCAGATGAGGAACAGGGCAAAATAGTGTTTCGCAGATTGGTACATGAAAACTGCGCTGTGATTTATATTACCGAGGCTCTGGCCGCTCAGCTGGAGGAAGAAATTAAAAAATATGAAAAATCTCCTTTGCCTGCGGTGATTTTGATTCCGGGGATTTCCGGGAATACTGGAAAGGGCATGGAAAGCGTATCCCGTTCAGTAGAGCGGGCAGTAGGCTCTAATTTGCTCAGTGATTGATAAGGGGAAAGAAGTGATATAACAGATGAGTCAGGGAACCATACAGAAGGTGGCGGGACCGCTGGTAATTGCCAAAGGAATGCGGGACGCCAATATGTTCGACGTAGTGCGGGTTAGCGACCAGCATTTGATTGGGGAAATTATTGAAATTCATGGGGACCGGGCCTCCATACAGGTTTATGAGGAAACTTCCGGGTTAGGACCGGGCGAACCTGTGGAATCAACCGGAGTTCCTCTGAGTGTAGAACTGGGTCCGGGGTTGATCGGAACAATTTTTGATGGAATTCAGCGGCCGCTGAGCAAAATTATGGAGCAGGCGGGAAACTTTCTGCAAAGGGGAATCTCCGTTCCTTCTCTGGATCGGCAGACAGTATGGCACTTTACCCCCTGTGTAAAACCGGGTGATCTAGTACAGGCTGGGGATGTGCTGGGTACGGTACAGGAAACAGAAGTGGTGCTTCACAAAATTTTGGTGCCCAATGGGATTTCCGGTACAGTGACTTCCATTGAAGAAGGGGATTTTACAGTAGAGCAGACCGTAGGGATGATTTCTGGTGACGGAAAAGAATATCCGGTTTCCCTGATGCAGAAATGGCCAGTGCGGCAGGGACGTCCTTATGAGAAAAAGCTTTCTCCGGATATGCCTTTGATTACCGGACAGCGGGTCATTGATACCCTGTTCCCCATTGCCAAAGGCGGGGTAGCGGCCGTGCCAGGGCCTTTTGGAAGCGGAAAAACAGTGGTACAGCATCAGCTTGCCAAATGGGCGGAAGCGGATATTGTGGTATACATTGGCTGCGGAGAACGGGGCAATGAAATGACCGACGTGCTCAACGAATTTCCAGAGCTGGTGGACCCGAAAACAGGAAAATCCTTGATGGAGCGAACTATTTTGATTGCCAATACTTCCGATATGCCGGTAGCGGCTCGGGAAGCATCTATTTATACGGGGATTACCATTGCAGAATATTTCCGGGATATGGGTTATTCTGTTGCGCTGATGGCGGATTCTACTTCCCGCTGGGCAGAAGCATTAAGGGAAATGTCCGGGCGTTTGGAAGAAATGCCTGGGGAAGAAGGATATCCTGCTTATTTGGGAAGCCGGCTGGCGCAGTTCTATGAACGGGCAGGCAGAGTGATCACCAAAGGAACAGACAAGCGGGAAGGTGCTTTGTCCGTCATCGGGGCAGTATCTCCTCCTGGGGGAGATATTTCCGAACCGGTTTCTCAGGCTACTTTGCGGATTGTCAAAGTGTTCTGGGGACTGGATGCTAATTTGGCGTATAAGCGGCATTTCCCGGCGGTAAACTGGCTGACCAGTTATTCTTTGTATGTGGATACCATGTCTGGCTGGTTTAATCAAACGGTGCAGGAAAACTGGATGGAACTGCGGGGTCAGATCATGCGGATCCTGCAGCAGGAGGCAGAACTGGAAGAAATTGTAAAACTGGTAGGGATGGATGCTTTGTCTGCTCCTGACCGACTGACACTGGAAACTGCCCGCTCTATCCGGGAAGATTTTCTGCATCAGAATGCTTTTGATGAAGTAGATACCTATACGCCTTTGGAAAAACAGCACCAGATGATGAGTCTGATTTTGGGATTCCATGAAAAAGCTTCAAAAGCCCTGAAGCGGGGTGTGGATATGGAAGAACTGCTGAAACTTCCTGTCCGGGAACAAATTGGGCGGTTTAAATATGTTCTGCCCCAAGATACCCGTGGGCAGTATGAACAGATTCAGCAGGAAATGACAGTACAGCTGGAAAATCTGCAGGGAGAGGAGGATGCCTGATGCCAAAAGAATATCGAACCATACAGGAAGTTGCCGGACCGCTGATGCTGGTGGAAGGTGTGGATCAGGTTTCTTATAATGAACTGGGAGAAATTGAACTGGCCAATGGGGAAACCAGACGGTGCAAAGTGCTGGAGGTAGACGGCTCCAACGCCCTGGTTCAGCTGTTTGAAAGTTCAACCGGAATCAACCTGTCCAACAGTAAAGTCCGGTTTTTAGGAAGAACCATGGAATTGGGCGTATCTGAAGATATGCTCAGCCGGGTATTTGACGGACTGGGAAATCCCATTGATGATGGTCCCAGACTGCTGCCCCAAAAGCGGATGGATGTAAACGGCTTGCCCATGAATCCGGCTGCCAGAAACTATCCTCAGGAATTTATCCAGACCGGGGTATCTGCTATTGATGGGCTAAATACACTGGTTCGGGGACAAAAGCTGCCTATCTTTTCTGCCAGCGGTCTTCCTCATGCCAATCTGGCGGCGCAGATTGCCCGTCAGGCAAAGGTTCGGGGAACCAGCGAGTCCTTTGCGGTAGTGTTTGCCGCTATGGGGATTACCTTTGAGGAATCTGACTTTTTTGTACAGAGTTTCCGGGAAACCGGCGCCATTGACCGTACGGTTATGTTTGTCAATCTGGCAAACGATCCGGCCATTGAGAGAATTGCCACCCCTCGTATGGCTTTGACAGCGGCAGAATATCTGGCGTTTGAAAAGGATATGCATGTTCTGGTCATTATGACCGATATTACAAACTATGCAGACGCACTGCGGGAAGTTTCCGCAGCTCGAAAAGAGGTTCCCGGCCGACGGGGGTATCCAGGTTATCTGTATACCGACCTAGCGTCTCTTTATGAACGTGCAGGACGGCAGAAGGGCAAAAAGGGAAGCATCACTTTGATTCCGATTCTCACCATGCCCGAAGATGATAAAACTCATCCGATTCCGGACTTGACTGGATATATCACGGAGGGGCAGATTATTTTGAGCCGGGAATTGTACCGAAAAGGGGTTATGCCTCCCATTGATGTTCTGCCTTCTTTGTCCCGTTTGAAAGATAAGGGGATTGGGGAAGGAAAAACCCGAAAGGATCATGCCAGTGTAATGAATCAGCTGTTTGCCGCATACGCACGTGGGAAGGATGCCAAAGAACTGATGACCATTTTGGGGGAAGCAGCTTTGACTGACATTGACAAAAAATATGCGGCTTTTGCAGATGCATTTGAGACCGAATATATTTCCCAGGGATATTACACCAACCGGGATATTGAGGAAACCATGAATCTTGGCTGGAAACTGCTGTCAATCCTTCCTAGAAGCGAGCTGAAGCGAATCAGTGACGAATACCTGAATCAGTATTATTTAGGATAGAACTGAGAAGAAAGGGGGAGTTTTTTTGGCTCAAAGCAGTGTAAACCCCACCCGGATGGAATTGACGCGTTTAAAAAAGAAATTAGCCACTGCCATGCGGGGACATAAGTTGCTTAAAGACAAGCGGGATGAGCTGATGCGTCAATTTTTGGATATGGTACGGGAGAACAAACAGCTTCGCCAGCAGGTGGAAGAAGGCATTCGTTCTGCCAATCAGCAGTTTGCCTTGGCTGGTGCAGTGATGCGGGAAGATGAAGTGGCAGCTGCTCTGCTGGCACCAAAGCAGGAAGTATCTGTTCGGGCGGGAAAGCGCAATGTAATGAGCGTAGAAATTCCCGTTTTTGAATATGAGACTCGAACAGGAGATCCAAACGATATTTATTCCTATGGATTTGCCTTTACATCCGGAGATTTGGACGAGGCGGTGCATCATTTGGCGGAAATTTTTCCCCAGATGCTGCGTCTGGCAGAATGCGAGAAATCCTGTCAGCTTCTGGCGGCAGAGATTGAAAAGACCAGAAGACGGGTTAATGCATTGGAATATGTTATGATTCCGCAGATGCAGGCGGATATTAAGTATATCGCGATGAAACTAGATGAAAATGAACGAAGCACCCAGATTCGTCTGATGAAAGTGAAGGACATGATGCTGGAACAGGCGCATCACTATCATCAGAAGTGAATTAGCTTCGGATTTTAGCCGGGCGCCAGGGGTTCACCCCCTGGACCCAAACCACCTGGCGGTGGGGCAAAGACGCTTCGCTCGTACTCTATCAGTTTTACTTCTTAATAAACCTGTAACTGTTTTTACTTAGGAGATACAATTTTGATATTGCATTGCAAGAACAGATAAAACTGATTGAAGCAACAAAGCATATCTTCAAACACTGTTTCCGAAGGCGGTTATGAGGGGGCAGCCGTGCTTTGCGGCGTAGGGGGGAGTTAAAGCCGCTTTTGCGGCGGTACCACTCCCCCTGAAAAGCCGTTCCGGCGTGTGAGGAAGGCTCTTTTCCCCTGTTTTCTGGCCTCAGAAAACAGGGCGCAGGTGCGGGCGGCGTCGCCCGCAAATAAAACAAAAAAATTAATGATTTTCTTTTTACTGATAGAATACGCACCGTAGGCGGTTTGTTCCGGTGCTTCACCGGCGGCGCTGATAATTTCAAAAACTATCAATAATACTTTTATTTGTGCAATTCGCTAGTTTACATTACCTTTTTCGACAGATTGCGACAGGCTAACAGTTAGCCTGTCTTTTCTTTTTGGCAATTTTCATTTTTAAGCATTCCTTTTCTAAAATTCATCCAAGCTGTAAATTGTTACACTTTAGGTTGTTAAATCATTGACAGTTTCGGTGAAATATTATACAATAATGTAATAAACAGATTTGTGATTTGTATTGCTTGAAAGGGGAAATCAGGAATGGGATATACAATAGCTGAAAAAATCCTAAAGGCACATCTGGTGGATGGGGAACTGAAAAAGGGAACTGAAATCGGAATTCGAATTGACCAAACATTGACACAGGATGCGACCGGGACCATGGCATATTTGGAATTTGAAGCTATGGGCGTAGATCGTGTAAAAACAGAATGTTCTGTAGCATATATTGACCACAATACGCTGCAGTCCGGATTTGAAAATGCGGATGACCACCGTTTTATCGGATCTATGGCAAAAAAACACGGGCTGTATTTTTCACGTCCGGGCAATGGGATTTGTCATCAGGTACATCTGGAACGTTTTGGCGTGCCGGGCAAGACCTTGATCGGTTCTGACAGCCATACTCCTACTGGCGGCGGTATCGGCATGTTTGCTTGCGGTGCAGGCGGACTGGATGTAGCGGTTGCTATGGGCGGCGGCGCTTATTATATCACCTGTCCTCAGGTAGTAAAAGTAAATCTGACTGGGAAACTGGCTCCATGGGTTTCCGCAAAAGATGTGATTTTGGAAGTTTTACGGGTTTTATCTGTAAAAGGCGGCGTAGGTAAAGTAATTGAATACGCTGGCGAAGGAGTAAAAACCCTGTCTGTTCCAGAACGTGCTACCATTACGAATATGGGTGCGGAATTGGGTGCAACTACCTCCATTTTCCCTTCTGATGAAGTGACCTTGGAATTTTTGAAAGCGCAGGGCAGAGAAGATGTCTGGACCGAAATCAAGGCAGACGAAGACGCAGTTTATGATCAGGTAGTGGAAATTGATCTTTCCAGCTTGAAACCTGCAGCTGCATGTCCTCACAGCCCGGATAATGTAAAACCCATTGCTGAATTGTCCGGCAAGAAAATTGATCAGGTATGTATCGGTTCCTGTACAAACTCCTCTTATGTGGATTTGATGAAGGTGGCACATATCTTAAAAGGAAAAACCTGCCATCCAGATGTAAGCTTGGCAATTGCCCCTGGTTCTAAACAGGTATTTAATATGTTGGCACAGAATGGCGCTTTAGGTGATTTGATTGCTGCCGGCGCAAGAATTTTGGAATGTGCCTGCGGCCCATGTATTGGTATGGGACAATCTCCAAACAGCGGCGGTATTTCCCTGCGTACCTTTAACCGGAACTTTGAAGGCCGCTCCGGTACTGCAGATGCTCAGGTATATCTGGTAAGCCCAGAAACTGCAGCAGTTTCTGCATTGACTGGCGTATTTACTGATCCGACAGACTATTTGGGCGAAATGCCGGAATTTAAACTCCCAGAACATTTCCTGATTAATGATAATATGATTGTGGATCCGGCTCCGGTAGAAGAAATGGATCAGGTGGAAATTCTCCGCGGTCCAAACATTAAACCGTTCCCAGTTACCACTCCTTTGGCAGATTCTATTGAAGCAGACGCGGTATTAAAAGTAGGCGACAACATTACCACTGACCATATTATGCCGGCTGGTGCAAAAATTCTGCCTTACCGCTCCAATATTCCATATTTGTCTCAGTTCTGCTTTGGTGTATGCGATACTACTTTCCCAGAACGTGCTTTGGCTGCCGGCAAGAGTATTGTTGTTGGCGGAAGCAACTATGGACAGGGTTCTTCCCGTGAACATGCGGCATTAGTACCGCTGTATTTGGGTGTAAAAGTGGTTCTTACCAAGAGCTTTGCCCGGATTCACCGCTCCAATTTGATCAATGCGGGAATTCTGCCTCTTACCTTTGCGTTTGAACAGGATTATGATAAAATTGATCAGGGCGATACCTTGGTGCTGGATAATGTCAAAGACTGTATCGTCAATGATAAACCAATTGTCCTGTACAACAAGACCAAGAATATTGCAATTCCGGTTAATGCTGATCTTTCCGGCCGTGCGAAAGATATTTTGCTGGCAGGCGGTTTGCTTAATTACACCAAACAAAACAGCTGATGGTGCCTGAAGGAGGAACTTGAGATGGCAGATAAAATTCAAATGAAAACCCCTCTGGTAGAAATGGACGGGGACGAAATGACCCGTGTCATCTGGCAGATGATTAAAGATATTCTTTTGACCCCTTATATTGACCTGAAAACCGAATACTATGATTTGGGTTTGGTACACCGCAACGAAACCGATGACCAGGTAACTGTAGACTCTGCAGAGGCAACCAAAAAATACGGTGTTGCAGTAAAATGTGCTACCATTACTCCAAACGCTGCTCGTATGACAGAATACGACCTGAAAGAAATGTGGAAATCTCCAAATGGTACTATTCGTGCCATTTTGGATGGTACCGTATTCCGGGCACCAATCTTGGTAAAAGGAATCCAACCGTATATTCCTACCTGGACAAAACCAATCACCATTGCCCGTCACGCTTATGGGGATGTTTATAAAAACACAGAAATGACTGTACCAGCTGGTTCTAAAGCGGAATTGGTGGTAACCGATGAAAACGGCAACGAAACCAGAAGCTTGATCCATCAGTTTAAAGGGGACGGCATTATTCAGGGACTGCACAACCTGGATGACAGTATTGGTTCTTTTGCACGGGCTTGCTTTAACTATGCAATTGACACCAAGCAGGATTTGTGGTTTGCTACCAAAGATACCATTTCCAAAAAATACGATCATCGGTTTAAAGATATTTTTGCAGAAATTTTTGAAGCAGAATACAAACAGAAATTTGATGATTTGGGAATTGAATATTTCTATACCCTGATTGACGATGCAGTAGCTCGTGTGGTACGTTCTGAAGGCGGCTATATCTGGGCATGCAAAAACTATGACGGCGACGTTATGAGCGACATGGTAGCGACCGCTTACGGAAGCTTGGGTCTGATGACCTCTGTACTGGTTTCTCCAGACGGCATCTATGAATACGAAGCAGCTCATGGTACAGTTACCCGTCACTACTATAAGCACCTCAAAGGTGAAGAAACTTCCACAAACTCTGTAGCGACTTTGTTTGCTTGGACAGGGGCTCTGCGTAAACGGGGCGAATTGGACGCAATTCCAGAACTGATGGCTTTTGCAGATAAATTGGAAGCTGCAACCATTCAGACCATGGAAGAAGGGGTTATGACCGGCGACCTGATTCCTCTGTCAACTTTGGAAAATAAACGTAAAGTCAATACAGAAGATTTCTTAAAAGAAGTCAATCTGCGGCTGCAAAAATTACTGTAATTATCGAGTATTTTATGGATTTACATCATCAGGAAAGGAGGCGTTCAAATGGCAACAAAATCATCCGTTTCTATCTCGGTCATTAAACGTCTTCCCAGATACTATCGTTTTCTGGGAGAACTGATGAAGTCTGGCTGCAACCGGATTTCTTCCAGAGAATTGTCCGAAAAAATGGGACTGACCGCTTCTCAGATTCGTCAGGATTTAAATTGTTTCGGAGGATTTGGACAGCAGGGGTATGGCTACAATGTAGTATCTCTTCGGGAAGAGATTGCCAATATTCTGGGACTTAACAATATTCTTGATACCATTTTGGTTGGTGTGGGGAATCTGGGAAAAGCAGTAGCGTTTCATATTGACTTTGAGCAGAGAGGATTTCGTCTGATTGGATTGTTTGATAAAAATCCTGATTTGATCGGAAAGCCTGTAGGCAATCTGAAAATTATGGACACAGAAACTTTGACGGCTTTTTGTCAGCAGAATCATCCAAAAGTAGCGATCCTTTGTGTTCCTAAAACTGCAGCAGAACCTTTGTCCAAAACATTGGTACAGGCTGGCGTAAAGTGTTTTTGGAACTTCAGTCACTATGATTTGACCATGGAATATGACGATGTGATTGTAGAAAATGTTCATTTAAGCGATAGCTTGATGACATTGGGTTATCGGGTTAATGACAGCCTGAGAACCAAAAAATCACCTCAATCATAAAACAAAGAATAAAAAACCGGAGTGCCGTGTGAATTTGAATCAAATCCGTTTTTTATTGGTTCGGTTTCAATGAATCAGATGGCATTTTCCGGTTTTTGTTTTGTATTGATCTAATATCATACAGACTGTTTTTGTAAAATTGCGGAAAATAAAGTGATCAGGAGAATGATGTTTAAATTCTCCTGTTTTCCTTTTGTACGAATTCCGCTGTCGTATAAATGCAAAAAAGGAAGCAGGCAATGAACAGCTGGATTGGCTGCAAAAACTATCGTGAGGGCTGTTTTATCTTTTTAAAAATGCTGCTGTATTTCTCTCAACAAGGCGAATAAGCCAAAAGGGGAGAAAGATTACCAAAAGATCTTTCTGTTTATCTGAATGGATGAACAGGAAGTATAAGAAAGCCGGGAGATTGCATATGAATTTGAAAGAAAAAATAAAAAATCTGAAAATGCATCCACTCTTCCAAGTGTTGGCAAACAATGGGGGAAATCCCAGAACGCTGATCTTTATTGAACCGCTTTGGGGGATTCCGTATAACCTGATTGCTCCGTTTGCCACGCTTTATATGTACACCCAAGGCATTACTGATGTACAGATTGGTTTAATACTTTCCATTGCCATGCTGTTTCAGGTTGTGTTTTGCTTTTTTGGAGGCATTTTATCAGACAAGTTGGGACGAAAATTCACCACCATGATGGGGGACTTTTTCGGTTGGTCGCTGGCCTGTTTGGTGTGGGCAGTTTCCAACAATTTCTGGCTGTTTTTAATAGCCGCACTGCTCAACTGCTTTGAACAGATCAACCAGACAGCATGGTATTGTCTGCTGATTGAGGATGCACATTCAAAGGATTTGGTTGGGATTTATACTTGGGTGAACATCGGTGGGCTGGTAGCGGTATTTTTTGCACCGCTTTCTGGATTGTTTGTCACATCATACTCTATTGTACCAGTGGTACGAGTATTGTATTTTTTGTTTTCGCTGACAATGCTTATGAAGACACTCATTACCTTTCGGTTTTGCCGGGAGACAAAGCAGGGCAATATCCGCCGCACAGAGACAAAGAATGTATCCGTTTTCCACATGCTGGGAGAATACCGTCAGTTGATTCCTTGCCTGCTGAAGGACAAAAGTGTTGTGAAAGCGGTAGTTGTTTCTGTAATTTTGTATGTCGCCAATGTTGTGAATACCAACTTTTTCGGGCTGTATGTGACACAGCACCTGGGACTTTCAGAAAATTTTCTGGCCATGTTCCCAATTTTGAATGCCGCTGTGATGCTGATCTTCATGGTAGGGGTTCAGCACCGTATGGACACTACAAAATTCCGAGTTCCCCTTTGGATTGGTTTGGCACTGTACAGCGTGGCTGCTCTGGTGCTGATTTTTTCTCCTGCGAACAGTTTGGGGTTTGTACTGATTTATGTATTGGTTGCCGCTCTGGCTGCTGCACTGGTTAATCCGCGTAAAGATGCACTGGTTCAGCTGAACCTGGTTCCTGAAGAACGTGCTCGCCTGAATGCGCTGATTATGGCCTCTACAGTTGCCCTGTCTTCTCCTTTTGGATATTTAGCCGGATGGCTCTCCAGTGTGGATCGCCGCCTGCCCTTTGCTTTTACACTGGTGCTATTCGTCGCAGCAATGCTGATTATCTGTCGGATTCAGGAACCACAAGTAGAAGAAAATAGTTCTTCCAATGCGTAACCATGCCAGTTAAGATACATACTTACAATAAAGCCCGCACCAAGTAATTGGTGCGGGCTTTATTAAAAAGATTCTATATTAAGTAACGACTGACTTCTCTTTTTAAGAGAGGTCATTTTTGTTTTAAAAGTGTTGCTCTTATTCGGTTTGGTTTAAGCGTTATAGTACATGTCATAAACCACATATCCGTGAACTCCCTGCAGAGAACCCGGCTTTGTTTCCTGGCACATCATGCATTTTGGTTCCGTCATGGGATATCCGGATGTAGGGTAAATTCCATATTCTGAAGAGGTTCGAAATCCCAAGTGATTGTAAAACCGATAGTTTCCTTCTACCGTAATTCCGTCAAATCCTGCGGCGCGCACCTGTTCAATTCCTTGGGTCAGCATGGCGGTTCCAACTCCCTGACGGAAATAATTCGCATGAACGGATACCGGCGCCAGCATAGCAATGGAAGGAGATGTCAGTTTTTGATGCCCTTTTGGATCCGCAGACAGGGGAAACCGGGAAAATAGAAAATGTCCCACAATCCGATGATCCCATTCTGCTACAAAAGAAAGTTTAGGAAGATAATAGGGAGAATTTCGGATTTCTTCTACAAGAGCAAGCACATCCGTTCCATCTGAATAATCTGTTCCTTCCCGGAAAGAACGGAGTACCAGCTGGATAATCTGATGATAGTCGGCATGGGTTTCTGGTCTGATGATTAAATTTTCAAAATTTTTCATGGTCAATTCTCCTTTGATGATGAGGAATCTGGAGAACCGTGCTTAATTTCCAGATCCGGACAATGGCGTTTATTCATTTGCTTTCGTGCTTTGCGGTTTTCTACAGAGTCAAAAATAATGGAAAAATCATAATCCGGGGGATATAATTCGCTGGCAGCAACTTTTCGTTTGAGTCGACGATGGGGGATCAAAAGTTTTTTTCCTTTGATCTGTACACCGATATTTCCCCTGGAATCTACGGTTTGGTAGACAATACCGATCTCTCGTTTTGGATATACGGTAACACTGTCCCCGATTTGGAACTGGTCACACCGCCTTGGTGCGTGGGATGTGGATTCTGGCTTTTGAGAAATCAGTTTGGAAGGGGTTTGGGTTACCTCATAGTTTTGGGGCTGGATTGGAGAAGCGTGAGTGCCGTCTGTTTCCTCTTGTCGGGAACCATAGGCAGCTTGCTTTGCTAATTCCAGCAGATGTGGTGGGAATCCCAGCCGTTTGGCAATAAACAAAGCGCAGCTTTCGCCAGCTTTTCCAAGTTCTAAATGATAGGTAGGTTTTAAGGTTTCTCGGTCAAAAGTCATGCGGGCGTTAAGAAAGCGTGGAGCTTCTTCTGCATAGGATTTTACCTCTGGATAATGGGTCGTAGCCAATAAAAAGCATCCGGATTTGCGCAGTTCTTCCAAAATGGCTACAGCAATGCCCATCCCTTCTGCCGGATCGGTTCCAGAGCCCAGCTCGTCCAAAAGTACCAGACTTTCCCGGTCGGCTTCTTTGAGAATTTTTACCACTTGGGTCATGTGGGCGGAAAAGGTAGATAGGTTTTCAGAAATACTTTGTCCATCACCAATGTCACACAGATAGCTGCTGTTCATGCAAAAAACACTGTCTGGTAAAGCGGGGACATGAAGCCCGGATTGCGCCATCATAGATAATAGCCCCACTGTTTTTAATGCCACGGTTTTACCGCCGGTGTTAGGTCCTGTAATAATAACTCCGGTGCAGTCAGGATTTAGCTGAAAATCCAAAGGAACGCAAACAGTTTGATCTAACAGTGGGTGACGTCCCTGATGGATCAACAGTTTCCGCTGAGTGGTAATGGTGACCGCATTGGCGTTCATTTGCTGGCTTAGCTTTCCTTTGGCAAATAGAAAATCCAGAGTGGCAAATGCCTCCATGTTCTGCTTAAATTCTGCCTGGAAACTGTCTACCAAACCACTTAGCGTGTATAAAATGCGGCGGATTTCATTATCTTCTTCAATTTGGAGCAAAGACAGCTCGCTCTGCATTTTTCCAATAGAATCCGGTTCCATAAAAAAGGTGTTTCCACTTCCGGAAATATCCAAAACCTTTCCTGGAAACTGGGACTTATATTCTTTTTTTACAGGCAGTGCATATCTTCCGCCCCGCACTACCACAGAGGAATCGGAAAAATAAGCCTTTTTGCTGCGCAGAAGACTGGATAGTCTGTTTTGAATCTGCATTTTGATATTTTCCATTTTCCGGCGCAGGTCTCGCAGCAGAGGGCTGGCGGAAGAATCCACCTGCTCGTTTCGAATTGATTGTTCGATTTCTTCCTGCAGCAGAGAAAGGTCGTAGATGCTTTCTCCATATGTGGCAATTTGCTGGCCGGTGGATTCTGCTTTTTTTAGATAGGCTTTAGCCTGTTTGCAGGAAGAAATAAACCGAGAGATAGATGCCAGCTGTGACGGTGTCAGCATAGAACCGGCACTGCATAAAGTCAGATATTCCGGGATTCGTTCCATTGCAGGCAGAGGAGGGGTTCCGCAGATATCTAAAATCGTTCTGGCACCGGTGGTCTCTTCCATCCGCCGGAGACATTCAGCTTCTTGAAAGAAAGGGGAAAGTTCACGGGATTTTTGTTTTGCCTGAGAGCAAATGGCGAGATCTTCCAGCATTTGCAGGATTTGATTGAATTCTAAAATAGATTGGGCATGGATCATACTGTCAGTCATGTTTGTTTCTCCTTTTTACACAGTTTTGTCTGTGCCCATTCTGCCCCAGTTTGGTTCCATACTCTGCCAGAACATCATGTGGTTTTGGCAGGAAAATTTTATAGGTTCTGATTTCTGGTTCATAAAACAAGAAAGAAATCTTTTTCTGTATCTTTTCATGTATTATAAAAAAAGAGCATAACAATTCCCTTGTTATGCTCAGTCATACAAAATAAAGGCGTTCCCATAAAAGAAACACGCAATTTTTCGGCGGGAGCTGTTGAGCTCCAGGTATGAATGGAAAACTGTAAGGGCAGAAGGGCAACCAAAATAAAATGGGCATAATATGACCATTCACAGGACAGAATATTCTTCTGTTTTCGTCGGTTGATCCTTCACAGCGATATCAAATTATCGATCTGCGGACACCTTTACAGTAACACTTAACATACAACACCGTTCCTTTTCTAAAATTTACGTTTAGTATATCACGGTTCTTTTCATCTGTCAACCCGTGTGAGCGGAGATTTATGGGGCTGGAATTCCGAATCCTGCGGTAATAGGATCTACAAACAATCCAATATGAGAAGGCGTAAAGGTAAACCATACAAACAGGACGATCAGAATAAGAATACCGATTACGCCCCATCGGGTAACAGCTGGACGAGTGGACAAAATACTTTTTTGAAGCATTTGGAATGAAACCCAGTAAGCTGCCGCTACACCCAGGAAGAAAATGGCGATATCCATAAACATAAGGTTTTTCCCTAAAATTCCGGAGTAGGTGTAAAAGACAGTAATAATGACGCCCATCCCCACCAAAAGGCCAATCAGCTTGGAAAAAGCCAGGTTAGGTAAAGGGCTTTTTGACAGGAAAAATTCGACCAATGTCCAAATTAGAAATGGAGTAGCTAATAACTTTAAATGCTCCCATGTACTTTCATTGACAGGGCTAAACAAAGCAACCCAGATTTTTTGCCCAGACCAGTCATAGACAAAATGGAGCAGGGTTCCCACAATTGCCGTAAAGATTAGCCCCAGTGTTTCCAGTTTCCAAATTTTCATGTCGGATTCTTCCTTCCTTTTCGGATATTCACTTTAGTATATGCTATGAAAGAGGGGAATATACATAAAATGGCTTCGGACTTAGAAAAAACTCAATGAGAAATGGATAAAATGTCACTAGACCAGACAGAAAAAAAGGGGTATGATAGGGGTAACATCATACGAAAATTCCCATTGAATAAAATCTTGAGAAAGGTTGTGTGACATTGATGAAACAGGAAATGAGGGATTCTGATTTTCATTCTTTAACCATTGCATATATTGGCGGTGGTTCCCGGGGCTGGGCGTGGAACCTGATGGGGGATTTGGCAAGAGAACCTAATTTGGGAGGAACTGTTAGGCTTTATGATATTGATCGAGAAGCGGCAGAGAAAAACGCAGTGATCGGAAATCGGCTGACCCAATCAGGCGTGGCAGGAAAATGGGATTATCAGGTAGCGGACAGTTTGGCAGCAGCATTGGACGGAGCCGATTTTGTGATTATTTCCATTTTGCCGGGAACCTTTGACGAAATGGAATCCGATGTTCATGCACCGGAAGCATACGGCATTTACCAGTCTGTAGGAGATACTGTAGGTCCCGGCGGATTGGTTCGGGCATTGCGCACCATCCCCATGTTTGTCACCATTGGTCAAGCAATTGAACAGTTTGCACCTGAAGCATGGGTAATCAATTACACCAATCCTATGAGTCTTTGTGTGCGCACTTTGTACCGGGTATTTCCAAAAATCAAGGCATTTGGATGCTGTCATGAAGTGTTTGGTACCCAGAAACTGCTGGCTTTGGCGCTAAAAGAAATTTGTGGGATTGAAGGAGTTCAGCGAAACGAAATCCAGGTGAATGTGCTGGGAATCAATCATTTTACCTGGCTTGACCGGGCGTCTTATAAAGGGATCGATTTATTCCCGGTTTATGATAAGTTTGTGCAGCGATACAAGGAAACCGGATATGTGGAACAGCAGGCAGACCGCAATTGGATGAACGACAGTTTTCGCAGTGCAGAGCGGGTGAAAATGGATTTATTTTCTCATTACGGACTGATTGCGGCAGCGGGAGACCGTCATCTGGCAGAATTTATGCCAGGCTGGTATCTGAAAAATCCTGAAACGGTGCGGGAATGGAAGTTTGGGCTGACACCGGTTTCTTGGAGAAAAGAAGATCTGAAAAAGCGTCTGGCAAGAAGCGAACGGCTGGTCAGCGGAGAGGAATCTTTGGCAGCAGAAGCTTCCGGGGAAGAGGGAATCCTTTTGATGAAAGCCTTGCTGGGAATGGGGAATTTAATCAGCAACGTGAATATTCCTAACAGAGGACAGATGGGAAACCTGCCTTTGGGTGCTGTCGTGGAAACCAACGCGTTATTTTCCCGAGACTGCATTGCGCCGGTGATGGCGGGAAGTCTGCCGGAATCGGTGGGAGCACTGGTATCCCGTCATGTGATGAATCAGGAGACAGTGATGAAAGGCATGATGGAGCAAAACCGGGAAACTCTGTTCTGGGCATTTATGAACGATCCGCTGGTATCTCAGCTGACACCAAAAGATGGCAGAAAATTGTTCTATCAAATGCTTGAGAATACCCGGAACTATCTTCCGGACTGGATTTTGGAAGGAATTGTTTCAATCTAGGAGGCTTCCTTCATCGGGGTGCTCGTAGTCGCACAACGAACGAAATATGAGCGAAGTGTCATTGGATGCGGCACTGCCCGCTGCAGGTGTGGTCAGCGGACACTGTCCGCCATAAGCCCACCGGGTAGGACCCGTGGTCAACCGCCTTCGACGCATACTCGATTCGTAAAGCGGAAATCATAGGTTTTTACCACTTAACTAATAGAGTACGAACGTAGTGTCATTTGTTCCGGTTCTTAGCCGGTGTCTTCGACGAACGCGGTAATAATACTGCTAAGGGTTTCACGCAACAGTCCACTGGACTTTTGCTCTCCTTAAGAATCCCTAAAAGCAAACTGACCCGCCTGCAAACATAAAATTTGCAGGCGGGTCTTATTAATGAAAACAATTTTATTCTGCGACGGTTGCGAAAATCTGATCGATTTCTTCCAGCTGTTCTGATGTGAGTTCCCATTCCAAAGCGTGCAGATTCTGTAGCAGTTGGTCAGTGGAAGATACCCCTCCGATGACAGATGTGATCTCTGGTTTTCGGCAGAGCCAGTTCATGGTGATTTCGTTGATCGGATGACCGATTTTTGCTCCTAACTGAGACAGTTTTTGTGCTGCACACTGGTATTTTTCAAAATCAGCTCCTGTGAGCTTTGGATTGGCACTGCGCACATCTTTGGAAGAAATGGCAGCTCCATGCTGGAACCGTCCCATTAAAAGTCCCTGAAACAATGGGCTGTAAGGCAGAAAAGCCATCCCATGTTCCCGAACCAGCGGAAACAGTTCCTGTTCGGTGCGGTATGCCAAAGGAATGTTGTGATAGCTCACTGGATTTCGTTCCAGCATATTGTAAAGCCCCTGTACAGAATCTACCCGGGTCATCTGGTCAAAGGTGAGAATATCCTTTGCAGAAAAGTTAGAAAGTCCTACATAACGGATTTTTCCGCTTTGACGAAGCTGTTCCATCACCTGAGCGGTTTCTTCTAATGGGGTGGCAGGATCTGGCCAATGCAGTTGGTAAAGATCGATGTAATCGGTTTGCAGCCGTGTTAAGCTGTCGTCAATTTCTTTTAAAATGCTGTTTGGGGTCAGGTCATTGCGGGTGCGGTGCTGGTCATCCCAAAGCAGACCGCACTTGGATGCGATGAATACTTTTTCACGTTTTCCGCCTTTTAATGCTTTTCCCAGAACCGTTTCTGCTTTGCCCCATCCATAGACAGGTGCTACATCGAAAAAGTTAATTCCATGGTCTATGGCTGTGTGTACAATTCGGACTGCAGTTTGTTCGTCGCTGGTATCCCAGTCGCCTCCAAAGTTCCAGCAGCCGATTCCCATAGCGGACAATTGTTCCGGAATTCGTTTTGCTTGTTTGTAGATCATATGTGCTTTCCTCCTTAATAGGTGATTAAAATAAATAAAGAGAGATAGGATGTGCCTGTTCAAGAAAAAGGGAACGTTCCCACAAACTCAGGAAAAAAACCATCCAATGCTATCGGATGGGCTTTTTTTCGGAACCTTTGCAGATGATTTCAAACCGAACGGTACAAACAGAAGGTGCTGCATCCGGTGACTGAATCCGCCGGAGTAAAAGATCCATGGCTTTTCGTCCCATTTCTACAGGATCCCGGGCAATACAGCTGTAGGAATAACCGATTAAATCCAAAACGTCGATCCGGTCAATTCCCATCAAAGCTAAATCCACACCCAGTACCTTTCCCAGTTCGTGAGCGGCTTTAATGACTCCCAGGGTGGTGTTATTGTTACAGGTGACCACTGCGTCCAGAGGATCCTGGCGGGCGAAGATCTGTTTTGCCAGCTGATAGGCGGTTTCTGTTTGGAAATTTCCTTCATAAATTCTGTCTTGGGGAATGGAAAGTCCGTGATCTTTCATGCACTGACAGAATCCGTGAAACCGATCTCTGCCGATTTTCAACTGAAGATCTCCGGTAATCACTCCAATTTTTCGGTTTCCTGCCTGGATCAAAGTTTGCGTGGCAGCATAGGCACCTCCCATATTGTTAAAAAATACCCCATCATACTGGGTATCCTTCACAGTACGGTCTACCATGACAATGGGAACCTGAAGTTTTTCCAGCTGTTCTTTCAGATGTTTGGCAGCATCCGGCTGAGAATAATCGGTGGCAGGAGTCATAATCACCCCTCTGACCCGCTGGCTTTTCAGCATTTCCAATACTTTGGATTCTTTTTCTGCCTGATTGTCCGTGTTGGAATAAATCATGGTGAGCCCCAATGGATCGGCAACTTGAGAGATGCCCCGGACAATATCAGTGAAAAAGTAATTGTCCATTTCAGGGATTACAATCCCGATGGTATTGGTCTCTTTTCGAGGCAGATTTTGGGCAGAGGCAGAGGGCTGATATCCGTAACGTTCTATGACAGACTGAATCTTTTTGCGGGTATCCTCATTCACATAGCCGGTATTGGTCAATACACGGGAAACCGTAGATTTGGAAACACCTGCCAGTGCGGCAATATCTTTAATGGTCATGACCTCACCTCCTGAATTTGTGGGAACGTTCCCCTAACAAACATTACTATAACACACAAGACGGCAAAATGCAATAGGAAAATGGATGAAAATAAAAAACAGAAAAAGAAGTTCATCACAAAACTCCTTTTTCTGTTTCTTGTAGGTTATTCTGCCTTGACAGAAAAATTTACCGAAAAGATCAGTCTTTTAAGGTGACCTCAATAACAGTATCGGTAGAATTGGGCAGTGCTGGGTCTGGACCCAGAGAAACAAAGACAATGTCAGGATAGTTGTTGGTGATCCATCCGCTGTCAATTTTCAGTTCTGCGCCGGTTTCCAAAAGACGGATGCGTTCCACCTGATCTTTGAAAATGCCAGTTAAAGGAATAAATCCGATCTGGGGTTCCATTACATGGTAATACAGCTTATTGCCTTTTTGGGTAATGCGTCCATAGTCCGGTTTTGGAATGTCACTGCCGCAGCATCCGTAGATGCTTTCGCCGTTACCGTGCATCCATTGACCGATTCCGCGGAGAATTTCCAAAGATTCTTTCGGGATGTTGCCTCTGGCATCCGGTCCTACATTTAAAATCATGTTTCCGTTTTTGCTGACGCATTCTACCAGTTTTTTGACAATCATATCAGAAGACTTAAAGAATTTATCGGTAGCATGGTATCCCCAGTTGTTGTTCATAGTAATGCAGGCTTCCCAAACCACTTTATTGCCGTTTTCATCCCGGATTCCCTGCGGTGGTATAATCTGTTCTGGGCTGACAAAATCTCCGGAGAATTCAGAAGGATTTGCAGTTACCAGGCTGCCGAATCCTTCACCGCTTACTTCCAGACGGTTATCCATCAAAACATGGGGCTGGTACTGGCGGATCATACGAACCAGTTCGGTAGCTTTCCAAGCTTCTCCACGCAAATCGTCGTAGGAAAAGTCAAACCAGAACAGATCTACCTGACCATAGTTGGTGCACAGTTCCTTAACCTGACCATGAAGGTATTCCAAGTAGCGTTCAAAATGGTGTTCTTTTCCTTCCCATGCCTTATTGTTACGCATAGGATGCTGTTTATCACCATAGGCAGGATAGTCAGGATGGTGCCAGTCCAGAAGGGAATAGTAAAAACCAATTTTAATTCCTTCTGCCCGGAAGGCATCCACATATTCCCGGATTAAATCCCGTCCGCATGGGGTATTGGTGGATTTGTAGTCGGTCAGTTTGCTGTCGAACAAACAGAAACCGTCATGATGTTTGGTGGTCATAACTGCATAGCGTATACCAGCTTCTTTTGCAGCCTTTGCCCAAGCTTTTGGATCATAGTCTACAGGGTTAAATTCCTGGAAGAAGGGGAGATATTCTTCTTCTGGCATTTCTTCTACACTGCGCACCCATTCGCCTCTAGCAGGAATCGCATACAATCCCCAATGAATAAACATACCAAAACGGTCATTGACAAACCAGCTGACCTTTTTATTGTATGCTTCTCGATCAAATTCATATGAATTACTCATGATATCACGCTCTTTCAGTTGAATTTCTTAGAAAGTCTTACTGCATGAATCATAGCACAGGAAAAAAACAGAAACAAGATATCAAAGTAACAGAAAATTATTTTTTTCTTTGTGAAATATTACAATAAAAACCGGCAGGTTTGTTTTCACTTTTTTTAAAAGCATCGGTGAAAACAAACCTGCCGGTAAACATCACTGTTGTTGAGACTGTCGAAGAAAGGAATTTCGAGGGGAAGAGTTGACGGAAAGCTCTTTTCCGTTGGCTTTTTTATAAAGATATTCCAAAATTGCTTTTCGGGTAATAATGCCGATAAACATTCCCCGGTCGTCTACAACTGGTACAAAGTTTTGAATCAATGTCTGCGAAACCAAATCATCCATATTGGTATGTACAGAAATTGGTTCTGTGTGAACTCTTCGGGGAACTTTGGAGATCGGGAAATTTTCCGCAGCTTTCAGATTCAGCAAAAAGCGGTTTTTTATGGTCCATAAAAGATCACCTTCTGTCAAAATGCCTGCAAATCCCCCATCACGGTGAATGACGGGAATAGCGGAATAGCGGTGGTGTTCCATTTTTTCCAGAGCCTGGCGAACTGTAAAATCGGAATACAGATATGCCACTTTTGTTTTGGGTGTGATAAATAGCAAGATGTTCATAATCATGTCTCCTGGAATTTTATGTTAATCTAAAACGTGTCTAACTTACTGTCTTTATCATACTATAATGGAATGAACCGCTTGTAACAAAGAGGCAAACAGATTGTGAAAATCTTTCTTTTCATATAGCTGAATCCAGAGGAGGGAACCTTTATGGATTGTTACTTTTGCTTTTCGGTTCCCCGGTATTCTTTTGGAGTAAGACCAGTATTCTTTTTAAAAATTTGTGTAAAGTAAGATGGAGAAGAAAATCCTACGATTTCTGCAATTTGGGAAAGGGAATAGTCCGTATTGCCCAGAAGCATTTTGCTTTCGGTGATGCGTCGGTCAATCAGATATTGAATAGGCGAAATACCGAATGCCTGCTTAAAGGAGTGTGACAGATGAAATTTATTGATATGTACCTGACCTGCCAATAAATCTAAAGATACATTTTCTCGAAAATGAGTATCTAGATATTGTTTTACAGCAATAATTTCAATTCCTGCCCGTCCAGAGGAAAGAACAGAAAAACGCAGATCAGAATAACGGATCATATTAATTAAAATCAGTTCTAAAATGTTCTGGCACACAAGCTGATATCCCCAAGAATGTTCTGCCGTTTCTTGGTAAAGGATTTGAAAGTAAAACTTGAGATCTTTTCGGCGAGATTGATAATTGTGGAGGTAATAGGGGATGTTTTCCTCGCTTTGGAAGAAACAGCTCAATCCCTCTACAGCCAGTACAAAAAAGAGGAAATCTTCGTTTTGTTCCAAAATTTCAATTCCTGAAATTTCCGGATGCAGCAAAAGAATATCATCTTCTGTTACGGGTACTTTTTCTCCCTGAAGCAGAAAGGTCGCTTTTCCGCTGGCAATATAAAACAGTTCAGAAACATTTGGTTTTTGAACCACAGTCTTCCAGTTTTCGGAGCGGGGATAATAGTCATTGATTGCAAGGAGCTTCACTTCCAAATTTTGTTTTAACAGGATGTCATGATTTTCAGAATTCATAAGATTTCACCTGCCTTTTAGTAATCTTGCGGATTACTATACATATTATATCTCTTTTTTGCTTTATATGCAATATAAATAATTTTAAATTTTGACATAAACAGAAATTATTGATAATATGATATAGTTTTAAACTGTTATCGCATTAAAATGTAAAATTATTTGCAAGAATATCACAAGATATATAAAGAATAACGCAAGAAAAAGGTTGAAAAAATTTTTTTGTAACCGTATAATAAAGAAAAGAACAAATGGTATGATCTACCAATAAAATTGCCGATTTTGTTTTGGCAAATAAATGATGAATACTTCTATTTTCTATTTCTTCATAACCCCCTGAGTCCCCGTTGTCTCCCCCCGACAACGGGGACTCCCTTTTCTTTTTGTCAAAAAAGAAAGACATTTCTGTGTTTTTATGATATAATACAACTAAATAAACAGCGATATCAAATTTTTAGGAATTGAGGTACAGCAACATGTTTACATTTGATCCTACCAAAGCAGAATGGAAAAATCCACCGGAAGAATCTGTTGTTACTCCAGATAAAGTGGTGATTACCACACAGCCGGTGACCGATTTGTGGCAGAGAAGTTATTACGGTTTTCAGCATGACAATGGGACCATGCTGCTTTTGCCTACTACAGAGCAGTATTTTTCCTTTACCGTGCGGACTGATTTTGACAGTACTGCTCGCTTTGATCAGTGCGGCGTGGTGATTTACCAGGATAGCGATAACTGGTTTAAAGCTTCTATTGAGCGGGAAAACAGTGAAATTCAAAGATTGGGCAGCGTAGTGACTAATCACGGATATTCTGACTGGGCAACTGCGGATATTCCGGCTGAGATTAATACTATGTATTATCGGTTGAGCCGAAGAGAAGACGACTATTGCATTGAACAGTCTGTGGACGGAAAACATTTTCAGCAGATGCGTATTTTCCACCTGTTTGAAGGCAAAGGGGAAATTTATTTTGGCTTGTATGCCTGCAGTCCTACAGAAGCTTCTTTCCACGCAACCTTTACAGAAATGAGCGTTACAGAATGTGTGTGGGAAATTGACGTTTAACTTTGTATGATAAAATAAAAGCCGCGGCTGACAAAAGGGTCGTGGCTTTTTGTTTGAAGAATCAAAATGAATGGAGGCGGTTTCATGAGACAAAGGTGCTTGGTGGGCAGATATACAAAAACCCAGGGGATTACAGCATATCAGTTTGACCAGGGTGTCATGACAAAGGAGTGGGATTCCTGTCCTGTAATGAATCCTTCTTATTTATATGAAAAAGATGACCGTATTTATGCTGTGTTGGAAACCCAGGAATATGAGGGACAGCATGGCGGCGGAGCAGCTGCTTTTCAGGTTGAACCAGATGGTTTGCGGCTGATTAATACTCAGCCTGTGCTGGGAGTGGATCCTTGTCATCTTTTGACCAGTTTGGATGGAAAAATTCTTCTGACAGCCAACTATACTGAAGGTTCTTTTTCCTGTTTCCCTTTGGATGAAAACGGTGCTATTGGACCGATCGTTTATCAGCAGTTTCACCATGGCAAAGGGATTGATCCTGTTCGACAGGAAAAGCCGCACATTCATTTTCTGGCTCATACCCCGGATCGAAAATATATTTGTGTGGTAGATCTGGGGTGTGATGCAATGGTAGGATATGAAGCGGTAACCCCATGGCAGTCACCGTGGTTTAAGGAAGTTTTTCGGGTGAGTTTTATACCGGGAACAGGCCCCAGACATATGGTGTTTTCTCCCAATGGAGCGTTTGCGTATGTTGTAGGAGAACTAGGAAACACCGTGACAGTGTGCCGGTATTTGGGAGAACAGGGAATGGAACCAATTCAGGTGATTTCTACTTTGGATTCATCATTTACAGGAGAAAGCACCTGTGCAGCCATTAAAATTTCCGCTGACGGAAAAAATCTTTATGTGTCCAATCGGGGAGCGGATACTGTAACGGGATATGCGGTTGATGAAAAAACAGGGAAACTTTCCTGTATTCAGCATATTTCTGTAGGGGGTAAAACCCCCAGAGATCTTTCTTTGGACATCACCGAAAAATATTTGTGCACGGCAAATCAGGATTCAGACAGTATTACAGTTTTTGAACGAGAAAAGGATGGAATGCTGCGGATGATCAGACAGTATGACAACATCGAAAAGCCTGTATGCCTGCTGTTTCAAAAAGTATTGTGAATATCACAGAAAGTGAGAAAAAACATTGAAAAGAAATTTTAGTAAATCAAAACAAAATCATCATGCGGGAAATAAATTTGGAAATGATTCCAACCGGACGCCTTATTCCAGAAAAAACAGTGAACCCAAAAAAGCGGCGGTACGGGAAGGGCAATGTCCAGTATACCATAAATGCTCCGGATGTCAGCTGCAGAATATGACCTACCCAGAACAGCTTCGCTGGAAACAGGGAAAGGTAGAGCGTTTATTGGGGCAATTCGGGAAAATATCCCCCATCTTAGGGATGGATACCCCTTATCATTACCGAAATAAAGTGCAGGCGGCATTTGGGATGACCAGAGACCGAAAGGTAATTTCCGGTATTTATCAGTCTACCACTCATCGAATTGTGCCGGTGGACCGATGCATGATTGAAGATGAAAAGGCTGATGAAATTATTGTAAGCATTCGAAAGCTGATGACTGATTTTAAATTTCAGGCATATGATCCCTATTCCGGCAAGGGATTTTTGCGTCATGTCTTAGTAAAACGGGGATTTCAAACCGGTCAGATTATGGTTGTATTTGTAACAGTATCTCCTATTTTTCCTGCAAAACGGAATTTTGTAAATGCCTTATTGAAACTGCATCCAGAGATTACCACTGTGGTGATGAATGTGAACACAACGGATACAGGGTTACTGCTGGGAGAACGTCAGATCGTGCTGTACGGTCCCGGGTACATTGAGGATATTCTTTGCGGCTGTGTCTTTCGGATTTCTGCCCGCTCTTTTTATCAGATCAATCCGGTCCAGACGGAACTGCTTTATACCAAGGCAATGGAATTTGCAGAGTTAACCGGAACTCAGCGTGTTTTGGATACTTACTGTGGCATTGGAACCATTGGACTGATTGCAGCGCAAAAAGCCGCCCAGGTGGTAGGAGTAGAAGTGAACCAGGAAGCGGTTCGTGATGCTGTGGTCAATGCAAAACTCAATCATGCAGACAATATCCGGTTTTATCATGCTGATGCAGGAGAATTTATGGAAGCATTGGCAGAAGAGGAAGAACCGGTGGATGTGGTATTTATGGATCCCCCCAGGGCAGGCAGTGACCAGCGCTTTCTAAAATCTGTGGTAACACTTTCCCCTAAAAAAGTAGTATATATTTCCTGTAATCCGGAAACACAGGCAAGGGATTTGAAGTATTTGGCGGCTCATGGATATTCTGTCAAGAAAATTCAGCCGGTAGATATGTTTCCACACACTAATCACGTCGAGACGGTATGTTTATTGTCCAAACTCAATGCAAAGCAACATATCGAGATTAACTTGGATATGGACGAGCTGGATTTGACCGATGCGGAGAAGAAAGCTACCTACCAAGAAATCAAAGATT
>JBMNPJ010000007.1:0-161855 GCA_050943535.1 Massiliimalia sp.
TCACGCAGGTCAGGTGCGCTGTATGGGAATGGGGATTCCCGGTTTGCTGGATCGGGAAAAGGGAATCTCGTTTTTTTCTCCTAATTTTCCGGGATGGGAAAATGTTCCTGTAGCAGAGTGGTTTCAGCGGCGTTTTCACATCCCTGTATTCATTGATAATGATGTTCGGATGAATCTGTATGGCGAATGGCGGTTTGGAGCGGGTGTAGGCTGCAAAAATCTGGTGCTTTTAACTTTGGGAACCGGTTTGGGTTCCGGCGTTGTGATGGACGGTAGGGTTTTGTACGGCGCCACAGGAAGTGCTGGTGAAGTAGGGCATATGAATATTGTGGCACAGGGCGGCAGACCCTGCCGGTGCGGAAGTTCCGGCTGCCTGGGAAGATATGTATCTGCTCTGGGATTAATTCGCACAGCCAAAGAAAAGTTATCTCAAAATCCGGGCAGTCTACTTTGGAGCTGGACACAGGGAGATCTGGAGCAGCTGACAGCAAAAATGATTTCAGATGCATACGATCAAAATGACAAAATTGCGGTGGAAAGTCTTCAGGAAACCGGACAGGTCTTAGGATTAGGAATTGTGAATATGATTAATCTGTACAATCCGGAACTGGTGATTATAGGTGGCGGAATGTGTGCTGCCGGAGAGCGTCTGTTGGGGCCTGCCAGGGAGGTCATTGGGCGCAGAGCGCTGAAGCTGTCCCGGGAAGCATGCACCTTGGTGACAGCACAGCTGGGAGATGGAGCCGGAATGCTTGGGGCGGCGGTTTATGCCGCAGAACAATGGAAGGAGCGTAAATAATGGGCAGAATTTATGAGAATTTAACAGAACTGGTGGGGCATACCCCTTTGATGAAACTTTCCAATGTGTGCAAAGCGCAGGGGGTTAATGCTGCTATTTTGGCAAAGCTGGAATATTTTAATCCTGCGGGAAGTGTCAAGGACAGAGTTGCCTTGTACATGGTGGAAGAAGCAGAACGGACAGGAAAGCTGAAACCAGGTTCTGTGATTATTGAGCCTACCAGTGGAAATACAGGGATTGGGCTTGCCAGTGTAGCGGCATCCAAAGGCTACCGGGCAATTTTGGTTATGCCGGAAACCATGAGTGTAGAACGCAGAAATCTTTTGAAAGCATATGGGGCAGAAGTGGTCTTGACTGAAGGTGCCAAGGGCATACAGGGCGCAGTGGAAAAGGCAGAAGAACTGGTTTCTACCATGGAAGGTGCTTGGCTTGCAGGACAGTTTGTGAATCCGGATAATCCTGGCGCACACTACCGTTCTACTGGACCGGAAATTTGGGAAGACACTCAGGGAAAAGTAGATATTTTTGTTGCTGGCATTGGAACCGGGGGAACCATTACTGGAATCGGAAGATATCTCAAAGAACAAAATCCCCACATCCAAATTGTAGGGTTTGAACCGGCAGGTTCTCCGCTGCTCAGTCAGGGAAAAGCAGGTCCTCACAACTTGCAGGGGATTGGTGCCAATTTTATTCCTGATGTTTTGGACAAAACAGTTTACGATGAACTGCTGACCGTCAAAGAAGAAGATGCCTATGAAACCGGCCGGATGCTGGCTCGGGAGGAAGGCTTTTTGGGAGGAATCACTTCTGGTGCGGCACTGTGGGCGGCACTGCAAGTGGCAAAACGTGCGGAAAATGAAGGAAAGAACATTGTAGTACTGCTGCCGGATACAGGAGATCGTTATCTTTCTACACCATTGTTTGATCCGGCTTGAAGATAAAAGGAAAATCATAAAATACAAAAAGAAAGAGAGCTCCATGAATCAAATGATCCATGGAGCTCTCAGCTTGTCGATAAAGTGTATTGCAAGAAAAAATTGTACAAATAAAAGTGTTATGGAACGACTTTTGAAACTACCAGCGCCGCAGCGCTTTTCGCAAAACAATTGTTTTTATCAGATGTGCAAACTATACTTGGGGTGTCCAGAGGGGCAGGCCGACTAACTATATATTTCCGGAGGACGCCCCTCTGGTGTGTTTTTCATCCAATACTTTTGCACATCAAAAGTATTGGGGCGGGTGTGGTCAGCGGACACTGTCCGCCGTAAGCCCACAAAAGAAAAAACAAAAATTTGTCTGACTTTTTTGTGTAATATACTTTATCTATAATCTGATAGTCCCCTGAATCTTAACGATTCAGGGGACTATCAATTTTTAGGTATTTCAAAAAGGGGATACATCCCTGTTTAGTGTTTCCGCTTTACTGATAAAGTCTTTAGGCTATACCCAGATTAGCGTTTAATAAAGAATTCTTCGTACCATTTTAAGAACATGAAAACAGTCCAAATTTTACGGCTGTTGTCGTATTTGCCTTCCCGGTGCTGATCCAGCAGTTTTACCAGGTACTGGGTGTTGAAAAATTCTTCAGCAGTTTTGCTGGTAAAGTATTTTTTCACAATGCCGTAGTATTTGTCCTCTTTCAGCCATACCCGAATTGGAACAGGGAAGCCCAGCTTTTTCTTGTCGGCAGTTTTCGCAGGGATTACCTCGTTGGCAGCTTTTCTCATAGCCATTTTGGTAACAGGTCCCTGTACCCGGTACTGGGCAGGAATATGGCTGGCTACTTCCATTACTCGTTTGTCCAAAAATGGAACCCGAACTTCCAAAGAGTTGGCCATACTCATCTTGTCAGCTTTTAACAGGATATCGTATGCCATCCACATGTGCAGATCCAGATACTGCATTCTGGTAACCGGATCCTGTCCTTTGGTTTTATCGTAAAATGGCTTGGTAATATCTGTTGGTTTCAGTTTGGCAACACGGTGTTTCAGAAGATGATTTTTTTCTCCTTCATCAAACATAAAGGCGTTTCCGATAAACCGTTCTTCCAGTGTCATGGAACGGCGTACCAGGAAGTTGAATCCACGCACTTTTGGGAATTTGCGGGCAACTGCACCGATAGCACGACGGATTGGCATAGGAATTTTGTTATAAGCTGTAAATTCCAAAGGTTCCCGATATACATTGTAACCGCCGAAAATTTCATCTGCGCCTTCGCCGGACAGGGCAACTTTTACATGCTTTGATGCTTCTTTACTTACAAAGTAAAGGGCGATTGCTGCCGGGTCAGCCAAAGGTTCGTCCATATGATACTGGATGTTGGAAAGGTTGTCCCAGTATTCTTTCGGAGAAATCACCTTGCTGATATTTTTAACATGGATGTATTCAGAAAATTCTTTTGCGTAGGAAATTTCGTTGTATTGTTCTGGTGCAAATCCTACTGTGAAGGTTTTATCTACATCTGCCAGGCAAGCCACATAGCTGGAGTCAACGCCGCTGGAAAGGAAAGAGCCTACCTCAACATCGCTGACCTTATGCATTTTTACAGAATCCTGCATGACATTTTTGATTTCTTCCACCCATTGATCCAGTGTTTTAGAATTGTCTGGCTGGAATTTGATTTCCCAATAACGTTCTACCTGTACTTTTCCGTTTTGGTAGGTGAGATAATGTGCAGGAGGCAGCTTAAATACTCCCTGGAAGAAAGTTTCTTGACAAGGAGAATACTGGAAGGTCAGGTACTGTTCCAGAATTTCCGGATTTAATTTTTTCTCAAAGCTTGGGTGTTCCAAAAATGCTTTGATTTCAGAACCAAACAGAAAACTTCCGTTCATCTGCGCATAGTATAATGGCTTAATGCCAAAATAGTCATGGGCGCAGAAAAGTTTTTGCTCGTTCTGATCCCAAATGCTGAAAGAGAACATACCGCGCAGCTTGTTGAGCATGGTTTTTTCGTCATATTCTTCGTACAGATGAATCAGGGTTTCACTGTCAGAATGGGTGCGGAACCGGTGACCTTTTTGGATCAAGTCTTCCCGCAGTTCCTGGTAATTGTAAATTTCTCCGTTAAAAACCAGAACAATGGAATTGTCCTCGTTAAACAGGGGCTGATCTCCTGCTTCCAGGTCGATGATGCTCAAACGGCGGAATCCCAAAGCGATATCGCCGTCAGTATACATCCCTTCGCTGTCCGGTCCCCGGTGAATGATGGTATTCATCATGTTTTTGAGTACGGTTTCTTTGTCTGCAATATGATCTGCAAATCCCACATATCCACACATAAATGCTAACGCCTCCAAAATCTATTAAAAAATCAGTTGAATCCTTTTAAAAATAGTTTGCGGCAGATACCGCTAACTTAATATCATTATATACCAGAAATTCCTTTAGGGAAAGAATAGAAAAAATTTATCCATAATTTTAGGCGTTTTGGATAAAAGTAAAACCGATTATCACAAGTTGTTTTGCAGTATCCATACAGGACTCCGCCGAAAGGAATTTCTTTTTATTTGTTTCCAAAAATTTTAATGCAGGTTGGTTAAATAGAAAAGAATTGCCCAAATGTGCGCATAAAACTATTCTTGTAAAAACGATAACGGATAATTTGCCGGGCTTTTCCAATCCGGGATAGGTGCGGAATCTTTAAAAATCCCTGCAAGGTATCCTTTTGCTCCGGTGACAGCTGGTCCTGGTAATGATCCAAAAACGCCTGAGCTTGGGCAAACATTTTGCGGTAATTTTCCTTTACCTGCGCGCGGTTTTGGAACTTATGCAGTAAAAAAGAAGCGCTTTTGGCATCCTTGGCGCCAACCTGATTGTTTCCGTGCTGGCGGTAAAGCATCAAAGGCTCCGGGATGTAATCGATTTTTCCGAAACAGCAGGCAATCAACGCCATCCACCAGTCGTGCATGGTGCAGGTTTCCGGAATAAAATCCAGATGGTTTAACAGCGCCCGGTTAATCATCACCGTGCACCCGGTAATGTTATTTTGAACCAGATAGTTTCGCAGTTCGGTCCGTTCCGGAGAGATGTTTTGAAAATGGAAAAAAGAATGATCCATCACTTTTAGATTGCGGTCTACTACCTTTAAATCAGCATGAACCAAAATAGGGGTATCTGCGCCGTAATGGTGTTCCAGCTGCTGCATGCGGGAATAGGTTTTTTCCAGCTTGTGGGGAAGCCAGATGTCGTCCTGATCGCACAGAGCAATATAGTCGCCGGAAACCTGGGTCAGCAGACGGAAAAAGTTATTTTGGCTGCTGCCGGAAGCGGTCTTTTGAGGGATAATGAAAATTTTATCCGGATAAGCCTGTGCGTATTTTTGTATAATCTGAGGAGTTTTGTCCTGAGAAAGGTCGTCAGAAATATAAAGTTCCCAGTCTTGAAATGTCTGGGATAAAATAGAGTTCAGCTGTTGGCTCAGAAAGGCCTCTCCATTATAGGTAGCCATTAAGATTTTAACCATGTGTTAATTCCTCTTCTCGAAAAAAGTGTTTCTTGTCATGCCTCATTTTAACATATTACGCTGTGCTTATCAACATAAGATCCCCCTAACCGGGCGTTTGATTCCAGCTTTTGGATGAATTTCCATGAATTTTATGGCAGTTTTTAAAGACTTTTACAATACGTTCATTTTCTGAAATTGGTATCTGGTTGATTTTTCATATGAGATATGCTAAAATATTCTAAATATGTAAGGTATGCTGTTGGAATCTATGGGTATGTATCAATTCCAACTGTAAATTAAACACACTGCGTCCGCAGTAGGAGGTATCCAACTATGAAAGGTATTATTTTGGCAGGAGGTTCCGGGACAAGATTGTATCCGCTGACCATGATTACCAGCAAACAGCTGCTTCCGATTTATGATAAGCCGATGATTTATTATCCGCTGTCTACATTGATGTTGGCAGGTATTCAGGATATTTTGATTATTTCCACTCCTACCGATCTTCCAAACTTTGAAAAACTGTTGGGTGACGGAAGTGAATACGGCATTCATTTAAGCTACAAAGAACAGCCTTCTCCAGACGGTTTGGCACAGGCATTTATCCTTGGGGAAGAATTTATCGGTGACGACGACGTTGCTATGATTTTGGGCGACAATATTTTCTATGGCAATGGACTGGGTCACATGCTGCGGGAAGCAGCTGCCAATAAAGGCAGAGCTACCGTATTCGGTTATTATGTAGAAGATCCGGAACGGTTCGGAATTGTAGAATTTGATGAACAGGGCAAAGTTTTGTCTGTAGAAGAAAAACCGGAACATCCGAAATCCAATTATGCCATCACTGGACTGTATTTTTACGACAACCGGGTTGTGGAATATGCAAAAGGCTTAAAACCTTCTGCCCGGGGTGAACTGGAAATCACAGACCTAAACCGGATTTATTTGGAACAGGATCAGCTGGACGTAAAACTCTTAGGGCGCGGTTATGCATGGCTGGATACCGGAACCATGGACAGCTTGCTGGAAGCAGGCGAGTTTGTCAGCATGATTGAAAAACGGCAGGGAATTAAAATTTCTGCTCCGGAAGAAATTGCCTACCTCAAAGGCTGGATTACCAAAGAAAAATTGTTGGAATCCGCGAAAAAATACGGAAAATCTACTTATGGCAAGCATCTGCAGAAAGCGGCAGAAGGAAAAATCCGCTACTGATTTTTGCAGTGTTTTACGAGCTGTCAGCGCTTGAAATCATGGTGCTTTTTAACACAGCCCAATAAATAATTTACAATGATTTTTAAGGAGGTCACTTGGAGTGAAAGTAACTGAAACTGGCATTAAAGGCCTGGTAGTCATCGAACCAGATGTACATGGAGATCACAGAGGATGGTTTATGGAAACCTATTCTCAAAGAGATTTAGAAAAATATGGGATTAATACCGTGTTTGTACAGGACAACCAGTCTTATTCCGCCCATAAAAATACACTCCGGGGTCTGCATTTTCAGATCAATCCAAAAGCTCAGACAAAGCTGATTCGCTGCACCAGAGGTGCGTTTATTGATACGGTAGTTGACCTGAGAAAAGATTCTGAAACCTATTTAAAATGGTTTTCTATTGAACTTTCTGCGGAAAATAAAAAACAGCTGTACATTCCAAAAGGATTTGCTCACGGCTTTTTAACTTTGACAGACGACGTAGAAGCTCAGTATAAAGTGGACGAGTTCTATTCCAAAGAATGCGACCGCAGCATTCGGTATGATGATCCTCAGATTGGGGTAGACTGGAATGCAGTAGATCCAATTCTGTCTGAAAAAGATCTGTCAGCTCCTTTGCTGAAAGACAGCGATGTGAATTTTTAAGGATAAAAGGGAGAACGTAACATGAAAATTTTAGTAACAGGTGCCGCTGGATTTATCGGCAGCAATTTTGTTTATCTGATGCTGGAAAAACATCCGGATTATGATATTATTGGTTTGGATTTATTGACCTATGCAGGAAATCTGGAAACACTGGAACCTGCAATGAAAAACCCAAAATTTAAATTTACCAAAGGCGACATCGCTGACCGGGAATATGTATTTAATCTCTTTAAAGAAGAACATCCGGATATTGTGGTAAACTTTGCCGCTGAAAGCCATGTAGACCGTTCTATTGTGGATCCAGGCGTATTTTTAAGAACCAACATCATCGGAACCCAGACACTGATGGACGCTTGCCGGGAATACGGCATTAAACGGTATCATCAGGTATCTACCGACGAAGTATACGGCGACCTGCCGCTGGATCGTCCGGACCTGTTCTTTACAGAAGAAACTCCAATTCACACCTCTTCTCCTTACTCTGCGTCCAAAGCATCTGCGGACTTGCTGGTGTTGGCATATCACCGTACCTTTGGTCTGCCGGTAACCATTACCAGATGTTCCAATAACTATGGTCCATACCATTTCCCAGAAAAACTGATTCCTCTGATGATTTCCCGTGCTTTGGCAGATGAATCTCTGCCGGTTTACGGAACAGGGGAAAATGTTCGTGACTGGCTGTATGTAAAAGACCACTGCGAAGCAATTGACCGCGTGATCCATGACGGCCGCGACGGGGAAGTATACAATGTTGGCGGTCACAATGAACGGACCAATCTGGAAGTTGTAAAAACCATTCTGCATGAACTGGGCAAACCGGAAAGCTTAATTACCTTTGTAGGCGACCGGAAAGGCCATGATATGCGTTACGCTATTGACCCAACCAAGATTTCTACCGAATTGGGCTGGCTGCCAACCATCAAATTTGATGACGGAATCAAGATGACCATTCAGTGGTATCTGGATAACAAATCCTGGTGGGAAAATATCATTAATGGCGACTATCAGAACTATTATGAAAAAATGTATTCCAACCGGTAAGCGCTTCGGAATCAATTAGTTCAATAAGATGAAAATGGGGCTGCTGCATAGACTCCTTTTGGGGAGTAATTGCCGACAGCCCCGTTGCTTTGAAGAAGTCTGCAAAGAAAAGGATGGATTATGATGAAAGTATTAGTAACAGGGGTCAAAGGCCAGCTGGGTTTTGATATTGTCAATCTGCTGGAAGAGCAGGGTGTAGCGTGCAAAGGCGTGGACATTGATGATTTTGATCTGACAGATGAAAACGCGGTACGCACCTATGTGGAAAATTATCAACCGGATACCATTGTTCACTGTGCTGCTTATACGGCAGTAGACCGGGCAGAGGATGACAAAGAACTGGCTCGGAAAGTAAACTATGACGGAACATTATATTTAGCCAAAGTGGCAAAAGACCTAGATGCGAAATTTGTTTATTTCAGCACCGACTATGTTTTCCCAGGCACGGGAGATCATCCTTATGAAGTAGATGATCAAACTGGTCCTACCAATCAGTATGGCATTACCAAATTGATGGGGGAACAGGCAGTAAAAGAAAATTTAACCAAGTATTTTATCTGCCGTATTTCCTGGGTATTTGGAGAAAACGGAAATAACTTTATTAAAACCATGCTTCGCTTGGCAAAAACACATGATACCATTACCGTGGTCAATGACCAGATTGGTTCTCCCACTTACTGCAAGGATGTGGCAAAACTGGTATGCGACATGATCCGCACAGAAAAATACGGAACCTATCATGTGACCAACGAAGGCCTTTGCAGCTGGTATGATTTTGCGGTGGAAATTTTCAAACAGGCAGGGGTAGCAGTTCAGGTGCTGCCAACTGATTCTGCTCATTATCCAACCAAAGCAGTTCGTCCGCAAAATTCCCGCTTGTCTAAAAAGAGCCTGACAGAAAATGGTTTTTCACTGCTGCCTACCTGGCAGGATGCTTTGAGCCGTTTTTTAAAGAATATTGCAGAATAAGGGTAGATTATGAAAAAAGTATCGGCTTGTATTGTTACGTATAATGATGAATCCACGGTACTGCGTACTGTTGAAACACTGCTTCAGTTTACAAAAGGCGTGGAGCTGAAAATTTATATTTCGGACAACGGTTCCAGCGATCATGCGCTGGAAAGAATCCGCGAAAAATTCCCTCAGGTTATTATTTTGGAATCTGATTGCAACCGGGGATTTGGAGCGGGAAATAATGCAGTGCTTTCCCAGCTGGATTCTGATTATCATGTACTGGTCAATCCGGATATTGAAATTGATCATGATGTATTGACCCAGATGGCGGATTATATGGATACTCACACAGATGTGGGGATTCTGACTCCCAAAGTTTTGAATATGGACGGCACGGTTCAGCATCTGCCCAAACTAAGGCCAAAGTTTATCTATTTGCTCAGCGGCAGGCTGCACTTTTTGCAGGAAAAGCGGGATCATTTTACTTTTGCAGACCGGGAAGTGGTCAATCCGGAAGAAATTGATTTTTGCACCGGATGTTTTATGTTTCTGCGCACCGATTTATTCCGCAAGGTAGGCGGGTTTGACGAACGGTATTTTTTGTATTTGGAAGATGCTGATTTAACCCGGGAAATACAAAAATATGCTAAGGCAGTCTACCATCCTGACATGACCGTATTCCATAAATGGCACCGTGCCAGTGGTCACAGTGTGAAATATTTGCTGATCCACATCCATTCTATGTTTAAGTATTTTTGGAAGTGGAATATCCGCAGGGGAAAATAACATACGGATGGATGAAACAGGGTGCCTATTCCCATTGGGTGCGGCTTCTCAAAAAATAGATCATACAGCAAAAAACCTGCTGTCTGTGGAAAACAGACGGCAGGTTTTAGACTGTAGAAAACTGATAGAATGTGAACGTAGTGTCAGTGGATGCGGGCACTACCCGCTGCAGGTGTGGTCAACGGACACTGTCCGCTGTAAGCCCACATGAAAAATTCAAAAATTTGTCTCCGACGGCCAAAGGGATGTACATCCCTTTGGAATCCCAAAAAACAAAAAATCTGCCAATTTTTTGTTACAGTATACTTTATCAATAAACTGAGACCTGCTGTCTGTAAAAAACAAACGGCAGGTCTTTTTTCTTTATATCTTGGTTTCAAAGCGATTTCTCATTACAAAAATTAGCTTAATAAAACTCTGTGCGGCGCTCCTTGCGCAGCTGATTGCGGCGGATGGCAGCATCCCACTCATCCCGTTCCTGCTGAGAAACCAGTTTCAGCGGGGGAACTGGGGTAGGGCATTCATTTTTATCCAACGCAACCATGACAATGTAGGCGTGGTTGATCGGGCGCTTCATGCCGTCCTCACCCTCAACAAAGGTGTCTACCCGCACTTCCATGGAAGTGTGTCCGGTGTAGGTGATTTTGCCTTGCAGCACCACAATATCGTTGACATAAGCCGGAGCTTTAAAATGGATTTTGTCCATGGCCACAGTGGTTACATTATGGCGGCTGTGACGTCTTCCTACAACACCGGCTACAATATCAATCCATTCCAGCAGACGGCCGCCAAATAGCCGGTTGGCGCCGTTGATTTGTTCACTCATTACAATGTGAACCTGCTCGGTATAAGAGTCTGCAACAAGTTTTGGCTGCAGTTCATTCATAAAAAGATTCCTCCAGTATGATTTTCATCCTTGCAAAAACAAATAAATACATACATCTAGTATGAAATTATTATAACACAAAGAGGAAGGATATCAAGCTGAACTTATGAATGATCTGCAAATTATCTCTGTGCCAAAAGCTAGGTTCGGTACCCCAGAATATGAAGAACTCGCAGGGAATGGAACACATAACTGCCAAGTTTTCGATCTATGGAATCAAAGGTGTGGGTTGTCACCAATATCTGGTTTAGATTTTGGGCAGTGTCGGCGTCAAAGGGGTTTACCTGGGTGACAAACAGGGAATGGTAGAACTTTTCTCCGTTGCTCAGCTGAATAACATCTCCGGGAACAGTTTCTTCCAGAGAAACCTGTGTGGCAAAGGGTCCTTCTTCGCGGTTATTGACTAAAAATTCGTATAAATAGTTGACACCGGTCCAGGAAGCGGTACGGTTTTCTGAAGTAATATAATACCATCCGTAGGTGGGGGTATAATTCATTACACCGCATCCGGCATAAATGCACTGGGAAACAAAATTGGTACAGTCCCCGCCTAAAAAGTCAAAATCCAAATAGGCTGGATTTCTTTTGTATGCCCATTGTCTGGCGTATTTTACAGCGTCATATCTTTGAAAGGAATGTTGTCTCATAGAATCTCCCCTCTGAGTTTTGATACCAGCTTCTCTTTCTGGTATATGCTGGGTTTGGGAAAACTATGAGTACAGGGGAAAGGTTGTGTTACCCTTGCTCTTGAAGCTGCTTAACAAGATCCTTGTCCGCAGGGCAGAAGGGGTAGTTTTCAAAGTCTTTGGGAAGAACCCATTTAAGGTTTTCGTGGACATTCTGCTGGAGTTCTCCTTGAGAAAGTTTCGCTTTAAAAAAGGTAAATTCTATTTTCTGCTGAGGATATTCATAGGAAAAATCCGCATATCGTTCTGTAAGCTGGATAGTGATGTCCAGTTCTTCTTTGCATTCCCGCAAAACACATTGTTCCGGGGTTTCTCCCGGTTCTATTTTTCCGCCGGGAAACTCCCACAAATGGGCACATGCGCCGCCGGGACCTCGCTGACAAATTAAAATTTCACCTTTATCATTTTGAATGATGGCTGCAGCCACATGAATGACAGACATATTATTTCACATCACTTTCTTGATTTACTTCAATTTATTATATCATGAAAATCTGTGTTTTCTCAAGGATTAGGGAAAGTAAAACAGCATTTACCGGGAGAAATTTGGCGATTATTACTAGGGAAACCGCAAAAAATTTTATCACAACCTCATAAAAAAAGCTGTTCAAAGAAAATATTTCGTATTATAATGAACAATAGATTGAATTTTCAAGGAACTGATTTTTAAAAAATAACATAAAGCGAGGACAAAAATATGTGTATGGAAAAACAGATTGACCAATGGATTGCGGATCATCAGCAGCAGATGATTGAAGATATCGGAAAATTGATCCGTCATAAAAGTATTTCTGATCATCATGCAGTAGGAACACCTTATGGACAGGGATGCAAAGATGTGCTGGAAGAAATGCTTTCTTTGGGAAAATCCTATGGTTTTCAGGTAAAAAATCATGAAGACCGCTGCGGCAGTATCTGCTTTGGTTGCGGTGAAAAAACTATTGGTATGTGGGGACATCTGGACGTGGTGCCGGAAGCCAATGGTTGGAAGTATCCGCCTTATGAATGCACACAGGTTGGTGATTTCCTGATTGGACGGGGTGTTTCTGACAATAAGGGACCTTCTGTGGTGGCGCTGTATGCCATGAGATGTATCAAAGAACTGAACCTGCCGTTTCATAACAAAATCCAGCAGGTAGTGGGCTGTGATGAAGAAAAGGGAATGAGCGATGTGGAATACTATGTATCCCATGAACCGGTTCCGGATTTTTCCTTTGTGACAGACTGCGGTTTCCCAGTTTGTTATGCAGAAAAGGGGATTTTGGAAATCGAGCTGCTGTCACCGGTTTTAGAGGGTGTTGCTGCCCTGGATGGGGGAACAGTATCCAATATCGTGCCTGACTTTTGCAAAATTTCTCTGTCTTCTGGGAACACGTTGCCGCAGACCCTTCCGGACGGAATTCACATGGAACAAAAGGGAGATCAGATAGAAGTTTGGGCAGACGGATTTTCTAAACATGTGGCAGATCCATATACTGGTGTAAACGCCATTGGAAAATTGGCGCAGTATTTGTCTGGAACCGATTTGCTGTCCGGTTCTGATTTGGAAGCGGTTCGCTTTATCAGCACAGTATGCGGAGATTACAACGGAGATGGTTTGGGAATTGCTTATGAAGACGAAGAATCTGGAAAACTGACCTGTGTAGGCAGTGTGATTCATCTGGAACAGGGAAGAGTCAAGCTCACCTTTAATATCCGTTATTCTGTTACCGCAAAGGCAGAAGAGCTGGCGGAAAAAATCAAAAACTGTGCTCAGGCTTATGGATGGGAACTGGTTTACTCCAATGACAGCAAACCCAGCTATTATGACCCGGATTCTGAGCAGGTAAAAGCTCTGCTGGAAGTATATGCACAAATGACTGGAAAACAGGACAAGGCGTTTGTTATGGGCGGCGGTACCTATGCCAGAAAAATCCCCAATGCTGTGGCATATGGACCTGGTTTAGAGACAGACCTGTCCCCGCTGCAGCTGGCACCAGGACATGGGGATGCCCATTGCCCGGATGAGGCGCAGTCTGTTTCCAATCTGCTTACTGCATTAAAAATTTATATTTTTGCTTTGCTGAAACTGGATGCAGTTTTATAATTTTACAATGCTGTATTTCAAAAAGTGCTGTGAACATGGGTGTTGCAGCACTTTTTTATTTTGCTGTTATTTTTTAAAATTTTTGGGTTTTCCCAATGAATTCATACACAAAAAAGAGTACAGCAGTGCAATTGTTTGTGAATTATGCAATAGATGTTTGACATCTTGAAGAAAATTTGGTAAAATGTGTATCAATGGGGTTTTTAAAAAATTTATCCCAGAAATTTTTAATGAATTTTATATTTAAAAGGAGTGTCTTATTTTGGACGGTGTGTCGGCATTTTCGTATGTCATGATTGTGATTTTGGTGGCGTTATCTGCCTTTTTCTCCGGTTCGGAGACGGCGTTTGCTACAGTAAACAAAATCCGAATGAAAAATTTAGCAGCAGAGGGAAATAAAAAAGCGGAAAAGGTTTTGTATATTTCCGAAAACTATGACCGGGCGTTATCTGCAATTTTGATCGGCAACAATATTGTAAATATTGGTACCGCTTCTATTGCTACCGTAATTTGTACTTTCTGGTTCCAGTCTAACGGTGCGTGGGTAGCAACCTTGCTGAGTACCATTGTGGTATTGATTTTTGGCGAGGTTTTGCCAAAATCTATGGCAAAAGAAAACGCAGATCGGGTCTGTCTGGCAGTTGTGGATATTCTCAGTGTTTTAATGAAAATACTGACTCCGGCAATTTTCTTCTTCGTAAAACTGAAATCTTTGGTGTCTCGCAATCACGGCGATAAACAACCGACGGTTACAGAACAGGAATTAAAGTATATTATTGAAGAAAGCGAAAATGAAGGGGTTCTGGAAGAACAGGAAAGCGAACTGGTTCAGTCTGCGCTGGATTTTGATGAGATTACCGTTGATGAAATATTAACTCCCCGTGTGGATGTGGTGGCAGTATCCGAGGATGAGGATGTAGAAGTTGTAAAAGAACTGTTCTTAAACGATCCTTATTCCCGATTGCCTGTATACAAAGGAACCATCGATACCATTGTGGGAATTATCCACAGTAAAGATTTCTTTAGAGCCTATTCCAAAGACCCAAATGTCAATCTTCGCACCCTGGTGCAAAAGCCATTGTTTGTTCCTCCTAAAAAGCGGATTTCTGAGCTTTTGAAAGAACTGCAAAAGCTGAAAACCCATATGGCAATTGTAACGGACCAATATGGCGGTACCATTGGTGTGATTACTTTGGAAGATATTTTGGAAGAACTGGTAGGCGACATTTGGGATGAAAGCGACCAGGAAGAAGTAGATGTGGTTCAGTTGTCCGAAAACCGGTATGAAGTATCCGGCGACGTGAATTTGGAAGACTTTTTTGACGATATCGATTATGAATATCGGGAAAGTGATTTTGAAGACACCGCCAATACATTTGCTGGATGGGCACTGGAAACCTTTGAACGGATTCCTGAAAAAGGAGACAGCTTTACTTACCGGGATTTGAAGATTACCGTTTTGGAAGTGTCTGAACAGCGTATCCTGAAATTAGAGGTAGAACTTTTATCACAAAAGACGGTTTCTGATACAGATTCATAATCAATTTATCTAAAAGAGAAGTGTTCCTTTGGTGCAAAGTGCCGAAGGGATACTTTTTTTTGTATCTGCACTTGAATTTTATCGAGAAAATTGATATCATAAAATACAGACTATCATTACTTTAAAGCGATGATATGCAAAAAGAAATTAAGGAGGTGTGGGGTAATGTTCTTTCAAAAAGACATTGAAACAATGCCCCGGAAAGACATTGAGGTATTACAATTAGAACGACTGAAATGGGTGGTGGATTATTGTTATCGCAATGTTGAGCTGTATCATAAAAAGCTGGATGCGGCTGGGGTCACTCCGGAAAGAATAAAAACTTTGTCTGATTTGCAGTACATACCCTTTACAACCAAAGCAGATATACGGGATACTTACCCTTATGGAATGTTTGCTGTACCGCTGAAACAGATTGTTCGAATTCATGCGTCCAGCGGTACTACAGGAAAACCAACGGTTGTAGGTTATACAAAACGGGATTTGGATCATTGGAGCGATTTGGTGGCCCGTATTTGTGTGGCAGCCGGCGTAACAGATGAAGATATTGCTCAGATCTCTTTTGGATACGGGTTGTTTACCGGTGCTTTGGGGCTGCATTATGGTTTGGAAAAAATCGGTGCTTCTGTCATTCCGGTTTCCAGCGGAAATACAGAAAAACAGATTATGCTTCTCAAGGACTTTAAAACCACAGTTTTAATCAGTACGCCTTCTTACGCCATGTACATGAGCGAAGTGGCAAAAGACCATGGAATTTCCAATGAGGACCTCAGCTTGAAAATCGGACTGTTTGGTTCCGAAGGTTGTACCACCGAGTTGAGACAAAAAATCGAAAAGGGATTTGGCTTGTTCGCAACCGACAATTACGGCATGAGCGAATTAATGGGTCCTGGTGTTGCCGGCGAATGTGAATATCGTGACGGTCTGCATATTGCGGAAGACCACTTTATTCCGGAAATCATCAACAGTCAAACCGGAGAGGTTCTAAAAGACGGTGAAACCGGGGAATTGGTGATTACCACCATTACCAAAGAGGGGATTCCTATGCTGCGTTACCGCACCAAAGATTTGACCCGCCTCAATTACGAACCATGTAAATGCGGCAGAACCCATGTTCGGATGGACAAAGTAATGGGCAGAAGCGACGACATGCTGAAAATTCGCGGTGTCAACGTATTCCCATCACAAATCGAAAGTGTTCTGGGCGGTATTGAGGGAATTTCTCCTCATTATCAGCTGGTATTGACCCGGAAAAACTATACCGACTATTTGGAAGTTCGCGTAGAATTTGTGGATGCCAGCCTGTTGGAACACTATGGTGCTTTGGAAGCGCTGCAAAAACAGATTTATGCAAAACTGCATACCGTGCTGGGAATTGACGCAAAAGTAACCTTGGTAGAACCGAGAAGCATTGAACGGTTTGCCGGAAAAGCAAAAAGAATTGTAGATTTACGGGATCAAAGTGATTTCGCAAGATAAAACATAAATTTCCCTTTGAGAAAGGTTTGGTAAATGCAATGAAAGAATTAATGTTAGGAAATGAAGCAGTAGCTCGGGGATTATACGAAGCCGGCTGCAGCGTGGTTTCCAGTTATCCTGGAACTCCAAGTACTGAAATTACAGAATGTGCGGCAAAATATGACGATATTTACTGCGAATGGGCACCCAATGAAAAAGTGGCAATGGAAACCGCTTTGGGCGCTTGCTTTGCAGGAAAACGTTCTTTCTGCGGCATGAAGCACGTAGGGCTGAATGTAGCGGCTGACCCGTTATTTACTGCATCCTATATTGGTGTTAATGCAGGGATCGTGATCGGCGTTGCAGATGACCCAGGAATGCACTCCTCACAAAATGAGCAGGATTCCCGTCATTATGCCATTGCTGCAAAACTGCCTATGGTGGAACCGGCAGATTCTGAAGAAGCTTTGGAATTTGTAAAAAAAGCCTACGAAATTTCAGAACAATATGATGTTCCGGTTTTGCTGCGCATGTGCACCAGAATTTCTCACTCACAGAGTTTGGTAGAAACTTCTCAACGGGTTGTCCCAGAGGTAAAACCATTCCAGAAAAACCCTGGAAAATATGTCATGATGCCTGCCTTTGCGAAAAAGCGTCATGTGGTTGTGGAAGAACGCAGCGAAGCTCTGTTGGAACTGGCAGAAACCACCTCTCTGAACCGTGTGGAAGATAACGGGGCAAAAGTTGGGATTATTACATCCGGTACCTGTTATCAGTACGCAAAAGAAGTGTTCGGCGACACGGTAAATCTGCTGAAATTGGGACTGATTAATCCGTTGCCGGAACGTTTGATTCTGGAATTTGCAGATTCTGTGGACGAACTGTATGTTTTGGAAGAACTGGATCCAATCATTGAAAATCACTGTGCTGCATTGGGATTGGATGTAGTAGGAAAAGAAAAATTCCCGAAAATTGATGAATTCTCTCAAAATCTGGTGGCAGAAAAAATGGGCAAATGTCTGCCAGAAACCATGGCTTTCCCAGAAACTGTTCCGGTCAGACCTCCTGTTATGTGTGCAGGATGTCCTCACCGGGGTATGTTCTATACATTAAATAAAAACAAAGTAACCGTATGCGGCGATATTGGATGCTATACTTTGGGTGCACAGGCTCCTTTGTCTGCAATTGATACCTGTGTCTGCATGGGTGCTTCTGTATCTGGGCTTCACGGATTTAACAAAGCCGGCGGCGAAGAAGCAGAACAGAAAACCGTTGCTGTGATCGGGGATTCTACCTTTATCCACTCCGGCATTACCGGGCTGATTAACATTTCCTATAATGCGACTAATTCTACTGTTATTGTTTTGGACAACTCCATTACCGGTATGACAGGTCATCAGCAGAACCCGACCACCGGTTACAATATCAAAGGGGATCCAGCTGCAAAAATTGATTTGGAAACACTGTGTCATGCAGTGGGCATCCGCCGGGTACGTGTGGTAGACCCATACAATCTGAAAGAATGTGATGCAGCGCTGAAAGAAGAACTGGCTGCAAAAGAACCTTCTGTCATCATTTCCAGACGCCCTTGCGTACTGTTAAAATATGTAGAAAAGAAACCGAGCCTGAAAGTAAACCGGGATCAATGCCGTGGCTGTAAAGCTTGTATGAAACTGGGATGTCCGGCAATCAGTATGAAGGATGGAAAAGCTCAGGTAGATGAAACTTTGTGTGTTGGATGCGGTTTGTGTGAAAGCTTGTGCCCATTCCAGGCGTTTGAATCTACAGGGAAATAAAAGGAGAGGTATAAAATCATGAGCAATGTTTGCAATGTTATGATTGTAGGTGTCGGTGGACAGGGAAGCCTGCTGGCAAGCCGGGTATTGGGACATGCCCTGACCAGTGAAGGATATGATGTAAAAGTTTCTGAAGTACATGGAATGTCACAAAGAGGCGGGTCTGTAGTTACCTATGTTCGCTTTGGGGAAAAAGTGTACTCTCCCATTATTGACCGGGGAGAAGCAGACTATATTGTTTCTTTTGAAAAATTAGAAGCTGCCAGATGGCTTCCGTTTTTGAAAAAAGGCGGAAAAATTATTGTCAATACTCAGGAAATTGACCCAATGCCGGTAATTACTGGTGCTATGACCTATCCGGAACAGGTAATTGAAAAACTTCAGGCACAGGGTGCAGATGTCACTGCCCTGGATGCCCTGGCATTGGCAGAACAGGCAGGTTCTGCAAAAGCAGTTAATATTGTATTGATGGGAGTATTGTCCCAGTACCTAAACTTTCCGGAAGAGGTTTGGCAGAAAGCCTTGACCGAATGTGTTCCAGGGAAATTCCTGGAATTAAACCAAAAGGCATTTGCTTTGGGGAAAAGCGTAAAATAAATTTGGATTTTTGAGGGGGAAAATACCAATGGAAAAGTATTTTCAGCCAGAGATTGAAACTGCTTCTGTAGAGCAGATTAAATCCTGGCAGCAGGAACGGCTGATTGCTACAGTAAAAAGGATTTATGAAAATGTACCTTTTTACCGCAATCGTATGGATGAGGCAGGAGTTCGTCCGGAAGATATCCGCACTTTGGATGATTTGAAAAAACTGCCGTTTACTTATAAACAGGATCTGCGGGATACCTATCCTTACGGGCTTTTTGCAGTGCCCATGGAACAGGTAGTAGAACTGCATGCATCCAGCGGTACAACCGGAAAACAGATTGTAGTAGGCTACACCAAAAATGACCTGAAAATCTGGGGCGATATCTGTGCCAGAGCCATTGTAGCTACTGGTGGCGACGCACATGACAAGGTGCATGTTTCCTACGGGTATGGACTGTTTACCGGAGGATTTGGTCTCCATTTGGGTGCACAGCGTTTGGGTGCTACAGCGATTCCGGTTTCCAGCGGAAACACAGGGCGTCAGATTAACATTCTGCGGGACTTTGGTTCCACAGTATTGGCGTGCACCCCTTCTTACGCTCAGTATATTGGAGAAACACTGCACGATATGGGTCTGGGGCCGGATGATATTCATCTTCGCGCAGGTATTTTTGGGGCAGAAGCCTGGACAGAAGAAATGCGCAGTGAAATCGAACAGAGCCTGGGTATTAAGGCGTACGATATTTACGGTTTGACCGAAATTATGGGTCCTGGTGTTGCGTATGAATGCAGTGAACAGACCGGTATGCACGTAAATGAAGACCATTTTATTGTTGAGGTCATTGATCCTGAAACCGGCGAAGTATTGCCGGAAGGCAGCGAAGGGGAGCTGGTATTCAGCTGTGTAACCAAAGAAGCATTTCCAATGCTTCGGTATCGGACACGGGATATTGGTGTGTTAACCCGCAAAAAGTGCTCCTGTGGACGTACATTTGTAAAAATGTGCAAACCGCGCGGCCGCACCGATGATATGCTGATTATTAAAGGGGTAAATGTATTCCCATCTCAGGTGGAAAGCGTGCTGCTTAGTTTGGGATATCCGCCGCACTATCAGCTGATTGTAGACCGTGTACACTCTACAGATACCCTGGAAATTAAAGTGGAATTGGCACCGGAAATGTTCTCTGACGCAGTAAATGCGCTGCAGAACCATGAACGCAAAATCCGTGACGCAGTGCATTCTACTTTGGGAATTGCTGCTAAAATTACATTAGTAGAACCGAAAACCATTGAACGGTCTACCGGAAAGGCAAAACGAGTGATCGACAACCGTAAAAAATAACCTTTTCGTTGACAGAATGATAGACTTTTCGCTATAATAAAATTAGACGAATGGTGGTTTTCTTACTGCAATAAGCGGATCAAAGCGGCAGAGGACGATCCTATGCAGCGGTAAGTTTATGGTGGTTTATTGCAGCAAATCTTAGTATGAAATGAGGTTTTGAATATGGATATTAAGCAAATTTCTGTATTTATCGAAAATAAACCGGGTCGTTTGGCGGCAATTACAAAGTTTTTGGCAGAACATAAAGTAGATATTCGTGCGGTATCCATTGCTGATACCCGTGATTTTGGGATTTTAAGACTGATTGTCAATGATCCTGATCGGACAGTTGGCCTGTTGCGGGATGAAGGATATACCGTTTCCATTACTTCTGTCATTGCAGTGGCAATGGAAGATGAACCAGGAAGCCTGGCACATATTTTGGATATCCTGTACCGTGCTGGCGTAACCGTGGAATATATGTATGCCTTTATTACCAGAAAAGATCACGATGCCTATGTGGTGCTTCGGGTAGAGGATGAAAAAGCCCGCCAGGCAGCAGAAATTCTGGAGAAAAACGGCGTTATTTTGGCTCGCCCGGATGAGATTTACAGCCTGTAATCTCCCGGTAAGACTGCTGTTTTTTCCCGGGATTTTTCTAGGGACTTTTCCCGGTACAGCCTGGGGCAGAACGGCAAAGCTAATGTGAAAATGCAAGCTTGTAATTGGATCAAAAAGGGGCGCTGTGGGAGATAGCTATCCCACAGCACCCTTTCTTTTTTTGCCTTTGATAAATCTGTTAAGTGTACGCAAGGGTAAAACAAAATTAATAAAAAAATAATAAATATTAAAATTATTATTGATTATAGAAGAAATATTCGCTATAATAGTATTAGTTGTCCGGTGTACAAAGACACATGTGAAAAGGCCGGTGGCATAAAATAAATCGGCAAATCATGGAGATTGTTATGGATCACAGCTAAAATTATTCCATGTTTTGTTCGGTTTTTGGTGAAAACAGGGATTCTTTTACTTTTTCTCGTTAAACCAGTAAAATCCAAGTCATTTTTAATAAAATATTCTTTTTGTTATTCTAAAAAATATTAATTTTGATTACATTCTGGTTTAAAACGGAGAAATATCAAGAAAAAAAGAGTTCATTTCCTGAAATCAGCGGTTTTAATCTATTTTATTGCATATTTTTGCCTTATTTCATTTGTAGATTTTTTGTCAGAGTGGTATAGTTGTATTCAAGCGATAAACAATTGTATTTATAGGGTGGACGAAATGGAAAAAGATTCACAGATGATATTGGTTGACTCCAGTGTGTTGCCAGTTGTATTTTTAAAAGTATTAAAAGCAAAAAAGCTGTTGGCGAAAGGTCTTGCCAGAAACTCATCTGACGCCTGTAAAACAGCGGATATTTCCAGAAGTGCGTTTTACAAATATAAGGATAAGGTATTTCTTTATGAAGACAAAGACGCACAAAAAACAGTGACCTTGTATTTTCGCTTAAGCGATGAACCCGGTGTGCTGTCGTCTGTATTGGGGGAACTTTACCGGCATTCCGCAAACATTTTGACGGTAAATCAGAATATTCCCATTGAAGGGGTAGCTGATGTAACCATTACGGTGCGCATTGATGCCAATCATGCGGACTTGCGGGGGTTAAAAACAGATTTTGAACAAATTCCAGGAATTGTGGAATTCCGGCGGATTTAAACGAGTCGAAAAGGGGTATGGATGTGAGACAAATTGCAGTTTTAGGCCATGGTGTTGTGGGCAGCGGTGTTGTAGAGGTTTTGACAAAAAATAAAGAAACCATTGCCAAAAATGTGGGGGAGCCAATTTGCATTAAACGGATTTTAGATTTAAGGGACTTTGATGTTCCTTACAAAAATCTGTTTACCAAAGATTACACAGATATATTAACCGATCCCGAAATTTCCATTGTGGTGGAAGTAATGGGAGGGATTAATCCTTCTTACGATTTTGTAAAAGCAGCGTTAAAACACAAAAAAAGCGTGGTAACTTCTAACAAAGAGCTGGTGGCTATGAAGGGTGCAGAACTTTTGGAAATTGCCAAAGAAAATAATGTAAACTTCTTCTTTGAAGCCAGCGTAGGCGGGGGAATCCCCATTATCCGCCCCATGTATCAGTGTTTGGCAGCAAACGAAATTTTAGAAGTTGCCGGGATCTTAAACGGCACCACCAATTTTATTCTTACAAAAATGATTCAGGAACAGATGGATTTTGCGGATGCCCTGGCATTGGCACAGCAGCTGGGATATGCGGAAAAAGATCCTACTGCGGATATTAACGGGCATGATGCCTGCCGGAAAATTTGTATCTTGGCTTCTCTGGCTTATGGCAAGCACATTTATCCGAACTTTGTTCATACAGAGGGGATTCATGATATCACATTGGAAGATGTGGAATATGCTTCTTCCTGTGACTGTGTCATCAAGTTGATTGGGCGGACGAAACCTATGCCAGACGGAAAGATTTACTGTATGGTAAGCCCGGCGTTTTTACACCGTACCTGCCAGCTTGCTGGAGTGGACGATGTGTTTAACGGGATTTTAGTACGGGGGAATGCAGTAGGGGATACCGTCTTCTACGGCAGAGGCGCCGGAAAACTTCCTACTGCCAGCGCAGTGGTTGCCGACATTATTGATGCGGCAAAAGCAAACGGAACCAATCACAGCCTTGCCTGGGTGGATGACGGAGAAAATCACGTAGAGGATTACCTGAACACCACCACCAACTATTATCTGCGCGTGTCTGCCTGTGATGTGGATGGGGTAGAAGACCGGCTGCAGGAACTGTTTGGTGCAGTTCGTTTCTTAAAGCGAAAAGATCAGCCTGAGTCTGAATATGCTTTTGTTGCCTGGAACGTAGGCGAACGGGAACTGTTGGAAAAAGAACAAAAGCTTTCTCAGCACAATATTGAGATTATCAGTAAAATCAGGGTATTAGATTATTAAGAAAGGCAGAGAAGTTCGGAAAAAATGAACCATATTTTTTCCAGACGCATAACATGATAAAAATACAAATTCCCGCAACCAGCGCCAATTTAGGAGCAGGATTTGACTCGCTGGGGCTGGCGGTTGATCTTTACAACTATGTTTCCATTGAGGAATCGGATCATATTGATATTTCCACAACAGATGGGTCGGAAGTTCCTACAGATGAAAGTAATTTGATTTATATTTCTGCAAAGCACCTGTTTGACAAATGTGGAAAAAAATTAAGTGGGCTGAAAATTATACAGCAGAATAACATCCCTATGACCCGCGGATTGGGCAGCAGCTCTGCCTGTATTATCGCCGGTTTATATGGTGCGAATCTGATGCTGGGAAGTCCGTTTAATACCGATGAACTGGTGAATATTGCTGCCAAAATCGAAGGACATCCTGACAACACAACCCCTGCCTTGTTAGGGGGAATTGTGACCGCAGTGTACAACGAGGGAAGAGTTTACTGGACCAAGCAGGAAATTTACCGGCATCTGAACTTTTTTGCCATTGTGCCTGACTTTGAGCTGAGCACAAGCCTAGCTAGAAAAGCACTGCCGGAAACGGTAAGCCATTTGGATGCCAGATTTAATCTGTCCCGGGCAGCGCTGTTTTCTGCTTCTTTGCTCCAGGGGAAATATGAAAACATCCGTGTGGCAGTAGAAGATAAACTGCATCAGCCTTACCGGATGAAGTTGATTCCCAACGGTGACAAGGTGTTTGAAAAGGCCAATCAATTGGGGGCTTATGGAACCTATATCAGCGGCGCCGGACCAACTATCATGTCTTTGGTCAGCACAGAAAACAAGGTGTTTGAAAAAGAAATGCGCCGTTATCTGAATGAATTGGGATTAAACGGCTGGAAAATCTACCGTTTGTCCATTGACAATTTGGGAACCAGAGTTGTCTGGCCGGCATAATTGAAATTGTTTATTTTGAGATCATATCTGTCATACAGATTGATATAGCATATTTTGTGATGCAATGGAGGTTGTTTAAATGGGTTTAGTTGTTCAAAAATTCGGCGGAACCTCAGTAAAGGACGCTGAAAGAATCTTTAATGTAGCAAATATTGTTACAGAAACATATTCCAAAGGGAATAATGTGGTAGTTGTTGTTTCTGCACAGGGGGATACAACAGACGATTTAATTGAAAAAGCAGCAGAAATTAATCCTCATCCTTCCAAAAGAGAAATGGATGTTTTGCTTTCTACCGGGGAACAGATTTCTATCTCTTTGCTGGCTATGGCAATTGAAAAATTAGGATTTCCAGTAGTTTCCTTAACCGGATGGCAGGCTGGTTTCCGCACCAATTCTGATTACAGCAGTGCTCGAATCCGCAGAATTGAAACTGAACGTCTGATGCGAGAACTGGATAAAAAGAACATTGTAATTGTAGCAGGCTTCCAGGGGATCAATAAATACGACGATATTACCACATTGGGCCGGGGCGGCTCTGATACCAGCGCAGTGGCACTGGCAGCTTCTCTGCATGCAGATGTTTGCCAGATTTATACCGATGTAGACGGTGTTTATACCGCTGACCCTCGTATTGTTCCAGATGCTGTAAAATTAAACGAAATTTCTTTTGATGAAATGCTGGAACTGGCATCTTTGGGAGCACAGGTGCTCAACAACCGTTCTGTAGAAATGGCAAAGAAATATAATGTAAAATTAGAAGTATTATCTAGCTTGGAAAGAAAACCGGGTACTCAGGTTAAGGAGGTTATTAAAATGGAAAAAATGTTGATTAAAGGTGTTGCTTGTGATGATGATGTTGCTCGTGTAGCCATTATTGGTGTACCTGACCAGCCGGGTGTTGCATTTAAAATTTTCTCTGCTTTGGCAAAACATGGGGTTAACGTAGACATTATTCTGCAGTCCATCGGACGTGACAACTCTAAAGACATCAGCTTTACTGTTCCGCTGTCTCAGAAAGAAGCTGCTATGAACTGCCTGGAAGAAGAAAAAGAACTGTACAAAGCACAGCGTGTAGAAGTAGACGACAATGTTGCAAAAGTTTCTATCGTAGGTGCTGGCATGCAGTCTCATCCAGGTGTTGCTGCAAAAATGTTTGAAGCACTGTATGAAGCTGGAATCAACATCCGTATGATCTCCACCAGCGAAATCAAAATTTCTGTACTGATTGACCGTGAAAAATCCAAACGCGCTCTGGTAGCAGTACATAACGCGTTTGATTTCTAAGAAAGAGCTTAAAAAGAACAGAGAAGGGAAAGACAAAATGATTCGTTTAATCGGATTTGATTTGGACGGAACACTGTTAGATTCACTTCCTGATTTAACACAGGCGATTAATTATGGACTGGAATCCGTAGGACTTCCAGTCCATTCTCAGGAGGAGACCATGTCTTTTATTGGGAACGGCGCCAAGGTGATGATTCACAAAGCGGTTGCTCCTTTAGAAGATGACGCCATCGAGCAAAAAGTTCGGGCGGGGTTTGACCAATATTATGGGAAACATTTTTATGACCGTTCCCGTTTGTTTCCCGGTGTGAAGGAGCTTTTGGATTTTTGTCTGCGTTACCAGATTCAACCGGCAGTTTTATCCAACAAGCCTGATGAATTTGTAAAACTGATTATCAAAACGATTTTCCCGGACAATCCGTTTGGGGGAGTGATGGGGCAAAGCGACCGGTTTCCCAAAAAACCGGATCCGGCTGCATTTTTCCAAATTCAGAAAGATTTGGGGATGGTGCCGGAGCAATGTGTTTATGTGGGTGACAGTGATGTGGACATTCTGTTAGCCAAAAACGCAGGGGTTTTTTCCATTGGGGTAACCTGGGGATATCGTCCATCTGAGGAACTGATTCAGGCAGGAGCAGATCTTTTGGTAGATCATCCTTCACAGATTATAGATTTTCTGAAAAAACAAAATCAGATTTTATAAAGGGATTCCTTTGAGAATACATAATTACAAAAAAGGGTTGGTTTGACGTGATATCAAACCAACCCTTTAGTTTATTTCTAAAATATATGAAAAGAAAAAGTTACACACATCTTATAGAGAAAAGACACTTATTTCTCTTCTTTTCCTTGTGGGCTTACGGCGGACGCTGTCTGCTGACCACTGACCACACCCGCACCAATGCTTTTACACACCAAAAGCATTGGATGAAAAGCACACCAGAGGGGCATCCTCAAGCGCTGCGGCGCTAATGCTACGCTCGTATTTTGTCAGCTGAGTGCAAATTGCCTAATGTTTTCACTTTAATGACAAAGTACATGCCGAAGGCTATTTGCTCCGGCTCTTAGCCGGCGGATACTGTCTGGTAAATTCTATTCGCAGAGTACCTGCCGGAGAGCAGCAGTTTGAAATGCTTGGTTTTCCCAAGCAGCATCGGCTAAAGCCTCCAGATTATCGGTAGAATATTCAATCTGTTTGGAATATTCCTTGGCAGTAAAAATCCGGTCTTCCAGAGAGAAATGTCCGGTATCCATCCACACTTGAATGTCCAGTAATAGAATGACTAGATAACTGACCACCGCAAAATTAACTTTCGAGATCATATCCCTGTCAAAACAGCTTTTCATAAAATAACGGTAAATCCAGTAAACCGCCATGTGTTCGTACTCATACTCCCGGGCAGCTTTGTTTAAAAATGCCGGGATATGCTCTGTCAGAACTGAAAGGTTTTTCTCCAGCTTCACCAGCATGGAAGACCATTGGTCAGAAAGCGGTTCTAATTGGCGATAAACTGATAGGATTTGAGAAAAAATCTGCTGCTGATCCATAGATTCTGTGGGGATCTTGCGGATTCGCTCCAATAGAGCGACGCTGCGGTCAGGATCGCTGAACTGTTCGGCAATCAGGGGCAGGGAAGCGTAATCCTCATCCTCCAATGCGTCCTGCAGCTGGTCTGCCATGACAGACAGCAATAAAAGACGGTGGGCAATGGAGAGTTTTCGGTTTTGAAGCAGTGAAAAAATAGATTCCCGGGTTTGAAGCAGCTGATGAAATAATTCCGCATTCCCGGAAAAAGGTTCAGAGGGTTCTTCCTCGGATACCACTTCAAACTGGATTGGTTCCTGGGACTGGAACATCAGTTTTCCCGCTCCTTCACAGCACAAGCTGATTCCGGCTTCTTTGTAGTCGCCGAACCATTCGTAAAATCTGGGATGATCGGTGCAGATTTGGCATAGGTGGGATTCCCCCAAGGTTAAGATAATATCACATAAATTATTCTGGTTTAAAAACGGACACCGCTCTTGCTGCAGCAGAAAAAATCCGTCTTTGGGGCTGGAGATGGAAGCCCGCAGCCGGTCTCCAAACGGGCCGGGAAGCGCCTGATAGAAATCATTAGTCTTTTGGTCAATATCAATTTCCCACCCAATACAGCAATTATCTTTGCATTGGGAACCCAAACACTGAAACTGGGCATAGTAAGCTGGACGTTTTACAAGCATGGTGAAACCTCGATTTTTATGAATGATATTCCATTACTTCTGCAGGGTCAGTGTCCTCTAAAGAATATACAGGCTGTTCAAAAGCACCTACAATGTGATTTTGTTCCAGCGTGACCTGCCGGCAGCAGTGAAAACGGAACAACGGAGACCGGGCAGAGCCGCTGTGGATTCCCTGGCAGTAAAAAATACGGTTGTTTTGCAGTTTTAAATGTTCCGTGCAGAAAGCATACAGCACACAGACCTGATGAGGGAAAAAGGTGTTGTTTTCAATCAGAACATTTCGGTGGAACAGGTGATTTTTGTCCGGAGTGGGCACCACAGGGCACAAACTGATAATCCCTTCGCAGCTTTCATAAGGTGTGGAAAGGCATTCTTCAGAAAAAGTATTATCCCTGATGGTTACATCGTGGCAGGCTCCGGACTCATACCAGTAATTGGCGTCACCTGCAATTAAAATTGCACTTCCCGCGGACTGGAATAGATTGTGTTCAATCAAAACTGGTCTTGGGGTAGAAACTAAAATTCCTCTGGCACGGCAGCTGCCAAAAAAGTTGTTGCGGCAAACAAAGGACGCTGTGTTGGTCAGGTTTTCTAAAGCGTCTCCCGCTCTGGTTTCCGGAGGGATGGGCTGAGAAAACCGAAGCAAAAAGGTCTCTTTGTCCAACAGTTCGTATTGTTCGGCCACTGTGGTTCCCATGCTGTGCATGGAGCTGTTTCGGATGACAGAGAACCGGTCTCCAATTCTGGCAAACAGGCGGAAATTTCTTGCCTGAGGATGAACAAATCTGCCCTTTACGGTATATTCATCCACCACTTCCTGAATTCTGGCGCAAAGACCATGTACATTGATCGGGTCATCCATCAAACCGTAAAAATAGCAGTCTTCTACTGTAATTCGGCCGGAATTGTTGGTCAGATGCAGTCCGTCGTCATGTCCGCACACCACCTGACGTCCTCGGGCAGTGCGGGGAGCGAAGGAAACGTGTTGGAAGGTAAGATCCTGATTAAATTGGCACAAAATCCCCAAACCGCCGGTAGCGTGAATGGTGACATTTTCAAATTTCACCTGCTTGCAGTTTTCTACAAAAATGCCGGCGTGAACCCGCTCGCTGTGGCGAAGAACAATGACCGCCCCTTCTGGGTATACCACAGGGAAATCACCGTAAAAGGTAACCGTTCCGTCAGGATTTTGCTGGCAGGCTGTCAGGCGAAGTTCGTCCCCTTCTTTCATGCAGACTGTTTTGGTTAATGGATGAAATACGGTGTGGCTTCCTTCCTTTAAAATGGCGGGCTCTCCGTTGCCTAAAAAGAATAGACGGCGGTTTTCAATTTGGTAAGGGAACTGGCTGGCATCAATTTTTAAGGTCAGTTCCTTGTGGTTCATATGACAGATGGTGCCTTCTGCGGTTAAGGGGATTTTCCAGTCAATGGTCAGGTTTTTGACGGTGATATGTTCACTGCCCCTAATAGTTAAGGGCTGCAATTTTCCCTCACATTCCAAAACGCTCCCGCAAAAATCCAGGCTCATATTTTTTCCGCCGTCAACTACCACAGCCACATTTTTTTGAGGCGTATCATCGGTGTTGGACAGTACCAGGGGAAGGGTGGAGCATTCCTGCTCTAAAACAGAAACGGGTTCGTCAGATGAAAATTCATAGGCGATATTTTGGGATTGCTTTTTTAATTCTTGGTTCACTTGCTGAAAACAGGTGAATTTTACTTTGACTGCATTGATCGCATCCATAATTGTATTCCTCCAATGGTTTGATAGAATAAGTACCCATAAAGCTATATTCAATATAGCAAACAATGGAAAGCAATTCAAGTAAAAATATTCAGACTGTAGAAAAAGGTAATGTAAACTGGCAAATTGCACAAACAAAATATATATTGAGACATTTTAAAAAATCAGCGCCGCAGCGCTTTCCATAAACAATCGTTTTCCGCACATGCGCAAACAACACTTGGGGTGTCCAGAGGGGCAGGCCGACTAACCATATATTTCCGGAGGACGCCCCTCTGGTGGTCTTTTCTTTCCATTTCTTTTGGCCATCAAAAGAAATGGTGTGGGTTTGGGCTGCATAAGCCCAAAAAAGAAAGATAAAAAATTTCTCTCTGACAGCTTAAGAATCCCAAAAAGATAAAAATTTGTGCAACTTTTTCTTGCAATATACTTTATCGGCAAGCTGAATATTTTTTAGATAGAAAAATGAAAAAAGCTCTCAGCGGGAATTGTTGTTCCCAGAGAGCTTTTTTGATTACATATCTTCGTCCAGAATCTGGATTCCGGCACCAATCAGGTGTGGTCCCACGTGACTTGCCAGCGTGCAGTCAATAATTCCTTCAAAACAGTGCCGGTGCTTTTTCAGTTTGCTGAGCACCATCTTTTTTACCTGTTTGGCTTCTTCCGGGGATCCCCCGTGCGCAAACATCAAATTGAATTTTTGGTGGCCTTCCGCCTTTTTGCAGACACAGTCCACAATTTTCTCCATAGATTGTTTTCGGCCTCGTATTTTTGCCACACTGGTCAGTTCTCCATCAGAATTAAAACCAATGACCGGTTTGATTTGAAGCATGGTTCCGGCAATGGAGGCGATTTTGCCAATACGGCCTCCCCGGTACAAATATTCCAAAGTATCGATGCAGAAAAATACACTGGTGTTTTCAATCAGACGGGGGATCAGGGTTTGGATTTCTGCAAAACTGCGCCCTTTTTGAATATATTCCGCAACCTGCAGGGCAATGGCGCCGCTTCCCAAACAAGCGGTTCTGGTATCGTAGGTATCAATCACAAGGTCCGGTTCTTCTGCTGCCAACATCTGCACAAACTGATAGGTTCCGCTGAGACCGCCGGAAAACATGAGAGCAAATACATGGGTATATCCTTCGGATTTAATCTGTTCAAATAAATTCAGCACAGCATTTCCATCGGGAAGAGAAGTTTTAGGCAATTCATGCCGCATCCGATCATATACTTCATCTGGAGTAATATCCACCCCGTCAGAAAACACGCCGTCTTTAAAAGCAATCCGCAAAGGCAGAATAAAAATGTGGTATTTTTGAGCCAGATGATTTGGAATATCACCGCAGGAATCTGTCAATACCGCTATTTTTTGAGAGTTCAAGAAAAACAATCCTTTCTTTCATGAATTGAGAAAAGTCATGATTTGCCGTACAATCTGTTTTAAAATTTATATAAAAAATATTATATCATACTTTCATAAAAAAGTAACCCCCTGACCATCAATTTGTTTTGTGATAAATTCGTGAAAATTCGAATATGAATGCAATAGAACTGCGGACATGAACTGGAGATATGCTTTTATGAAAACCGGATGGACCGTATTATGGGGAGTTTCGTAAAACAATCTTTAGGCATGGGAAAGGAACGAGCACAAACATGAAAATTTTATCTTTGTTGGAACAGGATTATCATCAGCAGGAAGCACCGGCATCCGATGAAATCTTAGGGTTAACCTCAGCCCAGGCAGAGCAGAAATTAAAACAGTATGGAAAAAATGTATTAAAGCAGAGAAAGAAAACCAATCCCTTGAAAATCTTTCTCAATCAATACCGGGATATTTTGACCATTATTTTGCTGATCTCTACCGTGGTTTCCATTTTTCTGGGGGAATATGTGGAGGCATTTGCCATTGCTGTTATTGTGCTGATGAATGGGATCATGGGTTTTTTACAGGAGTATAAGACCGAAAAAACACTGGAAGCCCTCAAACAGATGACAGCGCCAACAGCAAGGGTATATCGGGATGGAAAATGGATCCGGGTTGCCGCGTCAGATACTGTGCCGGGGGATGTGATCCGCCTGGAAACCGGCGACCGGATTCCGGCAGACAGCGTTTTGATGGAATGCCAGAGTATGGAAACAGATGAGTCCATTTTAACAGGGGAATCTCAGCCTGTAGCCAAATCCCCCTGTGAAGAAATGCATCGCAAAAATGAACTGAATCAGGCCGATGTGGTGTATATGGGAACCACCGTGGTCAAAGGGCATGGAACCGCCAAAATCATCGCTACCGGAATGGAAACCCAGATGGGGAAAATCGCCCACATGCTCCATGAAATTCAGGAAGAGGATACCCAGCTTCAAAAGAAACTGGGACAGCTTGGGAAATATATTGCCATAGGCTGTCTCATTGTGTGCTGTGTGGTTTCTGCTGCGGGAATCCTGCGGGGAGAACCTGCTCTAAATATGCTGATTACTGGATTGTCCTTGGCGGTGGCGGCTGTCCCGGAAGGACTGCCTGCCATTGTTACCATCGCCCTGGCACTGGCAGTAGGACGAATGGTAAAACAGCATGCGCTGGTTCGAAAACTTCACGCAGTGGAAACCTTGGGATGTACCACAGTAATTTGTTCTGACAAAACCGGAACCCTGACCCAGAACAGCATGACAGCAGTAGAAATGTTTGTGGATCAAAAAAGAATCCGTTTGGGCAAACACATGACCCTGGCGCAGGAAAGTTCTGCTTGGAAAATGGCAGAGTGTGCACTGCTTTGCAATAATAGTATGCCCCAAAATGGCGGGTGGATTGGAGAACCCACAGAAGTAGCTTTGGCAAAGTTTGCAGTTTGCTGCGGAATGGATCAAAAAGACGCCTGGAAACGGCTGGAAGAAAACCCCTTTGACAGCCGAAAAAAATACATGTCCGTTACTGTAGAGGATTCTCATGGACAGCGGTTTTTGATGATGAAAGGGGCTTTTGACGTTATTCTGGAAAAGTGCACCTATATGCGGTATGGTCAGGAAAACCGGCTGCTTTCCGCAGAATACCGAAATCAAATCCAGCAGGCCAATGAACAGATGGCAGGTCAGGCGCTGCGTGTCATTGGCTTTGCCATGAAGCCCCTGACCTCCGGGGAAACTGCCTCCGAAGAGGGGTTAATTTTTCTTGGATTAATCGGCATGATTGACCCGCCCCGTCCGGAAGTAAAAGCAGCGGTAGAAATGTGCCGAAAAGCGGGAATCAAAACGGTGATGATTACAGGGGACCACAAAATCACTGCCTGTGCTATTGCCAAAGAAATTGGCATTTTCCGGGATCAGGATCGGGTGCTGGACGGAAAGGAACTGGATGCAATTTCACAGGATGAATTAGAGCAGGTGATCGACAAGGTAACGGTGTTTGCCCGAGTCAGCCCAAAGCATAAGCTGAGAATTGTCACTGCTTTTCAGAAAAAAGGTCACGTGGCAGCCATGACCGGGGACGGCGTCAATGACGCCCCGGCAGTCAAGCAGGCAGATATTGGGGTCAGCATGGGCAAAAGCGGTACAGATGTAACCAAAGAAGCCTCTGACATTGTTTTGCTGGATGACAATTTTTCCACCCTGGTCAGCGCAGTGAAAGAGGGAAGGGTGATTTATTCCAATATCCGAAAATTTATTCGCTATCTTTTGTCCTGCAACATTGGCGAGGTGCTCACCATGTTTTTTGGGATGCTGATGGGAATGCCGGTCATCCTGCTGCCTATACAAATTTTGCTGGTGAATTTGGTAACCGATGGTTTGCCGGCAATTGCCCTTGGACTGGAACCTCCTGAAAAAGATGTGATGAGCCGCCGCCCCAGAAAAAAGAACGAAGGCATTTTTTCAGACGGACTGCTCTCCAAAATTGTGTTCCGGGGATTTTTTATCGGGCTTTCCACATTGGCTTCCTTTACCACGGTTTACCGCATGACAGGCGACCTGTCAGCCGGCAGAACAGCAGCATATTTTACCTTGGTGGTCACCCAGTTAATCAATGTGTTTGAATGTAAAAGTGAACATCATACCTTGTTTTCCATTCACTTGGGAAGCAATCCCAAACTGATTGGTGCTGTTTTGGTATCTTTGACTGTTTTGCTGTTATCCATTTATCTGAGCCCTTTACAATTGGTGTTAAATACAGTATCATTAGGAAGGAAACAATTATTGGTTGTCCTAGGATATTGTATGATACCGACTGTTTTGTCATCCATTTTAGTAAGCCGGTCCGGCAAATAGCTGATAATCCTTTGGGCATCCCAAATGAGGATGAGAATTTGTGAACAAAGCAAAAAAATATATTGCGGTGTTTTTGCTTGTTTGTTTTTGTACTTCCTGTTCATTCTGGCCTTTGTCAGAATCTGCAGAAAGCAGGGTTCAGCAGCTGGAAATTGCTCAGATTGGTTTTAACCGAACCGGATACTCCCTGTTAAGCGAAACACTACAGCGCAATTACGATAATTTAAATAATGGAATTTACCAGATGCAGCACGAGATTTCTGTTCGAGGAATGTCTGAGAAGCAGATGAAGATGGTAATGGAATACTACCGGGCAGATAATCCCCAGGTGTTTTGGTTTAGCGGGGAATACGAGTATAACCATAATGTGCTGACCCAAAACATCAACAGTATTCATATTAACTACAGCTATACCGATCTGAATACCGGAAAACAGGTTCCCTATACCAAAGAGACCATCCAGGAAATGTCCGACAAGATTCAAACAGAAACACGGATTATTTTAGCGGGCATTACCCCGGAAATGAATGATTACCAAAAGGTAAAATACCTGCACGATTATTTGGCCACCCATGTAGCATATGACAGCGGCGGGAATTTTCAGCATAACCTGTACGGTGCACTGGTAGAAAAACGGGCTGTGTGCGACGGCTATGCCTTTGCGTTTCAGTATCTGCTGTCTTTAATCGGGATTGACAGCCGGATTGTGTATGGTTCCGCCGATGGAGTGGGGCATGCTTGGAATATTGTTCGCATGGACGGAGAGTATTACCATGTGGATGTCACCTGGGACAGTACGGCAGATGAAACCGAACCGGTTACCTATTCTTATTTTGGGGTAACGGATGCTTTTATTCTGCAAAACCGTCAGGTGTATTCGCCCTGGGAAGGAACCGCTGAGGCGGAAAATTCGGTCTATCTGCCGATTCCTGCCTGCACAGCGATCCAGAACAATTATTTTGTGCGGGAAGATCAGTTGATTACAGACTATCAGCAGGGTGGAAGAGAAAAGATTTCTCAGATTGCCAGGCAGGCGCTGGAACAGGGGGATTCTTCTGTACAGGTGCAGTTTTCCAAAGATCAGGACATGAATCTGTTTTTAGAAGAGATTTCCACCCACCGGCAAGCAGGTTTAGAACAGTTCCCTTACAGTACCGAAACCACACAGGTAAGCATTTTAAGTTTAGACAGCGATAATTTAATCATCATTCGTTTTAAAAATTTAAGTTAAACAGAACACCTGCATATTCCTATTCCTGGGGGTATGCAGTTTTCTTTTTCTTTGTGGTGAAACTTGTTACTTTTTATTGACATTACAATATATTATTGTTATACTTTAACTAGTAACCTGTTACGAATAAGAGGTAATATTTATGGAGATTTATGATCTGATTGAACGGTACAGTGGATCCCGGGAAAAACAGCAAAAAGCCATTTTCAGCACACTGTTTATTGGCGAAAACCGAATACGTACGGTCTTTGACAAAGACTATCCGGACATCACCCTCAAGCAGTTTATGCTGCTGGTGATGCTCAGGCAGTCCAAAGAACAGATGACCTTTACCAAACTGGGAAAACTATTGGGGTGTTCCCGCCAAAACATTAAAAAGCTGGCCTTTATGCTGCAGCAAAAGGGGTTTGTTACCATCCAGCAAAACCTGGATGATCCCCGTGCTGCTTCCATTATCCCCACAGAAAAACTAGGCCAGTATTTTGACAGCATTGCCGCCAGCCACGAAAAAAGTCTGGATGTGTTATTCTCTGTTTACACCGATGAAGAAATCGCCGCGTTGTTCCAGCTTTTGATGAAATTATACGATGGAATCCGATTGCTGGAAGGAACAGACGCCTAATGGCGAACAAGAGGAAAACACATTTATGGGAAACATTATAGTAGTTTATGAGTCAAAATACGGCGCTTCTGAACAGTATGCCCGCATTCTGTCAGCGGAACTGGACTGTCCGGCATTGACTGTAAAATCTTTGACACCAAAAGAATGGAGCCAGGCAAAAACAGTGGTGCTATGTGGCGGGGTTTATCAGAATAAAATTGCCGGATGGCAATATCTGCAAAAACACTTTGCAAAACAGCCTGGTCAGCAGTGCCTTTTGCTGGCGGTAGGTGCGCTGCCAAAGTCACAGGAGCGGGTGGAACAGTTAAAACAGCTCAATCTGAAACACTGCGAAGGGGACATTCCGGTATTTTACGTACAGGGGAAGTGGGATGAATCCAAGCTTCATGTCATGGACCGAATGATGTGCAGTATGCTTAAAAAGATGGTGGACAAAAAGCCGCCGGAGCAGCGGGAACCTTGGGAGAAGGAATTTTCTGCAGTATTTGGACAAAAGCATGACTGGGTTCAAAAAGAATCCCTTTTGCCCCTGCTGTCTTATTTAAAAGAATCAAATTTGGTTTGACTCACACCGAAAACCGGAATATAATGGTATTGCAAACTTTAGCTTGAGGTGATTGTTTGAATTCCATTACATCTGATTATCATATACACAGTAAGCTGTCTCCGGATGCTTCCTGTTCCATGGTTGATTTGTGTAAAGCTGCAGCGGAAAAAGGGCTGACAGAGATTGTCATTACCGATCATTTTGAGTTTTACACCCAAAATGTACAGGAAATAATCCGCTCAGAAAAGGTCTATTACTATCCTTTTTCAGAGGATTATCTGGATCAGTATTTTGCAGAGCTGGAGCAGTGTCAAAATGCAGTAAAAGGACAGATTACTGTCCTGAGCGGCGCGGAGATGGGGCAGCCCTATGTGAACCCGGAATATGCAAAAAAAATCATGAGCCGATATTGCTGGGACTTTATTATCGGGTCAGTTCACAAGATCAATGACATTGATTTGGGACAGATGGATTATCCTAACATTCCGGTAAAACAGCTTGTAAAAACCAATTTGGAATATCTTTATCAGCTGGCAGATCAAGGGGATTTTGATGTGCTGGGACATATTGATTTAATAAAGCGCTATGCTGCCCGAAAAGGAGTTTCTGTTCATTTGCGGGATTATCCGGACGAGCTTAACCAGATTTTTCGCAGATTGGTAGAACGGGGCAAGGGAATCGAGATCAATACTTCTGGTCTGCGTCAGGAAGCGGCAGAAGCACTTCCCTCTGTGGAAGTGTTAAAGCTGTACCGTCAGGCAGGGGGAGAAATTGTTACTGTCGGTTCGGATGCCCATATTTTAGATCATTTGGGAAAAGATTTTTCGGTTGTGGAAGATATGCTAACACAGGCAGGGTTTTCTTACCTTACTCATTACCGCAGCCGTGTTCCTCAGTTTATTCCGTTAGGAAGGTGAATGCGTGATGAAAAACCAAGAATTGATTGAAAAAACATTGTCCAATTTAAGAAAAAACCAGATGGATGCCCGTTATGTTCAAAACCGGGAAGAACTGCTTCGTGTTTTAGATGAGCTGATTCAGCCAGGCGACACAGTTTCTTTCGGCGGTTCCATGACCTTATTTGAAACCGGTACCATGGATTATCTGAAACGGTTGGAAGAAGAACAGAAAATTGTATTTTTAGATCGCAACCGGCCGGGCATAACCCCTCAGCAGGTACAGGAAATTTATCATCAGGCATTTTCTGCGGATGTTTATTTTACTAGTTCCAATGCCATTACATCAGATGGATATCTTTATAATGTGGATGGAAACGGAAACCGTGTAGCGGCCATGATTTACGGCCCCAAAAGCGTAGTTGTCATTGCGGGGTGCAACAAGCTGGTAGAAACCAAAGAAGACGCAGTAAAACGTCTGGAACAGTGTGCGGCCCCTGCCAACGCCAAGCGGCTGAACATGAACACTCCTTGTGCGAAAACAGGTGTTTGTGCTCACTGCATGGTGGAAGACCGCATTTGCAGCAACTATGTATGGTTTGGCAGACAGCGGACATTAAACCGCATCAAAGTAATTCTTGTTGGAGAAGAATACGGTTATTAATAAACCAGCGGCCTGGATATTCCAGACCGCTGGTTTATGTTTTTACAATTTGCCGCCGGGCGGGCAGTGCCCGATGCAAATGTCCTTTGGCATTTACTTTGTTAGTAAAGCGGAAAGTATTAGGTAATTTGCACTCAGCCGATAGAACACGAATAAAGTGTCGTTGCTTCACTGCCAGGTGGTTGTTCATTTTCTTCCGGGTAGAACCCGGCATCAACCGCCTACAGTATGTACTCTGTCAGTAAAGCGGAAATTATTTATCCTTTTGTTTTACTTGTGGGCTAACGCCGCCCACACCCGCGCCCTATTTTCTGAGGCCAGAAAACAGGGGAAAAGAGCCTTCCTCAAGCGCCGCCGGACGGTGTCCGAAGACAATCGCCTTCGGCACGAACTTTGTCAGCAAAGCAAAAACACTAGGCAATTTGCACTCAGCTGACAAAATACGAGCGTAGCGTTATTGGGTGCGGCAACTTGCCGCCGGCTTTAACTCCCCCTACGCCGCAAGATGCGGCTACCCCCTCATTACTGTTTCCGAAAATATTGTTTGGGTATACAGCACTGTAGTATTAACGGGTTTTATCTGTTACTGCACTACAATATCAAAATTGTATGTCCTAAGCAAAAGCAGCCACAGGTTTATTGGGTGGTAAATTGTTTACACTTAATTAATAGAGTACGAACGTAGTGTCATTGCCCCACCGCTAAGTGACCGTTTGTTAAATCACTTTTTCCAGTTCTGTTTTTAAATGCCGGATAATCCGCTTTTCCAAACGAGAAATATAGGACTGGGAAATGCCGATGAAATCCGCCACTTCTTTTTGGGTCATCTCTTTGCCTCCGGATAATCCAAACCGCATCTGCATAATCTGTTTTTCTCTGGGGTTTAGGTGATCTACGCATTTTCTCAGCAAATCCTTTTCCACCTGGGTTTCAATTCCCCGGTTGACACAGTCATTGTCGGTTCCCAGCACATCGGATAGCAAAAGTTCGTTGCCGTCCCAGTCTACGTTTAAAGGCTCATCAATGGAAATGTCGTTTTTGCTTTGGGTATTTTTCCGAAGATACATTAAAATCTCATTTTCAATGCACCGGGAAGCGTAGGTCGCCAGTTTGATTTTCTTTTCCGGCGAAAAGGTGTTTACTGCCTTAATCAGTCCAATGGTGCCGATGGAAACCAGATCTTCGACACAAATGCCTGTGCTTTCAAACTTTTTGGCAATATACACCACCAGTCTTAGGTTATGTACAATCAGCATTTCTTTGGCGGTATCCGGATCGGTATTCAGTTTTTGAAAGACAATTTCTTCCGCTTCTTTGCTTAAGGGAGCCGGCAGCGTTTGCGGGCCGTTGATATAGTGAATGGTCTGATACATTCCCAGTTTTTCCAATGTGATTAAAATTCTTGACTGAATGACTTTCATGAACTGCATAACAATCTCCTCGATTTTCTAAATTTAGTCTTTATTATATTTGGCGCCGGATCAGCGGCTTTCACAGGCAGGCACAGGCGGCTGTCTGGACGGTGTTCCGCAGGAGGGGGATCCCAGTACCTGGGGGCCAATCAGCGCCGAAAAACTGCCGTCCTGGGACAGGGGATGGGTTACCATGCCAACCAGTACAGAATATCCTCCTTTTGCTGCACCGGACAGGATTTCAAATTCTTCTGGCTGAAATACAATGGTGGTGCTCTGACCAGCTACAGTATGTAATGGGATCAGCCGAAAACAGTGCTTTAAGCTTGGGTTTTGGATATGGTACAAAGACAGGTCTTTCAAACAGGGAATAATGTCTTTGGGAAACAGTGGCTTTAGGGCATCCAGTTCACAGATCACCACCGGAAGTCCGGTTAAAATATCGGACAAATGATTTCCTGTATCCATCAAGGCGCTGACCAGAACCTCGTTTCCTTTCCATTTAATTTTTATAGAAACCCGGTCTTCTTGGGGAACTCTATGATCCATAAACCGGCTGATTACCTGGAGCAAAAGGTAGGACAGGATGGTTGCCGCAGCCAGGGTAAGCGCCGAAATCTGAAAATACACACTGCCATTTCGGAACACCATATGAGCAGGGGTGACCAAATACCAAACACCAAACATGACTCCTGCAAAAACAAAGTTTACTGCATAAAAACAGACTGTATTTTTTAAAAAAGCCCGCAGCGGTCTGCCCCGAAAGGCGATTGCTGTCAATACCAGGGCTAATAACAGTTTTTCCGACTGGAGCATCCATGCCGGAAGCTGAGGGAACAGTATCACCATCGAGCACAATCCTCCCACACAGGAAGCCAGCCAGATCCGCACGGCAGAAAAGGGCAGTTTTAACATCCTCTGCACCGAGCGGAGCAGAAAATAGGTGACAAACAAATTGATGAGAATTAGTACGTCTAAATAAATGGTTGGCTCATCCATGATCCATCTCCTTTTTATTTCTCATATTGCCGCAGATATCATCATACTATGAATCTGCGACAAAAATTGTCGGAAGTTGTCCGGCCGGGCAGTGCGCCGCCGGACAGTGTCCGGAGCCAACCGGCGAAGCGCCGGAGCAAAAGACTTACGGCACGTATCCTGTCAGGAAAGCGGGAATATCAGGTGATTTTCTTTCAACTGACATAACACGAACAAGGTGTTATTGCTCCACCTCCAGGTGGTTGTTGATTTTCTTCCAGGTAGAATCCGTCATCAACCGCCTACAGTGTGTACTCTGTCAGTAAAGCGAAAATTATTTATCCTTTTGTTTTACTTGTGGGCTAACGCTGCCCACACCCGCGCCCTATTTTCTGAGGCCAGAAAACAGGGAAAAAGAGCCTTCCTCAAGCGCCGCTGGACGGTGTCCGGAGACAATCGCCTTCGGCACGTACTCTGTCATTAAAGCGAAAACATTAGGCAATTTGCACTCAGCTGACAAAATACGGGCGTAGCCGTTATTGGGTACGACAACTTGCCGCGGGCTTTAACTCCCTCCTACGACCCCCTCATCGCTGTTTCCGAAAGTATGGTATGAATAATATCTTATTATGGTTTAAAGAAGTTTTATCTGTTGCTGTACTACAATATCAAAATTGTATGTCCTAAGCAAAAGCCGTCACAGGTTTATTGAGTGGTAAATTGTTTGCACTGAATTAATAAAGTACGAACGTAGTGTCATTGCCCCACCGCCAGGTGGTCATTGGGTGCGGCAGCTTGCCGCTGCGGGTGTGGTCAGCGGACAGCGTCCGCCATAAGCCTACATACTAGTTATCTGCCTTAGTTTTCCTCTTTTAAACAGGGATATAAATCTTCTGCTGCCAGCCAGCGGGGATGAGAAAATTCCGGCCAAAATGGGGTTCTCAACCGATCTGGCTGACAGTAATGATGATCTTCCTCAAAGTCATCTTTGTGATGGCAGCAGTGGGAATGAGGTTGTTCCAAAATCGGATCAGGGGCTTTTTCACAGGAACAATCCTGTTCCCGGGATTCATCATGATAAGACATGTCGCTGCAAATTTTGTGGTGATGCTGACAAGACATAAATATTTCTCCTTTCTAGACAGAAAGCTGCCCATAGGGTATCCTATGTTTTCTGCTGCCAAAAGGTGCACAGTTTGTATGTGTTTGATTTAGGAATATTTTTCGCCGTTTTATCTTTATGCAAAAACTGGCTTGTCTGATTCCCAAAAAACGCAGGAACCAAACTCAAACGCTGAGAATACACTGTTTTTAGGTGCGAAAGGCGGTGAAGAGTTTGTCTTTTGGTGAAATACTGCTGTTGGCGATGGCGCTGTCCGCAGATACCTTTTGGGCGAGTTTTGCCTATGGGACAGAAAAAATAAAAATTCCTCCACGATCCATTGTCATCACCAATCTGATTGGAAGCGGGATTTTGTTTTTGGCCGCTTTGCTGGGAACGGTGCTGGGATCCTGGTTTCCTTTGGGGTTTTCGGAACAAATCAGCTTTTGGATTCTGTTTTTGTTGGGAATCGTCAAACTGTTTGACAGTACCTTAAAAGCATGGCTTCGAAAACAGAATTTTTCTCCCAAAAGCCTGCGGTTTTCTCTGTTTCATTTGTGTTTTATCCTTCAGGTGTATGCAGATCCCAAAGAGGCGGATCAGGATAAATCCCGCTCTTTGTCATTGGGGGAATGCTGTTCTTTGGCAGTGGCTTTGTCCTTGGATGGGTTTGCCGCTGGATTTGGGGCAGGCACAGCAGGCGCGTCGTTAGGCTTATTGTTTTTGTGTAATTTTCTATGTGGGATTTTGTCCATGGGATGGGGCGCCTTTTTCGGTGATCGGGCAGCGGAAAAAATCTCTGTGGATATCTCCTGGCTGGGCGGACTGCTTTTAATTGTGCTGTCCTTGTTGCGCTGATACAAAATCCTACAGGATTCTTTAGTGACCTTTTTTCCGCTTTCTCTGCTATACTAAGTTTAGTTGTATTTTAAGGGGATGAAACAACATGAAAGAGAAAGCGGGGGGAAAATCTATGTGGGTTGCATTTGCGTTATTGTCTGCGGTATTTGCGGCGCTGACCTCTATTTTGGCAAAAATCGGAATTGAGCAGATGAATTCCAATCTGGCTACCGCCATCCGAACTGTGGTGGTTTTGATTATGGCATGGGGACTGGTCTTTTTCACAGGGGCGCAGTCCGGCATCAGCAGTATTGGTGTCAAAAGCTGGGTGTTTTTAATCCTTTCCGGGATTGCCACAGGGCTTTCCTGGCTGTGTTATTACAAGGCACTGCAAATTGGGGATGCTTCCAAAGTAGTGCCCATTGACAAATTCAGCGTGGTCGTCAGCATGGTTTTGGCATTTGTGATTTTAAAAGAAGCCCTTACCTGGAAAACAGTGCTGGGAGGCATTTTGATTACAGGCGGAACCCTACTGATGATTTTGTAAAATAAAGACCATGGCATATTAAAACAGGAGCATCCGAAAAAGATAATGTAACCTTAGTTTACGACTATCTCCTGGGGCGGTGTGCAGTTATTTACTAAGCTAGCAGAACACGAGTGTAGCATCATTGGGTGCGGTACCTTGCCGCTGCAGGTGTGGTCATCGGGCACTGCCCGCCGTAAGCCCCCAGGCGGCACCTGGGAGCAATCGCCTTCGGCGCACACTCTATTCGTAAAGCGGAAATCGTAGGTTTTTATTACTTAACCAACAGGATACTAACGTAGTGTCATTTGTTCCGGATCTTAGTCGGTGTCTCCGACGGTCTAAGGGGTTGACACCCCTTAGATATCCCAAAAAGACAAAAATTTGTATAATTTTTTGTTGTAATATACTTTATTGACAAACTGACAGGAGCATCTCAAAAAGGTTGGGTGCTCCTGTTTTTTAGGTCAAAAATCAAATTGTTTTGCCAAAATGGACGCAAAACAGTATAATAGAGATACAATCAATCTTCCAGGTAAAACAGAAGGGAAGTGTTTTTATGTCACAAATGATGAAAGCGGCAGTCTACCACGGAGACGGAATCATAAAGCTTGAAGATCGTCCGATCCCCACGGTGATCCATCCTCAGGACGCAGTGGTTCGTGTCATACTGTCTACCATCTGTACCAGTGATTTACATATTAAAAATGGCTTTGTTCCCAGAGCAAACAAAAACATTGTTTTGGGACATGAATTTGTAGGGGAAGTGGTCAGCACAGGCAGTCAGCTGACCCAGCTGAAACCCGGCGACCGGGTGGCAGCAAACTGCATTACCTTTTGCGGAGAATGCCGGTACTGTAAATCCGGCTTTATCAATAACTGTGTCAAAGGCGGCTGGGAATTGGGCTGCCGCATTGACGGATGCCAGGCAGAATATGTGCGGGTACCCTTTGCCCATACAGGACTGACCAAAATTCCTGACGCAGTATCCTATCGCTCCGCCCTGTTTACAGGGGATATTCTGTCCAGCGGATATTTTGGGGCAGAGCTGTGCCAGATTCAGCCTGGGGATACCGTTGCTGTTTTGGGAGCAGGTCCTGTGGGGCTGTGCGCCCTGCAGTGCGCCAAGCTGTTCGGCGCTTGCAAGCGGATTGTGATTGATGTTGACCAGCACCGTTTAGACCTGGCGGTGAAACACGGTTTGTGTGAATATGCGGTCAACGCAGTTTCTGCCGATCCGGTGAAAGAAGTCATGGCAATCACTCAGGGACAGGGAGCAGATGGGGTGATTGAAGCGGCCGGAGGAAAGGATACCTTCCAGACTGCCTGGAAAATTGCCCGTCCCAACAGCGTGGTGGCCATTGTGGCCATGTATGAACAGGATCAGGTGCTTCCTTTGCCCAGCATGTACGGCAAAAACCTGATTTTTAAAACAGGGGGAGTGGATGCGGTTCACTGCCAGCGCTTATTAAATCTCATTGAGGCAGGGCAGATCAACACCGACCTGCTCATTACCCATCAGGCGCCTTTAAATGAGATTATGGAAGGGTACCGCATTTTTGAAAACAAGCAGGATGGCTGCATGAAATGGGTTGTGACACCGTATGAGCATTAAAATTCCAGTTTCAGAAACTGCAGCCGCCGTTCTTCGGCATCTGCAGTCCCAGGGATATGAGGCGTGGATTGTGGGCGGATGTGTCCGGGACAGCCTTTTGGGAAAAACACCGGTGGACTGGGATATTACCACCAGTGCCCTGCCCCAGCAGATCAAAGCCTGTTTTTCCGGATGCAAACAGGTGGATACCGGCATGAAACACGGAACGGTCAGTGTACAGTGGGAGGGGCAGTGGTTTGAAATTACTACCTACCGGATCGATCAAAATTATGAAGACCACCGCCGCCCGGAAAAGGTGGTGTTTACCTCCAATTTAAAAGAGGACCTGGCACGGCGGGATTTTACGGTCAACGCCATGGCATACCACCCGGATTGGGGATTGGTAGATCCCTTTGGAGGAACCGAAGATTTGCGTGACCGCCGGATCAGATGTGTTGGGGAACCTGCCAAGCGGTTTCAGGAAGATGCCCTGCGGATCATGCGGGGCTTGCGGTTTGCGTCTGTACTGGGATTTGAGATCCATGAGGATACCTCCCGTGAAATTTTGAATCACAGGCAGCTGCTTGGGCTGATTGCCCCAGAGCGCTTTTCCGCAGAGTTAAAGCAGCTGCTGTGCGGAAAGGAAGTTCGCTGGGTACTGACCCATTATGGTGATGTTCTGGCAGTGTGGATTCCGGAACTGCTCCCATGTATGGGGATGGATCAAAAAAGCCCCCACCATCACCTGGATTTGTGGAACCATATCATTCAGTCTGTCAGCCTCATTTCTCCGGACCCAATTTTACGGCTTGCCATGCTGCTCCATGATATTGCAAAGCCGGTTTGTCAAACAGAGCAGTCCGGTATCTGCACATACTCCAATCACGCCGGGCAAAGTGCCCAGATGGCACAGCACATTTTAAAGCGCCTGAAATTTGACCGCAGTACCATCCAGACTGTTTGTCTGTTAATCTCCATGCACAGCACCGATCTGGACGGAAGCGGTTATCAAGTAAAATCCCTGTTGGGGCAACTGGGGAAAGAAAACCTGTTCCGGCTATTTCAGGTGAAAACCGCAGATGCCCTGTCCCAGTCCCCATCCATTCAAGCCAAGCGGATTTTTGCTGTTCAGCAGGCGCAAAAGCAGGCAGAATGGATATTAGAGCACCACATCTGCTGTACATTATCCCAGCTTGCGGTGACGGGAAAGGATTTATTGAATGCGGGAATTCCTGCCGGAAAGCAAACGGGAATCATTTTAAGCCGGTTATTGGATTTGGTGATGAGGGAACAATGTCCCAACCAAAAGCCCCATTTATTGGAAGAAGGGGTAAAAATCGCCAGAGAACTTGACAAAACCGCATCAGAACGGTAAACTTAAAGAAAGTATTTTATTAAAGAGGGGATCGTATCCATGTTTGATTTTATCAGTGTTGGAGAAATACTCATTGACTTTGCTCCATTCGGACAAAAAGAAGACCGGGCGTTTCAGCAGAATCCAGGAGGTGCACCTGCCAATGTTGCCTGTGTACTGGCAAAGCTGGGCATGAACACCGCATTTGTGGGAAAAATCGGAGATGATCCGTTTGGTGCATCCTGTAAACATGCACTGGAAGCGGTGAACGTATGTACTGACTACATGCCGGTTTCCAAAGAATATCCTACCACCCTTGCGTTTGTATGCCTGGACGAGAACGGAAACCGTGAGTTCTCTTTTTACCGGGATCACACAGCAGACGTCAATTTAAATCTGGAAGACATTGCTAAAATCAAGGATGTTCCTGCGAAAATCTTCCATTTTGGATCAGTCTCCTTAACCGCAGAACCTGCTCGCACCGCTACCTTAAAAGCAGTAGAACAGGCAAAAGCCAACGGCAGCCTGATTTCTTATGATCCAAATCTTCGTCTTCCTTTGTGGGATACTCCAGAACATGCAAAACAGGCTATTTTGGACACCATGAATCTGGCAGATATTTTGAAGATTTCAGAAGAAGAAGCAGAATTTTTGTTTGGCACCAATGACTGTGAAAAAGCAGCTCAGATGATTTCTGAACAGTATCACATTCCGCTGATTATCATTACCCGCGGACCAAAAGGATGCTATGCCTTTATTAACGGAAAAGGGTACCAATCTTACGCATATGATCTGAAAACCGTAGACACCACCGGTGCAGGGGATTCCTTCCTGGCAGGGGTTTTGTATCAATGGCTGAAACTGGACAAGGGGATCGGCGAACTCACTGAGTCTGAAATTGATTACATGTTTGATTTTGCCAACGCTACTGGCAGTCTGGTAACAACCAAAAAAGGCGCTATTCCAGCGATTCCTTCTGTGGAACAGATTGAAGCCTGCATGAAATATGAGCCAAAACTCAAAATCTGATCCACCTAGCAGTGGGGCAGCGGGCAGTGCCCGCAGACAAAGACACTACGTTCGTATCCTATCGGCTGAAAGAAAATCACTTAATATTTTCGCTTTACTGACAGAGTACGTGCCGTAGGCGGTTTTAACCGGACATTGTCCGGCGACGCTTCGCCGGTTGGCTCCGGGCACTGCCCGGCCACCTGGCTGTGGGACAATGACACTTTGTTCGTGTTCTGTTAGTAAAGTGGAAATTACAAATATGATTTAATAAGAAACCCCTGGCAGAAATACTGCCAGGGGTTTTTATCATATGATTAAGCCATTAAGCTAACTTTGCTGTCTGCGCTAAACGCTGCATCCAGAGCACATAATATTGTCTGCTTACATGAATTCCATCCGGTTCGTGAAGTTCCGGCTGCTGTGTCAAGATATCAGTGTTGTCCACATAGGTTACTTTTAAACGGCTGCACATGCTTTTCAGTTCCTCGTTATACTGAGAATAATACTGCAGGGAGCTCTGTTTGGCAATGGCGTTGTCAGCCATGGGAACAATGCTGTTTACATAAATTTTTGCATCCGGTAAGCTGGACTTTAATGTTTGAATGGCTTCTTCATAGGCCTTAATATACGGTTCGGAATTGCTTCCGTAAATTACCAGGTCGTTGATTCCAAAAGAAAGAAATACATTGCTGGGTGCTTTGGCAATCGCAGCCTGAATCAGGTCGTCAGAATTTTCCATGTTGGCGCCTCGCTCATAGACGACGTTGGCTTCTGGAAGCACCTGATATGCCGCAACTCCTTCGGTAATAGAATCTCCTACAACCACGCTGTTTTGGAATACAGTGGCAAACTGGTCTTCTGTAATCGGTGTGGCTGGTTCAGAAACCAGGGAAGAGGTTTCAGATGTCAGGTCAGAGGACAGCTGGCTTTCCGTGGACAGCTGGCTTTCCGTTTCCTCTGTCTGAGAAATCTCAGAACTTTGGGAACCGGAAAAAGCCTGTGATTCTCCATCCAGTTTTTTGACAACACCGCAGGAAGATGCTGTCAGAACAATTCCAGCAGTTAACAGCCCAATGAGACAGCGGCAGAACAATTTATGGCTATTTTTCATCATATCACTTCACTCTTTTTCCTTTAACAATTAACAATCTTAAAATCCTTAAAGATTATACCACATTCCTGACGGAAAAATCTAGCACAAAACAGAAATATTTCCCGGTTTCTTTGCCGGTAAATTATTGTATCTGACAATGATTTTCGTTTGATAGGGGAAATCAGTAAGAATGGCGTTGGCTACGGGTTCTGATTTACAGAAAAACCAGAACGCCGGGGAAGTAACGTTTTGATATGGAGCTTCAAAGGTGTTACTGGGGGTAATTTGATGGTTTATTTTGGGATTAAGCGAAGGATCGCAGGGGCAATCGGTTGTTTTTGCAAAGGGAGAAACACATATTTTGTTCACACTTTTTACTTGATTTCGCTAAAAAGTTGTTTTATACTTATTTTAGCACTCAAGGATAAAGAGTGCTAAAATAAGTCTTATAATCTTGTTTTAATATAAGGAGAGATCAACCATGGCCACAAAAGAATTTAAAGCAGAGTCCAAGCGATTGCTGGATATGATGATTCATTCTATTTACACTCATAAAGAAATTTTCCTGCGGGAATTAATTTCCAATGCCAGCGACGCAATTGATAAACTGTATTTTCGCTCTTTAACCGATCAGAATGTGGGCATGTCCCGGGATGATTTTAAAATCAAGCTGTCTGTGGATCGGACAAACCGCATTTTGACCATTGAAGATAACGGCATCGGTATGACCAAAGAAGAACTGGAAAACAACCTGGGTACCATTGCCCACAGCGGTTCTTTGGCATTTAAAAAAGAAAATGAATTGACCGATGACGTGGATGTAATTGGTCAGTTTGGTGTTGGGTTTTATTCCGCATTTATGGTCAGCGATCGGGTAACCGTTTTAAGCCGTGCTTATGGGGAAGAACAGGCATGGGAATGGGATTCTCAGGGGGCAGAAGGATACACCATTGAACCAGCTCAAAAAGATACTGTAGGTACCATCATTACCCTTCACATTAAACAGAACGAGGAAGAAGAAAACTACGACGAATTTTTGGAACAGTACCGTCTGCAGGGAATCGTGAAAAAATATTCCGACTATATCCGTTACCCAATTGTTATGGATATGGAACGCAGCCGTATGAAAGAGGGAACCGGTACCGAAGAAAAACCGGCTGAATATGAAACCTATGTAGAAACCGAAACCTTAAACAGCATGGTTCCTATTTGGAAGAAACAGAAAAGCGAACTGAAAGAAGAGGATTACAACCGATTCTATCAGGAAAAATTCTTTGATTTTGCTCCGCCAGCCAAGGTGATTCATACCAATACCGAAGGTGCTGTAACCTATCATGCACTGTTGTTTATTCCTTCCAAAACGCCGTACAACTATTACAACAAGGATTACGAAAAGGGCTTACAGCTTTACGCAAACGGTGTGCTGATTATGGATAAATGTGCGGATCTTCTGCCAGATTATTTCAGCTTTGTAAAAGGTTTGGTAGACTCTGAAGATCTGTCTTTAAACATTTCCCGTGAAATGCTGCAGCACGATCATCAGCTGAAACTCATTGCCAAAAATATTGAAAAGAAAATTAAGAGTGAACTAGAAAAAATGCTGAAAACTCAGCGGGAACAGTACGAAGAATTTTATAAAAACTTTGGTTTACAGCTGAAATTTGGCATCTACAATGATTACGGAACCCATAAGGATACTTTAAAGAACCTGATTATGTTCTATTCTTCTTTGGAAGACAAGCTGGTTACTTTGGAAGAATATGTTTCCCGTATGAAAGAAGACCAGAAATACATCTATTACGCAAGCGGCGACAGCGTAGAGCGGGTATCTCATCTGCCTCAGACAGAACTGGTAAAAGACAAAGGATACGAAATTCTTTATTTAACAGAATACGTAGATGAATTTGCCATCCAGATGCTGGGAAGCTTTGAAGGAAAAGAATTTAAATCTGTATCTTCCGGTGACTTGAATCTGGAAACAGAGGAAGAAAAGAAAAAGCTGGAGGAAGAAAATAAAGACAACAAGGAAATGTTTGACTTTATGAAGGAAGCCTTAGGGGATAAGGTAAAAGCAGTTCGCATTTCTCAGCGGTTAAAATCCCATCCTGTTTGTCTGACCAGTGAAGGCAGCATTTCTCTGGAAATGGAAAAGGTACTCAATTCCATGCCAACCGATCAAAAGGTAAAGGCAGACCGAGTACTGGAAATCAATGGTTCTCATCCAATTTTCGGCAAATTAAAAGCACTGTACAAAGAAGATCAGGAAAAGCTGAAATCCTATTGTGATTTATTGTACACCCAGGCAATGCTCATTGAAGGAATGCCGATTGAAGATCCGGTTGCATTTTCCAACGCAGTATGTCAGCTGATGGCTGAATAAGCTTTCTGCCCGGCCACCTGGCGGTGGGGCAGCGGGCAGTGCCCGCAGACAAAGACACTACGTTCGTATCCTATCGGCTGAAAAAAATCACTTAATATTTCCGCTTTACTGACAGGGTACGTGCCGTAGGCCTTTTGTTCCGGTGCTTCGCCGGTGCCGTAGGCGGTTTTCACCGGACATTGTCCGGCGGCGCTTCGCCGGTTGGCTCCGAGCACTGCCCGGTGGTTTTGTTAAAAATGAAACCCCCGATGTTGATAGAAACATCGGGGGTATTTTTTATTGCAATTATTTTACAGCAGCTTTCAAAGCGTCTACTTTGTCCAGCTTTTCCCAGGCAACGCCCAGATCTTCACGGCCCATATGACCATATGCTGCCAATTGACGGTAAATTGGTTTTCTCAGGTCCAATGCCTTGATAATCGCATGAGGACGCAGATCAAATACCTGATTGATTGCAGCAACAATCTTGTCTTCATCTACTGTGTTGGTTCCAAAGGTATCAACCATAACAGAAACCGGATGAGCAACACCGATTGCATAAGCCAGCTCTACTTCACATTTTTTAGCAAGTCCAGCTGCTACCACATTTTTTGCAACCCAGCGAGCAGCATATGCAGCACTGCGGTCTACTTTTGTCGGGTCTTTTCCGGAGAAAGCACCGCCGCCGTGACGAGCATAACCGCCGTAGGTATCTACAATAATCTTTCTGCCAGTCAAACCGCTGTCGCCCTGAGGACCGCCTACAACAAACCGTCCGGTTGGGTTTACATAATATTTGGTATCATCATTTAACAGATCTGCAGGAACAGTGGTTTTAATGACTTCGCGGATAATGTCTTCTCGAATCTGATCCAAAGTTACTTCTGGAGCATGCTGAGAAGATACAACAATGGTATCAATTCTAACTGGTTTGCCGTCCACATATTCTACAGTAACTTGGGTTTTTCCATCTGGACGCAGGTAGGGAAGAGTGCCGTTTTTCCGTACTTCTGTCAGTTTTTTCGCCAGCTTGTGAGCCAGGGAAATTGGCAGAGGCATCAGTTCCGGAGTTTCGTCACAAGCATAACCAAACATCATGCCCTGGTCGCCAGCACCGGTTTCGTTGTCTTCTTCATCAGCGCCATTTTTGTTTTCCAGCGCTTTGTCAACGCCCATAGCAATATCCGGTGACTGTTCGTCAATAGAAGTCAATACAGCGCAGGTAGTGCCGTCAAAGCCGTATTTTGCACGGTCATAACCAATGTCCAGAACAACCTGTCTAGCGATTTTTGGCAGATCTACATAACAGGTGGTGGTGATTTCACCCATCAGGGAAATAACACCGGTTGTACAGGTGGTTTCACAGGCAACACGTGCCTGTGGATCTCTTTGTAAAATTTCATCCAATACTGCATCAGAAATCTGGTCACAGATTTTATCTGGATGACCTTCTGTTACAGATTCAGAAGTAAATAACATTTTATTCATAGTTTTCTCCTTCCGGTCCATATATTTTACTCATATGAAACGTCCACAAATAAAGAAGGCGTAAACACCCTACGCCTTCAAGTAATCTTATCATAGCACTTTTATCGTCAGAATGCAAGTAATTTGCGAAAACCTTTAAAAAAAGTCACATAATATCAGAAAAAGCAGTAACAGCAGGCCTAAAATCATGATTATATACAAACAAAAACAGCCTGCAAAGCAAACTGCTTCGCTTACCGATTTTCATAAGAGCCCAATAGCTTGACAAAATCATAATGATACTGTAAATCTGAGATCAGTTCCTGCACCCTATGGTCTGCAATGCTGCCGGAAAAGCTCAGGTAAAACAGCACGCTGAATTCCTTGTCGCCGATGGGTCTGGATTCAATCCGAGATAGGTCAATGTTGTACAGGGAAAAGGTGGTCAGCAGTTTATTCAGTTCGCCTGGCTGATTGGGAATCCGGATGCAAAGCCCGGTTTCGGTGCTTTTGTCTGATACCAGCAGGTTTCTGGAGATGACAATAAATTTGGTATAGTTATCAGAAATGTTCTGTATCTGCCGTTTTAAAATATCCAGGTGGAAAATTTGGGCGCATTCTTCGGAACAAATAGCTCCTAACTGTTCTGATTCCTGGCTTTCTGCTACATACTGAGCCGCCAGCGCAGTGTTGGCATAGTTTTCGGTTGGAATTTGGCATTCTGTCAAAAAGCGGGAACATTGTTCCAAAGCCTCTTTTTTAGAATAAACCCGTTTTAACTGATCCAGCGCAACGCCGCTTTTTGCTGCCAGGCAGTGTTCCACCTTCAACCGATAGATCAGATTAATGGATAAGCCATATTCCTTTAACAGATCATATACGTCACAAACGGAGCCTGCGGAAGAATTTTCAATGGGCAAAATGCCGTAATCCGCGGTTTGGTTTGTAACTGCTTCAAATACCTCCCGAAAAGTATTATAAAACTGTATTTGTCCGGAAGGGAAGAGGCGTTTGGCAGTAATATGAGAATATGCGCCTTTGGTTCCCTGGCAGGCAATGCGGGAATCCTGACTGTCACAGATACTTCCTGTTATGATAGGGAAGGAGGAAATTTCCTTCAGCTGACTTAACTGGTAGCATTTACTGATTTCCATCAAATGCACAAAGAATGATTCCACATATTCTTTTGCTGTTTCCGGGCAGTCTTTTAATTTGTTTTCAATGACTTCTTTTTCCCGCTGAGCGTTTAAAATCGGAAGTCCATTGCGTTTTTTATATTCTGCCACATTGGTTACCACGTCCATCCGTTCTAAAAACAGGTGCAGCAGCTGCTGGTCAATGTGATCGATTTGTTCTCTACATTCCTTCAAGTCCATTGATAAAGTCCCCCCATAGTTTTGTGATACTTTTTTATTATATCATACTGGCGGTGGAGCGGCAACCACTTGGCGGTGGAGCACTGACGCTGCGCTCGACAGGGGTTCACACCCCTGGACCCCAAAAGCTACGCTCGTGTTCTGTCAGCTGAGTGGTAAAAAGTCAGTGGTTTTCGCTTTTCTGACAGGGTACGCGCCGGAGGCCATTTTCACCGGACACTGTCCGGGGGCTCTTAGCCGACGGCAAAAAACGAGGAGCCCACAATTTGTGAGCCCCTCGTTTTTTAAGGATTGTTCAAAACCAAGATTGAAAATCTTATTTTGCGTAAGTTTTACCGTAGTAAGCTTTCTTGTAGATTGCTTCCAGTTCGGTAACCAGTGGGTATCTTGGGTTAGCAGGAGTACACTGGTCTTCATGTGCTTTTTCAGACAGTTCGTAAGCGCCAGCCATGAATTTGTTTTCGTCAACACCGCAGTCTTTGATGTTTTCTGGAATATGCAGGTATTCGTTCAATTCACGGATTGCCTGAATCAGGTTCTTAACGCCTTCTTCAACTGTTGGAGCAGGGATACCTGCAACACGAGCAATTTCAGCATACCGTTCATCTGCTTTGAAGTGGTCATATTTTGGCCAGGTAGCAAATTTAGTTGGTTTCTGAGCATTGTATTCAATTACCCAAGGCAACAGGATTGCGTTTGCACGACCGTGAGGAATGTGGTATTCACCGCCCAGTTTATGAGCCAAGGAGTGGTTTACACCCAGGAATGCGTTGGTGAATGCCATACCAGCCATACAGGAAGCATTGTGCATTTTTTCTCTTGCTTTCAAATCGCCGTCGTAGGATTTTCTCAGGTTTTCAAATACCAGTTTGATTGCCTGCAGAGCCAAACCGTCGGTGTAGTCAGAAGCCAGAACAGAAACATAAGCTTCGATTGCATGGGTCAAAACGTCCATACCACAGTCAGCAACCAAAGATTTTGGCAGAGTCTGAACGAACTGAGGGTCAATGATTGCTACATCAGGAGTCAATTCGTAGTCAGCCAATGGGTATTTAATGTTTTTCTTCTTGTCTGTAATTACAGAGAAGGAAGTAACTTCGGAACCAGTACCAGAAGTAGTAGGAACACATACTAACTGTGCTTTGCTGCCCAGTTTCGGGAAGTGGAATGCACGTTTTCTGATGTCCATAAATTTCATTCTCAGACCGTCGAAAGAGGTGTCTGGGTGTTCGTAGAACAGCCACATACCTTTTGCAGCGTCCATTGCAGAACCACCGCCCAGTGCGATAATTACGTCTGGGTTAAAGTTGTTCATTGCAGCTACACCACGCATGATGGTTTCTACAGATGGGTCAGATTCAACAGAATCAAAGATTTCTGCATGGCAGTAATCTGGACGTTTTCTGAGGTAATGCAGGATCTTGTCTACATTGCCCAGTTTTACCATCATTGGGTCAGTAACGATAAATGCACGGCTGATGTTTGGCATTTTTTCCAGATACTGGATGGAATCGTCTTCGAAGTAAATTTTTGGCGGAACTTTAAACCACTGCATATTGGTTCTCCTTTTTGCAACACGTTTGATATTCACCAAGTTAGATGCAGAAACGTTCTGGGTTGTAGAGTTGTGACCAAAAGAACCGCATCCCAATGTCAGAGAAGGCATGTTGGTGTTGTAGATATCACCGATACCACCCTGAGAAGAAGGAGAGTTAACAATTACACGACCAACCTGCATTTCTTCACCAAAAGCAGTAACCATAGCAGGATCAGAAGTATGGATAGAAGCAGAGTGACCCATACCGCCCAGGATCAGCATTTCTTTTGCTTTCTGGAAGCCTTCTTTTTCGTCTTTTACAACGATGTAAGCCAATACAGGAGACAGTTTTTCTTTAGACAGCGGATATTCTTCGCCAACGCCTGGGATTTTCGCGATCAGGATTTTAGTATCAGCAGGTACTTTAAATCCAGCATGTTCAGCAATCCAAGCAGGGGACTGACCAACAATAGTACCGTTCAGTTTGCGACCAGATTCAGCAGGGAAGCAGAAGTCAGTCAATTTTTTGGTTTCTTCGTCATTTACGAAGTAACAGCCATTTTCTTTCATAATTCTTTCGAATTCTGGAGCAACAGCTTCATCAACGATAGCAGCCTGTTCAGAAGCACAGATCATACCGTTGTCGAAAGTTTTGGAAAGAATAATATCGTTACAAGTCAGTTTCATATCAGCAGACTTGTTAACATATGCAGGTACGTTACCAGGACCTACGCCCAGTGCAGGTTTACCAGCAGAATAAGCAGATTTAACCATGCCAGGACCACCAGTAGCCAAAATAATGGAAACGCCTGGGTGATTCATCAGCTGGCTAGTAGCTTCGATAGAAGGATATTCAATCCACTGGATACAGTTTTCAGGAGCACCAGCTTTGATTGCAGCATCTCTTACAACTTTAGCAGCTGCAACAGAGCACTGCTGAGCAGATGGGTGGAAACCAAAGATGATTGGGTTTCTGGATTTCAGAGAAATCATAGATTTGAAGATTGTGGTGGAAGTTGGGTTAGTTACAGGAGTAACACCAGCTACAACACCAATTGGTTCTGCGATTTCCAGATAGCCTTCCAGTTCGTTGTCGTTGATAATACCAACGGTTTTCTGGTTTTTGATGCTGTGCCAGATGTATTCAGAAGCATACAGATTTTTGATGATCTTGTCTTCATAAATACCACGTTTTGTTTCTTCAACAGCCATCTTAGCCAGTTTCATGTGCTGGTCCAAAGCAGCCAGAGCCATTTCATGTACAATATGGTCTACCTGTTCCTGATCCAGTTTCATGAATTCGTGAAGAGCCACCTGGGCTTTGGCAACATGATCGTTAATAACAGCAGTAACGTCAATTGCCTGTTCTTCTTTTTTTGGTGTTTCTTTTTTTTCAGCCATAAAAGTTACCTCCAAAATTTTATTTAAACTAATTGAGTTTGTTAATTTATTGACAATTAGATTATATTATATTTTCCTCTGATTGTCAATAGAGATTGATAAAATTTTGACAATATGAATACCTAAACTTACCCAAAGAAAGAAGTATTATATTGTCAGATTTGCACAATCTTTGGCAAACTCAATCACTTCCAGAAGATGAAACGGTTGTCTTTTTCCTTTTTACCTTAGAAAGCGGGGTGGACTGTGCTGCTTTTTGCATCTGTTCATTGGATACATGGGTGTAAATTTGGGTGGTTCCCAAATTGGCATGTCCCAAAATTTCCTGTAAGGTTCGAATATCCACATTGCCGTGTTGATACATAATGGTTGCGGCAGTGTGGCGCAGCTTATGCACAGAATATCCCATGCCGGACAAACCGGATTTATCTAAATATTCTTTGACCAGAAGTTCCACTCGGCGCCGTCCGATTCGGGTGCCGTTGCGGGTGATAAACAGGGCATGTTTGGCCTCTGGTTTCAGCTGATCCAGCTGCTGATTGCGGATAGGAAGATATTGTTCCAAAGCGGACAGGCAGGCATCGTTTAAATAAACAACCCGTTCTTTATTTCCTTTCCCGCGAAGCAGCAATTTATTCTCCTTAATATCATTCAGATTGATTCCTACCAGTTCGCTTAAACGCATTCCGCAGTTTAAGAAAAAAGTAATAATACAATAATCCCGTTCCTGATTGGGACCCTGAATGTGGCTTAACAATTCATAGCAGTTTTCCAAAGACAGATATTTGGGCAACGATTTTTTAATGCTGGGGCTTTCCAGATTTTCAATGGGATTTTCTGACAATACACCCAGATTATTGGTCAGATATTTAAAAAATACCCTTAAACAGGAAACTTTTCTGGCACGGGTTTTAGACTGATTGGACCGTTCGCCAGAAGTAAACAGCAAAAACTCATAAATATCTGATAATGTAATGGTTTTAATAACATCCAAATCAACTGCAGAAACATCAATTTGAGAAAATTCTACAGCAGGATCTGTAAGTTTTTTATATTGCAGAATAAAACGAAAAAATGTGCGCAAATCCACATAGTACGCATTTACAGTATTTTTAGAACGGCCTTTGATGGTTTCCATATAAGACAGAAACTCTCGTACCAACTGAGGACAATCTTCATACATAAAAATAAAACACCTTTAATCAACCAAAAAATAAAAATCAAATTAAAAATAAAAAACAAATTATCAAATTATAATGTAAAAAAATAAAATAATAATTATAGTAATAAGAAAAATACAATCAGCGCTGCAAAAACCAGCCAGCAGCTAGCGAAATCTGTAAACCGGTCAAAATCCGTAAAACCGCTACCCTCAAGTTCGCTAAATTTTTATTTAGCGAACTTTTATATTATTTTTCCCCCTGCTGATTTTCACAGGATCCATTCGCTGAGATTCATGATCTATATAATTTCAGTTTAGTTTTTTTACCATAGTTTGTCAAGCTGAAATCCATGAATTTATTGGAAACTGTGTGACAAATTCCTGACAAACCAAGTTCGATTTAAAATATAAAAATAAAATATAAAAAAGTGTCACAAGCTCGGCGTTTCTATAGCATTATAGAAACCATTCTTTCATTGTATTCAGAACTTTTACTAGTTCGTTTTCCTTAATCACATATGGAACCATTGCATACATATAGTTTAAGAAAGGACGACTGAATACGCCCCGTTCATAAGAGAATTGTTGGTATCCCCTGATTGTAATGGAATCATATACTTCAATACATACGCAAGCACCCATAATACGAATTTCTTTAATACGCGGATCAGAAAAGCCTTCCATTTCACGACGGGTGATTTCTTCAATCCTGTGGATCTTGGCCATATAGTCCTGTGATTCAAATATTTCTATGGATTTGAGAGCTACACTGCATGCCAGCGCATTGCCCATAAAAGTGGGTCCGTGCATTAAAGCGTGAGAAGGATTATCATCATAAAAGCCTTCATATACCTTTCGATTTGTAACGGTGACTGCGTGACCAATGTACCCACCTGTTAAAGCCTTACCGAGAACGAGAATATCTGGTAAAACCAAATCGGCAACAAAACGGTTGCCGGTACGCCCAAAGCCTGTCGCAACTTCATCGAAAACAAGAAGCACATCATATTGGTCGCAAAGCTCCCTTGCCCGTTTCAGGAATGAGATGTCGTACATTCTCATGCCACCTGCACCCTGCAGCAAGGGTTCAACGATAAAGCAATTCAAACGGTCGTGATACGCTTCAAAAGCTTGTTCAAGTGCATTGATCTCCGTGGGGATATGAACGACATTTTTGTTTTCGCCGTATGCCTTTAAAACAAAATGGTAATCCTCATCATCTCCCACCTCCATAGTCTTGAAAGTATCCCCATGATAAGCGTGCTCTAATGCTAATACCATGGTACGCTGTGTTTCTTCCCGGTTCATATAATATTGCAGTGCAATTTTAAGAGCAACTTCTACTGCAACACTGCCAGAATCAGAGAAAAAGCAGTAATCCAAATCACCCGGCAGCCAGCTTTGTAGCTTATCGGACAATTTCTGTGCTGATTCGTGTGTCAATCCACCCAGCATAACATGAGCGAATTTTTTTAGCTGTGTTTCGATCGCTTGGTTGAGTTCCGGATGCTTATACCCGTGAATCACGCTCCACCAGGAGGATACAGAATCAATCAGCTTTTGGTCTTCGGTATAAAGATAAACGCCCTCCGCATTAACAATTTTATAGGGCGATTTCATTGTTTTCATTTGCTCATATGGATACCAAATCATTTTAACATCTCCTCCCCATTATTCGTACAATTCTTCTAATACTTCAAACGGAATATCTAAATCTGTATCTCCGTCTTTGACGCAGGCAATCACTTTCAATCCGGTCATATATTCGCACATAAACAGATTATCTTCGTGTAATTGATTACCTGACTCGTAATGATTGAAAATAATACCTTTCACAGGTATTTTACGGGCTTTCATATATTCAGCTGTCAAAACAACTGCATTGATGGTGCCAAGGCCTGCATCGGCAATCATCAGACAGGCTAAGCTACGGGCTTTGATAAAATCCTCAAGCTGGATCTTTTGTTCGTCAAAGCGCAGTGGACAAAGAATTCCGCCGGATCCTTCTGCTGTAATATAATCATACTTGCCGCATACATGGTCAAAATTCTTCAGTACACATTCCATTTCAATGGGGTTTCCCTCCAGTTTTGCCGCCAGATGAGGAGAAACTGCTGTCTCATAAATGTACGGGCACATCCCTTCAAGGGGTTGTTCGATCCCGGACATTGTTTTCACCTGCAGAGCATCGCCGGGAATTATGCTGCCATCCGGCCGCCGTTCATTTCCACTCATAGCAGCTTTATAATAAGCAGCCTTTTGATTGTTTTCCCGGAATTTTTTTATAATCAATCCTGTTACATAAGTTTTTCCTACGTCGGTTCCCGTTCCTGTAATAAATAATTTTTTACTCATTGCAAATTTTCACCTCATATCCCAATTCTGTTAGTAACGCCATATCTGTTTTTGTTGTGATTCCTGCGGTTGTCAGCATATCTCCCGAAATCGCCGCATTCGCCCCCGAAGTAAAACAGTTTTTTCCTTTATCCGGCAGCAGACCTCTCCCGCCCGCAAGACGGATGGAAGCCTTTGGGAGAATAAAACGGTAGACAGCGACGATCCTGCGCATATCTCCTTCCGTCAATTTCTGATTGTTTTCAAACGGTGTACCTGGAATCGGATTCAGCATATTCACAGGCACACTGAGAATGCCTAGTTCACGCAGGCTAAGCGCCATGTCGATCCGATCCTCTGCTGTTTCGCCAAGTCCCATGATGCCGCCGCTGCAAACGGAAAGCCCTGCGGACTGTGCCGCCCGGATTGCCTGTACTTTATCATCGAAGGTATGTGTGGTGCAGATGTTCGGGAAATTTCTGCGGGAGGTTTCAAGGTTATTATGTACTCTCGTCACACCGGCTTTTTTCAACTTCCGAAACTGTGCTTCATTTAGCAGGCCGAAGGAAACACAAACTGAGATTCCCACTTTTTCTTTGATTTCTCGGACAGCTTCACACATGTCATCTACTTCCTGGTCGGAGAGACGCTTTCCGGATGTAACAATGGAATAGCGGAGGACGCCCTGTTCATGATTGTACCTTGCCTGCGCTACGATCTCCTCTTTACAAAGCAGCGGATAGGTGGCTGCGCCAGTATGGTTATGGGCAGACTGTGCGCAAAATTTACAGTTTTCAGAACAGCTTCCGCTTTTTGCGTTTACAATCGTACATATATCAAATCGATCAGCACAAAAATGCCGACGGATTTTATCAGCATTTTCGCATAATTTTGTGAGAGGCTGTTCATATAAAAACAGCGCTTCTTCTCTTGTGATTTGCTTGCCGTTTAAAACTCTAGTTGTTAATTCCTTTAAATTCATTTTAATATCCTCACATTCAGCTGTTTCGCATGATCGGAATCATTCTTTTTCCAAGAAATGCTCCGAGAATACATAACACAATATCCCCCGGCACAGCCAAAATAAAGCAATACAGGAACAGCGGCCATAGTCCGATTGGGGTGCCGAGATAAAAATTGCTCATCAAATAGTAATATACCATTCCGAACAGATAGACGATTCCAAGACCGATAAAATTTGCCGCCAACAGGCGTTTATAGCTTGGATTAGAAACCTTGTTGGCAATGACACCTGTCACATAGGAAGCAACTGCAAAACCGATAATATAGCCAAAGCTTGGTTTTAAGACATACGCAAAGCCGCCGCCTTCCGCAAATACAGGAAGTCCGAGAAGTCCCATAAAAACATACACACAGACTGATAAAGCCCCAAGTTTCCCTCCAAGCAAAAGTCCTGCCATCATTGTAAATAAAAGCTGCAACGTAAATGGCACAACCGGAACAGGAATTTTGATAAATGCACCTACAACAATCAGTGCGACAAAAAGCGAACACATTATTAAATCTTTAGTCTTATTTTTTTGCATAAAATCTCCTTACATTACAATATTTTCACTTGAATATTTTATCTTTGTTGTCATTTCATTCCTCCTTTCAAACAATATACAATATAACATCTTTTTTGTTTAATTGTCAACCTAATTTTAAAATAAGGTTAACAATATGAGCGCTTGCTATGACGGTTACTATCATGAGAGAATAAAAAATAAGGGTAAGAAGTCTTTGACTTCTTACCCTTATCAATGATTGATGATATTTCAATTTCTTAGTTTTCAGAAACACCTTAGTGAGTTTCCAGATATGCCAAAATCAATTCTTTTAACTTCGCTGGATTTCCTTGGCCTTTGGTTGCTTTCATACACTGACCAGTTAAATATCCCAATGCGTTGGTTTTGCCGTTTTTATAGTCCTGGATGGATTTTTCATTGGCTTCCATTACAGTGGTTACCACAGCCTGTAATGCGCCTTCATCAGAAATCTGCATCAGGCCTTTTTCTTTTACCACATCCATTGGTTCTTTGTCTTCTTTTAAGATGACATCAAACACTTTCTTTCCAGCTGCGTTGGAAATTTTTCCGCTTTCGATCAGTTCAATTAAAGCAGCTAATTTTGCAGCAGTTAATTTGGTGGTTTCTGTAATTGGCTGCTGATTGGTTTCGTTCATAATTTTGGTAATATCTCCCAAAACCCAGTTGCATACGGTTTTTGGAGAACATTTTCCAGCTGCCAAAGTATCTTCAAAGAAACGGCATTTGTCCACATTTTCTGCAATGATGGTTGCGTCACCCTGTGACAGACCCATTTCTTTTACAAACCGTGCAATCTTCTTGTTTGGCAGTTCTGGAATAGATTCTTTCAGCTCATTGACATAATCTTCTTCCAGTACAATGGTAAGCAGGTCTGGTTCTGGGAAATAGCGGTAGTCGTGGGCATCTTCTTTGCTTCTCAGCAGAATATTTTTGCCGGCAGCATCGTCCCAGCGGCGGGTTTCCTGAGAAATTTCTCCACCATTTTCCAGCACTTCAATCTGGCGGTTTGCTTCATATTCAATAGCGCGAACTGTAGCGCTGAAAGAGTTTACGTTTTTCATTTCCACACGGGTACCAAACTCAGTGCTTCCCTTTTTCATAACAGAAACGTTTACGTCACAGCGGATGGAACCTTCCTGCATTTTACAGTCGGAAATATCAATGTACTGAAGAATTGCTTTAATGGTATCCAAATATGCTTTTGCTTCTGCTGCGCTCCGGATATCCGGTTCAGATACAATTTCAATCAGCGGTACGCCGCAGCGGTTAAAGTCAACCAGGCTTCCGTTAAAGGTTTCACTGTGCAGCAGCTTCCCTGCGTCTTCTTCAATGTGGATACGGGTAATGCCAATCCGTTTTTCCTGGCCGTCTACCATAATATCTACGTAGCCGTTTTCGCACAGAGGGATGTCAAACTGAGAAATCTGGTAAGCCTTTGGCAGGTCAGGATAAAAATAGTTTTTCCGGTCCTGTTTACAGATCCGGTTGATGGAACAGTTTAAGGCATGTCCCATTTTTACTGCATTTTCTACTACCTTTTCATTTAAGGTAGGCAGTGTACCCGGCATCCCCATACATACTGGACAGCACTGGGTATTTACTTCCAATCCAAATTCATTATTGCAGCTGCAATAAATTTTAGAATCGGTATTTAACTCCGCATGGACTTCAAGTCCAACTACCATTTCATAATTGTTATTCATGTTCTTCTTGCCTCTCCTGTTATTTCACTTCCGGGATGCTGTTAAAACCGCCTACCAGCTGTTCATAAGCATATGCGGTATTCAGCAAAGTCTGTTCGCTGAATTTCGGTCCAATCAGCTGTACACCAATCGGAAGATTTTTTTCATCTCTGCCGCATGGAATACTGATTGCCGGCAAGCCTGCAATATTGACAGTTGTGGTACAAATGTCAGTTGCGTACATTTTCAGCGGATCGCCAATGTTTTCTCCCAATTTAAATGCGGTATCCGGCGCAATTGGAGTCAAAATCAGATCGCAGTTTTTAAACTCATCGTCAAATTCTTTCATAATGCGCTGCTGCAGGAGTTTTGCCCGTTTGTAATAAGCGTCATAATAACCGGAGCTCAGTACAAAAGTTCCCAGCAGAATACGGCGTTTTACTTCATCGCCGAACCCTTCGCTTCTGGTTTTTTCATACATATCAACCAGACCGTCATATTCTTTGGTGCGGTATCCATACCGAACCCCGTCAAACCGAGCCAGGTTGGAAGAAGCTTCTGCAGAAGAGATAATGTAATAAGCGTTCAAAGCATAGTCGGTGCTTGGCAGAGAAATTTCTTTTAAAACAGCGCCCTGTTTTTCCAGTTCTTTTGCCATAGACAGAACAGCGTCTTTGATATTCTGAGCGATTCCGTCCCCAAAATATTCTTTTGGCAGACCAATGACTTTGCCGGAAACATCCTGGTTCAAATTAGCTTTAAAATTTGGATATTCCCGTACTGCAGAAGTGGCATCCCGATTGTCCCGTCCGCAGATTGCAGAATAAAGCATTGCCACGTCAGAAACGCTGCGGCCCATAGGACCGATTTGATCCAAAGAAGAGGCAAACGCCACCAAACCGTAACGAGATACAGAGCTGTAGGTTGGTTTTAACCCTACCACACCACAGTAAGCCGCAGGCAGACGGATAGAACCGCCGGTATCAGAACCCAATGACAGTACCGCTTCCCCTGCGCTGACACAAGCAGCACTTCCTCCGGAAGAACCGCCTGGTACATAATCCAGATTATTGGGGTTGCAGGTCTTTTTAAAATAAGAAGTTTCAGTAGAAGAACCCATTGCGAATTCGTCCATGTTCACTTTTCCCAACGGAACATAGTCACAAGCATTCAGTTTGTCAATGACAGTTGCGTTATAAGGAGGAACAAAATTTTCCAACATTCTGGAAGCACAGGTAGTAGCTACCCCTTTGGTACAAATATTATCTTTAATGGCAATTGGGATCCCTGCCAATTCGCTGACAGCTTCCCCTTTTGCGATTTTTTCGTCCACTTCTTTTGCTTTTGCCAAAGCCAAATCTTCTGTTACTGTGATAAAAGCATTGACTTTATCTTCTACATCGTGAATTCGTTTTAAAACAGAATTGGTTAATTCCACAGCAGAACATTTCTTTTCTTTTAACATTGCAGAAAGCTCTGTGGCGGTATATTGATACATTTCCATATATTTTCCCCTGTTTTTACCCGCAGGCAAAAACGTCCTTTCTTCCCATAAGTTCAAATCTTTTCTGTATCAGGAAAACTTGTAAAACAACCAGTTTCCTTATTCCACTACTTTAGGCACTACAACACAGCCTGCCCGTACCTGAGGTGCATTCTGCAACAGTTCATCCCGTTTAAAATGATTTTCTACTTTATCTTCTCTCAGCTGCATTGGATGGTTGGCGTCAATCAACGCACCGGTGTCATCCAATTCCGGAAGCTGTTCTACCATTGCTACAATTTTTTCCATTTCCTTTTCAAACTTATCTGCTTCGTTGTCTCTTACTTGAAGTCTTGATAATTTTGCAATATGCCGAATATCGACTTTCATTGAGAAACCTCCTGTTTTTTATTTTGTCATTTGGATAAATTCTTCTTCTGAAAGAACTTGTACTCCAAGATCTGTGGCTTTTTTCAGTTTGCTTCCTGCGGCTTCTCCTGCCAAAAGATAATTGGTTTTAGAAGAAACACTGCCGGAAACTTTTCCACCATTCTTTTCTATTATATCCTTTGCTTCTTTTCTTGTAAAGTTATTTAATGTTCCAGTGATTACAAAAGTGAGTCCTGCGAACAAATTTCCGCTGATTTGGGACTGATGACGCATGTTAACGCCCGCTTCTTTCAGCCGCTGGATCAGCTCCGCCGTTTGAGGCATTTTGAAAAACTCTTCCAGATTATGAGCCATTACCGCCCCTACCCCGTCGATCTGGGCAATGTCTTCCTCTTTGGCTTCCATCAGCTGGTCCATGGTTTCAAAATGGGAGCAGATCAGCTGCGCACCTTTTTGTCCTACATTTCGGATTCCAAACGCAAATAATAAGCGTGCCAGATCATTTTGTTTGGAGCGTTCAATATTTTCCAGCAAATTTTCTACCGATTTTTTGCCCATGCGTTCCATGGAGAGCAAAACATCCTGATGATCTTTGAGAGTATACAAATCTGCCGGCGTGCGGAGCAGGTTGTTCTGTACCAGCGCCTCCACATTGGCAGGACCCAACCCTTCAATGTTCATGGCATCCCGGGAAGCAAAATGAATCAGATTCTTTAACAGGGTAGCCGGACAGAAAGGATTGACGCACCGAAGCACGGCTTCCTCTTCTGACCGAACCGCCTCCATACCGCAGGAAGGGCAGGTATTGGGAATCTGGTAAGGAACAGAATCCGGCTGATGGCTGACAGAGCGCACTACTTCCGGAATAATATCCCCTGCCTTGCGGATCACAATCCGGTCACCCAACCGAATATCCTTCTGGGTAATATAGTCCTGATTATGCAGCACCGCTCTGGAAACAGAAGAACCTGCCAGCAGAATTGGTTCAAATACTGCAGTTGGTGTCAGTGCACCGGTTCTGCCTACGCTGATTTCAATTTCCAAAAGCTGTGTTTCTTTTTCTTCCGGAGGATATTTAAAGGCCACGGCCCATTTTGGATACTTGGCAGTATATCCCAAACCTTCTCTGGCTTCCAGATCATTTACTTTGATTACTGCGCCGTCAATTTCAAAGGGAAAGCTTTCCCGATGTGCCCCAATATCCTGAATCTCTAAAATAGCATCTTCAATTGAGGAAAAGGTCTGGTATCTTGGAGATACAGAAAAGCCCAGTTCTTTCAGAAAATCCAAACTTTCCTGATGCGTTTTTAAAGTGACGCCCTGAATCTGCTGAATGTTGAATACAAAAATGTCCAAATTCCGTTTAGCGGTTACCCCAGGGTCTTTTTGCCGCAGAGAGCCTGCCGCCGCATTTCTGGGATTTTTGAAGGGTGTTTCTTCGTTTAATTCCTGTTCTTCTACCAGATTGCGGAATACTTCTCTAGGCATATACACTTCTCCCCGAACCTCTAAAAAAGGAATGGCACGAGGCAGTTTTTTAGGGATGGAGCGAATGGTCTTTAAATTTTCGGTGACATCTTCACCTACAAATCCATCACCTCGAGTAGACCCCCGGATTAATATGCCGTTTTCATATTCCAAAGACACAGAAAGTCCATCTATCTTTGCTTCTACTACATATTCGGGAATCAGTGACTTGCGTACACGCTCGTCGAACTCTCGAATTTCATCAAAGCTGAATACATCCTGCAGGCTGCCCATTTGTACAGTGTGTTGTACTTTGGAAAACTGGCTGGAAGCAGTTCCGCCTACTTTTTGAGTTAAAGATTCTTCTGTTACATATTCAGGATGTTCCCGTTCCAGCTGTTTGAGCTGGTTCATCAGCATGTCATACTCATAGTCGCTGACAGAGGGGTTATCCTGATTATAATATTCATCTGCGTATTGATTTAACTGTTTTCGCAGACGTTCAATTTGTTCTAATACTGATTGCATAAATCAATCCACCATTTCATTTTGATTACCGGACCGGCGAAGAGCCGCCGGACAATGTCCGGAGAAAACCGCCTACGGCGCGTACCCTGTCAATAATATGAAAATCACTGAATTTTACTACTCAACTGACAAAGTACGAGTATATCGTCACCGGCAGCAGTTTGCCGCCGGTGACGATATTATACCACATTTTTTGCAAAATTGCACCATCTGTGTGAATGATACTATCCTTGTGTACAGTGGATGACGTTTGCCAACTCGCCCAGATTTTCAAAAATGTAATCCGGCTGAATGGGAGAATCATCCAGATCTTCTCGTTTGGTTTCCCCAGTCAATACCAAAATAGAAGTAATCCCTGCTTTTTCCCCTACGGCAATGTCTGTATAAAGTCGGTCACCTACCATGGCGATCTCTTCCAGAGGAATCTGGAATTTTTCAGAAACAGACTCGATAATATAGCGGTTGGGTTTGCCGATCACCACATCCGGCTCCCTTCCAGTACAGGCTTTGACACAGGCAATCATTCCGCCGATGTCCGGCATGTAGCCGTTTTCAATGGGACAGTTAAAGTCGGGATGAGTGGCAAGATAAGGTACACCTGCCCGCACCAGATCACACAGTTTCCACAGCTTTTCATAGGTTAAAGTGGTATCAAATCCCAATACAGCACAGTCGGGATGATCTTCGGTCAGCAGGATTCCAGAAGAAGAAAACTCCTCTTCCAAACTGGGAGTACCCACCAGATATACCCGAGGATTTTTATAGTGATGATTTAAATAAATGGCAGTGGCTTCTCCGGAAGTCATGACCCGTTCTGGAGAAAAGGTAAATCCCATGTTTTTGAGCTTTGTCAAATAGTTTTCCCTGCTTTTAGAGGAATTATTGGTTAAGAATACAAACTGACGGGCCGTGTCCTGTTTCAGCTGTTCTACAAAATCTTTTGAACCGGGCAACAAGGTTTTTCCTAAATAAAAAGTTCCATCCATATCCAACAAAAACAATCGAATCCGATCTAATTTTTGTTTTGCCATAAAAATTCCTCCCAACACACAAAGATAGGACCCCCTGTAAAGCAACAGGGTGCCCTATTTTTTGATTGTTCTTATTTAATTGTTTTTCCTTTTTTCACAGTAGCTGTCTGCACTGGTTGTTCTCTGGTTCCGATATCTTCAAAGATGACATCATCTTCGTCAAATTCGTCTTCATCAGGATAATAAACATCCGGTCTCCGTTCGCCGGTCTGTTCGTAATAAGGCTGGATAATGTATTTTTCCAAATACTGATAAGAGTTAAAAACAATAATAAAGCCCAGTGTAGAAAAATAGATGGTTGGAACCAAAATGATCGCAGCCGGCAAATAGAAAAATACGGCAAAGGAAAATAACAGGGTGAAAATTAAAGTGCATACATTGGTTTTCAGTGCCAAAATGCTCAGTAAAAATGCATTTCGAATCATTGCTTTTAATTTCATATCCAATGTAGGAATCATAACAAAGATGAAATAATTCATCATGACAGCAACAATCAAAATAGCGCCCACAATTACAAAAGGAACATACATCACTTTATTTTGACCTGCCCAGCGGCTGTAAAAGACACAGGAAGTAATGGCCACGAAGAATACCAAAATATCAATAATCTCCATTGCCAGACCTTGCTTAAAATTCTTCTTAAATGCTTCTACAAAGTCGGACCACAAAAATACAGAGCGTTCCATTGAAAAATCTCTTAAAATTTTTGACATGGCCGCAGTTGCAGGACCAATGGTGATAATTGGAATGCAAAATAGCACATACATCAGGTTCAATGTAATCAGCTTCCAGAATTTGCGGAAATACAGTTCAAAAAAATAGAAAAAACGTTTCTTTTGGGGAGCATCTTTGTCGACCCCTTTTCCAGGTTTGGAATAATCAAAAAAACCAAAAAAACCTGCCATGGATACAACCTCACTTACTGAAAAATATTTGTCAAGCTAAATGAAACAATCCGGAAAACAAAACGGACAACACACCATCCAGCAAGGAGGATAATACCAGTACGCCAAATAATACGAAATGTTTCATTATGTAAAGCCGTAATGCGGTCTGTGACATCTTATTTCCATTTTTCCCAAAACATTGAAGCAGTGAGTTGGAAAACCGTATGGATTCCCTGGCAGAAACAATTAAAGCAAAAACAGAAAGCACCATTCCTGGCAGCATGACTACTGCACAGTATCCAATTCCTGTGTAGGAATAGTAAAGATAAAAATAACTGATGCTGCTGCCCAGCCCCAAGCCTCTGATAAAAGGGATGCAAAAACACACCGGCTGTCCAATTGCGCTGAACCCCATCAAAAAAGTAATCAGGAAAAAGAGCCCCGAAGAGCACAAGGATTCGCAAACTAACCGCAGCAAATTCCCTGTTTTCTGAGTTTCCAGAAATCCTTTTTGAATTTGAGAAAGGCTGTCAAATAAAACGCCATCCCCCTGTTGCAGCAGAATAGAACCATACATCATCCCCAGGACAAAAACCCCCAGCATCACGCCAAAAAGATATTTTCCAGAAAAGATTTTGGGTTTTGCAAAGGAATTTCTTTCTGTATTTCCATGTTCTGTTTCTAATCCGCTTGTCCGCACTACATATCATTCCTATCATAAAATATTATGATAAAATATATGTTACAAAAATTTAAATAATTCCTGCTTTTTTGTCAAATTTTCTGTTGCAAAACAATGTTCTTTTATACAATATATAATTGTTTTAATAATTTTTCGCAGAAATATTTTTTATTTTGCCAGTTCATAGGCCCGTTTTGTACAGGCATCACAGGCATGGAAAATGGTTTGACGCAGCTGGTCTTCCCGCAAAGAGGCAAGTCCGGCCAGTGTGGTTCCACCTTTAGAAGATACCATGGCAATTAATTCGTCCAAAGAACGGCCGGATTCCAAGATCATTTTTGCAGTACCAGTCATGGTGTTTGCAAAAAGTTCTAAAGCGGTTTTGGAATCGATTCCCTGTTGTTCTCCATATTCCACAAAGTATTGGGCAATCAAATACAGATATGCCGGGCTGCTTCCGTTGATGGTAATGATTTCGTTCATCTTGGATTCCGGAATTACTGCAATGCTTCCGGAACTTTGGAAAATATGGCATACAAACTGAAACTCTTCCTGCCCGCAGGGTTCTACCTGGGACAAAGCGCTGGCACCGCATCCCAATAACAAGGGGGTGTTGGGCATTACCCGGACAATTTTGGTGTTTTCGCCCAGTTCCTTTTTTAAGTAGCTGGAAGTAATGCCTGCAGCAATGGAAACTATCACAGTTTCTGGGCGCAAATGCCCTTTTAAAACCGCCAAAACATCTGTAAAGTTTTGCGGCTTTACACACAAAAACAGATAATCCATCTGATTTGCCATCTCAGCCAGATCCTGAGATGGCTTTACTCCCATAGAAGCCAGAGAATCTACCTTGGCAGAATCAATGTCGTAAGCCCAAATTTCATCTGTTGATTGAGAAATATATCCTTTGATGATTGCGGTAGCCATATTTCCAGCGCCGACAAATCCAATTTTCATGATGGAATCATTCCTTTCTGCCATTGTTAACCAATCAATTTAGTCTTCGTCTGCCATAGCTGCTTTGATCATAATCGCACATTCCAGACGTTTCTTTTCCAGTTCACAGGAAATCCGATGAGATTTTCTCACATCCCCTGCATACTGCAGACTGTTGGCATTACAGCCGCCGCTACAATAGAATTTAGCCCAGCAGGTTTTGCAGTCTTCTTTGGTATAAACATTGGTTTTTGCGAAGTAATCTTTTTTCTTAAAGTCAACAGAAAGATCCTGAACGCTTCCCATTTTCCAGTCTTCCATCCCTACAAACTGATGGCATGGGTAAACATCCCCTTCTGGAGTTACTGCAACATATTCGTTGCCACATCCGCATCCGCGCAGACGCTTAATGGCACAAGGACCCTGATTTAAGTCGATCATAAAGTGGAAGAAGTTAAATCCTTTGCCTGCTTTTTTCAGACGAATCATTTCTTTTGCCAGATTTTCATATTCTTCAAAAATTCTTGGCAGATCCTGTTCTGTGATTGCATAATCTTCGTATTCCGGAGATACAACCGGTTCTACAGAAACCTGGTCAAATCCCAATTCATTCATGTGAAGAACATCTTTTCCGAAATCCAGATTGTGTTTTGTAAAAGTACCGCGAACATAGTACTGGTTGCGGTCATCGTCGTTTTTGCGGCGTTCTTCCACCAGTTTCTGGAATTTTGGCACAATAATGTCATAGCTTCCCTTGCCGTTGGAGGTAGGACGAATGGCATCGTTAATTTCCCGGCGGCCGTCCAGGGACAGTACCACATTGGACATTTCTCGATTGATAAAGTCAATTTTATCGTCATCCAGCAAAATTCCGTTGGTAGTTACAGTAAACCGGAAATTTTTATTGTATTCTTTTTCTTTGCTTCTTGCGTAAGCCACCACTTCTTTTACCACATCAAAGTTCATGGTTGGTTCTCCGCCAAAGAAGTCCAGTTCCAGGTTATGTCTTCCCTGAGAATATTTCAGCAAAAAGTCAATGGCTTTTTTCCCGGTTTCTGCGCTCATCAGTGCCCGGTGTCCGCCGTATTCACCAGTTGCTGCAAAACAATATTTACATCTTAAATTACAGTCGTGTGCTACGTGTAGGCACATGGCTTTAATTGGAGATGCTACCATCATATTGGCATATTGTTCATAGTCGTCTGCTGAAAACAGAATTCCATTTTCATATAGTTCCCGAATTTCATCATATGCATCCTGGATTGCTTCTGGAGAATAGCCTGGCATAGCTTTCTGAATTTTTTCCGGGCAGCTTCCCGCAGGCAGCTCTTCCTTTAATTCTCCCATAGAGTCAGCGATTACATCCAGCATTTGATAAAGCACATCATCTACCACGTGAACTGCTCCGCTGTGTACATCCAAAACGATATGATATCCATTCATACTATACTTATGTATCATATTTTTTTCCTTCCCAAATCCTGAATCTAAAATTTGTATACTACAAAAGGAAAAGGGACATGCTCATGTCCCTTTTCCTACTTATCGTAACTTTTAACTGAAACCAGCTAAATGCTTACTTTTCGCATTTCTGATTTGCTACTGTGCAAGAAGTTTTGCAAGCAGACTGACAGGAAGCCTGGCATTCGCCGCAGCCGCCTTTTGCAGCAGATTTTTTCAAGTTTGCCTGATTTAAAGTCTTAACATGTTTCATAGAGATTTCTCCTTTGCAAAATATTCTACTTACATTATATCATGTCAGAAGAATTACTTCAATGTTTAATTTTTCTTTTTCGGCCAGTTTTCACCAAAAAAGTCATTGCCGCAGCCACCGCGATCATCAAAATGTATTTGACAATACTCCAAACGCTCAACGGCTCACGGAAAAACAGTAAATTCAAAACCAGCAGAACCAAACACATGCCAATCCCGCTGACAATCCCCATAAACAGCTTATCCTTTCGGTATGCCATTCCTGTTAAAAAACCAGCTACGGCAGTACCGGCAAGGGCACTGATTGTGGCAAGCAGTATGATGACTGCCTGATGATCTGTGTTCATCACAAACACAGAAAACAACAGCATCAAAACAATCATAACAATGCCGCCTGCTGCAATAGAGATAAGCAAAGGGAATATCCCTTTATTCCCTTTGCTTTTTTTGTTTTTTTTGTTTTTTGCTGAATTTACTGTACTGGTTTGCATAACGGCTACCCCCTGGAACATTCTCTTACACTATAAGGAATATTCTAAACGAAGTAACTTTATGCAAAACTCTGGATGCTTCGCTTAGCCTTCCAAATCATCGTGAACAGTTTCATTGCTCTGAATTGCCCAACGTTTAATTCTGATCTTATTTCTTTCACCAGCTGTTTCAATTACCACATTGTCTTCTTTTAAGCTGATAACGATACCGATGATACCGCCGATGGTGATAATTTCATCGCCAACCTGAATATTGTTTCTCATTTTCTGAGTTTCTTTATCTTTTTTCTTCTGAGGACGAATCAAGATAAAGTACATCAAAACAAAAATCAGAACCAAAGGCAAAAAGCTCAATAGCATGCTAAGTGTTTCCCCGGTCATTCTTTCTGGCACCTCCGTCGCAAAAAATCACGTCATTTCTAATTTGCAGCATAAATTTCCCGCAATGATTAAAAACGTACGAATAACATTATACTCTTAAATCAAACCTTTTTCAATCTTTCTATGTAAAGATTTAAGAATCATTCATAAATTAGCTTATTTTGGGCATAGTAACCTTTTTCAATCCGTCAATTTGCCGAAAACAAGCTGAAATTTTTGCGACAAACAGACCTAAAAATGCCGATTTATTTATTCTGCAGATATTCATCAATGGATTTTGCAGCAGTTTTACCAGCACCCATTGCCAAAATAACGGTAGCTGCACCAGTTACTGCGTCACCGCCGGCATAAACAGCTTCACGGGTTGTCTTCATGGTGTCTTCATCAACTACCAGGCAGCCGTGTTTGTTTGCTTCCAAACCTTCGGTTGTGCTGCGGATCAATGGGTTTGGAGAAGTACCAACAGACATGATTGCTGCGTCAACATCCAGTACAAATTCACTGCCTTCAATTGGCTGTGGACGGCGTCTGCCAGAAGCATCTGGTTCACCCAGTTCCATTTTAACGCATTTCATGCCGACAACATTACCTTCTTCATCGCCCAAAACTTCGGTAGGATTGGTCAGCAGCATAAATTCAATGCCTTCTTCTTTTGCATGGTGGATTTCTTCCAAACGTGCAGGCATTTCAGCTTCGGAACGGCGGTATACAATGTATACATGTTCTGCACCCAGACGTTTTGCACTTCTTGCAGCGTCCATTGCAACGTTACCGCCGCCGACAACTGCTACAGCGCGTGCATGACGGATTGGGGTGTCATAGCCTTCCTGATAAGCTTTCATCAGGTTGATACGGGTCAAGAATTCGTTTGCAGAGTAAACGCCTACCAGACCTTCACCAGGAATACCCAAGAAGCTTGGCAGACCTGCACCGGAACCTACAAATACAGCCTGATAACCCATTTCAAACAGTTCGTCAATAGACAAAACTTTACCAATAACCATGTTGGTTTCTACTTTAACGCCCAGTTCAGACAGTTTGTCGATTTCTTTCTGAACAATTGCTTTTGGCAGACGGAATTCAGGAATACCATATACCAAAACGCCGCCAGCTTTGTGGAATGCTTCGAAAATGGTTACTTCATAACCTTTTCTAGCCAGGTCGCCTGCACAGGACAAACCGGAAGGACCAGCACCAACAATAGCAACTTTTTTGCCGTTGGTCTGTGGTTTTTCAATTTTTTCGGTGCTGTGTTTCATATTCCAGTCAGCAACAAACCGTTCCAGACGGCCGATTGCAACTGGTTCGCCTTTGATACCCCGTACGCATTTTCCTTCGCACTGGGATTCCTGAGGACATACACGGCCGCATACAGCAGGCAGAGCGTTGGTAGAAGTAATGATTTTATAAGCTTCTGCAAAGTCGCCTTCTGCAACTTTTGCGATAAATTCAGGGATTCTTACATTAACCGGACAACCAGCAACACATGGTTTGTGTTTACAGTTTAAACATCTGGTTGCTTCTTCTTTTGCCATTTCTTCGGTGTAACCCAAAGTAACTTCTTCGAAGTTTTTATTTCTTACGTTTGGATCCTGTTCCGGCATTTTAATTTTATACAAAGACATATTAGGCATGTTCGTTCATCCTTCCAAAATAAATTTGATAATACATCAGGTTCAATTATTCGTGATGGTCGCCTTTGCCACCCAACAGACGGCATTCTTTGCTGCGTTCCTGTACTTTGTAGGTGGAGTTTCTTCTCATCAATTCATCAAAGTCTACCAGATGACCGTCAAAGTCCGGACCATCTACACAAGCAAATTTGATCTTGCCGTCTACAGTAACACGACATCCGCCGCACATACCAGTACCATCGATCATAACTGGGTTCAAAGAAACAATGGTTTTAATGCCGTAAGGTTTGGTAACACCGCAAACAAATTTCATCATTGGGATTGGGCCAATTGCTACAACTACGTCGTATTTGTTTCCAGCTTCAATCAGTTCTTTCAAAGCGTCGGTTACAAAGCCTTTTTTACCGTAAGTGCCGTCATCGGTAGTTACTACCAGATTATTGGAAACCGCTCTCATTTCATCTTCTAGGATTACAATATCTTTGCTTCTAAAGCCAGCGATTACGTCTACATCAACGCCCATTGCATGAAGCATTTTTGCCTGAGGATATGCGATTGCACAACCTACACCACCGCCGATTACGCAAGCTTTTTTCACATTTTCAAAATGAGAAGCTTTGCCCAAAGGACCAACAAAGTCCTGGATAAAATCGCCTTCATTCAGCTGAGCCAGTTCTTTGGTAGAGTTACCAACGGTCTGGAAAATAATTGTAACAGTACCAGCTTCTCTGTCATAGTCAGCGATTGTCAGCGGAATTCTTTCACCGAATTCGTCTACTCTGAAGATAATGAACTGTCCGGCCTGCGCTTTTTTTGCAATAAATGGCGCTTTGATATCCATTAATACAACAGAATCATTTAATTGCTTTTTTCTTACGATTTCAAACATGGTTTGAACCCCTTCCTTAATTGCTAGATGATTGCTCACCTAAAAATTTTCTAAGATTTATTATATAATATTTCTTCTTGTTAATCAAGTGACAATCAGGAAAAAGCACATAAATTATCTTACATCACCCTTTTTTTCTGTAAAATAAAGAAAAGCTTTTCTGACTGATTCCCGACTTACAAAGAAGATTCTGCCCATGGATTAATGATATATTTTCCCTTTGCTCGCAATGCAGGATCTTTTAAAATTTCCGGAAGTTTTTCCAGTCCGCAGATTTCATGAATCATTACAGATACATCAATCTTTCCGGAATCAATCAAAGCAATGGCTCTTCCCTGCGTGTAAGGGTTAATAAAAGAAGATTTTAAAACCACTTCTTTTTGGAAAATCTCAAATGGTTTTACTGGAACTTCATCATCCGGCTTTGTCAGCCCAAACATCATTACCACAGATTTTTTACCGGCTAATTCAATTGCCTGTTTTACGGTAGATGGCAGTCCTGCACATTCTATCACAGTATTGATGCGATGAATCCCCTTTTCTGCCAAAATGGACTTAACATCCTGGTTGATCGGATCAATGCACAAATCTGCGCCTAATTTTTTGGCAACTTCCCGTTTGGCTTCCACCGGTTCCAGTAAAATCAGCTGATGGGCACCTGCCAGTTTTGCCAGCTGCAGCATAATCAGTCCGATCATGCCTCCGCCAATAATCATCACGGTACTACCCGGCTGAATTTCACACATATCAATGCCGTGCAAACAGCAGGATACTGGCTCTGTCATGGCAGCCTGTGCAAAGGTCGTGGTATCCCCAATGGGATAAACCTGTTTTTGAGGGACAGAACAGTACTGGGCAAATCCGCCGTCACGGGTAGTCCCGATTCCGTTCATGTGTTCACAAAAATGTCCAATGCCGGATCGACAGTAATAGCATTCCCCACAAGTGTCGTTGGGATCCACGCAAACCCGGTCGCCTGGTTTAATTCCCTGGACATTTTCCCCTACCTGCTCTACCACACCGGCAAACTCATGACCTAAAATGGTAGGAGGGGTACAGTCGGCACAGCCTTTATCTCCCTCGAAAATATGAACATCGGTTCCGCAGACACCGCAGGCCATGACTTTGACAAGTACGTCATTTTTTCCTACAGGGGGCATGGGAACTTCTGTAACACGCACATCATGTTTTCCATAAAACACTGCACTTTTCACGCAAACACTTCCCTTTCCTAACATGGAAATTTTATCTCACAGTTACTTAGTTTAGCACACCAAAGTGAATACATCAATACATTTTTTAAATTTTATATATTTTTCAAAATTTTTCCGATTTTTTTGGTAAATGACACGATGTGTGTAGACAAAAGATCCTATAGCAGATTCTTATTACAGGGAAAACCTCTTTAGCCAGTCCTATCTTCCTTTTATGAATATGATAAAAAGCATGCAAAATTTCTATTTGAGAAATCTCGCATGCTTTTTGTTTTGTTATTTAGAAAGATAGCGAAGATATTTCGGCCTGATTTGATGAACAAACAGGCTGATGACTCTGGTAAGCGCAAAATCAAAGATGACAAATACTACATTTCCTGCAAGCAGCACGCCCCACAGTCCCAGCCGAAGCCCCTGAAAATCCTCCATAACCTGAGTGATTCCCAATACCTGAACCATCAGATAGTAGGCAATGACAGCTGCCGCATTAAACCAGACCAATTTAATCAGCCACTCTGTCACACGATTTCTCAGTGTTTCAATTCTTCCTTTTAAAATAGGATAATATCCCAAAAACGCAATAAACAAAACGACACATTCTTTATTGGGCACTACCAGCGCTCCAAGAACACTGACCGCTACGTAAGCGATTACCGCGTTCCGGTAACCAAAGTCGATTACCAAAGGGATCAAACACATACCGGATAAAGCTGGAAGCGCATAGTCCGCAAACGGAAAAAGACCTGTTAAAAACAAAAACAGAATACTGAGTCCGCATAGAATCCCGCCGTATGCTATTTTTACACTATGCTTCATATTCCCATTACGCCTTTCTGCAGCGATTTAACAGCAGGAGATCAAGTCTCCACCCATACATTCACAGCAGCAGTCCGCACAAATCAGCCCGCTGCACATGTCACAGGCACTGCAGCCGCCGCCAACAGGCTGCTGGGTACGGTAAGGATTAGGGTTAGAGCCAAATCCGCCGCCAAAGTTGCCCTGGCGCTGCCACATAATCCGGTTCATTGCTGCCCGGTATTCTGGGTTGTTTGGATCCAGCCGGCAAGCACTGGAAAAATGATTCATGGCGTCTTCCAACCAGCCTCTGGAAAAATAAATGCTGCCTTTGAGGAAGTACCATTCCCCGTCTCTTTGGGAAACAGGAATGCCGTCCAACAGTTCTTCTGCTTCTACCAAACGGTTTTGCTGAATCATCATCCGGATATCCCGCAGATTAGAGCCACTGTAAGAAGGGCCTGTCTGTGACTGATATTCGGTGCCGCTGCTGTAATGGCCAGACTGGGCTGCACCATTCATTTTGCGTTCATTCATAATGGTGTCAAAAGCAGAATTGATTTCGGACATTTTTTCTTCCGCAACCTCTTTTAATGGGCTGGAAGGATAATTGTCCGGATGGTATTTTTTAGCCAGCTCACGGTAAGCCCGTTTTACTTCCTCATCAGATGCGTTTTGACTGATTCCTAATACTTCATATGGATTCGCCATAATATACTCCATTCTTCTTTTTATTTTTTTCTTTATTTTGTTTTCTGGCAATGACCTGTCGGACACTGTCATGAAGTCCCAAATAGATCACATTATCTAAAATCGTTTTATAACGCTTGAGATTGATTAACTCATAAGCAGAGGCAATCTGTCCCACAGTGAGATTAATCACTTCCAAAGCATATGCTTTGATGGCCTCCAGGTCCTGATTTCCTTCTGCGGAGAATTTCTTATAAAAAATATTATACCCGCCGGATGAAATATCTTCCTCTAAATCATCCAAAGCATCGATCAGGTAGACATATCTTCCCACCAGATACCCCAGCCGTTCCAATACGGTTTTTTGGATAGCATCCTCGGATAAACAGGAAAATATCTGCCCCAAAGCCCATGCAGTAGGTTCTGCGGCACGATCAATGCTGATGCTGTCGCTATGCTCCACATCATACTGCCGCCGTATACTTTCTGCCATTACATCATCCAACACAGGAAAATTCTTTTTTGCCCGCCGTTTGGCGGCTGCGGCAAATGGGAGCAAAGCCAGTGACTTCAGCTTATCGCCAAAGTCTCCGTCATCATAATTATCTTTTAGCTTGTAGTAAAACATAATCATGGCAGCAGAGGCGCTGAAGGTAAGATCCTCGCACAAAACCAGGCAGGGTTTCTTTTTCAGCGGGTTTGCCACACAGGTTTCGTTGCGGTATCCGCAAAAGTTGTCTTTGATTCCCACAGAAATTAATGACAGAAAGGTAAAATCATAACTCAGCGTAAACCGGGCAAAAGGACCATACACTTTTCCCAGCTGCTTGCACAAACCGCAGTATACAGCTTTGTAAGTATCATATTCCTTCATTTTCATTTCCGGTTTAAACGGTTTGATATAACCGAACAATCCATCCCCTCATTTTCGACAACTGCAGCCGAAAATAGACCACAGTCAATTTTGTTCGTATTTTATCTTACCTTATCTATTGCAAGAATTGATTACAAAAGTGTAAAAGATTTCCGGAAGAAGCGCAAAATCTTATTTGTCAGCAGATGAACTCCACGCTAATTCTGTCAGAAAAAGTTCATATAAATCATCCTGGCCTTCCAGCATAGGGGAATTTTCTCCGCCTCCATTGGTGCTTCGCTTCATGGAAGCATAAAACGTTTCCCCTGCCTCGATCAAATCCATTTCATACAGCTCATATCCTTCTTCCCGGCAGATGGTGCAAAATGCCTCCAGCGGCGCAGAAGATTTTTTGGTTTCAAGCAGCTTTTGTTTTAACGGAGCATCTTTCTCTGCCCGCTCCTTTAAATTTGCCAAAACCTCCAATACATCCATTTGAGTTCCCCCTATTTTTATTTTGATCTGCAAGAAAGGTTTCGGTTTGTGAAACCAGTCCCCTTATATCCTGTATTTATTTTAACTATAGCACAAATTGATATCCCCGTCCAGAATCACCTTATCTATGTCCATTGACTTTTTTGGTGTTTTGCGGTACCATAAAGCCAGCTTGATAGAAAAGGAGGGGCGGGACTGTGAAGACCCGATTAAAAGAGTTGAGAACATCTGCCGGTTATACCCAGCAGTATTTGGCAGACTTGGTTCATGTATCTGCCAGAACCATTATTTCCATTGAAAAAGAGCAGTATAATCCTTCCTTGATGCTGGCTTATCGATTGGCTCAGGTGTTTCATACCACCATTGAAGACCTGTGCTGTCTGGCTGACAATGAACAGTTAGAGCAAGACAGCTGCCTTTCCTCCCATTCCAAGCAAAAGCCGTCAGACTGACAAAATCCTTTGATTTTATTGATACAATTTATTCTGAGAAAGGTACGATTTTAATTGAAAAAATTGATTGTATTTGATCTGGACGGAACCTTAAACCAAACAAACCTCTATGCAGTAGAGGCTGTTCGTATGGCACTGGCTGATTTTGGGGTCACTGGCTATACTGATGAAGAAATCCAGAGCCATTTTGGAGAACGTCCTGCGGATTACACCAAAACCTACTTTCCGAACGCAAGCGAAGAAGTGAGAAATAACTTTTTAAAAGCAGAAGCCCGTCATGAAGACCAACTCCTGGAACAATACGGCAAGCCCTTTGACGGGATTCCGGAAGTTTTAAGCAAGTTAAAACAGCAGGGCTATCTGTTGGCTGTGTGTTCTAATTCCTCCATTCGCTATATTTCACTGGTATTAAAAACGCTGAAAATCGATTCTTACATGGATTATCTTCAGCCCCTGCTGCCAGGAATGATCAAAGACGATACTCTAAAAATTTTGCTGGAACAGGTCAACCCGGACAGTGCCGTTATGGTAGGCGACCGGATTTATGACCAAAATGCGGCAAAGGCAAACCACATTCCCTTTATTGGATGTGCTTACGGATATAACCCAAAAGAAATGGAATCCGCAGATTTCGTTGCCCATAGTCCCATGGACATTTTAAACGGAGTGGAAGCACTTTTTTAGTTTTATCAAAATAAAAAGTGCTGCAAAATACAGCAATGCAGCACTTCCCAGAACAAGAAAACAACGCAGACTGTGTCGTTATGGTCTGTGTTGTTTTTTATATCACGTAAAAACTTTCAGATTTATTCTGTAAACGGAGCCATGGAAGAAGCAATGAAAAATCCCTGTGGGTGTTTGCAGACCGGACAAATTTCAGGCGCCTTTGTCCCATAGGATACATGACCGCAGTTTAAACAAACCCAGGTAACTTGAGTATCTGATACAAACAAAGCATGTTCTTTTACCAGCCCCAGAAAATGTCCAAAACGCTGTTCATGTGTTTTTTCAATTTTTGCTATCATTTCAAAAGCATAGGCTGCTTGCTGGAATCCCTCTTCTTTGGCAATTTTAGAAAAAGCGGGGTATACTGTTTCTGCCTCTTCTTTTTCATTTTCGCATGCAGCCTGCAGCATATGGGAAATTTCATTGCTGGTATTCACCGGATATGTTCCGTCAATGCCAATTACTTGTCCATCCAGTTCCTGCAGCAGCTGATAAAAAATTTCCCCATGTTCTTTTTCCTGATTTGCAGTAAAGGTAAATACTTCCCGCAGAACATGCAAATTTTGTTTTTCGGCTTGTTCTGCAGCAAAAGTATATCGGTTTCTTGCCTGGCTTTCTCCTGCAAAAGCTCGCATTAAATTGATTTTTGTTTGACTATCCTGAAAACGTACCATACACAGTTCCTTCCTTATAAAAAAGTTTTTAATGAATTGATGTTCTGTTCTTCAAACTGAATGACTTCTTCGGTTAATTGTCTGGTCTCACGGGAAATACAGTGGCAGTATTTATGCAGATGCTGGGTGGCGTCAATCAGCCCCATGGTACTTCCCTGTATCATCATTTCCGCCAAATGAGAGGGAAAATGATTTTTCATCAAATTGCTTTTTACCCCCACCGTAACAGACCATTTTGAAACCGGAGATAATTCCTTTGGCACCTCTTGGCGCAGATGCAGCTGGCGTTCTACCTGCTGGGAAAAGTGGGAATATCCATTTTTTTGTTCCCGAACGGTTTTATGCAGTTTTGGATTTTTGGTTTTTTTCAAAATCATTTCCAATGTCTGCTCACCCATTTTGGTGTTTTGATAAAGTCGGTTGAGCAGGTCGGTTTCGTAGTTCATGTAAATACCTCCCAAATAAAGTCAGTAACAGTTTCCCCAAAAACAATCAAAACCATACCAAAACCCAAATTTTTTCAAAAGGGCGCGGCTGCTTTTGATCCCTGCCTGAAAATATGGTATAATAATATCTTATAAAACCACACTGATTACAGGAGAGATCCAAAATCATGAAACTGTATTTTTATTATGGCGTTATGGGATCCAGCAAAACCGCAAACGCTTTGATGATGAAATTTAATTTTGAGGAAAAGGGCAAAAACGTGCTGCTGATTAAGCCCAGCATTGACACCCGGGAAAAAGGAAACCTTGTTACCTCCCGGATCGGGATTTCAGCCAAGGCACAATTATTGGAGCCCCAGGAATCCATCTTAGAACTTTTGGCTCAGTTTCCTAAAACTGAAATCATCATTGTAGATGAAGTGCAATTTCTCAGTTCCTGGCAGATTGATCAGCTGCGGGAGATTGCGGACAGTGGGATTCCTGTTTTTTGCTATGGACTCAAGACAGACTATATGTGCCATCTGTTTGAGGGAAGCCGGCGCCTTTTGGAGGTAGCGGATACCCTTCGGGAGCTGAAAACCATGTGTCACTGCGGAAGAAAAGCAATTATCAATGCCCGCTATCAGGGAGATCAGATTATTTATGAAGGCAGTCAGGTGGATATTGGAGGCAATGACAAATACACCGCCCTTTGCTATCAGTGCTGGAAAGCGGGAAAAATCGGGAATGTCTCAAATAAGGGTTGACGATTATGGAAAAAAGCGGTATAATAATAACCGCTTCATTTGCTGATGTAGCACAGTCGGTAGTGCAGCTGATTCGTAATCAGCAGGTCGCGTGTTCAAGTCACGTCATCAGCTCCAAAAAGAAAAAGAGATTGAAATCCAAAGATTTCAATCTCTTTTTTTGTCCTGTTTTTACATCCGGTCTGGATTATAAACCGCCCGTTCTCCGCCGACAAATTTCGGCCGTGTTCTGGCACAGATCAATATTGCTTCTCCAATTTTAGAAACAGATAACCGAACCGGAACCGCTACTGGTTTTAAGTGCATTCCGATCAAAGTTCCCCCAATATCCATTCCGCAATGAGCTTTTACAGATTCCACTGCTGCAGGACACTGAAAACGCTGATAAGCAGTGGTGGCAAAAGACCCTCCTGCTTTTGGCTGCGGTACCACATTAACCTCTTCCAGCTGATAGCGAACCGCCGTTTCCTTTTCTACAATCAAAGTACGGTTTAAATGTTCACAGCACTGTGCTGCCAAAGCAATTCCCTTTTCCTGCAAAACCGGATACAATCCGTCAAACACAGCCTGCGCTACTTCCACACTGGAAAATGTGCCGATTTTCTGTCCAGCCACTTCACTGCTGGAACAACCTACCACCATGACATCGCCTTTTTCCAATTTTGCTTGTTCCAACAATTCTAGCGCCGCAGTGCGAGCCTGCTGTTTAATTTCTTTTAACACAGCTTTCCTCCCCTTTCCTTGTCAATGGATTATACCTATTATACGTCCTTTGACAGAGAAAGTAAAGGCTTATGCTATGCGATGGTCCCCTTTTGGATTACTACCGGATACCGGTCAATCCCTACCAGCAGTTTATTTTCAGTAATCACAGCGTCTTTGTCCACAATGGTATATTCTATGGTGGAATTTTCCTCAATGACTGTATTTTGCATGACAATGGAGTTTCGGATACAGGCGCCGGGTTTGACCCGTACACCTCGAAATAAAATGCTGTTGATTACATTTCCCTCAATCACACATCCATCTGCAACTAAAGAACGGGATACTCTGGCCTGACTGCTGTAAAACACCGGAGGCTCATCCAGAACCTTGGTGTAGATAGGCCAGTCGGAATGAAATACCTGACGTCTTACTTCTGGCTTTAAAAACTCCATGCTCTTTAAAAAGTAGCTTTGGATGGAGTCAATTTTTGCTGTGTAATCCAGATATTCATAAACAGAAATATGCAGGGTGTCATATTTATTTTGGATCAGACTTTTTTCCAAGTTCACCTGACTGTATGTATGTGCTTCTTCCACCAATCGGATCAAAAGATTTCGGTTAATCAGGTACATATTTAAGCTGCAAAGCCCGGATTTTTCTGTAAAGCAATTTACCTTTACATCTGTAACCCTGTTATTTTCATCCTTTTCCAAAATCAAATTCTTATCATTTTGGTCATTTGCGGTAATCATTTGCTGCTGTGCTACAACCGTAATATCCGCATGATGGGACAAATGGTGCTTCAACACCTTTCGATAGTCAATACTGCATATTATATTTGAGTCGCTTAGCAGTACATAGTCATCGGTACTGCGCTTTAGATACCGCAGTGCACCATAAAGAGCTTCCAGCTTGCCCCGATACATAAAGGCGTTGCGGTTTCCAAAAGGCGGCAGGATAAAAAGTCCGCCAGCTTTACAGTCAAAATCCCACTCTTTTCCATTGCCCAGATGATCCATCAAGGACTGGTAATTCATTTTTGTAATGACACCCACATTTCGGATTCCGGAGTTTACACAGTTTGACAGTACAAAGTCAATTAGTCGGTATCGGGACAAAATGGGGAGAGATCCCATGGTTCGGGTTGCGGTCAGTTCTTTTAAATTTTCATCATATACATTTGAAAAAACAATGCTCATCATACTCATTTTTTGTCCTCTCCCTTTTTTATCAACGTTTTCTTTTCCTGGCTTACTCTTTTATCCTTAGGGACAACCGTAATGGCCGTATCTTTTCCCCCAACGGTGCACCCAGACTCAATTATCACATTTTCTCCTGTAATAACCCGGATGACCTTTGCATTTGATTTTACCTTTGTTCCAGGAAATAGGACGCTGTCCTTAATTTCGGCCCCCTGTTCCACTACAACGCCGTTAAATAGCACCGAGTGTTCTACCTTTCCCTCAATGATACAGCCTTCTGCTACCAGTGAGTTGCAGACGATGGCATCCTGTTCGATATAGTGGGGAGGCTGACAGGTGTTTCTGGTGTATATTTTTCTGCCCTCTTTGCGCAACGGTGCTTTGCCGGACAGCAAATCCATATTTGCCTGCCATAAACTTTCTATGGTTCCTGCGTCTATCCAGTAACCATCAAAGGAATAGGCATACAAATTTTTGTTATCTGCCAGCATCGCGGGAATAATATCTCCTCCAAAATCATGTTTGGAATTTTTTTGCTGGCTGTCCTGAATAAGATATTCTTTCAGGACACTCCAATTAAAAATATAAATCCCCATAGACGCGTGGGTGCTCTTTGGCTTTTTAGGTTTTTCCTGAAATGACACAATTTTTTGTTTTAGATCTGTTTCCATAATCCCGAACCGGGAGGCATCTTCCAGAGGTACATCAATTACTGCAATGGTACCGTCTGCGCCGCATTGTTTATGGAAATCCAGCATTTTCTGATAATCCATAGAATAAATGTGGTCTCCGGATAAAATCAAAAGATATTCAGGGTCATATTCGTCAATAAACTCCTGATTTTGCCATACTGCGTTGGCAGTACCCAAATACCATTCCGCTTTAGAATTCCCTACATAAGGGGGTAGAATATGGATTCCGCCTATTTTTCGGTCCAGCCCCCATGGCTGTCCATTTCCAATATAGCGGTTGAGAACCAGCGGACGATACTGGGTCAGTACGCCTACCGTGTCAATGTGAGAATTCACACAATTGGATAAGGTAAAATCAATCATGCGGTACTTTCCTCCAAAAGGCACCGCAGGTTTTGCAATTTGTTCTGTTAACTGGTGAAGGCGGCTTCCCTGCCCGCCTGCTAAGATCATAGCCACACATTCTTTTTTCTGATGAAACATACTGCTTGCTCGCTCCTTCCCGGAAATCCGGTTGTTTTTGGCTTCATACGATACTGCTCACAGGATTTTTGTTGATCCTATTTACCAATAACTATGCAAAACTGGAACAAGCTATGCTTAAAAATATAAAGAAATTTTTTGCTGGTGAAGTACCAGCGCAACAGCCTTTATAATTTTCATATAAAAAAGGAAGTTTCCCATAACAGAAAACTTCCTTCCAACTGTAGAAAAGGTAATGCAAAGTAGCAAATTGTACGTATTGGGTATAGAGAACTTACAGCTACCTATTGATAGTCTTCGCTATCTCCAGGGGAAAGCCGATAAAATGTATTTATTTTCAGCCAGCCAAAGTACGAACGTAGTGTCATTGTATGCGAGTACTGTCTGCTGACTACATAAAAATTTGTCTCCGACGGCTTAAGGGACAAACGTCCCTTAAGAATCCCAAATTAAAAGGAGTTTCCCACAGCAGGAAACTCCTTTTTTATTACAGCATTTTATTTTTCTTCAGAATCATCAATCTCAACTTTAATGTTGGCACGATACTGCGGGGTTTTAATCACAAAACCGTCTCCGCTTTTTCTGCGCTCCACCTTAACCTGCTCGTCCTTTAAGTCTTCAAAATTAAAATCTACGGCATGATCTTTTACCTCAATTAAAATTTTGTCTAAAAGCTGCTGAGGATCTGTTTTTTTCTCTGTCCCAGTCACTTTTCCAGCCGGTTTTTTTACAGTGTGATTATTTGCCGCCTGATTTTTCTTCATCCGTTCCCGGATAGCCTTCATGTCAAACTCCATGGTCTGGCGCATCATTTCGCGGCGGAATTCTTCGTCATCCTCTTCTTCTAAACGAACTGCTTTGGAAGGAGTATGAGAAACTGTTTCATTTTCAGATAAAAATGGAACAATGCCATGATATTCTTCGTCGGTTTTTACTTCGTCCGCTGGAGAACCAAAGCTTCCTGGAACCAGCGGTGCTTTTGGTTGATCGTCTTCCGCTGCAGCAGAAGCAGGATCAATTGGTCCATTGGTAGCTTCATCAGAACCAGAGGAGCGGAACGGTCTTAACAACTCGCTGTTTCCAAAACCACTGAATTCATTATCCATAGAAGACACAGTTTCGCTGCGAATCTGGGTGATTTTAGGCGGAGTATCTAAAAACCGCTGTACCCGTTTTACCGGAGGCTGTTCCGGTTCGGAATCTTCCTCATCATATTCACTGGAATCGTCTTCAGAATCGTAGGAATTGTAAGAAGCATATTCATCATCAGATTCTTCTTCGTACTCTTCTTCGTATTCGTCATATTCGTCGTCGTATTCATCATCATCATCTTCATCTTCTTCATACTGACTGCCTGCGATGACACGGCAAATAATAGAAATCAGCTGAAGAACGATAAATAAGCCCAAAGGCAATACGACAAACCAGAAAATACCCATGGATGACTGTGCAGTCATAATCAATGTACCCAATGCAGCGATGCTGTAGGTTGCCTTCCCAACCACCAGTGTGGAAGAAACTGCTTCAATTTCACCGTCAGCAGTCTGTACATGCAATACTGTGGTTCCGTCTTCCTCATTGACAGAGTTGATAACACCCATGCTGTACTTGCCGTATACCTGATTGACAGTAGATAAACTTGGAGATTCATAAACCACTGTCTGTGATGCTTCCAAGTCTGCTGCTTCTGCCTTTTGGGCAATGATTAAATCTCCTTTAGAGGCAATACTTTTTTGATTGTCTGTCTCAATTGGAAGATACATTTTTCCTGCAAATTCTGGCACTGTTTCATTTTCGGCCGCTTTGCTCATGCTGCTGTCTGCCAAAAAGTAAAACGCAGATGAAATCACCGCAAGCACTAGTACAATAATCGCAAGAATCTGGGTAATTCGAACCCCAATACTTTTGTTCCGTTTCATGATAACCTCCCAGGACGAATGAATTATAAATCATCTTGCAGATCACGCAAGTTTTCCTTGTAAAAGAACCGTTTATAAGACAAACAGGCAAAAAACACTTTTTTTCTGCCACACCTTAGTAAACATAAAACCCTGTCGTTTTACAACAGTACATACAGTCTTACAACCAGTTTGCTGATACAACGAATAAACTCCATTCTTATTTATTATCCTTTTTTTGCGAAGAAAAGTCAAGGAAAAAACACAAAAATATGGTTTTTTTACAAATTCTCCAAATAAATCCATTGATTTGTGATTTTTACCTGTTGCCGGCTGCAAAAATCAGGAATCTTTCTCATCATACTCCAAAATCATCCGGATTCCTTGGTCATAATCTCCAAACCCTTTGCCAAAAATATTAATGCCTCCAATATGACTGCTGTTTTCCTTTACACCAATCCGCAGGGTGACATCGCTTTTTGCTTCCATGTTTAGCTGTTCCAAACATACATCTGACAGCTGTCCGTCGTTTAAATAGCTGCCGGATCCGTCTACTTTCCAGCAGGTTAAAATGCCGTACTGTGTATTTCCCAGCCCCCAAAATTCCGGAGTGTAGGCGCCTTTTCTGTCCCCAAAATCAGCCGGAGAAGTCCATGTACCGATTTCTATTCCGTTAATCCACATGGTGATATCTGACTTCCATTTTTGATTAAATCCAGGGGCCTCAGAACAGATTTCCAGTTCAAAGGCAATCTGCTTGATTTTTCCCTGAAACAGCTGAGGATCCTCTAAAGGAATGCGGTATTCCACATATCCTTTTCGAAACCACAAAAGCTGTGCCTTTAACCGATCTGGACTCAAAAAGCTGTTGGGAGAATCAAAGCGAACAGACGGCACCTCTTCCCCTACATATCCACAGGATGGAAAGACCTGAAAATCCATATAATTTCCAATAGGAATCTGAATTTCGTATCTGCGGCTGTTGGGCGGAACCACGACGCCTGTGGTCAGCTGGATTGCCAAATCCAAATATACCAGCGAACACAGCTTTTTGGAACCGTTTTTTGCTGGCTGCAATTCTGTAACAATCAATCCGGCTTCTTCCAATATTTTTACATTGGCAGAAATGGTAGAAAGAGGATATTCCAATTTTTTAGACAGTTCCAAACAGCTCATGGTCCCATGCTCCAACAACCGAAGAATGTTTAACCTAAGCTCGGTGGACAGCGCATGACAGATTTTAGCCACGGCATGTGGATCCTGAATTGATAACTGAAGCATACAAACGCCCTTTCTGAAATGAATTTCCCTCCATAGATTCCCCAATCCATGATTTTGTATAACCTAGTATATCAAAATTTTTCAAAAGCCGCAACCGCCCGGCTTTATTTTACTGTATTAATATATTATTCATATTTAAAAATTTATTTTTATAGATCATAGATTTATTTACAAGAATATCCCTATATAATTGTTTATTTTCATAAATTTCATCCGGCATATTGACAGACTTAACTATTTTATTTATAATTCAATACATAAAATAATTATTTAATTCGTTTTTGATGAAATGAGGTATCACTATGGTAAAATGTTATCAAAAAGACTATCCCCGTCCCCAATTTGTAAGAACTCAGTGGGAAAATCTGAACGGTTCCTGGGATTTTGCTTTTGACGATTCTAATATTGGAGAAGTATCCGGCTGGCAGCATCATGTTCCAGCAGATCGAACCATCCAGGTTCCTTTTACATATGAAACGAAAATGAGCGGGATTGGTGATGAGTCCATTCACAATCAGGTTTGGTACCAGAAAAAGCTGACATTATCCAAGTCTGAATTGAAATCCAAACGTCTGCTGCTCCATCTGGAAGGTGCCGATTACTTAACCAAAGCTTGGCTCAACGGTGTTTACCTGGGCAGTCATGAAGGCGGTTATGCTCGTTTTACCTTTGATTTAACGAATGCAGTTACTGACGGAGAAAACTGGCTGGTCATTAAAGTGGAAGATTCTTTGGATGATTCCCAGCCTCGCGGAAAACAGCGCTGGACCGATTACAATTTTGGCTGCTGGTATGTGCAAACCACCGGTATCTGGAAAACTGTATGGATGGAAACCATTCCTGCAGAACATATTGACTCTGTAAAAATCACTCCGAATGTAAGCAAAAATTCTGTGTCCTTTGAATTCTCCGTTGACTCCCCAGCATACGACGACCTGTATCTGGAAGCGGCAGTCAGCTTTCAGGATCGTTTGATTAACAAAGTGATGATTCCTGTTATGCAGCAGCGTGTTCATACAGAAGTTGACTTGTATGATACCTGTGCCCACGAATGGGGTGTGTTCCGCTGGAGTCCGGAAGAACCAAATCTGTATGATGTTTCCTTCCGTTTGGTTCGTGGAGGAGAAACCGTAGATACTGCAGCTTCTTATTTTGGACTGCGTGAAATCCGAATTGAGGACAGCAATATTCTTCTCAACGGCCGTCCGATTTATCAGCGTCTGATTCTGGATCAGGGATACTGGAAAGATTCTCACCTGACCCCTCCTAGCGAAGAAGCATTAATTGAAGACATTGATAAAATTATGCAGCTGGGCTACAACGGTTTGAGAAAACACCAAAAAATTGAAGATGAACGGTTCTTATATTGGTGCGATGTAAAAGGTATGCTTGTATGGAGCGAAATGGCAGCAGGCTACCGCTTCCATGACGATGCGGTTGAAATGTTTACCACCCAGTGGATGGAAATTGTACGGCAAAACTACAACCATCCTTCCATTATTACCTGGACACCGTTTAATGAATCCTGGGGTGTGTCTTCTATTGAAACAGACCGCACACAGCAGCATTTTACTGAAGCCATTTATCACCTTACCAAATGCTTTGATCCACAGCGTCCGGTGATTGTAAACGACGGCTGGGAACACACCATTTCTGACATTATTACCCTGCACGACTATGAATCAGACGGCAAGGTATTCTTTGACCGCTATGGAAATCACAAAGATGAAATCCTGTCCTCTAAAGTATATCATTGTGATGCAAAATCCGCTATGGCAAATGGATTTGAATATAAAGGGCAGCCGGTTATCATCAGTGAATTCGGTGGCATTGCCTTCAATAATGGTGAAGAAGGCTGGGGATACGGCGACAAAGTAAAAGATGAAGCAGACTTCCTCCGTCGTTTTGACAGCATCACCACTGCAATTAAAGAATTGCCTTATGTATGCGGCTATTGCTATACACAGGTCAGCGACGTACAGCAGGAAATCAACGGCTTAATGGATATGGAACGCAACTTTAAAGTAGATGCAGAAAAAATCCATGAAATTAACACCCGGGTTGTTCATCGGATTAAATAATTTCCAGTGTGATAAGCGTACAGATTTACTGGTAAAAATGAAGACCATCCAGCAGAAATATTCTCTGGATGGTCTTTTTCATCTTTCTAAGGGATTCATGCAATAGACTTTTGTTACCCTTAAGAATCCCGAAGAGGCTGCGCCCGTACTCTGTTAGTAACGCAGAAATAGCCGTTTGTTTCCCCTCAGCCAACAGAACACGAACGTAGTGTCATTGGGTGCGGCAGCTTGCCGCTGCCCACCGCTATGTGGTATTCATTAAAAAGATTCTAAGCAGATGCGCTTTGCGTTTTCCAATTGATTTAGAAGCAGTAAAATGGTAACAAAGGAAAGAATTTCTTCTTCATCTTTCCACCCGGCCAGGGATATGGGAATTTCCATCGGTTCCAGAATTTGTCCGTGAAGGGTGCAAATACTTCGTTGGAGAGAAACTACCCATTCCTCCCCTTGATGGCTGGAAAATGTCACAGTGTCTTTGCTGGACATTCCCACAGTAACCACGTTTACCGAAAATCTGGAAATGCTTTCTAAAATACGGCGGCAAGATGACGGCACAATCACTGTGGTATCTTTGGAGATTCCGCACAGTCTTTTGAGATTTGCCCGTTTTCTCAAACAAAGAATACTTTTTCCCAGCCAAAGATGTTCCAGTTCCTGCAGCTGAAACATTTCTAACTGAGGATGCTCCCCAAGGGCATACAAAACCCTGTCCCCTGATACGGTTAAGCTGACGCTTTTTTTCAGATAACTTACCAAATATTCCATCAGTCTGCTCTTGGAATCTGTACCGCATAAAACCACCCGATCCATAAATCCCGGCCTCGCTTTTTCATTATTTTATCGCTTATTAGTCTTCACAAGGCAAACCAAATTATACATTCGTAAAAATATGAAAAAGGAGTTGACGTAACGCCAACTCCTTTTATACTTTTATCCCTTAAGATTCTTTTGCCTGTTTCAGTGCTTTGGCAAATTGGTCTGGGCAGGAAGTCTTTTTAAAACCACAGACAGTTCCTTCCAGGCAGGCAATCACTTCGTCTACAGTTCTGCCTTCTGCCAGCTGAGCAATCCCTTTCAAGTTTCCGTTACATCCTCCGGTGAATTTTACACCGTGAATTTTACCGTCTTCAACTTCAAATTCAATCTTTCTGGAACATACACCCTGAGGCATATAAGAATATTTCATGTTATTTTCATCCTTTCTTTGTGCTGTTAGTGGTTAGAAATCAGCGGCAGCTTTTCCAAGAAAATAATATCCTTGCGTTCTGCGGCATCCCCTTCTGCCAAAACAGCAGCCTGAGCAACAATCTGTCCGCCAGCCTGTTCTACCAGTTCTTCTAATGCTTTTAAAGATTCACCGGTGCTGATTACATCATCTACTACAGCAACCCGTTTTCCCTTTAAATAATCCATGTCTGGACGGTCTAAATACAATGTCTGCATCCGTGCAGTGGTAATAGATTTTACTTCTACGCCGACTGGTTCGCGCATATACAGTTTTACACTTTTTCTTGCAAGAATATATTTTTTTCCGTTTTGTCTAGACATTTCGTATGCCAGCGGAATTCCCTTGGACTCCGCAGTTACAATTACATCATGCTCCGGAAGACGTTTTAATAGCTCAGAAGCACAAGCAATGGTTAATTCTACATCAGAAAACATAACAAAACCTGCAATAGACAGATCTTCATTTAATTTGCAAACTGGCAATTCCCGTGTTAATCCTGCAACATGCAGTGTATAGTACTGATCCATTTTTACAACCCTCTCCATACCGAGATTAAAACTTAATCATCATATCCACAGCATAGTATAACACTAATTTTGAGCCAATGCAACTAAAAAATCGGAGATATTTTCAAAACTGCCAATTCTTTACAGGCATTCTTGAAATGTACTTTATCTTGGTACAGTGATACTTTTTACATTTTTTCTCAACCGACTGAGTGAGACCGGTGATATTCCTAAAAAAGAAGCGATATACTTATGGTTTACGCAATCAATCAGCATAGGATACTTTTCTAAAAACCAGCTATAGCGCTGCGCCGCTGTATGCTGAGTTAAAAATCTTTTGATTTCCCAGTGTTCTAATATAGAAGCCTGTAAAAGCCGATTATATAATTTTATCAGGGAAACATTAGTCTCCAAATGCTTTAATACTTCTGATAGGGGCAGGTAATATATTTCTGTATCCGTAATGGCTTCAATGCTGACAAGAGATGGGACATTCAGTTTAAAACATGCTACTGCAGATGCTCCAGGATGAATTCCAAAATTATCTGTTATCTCTTGACCATTTGCATCAATGAAAAAGGCACGAAGGATCCCATGAGACAGAAATGCAATGTCTTCCTGGATTTGTCCCTGCTCAATCAGCAATTCTCCTTTTGGAATCTCTTTGATTTGGGTCATACCAGCCAACAGTTCTATTAATTCCTCATCAGAAACTGGAAAAATGTTTTGATAAAATTCGTGAATTGTCATATGGAATCTCCTCTGAATCATATCCTGTCTCTATTGACAAAAAGAGCGATTATTGATTGGTTATTGATTTGTTTTTTGTAATGATATCACACTTTTCCTGCAACTTCAAGTAGTTCTGTTAGAATTTTACGGTCTTGTCAATATACCTTAAAAAATAGATCAGATAAAAAACGCCTGCAACACCGCATAGAGCAGTATTGCAGGCGTTTCATTTTTATTATCCCAACAAGGATTTAATCTGATCTACAAATAACAGTGCAGAACGATAGCTGATAATCAAAGTGACCGCAATTACTAAAATAGAAAGAATGTTATTTAAGAAAGAGTTTTTGTATTCTCCCAGTTTTTTGCTGTTCAGTGCAATGGTTAGGAAAATAGCGATAATCGGCAAAATCACCGCATTTGCAGCCTGTGCAAACAAAATCAGCTGTACTGGATTGGTCTTTCCTAAAAATGATACGATAATCCCTGCACCTAAAACGGCAATCCATACAAAACGGAACTGACCGCTTTTCATATCCCGGTTTTTTCCTAAAATACCTGTAGTCGCAAAAGCAGCAGATAATGGTGCTGTAATGGTAGAGGTAAACCCTGCGGCAAATAAACCAATGCCAAAGAACCATTTTGCCCAGGTTCCTAAAAGTGGTTCCAGCTGTTTTGCCATATCAGCCCCGCTGGAAATGGTTACATCCTGTCCATAAAAAGACGCAGCTGCAGAAATAATTACTGCCATAGAAATTAATCCGCCCAAACCAATAGAAATAATGGTATCTAATCGGGCGCTCTTTACATCTTCTTTATTCTTCCAGCGTTCTGAAGCAGAAGAAGCATGTAAAAACAGGTTGTAAGGAACTACTGTTGTTCCGATTAAGGCTACAACGCTCAGCCAGCCGTCATCTGTTGTGGGCATGGTAGGCACAAACAAACCTTTAATCACCTGATCCCAATGAGGACGAGAAAATATCGCAGTTGTAATAAATACAACGCTCATCAATAAAACCAAACCGATTAAAATGTTTTCGATACTTTTATAATGCCCTTTCCAAAGTAGAACAAAAGCAATGCCGCCCAATACCAAAGCACTGATGCTCATAAAGGTTTTAATGGTGCTGTCAGAAACTGTATCTGGGAGCAAAGTGGAAAGCCCCATGGAACCTCCAGACAGGTTTCCCGCTTCATACGCTACATTCCCTATAAAAATTGCAGAAATAATAATGATTACGGCAAAAATTCTTGTGGCTGGGTGTTTTGCCAGATCACGTACATTTTCCCCCAACCCTTTTTGGGTTACTACACCCAATCGTGCGGACATTTCTTGAAAAAGGATGGTTGCAATGGTAGAAAACAGCATTGCCCACAACAAGGTATATCCAAAACTTGCCCCTGTAGTTGTACAGGTTGTTACGGTACCAGGACCAATAAACCCGGCTGCTACCAGTGCTCCCGGACCGATTGTCTTGAGTTTTTCTGTAAATTTGCTCATGTAACTGTAAAACCTCCCAATTTTGTTTCTTACCTATTTTAGCAAAAAATCCATAAAATGTATATAGATTTTATAAAAAAATGAATAATTCAAGAGACAATGATTCATTTTAATAAAATTGTCACTTGGTTTTTGTGAAAAAGGCAACAAAATTATTACTTAAAATATTCGCAAAATGTTCTTGATCCATTTACAATTTTTTTCATTCTGTTCATCAGGCATATGGTACACTTACTTAAAAGATTTGTCGAAAAAGAAAGAAGGAACGTATATGAAAAAAACGTCTCATACCATTGGGACGCAGATACAAAGCCGAATTCTTTGGGGATTATGCCTGTTGGGGGCTGCTGCCCTGATCCTGTTGGGAGTATTGATTTCCAATTGGTTTCATGAAAAAGAAAATCCAGACATTACTTCCCAATCTATTGCAGAACAGCTGACAAAGATCAGCGAACTTTCCACCATGCAGATGCAGTACCGGGATATCAGTCACTATGAAGACGGTGAAATTACCTTTTTAACCAAAAAAAGTTTTAATGTCATCTATGACGCCACGGTCAAAGCGGGAATGGATCTGTCTCAGGCAGAAGTAGCAGTCAAAAACCACCAAATCACCATTTCCCTTCCGCCGGCAGAAATTTTATCCATCTATATTGATCCATCCAGCCTGGAATTTTATGATGAACGGTACGCTTTATTTAACTGGCAGGATCGGGAAGACACGGTATTGATTTTAGAAAATGCAGAACAGGATATTCGTCAAAAGGTTCTGCAAAGTGAACTTTTGAACCAGGCAGAAAGTCAGGCAAAAGAGATGATCTCTCAATTTTTTGCTTCTCTTGTTCAGGAAGAAGAATATTCTGTACAGGTCAATATACAAGCCGCTTAAAATGATTTTTCCTTTGGGAAAGTAAAAATACATATTTAATAAAAATAAAAAGTATGTAGAAGCAAAATTGCACCCCACTTGTGAACCAGGATTATATCCTAAATAACAAGTGGGGTGCAATTATTTTGTTTTCATAGATCCCTTATGAGAGAAATAAGAATTATTCATGCAATTCTAAAGGAAGTCCATCTGGATCAAAGAAAAATGTCATGGGTTTTTGGGTAAATTCATCTACACGAATGGGTTCAGTTTCAATCCCCAAAGCATGAAGCTCTTTTACTGTTTCTTCTACAGAAGCTACCCGAAATGCCAAATGACGCAGCCCACAGGCTTCCGGACGGGTCACCCGCTTGGGCGCAGTGGGAACACCAAAGATTTCCAGTTCGCTGTCTCCCAGTTTTAAATCCAGTTTTACATCTCCCCGGTCTTTGCGTACATTTTCCCGAATGATTTCAAATCCCAGCAAATCCACATAAAAATGCTTGGATGCTTCATAATCAGACACAATGATCGCCACATGATGGATGGTATTCAATTTCATTTTTGCGCCCTTCTTCCCTTAAAAATCCAAAATTTTTCAAAGCTTCAGCAGATTTTGTTCCAGCATAGACTGCGCTGCCAGCAAGATGCCGATTTTTCCTGTGTGGTAGGTAAGTCCTCCCTGCATCCATACAGCATATGGTTCCCGCAAAGGACCGTCTGCGGACAGTTCAATGGAGGCTCCCATGGTAAAGGCACCGGCAGCCATAATAACCTGGCTTTCATATCCAGGCATGTCCCAAGGTTCCGGAGAAACAAAAGAATCTACTGGGGAACCTTTTTGAATTCCCTGACAAAAAGCAATCATACTTTCCGGATTATTCAGCTTAATGGCAGCAATAATATCGGTTCTCGGTGCATCATAGTGCGGGTATACTTCATATCCCAGCAGCTCGAACAGGCGCAGAGCAAACACGCTGGTCTTAATGGCGTTAGCAGTCACAGATGGTGCAAAAAACAATCCCATAAACATATTTTTGTTCTGATTCAGGGTGCATCCTGCCTCTTTCCCTACTCCAACTGCAGTCAGACGGTAAGAGCACAGTTCTACATAGTTTGCTTTTCCGGCAATGTATCCTCCGGTTTCTGCAATGCCACCGCCGGCATTTTTAATCAGAGAACCGACAATCAAATCTGCTCCTACCTGGGTAGGTTCCTTGGTTTCTACAAATTCTCCATAGCAGTTGTCCACGATGATAACAGCGTTTGGATTAACTTCGCGAACTGCCTTAACAATTTCTCCAATGGTGTCTACAGAAAAAGATTCCCGCAGAGAATACCCTCTGGAACGCTGAATATAGGCCACTTTACATCCTACCACTTTTTGACGGATTCCGTCGAAATCAATTCCGCCGTCAGGGAGCAGGTCTACCTGATCGTAGGAAACACCGTAATCTTTTAAGGAACCGTGACCTTCTCCGCGGATTCCGATAACTTCTTCCATGGTGTCATATGGTGCACCGGTCACAGCTACCATTTTGTCTCCGGTACGCAGAATGCCAAACAGAGCCACTGTCAGTGCATGGGTTCCGGAAACAAAATTGTGCCGTACCAGGGCGTCTTCTGCCCCTACAATTTTGGCAAACACTTCATCCAGCACTTCCCGTCCCCGGTCTCCGTATCCATAACCGGTACTGCCCCGGAAATGAGTTTCGCTGACACCGCATTCCATAAAAGCAGACAAAACTTTTGCTTCGTTGTATTCACAGATTTCATCAATTCTGCGGAATACATTCTGACAATCCTGTTCGGTTTGTTCTGCCAATGCTTCCAGTTTTGAATCCAAATGAATTAAATTTGACAATATCACTTTTGATAACCTCTTTGTTTCATATTCTTATAACAGCTGTTCTGCCAGCAGCCCAGTCAGTTTCCAGGTGCTGCGGATGTCTTCCAGACAAACCATGGAAACCCCGGTGTTGGGATAACGGCACGGTACATTGACTGCAATCGTTTTTACTCCGCCGCGGGCAGTGTGAATCACAGCAGCGTCATTCTGTCCGTCTACCATCCGTTTGTTTTGGCAGGAAACATGGTATTTTTCTGCCAGAGCATAGGAAATTTCATAAAGTTCCCGGTTATAAATGGTTCCCTGATCCATAAAGCCCACGACAGCCCCTTCTCCCAGCTGGCAAAGCTGTTTTTGATGGCTGACAGAAGAAAGATCCTTTGCAGGAGTGGTTCCAATGACCAATGCCAAATCTGGTTCCACATTGTATGCCGCTGTCTGAGCACCCCGGAACCCTACCTGTCCCTGGGTAGTAAAGGCAAAATAAGTGTCGTATTTCAGTTTAGACTGAATCAGTTCAATCAGTACAGCGCAGCCGGTTCGGTCTGCCAGGGCTTTCCCTTTCAGGTATTTTCCGCCCATTTCCTCCGGAGAAGTGGCGAAAGAAACATAATCCCCCAATTTGACTGCACTGAGTGCTTCCTCTTTGGATGCGGCGCCAATATCCAGATACATATCTTCCAATTTTACCGGGGATTTTCTCTCTTCTGCTGTCTGCTGATGGATTGCTTTGGTGCCAATGACACCGGTCAGGTCAGCACGGTAAAGATGTACGGCTCTGCCCAGCAGCATGCGGGGGTCGATATTTCCCACACTGGTGAATTTCAGCAGACCTTCTTCGGTGACAGCGGTTACAATCAGTCCCGCTTCGTCCATATGGCTGCAAATCATCAGCCGCTTGCTGGGGATAATCATTCCTTTTTTAAAACAAATCAGATTTCCCATAGGGTCTACCTGATAATGACAATGATCCTGAATCTGAGAAATAATCCAGTCCCGTACTGCGTCCTCATCACCGGAAACACCGTTTAATTGAGACAATGTTTTTAATTTTTCCAGCATTATGATTCTCCTCCCACAGACTGAACATATTGTGCCAACAGCTGTGCCACCCACTCCAGATCCTGCAAATCAATCACTTCAATGGGGGTGTGCATATATTTTTGTGGAATGGAAATCAGTCCGGTGCGAATTCCGCCTTTTTGGATCCCGATTCCATCCAGATTGGTGCCAGTTCTTCCGCCCATCACCTCTACCTGATAAGGAATATTGTGCTGTTCTGCCAGATCAATCAGGCGCTGGGAGATGCTGCGGGTCAATGTAGGTGCAATGCCGATCATAGGACCTTTTCCCATGATGCCGCAGGTATATGCCGGAGCATCTGGGGTTTTGGCAAAACTTACATCCAAACCAATAGCAATGTCAGGTTCCAAACGGAAAGCGGCAATTTTAGCGCCAGCTTCCCCTACTTCTTCCTGTGCGGAAAACAGCACCGCAACACCGCAGTGCAGTTCTTTTTCTTTCAATAATTCCAAAGCTGACAAAATGGCAGCAACGCCGCACCGGTCATCCAGTGCTTTAGAGGAAACCTGGTTTCCTAAAAGAGGATTCCAGTATCCGCGGATACCGACTCGGTCACCCAAACGAACGCAGCCTTCTGCTTCTTCTTTGGTCATGCCCAAATCGATTAAAATTTCCTTCATTTCCGGGACTTTGTCCTCTTCTTCCACAGGGGCACTTACCCCTGGCAAATTGCCCTGAGAAGTATACACAGTCACTTCCTGCCCCAGCAGCAAACGGCGGTCTACTCCGCCGCAGTTGCTTACATGCAGAAAGCCACTTTCGTCGATTGCGGTGACAATCATACCGATTTCATCGATATGTGCATCCAGTAAAACGGTAGGTTCATCCTTTTGTGCCTGCCGGATCACAGCAATTACATTGTTAAAATCATCAAGATATACCTGCTGTGCATAAGGTTTCAACAGCTCTGCCGCTTTTTGGCTGGCGCTGTTTTCCTCACCGGAAATACCAGTTTCTGCACAAAGGGTTTTTAAAATTTCTGCTAATTCCATGTTTTTTCCTTACCTTTATTTATTTTAAGCCATTTACAATAGACTTGTAATGATTTCCTCTCTGTTCAAAATTTAAGTACAGGTCAAAGCTGGCGCTTGCAGGAGAAAGGGTAACAACATCCCCTGGTTTTGCCAGTTTTCTGGCAGCTTCCACCGCTTCTTCCAAAGTATTCGCATGTACAATCTGAAGTTTTTCAGGATCATAAGAAGGGTGTTCTGTGACTGCTTTTTCGATTTTCGGAGCAGTTGCTCCCAGCAAAATTAAGATTTTCACTTTTTCGTTCACATAAGGAGCCAGTGGTTCATAAGGGATCTTTTTGTCATATCCCCCGGCAATGACAATCAGCTTTTGAGAAAAAGAATTTAATCCTGCAATAGTTCTGGTTGGGCTGGTAGCAATACTGTCGTTGTAGTAGTCTACCCCGTCCAGATTGCGAACCCATTCAATCCGGTGTTCTACTCCGCCGAAGTTTCTTGCGACTTGACGGATGGTGTCATCGGATACCTGATCTCCTACAGCGGCAATGGCGGTCAAATAGTTTTCTACATTATGAATTCCGGGAATCCGAATTTCATTCATAGGAATAATCGGGTGAACTTCTCCGGATACTACCCGGCAGAGTTCTCCATTTTCATTGAGCCAGGTGCCGTTAAATGGTTTTTCCCTGCGGGAAAAATAGCTGACTTTGCCTCGAACCAGAGGGGTCATATTCCGGGTGATTTCGTTATCCCAGTTTAAAACCGTTCTGGAAAAAGCGTTCTGATGCCGAATTAAATTGGTTTTAGCATCAATATATTCCTGCATATCTTTATGAACGTCCAAATGGTTGGGGGCTACATTGGTGATTACTGCTACATTAGGAGACTGCCGCATGGAAATCAGCTGGAAGCTGGACAGCTCTACTACTGCAACATCTGTTTCCCGGATATCTTCAATCATAGGAAGCAGTGCTTTTCCAATATTTCCGCCCAGATGAACCGTATGTCCTTCTGCTTTGAGCATTTCACTGATCAGTGTTGTTGTAGTGGTTTTGCCGTCTGACCCAGTAACCGCATAAATTTTGCAGGGACATAAATCAAAGAAGGTTTCCATTTCAGAAGTGACAACAATTCCCTGTTCCCTTGCTTTCTGCAAAGCGGGAGTGTTGTAATTCATGCCGGGAGTTCTAAAAATGACATCCGCTTCTTTTAAATGTTCCAGATAATCTGCACCGGTAATAAACTGAACACCCAGTTCTTTCAGCACCACATAGTTTTCTGGATAAGCCTTTGCCAGCTCCTCACAGCTTTTTTTATCACAAACGGTTGTATCAAGTCCTTTTTCACGAAATTGTTTAATCACACCAAAGTTGGTGACGCCCATACCAATAAAATAAATTTTTTTGCCTTTTAAACTTTCAAAAAACAGAGAAATTGAATTTTGCATGATACCTATCTCCTCATATGGCCGCAAAAAGCCATTTTCTATCATTCTCAATCTTATATTATACTGACTTTTTTTTAGATAATCAACCATTTCATGTCAGTTATTTTAATTCCTTTTAAGGTTTTATCCATTTCACCTTGAGAAAAGAATATTTTTACAGAAAGCACATATCTTAGACTGTAGAAAAATCCTTCAGGAGTAGATCGGTTAAAGGCCTGCACAAAAACTTTATCCGTAAACCAAAAACAGCAAACGGTTGATTCTTCGCTGACAGAATACGAACAGGACTTCCCGTAAGGTTTCGTGTTGACAACCGGAAAAACTAACACTATACTTAAATAAGATTATGGATTACAGACTGGAGGGAATGTTTGTGAAAGATCCGGAAAATTTAGTCGCCGGTGTTCATCCCGGCGGGTTCACGGATATTTATGAAGTAAGAATTTTAATTTGTTATCTGCTTCATTCTGTATCGGAACCGCTTTCCAAAGACCAGCTGAACGATATTTTTCAAAGTACGCATATGGTCAATTACTTTGCTTTTTCTGATGCCTTGGCACAGCTTTTGGGGGACAAACAGATTATTGCTTTAAAATCAGAGGACGACACCTACTATAAATTGACCCAGCTTGGAATTGATACTGCCAATCTTCTGCAGAACCATCTCCCCCGCTCTGTTCGTGACCGGGTGGTTACTGCAGCTTTGGAGCTGCTTTCTAAACAAAAGAAAGAACGGGAAAATGAAGTGATGGTGGAAGAACTGGAAAACGGATACAACGTTACTTTTATCATTCACGACACTGACTTTGACCTGATGCAGTTTTCCATGTATCTTCCAGATGAGATGCAGCTGGAACTAGTAAAAAAACGTTTTTTGGAAAATCCGGCAGAATTTTATACCCATGTAGTGGCTTATTTGATTGGGCTGGAACCTTAACAGAAAACTGGGATTCTCCCAGTGAATCGCCATAGAACCGAAAAGAAAGATTGTTAGTATTTTAACGCTCCTGTTTATGTTTTATATACAATAATTTTCAAATAATATCTTGAAAATTATTCAAAAATTAGGTATAATAAGAAAAACGATCTTTCAAAAGATCGCATGTCGGGAGGTTATTCTATGGAAAATCACACCTTTAAAATTATGTCCAAAAACAGCGCGGTACCATTAAAAATTACCCAAGGTCATTTTGCTACCAACCACTCCCATGTCAATTGCTATATTGATATGACCACCTTAAAAGCCCGGCAAAGCGAAGCAGAATTGGCTGCAGAAGCGTTAGGTACTCATTATATCACCGATACGGTAGTGGATACCATCCTTTGCTTGGATGGAACACAGATTATCGGTGCGTATCTGGCTCAGGAATTAAGCAAAACCGGAATTATGTCAATTAACGCTCACCAAACCATTTATATTGTGACACCGGAACACGATACCAACGGACAGATGATTTTCCGGGATAATATCCAGCCCATGATTCGCGGAAAACACGTTTTGATTCTTACCGCTTCTATCACCACAGGAATTACAGTTCGGAAAAGCATGGAATGTATCCAGTATTACGGCGGTGTGACCACTGGAATTTCTGCTATTTTCAGCGCATTGGATCAGGTAGAAGGCATGGATGTCCGTTCTATCTTTACCCGGAATGATATTCCGGAATATGAAGGCTATTCCAGCCACGAGTGTCCTCTTTGCCGTCAGGGACAAAAACTGGACGCTTTGGTTAACGGATACGGCTATTCTAAATTATAACCAGACAGTGCCGGTAAGGAACGGTCCTCTGTCAGTGGGTGAAAACCCAAAATCGTTTTTCTTGTAATAAAATTTATCTACGAAATAAAAAACCATCACGCAGTTTCGTGATGGTTTTTTTACTGTAAAAATTTATTTACTGCCGAAATCGGTAAGCAAATAAAATTCCTAAAATCAAAATCAATCCCGAACTTCCCAGCAAAATCCAAAGCGACAAGTGATCGGATGAATCGGATGCTGTGGTTGCCTGCTGAAAATCAGGTTTCTCCATGTTGGGTTGCTGTGAAGGTTCCTCCCCTTGCCCATCGATTGTTTCCTGTTCTCCAAATGGTGGGAAGACATTATCAGAAAAATTGTCGGACTGTTCTGACGGAGTCATACTGTCAGGCGGCTGTGCTGTTTGAGAAGAGTCACCTGGTGTGGGTTCGCCGTTTTCTGGGATTTCGCCGGATGGATCAGCAGATGACTCGGAAGAATTTTCGCCAAAAGCAGTTTGTGGGTCTGTATTTCCCATTCCTTCAAATCTGCCATTTTTATTCATGCCTCCATTCATAGAACCCATATCGGAAATGGAGAGTGCATCACCGTTAATCAGGCTAGAAGCATCTGCAGCCTGTTCTTCTGAAGTGGAAGGGATGGTTCCGTCCAGCTGACCTGTTACACTTTCTGCCCGCAGAAGACAAAATTCTTTCAAAGTATCAAATCCGGTTTGGAATTCTTCATAAGTGCAGAACTTGGTGGGATCTTTTTCTACATATGGGGCAATTAATTGATAGGTGGTATCCATCATATTGGCAAAATATCCGCTGTCAAAGTATTCAGAGATAAATTGACCAAAGTATTGGTGATACAATTGGGTATACGCTTCACTGGAAAAAATCCATGCCAGCATTGGGCGGGAATCTATGGTTCCGCCAGAGACCGGCGTATCAATTGGATAATTAATCAGTTCCGTTGCTCCGGAATTGGACTGAAAACCACCGAATGCCAGATTGTAATCCCATGGAATCATAGAAAGTTTGCCATCTTCTTCATACAGATAATAATTGTGAATCATACTTCCTGTATAGCTGTCGAAGTTGCATACAAAGTTATGAACCACAAAATACCGGATTACCTGTTCCATGTCTACAACCTGATCCAGGTTGGAACTTTCGTTTAACTGTTTTAAAGATTGGATCAATTGGTCTTTGTCCTGGTCTGTGATTTCTGTTTTAGCATTGTCAAATATATTGGAGTAGCTGTCATAATTGTCGTCAGTATAGATTAAAGATACATCGTCGCTGCCCATGGATCTTCCGCCGGGATTGTCTTTGTTGGTATCCATGGAAGGAGGCTGTAATTGGCCGCCGGTATCTGTAGATTCTTCCAAATCAAAATTCCGTTCTGGGCGCTGCGGCAGAGTATTTGATGCAGAGGGATCCTCAGAATCAGCACCATCGGTCGGTTCTTCCAGTTGTTCTTTTTGAAAATGCATTCCGTTTCCGGGACCGCCTCCGCCCATACTCATGCTGTCCGGTTTATACAGATTACCATAGTCACTTCCATAATTTCTTTCCAAAAAGCTTTCTTCTACCCCTTCTACAGCAAGGTACAGTCCCCAATCATCTCCATTGACTGTAATATAAACATAACTGCACAAAGGAGAAGCTACGCCAAAATACCCCATCATCTGATAAGACAAATAATCTTTCATGTAGGTGTTGTCCTGGATAATGTTATTCAGACTGATTTTATCCAACCCGTAGTATGATTTTGTGCTGTCATAATGGTCAAACTCGATTTTAAAACTGTACCGGTCATTGCCGTAAGCAGATACTGTTGACAATGAGGTATTCCCTTTGGCACGGATCCCTACATTGTGGTAGGATTCCCCGTCAATGACTACAGAACAATCGCTGTATTCCTCGTTTTCGCAGGTTTCCAAAAAACTGTCCCAATCATCCATCACAATTTCAATGGTATGAACTTTTGTGGTATCAAACAGGCGGGATTCATACGCTGTGCTGGAAGACAAAGGTTCAATGCCTAATTTTTCGCCGTTCATCAATACAATGGTCAATATTAGGATGACCGCTAAAACCCCACAGCAAATTCGATTAATATATCTGTGTGTTGACACGGCTGTTCCCCCTTATCCCATATAATCTCCATTGTAACTTACTAAAACAGCATCATGAACCCCTTCCATTTCAGAAAGCTGATTGATAAAATCGGTGTTGTCTTCTTTTAAGCGGATTTCCAAGTTTAATTCAACAGAACCTTTTTGCACTGTTTTGCTTTTGGTGACACATTTCTGTACCTGGCTGTTTAAAAAACTCAGTGCATTTTTTTCACTCATATGATCGCAGCAGTGAACCACCAGAATGTATGGGGTCCAATAAGATTTTTTGTTCACAAAAACAAGCAAAATAACGCCGATGACCACACTGCCGAAAACTGCCAGAGGAATCATCCCCGCTGCCAGAACAATCCCTACTGCAATGGACCAAAATAAAAAGGCGATGTCCAGTGGTTCTTTGATGGCGGTGCGAAAGCGGACAATGGACAAGGCACCAACCATCCCAAGAGAAAGCACTACATTGGAGGTTACTGCCAAAATTACCACAGTGGTAATCATAGTCAGAGCAATTAAGGTGACTCCAAAACTGGAAGAATACATAACCCCGTGAAAGGTCTTTTTATACACCAAAAAAATAAATAACCCAAGTCCAAAAGCAAGGATTAAAGCAATCACCATATCAAAAATACTGACACTGGAAATATTTTCTAAAAAACTGGATTTAAAAATATCATTAAAAGTCATCTTCTTATAGCACTCCTTTTTTCTGTTCTGTTAACCATAAATGCGGCAGGCGGCATATTTTGAAAAAGCAGTCGTCCGTCTGTCTTTGAGCTGTACTGCGTCCCGGATAATGCTGGGTAAAAATTCATCCCACTTTACTTCCAAAATGGCATAGGTCATAGGGATGGGAATGGTAACACAGTCCGAATCTAAGAATTGGTCCGTCTGAAAGCTGGTGCGAAGATCATAGTCTAAGGTAATCCGCACATTGCCGGGAGCATAAACAAAAGGTTCCCGAATATAGTCCACAATGATTTTCGGTTCCATTTTTTTGGTCTTCATGTTCCAGTATAATTCTTTGACCAGATCCTGAGGATGAGCAACCATCCAGGTATCCTCTTTTTGCAGCAATTGCCGGACCTCTTGTTCCGACAATGCAGCGGACTGTTTTGAACACAAACCGTTAATTTTGCTTTTTTTCTCCAAACGAATGAAGGAGGTATCTCCATTGTAATAGCGGATACGAAATTTTTCCCTTCGATTGACCCCGTCTATTTTTTCGCGCAGAACTTGATCCGCGGGATTGTCGAAATACAGACTGCGTATTTGATAAGCTCCCTGGTTAGCATGAGCATCTATCTGCGCAATTGCTCTCATTCTTTGCTGTACAGCCATAAAATCAGAAAAATTGATTTCGTGCTTCCATTCATGACGAAATTGCAAGATTGATTTCACCCTTTCTTTTGAATTTAACTTACATTTTACACAGGTTACCTTAAATATAACTTAGAATTCCTGTATCTAATTAAGATCGGGCAAAAATAATCGAAGACGGTTTGTTTTTTCTTGGATAAACAGATAGATAAATGAAGTTATGATAAAATTAAATATCCACAAAAAGTAAAGCGCAGGTTATATGATAATAACCTGCGCTCAATGCGACTAATATAATTGCTGAAAAATCAGAGGATTTATTTGTTTTGCATGTTATCCTAAAGCACGGTTCACTGCGCTGACCAAAGCGCGAACAGACGCTTCCATAATGTCGTTATGGATTCCTGCACCCCAGAATACTTTACCCTGTGCATCAGCAACACCTACATATGCCACCGCTTTTGAGGTGGAACCCTGTTCCAAAGCATGTTCAGTGTACTGAATCAAGGTAAAGCTGATTCCCATCTGGTCTTTCAAAATATTGCTGACAGCGTCCAAACGGCCGTTACCAGTACCCTGATAGTCTTTGGTTTCCCCTTTCCAGTTCAAGGTGATCTGGGCATGAACATTGTCACCATGTGGGAAGTTGGTATTGACTACCTGAATTGGTGCTTCAATATTGACATACTGATTTTCAAAAATGTCATATACTTCTGATGGTTTTAATTCCTTATGCAGATGGTCAGAAACATTTTTAACCGCATAGCCAAAATCTTCCCGCATTTTTGGTGGAAGTTCAAATCCATAATTCTGCTGCAGCAGATAACCGATCCCGCCTTTGCCGGACTGGCTGTTGATGCGGATAACATCGCTTTCGTATTCTCTGCCCACATCTTTCGGGTCGATTGGCAGGTATGGAACGGTCCAGTGTTCTGGATGTTTTTCTTCCCGCCATTTCATGCCTTTTGCAATTGCATCCTGATGAGAACCAGAGAATGCAGCAAACACCAATTTTCCGGAATACGGCTGGCGGTCGTATACTGTCATGCCGGTAACATCTTCATAAAATTCCACAATCGGAGGAATATTTGTAAAGTCAAGCTGTGGGTCTACCCCCTGAGAATACATATTCAAAGCCAATGTGATAATATCTACATTCCCGGTTCGTTCCCCGTTTCCAAACAAGGTTCCTTCGATTCGGTCAGCACCTGCCAACAATCCCATTTCAGAGTCTGCTACTGCACAGCCTCGGTCGTTGTGAGGATGCAGGGAAAGCACTACATTTTCCCGGTATTTCAGGTGATCGCTCATGTATTCCACCTGGTTGGCGTATACGTGAGGCATAGAATGAGATACCGTAACAGGCAGATTGATAATTACTTTATTATCTTCTGTTGGCTGCCAAATATCCAAAACCTGATTGCAGATATCCAGTGCAAATTCCATTTCGGTTCCGGTAAAGCTTTCCGGAGAATATTCAAACTGAAAATTGCCTTCGTATTCTTTGGACAATTTCTGGAGCAGTTTTGCCCCAAATACGGCGATGTCAATGATTTCTTCTTTGGATTTGCGGAAAACCTGTTCTCTCTGTGCCACAGAAGTGGAGTTATACAGATGAACCACCGCATGTTTTGCGCCTTTTAAGGCATCAAATGTTTTGCGGATAATGTGTTCCCGTGACTGGGTCAATACCTGGATGGTTACGTCATCCGGAATCAAATCCTGTTCAATCAGGGTGCGCAAAAAGGTATATTCGGTTTCAGAAGCAGCTGGGAATCCCACTTCAATTTCTTTAAAGCCCAGCTGTACCAGCAATTTGAAAAAAGCAACCTTTTGTTCCAAACTCATAGGAACAATCAAAGACTGGTTTCCGTCCCGCAGGTCTACGCTGCACCAAATAGGAGCTTTTTCAATATGGTCTTTTTGTGCCCACCGCATTTCACATACAGGCGGGTTAAAATACTGTCTGGTATACTTGTTTGCGTTCATCATGATTCATTGGTCCTTTCTCACTTCAGATTTACTGTTCAGGAACAAGACTCCGGACTATTTCCCCTGTTTTTTCACAATCAAAAACTTGTGTAAAAAACTGTTTTTGGACAATAAAAATAGCCCTTCCTCTCTATCCTTTTTGCATAGAGACGAAAGACTTTGCAATCTCACGTGGTACCACTCTAATTTCATGTATCAACATGCACTCATTTACAGATACAGCCATGACCTTTGTCATATGCCTATATCCTCCTTCGATAACGGGAAGGACCCGTCAACACTTACTTATTGCTGTTCAGTATGCTACTTCAAGGCCAGTTCAAATTTTCTCCGCAATTGCCTTACACCACCCGGCAACTCTCTGAATACTTTAAAAATCCTACTATTCCTCTGCAACGTATTTTGATAAAAATTACTTTTTCAGAAACTCAATGGAAAACACTAAGTTTTTTATATTATAATCATTTTTCACTTTTTTCGCAACTGTCATTTTGCACAATTTTTGGTGATATAATCCAACTTTCGGCGAACTTGTTTCTCATTTTCTGACATGATATAATGTTTATATATAAAATTACACCATTCGTCAAATTCTGTGTTGGAGGAAATTTTGCCATGAATCATCAAAACATTACTGCCTGCCTTCGCGGTCTGTCCAACCAAGCCTACCAGGTATTTGGCGCGCATTTTTCTCATGAATATGATCAGGACGGCGTTCGTTTTACTGTATATGCTCCCAATGCACAAAAGGTATCCTTAATCGGTGATTTTAATCAGTGGAGCGGATACGACCTATTCCGGAGCGACGACGGAGTCTGGAGTATTTTTGCTGCCAATATTCCTGAAGGCAGTCTGTATAAATATCGAATTACCACGCTGTCCGGAGAAATCCATGACCGGATGGACCCCTTTGCCTATTGGAACGAAGTGCGTCCGAATACCGCTTCGATTGTCTATTCTTTGGACGGTTACTGCTGGAATGACCAAGCATGGATGGCAAAGCGGAACAAGAACTTCAACGCTCCGTTAAATATTTATGAAATTCATGCCGGCTCTTGGAAAATCCCTGGAGAGGATCGGTTTTATACCTATACCCAACTGGCTGAGCACCTGATCCCTTATGTAAAGCAAAACGGATATACCCATATTGAATTCCTTCCCTTAACCGAACATCCTTTTGACGGTTCCTGGGGATATCAGCCCACCGGTTATTTCAGTCCTACCAGCCGGTATGGAACCCCAAAACAGCTGATGGAGCTAATCGACCGATGTCACCAGGCAGGGATCGGCGTGATTTTGGATTTTGTTCCGGTTCATTTTGTTAAGGATTTCTATGCCCTGCATCAATATGACGGCGGGTATCTTTACGAGAGTCAATTCGATGACCGGCGTTTTTCCCAGTGGGATACTGCCCTGTTTGATTATACAAAGCCCTATGTGCTGAGCTTTATGGAATCTGCTTTAGAGTTTTGGGTTCAATACTACCACATTGACGGTATCCGGTATGATGCAGTGGCAAACCTTATTTATCCCCACGGTGCTCCAGAAAATGGTGTCAACGAACCGGGAATCTGGTTTTTAAAACAGGCAAATTTTGCTTTGGCTCAAAATCATCCAGATGTGATGCTTATTGCAGAGGATTCTTCCAATTATTTAAAAGTGACCGCTCCTGTGGTTTACGGCGGTTTGGGATTTGATTATAAATGGAATTTAGGATGGATGCACGACATTCTGGAATACATGGCGCTTCCTCCGGAACAGCGCGCCAGCCATCATCACCTGCTGACCTTTTCGATTACCTATTTTTATCAGGAAATTTACCTGCTGCCCTTTTCTCACGATGAGGTGGTTCACGGCAAAAAGACGATTATTGATAAAATCTGGGGAAACTATGAGGAAAAGTTCCAGCAGCTGCGGCTTTTGTATGTATATATGTTTACCCATCCTGGGAAAAAGCTCAACTTTATGGGCAATGAACTGGCGGAATTTAAAGAATGGTCTGAAGCAAAAGAGCTGGGGTGGAATCTGCTGGAATTTCCTGCCCATGACTGCTTTTTCCAATTTTTCCGAAATCTGTGCTGTCTATACCAGGAGCTTTCTCCCCTGTATGCACAGGATTATCATCCGGACAGTTTTCACTGGATTGATGTAAACAATGCTTCTCAAAATTTGCTGGCCTATAAACGCATTGATGGAAACAAAACCATTTATGTGGTTTTAAACTTCTCTTCCCGCCCGATTTATGGATACCGCCTCAGGGTTGAACAGCCGGGAACATATAGGGAAATTCTCAACACCGACGCTGTCTCTTTTGGCGGAAGCGGTTTGGTGAATGACTCTTTGTTCTCTCACAGCAATGCTATGGGGAACGAAATTCATCTGGCAATCGGCGCTTACAGCGGTATCATTTTGGAGAAAACGGAGGAGGAAACAACATCCACGAGCAATGACGCGTTGATGTAATCCTGTACGTAACATAGAAGCAGCAACGACTGTCATTCAGCTGACTAAGTTTTATATCATGAGTGATCAAGATACGCAAGCTATCATTTTATCAAAAACTTGTGTACTTAAAAATCAAAAAAAGATAAAATCCGAAAGGACTATCATTATGTTTAATATGCTCAAAACATGCTATAAACCATATCTTAGCAAATAATTTTAAGGCAATATCAAACTTTTAAAAAGGTAATTTTGGTTACCTCTAGTTTGTTGTTGCCTTTTTACAGTATTTACATGAACTGTGAAAGGATGTTTGCTATGTTTAAAGGTTTATGGTTTTTTGTTCAGTTTGGGTGGAAATCCAACAAAAAGTATATTATTTATAATGTGTGTTATCAATTTATCAATGGATTGATCCCATTGGTGGCTGTGACAATGCCGAAATTCATCATTGATGAACTAATGGGTCAACAGCGGATTTCTCGTCTTGTGATCTATACAGTTTTATTGATTGGATATTGCCTTGTTGCTCAGATGCTGTCCAACTTTTTCATGTTGGAGGCTTTTACTTTGCGGTGCAGGGTGGCTGCTGATTTTGGTTTGTTCATGCATAAAAAATTATTTGAGGCCGACTTTGAAAATTTGGAAAGCCCGGCATTTCTTGATATGAAAGAAAAGGCCAATAAATTTTTATACGGAGATTGGCATGGATTTTCTTATGTATTGGACAGCGCTTTAATGATTGTTGGTCAGTTCTTTACACTGGCAGGGATTATTGCCATTGTCGCCTCAATGAATTTGTGGATTGTATTGCTCTTCCTGTTATTGGTTTCCATCAGCTCGATTGTTGACGCATGGGCAAAAAAGAATGAAATTGCCCTGTCATTGGAGCAGGTCCGTACAGAAAGAGGATGGATGTATTTTAGCAGTTTGTCAGAAGACTTTATGTATGGAAAAGAAATCCGCATTAATTCTTTTGGGGATTGGATATTACAACAGGAATCTAAATACGCCCAAAAAGCATGCGATTTCTATTCCAGACGCAATCGTTTTTACATTAAATCGGGAAACATTTCTGCTATTACCACTGCGGTACAGCAAATTCTGGCATATGGTTATTTGATTACACAAGTTTTAAGCGGTGTAATTTCTATAGGCAATTTTACAATGTATCTTGGTGCTGTCAATTCATTTTCCTCTGCCATGAAAACCGTTATCAACAGTTTCGTGGATATTAATGCTTACGGAATTTATTACGACGCCATGAGAGATTATATGAATATTCCCGCTACCCTACGCAATACCGGAAATGAATCGATTGCTTCCCAAGCTCACACCATTGAATTTCGCAATGTTAGCTTTCGGTATCAAGGAGCCACAGTGAATGCATTGGAACACGTAAATATTACCATACATCCGCATGAAAAACTTGCTGTTGTCGGAGAAAATGGAGCTGGAAAATCCACCTTTGTAAAATTATTGTGTCGTCTTTATAAGCCCACAGAAGGAGAAATTTTGCTGGATAGAAAAAACATTCAGAAATATGACTATGAGGAATACATGAATTTAATTTCTGCGGTATTTCAAGATTTTAAATTGTTTTCCTTTTCTTTAAGGGATAATGTATGTCTTTCCAAACCAGCAGATGATCAGAAAATTTATCATATTTTTGATCAAATCGGTTTATCTGGGCTGATACAAAAACTAGGTGATGGATTAAACACCAGTGTATATAAAAATTTTGATGAAACCGGGTTTGAACCTTCCGGAGGAGAGGGACAAAAAATTGCTTTGGCACGGGCTTTGTATAAAAATGCCCCCATTGTTATTTTGGATGAACCTACCGCCGCATTAGATCCAAGGGCGGAATATGAAATTTATCAGCAGTTTAATTATCTGGTGCAGAATAAAACCGCAATTTATATTTCGCATCGACTGTCATCTTCCAAATTCTGCGATAAAATTGCTGTTTTTGATCATGGAACCATCATTGAATATGGAACCCATGACGAACTTTATAATAGCCAGGGATTGTATTACGAATTATTTCATACGCAGTCTCAGTTTTATCAATAACCATCAAAAATTGATAGAAATATAAACTGGTTAATCGCACTGTCTTTTCTATCATGTCAAAAGAGCACTTGCAGTCTAAAGGACTGCAAGTGCTCTTTTTTGAATATCTTATTCAGAGTAATTAGTTCCAGTTTTTTCGATGTGCTAAATAACACAAACCGCCTACATAAACTGCTCCGCCTACCAGGTTTCCCAAAGTAACCGGCAGTAAATTATTCCATAGAAAGCTGCCCCAATTTAAAGCATCCAGCTGCTGTGCAGTGAATCCATATAATTCCTGAGCCACTTGTCTGTATTGCTCAGAAGAAGCAGCAAAAATTCCAGCGGGAATGTAGTACATATTTGCCACACAGTGTTCAAATCCTGCTACTACAAATGCCATAATCGGGAAAAAGATTGCCAAAATTTTTCCTGCTACATCTTTTGCAGCTGCAGACATTAAAACTGCAGCACAAACTAAAATGTTACACAAAATCCCGGAAACAAATGCCTTTCCCCAGCTGAGGCTGACTTTGCCAACAGCAATTTTAATGGTAAATGCACCCAGTGCACCGCTGCTTTGATCCAGCTGCCCAGACCAGGAAACCAGCAAAGCAATCAAAGCCGCTCCTACAAAATTTCCCAGAAAAACCAATACCAGTGTTCTTACAACAGAAAGCCAAGACAATTTTTTATCCAAGCATCCCATAACCATCATGCAGTCACCGGTAAATAATTCTCCCCCTACCAGGACAATCATCATCAAGCCTACTGGGAAAACAACCCCTGCTGTTAATCGAGCCAAACCTGCGTTTTGTACTGTGTGCATGGCTAAACTGCTGGAAGCAGCGCCAAAGGCAATCCATCCTCCTGCCATCACTGCTAAAATACAAAGCCGAATTAAGGATATCTTTGCTTTTGCAGTACTAGACATAATGTTTTTTTCAATGACATTGGCAGGATTTATTATCATTTCTTCCATCTTATCCATCCTATCTTGATTGTTAAAAAAATGTCATGTTTATTTATATCATACTCAAAGGATAGAATCAACAAAAAAATGAATTTTCGGCGATTTTTCTATTATATGTATTTTGCTTTTTTATTTTTTGTGTCAATGCCCCACATGCTCAAAGGTCAAACAGCAGTTTCCTTCTAGTGCCTGTGGATCATCCAAAATCACTTCTCCTACCTCAGGACCTTTAATCCATCCGCGGATCGGATTTTTAATACTGAGAATGGGCTTGGTCAATGTGGCTTCTACACAGGATTTTTCAAAGCTTAAATCGGTGTCAACCATTTCACAGTCAATTAATTTTAAATTATCACAATAGCACAAAGGCTGTGTACCAATAATTTTACAGTTAATCAAAGTCAAATGGTTGGAATACCATCCCAGATATTCCCCTTTTAACACGCTGTTTTTTACAGTAACCCATTCACTGTGCCAAAACGCATCTTTGGTGTCAAATTCACAATTTTCAATTTCCATATAATTGACGTACTGGAAAGAGTATTTCCCTGTCAATTTGGTGTCAGTCAGTTTTAAATTTTCACTGCGCATCATAAAATATTCCCCGGCAGCAGTTACCCGGTTCATGGTACATCCTTTTACAGACCAGCCGAATTCCGGAGAAATGATGCTGCAGTCTTCCAGCAAAATATCATGGCATTCCCGTAAAGCCTTAATTCCGTGCAGCTGGGTATTGCGAATACAAGCATGATCTGTGTACCACAGCGCAGCACGGCAGGTATCGGTCATCATACTGTTGGCAATGGTCAAATACTGATCATGCCAAAAAGGATACCGCAAATGGAACTGACAGTTTTCTACTGTAACATCCCGGCATTCTTTTAATGCACTTTCGCCATCTGCCGGTCCTTCAAAGCAACAATTGCGAACGAGTACATTTTTACTGCCGTACAATGCTCTTTCCTGATCCAATTTCTGATTTTCTATGATTTGTTTCATCTTCTCATGAATTCCTTTCCTAATGAATGATATTGATCCATTGTTTATACTGTCGACTTCTGCACTTAATCAGTATACACCTTGGAGTGCACTCTAAGGCAAGTGTTTTTATCAATTCATGAAAACTTACTCAAAATATGCTTTTAATAATTCATAGGTTGCATTCATCCCTTTGACATGGCTTCGTTCATAACCGTGGGAAGCATATACGCCTGCGCCAATCAAACCGTGTTTTACATCATATCCAGCACGCAGACCTGCTTCTGCATCAGAACCATAAAACGGGTATACATCCACTGCATATTCTACACCTGCTTTTTTGGCAGCTTCAATCAGTCTACTTACCACGTCATAATGATAGGGACCACCGCTGTCTTTGGCACAGATAGAAACCATGTGTTCCTGACAAGCCAGTCCATCTCCTACACAGCCCATATCTACACTGATGATTTCCCCTACATCACTCGGAACAGAACCAGAACCGCCGTGGCCTACTTCTTCAAAAACGGTGATATGGTGATAGATTTTACGGCTGGGTTTTTGTTGGGATTGAGAAAGATACCGGGCATATCCCAGCAAAATCCCAACACTCAATTTGTCATCCAAAAACCGGCTTTTAATATATCCGCTTTCGGTGACTACGGTACGAGGGTCAAAACACACAATATCTCCTGTCTGAATCCCCAGCGCTTCTACATCTTCTTTGGATTGTACCAATTCGTCAATCACCACTTCACCAGAATCAAAGGTTCTCTTTTCCCCGTTATATTCACCGTTCACATGGATAGAGGCATTTTTTAATTGGAATGTACCGGTGTAGGTCTTTCCTGACCGGGTAATAATCCGAACGTTTTCCGCTTCCCCATTGTTGGGGTTCATACCTCCCAAAGGAGTCAGCCGCAGACGACCATTGTCTTTTACCTGTGCTACCATAGCACCCAGTGTATCCAGGTGGGCTTCCAGCAAAACCCCATCATCCGGCTGGGTACCGTCTCCTGGATTTACACAGACCAGCACACCACCTTTGCGGGTATACATGGGATCATAGCCTAACCGGCGATATTCTTCCCATACATACTGGGCGGCATTTTGGGTATATCCGCTGGGGCTGTCAATGCTTAAAACTGTTTTTACCTGATGCAGCATATATTCCTGTTGATTCATACAATCGTTCTTCCTTTCTATCCAAACGCGATCATTCATTTCTTTTCATTATAGTCTTCTCGCAGGCGGTTTGCAATACAATCAAGCGGCAAATAAAAAGACGTCTTTCTTAAAAAGAAAAAATGCAGGTCACAATTCAGTGACCTGCAAGAATTTGTTTTATTTAAGCGCAGTTCTTATGCTTCTGCAAACTGATCTTTACCAACACCGCACAGAGGACATACAAAATCATCTGGCAGATCTTCAAAAGCAGTACCAGGAGCAATACCGTATTCTTCTGCTCCTACTTCTGGATCATATTCCCAACCACAAACTTCGCAAACATACTTTTTCATGTCAATAACCTCTTCCTTTTTTATTTTCACACAGAACTTTATGGATCCTGTGTATTTTGAGAATTTCTTTTTGCTGTAATTAATATACCACAAAAGTACAGTATTGTAAAGGGGATAACAAAAATTTAACAATATAAGTTTATTTTTCTTCCTGATTTTCTCGGATTCCCTCTTTCAATACCTTTTTCAGGTATCGGCCAGTATAAGAAGCTTCACACTGTACAATCTGTTCCGGAGTTCCCTGGGCTACAATGGTTCCTCCCCGGTCTCCACCTTCCGGACCCAAATCGATAATGTGATCCGCTACTTTAATCACATCCAGATTATGCTCAATTACCAGCACGGTATTCCCGGCTTCTACCAAACGGCGCAGCATATCAATCAGTTTGTGAACATCGGCAATATGCAATCCGGTTGTAGGCTCATCCAAAATATACAGGGTTTTTCCGGTGGATTTTTTGGAAAGCTCTGTAGCCAGTTTGACCCGCTGGGCTTCCCCACCGGACAAGGTGGTAGCTGCCTGTCCCATTTTTACATAGGTTAGACCTACATCACATAAAGTTTCCAGTTTTCGCTGAATTTTAGGGATATTTTCAAAAAACAGTGCTGCTTCTTCAATAGTCATTTCCAGTACATCATGGATGGTTTTCCCTTTATATTTTACCTCCAGTGTTTCCCGATTATACCGTTTTCCTTTACATACTTCACAGGGAACATAAATATCCGGCAAAAAGTGCATTTCAATTTTAATAATACCGTCACCTTCGCAGGATTCACACCGTCCGCCCTTCACATTGAAAGAAAACCGTCCGGAAGTATAACCGCGGCGCTTCGCATCCGGAGTCATGGCAAACACATCCCGAATGTCGGTAAACACACCGGTATAAGTGGCAGGATTGGAACGAGGTGTCCGCCCGATGGGTGACTGGCTGATATCCACAACTTTGTCAATATGCTCCAGTCCCCGGATTTCCTTCACTGCTCCCGGTTTCATACGGGATTTATTCAGTTCTTTGGCCAGAGACTTATAAATGACTTCATTGACCAGGGAGGACTTTCCTGAACCGGATACCCCGGTTACGCAGGTCAGTGTTCCCAAAGGAACTTTAACGTTGATTTTTTTCAGATTGTTTTCCTGGGCACCGATTACTTCCAGATACAGACCATTCCCTGGTTTTCGCTGTGCAGGAATTGGAATGTATTTCTGTTTAGATAGGTACTGTCCAGTAAGAGACTCAGGGCATGCCATAATATCCTGAACCGTTCCCTGAGCCACAATTTCTCCTCCGTGAATTCCGGCACCTGGTCCCACGTCCACAATATGGTCCGCCGCATACATGGTATCCTCGTCATGCTCTACTACAATCAGGGTATTCCCAAGATCCCGAAGCCGCTGCAGGGTGGCAATCAGTTTATCATTATCCCGCTGATGCAGCCCAATGCTAGGTTCATCCAGAATATACACAACCCCTACCAAAGAAGAACCAATCTGAGTTGCCAGACGGATTCGCTGACTTTCTCCCCCAGACAAAGTACCTGCGGAACGGGAAAGGGTCAGATATTCCAATCCTACATTCTTCAAAAAGCCCAATCGTTCCCGGATTTCCTTTAAAATCTGGTGGGCAATCATTTCCTCTTTTTCGGTGAGGGTCAAACCATTAACAAAGTCCAGCGCTTCTACCACAGACATTTTACAAAAATCACTGATATTTTTTCCGCCCACGGTCACCGCCAAAATTTCCGGCTTTAAACGGTCACCATGACAGTCAGGACAAAGCACCGAACTCATTACCTGTGTAATTTCTTCTCGCATATAGTTGCTCTGGGTCTCCCGGAACCGGCGTTCCAGATTGTTAATAACCCCTTCAAACGCAGCCCGGTAGTGATTGGAACCATGGTCATTGGAGCGAATCATGTCAATGGTTTCTCCATCGGTTCCGTAAAAAATAATATCCTGAACTTTTTTCGGCAGTTCTCCAAAAGGGGTATCCAAGCTAAACCCGTAATGTTTTGCCAGACCCTCGTAGTACATTTGGGTCATGCCGCCTTCAAAGTAATACCATCCGCTGGCTTTGACAGCACCTTCCCGAATAGAAAGGGCTTTGTTGGGAACCACCAGATCCGGGTCCACTTTCATAAAGGTACCCAGTCCGGTACAGGTGGGGCAAGCCCCAAAAGGATTGTTAAAGGAAAACATACTGGGTGCCAGCTCGTCAATGCTGATTCCATGTTCCGGACAAGAATAGTTAAGGGAAAACAGCTGTTCTTCCCCACCGATCATATCAATCAATACCAGTCCATCGGTTAAGCTGGTGGCTGTTTCCAAGCTGTCTGCCAAACGGGAGCGAATCTCCTCTTTAATCACCAGACGGTCTACCACAATTTCCACGGTATGTTTTTTGTTTTTTTCCAGCTTAATTTCTTCGGACAGATCGTATAAATTTCCGTCAATCCGAACCCGTACATAACCGCTTCGTCTGGCAGCATCCAGTTCTTTTACCTGGGTACCTTTCCGCTGACGCACGACGGGAGCCAATACCTGGATTTTTGTGCCAGGTTCCAGAGAAAGCAGTTTGTCTACAATCTGATCAATAGTTTGCTGGCGGATCTCACGGCCGCAGACCGGACAATGAGGGATCCCGATTCTGGCGTACATCAAACGCAGATAATCGTAAATTTCGGTAACGGTTCCCACAGTAGACCGGGGATTTCGTGAAGTGGTTTTCTGGTCAATGGAAATTGCCGGAGAAAGGCCCTGAATATCATCCACATCAGGTTTTTCCATCTGTCCTAAAAACTGACGTGCATAAGAAGACAAACTCTCCATATAACGGCGCTGACCATCTGCATAGATGGTGTCAAACGCCAGAGAAGATTTCCCAGAACCGGACAATCCGGTAAAAACAATTAACTGGTCTCTGGGGATTTCCAAATCCACATTTTTTAAGTTATGTTCTCTGGCACCCCGAATAACAATTTTATCTTTTCCCAAAGGTGATTCTTCCTCTCTGTTTTACTAACATAGGGTTATTTCTTTTCTGTCAATTCTTTAATGCGGTCGCGGATTTGTGCTGCATATTCAAATTCCAACAACTTGGCTGCCTCTTTCATCTCTGCAGTCAGCCGCTTGATCATTGCCTGGCGTTCCTGTTCGCTCATCCGCTTTTTCAGTTTTCGGACATCTTTGTCATCCTCTTTCTGAGAAATTTCCAAAATTTCACGAACATCTTTTTTAATGGTTTTCGGTACAATTCCATGGGCCTCATTGTATTCCATCTGGATAGAACGGCGGCGCTGAGTTTCGGAAATTGCACGCTCCATGGACGGTGTGACTTCATCCGCATACAGGATTACCTGGCCCTCTGCATTACGTGCAGCACGCCCGATGGTCTGGATCAAAGAAGTTTCACTGCGCAGGAAGCCCTCTTTATCCGCATCCAAAATACAAACCAAACTGATTTCTGGAATATCCAGCCCCTCTCGAAGCAGGTTGATCCCCACCAGTACATCGAATTCTCCCAAACGCAGATCACGGATGATTTCCATTCGTTCAATGGTATCCACATCATGATGCATATAGCGAACCTTGATTCCTAGATCTTCCAGATAAGACGTTAAATCTTCCGCCATTTTTTTGGTCAGGGTGGTAATCAGCACACGTTCCTTTTTGGGAACCCGCAGATTGATTTCGCTGACCAGATCCTCGATTTGACCTTCTACCGGTTTTACAGTAACCAACGGATCCAACAGCCCTGTAGGACGAATTACCTGTTCTACAATGTTGGTGCTGTGTTCCCGTTCAAACTCAGCTGGTGTAGCAGAAACATAGATGGCCTGATTGATTTTTTCATAAAACTCATCAAAATTCAAAGGCCGGTTATCATAGGCAGAGGGCAAACGAAAACCGTAGTCGATCAGGGTGGTCTTTCTGGCGCGGTCGCCGAAATACATTCCCCTTACCTGAGGAATGGTAACGTGAGATTCGTCTACAAACAGGAGAAAATCATCCGGGAAATAGTCCAACAGAGTAAACGGCTTGGTTCCCGGTTCCCGCCCGGACAATACCCGGGAATAGTTTTCAATCCCTTTGCAAAATCCGATCTCTTCCAACATTTCAATATCATATCTGGTACGCTGCTCAATGCGCTGCGCTTCCAGGAGCATCTCGTTTTCTTTAAAGTATTTGACACGCTCTTCCAGTTCCTGTTCAATGGACTGAATTCCGGCACGGAGCTTGTCTGCCGGAACAATGTAGTGGGAAGCCGGATAAATCGCCACGTGGGAAACCACAGATTTTATCTCTCCGGTCAGCGTATTGATTTCAGAAATACGGTCAATTTCATCCCCGAAAAATTCTACACGGATTGCCATATCACCGGAATAAGCCGGGAAAATTTCCACCACATCTCCCCGCACCCGGAATTTGTTTCGGACAAAGTTAATATCATTGCGCTCGTACTGGATTTCTACCAGTTTCCGAATCAGATCGTCCCGGTTCTTTTCCATTCCGGTACGCAGGGAAATGACCATGTTCCGGTAGTCGATTGGGTCCCCCAAAGAATAGATACAGGAAACGCTGGCCACAATGATCACGTCCCGGCGCTCAGACAAAGCGGATGTGGCAGAATGGCGCAGTTTATCAATCTCGTCATTAATGGCACTGTCCTTTTCAATATAGGTGTCTGTACTGGGAATATACGCCTCTGGCTGGTAGTAATCGTAATAGGACACAAAATACTCTACCGCATTGTCCGGAAAAAATTCCCGGAACTCAGAACAAAGCTGAGCTGCCAATGTTTTGTTATGTGCCAAAACCAATGTAGGGCGGTTTACCTTGGCGATGACGTTTGCCATGGTAAATGTTTTCCCGGAACCGGTTACCCCTAATAAAGTCTGCTCCCGGTCTCCCCGGTTTAATCCTTCTACCAGTTTTTCAATTGCCTGCGGCTGATCTCCCGTTGGCTGATAAGAAGATTTTAAGTGAAATACTTCCTGATGCTGTTCTTTTCCCATAGGCATTTTCTCCTGTCCATTGCGGAAATCTATCATAATCAATTTGTAGCTTAAGTTCAAATAAGAACAAATGTTTTCATTTGTTATCCTACAACTTTTCCCTTGTTTTGTCAATGATTTAGTATACCACAAACCAGCCCATTTTACAACGAAACAACAAAAAAGAGCTGCCGCAGGGACAATACCATAAAGCAACTCTTTTTACGTTTATTTATCCTGTTACAGCTGTGATTCCATTTGCTCAAAAATTTCATCTGCCTGCTGTGAAGAAAGCACCTCGGTTTCTACCATGCGGCTGAGCACCTGCTTCATACGCTGCTGTGCCAGCTGGGGATTTTCATCCAGAGAATATACAGACGGCGCATTGGGAAGTCCTGCCAGCATGACTGCTTCCCAGTCTTCCAGCTCTTGGGCTTCTTTTCCAAAATACCCTTCTGTCGCTTCTTGAATGCCGTAATATCCGCTTCCAAAATAAACCGTATTCACATACAATTCTAAAATTTGCTGCTTGGTGCAGGTCTTTTCCATTTCCCAGGCTGCAAATATTTCCGCAAACTTTCGTTCCAGCGTTTTTTCCTGTGTAAAATACTGATTTTTCATCAATTGCTGCGTAATTGTGCTTCCGCCTTCCGCAAAAGACAGGGTACGGATATCATTCCACAATGCCCTTCCAATTGCCAGACAATCTATGCCGTGATGGGTCCAAAACCGCTGATCTTCCACTGCAACAACAGCATCCACATAAATATCAGGCAGTTCCTCATAGGGTACAAAATCTTCCTGCTGGCAAATGGAAAGCACCTTTTCTTGGATGGGAGTCTCGGTCACAGCAGCGTCATACATCTGGTACCCCTTGATTCCCAAAACAATTCCTATCACCGCCAATAGTGTTACTCCTACAGCAAACAGAGAAAAAATGATTTTAAAAAAGCCCTTAATCAAATTCATTCACTCTCCTTTCTGCCTATCCTGTACGGTTTCGCCATTTATTTCATGGGGCATACAGTTATCTTTTGGTTTTCCGATCCAGCCAATCAGCTATACGATCAGTTACAGACCATATGCCGGAAATCAGAAGCAGCAAAGCTCCCGCAGGAATTACCAAAATCCCAATGACCGCTCCTCCTGCCCAAACAGTCAAACGGCGAAATATTTTATATCCCATTTGATTTCTCCATTTTATCCTACTATTTTGTACGGAATATTTCCTGTATGTGATGAAATTTTCATTCTTTGGAAACAATAGATGAATTTCTGCGGTATATTCACCTATCCAATCTGTGAACAGCAATCAAGCCCGTTTTTCCTGTGCGCCGCTGACAATGGAATAGTATGCTTTTGAGGTGAGTCGATACACCAAAACATAAAAGAACGCAAATACCAGATAGCAGCACAGTGTAATCACAGCCAGCAGCATTTTATCTCCCAGCCCCAACAGCATCAGCAGTCTATACACAATGGGAAACGCAAACGCCAAGTGTACCCCTGCCGTTAGCAAAGGCAGAAAGAATACGGTTAAAATCTGTGAGTTAATGCTCTTTTTAATTTCTTTTTTGGTCATTCCTACCTTCTGCATAATCTCAAACCGTGACTGGTCTTCATACCCTTCGGAAACTTGTTTATAGTAAATAATCAGCACCGCAGCGGCTATAAACACTAGTCCCAAAAGGATTCCGAGGAAGAATAAACCGCCGTACAAACCATAAAAGTCTGCTCGTTCTTTTGCTACACCTTCAATCATTCCATGGAAAAAGGAGTTTCCACCCCACTGCTTTTCCATTTCCGCCATTTGAGTGGTCAGTTCATTTTGAATTGCAATCTGAGTTTCATCATCGCAGTCCAGATCAAATCCATAATACCAGTGTAAATACAGCATATTCTGTTCAAACTCTTCCATCATATCCTGAATCAGTGGGCTTACAATCTGTTCAAAATCCGGGACAAACAGATACATGGTGGGAAAAATCTGCATAGAGTCTATGCCGTTGTCTACAAAATTCTCTGCTCTTTTTTTCACGGTCAAAGGTTCACTTTTCCCAATCTGAAGAGTATCTTCTAAATAAGCTGTTTCCTTGGTAGTATAAATTATCACTTCACCTGGATTTAAGGTTTCTTGTGTTCCCATCAGTCTGTTATAATCTTCCAGCGGAACAATAAACACCTGCCAAATATCAGAAAGATTGTCTGCCCGGTTTTCATAAACGGAATAATCAAATACAAGCTGATTTCCTTTAATCATACCTCCAAAAGACGCTGACCGGTAATTTAAAACATTTTCCGGCTGCACCCGGTTTTGGCTGACAATCTGCTGAATCAGCTGTTCTGTCTGTTCCGCCTCTGTTCCATTGAGCTGTTGGATGCTGCTGGCGGTAACATCTACATTGATGTTTCTGGGATAACGGTTGCGCAGATTGTCTTCCGCTCCTAAATAAAGGCATACAGTAGAAGATACCATCACCAGCACCATGGTACAGAGAATACAAATTGAAGCAAGCCCTGCTCCGTTGCGCTTCATCCGGTAAACCATAGAAGAAACAGAAACAAAGTGGTTGGTTTTATAGTAATACCGTTTGTTTTTCTGTAAAATCCGGCAAAGCGTTACAGACCCGGCGATAAATAACAGATAGGTTCCGATAATTACCATGACCACTGCCACAAAAAACCACATTAATGCGGATACAGGATCTTCAATAGAGACCGCAAGATAATATGCTGTTGCCAAAATGACTGCGCCCAAAATCGCGATAATCCAGTTTGCTTTTGGAGGTTTTTCCCCTGCGTTTTCACTGCGCAGCAGTTCGATTGGATTGGTCAAATGAATCTGACGAAGAATGTTTAAAAACAAAACCGCAAAAATACAGGTAAATAAAACTACAGTCTGGCCAATGGATGAAAACCGTACAGAGAAAACAAAGTTTGCATCAGCTCCCAATAGCCTTACCATTCCAAGCTCTGCCAATTTAGAAAACAAAATCCCAAAAAACAATCCGCCAACAATGGAAATTGCCGCAATAATCAGTGTTTCCAGCAGCAATACCACCGCCAGGTTCTTTTTCCCCAATCCCAAAATGTTGTAAAGTCCAAATTCTTTTTTCCTTCTTCGGATTAAAAAAGAATTGGTGTAAAACAAAAAGATCAGAGAAAAAACACTCATCACCCCAAAGCCCATTTTGAGAAACTCCTGCATGGTGGCTCCCCCTGGAATAGACCCAAACATGGGATTATCTCCTAAAAAGGATACGATGTAGCACATCATTACCACGCCAATACAGGTCATGATGTAGGGAAAGTAAAGTTTTTTATTTTTCTTAATTCCTGTCCAAGCTAAAGTACGGTAAAATCCTTTTCTCATTCCAGTTCACCGCCTGTCGTCAGCATGGTTAGGGTATCTGAAATTTTCTGATACAATTCCCGCTCGGTACTGCCTCCCCGATAAATCTGATGGTATACCTGGCCGTCTTTGATAAACAACACCCGCTGTGCATGACTGGCTGCTTTTACAGAATGGGTTACCATCAAAATGGTCTGTCCGTTTCGGTTAATTTCTCCAAACAAACGCAACAGCTCATCCGTAGACCGGGAGTCCAGTGCTCCGGTGGGTTCATCTGCCAAAATCAGACGGGGATTGGTAATCAGCGCTCTGGCAACAGCGGCCCGCTGTTTTTGTCCTCCGGACACTTCGTAAGGATATTTTTTCAAAAGGGGTATAATCCCCAGCTGCTGTGCAATAGGAGTCATTCTTTGTTTCATCTCCTGCGGACTTTTTCCGGATAAAACCAAAGGCAGATAAATATTATCCTCTAAGGAAAAGGTATCTAGCAGATTAAAGTCCTGAAATACAAATCCCAGATGATCCCGGCGGAAAGCAGCCATTTCAGATTCTCGAATCTGAAAAATATTTCTTCCGTCCAGCCGGACACTGCCTGAGGTAGGTTGATCCAATGCGGCAAGAATATTTAACAGGGTTGTTTTCCCTGAGCCAGATTCCCCCATAATGGCTACATATTCCCCTTCTTCTACCTGAAAACTTACGTTGGTCAGCGCCTGAACCTGATTTCCCCCAAAACGGGTGGTATATATTTTTTTCAGCGCATCTACTTCCAGCATACTCATGTAATTGATTCCTCCCTTGTTGTTCTGTACCCCTATTGTAACAAAAACGGGAAATGCGCCGCCATCGATTCGGCTTACATTTCCCCTTTTATTTCTTACATTTTTGTAAGAACTTATTCCACCTGCAGTTTTTTCTTTTTTAAATCAATTCGCACAACAGTGCCGCTGTCCAAAGACGATTGAATGGTAATCTGATGTCCTAAATTGTCACAAATGCGACGGCACAGATACAGTCCAATTCCGCTGGCTTTTTTATCGCTGCGTCCATTGTAACCGGTATAGCTTTTCTCAAATACCCGTGGCAAATCTTCCGGTGCAATGCCAATGCCGTTATCTCGGATACACAACACCTGCGGCTGTTCCAGATCAATGGTGATACACCCGCCGGAAGGAGTGTATTTGACCGCATTGGAAATCACCTGCTCCACTACAAAGGAAAGCCACTTTTCATCAGTAAGCACACTTACATTCAGTGGTTCATAGTAAAGGTGCAGTTTCTTTTGAATAAACGAACCGGCAAATTTTTTAACCGCATCCCGTACAATTTCGTCTAGATCCTGTCTGCGGAACACATAGTCCTGTACAGGAGAATCCAGGCGCAAAAATGCCAAAACCATCTCTACATACTGTTCAATTCGCTGCAGTTCCTGAGAAAGCTGACGGGAAAACTTGGAATCCTCATTTTGAAGGGTCAGACGCATGGCCGCAATGGGGGTTTTAATTTGGTGCGCCCAGATAGTGTAATAATCAACCATATCCTGATAACGGCAGTTCATCTGGGTCTGCAGTTGATTTTGTTCCTGACGAAGGGATTCAATTAAATTCTGATAATCCTGATCGTCCAGCGTTTCCATTTCCGGAAATTCGTTCATCAGTACTGCTGGAAGCTGACACAGTTCCTGTAAGCGGCGATGTTTCTGCTTCGCTTTTCTTGCCTCCCACAACAAAAAAAGAAACCCCAAAACTCCACAAATTACCATGGGATACAGCACCGCTTCCAAAGGCAGATCATACAAAAAGAAAGATGCCAAAAATATGACAGAAAACAATAGGAATACCAATATTCCTTTTTGATATTGTTTAACATAGCAAAGCAAAAATTTCATCCAGCTTTCCTCCGTTGACAGTTTAACCAATCAAATATCCCACACCAAAACGTGTGGCAATAAAATCAGAAAGGCCGATTCCGTCCAGCTTTTTCCGCAGCCGATTTACATTGACAGTCAGTGTATTTTCATCCACAAAACTATCGGTTTCCCACAACCGTTCCATTAATTTTTCCCGGCTGACTACCTTTCCTTTGTTCTCCATCAGTGTCAATAAAATCCGATACTCATTTTTGGTTAAAGACAGCTGCTCCTCCCCATAGGTAAGGGTATTATCCCCTGTATTCAATAACGCTCCCCGGTGTTCCAGCACGGGGATGGAAGAAGCAAAATCGTAGGTGCGCCGCAGCATTGCCTGGATCTTTGCCATCAGCACACTTTGGTCAAATGGTTTTGCAATAAAATCATCGGCCCCCATATTCATTGCCATAACAATATTCATATTGTCAGAAGCAGAAGAAATAAACACAATGGGTACTTTGGATACCCGGCGTATCTCACCGCACCAGTGATACCCATTAAAAAAAGGCAGCGTAATATCCAGCAAAACCAGATGAGGATCATAGTCTGCAAAATCGCTCATAATATTCCGAAAGTTTTCTACACATTTGGAATCAAGTTCCCAAAGCTTTGTTTGTTCCTGAATGGCCTGGGCTATTCCCGGATCGTCTTCTACAATTAAGATTCGATACATGTTTCTTTTCCCCGCATAATTTATAAATACTGCCGCACAAATTCCAGTGCCCGCTGAATATCTGTTTCGTTGGGATGACCTTTAGCAATGCCGCCCAGCTTTTTTAATACGCCGTAGGTGTCATATCCCCGGCACCAGTAAACACCCAGACAGTTGGCGCCCTTTTCTTCCAAAAGTTTCTTTGCAGATTTGGCATAATTGCGGTAAGGGATGCCGCAGGTATACAGTAAAAAGACCTTTTGTCCTTTTCGAAACTTCTGTTGGTGCAGGATTTCCATAATTTTTGGATGCATTTCATTAAAATAAATCCCAGAAGCAAATCCAATGGTATCGTATTTTGTAAAGTCTGTATGATCATTTGCTGTAATATCCACAACATCCACGTCAAACCGTTCCTGGATCTGTTTTACCAGTTTTTCTGTGTTTTTGTGATGTACTGAAGCATAAACAATGATTGTTTTCATGATAAAGTCACCGCCGTTTCATTTCCTATAAAACCCATTGGTTCTTCGATCAAATTATAAAACTGCCAAACTTTTCTGTCAATTAGTTTCAAAATCATTTTAGAAAGGATTTACCCCATTATCATCAATCATTCAAAAATAGACTGATTTTCTCCCATCGTGATAATAGCAAAATGAAAAGCAAAAAGAAACTGTTATAAAATTGCCGTCTAAAAAATAGTATGCAAAACCCGGCTGTTTTTTAAGCGATCTCTGCCCCAAAAACAGCCAGGGTTTCTGTTGTTTTAAAACTTTCTTTCTGCAGCTTTTTCTTTATCATATACTTTTTTAAAAAAGAAAAAGCACTGTAACTTTTCGTTCATTACAGTGCTTTTGATATTTTTTCCATTTATTAAGCTAGTTCCGAAATCTGAATAGAAAACGGTTTGCCGTTTACCTGAATATCCAGATCGGCAGATTTTTCAATCATTTCCTGTTCCCACAAATGTTTGAGGGAGTGCAGCTGTTTATCCTGTTCCCGGTATATTGCCTGCGCTTCTTCTACAGAACAGGCTGCAAAGCGGAGAACATCCCCTGCTTTCATCTGTGCTACTTTGGGAAGATCCGCTGAAATGACAACGCCTATTTTGGTATATCCTCCGGTAGTCTGCCGCTCCGCCATCATAATAATGGGCTTTCCGTGACCAGGTACCTGAATGGCACCAAAAGAAATGGCATCGGAAATAATGTTGCCATCCTGTGATGGAGCATGTTCAATGACAGGTCCTTCCAGCCGATAACCCATGCGGTCTGAATCAGGGCAAACCTGATAAGGCTGTGTCAGCAAAGTGTCAATCCCCACCTGAGAAAACGCATCTTCCTGAGGTCCCAAAATCACCCGAACCGTTTGCTCCTTTTCCAAAGACGGCCGCATGGAATAAGGAATCCGCCGGTGATCCTGATTGGACAGCGCCGTTTTGGGAGATGCAAAGGAAAGAATATCTCCCGCCTTGCAGGCACGCCCTTCAATTCCTCCAATTTTTCCTTTCACATAGGTAGACTTACTGCCCATAACAGACGGAAGAGAAAATCCTCCTGCAAAACACAGGTAAATCCGGCTGCCTTTTACTGCAGCAGATAATTCCAAAACATCTCCTGCCTGAGCCAAATAAGCTTTATAGGTCTGAATCGGGACTCCGGACAAAGTAACGGAACACTCCCCTCCGGTGACCGCAAAAAAATTGGATTTCGTAAATCGAATTTTTGGCCCCAGTACAGTGACTTCCAAACATTCGGTATTCCAGTCATTGCCTACCAGCAGATTTCCCAGCCGCATGCTGTATAAATCCATTGCGCCGCTGACCGGCATTCCAAACTGCTGATATCCATGTCGTCCTGCATCCTGTACCGTGGTATAAAATCCGCCGTTTAAAAACTCAATTCCCAAATTTGCTCCCCCTTATTTTCCTATGTCCAATGCCTGTATTGGATTTTTGTGCGTATCTGGCAAAATCTTGATTTCATAGGTCCCCTGTTCTACCTGATGGGCAATTTTAAAAAATTCCTTTTCCCCAATGGGACGAAATTTAATATACTGAGATGCTTTTAACAGAATCGGTACTTCCCGATGGGGATCATAAAGGCGCAAGGGTGTGCGGCCAATCAGCTGCCATCCTCCCGGGGAATCAATGGGATACAACCCAGTTTGTTCTCCCGCAATGCCAACGCTCCCCCCTGGAATTCTGACCCGTGGTTCTGTCAGCCTCGGGGTGGCAATCCGCTTGTCCATGCCCCCTAAATAAGGAAATCCGGGAGTAAAGCCCAGCATATAAATCAGGTATTCCGGATGACTGTGCACCTCAATCACCTGTTCCTGAGTTAACCCGCTGTGTGCTGCCACATAAGATAAATCCGGGCCAAATTCCCCGCCGTAACAAACGGGAATTTCCAAAACAACCCGCTTGGAGTCCTTTGGCTTTTCTGCCTGATCCACCAAGTTCCAAAGTTCAAATCGCAGCGCTTCATAATCGGTTTTGAGCGGGTCATAACACACGGTTAAGGAACGGTAGGTGGGAATCCATTCAATAACCCCTTCCAGATTTGCCTGTTCTAACAGGGCGCTCATGGCAGCGACCTTTTGATATACCGCTTCTGAAATTTCATTGCCAAACTCTACACAAATCCCGCAGTCGCCGCTGGGAACCAGTTTCATTTCCCTCATACAGTTCCTCCGCATACAATTTCACTCAGCGGGCAGATCTGGATGTCATTTTGTTCCAAAGTCTGACGGATTTTTTGAACAAACGCCAGTGCTTCCCGGTTGTCCCCATGGACACAGACAGAATCCGGCTTTAGGTCAATGTCATTTCCGTGAATAGAAGTAACCTTTCCCTCGGTTACCATACGGATTACCCGGGCAATGGCCACATCAGGATCATGGATGACTGCTCCCGGTTTGGAACGTGCTACCAAACTGCCGTCGTCCTCATAGGCACGGTCTGCAAACACTTCCTGTGCCACTGGAATGCCTACTTCTTTTGCAGCAGTTACCATCTGGCTGCCGGACAAAGCCAGCAAAATTACATTCGGGTCAAAGTCCCGCAGACCCTGACAGATTGCCAGCGCCAGTTCCCGGTCTTTGGCAGCCATGTTGTAAAGGGCGCCGTGAGGTTTTACGTGCTGGAGCGGGATTCCTTCTCTCCGACAAAATGCATACAAAGCCCCTACCTGATAGGTGACATATTCTCTGGCTTCCTGAGGGGTAATTGTCATATTGCGCCGGCCAAATCCCATTAAATCCAAAAATCCAGGATGTGCCCCCACAGCCACACCAAATTCTTTTGCTTTTTTCACGGTTTTCCCCATAATCACTGGGTCAGACGCATGCCAGCCGCAGGCTATATTAGCAGAAGAAATAAAGGGGATCACTTCTTCGTCCATTCCAATGGTATAATTTCCAAAGCTTTCGCCCAAATCACAGTTTAAATCTATTTTCAACATTTTGATCTCCTCCCAATTTTTCCTTTTTATATTCATTAGTCACATTTCAGCACTGTATTTTTAATGTCTGTCACAAACATGTATCCCGGCGCATGGGTAATGGCAATTTCCGGTTTCACATTCATAACAACAGACTGGGGTGTTACACCGCAGGGCCAGAACACCGGCACTTCCCCCTCTTTGATCTCAACCGGATCTCCAAAATCAGGATGCACCAAATCAAAAATCCCAATCTGCTCCGGAGAACCAATGTGAATGGGAGCTCCGTGAACTTTTGGCATTTGTGCAGTGACAGAAACTGCCCGCACCACCTGCTGGGCAGGAATCGGACGCATACTGACCACCATTTTCCCGGAAAAACATCCTGCCGGAACACAGTCCAAATTGGTTTGATACATGGGCACATTGCACCCCTGGGTAATATGGCGGATTTCGATTCCCGCTTCCATCAGTTCCCCTTCAAAAGAAAAGCTGCACCCAATTAAAAAGAACACAAAGTCATCCTGCCAAAGAGACTCAATGGAATTTACTTCTTCACATAGAACACCGTGACGGTAAACCCGGTAAAGAGGAATATCCTTTGCCACATCGGCATTTTCAGCCAAAAACCGAATGATTCGGCTTCCCACATCCCCTACTTCCAACACCGGACAGGCTTTGGGGTTTCTCTGGGTAAACAGCAAAAAGTCATATGCCAGTTCCCGGGGAAGAATCACCAGATTGCACTGGGCATATCCGGCACACACTCCGGCGGTAGGATGAGAAAACTGATTTTTACGAACCAAATCCCGAAATTCTTTGGGAGTAATTTGAGCCATGGAATCTTGATGAATCATAACGACATCCTTTTCTATATTTTTCTGGTTTTACACCGCATCACTGTAAAATTCTGAGCAAATATTCTGTTTCAAACAGACACCCTTTACATCTCAGTCCTGCTCTATTATAATGGAATTAAACGCCGGATGCAAGGGCAGCATCCGGTTTTTCACAGCAATGGATAAAGGAGATATACTATGTTTACAGGCTTTTCAAATACCTGGCAAAAGAACAAAGCAATGATCGCTACCATTACCGCACTGGCATGGCCCACTGTGCTGGAACAGGCATTACAGACCGTGGTTCAGTATGCCGACACCGCTATGGTAGGGCAAATGGGTGCCAACGCTTCTGCCGCAGTAGGATTGACTGCTACGGTCACATGGCTGGTCAACGGTCCCATGTTCGCCATGGGAATCGGCGTATTGGCCTGCATTTCCCAGGCAATCGGAGCAAAAGATTATCAGCGGGCCAAAACCGCTTCCGTTCAATCCTTCTTTTTGGCATTGGCTTTGGGAATTGTACTGACTATCATCACATTATCTGTCAGCCCGTTTCTTCCCGGATGGCTGGGTGCCTCTGAAGAAATCCGAAAAGACGCCTCTATCTACTTCTTCATCACCTGTATTCCCATGGTATTTCGGGCAGCTACCATTATTTTTGGCTCTGTCCTTCGGGCAGCCGGGGAAACCAAAACCCCTATGTTTGTCAACGCTTTCATGAATGTGATTAACATCATTTTAAACTTTTTTCTGATCGGAAATGGTGTAACCTTAGGGTCCTTCCATTTGTGGGGTGCAGGACTGGGTGTAGCCGGTGCCGCAATTGCCACAGCCATTTCCCACGCTGCAGGGGGAACTTTGATGATAATTGCCTTACTGAAAAATCCCTTACTTTCTCCAAAAGGTCAATCATTCCGAATTTGTCCTAATGTTATGAAACAATGTGTCAAAGTAGGCATTCCGGTTGCGCTGCAGCGAATTGTGGTCTGCTTTGGTCAGGTGTATTTCACCTCTTTAGTCACCGATCTGGGAACCATTTCTGTAGCAGCACACTCCATCGCTTTGACAGCAGAACAGGCATTTTATATCCCCGGATACGGCATGGAAACCGCCGCATCCACCTTGGCGGGAAATGCTGTAGGCGAACGCAACGGAAAAAAACTGATGCATATGTCCCGGGTCATTACCCTGATTGCCATGATGATTATGACAATTACCGGAGGACTGCTGTTTTTATTCCCCGGAGCCATTATGTCCATTTTCACGCAGGATCCCGCTGTAATTTCTCAGGGAATCACCGTACTGAAAATTGTGGCAGTATCAGAACCGCTGTTCGCTGTGGCTATCATTATGGAAGGGCTGTTTAACGGCATTGGCGATACCCGTTCCCCATTCTTCATTTCTGTCATTACCATGTGGGGTGTCAGGATTGTCTTTACCTTTATCTGCGTTCGCGTGTTCCATCTGGGGCTCAATGCAGTATGGGTATGTATGGTAGCGGATAATGTAAGCAAATGTTTCCTTTTGCTGTTCCGCTTTTTACAGGGAAAATGGAAAGTGGGGCTGGATTTGTCTTACTCTGAAAATAATTGACGGGACTCTGTTTTCTGAGCTCGATATTCCCGAGGAGACAGTCCTGTTTCCTTTTTAAAGACTTTGGAAAAATAATTGTAGTCACTGATCCCCACCAGCCTGGAAATGTCAGAAACTTTGTCGTCGGTGGTGGTCAGCAATCTTTTGGCAGCTTGAATCCGTTCTTCCAAAAGCAGTTCCCCTACTGTTTTTCCAAAGTTTTCTTTCACACACCGGCACAGGGTCGCTTTGCTGATATGAAACTGCCAGGCCAGTGATTCCAATGTCACCGTTTGTGCATAGTGCTCTTTGAGATAGGTCTCAATCCCCTTTGCCAAATCGTTATTTAAAAAATAAATATAGTTTTCGGATAAAATATATGCTGCACAGGCTTGTACAATGGCTGCACAGGCCTGCACCTGAATTCGGTCCAGATTAGGTACCTGATAAAAAAGCCGTTCCAGTCGCTTGAGCTGCTCCGGTGTAAAATCCCCTTCAATTTTTTCTGGAGAAAAAACATCATGATCCTCTTTCAGCTGACCGATCATCATGTATCCAATATGTTCTTCCCGATAAAACAGCGGTGATACAGCCTCTGTTAATCCCGCATGACAGTGATAAATATAAAGCCCCTTTTGATCTTTGGAACGATTAAACGCCGCCTTATCACAGCTCATGCACCGCTCCCAACATGCTTTTTGTTTTCGAATTTCTTTGCAAAAAGCCCCCTGTGACACCGGGTAAGTACATATTTCATTTTGGTCTGCGTCATATACTCCAATCCGCAGTCCTGTCACCAAATGATAATTTTTTAATAGTCCGAATAGTTTCTTTTTGTCAAATGTAACCTGCATAACTGACCTCATCTATTAAAATAATCTCAAACATGATACGATTTTACTATATTATAAGATGATTTTATCTATTATACAAGTCCCGATTTCGGTAAACTGAATACATCGAAACACGAAACAGAAAGGACGAATCGCAATGACAAAAAGACAAGCAGTATTGGATGCTTTAAATCACAAGGAAAATACCACTATTCCCTTTCAGATTGACTTAACTCACCAGGCGCTGGAAAATTTGGTCAACTACACTGGCGACCCGAATATCGCTGACACCTTTGAAGGATATTTGATGAGCGTTTATTATCCTGGAGATTTTACAGAACTTCCCGACCGACCAGGCTATTTCCGGGATGATTTTGGAGTTGTATGGAACAGAAACGGTGCAGACAAAGATATTGGCGTGATTGATTCTTTTATGATTCCAGATTTGGAAAACAACACCTATGAATTCCCAAAACTGGATGAAGAACATCTTCGCCGTCAGTATCAGCAGCTGATGGACAGTCCACGGGACGCTTTTAAATTTGGCGCGATCGGATTTTCCATGTTTGAACGGGCATGGAGCCTAATGGGAATGGAAAACACCTTGATGGCTATGATCGCTTACCCAGAAGAACTGGAACGACTGCTGGATCAGATTTGCGAGTACAACTTAAAAATTATTGACATTGCTTTGGAATATGATATTGATGGTTTCTATTTTGGAGATGACTGGGGACAACAGCATGGCCTCATTATGGGTCCTGCTCACTGGAGACATTTTATCAAACCCCGTATGGCCAGAATGTACCGCAAAGTAAAAGACGCCGGCAAATATGTTTTACAGCACTCCTGCGGTGACTGTCACGAAATTTTCCCAGACCTGATCGAAATTGGATTGGACTGTTACCAAACCTTCCAGCCGGAAGTTTATGACATTGCACTAATGAAAGAAAAATACGGCAACAAGCTGACCTTCTGGGGAGGAATTTCCACCCAAAGATGTCTGCCTTATGCAGATGAACAGGGCGTTATTGACGAAATTAAACGTGTAACTTCTATCTTAAGAAAAGACGGCGGTTTGATTATTGCTCCAACTCACTCTGTTCCGTTTGATGTACCTCCTCAAAATATTTTGGCTATGGCAGATGTATTTCTCCATCAGGACAAATACTTTAATGAAAAATAATCCTTTTTCATTTTTTCATTGCTTTTTCTCGCAGATAAACCCCGCTTTCTATGGAAAGCGGGGTTTATTTGTTGTTGGACAGTGAGAAACTGGCTGATTACATAACCTGAGTTAACGTTAAATATGCTCCAATCCCGCTGGTATCCAAAGTCAGCGGCGCAGAACCGGAAGCGCTGACCTGCAGACAGATTTGTTGTCCCGGAGTTAATGCTGTCAATACATCTCCGTGAACCTGGGATTGATCCAGCAATACAGCAAAGGCTGTACCTGGAATGGTTCCTGTTGCCGGTGATACACTTGCCAAAGATACGGTTACACCGGCACCAGCTCCGGTTTTTGGTGTAATGCCATATCCAATCCGATAAAGACCTGGTTTTGATACTGTGATGGTACTGCCGTCAGCGCCCAGCTGAGTTTCATTTAAAGCAGCCGTATTGCTGAAGGTAACCGGGACATTCTGTCCGGAAAAACTCTGAGCAGAAACCGTGTAAAAATATCCTGTAGCAGGTTTCGTGGGCATGGGAGCAGGACAGCAAGGCGGGCAGGAACAAACGCAGCGGATAGTGGGTTCTCTGCAATCATTATAATTTGCCATCATCATTCACCTCATTTCCAAGAGGAACACCTCTTAAAAACATCTTATGCGGATCATTTTCCCTTGGTGACTCCTTGAAAAATTTCTTAATTTTTTTCCTTTCTTTTGGGATAGGATTGCGTCAAAAGGAATAAAATGATACAATGAAACACAGGCTTACAATAACTGTATGTTTTGTATCTTCTTTTGTCAGGAATGACAAACAGTATATCCAACTGATTATTTGCGGCAAAGAAAGGATGAAATTATGGAATGGATAGAACTGATTAAAGCATTTTTTCTGGGAATTGTAGAGGGAATCACCGAATGGCTTCCTATCAGCAGTACCGGACATATGCTTTTGGTAGATGAATTCCTTACCCTAAATACCAGTGAAGCTTTTAAGGAAATGTTTTTTGTAGTGATCCAGCTGGGAGCAATCCTGGCGGTTGTAGTGATGTTTTGGAAGAAAATGTTCCCTTTTCAATTTCACGACAAAAACCGTTCATGGATTAAAAAAGATACCTTTTCCCTTTGGATGAAAGTGGTGGTTGCCTGTATTCCCGGCGCAGTTGTTACACTTTTATTTGATGATTACATTGAAGCACATCTGCACACTCCCCTTGTCATTGCAGCAGCTTTGATTGTGTATGGGGTTGCCTTTATTGTCATTGAAAACTGGAACAAACAGCGGGTGCCTGCAATTCCAAAACTGGAAGACATCACCTATCGCACTGCCTTTTATATCGGTCTATTTCAGGTACTTTCCATTATTCCTGGCACTTCCCGTTCCGGCGCTACCATTATTGGTGCTTTGCTCATCGGCGTTTCCAGAGTAGCAGCGGCAGAATTCACCTTTTTCCTGGCAGTTCCGGTTATGTTTGGTTTAAGTGCCATTAAAATGCTGAAGTTTGGTTTGGCATTTACTGGAACAGAACTGCTGATCCTGGTAGTAGGGATGATTACCGCTTTTATTGTATCCGTCTTGGTCATCAAATTCCTGATGGGATATATTAAAAAGCATGACTTTAAAGTATTTGGATGGTATCGGATTATCCTGGGTGCCATTGTTCTTTTATACTTTGCTTTGGTTTAACACCAAATCTTTTAAAACAATTCCCCGTTTGACCGGCGACTGATGTTGTCAGGTCAGGCGGGGATTTTGATATACTGGTAAATTCCCCAAAAACATGGCTGTCTTCCAGTCATTCATGACAAAAATCCGGATCGATATTGACATTGATTTTCCGCTGAATTATATTTTGTATAGATTCTTAAAATCGATAATATAGAAAGGATGATTTTTGTGAAATCCGGCGCGTACACCTATGAAAATCCCGCCGTTTCCCCAAAAGCTGGAGAACGTGCGGCAGATCTTATCCGGCGCACTGATTTTGTCCGCTGGGCAGGAAGCCAAGCCGAACTGGACAGTGCAAACCTGTTATTAAATGAAGTACAAAGTTTAGGCTTTCCATGTCGGCTGGAATCTTTCCCCATTCCTGCCAGCACCATGGAGTCTGCCAGCCTGATTTCTCAATCCGGCACCGAATATTCCGTGACCGGCTGCAGATTGTGTGGTTCTACCCTGACAGAAGGCATTACAGCCCCGTTCTTTTATGCAGAGGACGGCAATGAGATTCTTTTGGCACAGGCAAAGGGGTGTATTGTTTTACTCAACTCCCACCCTAACCTGGTTCTTTACCGAAAACTGGTCAAATATCAGGTGGCTGGTTTTGTTTCTATTTACGGAACCCCTATTGACAAAATGGAAGAAACCGATCCTATGATTGCTTCTTTAAACCCCACCACCTTCTATCCCAATGAGGGAGATCCGGTTATCCCCGGTGTCACTATCCACTATCTGGAAGCTCTTCGTCTGTTGGACGAATCCCCAGATATGGTTACGTTACAGGTCACCCAAACCCGTCAGGATGCACAGGCATACAATGTTGTTGCAGAAGTACCCGGTACAGGAGACAGCCAGGAAACGGTGGTATTCTGCGCCCACTATGACACCGTCCGGTATAGCCACGGTTCTTACGACAACATGTCCGGCAGTGCTATAATTCTGGAATTGTGCCGCTTTTTTGCAGAACACCCTCCTCTGCGGCCACTTCGTTTTATCTGGTTCAGCGGAGAAGAACAGGGACTTTATGGGAGCAAAGCTTATGTTCGGGATACTCCGAAAGAAGTGCTGGACAACATTGCTTTGGTGATCAATGTGGATTTGGCAGGAAATTTGATTGGACATCACGAAGCAATTGTCACAGCGGACGAAGGACTCTGTGATTTTCTGCGTTTTCTGGCAAACGAAGTGGGATTTGGCCTCACCGTTTCTCATGATATATTTTCCAGTGATTCTACCAGTTTTGCTGACGGTGGAATTCCGGCCATGAGCTTTTTCCGCAGCGGCGAAAGCGGAGCACCTATTCACAACCGCCACGATACTGCTCAGTGGGTTTCTGCTCGGTCTTTAAAGCAGAGTATCGACTTTTTGGCGCTGTTCTCTGAAAAGCTGATAAACAGTACTGTATTTCCTGTTCCTCGTCCAATTCCAGACAAGATTAAGGAAAAAATTGACGCTTATTTTAAGCGGGAAAAATCCCAGTCATAAAACACAGGAAAACATCCTAAAACAACAGAGATACACCATATAAAAATAAATCACTCAGGGGGTGCTGTATGAAAATATTTCCAGCACCCCTTTCATTTTGTCTTTTTCCTTTATGGTAACTTGACCTGGCAGCAAATGATTCCTTATCTATTTTATCTAATAGTTCTTTTCACAAAAAAAGCTGTCTGTCCATTTCGTAAAAAATTTGAAAGTTCCCGGCTGTTTTCTTGCAAAATCACAAATTTAATGGTAAAATAAAACAATTATAAGATCATTATTTTGTGGATTTCATAGCTTACTGTGAAAAATTCCACACTGCGAATCATTTCGTATTACGATAAATTGAGGAGCAAAACCAAATAAAGAAAAGAGGAATTTCTATGAGTGAAAGACAGACATTCATCCCGCATGATTATCACAACAAACTTTCCATCCTTGATACAGAAATTGCAATCAAGCTGGTAAAAGACACCTTTGAAAGAAAGCTGGCTGAAAATCTGAATTTGACTCGGGTTTCCGCTCCCCTGTTTGTAACACCGGAAAGCGGCTTAAACGATGACTTAAACGGCGTGGAACGTCCTGTAGAATTTGACGTTCTGGCAACCAAGTCCAATGTACAAATCGTACATTCTCTGGCAAAATGGAAAAGAAAAGCACTGTGCCGATACGCTTTTGAACCGGGACAGGGATTGTACACCGACATGAACGCTATTCGCCGGGATGAAGATTTAGACAATCTCCATTCTATTTATGTGGATCAGTGGGACTGGGAAAAAATTATTACCCGTGAAACCAGAACCCTGGAAACCTTAAAAGATACCGTACGCAGCATTGTCAGCGCATTAAAACTGACACAAAACCTGCTGGTATCCCGTTATCCACAGATTGAAAGCTTTATTTCCCCGGATATTCACTTTATTACCACTCAGGAACTGGAAGACAAATACCCTGACCTGACTCCGAAAGAACGAGAAAACCAAATTTGTAAAGAATACAAAACCGTATTTTTAATGCAGATCGGCGGTGCTTTGCGCAGCGGAAAACCTCACGACGGACGTGCACCGGACTATGATGACTGGGCTTTGAATGGAGATATCTTAGTTTGGTATCCAGTACTGAACCGGGCTGTGGAAGTCAGCTCTATGGGGATCCGTGTAGACGAAGAAGTGCTTCAGCGCCAGCTAAAAATTGCCGGCTGTGAAGAACGGGCCGCACTCCCCTTCCACCAGCAGCTGCTTCGTGGAGAACTGCCGCTGACCATGGGCGGCGGAATTGGTCAATCCCGTATCTGTATGCTGCTTCTTCAGAAAGCACATATTGGTGAGGTTCAATCTTCTATTTGGACAGAGGAAATGTACCAAGAATGCGGTGCAAATGGAATTATTCTTTTATAAAGAGTAATTAATTCATTAAATACATGATTAAAAATGTATTTTTTGGGATATGTTCTTAATAGCTTTAAGCAATTTTGATTGTAGGTTGGAAAGGTGAATGTGTATGAGTTTTGATTTTAGTTTATTCGGCTGCAATGTATTTAACGATACTGTCATGCGGGAAAAACTTCCCAAAAGCACTTATAAAGAGTTAAAGAAATCCATTGATGCCGGACTTCCGTTAAAACCCGAAATCGCCGATATTGTGGCAGAAGCAATGAAAGACTGGGCACTGGAAAAAGGTGCAACCCATTTTACCCATTGGTTTCAGCCTATGACGAATTTTACCGCAGGAAAACACGACAGCTTTATCTCCCCTACCCCAGACGGCAGAGTAATTCTGGAATTTTCTGGAAAAGAACTGATCAAAGGGGAACCGGATGCTTCTTCTTTCCCAAACGGCGGACTGCGCAACACCTTTGAAGCTCGGGGCTATACTGTATGGGACTGTACCTCTCCTGCCTTTATTAAAGATGGGACATTATATATTCCGACTGCCTTCTGTTCTTATACTGGAGAAGCGCTGGACGCAAAAACTCCATTGCTCCGTTCCATGGAAGCAATCTCTGTTCAGGCACTTCGTCTGCTGCGGACATTCGGCAACACCACTTCAAAACGGGTTCTTTCCACAGTTGGTGCAGAACAGGAGTATTTTCTCATTGATCGGGAACTTTACGAAAAACGCCTGGATTTAAAAATCTGCGGACGCACTTTGTTCGGCGCAAAACCGCCAAAAGGTCAGGAAATGGATGACCACTATTTTGGAAGAATCCGTATCCGTATTGCCGACTACATGCATCAGCTGGATGAGGAACTTTGGAAGCTGGGTGTATCTGCAAAAACCAAACATAACGAAGCGGCTCCTGCTCAGCACGAACTGGCGCCTATCTTTGATTCTGTAAATATTGCCTGCGACCATAACCAGCTGACAATGGAACTGATGCGTGTAATTGCCAAAAAGAATGGTTTAGCTTGTCTTTTGCATGAAAAGCCATTTGCTGGGGTTAACGGTTCCGGAAAACACAACAACTGGTCTTTGTGCACAGATGATGGCATCAACCTGTTGGAACCGGGAAAAAATCCTTATCAAAACATTCAGTTTTTAATTTTCTTATGTGCTGTAATTACTGCTGTTGACAATCATGCTGACCTTTTGCGTCTGTCCGCAGCTCTTGCCGGAAACGATCATCGTCTGGGTGCCAGCGAAGCGCCTCCTGCGATTATTTCCATCTTCCTGGGAGAACAGCTCACCTCTATTTTAAACAGCATTGCAGAAGGAAATACTCCGGACAAAGCACCATCTGCAATTCTTCAGATGGGTGTAGAAACATTGCCGAAACTGCCAAAGGACGACAACGACCGGAACCGTACTTCCCCATTTGCCTTTACCGGAAACAAATTTGAATTCCGTATGGTTGGTTCTTCTGCTTCCATTGCATTTGCAAACTATGCATTAAACACCATTGTAGCAGATACCTTAATGCAATTTGCAGACCGTTTGGAACACACCAAAGATTTTGACGGTGAAATCAATGCCATTATTCAGGAAACCATGCGGGATCATGGTCGCATTATCTTTAACGGCAACAACTATACACAGGAATGGGTTGAAGAAGCCGCACGAAGAGGTTTGCCAAACCTGCCTACCACAGTAGAAGCAGCAAAAGCGTATTTGGCACCTCACAATATGGAAGTACTTGAGCGTCATCATGTACTCAGCAACATTGAATGTCATTCTCGGTATGAAATTTTGTTGGACAACTACATTAAAGTAATCACCATTGAAGCTAACACCATGCTGGAAATGGTACGCCGTCAGATTTTGCCGGCATGCTTTGATTACATCGGATGCATTGCTCAAAGCTACAACCAGCTGAAAACTGCAGGCATTGATAACCCAAGCATGGTTCACATGATGAACCGGTTATCTCCGCTGATTGACCATGTTACCGATGCTACCCGCAAATTGGCAGAAATCGAACCATTGCCAGAAACCGAAGATAATTATGTCAAAGCCAGCTACTGTAAAGAAACCATTTTGCCGCAGATGGAATTACTGCGCAGCTATGTAGATCAGATTGAAGAAGTAACTGCACAGGATAAATGGCCGATGCCAAACTACACTGATCTGCTTCATCGTGTCTAACCCCGGCGAAGCGCCGGTAAACAAACCGCCTTCGGCGCGTACCCTATCAGTAAAGTGAAAATAACAGGTTTTCTTCATCTATCATCCCAAAAGATAAAAAAGCTAAGGCGAACCACTTTATGTGGTTCGCCTTTTTGCTGCATTTATAAAATTTTAAGTCATTAATCTAATGAAAAATCTTCCTTTTGATATTCCGGAAGTACCTGATGGCGACGCGGCACCCGTTTCAACGGCGCATAACGAAACCAACGGCAGCTATAATACGGCGCTACTACTCCGTAGCGATTGCACAGCACCATCTGTTTGTCACTGGTTTTTTTGCCGGACTTGCAGTAACTGCAGGATGGCTCAATGTGAGAACCAAACAGTTTCACACAGCTTCCTCCTTTTTCTGGTTTTTGTCTTCAAAGAATTTTTTGAATTTGGGGCTGTCAAACACCAGCGCCACTGCCGCACCCAAAATCAGCGCCACAATGGAGATTACCAGTGTGATCCCGCCCCGGAGGTTATCTGTAAGCACAATTTTTTGAAACAGTACCGGAACACTTCCTACAACGAAGCCTAAAATAGCAAAATATGTTGCCTGAGGATATCGTTTCATCAAAAAGTCAATCAGTTTTGCTCCCAGCAAAATTCCTAGCAACACACCAATGACCACGGGAATCAAAACCAGTGCATTAAACTCTCCAATTGCAGTAACTACCGTTGTATATACTCCAAACAATAGCATCATAAAACTGCCGCTGATTCCAGGGATAATCATACAGATTGCCGCAATCCCGCTGCAAATGACCAGCTTAATAAAGGACATCAGGCTTAACTGTCGAATGACCGTTTCTGCACTGTCATCCGGAGAAAAGACCATAGTTAAAATCATAATTCCCAATGTCACCACAAAAGGAATTAAATGTGATACTTGAAACCGATCCACCGTTGCTTTTTTATAAATCATGGGGAAACTACCAATAATGATTCCAATGAAAAAGAAATTGATAATCATATATTGATGTTCCAAAAGGTAGCCGATTCCTTTGCTTAAAAGTCCAATGGCAATCAATGCGCCAATTCCTACTGAAGCTAAATAAGGGAGACTGCTTCTCCAATTCTTTTTTAAACTGGAAATTGCTCCAATCAGTTTGTCATAACAATTGAGGATTACCATCATGGTTCCGCCGCTGACGCCTGGAATAATATTGGCGATTCCAATAATAGCGCCAATCAGCATATTTTTAATGATCATTCTTTGTCCACACACCTTATTCTGTAAAACAGGTATAACGGAACGTCAGATACCCGTTTTGCTTATTTTTCATCACACCATCTGCATCGGAATCAAAGAGCAGATAATTTGACTCATAATACATAGGCAAAAGCACCGCATCATTTAGTAAAATCTGTTCCGCCAACTGATAGTTTTCCAACACCATCTGTGGATTGCTTTCTGTTAATGCCGCATTCAGTGCATTGTCAAAGGAAGCATTCTGATAATCCATCCGATTGGTCTGGCTGTGGGAAGAAAAACGATTTAACACCGCTGCAGGACTGTCATAATTGGATTCTAAAGGAATGACAGCAATCTGATAATCCCCCTGCTCCATCCGGTCTTCTAAGTCATCAGAAGACACTTCTTCCACACTCAAAAAAAGATTAAATTCTCTCTGGAAACTCTGAGAAATATAATTGAAATATTCTAAATGATCAATTCCTGTATCATTTGGGATCAATACCTTTAGATTATTGAGTTCTGCTGTCTGGAGCTGTGCCAAGGCCTGGGCGTACTCTGTTTTTGCTAATTCTGGGTCATACCCCGGCGCCTTTACTTCCTGAGAATTCTCGCGATAATTTTCGCCGTCCAAAGTAACTTCCGGCGGAACCATCGCATCTGCTGCGGTTAAATAATCCGGCAGCACTTCTGCGTATCGAGCCCGGTCAAAGCAATGGGCCAATGCCAACCGCAATGAAGTATTTTGCAAATACTCATTTGCAGGATTCAGTGCCAGTCCCCAAAGAACATTTTGAGAAACAGAGGACTGATAATCATCTATATTTTTCTGTAATTCCCGATCAGTTTTTCCAGAATAAGCATATACCTGGGTGTCACCCTTAATAAACCGATCGATTACCTCTTCATCCTCGGTATTGGTATACAGTGTCAGGCTGGTTAAATTTACCTGATCTGCACTGTAATAAGAGTCATTTTTTCCAAGTTTAATATAGCTTTCTTCATCTTCCACCCAGGACTTTAAATAATAAGGCCCTGTAGAAATTAAACTGGAGCTGTCTAATCCATAGGTTCCCTCTGTCTGTTCAAAAAACTCCTGATTACAGGGCATTGCCGGAGCTGTGGTCAAAAGCTGCAAAAACATAGAGTTGGGGTATTCCAGCTCAAATACCAATTCTGTATCTGACGGAGCATAAACCCCTAAAGAGGAAATATCTGCCCGCCCTTCTGCCACATTCTGAGAATTTTTAATACAATAAAACGAAGATGCAGAAGCAGATCTGGTTTTTGGATCAAACAGACGCTGGAAGGCAAACACAAAATCATGTGCAGTTACTGCATGTTCCCCATCAGACCATTTCAGGCCATCCCTCAAAGTGAATCGGTATGTAAGCTTATCTTCGCTGACAGTATATTTTTCTGCCAGGCCACAAACCAGATTCCCCTGCTCGTCAGCTGTCATCAATCCTTCAAAAATATTATTAATCACCGTATAAGCGGAATCTCCTGTTGCACATTGGGGATCCAAATTAGAGGGATCCCCAGATAAATCATAGGACAGCCATGTCCTGATTTCTCCACCGCAAGAGGTAGTGCCTACCCCAATTGCAACCGCTAATGCAACGGATATCATCGCTGATATAAACCGCGAAAAAAACGTACGCTTCACTAAAATACTCCCTTTTTCTTATCTAAAAAACAACCTAAAACTTTCCTAACTTTGTTTTTGGTAGATCTTTGTTTAACTTTAAAAAAGTGCCAAAAGTATTATATCATTATCTACTGCACAAACGCAAGGTAGAAACCCACAAAACCATGGCAAATCTATAAATTTATTATTAACATTGTCACACCTTTTTCCTTCATACTTGCCTTTTCCTCTGTCTTGACAAGTTTGTCCAATCATATCCTATGCTTGTATTCCAGTGTAGGCATAGATTTAGAAAAGGAATGGTATAACAAACCTCCCTGTTAAAATGATTTTCTGTTTTCTGGATATCTTTTAGTCCCATTGAAGCATTTTATCTGTGTAAAGCTGTTTTGCTTTACATACTGTTTCCTTGGAAATTGGTTCTGATTTTTTCATCCTCGCTTTAATTGTTCTTGACAAAGTTCTCCCTGAATCTGCTGTTCCTCGGTAAGTAAATACAGCAGATCTTCCCGCAACGCAATGTTCTCGCACCGCAAAATCCCCCGATTATACCGCTGCGCTAAAAAGCATTGAGATAATTCTCCATCATGCATCAGCTGCGGATCAGACAGTTTCCCAGATGATTTCACAACAATTCCTCCTTTAATTTAAGTGATTTAAAAGCCGCAAATAGTGATTTTGATGTCTTGCTGCTACCTGCTGACATTTTTGCTTTAACTGAGGATCATCGCAAAGCCGGGCATACATGGAAAATTTGCGCATCATTAATTCCTCTTGACGAAGCTGTTCCTCGATAAAATCAAATTCATTTTGGGTTAAATCAGCCATGGCTGCTTCCTCCTTTGAAACATAAAATTCCTGCTATTAGTTTTTCTGAATCATTCGAAAAATATACCATCAATATATTTGAACAATTACGCATATTAGCATAACTTTGACAAAACAAAAAAACCATTTTATAATTAGAACTGCACAATATTCACGATGCAATCTGAAAGAAAGAGGTAAAATACGTGCCCGAATTTATTTTAGAAACTTTAACCGACACATTAAAATCTTTGCCCATTTTATTTCTTGTTTACTTTATTATTGAAATCATACAAAAGAAATTGAATGCACAAAAATTGCTCAAATACAAAGACCATTTATTGGGTCCTCCCCTGGGTGCCGTGGCAGGATGTATTCCCCAATGTGGTTTTTCCGCTGCTTCCGCTACCCTATATCACAGCGGTGTCATCGGAGCCGGTACATTAATCGCTGTATTTGTGTCTACATCTGACGAAGCGCTGCCAATTATGATTTCCCACGCCTCCAGCTGGGAAGCGGTTCTGCAGCTAATTGTAATCAAACTGCTCATTGCAGTCATTGCCGGTTATTTATTTATGTATACGGTATTCCGGAAAGAAAGGTTAACTCCTAAATCTGATCCGGTGGATTTAATCGGTTGTGATCACCATTGTCATGAGCACCATTCCCGTTCCATTTTAAAAAATGCCGTTACCCACACCATTCAAACTACCATTTTTATCTGTATCACACTGCTGGCCATCAATTTTGTTATCTTCCTGATTGGAGAAGAGAGAGTACAGGCTCTGCTTATGACCGAAAGTGTATTCCAGCCTTTTTTAACTGCTCTGATTGGACTAGTTCCCGGATGTGCCACTTCTGTGTTTTTAACCGAATTATTTTTGCAGGGAAGTATTTCCTTTGCGTCTGCCATTGCCGGTCTTTCTACCGGCGCCGGCTTTGGGTTTTTGGTGCTCTTTAAAAGCAATCATCACCATGCAAAACAAAATTTGAAAATCTTATTGTGTGTATATTTTACTGGTGCAATTGCCGGCATGCTGCTGCAATTCATTTTATAAGTTATAAGCGCAAAAACAGAGGGAGGAACTTCATAGTTCCTCCCTCTGTTTTTTAAATCAATTAGTGGCATCCGCCGCAAGTAGCACAGCTTCCGCCGCAGCTATGAGGATTTGGATCACAGGTTTCTGGATCTTCTCCGTTTACACACATCATCAAAATGTTAGTAACCTGCTGCATCATAGAATCCATTTCGTTCTGGGCAGCGGTAATTACCTGCATGTTGGTATTGGACATTGCCGCATTGTATGCTTCTTTGAGTTCTTCATTGAGTTTTGCAATTTTCGCATCGTCTTTATTTTCTTCAGACATAGCAGCATTTAATTCAAACCGTTTCATATTGAATTTGCCAATCAGGTCCTGCAGTTCAGCATCAGCGTCAGCTGCTTCCTTTGCAGCATGCAGTTTTTTGTATTCCTCACTGGCCTGGATTTCTTTGCCCATTTCACGAGCTAATTCGATTAAAGACATATTTTTTCGTTCCTTCCTTATTTTTGTTCTATATTGGAAAGCTGCTGTTTTACTCAGCCTGCTCTCTGACCGGTTCTCCCAACAACGCCCAATTGAGCGCTTTGGTAATTTTTACTTCCACAAAGGAGCCAATCAAAGAACTGTCTCCCGGGAAATCAACAATAATATTCTGATCTGTCCGACCTGTGACATAATGATCCCCTGTTCGGCCTTTTCCGTCAACCAATACCCGGAACACCTTGCCAACACAAGCTTCATAGTTAGACAGTCCAATTTCTTTCTGCACATCCAAAAGCTTTTGAAAATGCGCAGATTTTTCTTCATCACTGATTGGGTCATCCATAACAGCTGCTTTGGTGCCCACCCGTTTGGAATAGATAAAAGTGAACAAGCTGTCATATTTCACTTCTTCAATCAGACTCAGAGTCTGTTCAAAATCTTCCGCAGTTTCCCCAGGGAAGCCTACAATAATATCACTGGTAAAGGAAATATCCGGAATAGTTTCTTTAGCATAACGCACCAATTCTAAATACTGTTCCCGATTATAGTGACGGTTCATCAATGTCAAAATCCGATCACTGCCGGACTGAACTGGCAGATGCAGGTGATGACATACCTTTTCACAAGAAGCCATGGTATCAATCAGCTCTTTGGTAGCGTCCTTTGGATGAGATGTCATAAAGCGAATTCGAAAATCTCCTGGGATGTCATTGATTTTTCTCAATAACTCTGCAAAGGTAATAGGCTGTTCCAAACCCTTCCCGTAGGAGTTTACATTTTGTCCCAAAAGGGTGATTTCTTTATATCCGTCTTTTACCAGTCCTCGGATTTCAGACAGAATCGCCTCCGGATCCCGGCTGCGCTCCCGACCCCGAACATAAGGTACAATGCAGTAGGTGCAGAAGTTATTGCACCCATAAATAATAGATACCCATGCTTTCAGTTTGCCATCCCGGCGAATAGGCAGGTCTTCCGCAATGACACCATCGCTGTCCGGTGTCTGGAATACCCGTTCTTTTTCTGTCAGTGTCTGCAATAAATTTTCAGGCAGCTGGTGCAGCACATGGGTGCCAAATACCAAATCTACATAAGGATAGCTTTTTTTCAGTTTTTCTACAATGTGAGGCTGCTGCATCATACATCCGCAAAGCCCTACGATCATTTGAGGATTTCTGCGTTTTGCATGTTTGAGAGCTCCTACATTGCCAAATACACGGTCTTCTGCATTTTCCCGAATGGCGCAGGTATTATAGATGACCAAATCCGCATCTTTGGGTTCATCTGTAAAACCATACCCCATATTAGCCAGCATCCCTTTGATCTTTTCCCCATCAGAAATATTCTGCTGACAGCCATAACTGTGTACATGGGCCATCGGGATTCGGTCTGGATATCGCTCAGACAAAATGGACTTTACCTTTTGAGCATATTGTTTTTGCTGCTCTAATTCTTCTTTTGAAACTAAAATTTCTTTTCTTTCCTTCAAAATGGATCCTCCAAAATCTGATCTTTACACAAAATATCTTCAAAGCTGCGGATGTATCAACCAATCCGCACAGCATATTTTATAAAACGACATTTCTTATCCATTTTACCACGTCAGAAACGAAATGGCAAGCCGTCTGCACAGAAATTATCCTTTCGTTTATATCAAATAAAAATTCTAGAAAACAAAAGCACAGGAACTATTTTTCCTGTGCTTCTTGTTCCACAATAAAATTTTATTTTCCAAACAGCTTTTTCTGCAGCTTTATCATATGTTCTCTGCGATTCTTAGTTTTTTCCTGGTCAATGTGATATCCTTGGTCATCCAAAAACACCACATCCCCTTCCCGAAGATTTTGGGGGAATTGGCTTTTGTGTTCTCTGCAGTGACTTTTATCAAAAAGTTCCAGCACTACAAACTCTCCCTCAATACGGTCTACAATCCATTCCTGTCTCATATTGTGTTTCCTTTCTGTACAGCATCAAAGCCTTACTTTTCGGTGGAAACCTCCAGATTGGTTCCGTCTGTCTTAAAAATCACGGTGCCGTTTTGGTCACTTCGATACAGGGTGACACCTCTGTCCTGCGCTTTTTTCAGCGTTTCCCGGTGAGGATGTCCGTATTGATTATTGTATCCAACCTGAGCTACATAATATTCTGCGCCAACTGCATCTAAAAAGTCATCATCGTTAGAGGTAGCAGATCCATGATGTCCCAGTAAAAACACATCGGCCTGGAGATTTTCTCCGCTGCGGAGAACTGCCTGCTCTGCAGAGCTTTCCATATCCCCTGTAAACAGAAATCTTCGGTTGCCATAGGTAAATTTAATCCCTACAGAACTGTTATTTAGATCATCAAATGCAGCTGCGGGACCTACCACACGGAGAATTCCTCCACCCAGATCATAGCTTTCTCCCATCTGTGCCGCAATGACATTGACGCCGTTGTTGGAAATGGCATTGAGCAAATCTTCATAAGTTTTGGTGGTAGGAACAACGCTGTCCTCCAAGTGGGGCATGATGATATTGGTAGTAGGAATCTGGTTGATCACCACATCCAGGCCTCCAATATGGTCGGAGTGCGGATGACTTGCCACTACATAGTCCAGATGATCTACTCCCTGAGACTGGAGATACTGGGTTACCTTTTCCCCTTGGTCATTTTCACCCCCGTCAATTAAAGCATAGGAACCGTTTGACTTAATCAAAGTACAGTTTCCCTGTCCTACGTCAATAAAATGCACTTCTACAACGCCGTCTACGGAACCAACTTGCTCCGGCTTAACCACCGGATCTTCCAGATATCCTTCTACTTCCGCCCGAATACTCTGCCAGGTCGGAAGGGATGAGGAAATCGGATAAAATCCATTGATGGTAATCAGCGCCGCAAATGCAAGAAACATAATTAAAAGAGTGTAAAAACCACCGCCTACTTTTTGTTTCTTCTTCCTTTTTGACCTTCTTTTTGCCATGTTTTTTGCCCTTTCTCATTTCTTTTTCCCTTAGCTGACAGCGGCTGTCTGCTAGAAACAGCCCGTGTTGTGCCGGTTTTACCGCTTCTTCCCTGTCTGGAAGTCATTCCCTGGGGCTGGGTTTTATCATCTTCCACCAGCGCATTAGGACCTTTTCCAATCAAATCAAATCGTTTTGCCCGTCTAAGCGCTTTGCGGATTAAATCATAGTTTTTCGGATTATAGTATTGGAGCAGTGCCCGCTGCATTGCTTTTTCTTCCCGTTCTTTAGGAACATATACCGGTTCCATGGTAAAGGGATTCAGCCCAGTATAATACATACAGGTGGAAACGGTACCCGGGGTAGGGTAAAAATCCTGTACCTGTTCCGGCCGAACCTGTTCCTTTTTCAAAAAACAAGCCAATTCAATGGCATCATTTAAGGTAGAGCCAGGATGAGAAGACATGAGGTAAGGCACCAGATATTGTTCCTTTCCTGCCTGTTTGGTCTTTTCATAGAATTTGCGTACAAATTTCAGATAGGTTTCAATATGAGGTTTGCCCATCTGATCCAGAACATGGTTGCTGCAGTGTTCCGGAGCCACCTTCAGCTGACCACTTACATGATAGCGTACTAATTCATCAAAAAAGGTCTCATCTGGATCTGCCACCAAATAGTCATACCGGATTCCGGACCGGATAAATACCTTTTTGATCCCCGGAATTTCCCGAATCTGCCGCAGCAAATCCAGATACTCCGTATGATCTACTTCCAAAAGCTTACATGGCTGAGGTGCCAGACATTTTCTGCCGTCTTTACACATTCCCCCCGTCAGTTGTTTCTGGCAGGAAGGATAGCGGAAATTGGCAGTAGGGCCTCCCACATCGTGGATATATCCTTTAAAGCGAGGATTCCCCACAAAACTTCTGGCTTCTTCCAGAACGGACTCTTCACTCCGGGAAGAGACTTTTCTCCCCTGATGAAATGCCAGTGCACAGAAATTACAGGCGCCAAAACAGCCTCGGTTATGTACAATGGAAAATTCTACTTCTTCAATGGCAGGCACGCCGCCCTCTTTTTCATAAATAGGGTGGTACATCCGCATATAAGGCAGAGCGTATACCTGATCCAGTTCCTCCCGGGTTAAGCTTCTCATAGGAGGATTCTGTACCAGCATTTTTTTGCCGTGACGCTGAATCAAAGTGCGTCCGGTCACTTCATCTTGTTCATTCATCTGCTGGCGGTTTGCTTTGGCATAGCTTTTTTTATCTCTGGCTACAATTTCAAAATCCGCACACTGTACCGCTCCATAAGGAGTATTCACCGGATCGGTCAGATAGCAGGTTCCCCGAATATCTGTCATCTGGCTCACAGTTTCTCCCTGGCGGAATCGATTGGCAATCTCGGTAATCTGCAGTTCTCCCATACCATACATCAGAAGATCTGCTCCGGAATCCACCAAAACAGAAGGTTTTACCCGATCTTCCCAGTAGTCATAGTGAGCAAACCGGCGCAGAGATGCTTCCAGGCCACCGATCAATACCGGGACGTCTGGTGCTAATTCCTTGAGCTTTTTGGAATATACAGTCACTGCACGGTCAGGACGTTTGCCCATTACTCCGCCCGGTGTATAAGCATCGGTGGTTCTGGGGCGCTTTGCCACGGTATAATGGGCTACCATGGAGTCAATATTCCCCGCTGTAACTAAAAAAGCATATCGTGGCAGTCCAAACCGGAGAAAATCCCGGTCAGAGTGCCAATCCGGCTGAGAGATAATCCCCACTGTGAATCCAAGGGATTCTAGTACCCTAGAAATAATCGCCACACCAAAGCTGGGATGGTCTACATAAGCATCTCCTGTAATATAAACAAAGTCGAACTGTTCCACTCCCATTTGTTCCATTTCTTTTCTGGAAATGGGTAAAAATCCATGTTGGTTCATAAAACCTCCTATATTTTCTGATATTTCCTCATTAAACATTCTCTGGGGAAGTTCCTTCCCGCAAAGTATCCTGATTCAGTTTCATTTCTGCCCACTGATTTTTGGTGATCATCACCTGACGGGGTTTGCTTCCCTCAAACGGGCCCACAATCCCTTTGGCCTCCATGTCATCAATCAGTCGAGCAGCTCGGGCATATCCTACCTTAAGACGGCGCTGCAGATAAGAGGTAGAAGCCTGTCCCGCTTCTACAACACATTCAATTGCCTGATTCATCAGCGGATCTTCTTCCTCAAATCCGCCTCCGTCATTTCCTTTCTCCTTGCCTTTTTCCTGCACTGCCTGCTTTTCAATTTCGTCCATAATCTTATCGTCATATTCCGCAGCATTGGTGGAGTTCTTGACAAATTCAATGACCTGATCCCGTTCCTGGTCAGTGACAAAACATCCCTGCAATCGGGTAGGCTTTTGAACTCCCACCGGCGCAAACATCATATCCCCTTTTCCCAGAAGCTTTTCTGCGCCCCCCTGGTCCAGAATGGTTCTGGAGTCAATCTGAGAAGACACGGCAAACGCAATTCGAGAAGGAATATTGGCTTTAATTAACCCAGTGATAACGTCTACAGAAGGACGCTGGGTAGCAATTACCAGATGCATCCCTGCCGCACGGGCCATCTGTGCCAAGCGGCAGATGGCGTCTTCCACTTCGTTGGGCGCCGCCATCATTAAGTCCGCCAACTCGTCAATGACAATGACAATCTGCGGCATGGGGTTCAGTTCTTCTTTGGTATTGGCCAGCTCATTATAACCAGTCAGATCACGGACCCCATTGTCTGCAAACAGCTTGTACCGGTTGAGCATTTCGGTTACTGCCCATCCCAAAGCACCTGCGGCTTTTCTAGGGTCTGTAACCACTGGTACCAGCAGATGAGGAATTCCGTTATAAGCACCCAACTCTACAATCTTCGGGTCAATCATCAAAAGTTTTACTTCATCAGGAGTAGCCTTGTAAAGCAAGCTGATAATAATGGAGTTAATGCACACAGACTTCCCGGAACCGGTAGAACCGGCAATCAGCATATGAGGCATTTTTGCAATATCACAGATCACCTCTGTACCGGAAATATCTTTCCCCAGCGCCACAGAAAGTTTACTTTTGGCATTTTTAAAGGGAACACTATCCACAATCTCCCGCATGGTGACTACTTCTGTCTTTTTGTTAGGTACCTCAATTCCTACCGCCGCTTTGTTGGGGATAGGTGCCTCAATTCGCACGCTGCCTGCCGCCAGATTCAGGGCAATGTCGTCTGCCAGGTTGGTGATCTTGCTGATCTTTACTCCGGCAGAAGGCTGAAGCTCATAGCGGGTAACTGTAGGTCCTCGGCTGATATCAATAATTCTGGTCTGTACCCCAAAACTTTTTAAGGTATTTACTAGTAATTCCGCATTCATTTTCAGTTCTTCAGATAAATCCGCATTGGGACGGTTAACCGGTGCCTTTAACAAGCTGATCGGCGGATACTGATACTGACGGATCTGTACAGCAGCTCCTGGATTGAACGGTGGTTCTCCCTCTGTAGATTCTTGTTTTGCCCCCCGTTCCCCGATTTCTTCTTCCAAAATTTCACGCACTGCTTCTTTCGGCGTGGTTTCCGGTTCTTTTGGTACAGCACGTTCTACCAAAGCATCCAGCTGTTCCTGTTTTTCCTGCTTTTTCTCCTCGCGGGTCTGCATGGCTTTCTGCTTGGTTTCTTCCACAACATTTAAGAAAGATTGGGCTGGGCTTTCGGTTTGAGGAGGAATTTTTTCTTCCAGCTCATCCAAAACCGGCTGCAGCTGCGCCTGTTTTGGTGAGGATACTGGATGCTGCGGCATTTCTTCCACCACAGGGTCTGGACCCAGATCCACATCAATGTTAAATCCAGCCTGTCTGCGCTGTTCTTCCTGTTCCTGGCGTTCTTCCCGTTCTTCCCGTGCCCGGATATAGTTGTCTTCCATCTTTTTGACCGGTTTAGAAACTGTGTGGAACGCATCCAACAGGGTGGAACCACTGAGCAGTAGAATCATGGCCAGCAAAAACAACACCAGAATAATGGTAGCCCCCACGGTTCCACAGGCAGCCTGCAGCGGCCATCCAAACAGCAGGCTTACTACGCCGCCGCTCCGTAAATCCTGTCCCAAATTAAACAGATTAAACCAAACCTGTTCCAGACCTTCCCCTGGATAGCCTTTCATAAATGCCACCTGAATCATACCGCAAAGCAGCGCAATAAATACGCCTGCCTGCCACAGTTTATGACGGATTCTTCCAATTTCCGGGCGGATGGTCACCCGCACCGCAATAAACAAAAGCATCGGCGCCACCAAATAGGAAGCAATTCCAAACATTCCAAAAATCCAATTATGTAATAATTCCCATAGGTTCTGCCCTTGAATCAAGGTCATGGCACCTACTAACAACCCAGAAAAGAACAGGATTACCGCCCAAACCTGACGTTTGTGCAGTTCCTGCTGCATGGCTTTGGCAGCAGCTGTTTCTTTTTTTCCAGAGGATGTTTTTCCTTTTCTCTGTCCTTTTCCAGAACTTGCCGGCGATGAAGACGATGTCTTCCGAGCAGCAGGTTTTGAAGCTTTTTTTGTGGGCATTCAACATTCTCCTTTAAAGTTTGCTTTTCTTTTTACATGATATCCCTTGCCTTTGCAGAACAATAGTTCTCGCCTAAAAACGCAGAATCACCTGCACAAGGTGTGATCTTACCCTGTGCAGGCAACTGGCTACAACATTTGTCCCGGCTGCAGACTGGGGTTCAGATAGTCTTTTAAATCCGTAGAAATTACTCGTTGGACTACTATACTATCTTTATATTGTACACCTTCTACAATGCCGTTCGCAACCTTTTTATAAAAATATTTAGAATTTTTATCCTCCAAAAAAATTTCCTGCTCGTCAACAATGGTGTAAAGCATGGTCTTTCTCCTTGTTTTTTCCCTTTTCTTCAATCATTTGATAAAGGTATTGAATCGCGTCGCTGAGACCTCCCAGATCATCAATTAACCCTTCTTTCACCGCATCGCTTCCGTTTAATACAGTTCCCACATCCATAGCCAGCTCTCCAGTTGTCATCATCAGTTCTGTAAACCGCTTTTCGCTGATATGGGAGTTTTCGGTCACAAAGGTCACAATCCGGTCCTGCATTTTCTCAAAATAGGAAAATGTCTGAGGAACCCCTAATACTAATCCGCTCATTCTCACTGGATGAATGGTCATTGTGGCAGAAGGCGCAATAAATGAATGGGCGGCGCTGACCGCCAGAGGTACCCCAATGGAATGTCCTCCTCCCAGCACGAGAGATACGGTGGGCTTGCTCATACTGGAAATCAATTCTGCAATCGCCAATCCCGCTTCCACATCTCCGCCTACGGTATTGATCATAATAATCAGTCCCTCAATTTCCGGATCTTCTTCAATGGCAACTAACTGAGGAATAACATGTTCATATTTGGTGGTTTTATTCTGCGCCGGCAAAATATAGTGCCCTTCTACCTGACCGATGATGGTCAAACAATGGATCAAGTGTTTCCCTCTGGTGGTGACTGAACCCATTTCCTGAATCTGACCAGTAGATTCATTTTGTCCCAAATCAGTTTCGTTTTCTTCTTCCACTGGGTGGTTTGATGTGAAATTTCCCAACAATAATCTTCCTTTCTGTATCCTGTTACAATCATATGTAATCATAGGATTTCCCAAAAAGAAAAGATTATACCAATCTATTCCAGCCCATTTTCTCGGGATTGGGTGGAAAAAGAAGGTTCCAATCCCCGATAGCTTCCCGCCTTTTCCAGGTTTACCGTATCTTCCCCAATAACCTGGGTATAATAATCAGGAACCTTGCCTACAATGACAGTTTCTGACAACAAAAACTCCCCTTGCGCCTGAACTTCTGAACGGTAAAAGGGCGCAACACAGGCAAGCTCTACTTCCACTTGAAAAAGCAGCCTGTGCCGGGTCTGATTAATTCCCGCTGCATCAAACTGGCTGACCATTTTTCCAGTAAACTGACCGCTGGGATACAGCTTAAAGGTCACATCCGGTCCTCTAGCTCCCAACAGGTCGCTGCCAATCAAACTGCCAATAGGAATTTTCAAAGTCTGTACGGTTACTTCTTGTAAGGACTGGGCCATATACCGGGTGATTTCTGTCCGCAGTTCATTGACCTTTTGCGAATCCACAGATAATGTCTGGGAATTGGACTCACTCCCTGACTGCACAGTCACCAAATCATCCAAATTTTGCGGCTGTTGTTTTAAAGCATAGGCAAACGCATCATTCATAGCCTGTTGCGCCAGAATCTGACTTTCATGTGCGGTTACCTGATCCACCACAGACCCCATGGCAAACTGAATATAAATGCAGAACAAGGCAATCACAAGCAGCAGTAAAACAAGTTTACGTTTTATTCCCAGATGATTTCGTCCATAACGGCGCAAAGAAACTCCCCCTTACCGTTTTTTACAGTATGCAATTTTTAAAATACTTTCCACACACAAATTAAAAATGCCAATGTTTTTTATTATTTTTATTTTGGGGCTTGATTTTTATACCAATTAAGTGTATAATGTAAATAAATTCAATTACAGATACTACGGATCCATATTGGTTTCATATGGTACCGCGAATAAACCAATAGATAGAAAGGATGTTATCCATGAGTGTAATTCACATTAAAAGCGTAGAAGAATTTGATGAAAAAGTTATCCGCAGCAATGAACCTGTTTTGGTAGACTTCTGGGCAGAATGGTGCGGTCCGTGCCGTATGTTGGCACCTGTACTGGATCAGGTTGCGGGACAGTTTGAAGGCAAAGCTCACATTGCAAAAGTCAATGTAGATGAACTGCAGGAATTGGCAATGCAATATCAGGTAATGAATATTCCTGCTTTGTTTGTCATTAAAAATGGCGCTGTAGTTGATAAAGCTGTAGGTGTTCAGTCTCCTGCTGCTTTAGGTACCATGTTAAACAGTGCCTTAGATTAAATTTGCTAACCTCTTTCATTTCTTCCATAAATTAATACTGTCCAGTGGGGCAGGGATAAAGAAAAGGACCTTTGTATTTTCAAAGGTCCTTTTTCTTTATCCGCCAAATGCCTTTACCAAATCATCATAGCGAAAATATAAATACCCGTTTGATACTTTTCCTTCTTCTGCCGCCTTTGCCTGATCCCATAAATGATCCGAACCAGAAAACTTATAGGCCGCCAGCCCAGGAAACAACCGACACGGAGAACCCTTCACTAAGTTTTCCCATTTTTCCAAAACAGTTTGAAACGGCGCTACCGGGTCATCAAAATCCCAGTAAATCTGCGGGGACACATAATCCAGATACCCTTCCTGAGTACACCAGGTAACCAGATCTGTATATTGGGTTTGATCGGATTTGGGAATATCCAGATAATTGCCTGCCGGGCTGACCCCAAACCATAAAGAATCATTTTGTTGATGCACCGCCTCATAGATTCCCTTTACGGTTTTGGTGGTATTTTCTCTTGCTTGTTCTGCTGTCTGACCAAATACCTCCGGTGAAATGGTGTAAAAATAGTCATCAATCTGAATTCCGTCCAAAGAATATTGGCTGACTAGTTCCGAAACCCCATTTACAATCAACAAAAGCGCCTGCTCATTTCCTGGGTTTAAATACCAATACCCGTTGCTTCCCTGCTGCATATACTCTGCCCACCCAGGTGAATGATACCACTGACTGATGAGATATTCCTCTGACAAGGCGTTCATCCCCTCATCCATCATGAGCCGGTACGGGTTAATCCATCCATGAATGGACAGGTTCCGCTGATGAGCCTGTTCCACCATAATTGCCAGAGGATCAAACCCAGGAGACACCCCTACACTGCCGGAAGCATATTGTGACCAGGGATAATATTGGGAAGGATAATAAGCATCTCCATGAGAACGAACCTGTACAATTACTGTATTGAGTCCCCAAGAAACAATTTGATCAAACATGGCAGAAATGGTCTGTTCAAACTCTGCCTGAGTTTTTCCTTTTAAAGCCCAGCTGTATTCCAAATAGGAAATCCAAACCCCTTTCATAGTTTCATAATTTAAGGGTGCTTGCTGCTTTTCCTGAGAACCGGTTTCTGTATACTGGACATTGGCAGGAGGAAACTCCGCTACTGGATAAAAAGAGTCCTTACCCTGCCCCTTGCAGGATATGCTGGTAAAGGCACACAACATTGCGGCAAGGTAAGCTAAAATTCGTTTTTTCCCTTTCACGTCCGTTCCTCCTCGTTGGTGTTGCAGAAAAATTCCCATCACACAAAACCACAAACTAATTTTGTCTTACAGGAAGTTTATGCGCAGAAAACAGAGATTATGCTTTTGGGTATAAATAGAAAAAACATGGGAACACTTTCCAACAGAAAGAAGGTGTTTTTTTGCTTACTGTACTGATTCGAGCGTCACTATTGTATGTGCTAATTATCTTCGCGCTCCGGCTGATGGGAAAACGTCAGCTGGGAGAATTGCAGCCCAGCGAACTGGTCATTACTATTTTGATCTCCAACATTGCCTCCCTTCCCATTGAGGACCCGTCCATTCCCATGACCATGGGGGCGATTCCAATTATTGTTTTGGTGGTGTTTGAACTGATTGTATCTCACCTGTCCCTGAAAAGCCGCTCTTTCCGCCGCTTTATTTCCGGCAATCCCATCACCATTATTGAACAGGGCAAAGTAGATCAAAAAGCGTTAAAAAATCTCCGCTTCTCACTGGATGACCTGATGGACACCCTCCGTTCTCAGGGAATCTTTGATCTTCAGGACGTGTATCTTGCAATTGTAGAAACCAATGGACAGGTAAGTGTCCTTCCAAAATTTGAGGCACAGACCCTTACCCCAAAAATGACAGGAATTTCCGGCAAAGACAAAGACCCCCCTTTGATGATTGTCACCGATGGGCAAATTGATCAGGAATCCCTGCAAAAGTATCATTTATCCAAACAGTGGCTGCAGTCCATATTAAAAAAAGAACACGTCCAGCTTACGGACGTATTCTTTCTTTGTTCAGACCCTGATAAAAATTATACCCTTGTAAAAAAGGAGAATCCAAAGCCTTCATGAAACGTTTAATTTCCGGTTTAACCATCTTTGCAGTCATCCTGATTTTAGCAGTAATCGGCGTATTCCACCTTCAAAATACTACAAACCAACTTCAGAAGTCCCTGTCAGCTATAGAAACTTCGGTCAGTGCCCAGCAATATTCCAAAGCATCTGAAGAATTTGAATCAGCACAAACATTTTGGAACCGGGAGAATAAAACCCTGGGAATCTATATGGATCATCATCTGCTGGATCAAATCACCCAGGAAATGGCTCGACTGGGTTCCTGTCTTCGCAGCCAAAACCAGGATGAAATTCACAGTCAAATCACTCTGATTCAATGTCAGGTAACCCAGCTCTACGAAAATGAAATGCCGCTGTTAAGGAATATTTTATAGCCCAAAACTTTCCCGATTTTTCAAGCCCGAATCCGGAAAGTTTTCGGTGCAAAGCGGTATACCAAAATGCTGGCTACAATGCAATAACCCACACAGAACAAAATAGCAGCAATTCCAAAAACCACAGTACTCATCTTTAACTGCATAAAGCAATAGCAAACCACGTAAGTTGCAATCATAGCAATCCGGTATGTTCCGCTTTTCAGCTCTGTTCCTGCATTATAAGGCTGAAGCAGATAATAGAGCATCAGATAATGAACGGAGAAAAACACACTCAAACACAAAATGGAAACCAAAAGGATCACATAATGGAGGGGGTGATCTGTCCCTCCGGAACAGTATAAAATCAGCGCCAGTCCGCCGCCGATCACTATGGCAGGCAAAAGGTTTACTTTAATAATTTCCCGCAGTCTGATTTGAAACAGTTTGAGAATGCATCCGGGCTGTTTGTAAAAAGGATAAGTAAGCAAACTGTGATCACAGTTGACAAACAGCGCCTGAGTAAACCCAGTTCCCCGGTTGATGGCGTACATAATAAATACAAAATACGGAAGATACATCAAAGGAACTTTATTCACTGCTGGTTTGATCTCTGGGATAAAGCAAAGCAAAACCAGTATTGCCGCTACCAAAACAGCACATACTGCTGCAATCCTTGTGGAAGCTTTCCATAAAATTTTCTGATGCCGTTTCATAAACAGCTCGTTTAAATATTCAAATCCCTTCCGATTGCTGGTGATGCTCAAATCGGCGGAAATTGCTTTCTGACTTTGGTTGCGGGCTGTTTGTTTTACCTGATCCATCTGTTTCATAGACTGGAACAGAATTTTTTGGTACATGGGGCGGTAATGGGCAAAGGAGAGAACCTTTCTTCCAAACACAATGCCGCTTATGATACACAGCACCATAAACACTACAGAAACCCATACCGGCAGAGCAATCCCTAGAACAGGAAGTCCATACGCTACCCCAAACAAAAGAACCGTAAGAATCCAATACCATTTTCCCAGTTTGTTTTCGTTGGTAATTTCTCCGGTCTTTTCATAATTTCTCAAAAAGAATGCAGCTGCAGTGATCTTGACCCCCACCACAAAAAATGGAATGATAAAACAAATCCAAAGAGGAACTCCCCGCAAAAGGCCAAAGATGGTTCCAAAAGTGAAAAAGCCAATGATAATTTTCAGCAGAGCATATCCATAGGTTACCAGTGCATATTCCCGGGCATCCATCCCCAGTAAAATGATTCCATAATATTTATCTTTGGTAGGGTTAAACAGATACGTATTCCCAATTCCGCCGATTAGGGTTAAGCAAACCAGAATATGTAAAAACACCTGCTCGGAAGGAAGTTTCTGATATAATATCCCGATGCCTGTGACCATGGTAGCAAAATAGAGGGCTTTCCACAAAAAGGTGGTGATCAATTCCCAAATCACCGAAATGACATTTGCCAGTATTTTTAGTTCCTTTGCCTGATACAAAGTTTCCGGCACAATCTTCTTTAAAAGAGGAACCTGCTTAAAAGAATACAGGATACTGTTTACCCGATAGGTGTTTCTCAGGGAAAAGGAAAGTTTCAGCGTTTTATTCATGATTTTCCTCCCTCAAAGCCGCAATAATCTTGTCTTTAAACTCCTCATGATCCAGATTGGATTTATCTACGATTTCCAGCTCTCCGTGATTGAGCAAAACAATTTCATCGCAAAGATCCAGCGCCAAATCCATAATATGAGTGGAAAAAATAGTAATCCGATCCTGTTTCAGAGAACGGAGAAGCTGTTTCATCTCTTCTGCTACCACCACATCCAAAGAGGTAAGCGGTTCATCCAAAAGCAAAATATTGGGACGGGCAATCACGTTAATGAGCATCTGCATTTTATTTTTCATCCCGTGGGAATAGTCTTTTAACAGCTTATCCCGGTCTTCTCTTGCAATGCTCATGATATCAAAATACTCATCCAGGGTTTTGGGATTTTGAATACTCTTTTCATGAATGTCTAAAAAGAATTTGAGAAACTCTCTGCCGGTGAGAAACTCCGGAACTGTAGGGGTAGACAAAACATAACCAATGTCTTCTGACCGTACTTCCCGTCTTTGTCCGTTATCCAGCAGGTAAAACTCTCCTCCGTCCAAATCCATATCCCGGTTTAAGCAGTTAAACAGTGTTGTTTTCCCTGCCCCATTTCTCCCCAGCAGTCCATAAATTTTTCCTTCATCAAAGGTAAAGCTTACATCCTCCAAAACCCGTTTAGATTCAAATTTCTTTTTCAAGTGTTCCATTACAAATTGCATGTCTCTTTTCTCCTTTTATTTCAATCATTCTCCCTTTGCGGTCACATACTCTGTTCCAGCTTGCGGCTGACTAAAATGATCAGAACCGGCTGAATCAAAAGAAAAATCCCCACAATTACTGCAGGAAGCCACTGATCCATTAAAATAAAGATTACCGCCATAACTCCTGTCAGCTGCATATTAATCATGTTGACAAGGTTGCCTGCTTTTTCCTTAATAGCAATGTTTCTCTCGTCCATGACCTGCACCTTATAGTCCGGGTCAGTGCACAACATTTTTCTGTGCAGTACCTGAACATGGGTATAAGAAAAGACTAATGCAAACAGGATCCCCAGCGCCCCATCAACTGGCTGCGAAAAACCTCCAAACAAAATCAAAGCGATGATCAGGGCGCAGACTCCATATCCCGCATACCAGAAATGTTTCCTACTTTCTTTCATGTTATACTCACTCCTCTTCCTCATAAATAAAAATCTCCTCAATCTGCATGTGAAAATAGCGGGCAATCTTAAACGCCAAAACAATGGACGGATTATACCTTCCATTTTCCAAAGAGCCGATTGTCTGCCTGGATACTTCTAAAGCCTGTGCCAGTTCTTCCTGTTTCATTCCGCGGCTTTTTCGAATCTCTTCCAAACGATTTTTCAAACTGCCCCCTCCTTTCAAAAGTAAAGCATGCTTTCCATACTTTTATTATAAAAGGGATAT
>JBMNPJ010000008.1:0-120447 GCA_050943535.1 Massiliimalia sp.
CGTCACAAAAAGGTCTATTTTCTTAGACCTTTTTGAACTTTTCTTATATTCCTCCTTAGCTCAGTCGGTAGAGCATGCGGCTGTTAACCGCAGGGTCGTCTGTTCGAGCCAGACAGGGGGAGCCAAATGGTGTAGATAGCGGTGAGGATCCACCTGTTCCCATATCGAACACAGAAGTTAAGCTCACTTGCGCCGAAAATACTTGCCTGGACACGGGCTGGGAACATAGGTATGCGCCATTACAAAAAGCAGACGAATTGTTTCGTCTGCTTTTTTCTTATTCTTGTAAAAAAGAGTATAATAAAAACCTCTGTTTCATCGCACAGAGGTTTTTTTATTTGTTTTATGAGCAGAGTCCCCAGATAAATCCTCCCAGAGCACCGGCAGTAGCGGCAATAGCAATGGTTCCTAAAAACCACCCTAAAAATGGGGAATATCCGCTTTTGTGTTTGTGTTCCTGTGGCAGGACTTCGGTATTTTCCTCAGCGTTTTTTTCAAGCAGTTGGATTTGTTTTCGATAAAACAGCCAGTTTTTCACCCCATAAATTGTTCCTAACAGGTAGATGACCAGGCAAATGCTTCGAATGATCTGAAGAATGGAGAAAGGATTCCATTGCAGTCCCATGATCCAGCCAAATAAAAAGAGGAGAAAACTGAGGAAAAAAGCAATGCTGATGGTCAAAAACACTGCGCGTTTTCGCTTGAGATGAAGCAGTTTTCCTGTATGGTCGCTGTAAAGGGTAAAGGGCTCTCCTGTATTTTTTCGACGCAGAACTGCAAATCCAGCTAGATTAAAAAGGCAGTCAATTTCCATTTCTTCCAAGAATTCTTCATAAGCCTTCCCTTGAGGAGTACTTTTTCGGTGTTCTGTTAACTGAACGCAGTACTGGTATTCTCCGGGAGTACAGGAACGAAATTGGCAGAGCATTCCAAAAAAACGCATGCGTTCCAGCGCCCAACCTTGTTCGCACATACGGTTCATCCAGTTTTGTTCTTTTTCCAGATTAAAATATAAGTCCAGGCGATATTTCGTTTTATTCTCCATTTTGAATTCCCCCGTTTCTTTCATTCAAAATTTTTTCCCCGTTTTCCAACAGTTCCCGCAGGCGCTTCAGCTCTCCTTCCAAAACATCCCGACCGGTTTGAGTCAGAACATATTCCTTTTTTCGGCTTGTGCTTTCCTGTGCTACGGTACAAATCCAGCCCTTTTCCAGTAGGGTGTTGATGGCACCATACAATGTCCCTGCGCCCAGTTTCACCCGATCATGGCTTAGCTCACTGACATACTGCATAATTCCGTATCCATGAAGCGGTTTGGTAAGGGACAGCAAAATATAATAAACGGCTTCTGTCAAAGCACCTCGTCCGGTACTTTCCGGCATAATATCACCTCTTATATATCGGCTTACGTTATATAAGAAATATTATAGCGGCTTTCAAAAGGGAAGTCAATACGGGAAATTTCAATAAATTTTTGAAATGTTAAAGACTTTTTCCCGGTTTTATGGTATGATAATAAATAGTTATCAAATAGGAAAGTCGAGGCGCTTATACATGCAATACGAAAAGTCTTGTGGTGCGGTTGTGTTTCGCAAATACCACGGGAATACGGAATTGCTGCTGATTAAGCATGCCAACGGCGGGCATTGGTCTTTTCCAAAAGGACATGTGGAACCCGGGGAAACAGAAATTGAAACAGCCATTCGGGAAGTAAAGGAAGAGACTGGCATTGATATTATGGTTGATGCTTCTTTTCGGGAGATTGTTTCTTATTCTCCCAAAAAAGATACCCAAAAGGATGTGGTATATTTTTTGGCTATGGCGAAAAATTATAATTTTACCCCTCAGCCGGAAGAAATTGCCCAGATTAAATGGGTGGAAATCAGCCGAGTGCACAGTATTTTAAGTTATGATAATGACCGTCAGTTGGTAAACCGTGCAAAACCGTTGATTAAAGATAGCTATTAAGAAAATAGAGAGAGAACATTTTAACAATTTGCACCCCGCTAGAAAATGGGTTAAGGTTAAAATGTTCTCTCTCTGTTTTTATAGATAGGATTCGTCTTGTTCCATCAGATAAATTGATGTATGAAATGCCTCCCAATGGGTCATACTGTCATTATGGTAATGGCAGGAGGCGAGATGGGATGAAGAAAAAAAGTCTTTGGCAGAGAAGTAAATTATTTGTTTTGTCTTTTTTGGGAGCATTGGTGGTGTTTGGGCTGATGTTTGCCGCCACCTATTATTTGGTGATTTTGCGCAATGAACAAGCGGGTAATACAGTCACACAGCTGCCTGTAACAGAAGAATACATCCCAAAACAGGGGGATGAACTGACCCTTGCAGTGATGGGATGTAAAGATCGGGCAAAAACGCCCCAGCTGTTTTTTTTGATTCGGTTTGATCCTATGAGCAGCCGGTGCACAGTGATAGAACTGCCCGACAGTACATTGGTTTCTGCAGATGGAAGCAAAAAAACGCTGGCAGACCACTATGATTATGGGGGAACAGAATATTGTACTCAGGTAATATCTGATTTGTTTTTGCTGGAGCAGCCGGTCTATTATGTCAGGTTAGATCCTTTGGGCATTCAAAAAATGGTGGACTTTTTCTCTGGCTTTCAATATTATGTTCCCCAGGAACTGCTGACCGATGATTATCATTTTGAAGAGGGAGAACAGCTGTTAGATGGACGTCGGGTAGGCAGCTTGCTGTTTTCTCCCGCCTTTTCTCAACGAGCGGATTTGATGACAGTATTTTTCCGAAACAGTTTGACCCAGCGGCTTGCTTATCAATTGGATGATTTTTATGATCTTTTATTTTCTCAAACAGATACCAATTTAAACCGTGCCGTGTTAAATGAACTTGACCGGCCGGTACATGCGTTTTTGCGAAGTAGTCATCGGGAGTTTTTCCCCTTATCCCTTAGAGGCACAGTGACCGGACAGGGCATGATCCCTGATGAAACGCAGCTTTCTGCCTTGCGGGCGCAGCTGTCCCAAAGCCAGATTACCTAAAAGCAAAAAATCAAATTAAAAGATAGCATAAAGCCAAAATCAGTTTTTGATCAGCGCCTTCATTGAGCAAAAGGATGATCAGCAAAAGCAGCAGTGCTTTTTCCCGGTCAAGTCCTAATTTGTCCAGAATGGAGGCGTTTTCTTTTTGTGTGTTGGCGGGGGGAGCAGCCTGTTCACGGGAAACTTGAGGGTAAGGCGTGCCAGATGAAACTGGGGGAGTCTGATTTAATTTTTCCTTTGCGCGGCGCTGCATTTCCCGCACACGGCGTACAGCGTCCTGCTGCATGCGCATAATGTCATTTCCCTGATATTGATTAGTTGCCATCTCCGAATAAACCTCCTAGCAGACCGCTTTTCTGAATCATAGGAAGAACAGACAGCAGGCGCAGCATTTTGACAGCCTGGTCCACCTTTTTTTGGCGGGCAGGATTAAAATGGGGCTTTAAAGCCAAAAGCAGGCGGGTATTGTCATCTTCTTCCTGCATGGAACTGAGCATGCTTTGCACCTGCATCAGCATGTTGATATCAATACCGGAAAAAGGATTGTCTGTTTCATGAGAAGAATCGGAGGAGGCAGAGGATGTGTTTTCTTGTCCTCCCAGCAAAGCGGCAAGGCTGGAAAGATCCAGCCCGCCTTGTGTGGAATCAGAGGAAGAAGCAGAGGGAAGATCCTGGGCGGAAGCGGAACTGCCCAGCATTTGAGCCACATTTTTTAACTGTTCCTGCCCTTCTTTGCTTCCAAGAATTTCTTGAATTTTAGAAAAAAGATCCTCCAAACCTGCCGCCTCCTGTTCTGCCGCAAAATCAATGGGATGCTATTATTTTTGGGAAAAGAACTTTTGCATCATTGCTTTTGCCTGTGGGGTTTCCATCAGGCGTTTTGCCAGTTCCGGGTGATTTAAAATATTCTGGAAGTTCTGTGCCTGCTGCGGGGAAAGCTTTTTCATAATATCTTCCAGTTTTCCGTTTTCCACCTGTTTTCGCAGCTGGTCAGGGGAGGTTCCAATATGTTTGCTTGCCTGTGCAATCAGTTCGTTCATAGCTTTTGGATTCAGGTTATTCATAATACGGCTCCTTTTGAGAAATAAGACGGAAAATCAAGATTTTTTCTGGAAAACAGAACGGGGTTTGTGCTATAATAAGGTCAGCTGAATGTCATCGGTGCAGCTATGGTTGTTTCCCCACCGGGCTGCCTGTTATTTCATCTGTATGCGCCAGATAGGGGAAAAATACATTGCCTTCTGTAAGAAGGGAGAATGATTTTATGGATACTTATCGGATTATTGTGATTTCGGATACCCATGGGAGTTTTCATGCCCTGTATGATATTGTGATGAAACACAAGGAAGAAGCTTGCTGTTTTCTGCATTTGGGGGACGGAGAATGGGAAGTGGAAGACATCAAAACCGCTTTTCCGGAATTGACTTTTTATACGGTACGGGGAAATTGTGATTTTAGTTCCCAGGATCCCTATATCAATGAGATCGTAGTGGGAGGAAAACAAATTCTGTTTACCCATGGACATATGCAGTCTGTTAATTACGGACTGGAAAAACTCAAACAGACCGCACGGAATGTGCAGGCGGATATTGTGCTGTATGGACATACACACTGCGGATACACCGGGTATGATGACGGACTGTATATTATGAACCCGGGAAGTCCAGTGCGTCCTAGGGATTCCAAAGCCAGCTATGGAATCATTGATATTACTCCGGCCGGCATTGTGCTGAACCTGGTGAAAGTTTAATGATCAAAGATCCCAGGACAAAAACGGAAAGGATGGGCAAGATGCCGGGAGAAATTTATCATTTGGATACGGTGGATTCCACCAACGATTATATTAAGCGCAATATTGCTGTTATCCCGGACGGATCCGTTGTCTGGGCAGATGAACAGACAAAAGGGAAAGGGCGTCTGGGGCGAGAATGGAAGGGACCCAAAGGCAATTTATACGCCTCCTTTGTTTACCAGAATCCACCGGGAGATGTGGCTTTGTATCCGCTTTTATCCGGATTGGCAGTATTCCGTACCATTGCTGCACTGACGGGAATTCAGGGGAAAATTAAGTGGCCAAACGACGTTCTGATCGGGGAGAAGAAGACCTGCGGAATTTTGTGCGAAAGCATTATTTCTTCCTCTCAGATATATATTATATGCGGCATTGGAATCAATGTGAATGTGGGTGCAGATGCTTTCTCCAGGGAAGCGCTTCCTTATGCCACCTCCCTTGGGATTGAGACAGGAAAAACTTATGATTTAGAGAAAGTTTTGGAAGAGCTGTCTCGCCAAATGGAGCAGATTCGCGCCGAATGGGGCCAGCATGGATTTGCGGCACTGAAACAGCAGTATGAAAAGCAGCTGATTAGTTTAGGAAAAACCGTACAGGTAATTTATCAGCGTGAGACTCTGGTAGGAACCTGTTTGGGAATTGCTGAAAACGGAAATCTTCGCTGTCAGCTGGAAGATGGCCGAGAAATTTTGGTCAACAGCGGAGAGGCTTCTGTTCGAGGAATATACGGATATGCGGTTTGATCGATGATAAAAAATCCCCTTGTCACAGAATTTCTGTGACAAGGGGATTTTTTTATCAAATTTACGCTTTCCACAAGGTAAACTTTTTCTCAGGAAGGATATCTAGGTCTTCATCGGTTAATTTTAGAAGTTTTCGTACTTCCGGAAGATTTAAATTGAGTACTTTATGACGTGCCTGCTTTTCTCCATAGGGGTAAAAAATTACGTCGCAGCATTTGGTGCTGATCTGAAACAGGGTTTGGCTGGTAGTGATTTTAGAAATCTTCTTTCTTGGAATCGAGCAGGTCATAACCTTGTAAGCATAGGTGTAATATAGGGTAATTACGTCTTCACTGACACCAATACCAGTGAAAAAGAAGGCAAATATTTTTACTCCAAGCCACCATACACAGGGGATTTCTGCGATCACAAGAAGAGCGATCATAGAAGAAGAAAAATCCGGGAAAAAATAGGCGGCAGCAATTCCGGCGGCGCATACCACGCCGATTAAAGCAAGAGGTGGAATTAAAAATCGACTGAGATTAATCAGCTTTGGCTTAATCTGCCGCTTTGCCACAGGAATTTCTGGCAAAAGCATGGTTAAGTTAGAAATTAATTCCCGTTGTTCCCCGGCAGGCATCAGGACACTCAGCTCATTTTGTACTTTGCCGTATCCAGTACATTGGATAAAAACGGAGAATAATCCCAGCATTTTTGTCATCAGACTTTGCCGGATCATCATGCAGTTAATTCGCTTTACTGCAATAGAAAACTGTCTGCGGGTAAATAGTCCTACTTTTACATCCAAAATCCCACCGCTGCGGGAAGCTTCGAACCGGAGATGGTTAAACAGGTTCATGACAAAGGAAAACAGCCAGCATCCTAAAATGGTGTAGGCGATGATCGCTGCTGCCGGAGGAAGACCAAACGCCAGCAGGCTGGCAATGTGGGTGAAACTAGTGACAATTTTGTCCTCAATATCCTGACCAAAAATATCGCCGCTTTTGGAAATAGAGGCTGCTACGTACAAGACCCCAGTCAGTGAGTTGGAGGTAAGCAGAGAAAAGATAGCAATATAAAAATTGCTGGGAATATAATACCGCTTGAGCTGGTTTGTGCGGTTCAGAGCGGCATTTCCATAAAGCAATACGGTTTCTGCAATATCCAATTTGGTGGTAACAGCAAAGTCTGCGTTCAGCGGGGTTCCCCCGTCAGTATCTGCTTTCAGGCGTACTACATGAAAGGGGTAATAGTACCAGGGTACTTCTACCGAAATAGCGGTTAAATTGGCGTAGGCAAGATACCGTACCTGACGAAGGATAATCCCTTTGTATACATAAATTCCATAATTGTCATAGCAAAAGGTGTAGGAAAACCACTGATAAATTCCCAGCCCTAAAATAATGCCGATAATAATCAGGTCAAACCATGCACCGGAAAGCCAGGCGGTAAAACTCCCCTCTTCATACCACAGAATGGTGGTAATCAACGCGCGAAGAATGGGAAAAAGCAAAAGGATTAAATATCGTGAGGTACTTTCCAGAATATAAATAGGATGAGAATGAATGCGCTTCATGTATTACTCCTTGAATTTGTGTTCATAAGAAAGTTCCTTGGCAATTTCCACTGCCCGGCGGTGACTCATGAGCAAAATGAAAATTCGTGCTCCGGGAGCGGATATGATGAGGGTACTCAGATCCAGAAGTTTGGTAAACGGGTTTTTTAGTACCGTAATAAAGCTGATATTGGCACAGGGCATCCATTGGGTTTGATGAAAAATTACGCCCTTGCTGACCATAATCCGGTCTTTCAGCACCAGATACTGGGTGCTGATAAACAAAAGAGGGAGATATAAAAACATGGTTAAAATAGCAGCCGCCCCGATGAGCCATAACAAAAGGTACCAGATTAGGGTGCGGGGGGCAAATATGATTACTGTTAAAACCGCAAAAGCAACAGCAATTGCCGCCGCCAAACATTCCCAAAGCAGCAAAACCTTTTTGGGAAGAGTTTCATATTTCATGGAAATTTGGTTCATCCTTTCCAGTAAAATCAAATGTAAAAATCTTTTTTCAAATGCTTATTCCTTATTGTACCATTTCCCTTTCCTGGTGTAAACAGTTTCTGTTCCCTTTTGTTTGTGGGATTGCGACATTAATTTCTGCATTGTTTCCTTTTGAGACAAGCTTTTTAAAAATAATATTCTTTTTATGGATATTAGGACCGTTTTTTTCATAAAAATGTAAAAGCCTCTGGATTGAATACAGAGAACCATGGAAAAGTAAAATGGAAAGGGCGGTAAACAGTATGAAGGTTTGGATCATACGAAGAAATACCCTTTTAAGAATCGGTGCGGTATTGGTATTTGGTCTATTTCTTTTGGCAGGCGCCATGGGTGCAGGAGCGGTTATTGAAGCAAACGCCTCAGTTAGAGAGCTTCCCATCTATTGTGTGGAAACACCCAATCAGGAAAAAAAGCTGGCACTTGGCATTAACTGTGCCTGGGGAGACGAGGATATTCCCAAAATACTGGATGAACTGGATCAGTGCCAGGTGAAGGCCACTTTTTTTGTGGTGGGGGAGTGGTGTGATGCCCATCCTCAGTCGGTTTCCCTTATTGCGAAACGGGGGCATGAGGTGGGAAGTCATTCAGATACTCACCCAGATCTGCCGTCTTTGTCAGAGGAAGAAATACGTAGGGAAATTCAGGTGAGCGGGCAGAAAATAGAAACGTTGACCGGTGTTCGTCCAACACTGTTTCGGTGCCCCTCCGGTTCCTATGATGACCGTTCCATTCGCCTGATTCGGGAGGAAGGATACTATCCCATCCAGTGGAGCCTGGATTCTTTAGACTGGAAAGGCACCAATGAACAAGAGATGATACAGCGAATTGTTCCCAAGCTTACTTATGGAGATATTTTATTATTCCACAATGACACAGATTATACAGCAGAAGCCCTGCCGGGAGTGATTCAAGCGATTCAACAACAGGGGTATGAGTTTGTAACAGTGGGAGAACTGATTCACCAGGGAGACTATACCGTTGATGTAACAGGACGGCAATTTCCCGGGTGATGGCTTGATATCAAGGAACAGAGGCTCCAAAAGCCTGTGTGGCAAAAAGAGCATAAAGAAAGAGCGGAAGGATGAGAACCTCCCAGAGATTTTCTCGGAGATTTTCTTGGAGATTTTTCTCAGAGATTTTCTCGTCCTTCCGCTCTTTTTAAAAAAGAAATTCAATTAAACAAACAGACCTTTTACCCGGTTTCCGTGGATTAACAATAAAATTGCCAGAACAAAAAGGACAGATCCCAAAATCGGACAGCCTATAGTAAGGGCAGTTGCCAATCCATGGCTGCATGCGGCGCTTTCCATCATAGCGGCAACAGCGCCGGAAAAGTCAGAAAGCACATGGATTCCATAGCGAATCCAAAGAACACTGGTCATAAAGGAAACCGGAGCAATTAAAAGCCCCAGCCACAATCCGGTTTTTACCCGCTGTTTAATGCCTTTCATGGCAAGAATAATGGGGATAATAAAGATAATGGGGAAAATCGGACCTAAAAACATAGGGGACAGCATCAAAAACAGAATACTGCAAAGAAGGAAAATACGGTAAAATACAATTAAGCGTCGGGTTTGTCCCGTAAAATCACCGTATGCTGCGGTGACATAGTTAATATAGTATCCTACCTTTTGATTCAGTTCTTTGGCATTGGCATCAATGCGGAAGCATGCGATCAGCTGTCTGCCCTTTGCTACCAGAGATTGATAAACAGTCTGGAATTTTTTTGCGATGACCAGATCCTCAAATTCATGCCGCAGTTTTTTGACACAGGCAATGTATTTTTGCTGACGGTTTCCCAGCAGCTCACATTCGGTTAATTCCACTTCTATTTGCTGCAAAACCTGAATCAAATCCGTGTTTTCCATGATCATTGTAGTTCCTTTCTTTTTGAAAAAATGTTGCTGACTGATAGAAAGAGGAACAGGGTTGCCTGGAAACCCATTCACAGCAACCCTGTTGTTACTTACTTGTTTTTGCGCGTCAGTTTATACAAAGTAACTCCTGCAGTGGCTAAAATAATGGCCCATACAACAGTTAAAAAGATAATTGCGCCAACGGTTAAATCGCCCATAATGACAGCTCCTTTTTGGGATTATGAAAGTTCCTTTTTGTATCTGTCTTTGATGTATTTTGCGGTAATCACAGTGCCAAACGCAAACATAACAAGCATAACCAGACGAGCCAGTGTAATCCAGATTGGACCATATGGCTGTTTGTCTACCGGCCACAAAGACATCGCTCCGGTGCTGATTCGTTCCCAAGTAGCAAATACAATCAATACAGCCAGGAAAATTGGGGTAATCCAGCGCAGTAAAACGGTGACAAACCAGCGAGGCATTTTCCAAAGTCCGCCACGGTTCATTTCCATTTGTTTTTCGATGGAATTGCAGCGGGTAAAGATAATTACTTCAATCAGACCCAAAATCAGCAGGAAGTACTGACCAACCCACAGATCCAACTCGTCCAGATAGTAGGTAGCGCCTACTTTGTTGATGACGGTTTCCAAAGCAACCGGTGCACCGATAATGATGTAGGCAAACATAACGCCCCAAGCAGCTCTCTTTTTGGAAATATGCAATGTTTCAGAAACAAAGGTAGCTACATAGTTGTACAGAGCCATAGAAGAAGTAAATCCGGCAAAGAACAGTACCAGGAACCACAATCCGCCAATGATGTTGCCCATCGGCATTTCACGGAATGCGTTCGGCAGAGTAATAAAGGTTAACCCAACCCCTGCGGATTCTAACACGTCCTGTCCCAGATAAGCAAAGCCCAGCGGGATTACAATAGAACCAGCCAGAATAATTTCTGCAAATTCGTTTAAAGATACGGTAGCGAAAGAAGAAACAATTACGTCATCATCTTTCTTCAGATAAGAAGCATAGTGGCAGATAAGCCCCATCCCGATAGACAGAGAATAGAAGATCTGTCCGGCACCCGCCATAGCGCCTTTCCAGGAAAGGTTGTGGAAGTCAGGATTCCATACATAGTTTAACCCTTTGAGTGCAGACCAGTCTGGGTTGACAGGGCTGCCGGTGGTCAGTGCTGCAACCAGCAGGATTGCCGCAAAGATGTACAGGGTCGGCATCATAAATTTTGCCCATTTTTCAATCCCGCCGCTGATTCCTCGGGATACTACAAAAGCAAGGGCAATCAAAGTGATCAGCCAGAAAATGAAGATGCGCAGCGGATCAGAGATCATGCCGATAAACAGGTCACCGGTGTTTACAGTTTTGTCCATATAATCTCCGGTGAAGGACATTACGGAATAGTTGATGGTCCAACCTACAATGTGAGAATAGTAGGAGTTAATCAACAGAGTAATGGCAAAGCACAATCCGCCGCTGACAGAACCGATTACCAAAGCGGTTTTTGGGCTTAAACGTTTTTTGGATTCCAGGTACAGCATCGGTCCAATGGTGTTTTCGCCCAGCTGACCGTTTTCCCGTCCGATCTGCCATTCCATCAGCATGATAGGAAGACCTAACAGTAAAAGCGCTACAAAATAAGGAATCATGAAAGCGCCGCCGCCGTTTTGTGCAGCCATATAAGGGAATTTCCAGAAATTCCCCAATCCAACCGCATTACCGGCCATGGCCAGGATTAAACCAATTTTGGAACCCCAGCCTTCTTTTTGGGTTTGTATGTCTTGTGACATGGAGAATACCTCCTCAGGAAATTGTAATATTAAACACATTCTATCAGGATTCTGTCAAAATAGCAAGAGGAAAAGCCACTGATTATTCACAAAAAATAAACAATTTTTTCTACAGTGCTCTTTTAAAGTGCTATTTGTCTATAGGTTTAAAACGGGGAAGCCTTTCGGCTTTTGGGAGGATAGGGTGCAAAGCAATTGGTTCTGCCCAAAAGATAATCGGTAGAAGTGCCGTATAATTCTGCCAATCGGATCAGGTGATGTACAGGAATTTCTCGCTTTCCCAGTTCATAATTGCTGTATACCCGCTGGTCGATGCCCAGATATTCCCCAACCTGAGTTTGAGATAGGTCTTTGTCTTCCCGGCAGTCCCGCAGCCGCTGATAATAGTAGGTCAACTATTTTCACAATCCTTTCCTGCTGAATCATTCTAGGGTTATTTCCTTAGAAATTATTGTAGGTTACTATCAAATAATAGTGTTGACATTACTATTGTTTAGTAGTAATATGAAACGGGAATTTTGTTTTTCAAATCAGTTAAAATGCTTTATTGCCGGAAGTATCGGGAAAATAACTTTGTTTGTAAAATAAAATTTTCTTGACAACACTATCGGCAGACGATATAATAAGGGGCAAAGAAGTATTACGTAAGCCGATATACTTACAAAAGGAGCTGAAATTATGGATGATGCATTGCAGGTACAGAAACTGACCAAAATCTATACCAAAGCAAAAGCGGCCAATGAAGTGGAATTTTCCATTGCGCGGGGAGAAATTTTTGCGCTGATTGGTCCCAATGGGGCAGGAAAAACCACAACCCTGCGCATGGTGGCAACTTTGCTCAAACCCACCTCTGGGGATGCTTTGGTAGGGGGAGTCAGTGTAGTCAAACACCCTCAACAAGTGCGGGAACAAATTACTTATCTTCCGGACGAGGCTGGAGCATATAAAAATATGAAAGGGATTGACTATTTAAAATTTATGGCATCCCTATTCAGTAGCCGAAAGGAAGAAATTCAACAGTATGTAGAAACCGGCGTGAAAATTGCGGATTTGGGCAATCGAATTCAGGATAAAATCGGTTCTTACAGCCGTGGGATGACCCGCCGGCTTTTACTGGCGAGAGCGGTAATGACAAAGCCTACCTTGGCAATTTTAGATGAACCTACTTCCGGGCTGGATATTTTAAATGCTCTGGAAATCCGCCGAATGATCCGTCAGCTGGCAGATGAGGGAATGTCTTTTCTCATTTCCAGTCACAATATGCTGGAGATTGAATATCTGTCCGACCGGGTTGGAATTATCAGTGGCGGGGTACTGCATGTAACCGGAACGCCGGAAGAGCTGAAAGCCAAATACGAGGCAGCGAACCTGGAAGAAGTGTTTGAACAGGCAGTTCATTTTAAAAAGGAGGACAACATCCATGAATAAGTTTTGGATTTTGCTCAAAAAGGAGCTGCGGGAACTGGTAACGGTACAGACATTAATTGGTGTGTTGGCCAGTGTGTTGATTTTTGTATTTTTGGGAAATATGATGGGCGGAATTTCTGAGGAATCTGCGGAAAACGCCAGCCGAATTGGAATTGTGGATCAGGATCATACCCCTTTGACACAGAATTTAACAGCACAGCTGGAAGCAGCTGGGTTTGAAGTGGTTTTATTGGAAGGAAATGACGGAGCTTCTGAACAGGAACTTTTGGATTTAGCAAAGCAGGAAAATTTACAGGGGTATTTGGAATTTCCCAAAGGAATGGAACAAAGCATTCAGCGGCAGGAAACAGTTCAGTGCCGTCTGGTCAGCCGCATGACCAGCCTTTCCATTACCGGCAGCAGTTCCAGCGCTGGAATTACGGCAGCTTTTCAGACAGCAAACGAGCTGCTGTCTAACCAGATTATGGAGCAAAGCCAGGCATTTGATCAGGTGAGTTTTGCGAAAAATCCTTTGTCACAGCAGCCAGTAACAGTGGTGGGAGAAAACCGTGCAGAGGTGAGCGAAGACCTGTTAAAAGCTTTTGCGATGCAGCAGTCTATGCTGATTCCTATTATTGTATTTTTGCTGATTACCTACGCTACCCAGATGACAGTTTCCACCGTTGCTAGTGAAAAAAACGACAAAACCTTGGAAACTCTTTTGTCTGCACCAGTACCTCGTTTGGCAGTATTGGGGGCGAAAATGTGCGCAGCAGGATTTTTGTCTCTGATGATGGCAGGCGTTTACATGATCGGATTTTCCCGGTATATGAGCGGCATGATGGGAGGAGAAATTGATCAGTCTCAGCTGTCTCAGGCGCTGGAAACACTGGGGCTTAATTTGCAGGGAACCGATTATCTCCTTCTGGGAATTCAGATGTTTTTGACCATCTTGATTGCTTTGGCAGTCAGTGTGGTATTGGGGGCGCTGGCAAAAGATGTGAAAGCGGCACAGGGAATGGTGACGCCCATTCTGTTTTTAGCTATGATTCCTTATTTTGTCACACTGACCACCGATGTGGCAGATCTTCCTATGGCGGCGCAGGTGGTGCTGTATCTGATTCCATTTACCCATACTTTCTGTGCCAGCGGAAATATTATTTTCCACAATGATTTGATTTTCTACGGAGGAATGGTCTATCAGTTGGTTTTACTGTGTATTGTCATGGGGCTGGCGGTGAAAATTTTCGGCAGCGACCGGATTTTTACAATGACATTGTCCTGGGGAGAACAAAAACGCAAACAGAAAAAGAAAACCGTAAAACAATAACAAAAGACGCAAACCATAATAAATACGGTTTGCGTCTTCTCAGACTATAGAAAAAGGTAATGTAAACTGGTAAATTGCACAAACAAAAGTATTCTACCAGACACTTTGAAACGATTAGCGCCGTAGCGCTTTCCAGAAAACAGCTGTTTTCGTCAAATGTGCAAACAATACTTGGGGTGTCCAGAGGGGCAGGCCGACTAACCATATATTTCCGGAGGACGCCCCTCTGGTGGCCTTTTCTTTCCATTTCTTTTGGCCATCAAAAGAAATGGTGCAGGTGTGGGCTGCATAAGCCCACAAAAGAAGGATAAAAAATTTGTCTCCGATGCACGCGGTATGAAATACCGCTAAGGGGAGCAATAGTCCTTCGGACTTTTGCTCCCCTTAGATATCCCAAAAAGGCAAAATTTGTGCAACTTTTTCTTGTACTATATTTTATCGACAAGCTGAGACGCAAACTATAGCAAATATGGGTTGCGTCTTCTGTTATGATATAAAAATATATTTCTGCTTTTAACAAGTTTATTGCACTTTCGGTCTGCCTTGCTAAAGAGCGGCAGACAATGACCTTTCATTCTTTTTCCTATGACTGAGTGCTTACTGTCAAATCAATGATTTCCGGCATGTTTCCCAGACGGAAAGGATATTTGGTCATTCCCACACCGCTGCTGACATACAGCTGAAGCGGGGAGCCGGGAGCAATTTCTTCCCCGGTGTAGTATCCCTTTAAAAAATTACCGGAACCAGGCGGCAGAATCTGCTGGGTAATCAGCGGCAGCCGTACCTGCCCGCCGTGAGTATGCCCAGACAGCATCAGATGATCCTGATCGGTTTCAATGTTTTGTATCGCAATGGGTTCATGGGACAAGAGCAGGTGAAAGGAATCGTCGGATACGGTATACTCAGACGGTTCCGTATACCCCAGCAGATAATCATCATATCCGGTAATAGAAATACCCAGCTGAGAAAGTTCCACGGTTTCGTTTTTCAGCACTTGAAATCCACAGGATTCTAAAAACTCCTCATAAATTCGGATGGCACCTCCGCCGCGGTCGTGGTTTCCCAATACTGCAAATTTTCCCTGTGGTGCTTCTATCTGGGAAAAAGCTTCTCGAATTTCTTCTAAATCAAGGATTTCCTGATCCCTGGCGTAATTGTCCCATAAATCTCCTCCAAACAATACCATGTCTGGATGGAGTTCGTTGATTTTTTCGGCGATTTTCTGGGCATTCTTGGAGTCGTAATATTTTCCAAAATGGGTATCTGTAAAGAACGCTGCCCGAAAAGGAGAAATTTCCTGACGGATTTCTATAGAAACAGAACGCACAATCAGTTGACTGGGTTCTATATACCGTGCCCAAACAAAAATTCCGGCCACGATCAAAAGCAGACAGCAAAGCAGTTTTGAAATTTTTTTCATGACGCCTCCTTTACAGCAGTGTGCGGTATTCCTTTTCCACATAGTTTAAAATGGTGTTTCGGTCGTCGCCAAAACAACTTTGTTCCTGACGGAGTCGTTCTAAGAATTCCCACACATCTTCCAATTTCCGGCGCACGCAGTAAAACCTCAGTGCAGTAGTGTTGAGAAGATAGTCTGGATTGTATTCCCGGAGAAAATCTTCCCATTCAGGCTGTACAGAGAATAAAAACAAATCTGCTTCCGGCGGCGCAAATCGGATGCTTTCCCAGTCCAGCAGCCAGAGATTGGGATTGTTCCACAGCATATTTCCCCCGTGCAGATCTGTGTGACACCATACAAAAGCAGGGGGATTTTCCATAAGCATATGGGAAAGCCCCATCAGTTCTTCTGATAGTTCCAGCAAGCGCTGAATGTGGGGCAAAGTCAGTTTTTTGGCATCTTCCGGAAGGATTTCCGGATGGTGCAGCATTTTGAGAAACGCTTCATAAAAGGGGATGGCAAAGGTTTCCCGGAAAGGCACCGTCATTTCTGCAGGAGGTACTGCCTGATGAAGCTGATATAAAGCGCGGGCAATGGCGGCTCTTCTTTCCGGAGCCTGAAGTTCACCCCCAAATGGAGGGTGTTCCCCAGAACAGAAGGGAAACAGCACATATTTTGCGTGTTGGGTTTCATAATACCAGCTTCCGGAACAGGTGGCAACCGGACAGACAATGGCTTCGCCCAAATGGGTGTTTTCCCGCAGCCACAGGGAAACGTCCAGGTATTCTTTTAAAAAGCGGGTGTACAGCTGGGTAAAAGCTGCACTTTTATCATAGGCTTTGCAGAAATAGGAACATTCCGGCGTGACAATTTCATAAGCCAAAGCGGCAGTTCCGCCAGGACGGGAGATGATTTTTTGCACTGAAAGACCATATTGGTCAGTGAGAACATGTTGCATATCAGAAATAGGGATCATAGATACCCTCCTTTCTCATGATAGAAAAAGGAGCACCGCAAACCGAATTCGGCGCAGTACTCCTTTTGAACATTCAAAAATCAAAACAGTGTCAATTTACGCGATTAAGCACAGGAAAGCAGATTACTGCTGGGACTGTTCCTGCATTTTGGTAACCGCTTTATATACCTTTTTCGCAGTAAACTGATCGATTGCTTCGTCGTTATAGGTAACTTTCAAGCCGTCTGCAGCGTCAGAAACAATCTGGTCAAACTCGTCGCTTTTCAGGTCGGAAAGAATTGCGCTGCGCACTTCTTCAAACGCTTCCTGATCGTCGGTTAAATCATATTTTAACACCAGGTAATAGCCGCTTTCATCTTCCAGCAAAATAGGCTGACCGATCTGGGCAGTTTCAAAAATACCGGAGTTAACAGCGTCAGGAATATAATTGGTAAAGCTCATTTCGCCTTTTTTAATCACCTGAGCCGTGGTATCCACGGTGGATTCATCAAATTCACTTTCACTGTCTGCAGCCTGCTGTTTTTGGTAGTCAATGATCAAAGAAGGCATGTCTTCTCCCTGCTGTGCTCTTTGCAGGTAAGAGTCGGCAGTTGCCTTGACAGCTGCTTTGCCTTCGTCATCCAAAGCGGCTCCAGTATCGTCCAGAAGAGAGAAAGAAATCATATGCACTTTTGCATAGTTTGCCAAGAAGCTTTCTTTCAAAGTAGCTTCATCTACAGGAGCAGGTCCTTCTGCGCTGTAATAGTAATCAAATACTTTTTGCTTTTTCAGTTGGTTTAACATCCAGGATTCATAAGAACTTTCTGCAACACCGATATCATTGTAGATATCTTCAGAGCTGGACCACTGCATACTTTTATAGTAATCCAAGGTCTGCTGGTCGCTGTTATCCAAAGACAGACCAGCTTCTGCAAACATGTTTTCTATCTGAATATATTCTTTGGTTTTATCTGCGGCGGTATCGTTAATCCAGTCAGCCAGATCTTTGTCATCCAGTTTATTGTCCCAGATATCCGCTTTTTCCGCATCAAAATCTTCATGAGAAGTTGCGTCGTTATAAGCGGAGAACTGATTTAAAATATAAATGCCGGCAGGTACCTGGGTATCCTCTACTTTCATAGCCCAGCTGGTATCACCGCAGGATGCTGCGGAAAGGCATAAAGTAACTGCCATAAAGGCAGCAGATGCTTTTTTCCAAAAATTCATGGATCTTGTCTTCCTTTCTAAAATTAGCCCCCAAAAGGAAATAGAAATCAAGATGGGTGCATATTGCAGGACTTGTTCCCGCAATTTAAAAACAGGCCGGAAACTTTTTAAAAAACCGACCGCCTTTTATTATACTGCGGTCGGAGAAAAAAGTCCAGAATTATCACGGATATTTTACAGATTGTTGCCAGTTTGACAACACCTGTTTTCAGAATTTTGCTTAAAACCGGGTTCTGGGATTGAGAAAGGGAACAGCGATTCGTTTATTAAAAAATTGCACAATCGGTCCCATAAAAATAGCGGCGATTAGGGTACCGATTCCGATAGGAGCCCCCAAAAGAAACCCGATCACAGCACAGATCACATCGGTGGAAATATGGCACCAACGGTACCCAATATGGGTTTTCTGTGTCAGGATAAACCCTAAGGCATCATAGGAAGAAACGCCGCAGTTTGCAGTAAAGAAAAAAGAAGCTCCGATCCCTAAAAAGAGAATGCCAAATAAAAGAAGCGCTGCCCGGTCTTCCAGTGTGGAATAAGAAAAAACAGAGGAAATACAAAAGCGGAATAGGTCGGTTAAAAATCCCATGGACAAAGTATACAGTAAAGAGCCAATACCCAGCAGATGTTTTCCAAAAGAAACACTAATCAGCAAAAATATTCCGCTGACACAAAGCTGGGTGATACCAAAGGGAACACCGGTGATTCTGCTGATTCCCAAATTCAGGCAGGTATAAGGGTCGGTTCCTAAAGAGGATTCACAAAACAGCGCAGTGCTGATTGCCATGATTACAATCCCTGAGCACATTAAAACCATTTTTCGAATTTGATAATTTTTTACCACAATCAAAAAGCCATCCTTTTTTGCTCATCATTAGAATTCATACACTGTTCATATTTTAACATGTTTTTACAGGAAATACAATATGAAAAAATGATTTTACCAAAGAATCAAATGTTTTCAGTGAAAGTCTACAGAAGAAAAAAAGAAAACAGACGAAAAATGTCTTCTTTTCCGTCTGTCTAAAGATTGTAAACAAAAGGATATTGTGCTTTTCATTCTTTTAAAAAGAAATATAGCTGATGCAGAATAGAACGGTTAAAGCCAGATAAATGAGAATGATTAAAATAAACCAAGGAGAACGGAAGACACTTCCAATCTTTTTCCATGGAGAAAATCCGGCCTGTTCTTCTTCCCGATATAATTGGGAGAATCCTTTGGAATAACGGAGCAGAAAAACAATCAGAGAAATAGAACCCACTACCATGACTGCGCCGGAGCAGAAGACCACCACTAAAGAGTCGGAATCACCCAGCAAAGTGGGAAGGGTCTGGAGAGTATTATTGAGAATGTGGGCAGCCATTGCAGGAAACAGAGAACGGGTTTTTACAGTCAGGTATCCCAGCAGCAGCCCTACAAATAAAGGGGTAGCAAACTGTACCGGATTGCCGTGGAACAGGGTAAAAGCAAAGGAAGAAACGATAATGGCGGTCATAGAGCCGTAAGGCTTTAATCCTTTGAGTAAAATTCCGCGGAATAAAATTTCCTCACAGATAGGTCCCAAAACGCATACATATAAAATGGTAAGAAGGCTGCTGATCCAATCCCCAGTGAGCAGAGAAATGTTGGGAATCTGAATATGAATACCCGCCAGCTCCAAAAATAGATAGAACTGACTGAACAGAGCCGCTCCGGTAGTGGCAGCACCCAGGCAGCCTAAAATTGCCCAAACAGTAAAATTGAAATCTGTTTTAGGGGCAGGAATTTCATATGCTGGCTCTTTTGGTGCAGAGCGAAACAGCAGTACACCAAGACCGATACAGATGAGATCTGCCAAAAGACAGGGAAAATAACTGCTGAGAAAGGTGTTCATTCCGGCGGTAAAACCTAAAGAAGCAGCGCCATATTGAAATGCGATGGACAGTAAGTTTGCTAAAACCAAAAGAATGATAACCAGCAGAAACGCTTTTCCTCCCTGACGGCGTACCTGTTTGAGCAGTGGACGATCAGGGCCAGGTCCCGGCTGAGAAAATGGCGCGGAAGGACCGGCTGGTTCGTGAGGATCGTAGGTTTGCCAGTTAGATGATGGATTTGGGGTAGGGGTTGGTTCAAATTTTCCTTCCATAAAAATACCTCTTTTCTTGAGAAGATGGGGTTTTAAAGGATACGGATGACATCCCTAAAGGGATTTCTAGATTTTATTTTTAATGGGAAAATGACTGTGCCATCGTTAAAAAATGGCAAAGAGAAGATTCATAATCAGAAGCATTGGTGTTGGTTTCTTCACTGACAGTGTTCCGATATGTTTCTTCCAACAAGCGGCGGAAACTGTACAAAACGCCCCATGCTGCCATCCGGAGACACTCTTCTTGAGAAGGTTCCCGCTGTAAATACAGGGACAGCCACTGTAAAGTTTGTGCTTCTTCCCATTGGGCGCCTGCGGCAAAAGCGGCCAGGTCCAGGAAAGGATCGCCCAATCCGGCATAAATCCATTGATCCAGCACAAGATTTTGTTGGTCATCCTGATAGAAAAACCGGGGTTCAAAGCTTCCGTGCACCGGAATTTTTGGAACGGAAAGGGAAGAAATCCAACGGGCAAGCCGCTCAACCTCAGAAACATATGGCTGAATAAAAGATAGGGTTTGAGGGTGATCCAGTGCGTTCCAGAGAGGTTCTAGCCAGGTTTTTAAAGAAACCGGCTGGGTTAAATTTTCGAAGGAATGAATGGTTTTTAAAACAGAAAACAGAGTTTTGCACTGCTCCGGAGTGTTGGGAAGGGGAGCAGGAGTCAGTACAGGATAAATCTCTTCGGTTTGATTGTCCCGGCACTGCATTCCAATCCAGGGGAACAACGGAAAATGATTGGAACCGATTTGCGGTAAAACCTGGGTTTGAGCAAAAGCGCCTTTCCGGCACCGGTAAACCAACTGTTTTGTTCTTGCTGTAAAGAGAAAGGCGTGATCCATTCGACCGGAAGAAAGGCACTTTACCGGGTGAATTTCTCCTTCTGGAACAGAAAGGGTCTCAGAGAGAAATGCCATGGTATGATCCTGAGAGCAGGTGCGGTAAACCGGGTCAAATTCTCGGAGTTCCTCTAGGTTTTCCAGTTCGTAAACCTGACCGTCTGGCTGGGCGTTTCGGTACATGGGTAGTTCTTCTAAATGTTCTGCCAGCACATTTTCCCAGTAGTTATTTTCGGATCCCGGCTGGGCATAAGCCTGTTCTAGCATAGGTACAAAGGCCTTGGAAAAAGCGGAAGAAAAGTATACTGGTCCGTACATAACCCAGGCATCTTTTCCGCCTACAGTGACCCCGGTAATCCGGTGATCCTCGCCCTGAGTTTCCAGGCACCATTCACTGGTTTCCCCTTTCATAAATACGCTGGAATACCAGGAGTGAGGCTCATAAGGGTGAAACATATTTTCTGAAAGCCAGTTATCAGAGGACAGAATATAGGTGTTGTCCAGCTCTTCCCGCACCAGGTATAGGGTTGCCAGATTGTTTTTGACTGCATATTCCGGGTTGTATACTAGTTTTACGCCGTATTCCTTTTCCAGAAAAGAAAAGGTTTCCCGCAAATACCCCACTACTACAGTGATATTGTGGATTCCGTTTGCTTTTAGCTGTTTAATCTGTCGTTCGATCATTCGTTCTCCCCGGATAGGCAGCAGCCCTTTTGGGGTATGAAAGGTCAAGGGAACAAAGCGTGAACCAAATCCGGCGGCCAGAATGATGGCGTTTTTTACTTGATATGGGGCTAAAAACTCTTTTCCTCGGGGGGTAAGCACCGGCAGTCCAGATTGGATGTCAATAAGCCCCTCTTGTAAGCATCGGTTCATTTCAGGATGCTCCAGCAGTGCTTGAGCGGATTGGGGAGTCCGATTTTCTGATGATTGTTCTGCCAGCGTGCGGCAGAGAAAAAAGCGTTGATCCATGACAGTTGTCCTCTTTCCCTTGGGTTTCCAATTTAGTTTGATTATACCCTTTCTGGCAGAATACTGTCAAGGAATTTATATTCTAAATGGATAGTATTTATAATATAATACTAATTGTATATAATTTTACAAAAATTCCTATTGACAGAAAGCGGCAACAAGCCTATAATAGGGGCAACAGCAAACAATTAGAAAATATTCTAAATAAATTTGCTGAAAATTTGACTCTTTGAGGTGATTGCCATGACCTTGCGCAGCAAAAAATTAATTGCACCTGTTTTAGTGTGCGTGCTGTTGGTGCTGATACTTGCCGGATATCTGATCGGATGCATCCTGCTTCCTATCCCTGTTTTGCTGAAAGTGATTGGAGCTGCGGCGATTTTGGCGTTGATTGGGGTATCGGTATTTGTCCTCATAGAAAGAGTACAGGAAATAAGGAGCGGTGAAACAGATGATCTTAGTAAATACTGATTATGTAACAGGAAAAGAATTGGAAACATTGGGTTTGGTAAAAGGAAGCACCATTCAGTCCAAAAACATTGGCCGCGACATTACACAAAGTTTTAAAACTTTGGTTGGGGGCGAATTAAAGGCATATACCGAAATGATGAATGATGCCCGGGCATTGGCTACCAAACGGATGGTACAGGAAGCGGAAGAAATGGGAGCAGATGCGGTAGTAAACATCCGGTATGCTTCTTCTGCAGTGATGGCAGGTGCAGCAGAAGTCATGGCTTACGGAACCGCTGTAAAATTTGTGAATAAATAATGTTGTAAAGAACGTGATTATTCACAAAATCTGCCTTGTACGGCTGGAATCTGCATGGTATGATGAAACTGTACACAAACGGGAAAATGCCTGTGTATGGAAAGGAAATGCCATATGAAACCACGTCAGGTAATTTGGAAAGATCGAAAACGGATTTTAGGAATGCCACTGTCCTTTACAAAATATTCTATGACCGATGACCGGCTGTTTTGGGAGACCGGATTGCTTAATTCTAAGGAAGAGGAAATTATTCTGTACCGGGTGCGGGACATTACTTTGACCCGTTCTCTGGGGCAGAAGATTTTCGGGGTAGGAAGTGTGACGGTTTATTCTTCGGATAAAACATCCCCGCAGCTGGAGCTGAAAAATATTAAAAATCCCCGGGAGGTCAAGGAGCTGTTATACCAGCAGGTGGAACAGATTAAAATTGACCGGAAAATGCGTTTTGGGGAACTGCTGGACAATGACTGGGAAGAAAATGATATGGAAGAATCCGATCATTCCTAACCACTGGTTTGACAGTAACATGATGAAAGAAACCTCTTGGAAACTGCAAATTGCAGGTTCCAAGAGGTTTTTGTTTGTAATAGGTCAGGCTGGATAAAAAAATAAATAATTTGAGAATCTTTCGTTACCCCAGCAGCTGAAATTGTGAGAGAAAAAACATATAGATGGGAATGGTTACCATACTGACTGCGCTGGTAACGGCTACCAAAACAGAGGCAAAGCGGTAATCGCTTTGGGATTCCTTGGACATAATTCCCAGCTGGGTCATGGCAGGCATGGTGGACAGGACAAAAAATACCTGTTTAAGCAACAGCGGAATGGGCAGCATCCGGCAGATAAAAATCATGCAGATAGGCGAAATGCAAAACCGAACTGCTAAAACAATCCAAAGCTCCCGTCCGAATCCTTCCTGTTTTAAATTGGTTTGGCGGAGAATACTGCCGATAAACAGCATGGCAATGGGGGTGGTAACCTGTTTGAGCATGGTAATGGGGGTCCAGATAAATTCTGGTATTGGAATTTGCAGTAAAACAAATACAGTCCCGGTTAAAAATCCGATAATGGGCGGAGAGATAATCTTTTTTAGGCTGCTGAGAGAAAAAAACGGAGATTTCTGTGGTCCGTCATTTCGCAGAAGCCAGGTGCCCACGGTCCAAAACAGGATGGTGTTTGCCATATAATAGATCATGGCAGAGGGTAGTCCTTCTGCACCGAACAAAGATTCCACCACCGGAAAACCAATGATCACCGTATTGGAAAAGGTGACCGCATTTAAGAAGACACCGCGTTTTCCTTTGGAAACTCGAAATCCCAAAGCTAATACAATTCCCAGTGCCAAGCTGAACAAAATGGTACAGAATGGAATGGGCAGCTGAACTACCAGTTCTTTCAGTTTTTGAGGGGTTTCACAGGTTTCCAGCACATTGTAAAACATATAACAGGGAATGGCAATGGTGACCGTCAGTTTGGATAAAAGATCCGAACTGGTTTGGGTAAACCAGCTTTTCCCAGCCATCCAGTAACCGCAACCCATTAAAATGCAAAGGGAAAGCACACTTTGTATTGCAGACCATACCATGCAGACAGGACTCCTTTTTAATTAGATTCAGACAGGGGTACTTCCTCTGATTCTGTGGAAAGAATATCTGGGCTTGAATCGCAGTCTGTATGGGGAAGTTTTCGAACACGCAGGTAGTAAGCGGTGATCAGCAGGATAGCTGCTCCAGTCCAAGCAGATACCTCCGCGCCGAAAATTCCATTCTGTCCTAAAATTTTAGGCAGAATCAATACACAGGAAACCCGCATGACCATTTCGATCATACCGGAAATCATGGGGATAATGGTATCGCCCATTCCCTGAAGGGCGGAGCGGTAAATATGCAGAAGATAGAGAATTGCCAAAAAGCTGCTCATTACGCGGAGATACAAAGTGGCGATGTCGGCGGCTTCTGCTGCACCCTGAGAACCTTCAGAGATAAACAGCATTACAATGTGTCTGCCGAAAATCAGCATCACGGCGCTGATAACCAGGGAGGTGAGCACAGCCATTTTGGCGCCTGCACTGGTTCCCTGGCGGATTCTTTGATAGTTTTTTGCCCCCAGGTTCTGTCCGGTATAGGTGGCCATGGCAAATCCAAAAGAGGTTGCCGCCAGTTCAAGAATACCGTAGAGCTTATCGGTAGCAGTATAACCAGCCACAAAGATAACGCCGTAACGGTTGATGACAGACTGAACTACCAGTCCTCCGCAGGCGATAACGGTGTTTTGAAATGCCATGGGAAGTCCCAGCCGGAACAGTTTTTTAATGCATTCCAAGTCAGGGCGCCAGTCTTCTTTGGTGATATCCAGTACAGGAACTCGGCACAATGCCCAGAGACAGTACAAACAGGAGAACAGCTGACCGATGACTGTAGCAATGGCAGCACCGGCGATCCCCCAGTGAAATCCAACCACAAATAAGATGTCCAGCACTACATTGATCACAGAGGCGATGACCATGGCGATCAATGGGGTGCGGCTGTCACCCATAGCCCGCAGAATGGAGGAGAAAGTATTGTAACCAGCTACAATGATGGTCGCTCCAAAACAGATATGCAGGTAGGTGACGGCTCCTTCAATAATATCTTCAGGAGTATTCATCAATGTCAGAATTGGGCGGGTCAGGGTAACACTTGCCGCCGTCAGAATCACTGACATTCCCATCAACAGCAGAATGGTCATAGTAACTGCTCGGTGCAGTCCTTGGCGGTCTCCGGCGCCGAATGCCTGTGAGATCAAAATAGAAAAGCCGTGGGCGAATCCCATAATGATTCCAAGTACCAGCCAGTTAAGCCAACTGGCAGACCCCAGAGAAGCAAGGGCATTTACACCCAGAGCCTGTCCCACGATCATCGTGTCGGCTACCGTGTACAGTTGCTGAAATACATTTCCCAACATCAGGGGAACAGCGAATGAAATTAACAGTTGTGCAGGTTTTCCTTTGGTCATGTCTTTGATTCTTTGTGACATAGGTAAAACTCCTTTCCTTTAAAATTTCTCATAACAAAAGCCGACAAAAAAGCCGGCTTTTTTAGTGATGAAGCATCACAATCTCTATTATAAAAGATTTTTCTGTTTTTTGTCAATATGACAAAATGACGATGGACCGTGGGGAGATATTGGGGAAAATAAACAAATTAAAGAGACGCAGAAGGAGGAATTACTTGCTTTTCAAAGGCAATTCGCTTATCTCCGCTTTTAAGATAAATGATGCCGCATCGGGTAAATCCGGATTTTTCCAAAAGCCGCTGCATAGAGCGGTTGTCTTCGTGGGTATCAATGCGGATGCTGGGAATTCCCTGTTCCATGCATCGGCGCTGGGCCTCCATTAGGATGATGGAAGCAAGCCCCTGTCCTTTTTGATCATTTCGCACTGCGACTCGATGAATGACTAGATAGGTGCCGTCAGTCAGCCAGCTTCCGTTAAAAATCTCACGATAGGTTTCTTCCTCCCGGGAAGATAAAACGGCGGTGGCTACAATTTCGTGGTTTTGATTCTGCAGAACAAAACTTTCCTTGCGGTCTAAATCCTCCTGAATGACCTGAGGATTAGGGTAGTGATCTTGCCACTGGTTGATGCCCTGTTCCCGGAAATAGGCTTGTGCCTGCTGAAACAGTTCCCAAATCTGCGGGGCATCTTCGGATTGAGCAGGACGAAACTGGATCATCGCAGAAGGTTTCCCGGCAGAGGGAACGGGGGAAGTTTCTCCGGCATCGGAGGAAAAGTATTCCATTCCCCAGTCAATCATATAGCTGATTAAAACAAAAAAGAAAAGACTTAAAGGCGGGATGGTAACACCAGGGGTGAGTCTATCTGCTGCCAGCACAGCAATCCCATTGAGGGGAAGGGAGATCCCGGCTTTTACGATTTCATACCCCAGGGTGGAACGAACCGTTTTTGACGCCCGGAGTGCTTTTGGGACAGCTTCTTCCAAAATGCTGAACGGAATATCAAAAATCAGATAAACCGCAAAAAAGTGTACTACATCCCAGCCGCTTTGGTACTGGATTCCCAGCAGCTGCAGGAGCAGGAACAGAACCAAACAAACAATGATATAAACCAAAAGAAATAGAAAAACACTTCCAAAAATCATTTTCTTGGAAGGCCGAATCGGACTTGTCATAAAAATCACCTCAAAACAAACCATAACAAACATTATATCATGGGGAAGAGTGGTTGTAAAATAAAACCAGAACTTTTTAAGGGAAATAAGTAATCTGCTCAGGTGTGCATCCATAAATGAGAAGAACTTGATAGGAACCCAGTGGAATCTCATTTTTCCTCTTGCCTTTTTGATCAGTTTGTGCTAGACTGAACTCAGTTCCATAAAATTTGGAACGGATTTTGAGAAAGAACGAGGTTGCAAAAGGATATGTATATTCGCAAATAACCAGTCACAAGGAAAAGGCGCCAGAACAAAAGGGCGCTGTTTGCGTGGAAGGTATTTTGCGGGTATATTGCGCACATTTGGCAGAAATCACCCATAGGTTTTGATTGGGAAATCAGCTGTTTTGTGGGGAATTGATTTTGCTGCGTGTGATGCTTTGTGCAGCTTAAGATACAAAGAAAATGCCTTCGGCGCAAACCAACAACAGGGAAATGCGCCGGAGGTTTTTGTTTGTATCTTTATTTTTATTCCTTCGGCAAAAGGAGGAATTTTGTCATGGCACAAATTCGTTTGCAGGCTTTGGATTTGTCAAAATCCTTTGGAGAACGAAAGATTTTTCAGATTCCAAAGCTGTCTATCTATGCTGGAGATAAAATCGGTCTAATCGGCAGAAATGGCAGCGGAAAGTCCACTTTGATGAAAATACTGGCAGGGGAGATGGAGGCAGAAGAAGGGACCATTCAGCGATACTGCCCCATTGCCTATTTAAAGCAGCTTTCTCAGGAATCGGAGGAAGCCAGCCCCGAACAGCTCAGACGGTTTGGGGTGGTCAGCCAGTCAAAGCAGGAAACGGTCAGCGGAGGAGAACGGATGAGAATCCAGCTGGCAGGACTGTTTTCCAAAGACACGCCGCTGGTACTGGCAGATGAACCCACTTCCAATCTGGATGAAAAGGGAATCCAGTTGTTTGAGGAAAAGTTTCGGGAGATATCCACCTTTCTTTTGATCAGTCACGACCGGGCTTTGCTGGAACGGCTGTGTACCCAGATTTGGGAAATTGAGGATGGAACACTTACAATATTTTCCGGAACCTATCAGGAATATGAACAGGAAAAGGAAAATCGCTTTCAGCGGAAAATGACCCAGTATGAAGATTACCGCCGGGAAAAACAGCGCTTAGAACGGGCATACGAGAAAAAAAGCCGTCAGGCGGCATCTACCAATGGAAAGCGGCTGGCACCCTCAGAACGGGGACTGAGAAATTTTATTGCAGGAAGAAAATCTCAGGAGGCAAAGCAAAAAAATCTGTACCGGGCGGCGGAGGCGATCCAGTCCCGCCTGGAACACCTGGAGGTAAAAGAACGCCCAAAAGAAGCCGCAGAAATTGCCTTTGATTTTCAGCTGACCGAACCGCCGGAAAACAAACAGGTTATCCGGGGGGAACGGCTTACCTTTCGGTATGGAGAACGAACCATTTTCCGAAACGCCTCTTTTTCTATTGGAAACGGGCAGAAAGTGGCGATCTGCGGACCCAATGGAGCGGGAAAAACCACCTTGCTAAAGCTGATCCTGGAGCAGGACCGGGGAATTCGGGTAGTTCCCAAAGCGAAATTTGGATATTTTGCGCAAAATCTGGAACAGCTGAACCCTCAGCAAACGGTGCTGGAGAATGCCATGGAACAAGCGGTTCAGCCAGAAGGAACGGTAAAAGGGGTACTGGCGCGGATGCTGTTCGGGCCGGAGGATTGGAAAAAGAAGGTACTGGTACTCAGCGGCGGAGAACGGATTCGGCTTGCGCTCACCAAATTATTGGTAGCAAAAAACAATATTCTGCTGCTGGATGAGGTGACCAATTATCTGGATCTGCCGTCCATTCAGGTGATTCAGTCCCTTTTGCGGGAATATGAGGGAACGGTGGTGTTTGTCTCTCATGACCGGGCGTTTGTAGATGGAGTAGCAGACCATCTTTTGCTGGTGCAGGGAGAAAAGCTGGTATCCTTTGAAGGGAACCTGACTGATTATGAAAATGTACAGAAACATCCTAAACAAAGCCGGGAACAAATGGAAGGGGAAATGATTGAACTGCGCCTTGCGGCAGTAATCAGCCGTCTGTCCACCTGTAAGCCGGAAGAAAAGCCGGCATTGGAAGAAGAATTTGAAACACTGTTAAAAGAAAGAAAACGGTATTTGGCAGACAAGGACAATGAGAAAGGAAAGGGAAAATAAAATATGTCAGAACGATTGGAAGAAATGGGCAGCTTTTTTGATGCCCGTATTGATACTTATGAACAGCATATGTTTGAAGAAGTAGACGGAGCGGATGAATACTATGAAGAAACTGCCCGGAGAATGGTATTGCCGGACGGAGGAAAACTGTTGGATTTGGGCTGCGGCAGCGGGCTGGAACTGGATGAAATCTGGAAGCGTCAGCCGGATATTCGGGTAAAGGGGATTGATTTGTCCCGGGAAATGCTGGCGCTGCTTTTGAAAAAACATCCGGATAAAGAGATGGAGCTGGTGCTGGGTTCCTATTTTACTGAGCCTTTTGGAACCGGTTTTGATGGAGCAGTCTCTGTACAGACCATGCATCACTTTACCCATGAACAAAAACTGGGTCTATACCGGAAAATTCTGGAGGCATTAAAGCCGGGAGGATGGTATGTGGAAACCGATTATGTGGCAGAGTGCCAGGAGCAGGAAGACTTCTTCTTTTCTGAGTATGCTCGCTTAAAAGAGGAGCAGGGATTAACCGGCGAAGAGGGATTTTTCCACTATGATACCCCCTGTACTGTGGAAAACCAGCAAAAGCTGCTCCGGCAGGCAGGATTCCAGCAAGTGGAATTGTGCTGGAGAAAGAAAAACACTGGAATTTTTCTGGCGCAAAAGCCAGAGGAATAACTCTATTTTGAAAAACACCAGTAGTTTTTATAAAAAATGCCGTTTTCTGTCTTTTTCAAAAAAGGCAGAAAACAGCAAAATATCTCTCTTTACAAAATAGGTTCAATTACCGCCCGGAAATAGGCGTCCAGCTGTTGTGAATCGGGCTGCATTCTCCGTTTAATCCACCACAGCACCATTTCTACAAAACTGCCCGAAATGTGGTTGATCAAAAAGTCCTGAGGAACAGGGGAGTGAATGGATTCTTTCATAAACTGGGTTTGAATCAGCTGATTTAGGCTGTCCTTAAAATATCGGAGAAAGATTTCACTGCTTTCGCAGGACAGTAGTTCCAAAATATTATTGTCGTTTTCCTGCAAATGCTGCAACAGGTGACAAAACACCGACTCGGGGGCACTGCGGTTAGAGTACAGCCCGTGGGTGTGGCTGCAGTCCATGGCTGTATCAATAATGTGGCCGAACAGTTCCTGGCACAGTTCCCGGAGCAGGTCGTCTTTTGTTTCAAAATGAGCGTAAAAGGTGGAACGCCCCACATTGGCGGAGTCGATAATTTCCTGTACGGTAATTTTGCTGTAGCTTTTTTTGGCTAAAAGACCGCTGAACGCTGAAAAAATAGCGGCTCTGGTTTTTTGCTGTCGTCGGTCCATTTGATTTGCCTCCTGTACAAATTGCGGAAAATGTTCCGTAAAACACAGACCGCCCAAATTATCCCTTGTATTTTCTTATCCTGTTTTTTACAATGAGTTTGTACCTTCTGATCAAAAATTGACAGCATCAGTGCGGGCGTCTTTTGGAAAAGAAGGAAATAAACCGTGAAATTTGATTTCAGATAAAAAACAGATTGTTTTGTATTGTATTTATTGTACGGTTGTTTTTTTCGGATGTCAAGTGACAGGGCAAGACAGGAGCAGTGTATTGTGATTCAGAAAATTAATGACAAATTAGCAGGGGTCCCCATGACCATTATCGGTGGGGTGTTTTTGGCCGCCAGCTTGATTCTGCGGCAGATAGGCAAGATGCCGCCGGTAGATCCGGCATGGGTCACCGTGGTGATCAGCGGACTGCCTCTATTGTATTTAGCTGTGTGGAGAATCATTTATAATCCCGGTATCAGCAAAATTTCTTCTGCTTTGCTGATTACCATTGCCATGCTGGCGGCTATTGCCATTGGGGATTTGTTTGCTGCCGGGGAGGTGGCATTTATTATGGCAATCGGCGCCATCCTGGAGGATATGACTACAAATCGGGCAAAAAAGGGGCTGAAAAAACTGATCAGCCTGGCTCCTGTACAGGGCAGACGAATTGCGGATGGAAAAGAGGAGATGATTCCGGCAGAGGAAATCCATCCAGGGGATGTGCTGCGTGTGCTTCCAGGAGAAACCATTCCGGTAGACGGCAGAATCTTAAAAGGAGAAACCTCTGTAGATCAGTCCATTATGACCGGGGAATCTCTTCCGGTGGATAAAGGTCCGGTGGAAGACGTTTTCTGCGGCACCATTAATCGGTTTGGAACCATTGATATGGAGGCTTCTAAAGTGGGAGCAGACAGCTCCCTGCAAAAACTCATTCGCATGGTTCAGGAAGCGGAGCAAAAACAGGCACCAATGCAGCGGATTGCAGACCGGTGCGCCAGCTGGCTGGTGCCTGCTGCCATGCTGATTGCGGTGGTGGCTGGACTGGCAACCCACAATATTATTCGGGCAGTTACGGTTTTAGTAGTATTTTGTCCCTGTGCTCTGGTTTTGGCAACACCTACTGCTATTATGGCAGCCATTGGTCAGGCAACCAAGCATGGTGTGATTGTGAAATCCGGGGAAGCGCTGGAAAAAATGGGAAAAGTGGATACCATTGCATTTGATAAAACCGGTACCTTGACCTATGGCAGGCTGGAGGTTTGTGATACGGTTGTCACTGCTGAAGGGTGGGATGAAACCCGTTTGCTCTCTATGGCAGCATCCGGTGAAGCAAAAAGCGAACATCCTTTGGCAAAAGCCATTGTGGCCTATGCCAAAGAAAAACAGATTCCAATTTTGGAAACAGAGTCTTTCCGTATGACTGCTGGGAGAGGAATCTGCGCCGTAATCGGTGAAAATGAGCTGTTTTGCGGAAATGAAGCTTATCTGGGCGAACATGGGATTTTGCTGGATCGCTCCGTAAAAGATACTTTGGAACAATTTCAGGCGCAGGGAAAAGCCTCTGTCCTTGTGGGACAGGACGGACAATGTGTGGGCATGATCGGGCTTTCTGATGTATTGCGTCCGGAAGCAAAAGGAGTCGTTTCTCGATTGGCAGAGATGAATACCCGCAGCGTTCTGCTTACTGGGGACAACCAAAAAGCAGCTGACTATTTTTCCGGTCAGGTGGGAATTGAAGAAGTATACGCCCAGCTTTTGCCGGAGGAAAAGGTAGCAAAGGTAGAACAGCTGCAAAAACAGCAGAGAAAAGTTTGTATGATTGGTGACGGAGTCAATGATGCACCTGCTTTAAAAACTGCCAGTGTTGGGGTTGCCATGGGCAGCATGGGCAGCGATATTGCGGTAGAAGCGGCGGATATTGCGTTGATGAGCGATGATATTTCCAAGATTCCTTATTTAAAACGGCTTTCTAACGCTACTGTCAACACCATTAAGCTGAGCATTACATTGTCTATGTGTATTAATTTCATTGCGGTAATTCTTTCTGTGCTGGGAGTTCTAACCCCTACCACCGGAGCATTGGTGCACAATGCCGGTTCCTGTTTTGTAGTGTTGATTGCGGCACTGCTTTATGACCGAAAGTTTGAAACGCCAAAAACCCCAAAAGGGTAACAAACGAACTTATTATTTGTGTAATGATTATATTTTAAAGGGATTCATTGAGTAAAACAGAAAGGGATGTTTTTTCATGTATCATGAGAAGATACCGTCAATCAAAAATATACATAAAGCAGTGGCAATCGGGGACAGCATTACGTTTGGAATGAATGCTTCTTCTCCGGAAAAATGCTGGGCCAGTTTGGCAGTATCCATGCTCAGCGAATACAGCGGTCATACTATTCAACTGGTTAACCGGGGGATTTGTGCCAATATCCTTTCTATAGAAACGCCTGCTTATGAATACTGTGCCAAACCGGCTGGATTGGAACGGCTGGAACAGGATATCATAAAAGAAAATCCGGATTTGCTGTTCATTGCTTTTGGTCTGAATGATTCCCGGGGAGGAACCCATATAAAAATTTTTGAACGGGACTATCAGTGCATGATCGATCAAATCCGAAGCCGAATTTCACCGGTGATAGTAGCTCTAAATCTTTACTATATGCACGAGGAGTTTTATTCTTCCTGTGAACATTGGGACTACAGTAATTATGCTGTGGCAGAGGAATTCAATCAAATGATCCGCCAGCTTTCAGAAGAAAACCACCTTATTTATGCAGATGTTTTTCATGCTATGGAAGGTGCTGACTGGACAGTCAGTGCAGATCAGTGTCATCCCAATGATTTAGGTCATCGGCTCATTGCCAATCGGGTGTTTGAAGCAGTGGTAAAACACGTTCGGTTTTAGAGCATTTTTCATGGCTACCGACCTATCTTAAAAAAAGAAAAATCTCCCATAGATTCCATTGCTTTTTAGAGTTTGGATATTCTATGGGAGATTCTTATTTTTTATAGAAAATTAAACGTTTCAGCCTCAAAGCAGAGGCGTCTTATTAAAGTTAAGCGCTATAGAAAAGTCGGATTTTGAAAAATAATTTTTATGCTAGGATTGAAGCATTAAAATCATGGTAAATCCATATCTAATTTTGTTTTACCGAAACATCAGTTGGTCTTATAATTTATGATGCAGCTTTAATAGCTCAATCAGCATTTGATCCCGGTATTCTTCCAATGAAGCATGGGTATTACCGATTTTTGGATCTCTGTGCAAAAGTTCTTCATTTACACCTTTTTGTGCAATTTCTGCCCATTCTTTCGGGAACTCTTTCCAATCTGCCATATCCTGAAGCCAGAGAGAAATAGAGTCATTTAAATGTTTTACAAGACCGGATACACCATGTTCACCGCCGCCCAGTTCAAAAACGAGAGACGGTCCCATAATTCCCCAGCGGATGCCTGGTCCAAAAGTAACTGCCTTATCGGCATCTTCCACACTACACACCCCGCTCATAACAAGATGGCATATTTCACGATAGAGGGCCATTTGCAGGCGGTTACAAATAAAGCCGAGAGCTTCTTTTTGCAATACAACGGGCTCGTTTCCAATAGATTGATAGAATTCTTTTGCCTGTGTGACGGCCCAATCGGCTGTTTTATCTCCTTTTGTAATTTCTACGAGAGGAATCAAATGAGGAGGATTATAAGGATGACCGCCTACAAAGCGTTCTGGATGTTTGGCATATTTTGCAATCTCAGAAATTAAAAGTCCTGAAGTAGAGCTGGCAATAACAGCATTTTCGGGAGCATACTCTTCGATTTCCTTAACCAGTTCATGTTTGATGTCATAATGTTCAGAAGAAGATTCCTGGATGAAAAAAGCATGAGATACTGCTTCCTGAATTGATGTGGTATAGTGAATTCGGTTTCTAATTTCATTCATTTTTTCTTCAGTCAGTACACCGTTTTTTTGCAAGGATTGCATACTTTCTTCAATTCTTGTCCGAGCGGTTTCTGAGGAGGCGGAAGTACGGTTTTGGGCAAAAACCTGATATCCGCCCATAGCGAATTTCAACGCCCAACTGTAGCCAATTACACCACAACTAATAGAAGCTACTGTTTTTGTTTCATTCATATTTTCCCTCTTTTCTGCGCAGCTATTGACAAGCCGAAGATTATAAAGACCGCGCTGGAATAAACTTCGGAAGATGAAAGAATCATCTTATCAAATTAACTATTTTCATTATAATCATTTGAAAAAAACATGCAAGTTTTTCAAAGAATAAAAAACCCCCTGTCCGGCGTCCCGGACAGGGGGCTTTAGCTAGCTTTTTTTATTTTGTGTCAGTGCATTCTCCGGGGAGTCTGTTCTAGAATCGGACTCCCCAAAAGAGTGCGGAGTGAAAAGGAGAGCTTTATTTATTGTTTTTTGCCAGTTCTACCAAGTGTGCATACTTGTCAGCAGCAAACTGAGCAGCCTGGTTAAACAGAGCTTCTGCTCTTTCTGGGTTAGAACGTGCCAAAGAGTTGTAACGAACTTCGCCCATAATAAAGTCTTTGTAATCAGCAACAGGTTCTTTACTATCCAGAGTGAATTTATTTTCAGCAGTTGGATTGTAACGGAAGCAGTGCCAGTAACCAGCTTTTACAGCGTTTTCTTCTTCGGTCTGTGCTTTGCTCATACCAATCTTAATACCGTGGTTGATACATGGAGCGTAAGCAATGATCAAAGAAGGACCTGGGTAAGCTTCAGCTTCAGCGATTGCTTTTACGCACTGGTTGAAGTCAGCACCCATAGCGATCTGAGCAACGTATACATAACCGTAGCTCATTGCGATTGCAGCCAGGTCTTTTTTCTTCACAGCTTTACCGCCAGCAGCAAACTGAGCGATAGCACCTACAGGAGTAGATTTAGAAGCCTGTCCACCTGTGTTGGAGTAAACTTCGGTATCGAATACCATTACATTGATGTCTTCGCCGGAAGCCAATACATGGTCAACACCGCCGAAGCCGATATCGTAAGCCCATCCGTCGCCGCCGAATACCCACTGGGATTTCTTAGCCAGATAGTCTTTGTCGTTAAGGATTTCTTTTGCAGCGTCGCATCCGCAAGCTTCCAGAGCAGCGATCAGTTTGTCGGTAGCAGCACCGTTGGTAGCACCTACATTGTAGGTATCCAGCCATTCCTGACCAGCAGCTTTGATGTCTGCGTTATCAGTAGAAGCCATCAGGTTTTCTACTTTTGTCTTCAGACCGTTTCTCAGAGCTTTCTGAGCCAACAGCATACCATAACCGAATTCAGCGTTGTCTTCGAACAGAGAGTTAGACCAAGCAGGACCCTGTCCTTTTGCGTTTACGGTGTATGGAGTAGAAGGAGAAGAGTTACCCCAAATGGAAGAACATCCGGTTGCGTTAGCGATGTACATTCTGTCGCCGAACAGCTGGGTGATCAGTTTTGCATAAGGAGTTTCGCCGCATCCTGCGCAAGCGCCGGAGAATTCAAGCAGAGGCTGTTTGAACTGGCTGCCTTTTACAGTAGCTTCTTTGAATTTAGCAACAACGTCTTCTTTTACTGGCAGAGTAACAGCGTAGTCGAAGTATTTCTGTTCGCCTGCATTTTCTTCCAGGTTCTTCATAATCAGAGCTTTGTTGCCTTTGAAGCCAGGACATACGTTAGCACAAGAGCCGCATCCAGTACAGTCATAAGCAGATACTACGATAGCGAATTTCTTGTCAGCAAAACCAGTCATTGGTTTCATCTTCATGCCTTCCGGAGCATTTGCAGCCTCTTCTTCGGTCATAGCAACCGGACGGATAACAGCATGTGGGCAGACATAAGCACAACGGTTACACTGGATACAGTTGTCCATATCCCAGGTAGGAATGTTAACAGCGATACCACGTTTTTCATAAGCGGAAGTACCGGAAGGAGTAGAACCGTCAACATAGTCGTTGAATGCGGATACAGGCAGGGTGTTACCTTCCTGAGCGGTTACTTTGCTCTGGATATTGTTTACGAATTTAACAACATCTTCTCTACCGTTTTCAGCATGAGTCAGAGCCAGACCTTCGTCAGCAGCAGTTTTCCAGGATTCTGGAACTTTTACTTCAACAACCTGTTTTGCACCTTCGTCGATAGCAGCCCAGTTCTTTTTAACAACGTCGTCGCCTTTTCTTCCGTAAGTTGCTTTTGCAGCGTCTTTCATCAGCTGAATTGCAGTGTCTTCCGGAATGATGTTAGCCAGTTTAAAGAATGCAGACTGGAGAATGGTGTTGATACGGGTTGGGCCCATACCGGTTTCGATACCGATCTTAACACCGTCGATTACATAGAATTTAATGTTGTGGTTAGCGATAAATGCTTTTACCTGACCAGGCAGATGTTTTTCCAAACCTTCCATATCCCATGGGCAGTTGAGCAGGAATGTACCGCCGTCTACCAGTTCCTGTACCATGTTGTATTTGTTGATATAGGATGGGTTGTGGCAAGCAACAAAGTCAGCCTGATGGATCAAATAGGTAGATTTAATTGGTTTTTTACCAAAGCGCAGGTGAGACATGGTTACGCCGCCAGATTTTTTGGAGTCGTAATCAAAGTATGCCTGAGCGTACATATCGGTGTTGTTACCGATAATTTTGATGGAGTTCTTGTTAGCACCAACGGTACCGTCAGCACCCAGACCCCAGAATTTACAGTTAACAGTGCCTTCCGGAGTAGTTACCAGAGGTTTGCCTACTTCCAGAGACAGGTGAGTAACGTCGTCCACAATACCGATTGTGAATTTCTGTTTTTCGGTGTTGTCATAAACAGCAACGATCTGAGCAGGAGTGGTGTCTTTAGAGCCCAAACCATAACGTCCGGTGAATACTGGAGTAGCGTCAAATTTGGTGCCTTTCAGAGCAGCAACAACGTCCAGATACAAAGGTTCACCCATTGCACCAGGTTCTTTTGTTCTGTCCAGAACAGTGATCTGTTTTACAGATTCTGGAATAGCGTTAACCAGAGCTTCTGCAGAGAATGGACGGTACAGACGAACTTTTACAACACCAACTTTTCTGCCCTGAGCTACCAGGTAGTCAATGGTTTCTTCGATGGTATCGCATACAGAACCCATAGCAATGATAACGTGTTCTGCATCAGGAGCACCGTAGTAGTTGAACAGTTTGTAGTTGGTGCCCAGTTTTTCGTTTACTTTGTCCATGTAATCCTGAACGATAGCAGGCATTGCATCGTAATATGGGTTACAAGCTTCTCTTGCCTGGAAGAAGATATCAGGGTTCTGAGCAGAACCTCTCTGACATGGGTGATTTGGATTCAGCGCATGTTTACGGAATGCGTCGATTGCGTCCATATCAACCAGGTCTTTCAGATCTTCGTAATCCCAGGTTTCAATCTTCTGGATTTCGTGAGAAGTACGGAAACCATCAAAGAAGTTGATGAATGGCAGACGGCCTTTGATTGCTGCACAGTGAGCAACAGGAGTCAGGTCCATAACTTCCTGTACGCTGGATTCACACAGCATAGCGGCACCGGTCTGGCGGCAAGCATATACGTCAGAATGGTCACCGAAAATAGAAAGAGCATGGCTTGCCAGAGCACGAGCAGATACGTTAAATACGCCCGGCAGCTGTTCGCCTGCGATTTTGTAAAGGTTTGGGATCATCAGCAGAAGACCCTGAGAAGCAGTATAGGTGGTGGTCAAAGCACCAGCGGAAAGAGAACCGTGAACGGTACCTGCAGCACCAGCTTCGGACTGCATTTCGGTTACCTGTACTTCCTGTCCAAAGATATTTTTTCTGCCCTGGGTTGCCCATTCATCAGTAGCTTCAGCCATAACAGAAGATGGGGTGATCGGGTAGATCGCGGCAACGTCGGTGTACGCATAAGAAGCATGCGCAGCAGCATGGTTACCGTCCATAGTCAGCATTTTTCTTTTGATAGCCATGGAAAATGTTCCTCCTTAATAATATCGTCAAAAAGCCGGGTTTGGGCTCTGTTTTTGTATCATTTTGTTCTGTCAAAAAAGCAAAAAAGCCGAAAAAAACAGGCTTCCAAACCATTCATAACTCGTTCATTTAGAGTCTATGAGGCTTTTCACCATGTTTCATTCTATCACTTTTATCCGTCATTGTAAATAGAAAAAACCGGGTTTTCCCGAACCGGAAACGAATATTTTACAAAAAACTCATAGTTCCCCAAAATGAAGGGGAACTATGAGTTAGTGAGTAAATTGGAAAGACAGGATTTGAAAATAATTATAATGTTAACGTGCCGTTTTCATCAGTGTAAAGAATCAGGATTTGCTGTTCTTCTCCTGTTTGGGCGTTTACATATACCAGGACATGATCTCCTTCAGAAGAAGTGCAGTCAAATTCATAGCACAGCGCTTCCTGCATGGTTTGGGTGGGGATGACGGTGAGTCTGGTTTCGTTGACAGTCAGCAGGGGACTGAGGGATTTTTGTGCCTGTTCCTGAGAAATCGTGGGCTGTAAATCAGGGCGGGAACGGTGGTTTGTAATATATCCTCTTCCGTCGTACCGCAGTACCTCGCCATTATCCATGGCTACAGTTACCTTGATTAAATCGGTATAGCAGGTAATGTCCCCTTCTTTGTGGGCAAAGTTTACGGTAATGGTGTTGTCGCCGATTTCATAATAGGTATAGGTCAAATCAAAAATTTTCAGCTTTTCCAGGAATTCCTGCGCCTTTACAATGCACTCTTCGGCGGTTTTGGACTGCTGGGCAGGAATGCGGCTGTCGATATAATAGCTGATGAGTCCCCCTTGTTTGGTAACAGCAATGGTTTTGTGCTTGGTTTTAAAGCACCAGGAAGGCATGTTTCCTTCTTCGTCGGTATCATCTTCCAGTTCTTTTTCCTCTACGCCGCAGGCATTGGCAGCAATTGCCCGAGCTTCCAGACGGGATACTTCCGGAAGACCTTCCAGCATAGCAGGCTTCCTTGCCAGAAGATGGTCAGAGAAAGGACCGTCATAAATCAGGGTAGGATAATCGGTGAGGGTTTCTTCTTCCATCTGGTTCATGCCGTCTACTAGGTAATAGTCGGAAGGCTCATTGCCTGTTTGCAGAACTTCTCGTTCCACCTCATCAAAGGACAGGGTTCCAGTCCGCATGGCATCCTCGGTTACCAGCACATTTTGGAGAAATTGGTTTGCGTAATCCCGCAGATCCGCAAGGTTCTGCCGTTCTTCTGCAGTCAGTTCCTGTCCGTTTTCCACTTTTTTGCTTAAGGCGGAGGAATAATCCCCTACCTGGGACAGAAACTTATAGGTTTTTTCCAGATTCAGGCTTCCTACCGGAAGGGCCCCCAGACAGTCTTTGGCATATCCGCTTTCCTGGCGGAGTTTTGCTGCCAGATCATCCATGGCGGCGCTGGTTCCGGAATACATGGATTTGGTCAGGGTGTTTTGAATGTTTTCCAGATAGGTTCCCAGATCTTCAATTCCTTTCAGATATTGATATTCCAGCTGGCGTTCCGCGATTTGGGCACGATACCAGTTTTGACCGGCGGATACGCCCAGCACCAGTGCCAGAGCGGTGGCAAAACTGCCGATGCGGATCGCACTGCGTTTGGAAAGGCTAAAATTCATAAAGGATTCCTCCGTTTTCACAAATATTGTTGTTAGCAGTATCTGCCAAATGGGGGAAAATATGCACACAAATTTGAAAATTTTACGGTTTTGTTTTTGGGTTTTGAAATTGGCAGGTGGAAACAGGGCGATAGCTCTTTCTTTTTTTGAAAAAATCAGATATAATGATTCTGTATCCGTTTTTTTAAGGAAAGAAGAATGAACATGAGTGAAGATAGAGAAAATCAAAGAGAAATTTATCTGGACAACAGTGCCACTACCCGGGTATGTCCTGAGTCTGCCCAGGCAGTGATGGAAATTATGACACAAAATTACGGCAACGCCGCTTCGCTGCACCGCAAGGGGTATGAAGCGGAACAGGTGCTGATTCATGCGAAAAAGACGTTTGCGTCTGTGCTGGGCTGCCAGGAAAGTGAAATTTACTTTACCTCCGGCGCTACAGAATCCAACAATATGTGCTTGATCGGAGCAGCAAAAGCCCGCCGGCGGCAGGGGAATAAAATTGTCATTACTGGACTGGAGCACCCTTCTGTTTTAGAACCGGCGGCCTATCTGGAACGGGAAGGATGGGAGGTTGTCCGGGTGATGCCCAACGAACAGGGCAGCTTTACCCCGGAACAGTTTGCTGAGGTTGTGGATGAAAACACCGTGCTGGTCAGCACCATGTTTGTAAATAATGAAACAGGACTGATTCTGCCCGTTCAGGAAATTGCCAAAGCAGTAAAGCGGAAAAATCCAAAGGTTTTATTCCATACTGATGCGGTACAGGGATTTATGAAGCTGCCTTTGAAACTGAGAAACAGTCAGATTGATTTGCTCAGCGCCAGCGGTCACAAGGTATATGCTCCCAAGGGAATTGGACTTTTATACATCAAAAAAGGGGTTCGGCTGACGCCGCTTTTTTACGGAGGCGGTCAGCAGAATGGAGTCCGTGTGGGAACCGACAGTGTCCCCCTGATCGGCGGTTTTGCAGCGGCGGTGGAAGCCAATGCAGTCAAAATTCAGGAACACCTGAAACATTACCAAAGCCTCAAAGAGCATTTATTGAAACTGGCTGAATCTGCAGAGGAAATTACGGTGAATTCCACCGATGCCTGTGCTCCGTTTGTTGTGAACCTGTCTGTGGATCGGATTCGTTCTGAGGTAATGCTCCACTTTTTGGAACAGCGGGGAATCTATGTTTCCAGCGGTTCTGCCTGCTCCAAAGGAGAAAAAAGCCATGTGCTTCGGGCGCTGGGACTGCCCAGTGAGCGGATTGACACTGCCCTTCGGCTGAGCTTTTCGCCCCAGACGACCAAAGAAGATTTGGATGAATTTATGGCTGCCTGCCATGCAGGGTACAGTCAGCTGGCAAAACTGAAGCGGTAACGTTTGCACAGGATTAGAATATCGTACAATATTATTGAGGATAAAAAGAAAGGAACTGTTCATGAAAAAAGAAGTAATCATGATTAAAAACGGGGAAATTGCCCTAAAGGGATTGAACCGGAGAACATTTGAAGATATTATGGCAAAAAATATTCGGTGGCGTTTGAAAGACCTGGGAGATTTTGCAATCACCAAAGCTCAGTCCACCATGTATATTGAACCAAACGACGAGTCCATTGATTTTGAAGAAGCAGTGGAACGGTTAAAAAAAGTATTTGGCATTGCGGCGTTTACCCGTGCCTTGGTGACCGAAAAGGATATGGCAGTCATCCGTGAGGATGCGGTAGAATATATGAAAGATATCCTGCCTTATGCCAAAACCTTTAAGGTAGCGGCAAAACGGGCAGATAAAAAGTTTCCGCTCAACTCTCCAGCCATTCAGCAGGATTTGGGCGGCGTACTGCTCAAGGCGTATCCTCACTTAAAGGTGGATGTACACAATCCGGATGTAACAGTTACGGTAGAAGTCCGGGACTTTGGCGCCTATATTCATGCTCAGCAGATCCCCGGTGCAGGGGGAATGCCCATCGGAACCAGCGGTAAAGCGCTGGTGATGATCTCCGGCGGGATCGACAGTCCAGTAGCAGCTTATATGATGGCAAAACGGGGATTGCAGTTGCACGCCATTCACTTTGTCAGCCCTCCCTACACCAGTGACCGGGCACTGCAGAAGGTAGAAAAGCTGTGTGAGATTGTCAGCGAATATGCAGGACGGATCCACTTTCATTGTGTGCCGTTTACCGAAATTCAGGAAGCGATTCGGGATCATTGTCCAGAAGAACTGTTTACCATTATTATGCGCCGTTTGATGATGGAAATTGCCATGCGGGTAGCAGAACAGAATGAACTGAAAGCACTGATTACCGGGGAAAGCCTAGGACAGGTAGCAAGCCAGACCATCGGCGCGATTGCGGCTACTGATGACGTATGCACCATTCCTGTATTCCGGCCTTTGATCGGCATGGATAAAAACGAGATTGTGGAAATTGCGCGGAAGATTGATACCTTTGAAACTTCCATTCTTCCTTATGAAGACTGCTGTACGGTATTTACACCAAAACATCCAAAAACCAATCCGGTACTGGAGTTTGTGCGCAAGGCGCAGCAGAGTTTTGATTTTGAACCGCTGATTGAGAAAGCAGTCAAAGAAACACAGGTTAAGGTGATTCGTTCTGTCAGCTGAGTGAAAGCTGAGAAAGAGGGAATAGAAGATGAACGCAGAAATTATTTGTGTAGGAACAGAGATTGTTTTAGGAGATATTCTCAACACCCACTCCCAATTCCTTTCCCGGGAACTGGCGGCGCTGGGAATTAACGTGTACTATCATACTGCGGTAGGGGACAACGACGGACGGTTTACCGGAATTTTGAAAACCGCTCTGGAACGGAGCGATACGGTATTCCTCACAGGGGGTCTGGGTCCTACCACCGACGACATTACCAAAGAAGTTGCCTGTCAGCTTTTGGGCATCCCCTGTTATTACAATGAAACCATTGGAAACGGACTGAAGGAATGGTTTGCCCGTTCCGGACGCACCATGACCGAAAACAATTTAAAACAGGCTATGATCCCAGAGGGTGCTGTCATTGTGGAAAATCACTGGGGAACCGCGCCGGGCCTGATTATCACCAAAGGGGAGAAAACAGTGGTGCTTTTGCCAGGTCCTCCTCGGGAACTGCGGCCCATGTTTGAACATGGAGTAAAGCCTTATTTCCAGAAACGCATGGGGCAGCCCATTGTTTCCCACAGCCTGCGGGTATTTGGAATCGGGGAATCTGCTCTGGAAGCTCAGATTGAAGATTTGGTCGTCAGTCAGGATCCTACTGTGGCACTGTATGCGAAAGACGGTGAAGTGCTGATTCGGGTGACCTCCAAAGGTGATACTACCGAACAGGCAGAACAGAAGATTCAGGCAATGATCCGCACCTTGCAGGAACGTCTGGGCAGCCGGATTTATGGGGTGGATGTAGACAGTCTCCATCAGGTTGTGGTGGAAGAACTGATTCGCCGGGGCGAGACCATCGCTACGGCAGAAAGCTGCACCGGCGGCAAGCTGGCGATGCAGATTACCCAGATTTCCGGCGCTTCTCAGATTTTCCATATGGGGGAAGTGACCTATGCAAACCACATTAAGCACCAGCAGCTGGGAGTTTCCGAAGAGACTTTGCAGACAGTAGGGGCAGTTAGCCGGGAAACTGCTGTACAAATGGCGAAAGGCCTGGCGCAGCGGAGCAAAGCGGATTATAACGTATCCATTACCGGGATTGCAGGGCCTACTGGCGGTACAGAGGAAAAACCAGTGGGAACCGTTTATATTGGCGTAGAACACCATGGAAAAGTATGGTGTGAACGCTATTCTTTAGGACGGCATCGGGGCGAGCGGGAGTATATCCGCACCCTTTCTTGTCTGAATGCTTTGAACATGGTGCGTTTGACCATGATGGATCCGAAAACAGAAGAAAATTACAAAGACTAAATACATCATCATAACAGGAGGAGAACCGGAATATGGGTCAAAAAAGCAGAACGGAAAAAAAGAAAACCAGTCCGGTTCGCCGATTCTTTCTTTTGGTATTTGCGGGGATTTTGGTGGTCTCCGGATTTTTGCTGCTCCGAGAATTGTGGGATTTTCACCAGGCTGACCAGGTACATGATCAGCTGAAAGAGCAGATTGTTTCTTCCTCGGACGGAACCACGCTTTCTCCCCAGGAGAAGTATGCGCCTTTAATTCAAGTGAATTCGGACTTTATCGGTTGGATCACCCTGGAAGGAACCCGCATTGACTATGGCGTGGTACAGGGGGAGGATAATTCCCACTATCTTTCCACCGATTTTTACGGAAACCCTCATCGGCTGGGGACAGTGTTTTTAGACTGCCGGGCTCAGTTTCAGGCAGAAAAGCAGAGCGATCATTTGGTTTTATATGGTCACAGTGCCAAGGACGGCAGCTTTTTTGCCGATGTGCGCAAGTATAAGAAACTGGATTTTTATCAGGAACATCCAATAATAGAGTGGAGCAGCATTTATGAAGGGGATACCCGGTGGATCATTTTTGCAGCCTACATGATTGATGCCTCAGACTCTTCGGACGATGCCTTTTGGTTTCAGGATTATATTGATTTTAAGGATGAGTCCGAGTATAATGAATTTATCAACGGAATTAATCAAAGGAATTATTTTCAAAACGATATTGACCTTGCATTTGGGGATCAGTTTTTGACGTTGTCTACCTGCGACTATGATTTTGACAATGCAAGGTTTGTGATTACAGCCCGCAGACTGCGGCAGGATGAGACAGAACAACAGTTTGATGTAAAACAGTGGACCGAACGGCCGGACAAAAAAATGCCGGACCGTTGGTACCAATGATAACGCATTGGAAGACGTGGAATAAAAGGACGAAAAAGAAAAGAGGAGAGACAGGATTGAAAAAGAACTGGTTAAAATTAACCGGCGTATTGTGCGCCGCATTGGTGTTCAGTTCCTGCGCTGTATTTGCGGCAGGACATATTGAAGATATTTCTCAAACCAGTACAGGGATTGTCAAGGCAGAGGATATTCAAAAGGAAAATGCTGCTTCTGCTACAGAGATTACTGTAGATATGATGAAAACAGCTATGTTTCCCCAAGTGACAGCCGTTTTGCCGGATGCCCTGGTTTATAGTGAAGAAGATGCCCTCCCCGCCACAAGCGGCGTATCTGCGGCAGATGAAATTAAATCTGCTGTAGAAGCTCCGGCTCCGATTAAGCCGTCTTCTTCCCAGAATGTAGCCATTGAACAGGATATGAGCGGAACTGCAAACGCCAATACAGTCATTAGCTCCGGTACAGGGAAACCTTTGGACGATACTCCGGAAACCTCTCAGACTTCTTCTGAGCCAGAGTCTTCCCAGGTGAGTTCTTCTGAGGAAAGTACTTCTGCAGAAGGATCTTCTGAAAGTTCTTCTCAGGAATCCTCCGAATCTCAGGCGCAGACAGGAACTACTCAAAACGAACTGGAAACCCTTTTGGGAATGCCCAGCTACACCCCTTATGGAAAAACTTTGACCATTAAGCTCAATGGGGTAACCTATAAAGCAGATGCGGTGGTTGTAGTTTCCGGTATGGTGCAGTCTGAAATGGTCGGTTCCGGAGGTTCTTCCGTCTATAATGAAGCGTATAAAGCACAGGCAGTGGCTTGTCATTCTTATGTAAAATGCAACAACAATAAAGGGATTGCTCCCAGTGTATATGCCCGTCATCCCAGTGAATCTACAGTTCGTCTGGTAGAGCAGGTGATCGGACAGATGGTATACTATAACGGCTCTGTAGCAGAGACGGTGTACTGTGCTTCCAGCGGTCTGCACACCCAGGGCAACCAGTATTACTGGGGCGGCAGCGCAGTTCCATATCTGCAGGGGGTTGTTTCAAAGTATGACGAAGACAACAGCACCAAGACTTTTACGGTAGAGGAAATGCGTACTCGCTTAAATTCCAACGGTTATGATACCTCATCTGATCCAAGCCAGTGGTTCCAGATCCTGGAATACAGTGACGGCGGATTTATCAGTAAAGTGTCTATCTGCGGAAAAGTGAAAAGCGGAATGTCCCTTCACTATCTGCTCAATTTAAAGAGCGCCAAAGCGCAGATTTATCTGTCCGATGGTGTGTTTACTTTTGCAACCAACGGATTTGGTCACGGAATCGGCATGAGCCAGCGGGGCGCAATGGGATATGCCCGTTATGAAGGCTGGTCTTATACCCAGATTCTCAACCACTATTATCCAGGCACCTCTGTACAGTAATACAAGCAGGAAGCCTGCTGGAATGGAACCGTCATAGCGGTGGACAGTGGACAAGGAGCTTTTTTGAAAGGAGCGCTGCAGGACACAGGTTTTGCAGCGCTCCTCTTTCTTTCATTGTGGAAAATGGATTTTGCCCTGTGCTTTTTAGACGGCATTGGGGTGCAGTTTTTGAGCGTTTTATCAAAAATAAAAAATAGCGTGCCCGAGCACTTGCCATTGTGATTGGGATTCGCTATAATGAGACTAACAATAACCCTGCAAAGGGAAAAATAGGAGAGGATTCACATGACAACCATTACAAGCAAAGATTTCGGCACGGTTTATGACGGACAAAAAGTAACCCTGTACACCCTTTCCAACGGAACGATGGAAGTGGATATTATGTCCTATGGAGCTACTTTGGTAGCAATCCGTACACCGGATCAGAACGGCAAAATCACCGATGTACTGTGCGGTTGGGAAACTGTAGCAGACTACCAGAAACACGGCGGCTATCTGGGCGCAGTGATCGGAAGAAACGGCAACCGGATCGGACATGCAAAATTTGTGCTCAACGGAAAAGAATATCAGCTGGGCGCAAACGACGGCAACAACAACCTGCATGGCGGTCCTGACGGATTTGACAACAAAGTGTGGAACGTAATGCCATGCGGCGAACGTCTGGTATGTAAATATTACAGCCCAGATATGGAATCCGGCTATCCGGCAAACTTGGATGTAACCGTAACCTATACACTGTCTGACGACAACGAACTGGGTCTGGAATACTTTGCAGTCAGTGACGGAGATACCGTAGCAAACTTTACAAACCACGCTTATTTCAACCTGGGCGGACATGATCAGGGAAGCATTGTGGATCACAAACTGAAACTGTACGCTGATTTCTATACCCCAGTGGATGACGACTGCTGCCCAACCGGCGAAGTAAAACCAGTAAAAGGCACTGTGTTTGATTTTACTGATTTCCGCCGCATTGGCGATGACATTGACAATGTACCAGATTTTGCTATCACCGGCGGATATGACCACAACTTTGTGCTCAATACCCGTGAAAACCAGATGGGACTGGCAGCAGAAGCAATCTGTGAAAAAACCGGAATTAAAATGGAAGTTTACACCAACAAACCGGCAATTCAGTTCTATGCAGGCAATATGATGGACGAAGATGCTGGAAAAGGCGGCGCATTCTACCACAAACGAGATGGTTTCTGCATGGAAACTCAGGTAAGCCCGAACTGCCTGGCTCATCCTCATCTGGGTAACTCTATTCTGCGCAAAGGGGAACTGTATCACGACAAAACTGTTTATCGGTTCACCACTGTAAAATAATTAAAACTACCTTTGACTGACCGGCTGCATTTCCGCAGCCGGTCAGTTTGTTTTAAATAGATTACAAAAAATTGTGTAAACTGATCTGCTAAGGGGGAATCACCCGGTATTTTCATTTTACTGACAGAATACGAGCAAAGCGTCTTCGTACCACCGCTAGGTGGTCCATGAATGTTCATCCCTATGAAAAAAGAACAGAAAAATGATGCCGACAGTTTTGAATTTAATCCAGATCAAAGGTTTTAACAATAATGTAATAGTTTATTTGTGGAAAATGCTGTCATTTGTGCAAAGTTACACATTAATTTCACAGATTGTTTGATTTTACTCTGGTAAATCTTCTGAAAATGTGGTATATTATGAATTGTGTTTTCTCGTCGGGTTAATTATGTTTGGCATCATTTTAATCGGGGGACGAGAGGAAATAACTTATGGAGGGATACCTGATGATTGAAATAAAAAACCTCACCAAGCGTTACGGGGACAAAGTTGCAGTTGACAATGTATCTTTTACCGTAAACGACGGTGAAATCTTAGGTTTTTTAGGCCCTAACGGTGCAGGGAAATCTACTACAATGAATATTCTTACTGGATATTTGTCTGCAACCGAAGGTCAGGCCATTATTGATGGCTATGATATTCTGGAGGAACCAATGGAAGCGAAAAAGCGCATTGGATACCTGCCGGAACTGCCTCCGCTGTATATGGATATGACAGTGGACGAATACCTGGACTTTATGTATGATCTGAAAAAGGTTCGGGTAGGAGCCAGCAAAAAAGATCATATTACTGCAATCTGCAATCTGGTAAAAATTGCGGATGTAAGAAAACGGATGATCCGCAACCTGTCTAAAGGTTATAAACAGCGTGTAGGCATTGCACAGGCGCTGCTGGGGAATCCAGAAGTGCTGATTTTGGACGAACCGACCGTAGGTTTGGACCCAAAACAGATTATTGAAATCAGAAGCCTGATTAAAAATTTGAGCCAAAGCCACACCGTTATTTTGTCCTCTCATATTTTGTCTGAAATTCAGGCAGTATGTGACCGAGTGATTGTTATTAACCGTGGAAAACTGGTGGCAGACGACACCGAAACCAACCTTTCCAACAAAATGTCCGGTGATCTGCGCTACACTGTCCGCATTGAAGGCCCTCAGCAAGAAGTTCTGAGTGTTTTGGAATCCATTCCTGCTATGGAAAGCGTACAGGCTTTGGGTGAAAAAGAAACCGGAGTTTGGGAATACATTATCGAAGCCAAAGAAGGCGAAGACATCCGCCGGGAAGTATTTAAACGGATGGCAAGCCGGGGATGGCCGATTATGGGACTTAAGAGCAGTGAACTGACCTTGGAAGACATCTTCCTGCAGTTGACACAAGACAGTACTTACGGAGGTGAAGAATAATGCTGGCGATTTTCAGAAGAGAGCTCAACGCTTATTTTAAAGCTCCTTTGGGATATATTTTTCTGGCAATTTTCTTCTATTTCAGCGCACAGTTTTTCACAGCAGTGGTGCTGAGCCAATCTAACCAGATTGCATATATCTTTACATCTATGTTTACCATTTTGATTTTTGCCATTCCGATTTTGACCATGCGGCTGATGAGTGAGGAAAAACGTCAGAAAACCGACCAGGCTTTGCTGACAGCTCCAGTTTCTCTGGGCGGCATTATTTGGGGCAAATTTTTAGCAGCATTTGCTCTGTTTGGAATTGGTATGCTGATTACCGTGGTTTACTTTATCATTTTATCCGCGATGTCTGAACCACAGTGGAGCCTGTTCTTTGGAAATCTGCTGGGTTTGATCCTGTTAAGCGGCGCAATGATTTCCATTGGTTTGTTTATTTCTTCCGCTACAGAAAGCCAGATGGTTGCGGCAATCGGTACTTTGGCAGCAATGTTCATTATCTTTATGTTGGATAGCATTGCTGGTATGATGCCGGATGCACTGTCCGCAGTAGGCGATGTGATCAGTCAGCTTTCCTTTATGTCCCGTTACAATGACTTTACTTCTGGGATTTTGGATATTTCCAACATTCTGTTCTTTGTCAGTGTCATTGTGGTCTTTAACTTCCTGTCTGTACGGATTTTAGAGAAGAAGCGTTGGAGCTAAAAGGAGGTTTAGGGCAGAATGAAGAGTTTAAAAGATTTGAGAAAGAAAAAGGATTCTGCCGCCGATTCTGTAGAAACCGGCAGCAAAAATCCGAAAAAGAAAACAAAAAAGAGTTTTAAAGAAATGATTTCCAACCGGCGTTTCCGCTACGGAAGTATGGCTACTGTACTTACTGTGGTATTCATTGTAGGGGTTGTGCTGGTGAATGTTATTGCTTCTTTGGTTTTGGATCGATTCCCAGTTAACGTGGACTTGACCAGTGACCATATTTTCCAGCTGACCGATGAATCCATTGATTATGTAAAAAATCTGGAAGAAGAAATTAACATTACTGTGTGCAGCGAAGAAGACAGCTTAAAAAATGCTACAGTAGGAACTTCTGCTATCGGAAATCAGTCTGTAGAAATTATCAATAACTACGCAAAATACAACAAGAATATCCATGTAGAATATGTGGATCTTTTGAAAAACCCATCCATTTCCCGTGATTACGCAGAATACGGGGATATTGATGAATACAGTGTCATCATTTCTTCTGATAAGAGAACCAAAGTGGTTTCTATCAATGACTTTATTGATGCTTACACAAACCAGCAGACTCAGCAGACAACTTATCAGTCTAAAGCAGAACAGGTTATGACCTCTGCAATTATGTATGTCAGCGACAATGAAGTAATGAGCGTTTCTGTATTGACTGGTCACAGCGAACTGGGATGCGAAGGATTTACTTCTTTACTCACAGATAACAACTACGAAGTGACAGAACAGAATATTGTGACAGAAGAAATTAACCCAGACGCAAAAATGGCAGTTATTTATGCGCCAACCACCGACTATAGTGCAGAAGAATTGCAGAAACTGGACACATTCCTGGATAATAACGGGGATTTCAGCAAAAACCTGATTTACATTGCATCTCCTCAGCAGCCTGATCTGCCGAATCTGGAAGGCTTCCTGGCAGAATGGGGTATTTCTGTAGACGACAGTCTGGTTGTAGAAACCGATGGTAAAAATATTTACAGCAGCACCGGTTCTGGTTTGCTGTTTGGCAGTGAATACGGTGAAACCGATCCTGACTATACCGCTGATTTAAGACAGCCGGATCTGCCATTCCTGGTATACCAAGCTCGTCCAGTGAATGCATTGTTTGATGCTTCCGGAAACCGTACTACCAGTGTACTGCTCCAGTCTAAAGATAGTTCTATTGCGGTGCCATTAGATGCAGATGCAAGCTTTGATATGGATTCCGCTGAAAAACAGTCTTATGGAATCGCAGTAATGGGTCAGCGTACCCGTTATGAAGGAACTGATCCATTTACTTCCAGTGTGGTTGTTTTCGGCAGTTTGGATCTGTTTAACGAACAATTTATTTCTAATGCTCAATATAACAACAACGAATACACTGTTAACCTGATGAACCAGATTTGCGGTAAAGAAAATAACGTAAATATTTCTTCTGTAAGCTTTGATGCGGATCAGCTGAATGTAACTGCTGCTCAGGCAATGGTTCTGATGGTAATCTTCTTGTACGTTCTGCCGATTGCGATGATCGTAGTAGGCGTTGTGGTATGGCTGCGCAGGAGGAATAAGTAATCCATGAAAAAAATGAATAAAAAAACCAGAGGATTGCTCATCGGCGTGCTTGTAGTAGTATTGCTGGCTGTAGTTACCGTGGTTTTATTGCTGACCGGCAATCAGGGGGAAGATACATCTTCTTCCTCCAGCACCGCTCAGACAGAAACCTATCCTCTGATTGAAGCGAATATTGAAGATTTTACATCCCTGAAAGTAACCAACGGGGAAGGAACCTATACCATCTTGCCGGGTTCCGAAGCAGATACTTTTACAGTAGAGGAATTGACAGGATATGAACAGGATTCTTCTACTGCAAAAAGCACTGTCAGCGGACTTACGGCGTTGAACGCAACCAACAAAGTAATGGACACTGTAGAAAATAAGGCTGATTATGGCTTGGAAACACCGTCTGCTACTGCAGAAGTTGTGTTCGGCGATCAAAGCTATACCATATATTTGGGTGAAGAAGCTGCTTCCAATGCAGGGTATTACGCAATGATGGAAGGCGATGACGCACTGTACACCATTTCTTCTACCGTAGCGAAAACTTTGCTGAACCGGTCTTTGGATTATGCAAGCAAAGCCATGACACCAAGTATTGACACAAGTGATGCAGAATCCATTCCAAATATGACTTATCTGAATATTCAGCGTCCAGATTTGGAACAGCCGATTACTTTGGAAACAAACCCCAATGTAGAAGAGGGAATGTTTAATTCCAGCTATCGGATGGTAAGCCCAATCGAAAGTGAAATTGATTATCAGGCAGATGAAACTTATGTTTGGTCCATGTTTGGTCTGAGCGCAGCCAGAGTGACCGACTTCTATGATGAAGCAAATGCAGCTGCATATGGATTTGATCAGCCGGCAGCTACCATTGATATGACCTATGACAATATCAATGTACACATGGTAATCGGAGACTTGGTACCAGACGATGACAGTTATCGTTATGTACTGTTTAATGACCGTGGATTGGTATTTGAAGTAGCCGCTGATTCTCTGCCGCTGGTAACAGTACAGGCAGACGATCTGATTTCTTCTTTGGGAATTCTGCCTGCAATGGTAGATTTGAGCTCTGTTGACTTTGTACTCAAAGGAGAAACCTATACCTTTGAAATTACCAATACTGAAGTGGAAGAGGAAGAAGACGAAAGCACAACTTCTGAATCTGAACCTCAGCTGGAAACCACCAAGGTGGTCTGCAATGGTCAGGAAGTAGATGTGGATCAGTTTAAGAATTTCTATCAGCTGATGATTTATCCGCAGATTGAAAATATCAACACCGATCCAGTCAGTGTAGAACCTACTGTAGAAATGAGATTTAACTATGCAGACGGCAGTAAAACCGAAAGCATGGAATTCTATGAAGTAGGTGACTCCAGAAGAATCCAGATTGCGATTAACGGGGATCTGAAGTTTGAAGCCAGATCTGGTTTTATTACCAAACTGGAAACAGAACTGCAGCACCTGTTGGCAGGAGAAGAAGTAGGAACCGAATGGTAATGGCGGTTTCCTGAGATACAGATGTGATCAAGCGGGAATAAAATGAATCGGGACGAAATACATCGTTGCCGCAAATGTTCTCGCTTGTGGAAAAATTTGAGGAGTGCCGCATAACAGATGTTTTGCGGTGCTCTTTTTTCGTCGGGAAAGGAAAACAACTATGAATCTGCTGAAACAATTGGAACAGGAATTTTCATTGCAGCCAGAACAGGTGGAAAATACCGTAAAGCTGTTGGATGAGGGAAACACCATCCCTTTTATTGCCCGGTACCGGAAAGAGGTAACCGGCTCCCTGGATGATCAGACCCTGCGTCAGCTGAGTGAACGACTGGAATATCTTCGAAATCTGGAAAAGAGAAAACAAGAAATCTCTGAAGCGATTATTGCCCAGGAAAAAATGACTCCCGAACTGCAGAAAGCCATTGACAATGCCCAAACACTGGCACAGGTGGAAGACTGTTACCGCCCTTATAAGCAAAAGCGGAAAACCAGAGCTTCTGTGGCAAGGGAACGGGGGCTGGAGCCTTTGGCACAGATGATCCGGGAGCAGAAGAAAAAAGAGCCCTTGGCAGTTCTGGCAAAAGAATTTATAGGGGAACAGGTACCCACTGTAGAAGATGCTGTGCAGGGAGCAAAGGATATTCTGGCGGAAGATGCTTCAGATGATGCAAAACTGCGGGATGAACTGCGCCGCTTTTTGGAACGCACTGCCAAATTGGTCACTGTTGCGACAGATTCGGAAAAGGACAGCGTTTATCGAATGTATTATGAATATGAAGAACCGGTGTCCCGGATTGCAGGGCACCGTGTTTTGGCAGTAAACCGGGGTGAACGGGAAGAATTTTTGAAGGTGACGGTTCAGTGCGATAATGAGGAAGCAATCCAGCGGATCAAGCGGCGATATGTCACCGGAACTGGGGAGCTTTCCCAGTGTTTGGAACAAGCGCTGGAGGACAGCTGGCAGCGGCTGATTTTCCCATCTTTGGAACGGGAACTGCGGAGCAATTTGACTCAGAACGCCAGCGAACAGGCCATTGGGGTATTTTCTCAGAATCTGGAAAAACTCTTAATGCAGCCGCCGGTAAAAGGTGCTGTTACTTTGGGATTTGACCCAGGGTATCGTCACGGGTGTAAGCTGGCTGTGGTGGACCCGTTTGGAAAGGTTTTGGATACCGCCATTGTGTACCCTCATTTTAACGGAAAGGACGATGGAGTAAAAGAACAGCTCAAACAGCTGATTGCCCGCAATGGCGTGCAGGTCATTGCCATTGGAAACGGAACCGCTTCTCGGGAAAGCGAACAGCTGGTGGCAGAGGTCATTCACGGAATGCCGGGAGTAGCTTATGTGATGGTATCCGAGGCAGGAGCTTCTGTTTATTCCGCTTCTGAACTGGCGGCGGAGGAATTTCCTCAATACGATGTTTCCCTGCGCAGTGCTATTTCCATTGCCCGAAGATTGCAGGACCCATTGGCAGAACTGGTGAAAATTGACCCGAAAGCCATTGGGGTAGGACAGTATCAGCACGACATGCCAAAAACACAGATGAATCGGGCGCTGGACGGGGTAGTAGAAGACTGTGTAAACTCTGTTGGAGTGGAACTGAATACTGCATCTGGTCCTTTGCTTGCCCGAGTGGCAGGGATTAATTCGACAGTGGCAAAAAACATTGTGGCATACCGTGAAGAAAACGGTGGATTCCACAGCCGGAAAGAACTGAAAAAAGTTCGCAAGCTGGGAGACAAAGCGTTTGTGCAGTGCGCAGGATTTTTGCGGGTAGGAGAATCAGAAGATATTCTGGATCATACAGGGGTTCACCCGGAATCCTATGAGGCAGCGAAAAAGATTTTAAAACAGTGCTCTTATACCTTGGAAGATGTGAAAAACGGAAATCTGCAGGAACTGCCAGAACGTGTAAAACAGCTGGGTGCGGCTTACCTGGCTGAACAGGCAGGAGTGGGAGTTCCTACCTTGGAAGACATTGTGGGCGAACTGCTCAAGCCGGGGCGAGACCCCAGAGATGAGCTGCCAAAACCCATGCTCCGCACCGATGTACTGGATATTAAAGACCTAAAACCGGGAATGGAACTGAAAGGAACCGTGCGCAACGTAATCGATTTTGGTGCTTTTGTGGACATTGGCGTTCATGAAGACGGACTGGTACACATTTCTCAGATTTGTGACCGGTATATCAAACATCCTATGGAAGTACTCAGTGTAGGAGATATTGTGACGGTTTGGGTACTGGATGCGGATGAAAAGCGGGGAAGAATTTCCCTGACCATGAAAAAGCCCAAAGGGGCTCACGGCTCTTTATAATATTCCGGCGCGTACTCTGTTGATAATATGGAAATATTAAATAATTTTCTCTCCGCTAGCGGAGTACGAGCGTAGCCTCTTCGGGTCCAGGGGTGTGAACCCCTGGTGTTTTTCCTGTAAGACACCAAAATAACAAAAACGGATTGTATAGAATAAATTATTCTATACAATCCGTTTTTTAATTTGCAGTTATTTTTCTTTTTTCCGCAGCTTTACTACACATTCCACCGCACTGGTACGAGGGAACAGGTCAAAGGGCATGTACTCCAATACTTCGTAGCCCAGTTCTTCCAATCGCTTGCAGTCTCTGGCGGCAGTAGCAGGATTACAGGAAATCATCACCAGTTTTTCCGGTGCAAACCGCACAATGGATTCAATGACTTCTGGGTCGCATCCTTTTCGGGGCGGATCTACCAGAATGGCGTTGGGGTGCAGCTGTTCCTGTTCCAGCTGGATGACTGCACCTTTGCAGTCGTCACATAAAAAGCGGGCATTTTCAAATCCGTTGAGCATGGCATTCTGTTTGGCGTTTTCTACCGCCTGGGGGATAATTTCTACCCCAATCAGGTTTTTGACCAGATGAGCGGCAGATAGACCAATGGTTCCTGCACCACAGTACAGATCCAGCAGTAAATCTTCCGGTTCCAGCTGGGCATAGGCAATCGCCTGCTGATATAGGCGCTCTGCCTGAGCCTTGTTTACCTGGTAGAAAGAAAGAGGAGAGATGCGAACTTTTACACCGCACAAAATATCGGTAATATAGTCGGTTCCGTAAATGGTTCGGCATGATTTTCCTAAAATCACATTTCCTTTATTAGGATTGTGATTGATCACGATACTTTGAATTTGCGGAAACTGTTTCGTTATTTCTTTGACCAGCTGCGCTTCTTCCCGGAAAGAAGGTTTGGTGCAGACCAGACACAGCATAATTTCTCCGGTGGCGTCTGCTTCCCGCAGATAAATGTGGCGGATCAAACCGGTGTGATTTTCTTCATTGTAAGGGGGGATGTGATGGCGGTTGATAAACTCCAGAACCTGTCCTACAATCTGGTTAAAACAGTCGGGCTGCAGTAAGCACTGGGAACAGGGAATAATCCGATGGCTCCGCTTGGCGTAAAATCCGGCAACTGCTTTGCCTTGCGCATCGGTGCCAACAGGAAATTGTCCTTTATTTCGGTAGCCGGCAGTTTTTGCGCTGCCCTGAATCGGCTGGGCAGGAAAAGAAATTCCGCCAATTCTCTGGAATGTATCGGTGACATATTGTTCTTTGATGCGCAGTTCTGCTTCATAGGAAATGTGACGCCAGCAGCAGCCTCCGCATTGTTTAAATACAGGACAGTCATTATGGACACGGTCCGGGGAAGGTGTCATCAGCTGATGTACAATCCCGAAACCATAATTTTTCAGGACTTTTACCACTTTAATCTGTGCCACATCACCCATCGCTGTACCGGGAACAAAGACAGCAAATCCGTCCAGTTTGGCAACCCCGTTTCCATCTGCGGTCATTCCTGTAATTTCCCCTTGAAAAATTTGGTTTTTTTGTACCATTTCCGACCTCCTGTATGGATCATATTCCATGAGCTTTTTTTGTAAAATGAAAAGCATTCAGCGGCAATATTATAACAAAAATGAGAAGATTTTGCAAATAGCACAAAAAACCTTACTTATATTTTACATAAAAAGGTGTACATTTTTTGCTTTTTATAGTATAATATAAATAAAGATAAAGGGATTTTATCTTAAGGGAGGCGTTCTTATGTTAAAGAAAATTACATTTGTTGTATCCACGGTGGTTCTGGTTGCGCTGGTTGCGTTTGGAGTTGTTTTCTTTGCCAGCACGGATGTACAGCGTTCCATGTTGGATGGCAGCACATTCCATCAATACATGCAGCAACAGGAACGCAATATTGAACAGTTTCAAAATGCTATGATTGAAACCATTTCTCAAGTGGAATAATATGAAAGTTCTTGGAAAATAGAGATCGGTTAGAATCATCACAAATTCCCAGACTTTTGAATGAATATTTGCGGGTCACAATTTTGTGACCCGCATTTTATATATTGAAAATAAATATCAATATTCAGGAAATAATTTGGTTAAAATTTAGAAGAAACAGATAAAAAACGAATTGTTTTACGCTATATATTTTACTTTTTTGTTCATTGCAAAAACAGTACAAATATAGTATACTATAGACGTACCAAACAAGAGGTCAAATTGCTGCAAATCATTGCAAAGCAATTCAAAAATAAAAATATTGAATAAAAATGGAGGAAATGAATCATGAAAAAATTTGTATGTCAAGTATGTGGTTATGTTTATGAAGGCGAAGCTGCTCCGGAATTTTGCCCACAGTGTAAAGCTCCAGCAAGCAAATTTACAGAACAGGTAGAAGGTAAAGTTTCTTACGCTACCGAACACGTTATCGGCATCGCAAAAGGCGTTCCAGCTGACATTATCGAAGGCCTGAACCAGAACTTTACTGGTGAATGCACCGAAGTTGGTATGTACCTGGCTATGAGTCGTGTAGCTGATCGTGAAGGTTATCCAGAAATCGCAGAAGCTTTCAAGAGATATGCTTTTGAAGAAGCTGAACATGCTGCAAAATTTGCAGAACTGCTGGGTGACGTTGTAACTGATTCCACTAAGAAAAACCTGGAACTGAGAGCTGCTGCTGAACACGGCGCTTGCGAAGGTAAAATGGCTTTGGCAAAACGTGCAAAAGAAGAAAACCTGGATGCAATCCATGACACCGTTCATGAAATGGCAAAAGACGAAGCTCGTCATGGCTGCGGATTTGTTGGCCTGCTGAACAGATACTTTGGCAAATAATTTTAAATTCGTTTGAATTTTTAGGGTGCTGTAAACCTTGGTTTACAGCACTTTATTTTTTATGCAGAGATGTTTTTAAGAGCAGTTAAAAATGTTAGGTGGTTCCTGCCAGTAGCGTAAAAACCGAAAACAGCTTTTCCATTACTGGCAAAGTGTGCAGGAAAGGTTACGGCAGGGAAAAGATGGAACGGTCAGCTGCCACAGGGAACGCCCTTGTTCAAACAACCGGTCATATACTGCGCTGCATTTTTTATACCGGGCAAATAATTTCTGCTTTTCGGGCAGATTGCAGTAAACTTTCCAGCATCCGCAGCACTGATAATTTTTTCCGCGGTTTTCCATAAACCCCAACACATCTTCGGGAGGGTATCCTAAAAATAGTCCGATTTCGTGAGGAAAATCACAGGAAGCGGAAAGTCTTTTTTTCAGATGAAGGAGAATTTGTGAAATATCCTGGGCGGGGTATCCTTGCTGTTTTAAAATTTCTTGAGCATCTTTGCAGGAAAGATCCAAGGAGAGTTTTCCCGGACGGTACAGATAACATAAGGTTCCCTGAGAAGAAGTTTTTACCGCTTCTAATACCAGTCCTTTGGATTGGTATATCTGATTCCATTGCTGGATAATGGCGGCATGCTGGTTTGGGTTATCCCCGCTGTACCAAAACAGTGCACCGGTTTTTAGTCCTGCCAAAGTAGGGGAACCGTGGCAGATCAAAAGTTTTTCAAAGCTCATGGTCGGGATTCTCCTTTTTGATCCGGTAAATTGGTGTCTTGTTTCATTTCTTCCAGCAGCGCCTGCAATGCGGAAACGCTGCTGCTGTGAGCCCGTGCAATGGGGATGTGGTTGCGTCGGGCTTCTTGGGCGGCAGAAACCACCATTTTGTGGGATACGGTGTTGGTGAACAGAATCAGCATATCCGGACATCCCAGTTTCTTTTTAATGGCGCCACTTTCCTTTACAAATACTTTGGCTGTATGTCCATAATGTCGGCAGATGTCCTCATATCTTCCTGCCATCCGCTCATTGCCTCCGATAATGACAAAGCTCATAAAGTCACCTCACTATAGGTTAGTTTATTCTAACTTCACGGTATAAAAGAAACCCGCTGTATGGGTTAGTTTAAACTAACTAAAGGATAACATAAAAGTTCTTGCTTGTCAAGAACTTTTAAAAAGGGCTTTTATGATGTTTGTTAGCCACAGGTAACATGTAAACACAGATACCACAGTTTATTTTAACTAAGGTTATCGCGCCTGTGCCACATGATTTTTAATGGCCAGAAAACTTTCATCGCTGATTACGTGTTCCATCCGGCAGGCATCTTCTGCGGCAATCTGAGGGTCTACGCCCAAAGCAGTAAGCCAGTCAGAAAGAAGTGTATGCCGTTCATAGATTCGTTCTGCAACAGCCAGACCATCCGGCGTCAGGGTAATGTGTCCCCGGGGATCCACTTCAATTTGTCCCTGAAGGCGCAGATTTTTCATGGCGACACTGACGCTGGGCTTGGAAAAGTTTAATTCATTGGCAATGTCAATGGAACGCACCAGACCAAGACGCTTTTTTAATATCAAAATCGTTTCCAGATAATTTTCAGCAGATTCCTGGATTTTCATCAATATCCTTCCTTTCTTTTTGCTGACAGGATATGGGCAAAGTTTTTTTGACAGGAATGATGCCCTGTCAGTGTGAACAGAGTATGGCAAGATATTATTTTTTATATCCGGTTTCAAAATCCACCAGATTGCGCAGGGGTTCTCCCTGGTGATAGCGTGTCAAATTTTCCACACAAATAGCCATAATTCGTTCGAATGTTTCCGGCAGGGAATATCCCCCGGAAACGTGAGGGGTAATTAATACGTTGGACAGTTCCCAAAGGGGGTCATTTTCCGGCAACGGTTCCGGCTGGGTTACATCCAATACAGCTCCCCGGAGCTTTCCGGACTGCAGGTAATCGCAAAGCGCTGTTTGATCCAAAAGAGTTCCTCTTCCCACATTGACAAGAACGGCACCGTCTTTCATCTTTTCCAGCCGCTGACGGTTCATTAATCCGTTGGTAAAAGGCGTTTCAGGAAGGGAAAAAGCTGCCACATCTGCCAAGGGGAGCAGATCGTCCAGTGCATCCATAGAATACAGTTCATCCAGCCACTGAGGTTTTTCTCCAATACGGCGTTTGATGCCGATGGTTTTAGCCCCCAAAGCTTTCATCCGTTTGGCGAATTCTCCGCCGATATCTCCAAGGCCTACAATCAGTACAGTGGAACCCCAGATAGATTTTACAGTTCCTGCATAGTTCCAAAGATGTTTTTTCTGCTGATCCCGGTAGATATGAAAATTTTTAAACAGCTGCAAAACCCCGGCGACCATATATTCAGAGATAGCCAGACCATAGGCACCAGTGGCATTGGTAAGCAGAACATTGTTTGGCAAAACTCCCGGGACGGTATACTGGTTAGCCCCGGCACTGCCCAGCTGCAGCCATTTTAATTGTTTGCATTCTTTCAGGGCAGATACGGAAGGATTCCCTAAAATTACATCCGCCTGATCCAGAGGAGCATGTTCCATCCCGCTTGCATAAATAAATTCGGTATGGGGAGCTGCTTTCTCCAGCTGTTTTTTATGATGTTCTTCTGCTGGCAGAAGGACAACTGCTTTTTTAATCGAATTCATAACCGTTCCTCCTCTTGATCAAATATCTTTTACCATCATACCATATTTTGGACAAATGGGGAAGACCCGACGGGAATTTTGGGTCGTTTCAAAGAACAGTCGATAGAAAGTAGGTGCTTTGGTGACAGAAAAATAATAAATCCGAACAATATGACCTGTTTGGTTCCTATCGTTCGGATCATGATTTTGGTAAGGGGACACTCAAAGCCGGCGGGTGGGTAGCACCCGCTGGCGAAGACGCTACGCTCGTACTCTGTTAGCTGAGAGAAAATTATTTGATATTTTCGCTTTACTAACAGGGTATGCGCTGTAGGCGGTTTTCACCGGACATTGTCCGGCGGCGCTTCGCCGGTTGGCACCGGGCACTGCCCGCCACCTAGCGGTGGGGCGAAGACGCTACGTTCATACTCTGTCAGCTGAGAGAAAATTATTTGATACTTCCACTTTACTAACAGGGTATGCGCCGTAGGCGGTTTGCCCCGGCGCTTCGCCGGTTGGCACCGGACGCTGTCCGGGCGTTATTTTTGTTTTCTTTTGATCCATGATTGGACAACAATACTGACGGCGGCAAAGAAAACGCCTGCTATCGGCCAGATAATCCAGGATGTGTCCCAGCGGTTGGATAAAAAACTGATTGCCAGGTAAATAGCAGTTACGATACACCAATAGGCTCCTGCAAAGGTGGCAAATGCTTTTTCTACTTTTTTGTTCTCAGGAGTATAATCTCCTTTTTGCAGCAGCTTTTGAAAGCTGGAATGAATGCTGCATGACCAAATAAACAGCCATACACCCCATGCTGCCATAAATAGAAAAAAATCGATACTGATTACCGTGCCTAACTCAGATCCTATGGAGGCGAAAAACACGGTAGGAATTACGCCTAAGATGCAAAGTAGAACCCCGACCGCAATGGATTTTTGAAAGGTGGGTTCAAATTCCCGCTGTTTTTTCTCCACAATTCCGCTGACGCCATATTCCAGTGAAATATTGTCTGTTTCCAGATATTCAAACCGGTTCAGTTTCATTCCATTAAAAAGGAGAATAAAAACACCTAAAGCCACCATCAGCAATAAAATCATCATGCCGATTGCTGTTGCCATAGAAGTGCTCAGGGAAAAGAAAAGATTTTTCTCTGCCAAAACAGGGAATAGAATCAAGCAGGTAGGGGAGAGAATCAGAACAGAAACAGCAGACGCAATTTTAGGGGCGTGAGTCCGGGTGAGCTCTAAAAAAAGATTGCTCTCTTCCAGGGATACGGAGTGAGGTGCTTCCTCATCCGGGTCATCGGAGGAAGAAAAGGTAATCTCCTCCAAATCATCTTTTAAAAGATAATCGGTACTGACGCCAAATAAACTGCTGAGTTTAATGATTTTGTCTAAGTCAGGAATGGAAGCGGCACTTTCCCATTTGGATACCGATTGCCGGGAAACCTTTAACTGTTCCGCCAGATCTTCCTGTGACCATCCATTTTGTTTTCTGAGAAGTGTAATTTTTTCTGCTAAGATCATAATTGCTTCAACCTTTCTATTGGAAGATAGGAGCTGTTTTCCTTTGACTTTATCATAGCAAAAATTCCGGTTGATTGCTACCAAGTTGACTGGAAATTTTGTCAACTACCCGTTGCAACTGGCGTTTTTTCCTGTCAACAGAGGGGATTTTCATGAAAACGAGAAAAGGAGGAATTAAAAACCGCCGGCTGTTAAACCAGCCGGCGGTTCTTTGAATATTATAACAATGTTTTGTCGCTGAAAGAATCGTGGGCGGTGGTGGAGTACAAATCCATCAGACGTTCCACAGTCATGTTTTTCCGTTCTTCCCCGGAAAGTTCCAGAACAATTTTGCCCTGGCTCATAACAATGGTGCGGTTGCCGCATTCCAAAGCGTTTTGGATATTGTGGGTAATCATCATGGTGGTGATGTTGTGTTCTGCCACAATCTGGTTGGTAATTTTCATAACCTGTGCGGCGGTTTTTGGGTCCAGCGCTGCAGTATGTTCATCCAGCAGTAACAGGGAAGGGGTCACGATGGTAGCCATCAGCAAGGTTACCGCCTGCCGCTGTCCGCCGGAAAGGAGCCCTACCTTGCTTTTCAGCCGGTCTTCCAGTCCCAGATCCAGCATTTTTAACTTTTCCCGGAAGAGTTCTTCATCTTGCTTTTTGATTCCCCAGGAAAATCCTCTGCGGCTACCCCGGCTGTATGCCAGCCCCAGATTTTCTTCAATGGTCATATTGGGAGCGGTTCCCCGCAGGGTATCCTGAAACAGATGCCCCATATAACGGGCACGCTTAAATTCCTTAAAGTTTGTAATATCTTTTCCGTCCAGAAAAATTTTGCCGCTGTCAATTTCATAAGCCCCGGAAATGGCGTTGAGCAGGGTGGATTTTCCAGCCCCATTGGAACCGATGACGGTGACGAAATCCCCAGGATTTAAATGAAGGTTTACGTCCTTTAACGCGTGGTTTTCATTGGGTGTGTTTTTATGGAAGGTGATGTTTATATTCTCAAGCTTTAGCATTTCGATTCCTCCTCTTTACGATTTCTCCTTTGATGACCGGAATAGAAATGGCAATGACCACCAAAACAGCGGACATCAGTTTTAAGTCACTTGCAGGCAACCCAATTCGCAGTGCAATTGTCAGGATAAATCGGTAAATGATAGCACCGATAATGGCGGAAAGAAAACTCATGATCATGGATCTTCTTCCCAGCAGAGCTTCCCCTACGATGATGGAAGCCAAACCAATTACCATGGTTCCGATACCGCCGTTGGCGTCAGCAAATCCCTGGTACTGTGCCAGAACTGCGCCAGAAAGGGAAACCAAAGCATTGGCAATGGCAAGCCCCAGGATTTTCATAGCGTCGGAGTTAATGGAGGAAGCACGAACCATATCTTCATTGTCACCGGTTGCCCGCAGGGACATCCCGATTTGTGTCTTTAAAAACAGATATAACGCTGCTACAACCAGCAAAAGGATCAAAACCACTGCTCCTAAATTGGCAACAGATGCAGGAAGCAGATTTTGAATACGGGTAAAAATGGTTTCTTTGCCCAGCAGAGGAACATTGGGTTTATTGCCCATGACATGAAGATTGATGGAGTAAAGGGCGGTCATGGTGAGAATCCCAGCTAAAATTACCTGAACCTTTAATTTGGTCTGCAAAAAAGCAGTGACAATTCCGGCAACAGCCCCAGCGGCCATGCCCAGGATCAAGCCCAAAATCGGCATTCCCTGTACCGTTAAAATTGCGGAAACAGCAACACCAAGCGTAAAACTTCCATCGATGGTTAAATCGGGAATATTTAAAATACGGAAGGAGACCAGAACACCCATAGACATAATGGCGTAAATGAGCCCCAGCTCCAGCGCTCCCATGATCACAGACAGTGACATAAACACAACATCCTTTTCCTTAATGATTAATCATTTGAATTTTTTACTTTGTAATTAGGGTCAGAAGAAATAGATTCCGGAATTTCGATTCCCAATGCTTTGGCGGTTTCTTCGTTAACAAAAATGCTCAGGTCATCCTCGAATACTTTGACCGGAATTTCGCTGACATCAGTGCCTTTTAATACCTGGTCAACCATATTGGCGGTTTCTTTTCCCAGATCCACATATTCGATTCCGTTGGTAGCCAGACCGCCGTCGCCTACCATAGAATCAGCGCCGGTAAATACAGGAACTTTTGCCTTAATCGCTTCATTGGAAACAGCTGGCATAGCAGAAGCAACGGTATTGTCGTTTGGAATGAATACGGCGTCTACTTTAGAGAAGAGCACCTGTGCAGCCTGCTGTACTTCAGAACTGTTGGTGATACCGGATACTTCTAGTTTCAGATTGTTTTCTTCACAGTATGCTTTTACTTTTTCCAAGTTGGATTCGGAGTTTGCTTCGCCGGTGCAGTATAAAAATCCTAAGGTTTTCATGTCTGGGCAAAATTCTTTTGCCAGATCCAAAATATCGTTGACCATAACAGCATCAGAAGTACCGGTGATGTTCTGATCCGGTTTTTCCAGAGAGGAGGTGAGTCCTGCAGAAATTGGATCGGTTACTGCGGAGAAGACAACAGGAATGTCTTTGGCAATGGTTGCTGCGGTCTGTGCTACCGGAGTTGCAATGGCAACCACTACATCTGCTTCGTCTCCTGCAAACTTTTGTACGATGGTGTTAGCGGTAGTGGTTTCGCCCTGAGCGTTTTTATAATCGATGGTACAGGTTTCTCCATCTTTGTATCCCAGTTCTTCCAGCTGAGCCAGAATGCTTTCCCGGATGGTGTCCAAAGAAGGATGTTCCACATACTGAATCAGACTGATGTGGGGCAGATCTCCGGAAGCTGCAGAACCAGTGGAATCTGCGGAGCTGCCGGAATTTCCGGTGCCAGTTCCGCCGCAGCCGGTGAGAGCTGCCAAAGATAACATACCTGCGGTTAATAAACTGAATAAACGGTTGCGTTTCATAAAAAATCAATCCCTTCTTAATACAATAATGCAAACCCTATGTCAATCAATTATTTTTTTGGATTTGCGTTCCCCTCAAAATACTTACGGATGAATTACGGCAAATCAGATTGTTTCCACATCCGTGTGAAAGCGGTTTCTTTCACACAAACACCCCCTTGGATTTCCTTTCTGAAGAGCTTTTTACAAAATAAAAAAGCACTTATCCCAGATACATTGTATCCAAGGACAAGTGCGTTTTATCAAAAAATAATTGATTTATTCGCCACCTGCGGTGCCACCTTGATTGTCATGAAATTTCATGACCTCTTCAGAAAATGCTAACACATTTTCGCCCTGTAACGTAGGCTAACGTCATCCGGATACTCGAAAATCTTTCACCAGTGCCCTCAAGGGTCCATTTATGCAATCCGCTTTCTGCCAGGTTCCCAGCCTCCCCAGCTCTCTGTGAGTGCGCCTTTGCCGTTATCTCCCTCTCAACGGTTTATTCAAAAATAGCACAAAAAAATCAGTTTGTCAATAGTTCTGATAAAATTTATCAGTCATTCCAGAGATTCCTCTGTCAGATCTCCGAAAAAGTAATGACAATATATTTTGTCAAAGTTTAGTTTATTATAAATCCTTGCTTTCAAATTTATCGGACTGTTTTAAATACATGTTATCCAAAAACTCGATCCCGGTTTTAGTGCGGAAAACGCTTTGACGCATCCGTAAAATCTCCGGAGTATGCATGCCTTTTCCCATCATGTTGACCAGTCCGTCTGCTTCAATTAAAATCTGATAATCCATACCGTCAACGTCGGTATAGGTGTGATGGTGTCCTACCAAGTAGCAGACTCGGCGGATCATTTCTTCCGGGTATCCTAATTTCAGCATCATTCGGCGGGCAATGGGAGGCCCTTCCAGTTCCTGATAATTTCCTGTATCTGTTTCGTATTTTCGTAAAGATTCTTTGATTCCTACATCATGCAACACAGCGGCTGTTTCTAAAATTTCTAAAGTCGATTCGTCTATATGCTCGCTTTTTCCGATCAGACGGCTGAATGCCAACACTTTCATAAAATGGTGAATTCGTTCTGGTACCCCTGCTTCATATTCAATCATCATCCGTACCAATTCAGTCAGTCTGTCCATTTTCAAATAACACTCCTTCTTTCTCGTTGACCGCTTGTTGCATTATCATAGCTGTATTTGAGCCAATTTTAATAAAATTTTATATAGCTCATTTATTATAGCATATTGCAGGGAATTTATCGTCATGAAAAATTACTGAAAAGAAGTTTGTGGTTAAGTGCATATTACCATATTTTTTAAACTTTTTATCATATTTTTTCTGTTTTTTCTATTGACATAACACTTTAAAACATTTATACTTTAAAGCGTAAAATAACATGAGGAGGGTTTATGATGGCAGCCGCAAACAGACAAAACAAAGTTACATATGCATATGAATATCGATACTTGAATTCAAAAAATTCAAGAATTGTTTGCTGCGCCAATTTACCGAATCAATGAAAACACAAACTATTGTTAGATGAGCCGGTGACTTGCCAAAAGCAAAAGGTCACCGGATTTTTTTATGTATGAATAGAATCGGGAGGAATGATTGTGAATATTGCAGTAGTAGGATTGGGACTCATTGGAGGTTCTTTTTGCAAGGCCATAAAAAAATATACAGATCACCGAATTTTTGGAATCGATACGGATGAAACCACCCTTGCCATGGCTTTGGAGCAGGGAGCAATTCATCAGGCGATTGAGCCGAAAGATTTAGGAGAAATGGACTTTACCATCGTCAGCCTGCACCCTCGGCAAACCATTGCGTTTATCAAAGAACATGCCCGGCAGTTTAAACCGGGCAGCTTGGTTGCAGATACCTGCGGAGTAAAACAGTCCATTGTAGAGGCGGTTACTGAGCCCCTGGCGCAGCAGGGTGTTTTATTTGTAGGATGCCACCCTATGGCAGGTCGGGAATTTTCTGGGTTTGCTTATTCTTTGGACAATTTATTTGATAATGCCAGCTTTATTATGACACCGCCGCCGGAAACACCGGCTCATATTATTGAATTTTTCAAATACTTTGCTCAAAAACTGCAGTTTGGAAAAATTGTGGTGTCCACTCCGGAAGAACACGACCGGGTGATTGCTTTTACTTCCCAGCTGGCTCATGTAGTATCCAACGCCTATATTAAAAGCCCGTCTTTGGAACAGGAAGCAGGATTTTCCGCCGGAAGTTTTCTGGATTTAACCCGGGTAGCAAAGCTCAACGAGGATATGTGGACTGACTTGTTTTTGATGAACCGCAAGGCTTTGCTGTTTGAACTGGATACCATCATTGAAAAACTGGGTGAATACCGGGATGCCATGGAACAGGATGACGGAGAGCGCTTAAAACAGCTGTTGCGGGATGGAAGAATCCGTAAGGAAAAAAGTGCGGCAAACCATCGCCCCCAATAGCCACCTGGCGGTGGAGCAATGATGCTGCGCTCGTGTTCTATTGATTGAGGGAAAATTACTTGATAGTTCTGCTTTCCTTAAGATCCCCAAAAACAAAAATTTGTACAACTTTTTTTGCAATATACTTTATCGATAAGCTGTGAGGCGGCAGTCTTTTAGACTACCGCCTCTTTTCAAAATCTTTAAAAAATCAAATTTACATTAGGTTTTCCAAAGTACACCTTATAGCATGTAGGAACAACCGGTTATTACATATTATTTATTTGAGATGGATAAAATACGCATAATGTTTTCGGTGGTAACTGCAACATTTTTGTAGCTGAATGCTTTGGCGGTTTCAAAGGGCAAGGGAAGTCGGTTGATGCTGAATGCGGCGGTGACCCCTTCGCTATAGGCGTTGGTAACCGGGTCTTCGATTCCGCCGGCAATGACGATGACAGGAACATTTTGTGCTTTGGCTCTGCGTGCTACACCGATCACGGCTTTTCCCCGAAGGCTTTGGCCGTCCATTTTTCCCTCACCGGTGAGGACTAACTGGGTATCTTCCAGCTGCTGGTCAAAGTTGACACAGTCCAAAATGGTTTCAATTCCCATTTGCAGATGACTGTCAAAAAAGGCGCTCATGCCTCCGCCCATGCCGCCAGCCGCTCCGGCACCGGGAAGCAGGGAAATCTCTTTTCCCAGACAGTGTTTTATCCGGTCTGCCAAATGGTGCAGCCCGGCGTCCAGCGCTTCTACCATGGAGGAATCCGCCCCTTTCTGAGGAGCGAATACAAAAGCGGCTCCAGTTGGTCCGTAAAGAGGGTTATCAATATCGCACATAGTAATGATCTGTGCTGATTTTACCGCAGGATCCAGCTGAGAGCAGTCAATAGAAGCGATATCCTTTAAGGTGCCCCCTACAGGGACAAAGCTGTCGCCGTTTTGGCTCTGGAACTGGACTCCGCAGGCAGCAGCGGCACCGCAGCCGCCGTCATTGGTGCAGGAACCGCCCAACCCTAAAATGATTTTTTTGCATCCGGAATGAACAGCGTGCAAAATCAGTTGACCGACTCCGTAGGTAGTGGTTTTCATGGGATTTTTTCGGTCTCCCACCATAGGAAGTCCGGTGCATGCCGCCATTTCAATGACTGCGGTTTGGTCCGGAAGTACACCGTAAAAACCGTTTACCGGTTCTCCGAAAGGACCGGAAACTTCTACGGTCCGTTTTTCACCGCCCATAGCTTCTAAAAAACAGTCTACACTGCCTTCGCCCCCGTCTGCAATGGGAAGTGTTACTGTTTCACATGTGGGGAAAACCCGGTGAATGCCTTCTTCCATGGCAGCGCATACCTGGCTGGAAGACAGGGTTCCTTTAAAAGAATCGGGAATTAAGATGATTTTTTTCATGGAAGTCCGCTCCTTATAAAATTCGGTTGATTTGATTGCCGTTCATCCATTGGGTAAGATTGTCAAACACAATCTGTGCCCGAGCTTTCATGGATTCCTGAGAGGCAAACGCCACATGAGGGGTGACCAGTGTGTTTTTGGCATGGAGCAAAGGATGGTCGGTATTGAGGGGAGGCTCGGTTTCGAATACATCAATTCCGGCACCGGATAGTTTTCCTCGGTTGAGGGAGTCTGCCAGTGCATGAGAATCTACAACCGGTCCCCGTGCAGTGTTAATGAGAATGGCACCGTCTTTCATCAATGAGATTGCTTTTTCATCTATCAAATTGCGGGAATCTTCATTGAGAGGACAGTGAAGGGATACAATGTCGGATTGACTTAATAATGTATGTAAATCGGTGCTTTCAATAAAAGGATGGGTAAAATTATGGCGCTGATAGCCTAATACACGGCATCCAAATGCCCGGCAAAGCTCAGCGGTTCGCTGACCGATGGCACCCACACCTACAATCCCGACGGTTTTTCCTCCCAGCTCGCTGCCTACCAGGCCGTCTTTCGTCTGTCCTTGACGGCAGCGGGTTTCTACTTGAGGAATATTCCGCAGCAGAGAGATCATCATACCCAGTGCCAGTTCTGCTACTGCCTGAGTAGAATATCCTGCAGCATTGCTCACCTGGATTTGCTTTTCTTTGGCTGCGGCTAAATCCACATGATCTACACCGGTAAAGGCAATATCAATAAATTTTAGTTTGGAACAGGCAGAAATAACCTGTCCGGAAAGAGGCATGTTTGCCAGAATGAGCACATCCGCATCCTGACATCGCTGAATCTGTACATGGGGATCGGTATTTCGCTCATATGCTTCAAAGCAGTGACCTGCCTGGCGAAGCGGTGCGGCATACTGCTCTAATAATTCCGGGGAAATTCCCAAAGATTCCAATAAAACGATTTTCATAATCAACATTCCTTTCTGTTACTGCAGCATCTTTTAAAAGCCAGATTTTGGCGATTTTTTACACGAATATTCTGAATATCTAAAATCAGAACCTGAGTCTATGATAAGATATTTCGGCCAGTTTTACAAGGGGAAAATCTTATGAGAAAAACCCATAGGAAACGGTTGATTTTTCTTTTGGGATATGTTAAAATAAAGTAAATCCAAAAAGGAACGTTTGGCAGAGTGAATATTTCTGCGCAGTTCTATTACTGGATTTGTGTTTTTGCTCCGGCAAAAGAATATGCAAGTAAATTCCTTTTGGGTTTACCATATCGTTTCTGTGTCTTTAGCAAAGGAACCGCTTGATAAGCGGTTCCTTTGCTATTTTTGCGGGATTTTGTGTGAGAAAACAAAATGTGAAACAAGAGAGGGGCAAAGGAAAATTACTGCGGGAGGCAGGTCTTGGCAGGCTTTTTTTGATTCTGCCCAAATGTGGTTTTGTTTTTTATAGATTTGTATACATTGTTACAAATTTTTGTTTTTATTTATCCAAAAAGTAGAAAATTATAGTGGACAGGTTTATAATAGTAAGGTATGAAATTGGCTTTTATTCGGGAAAAAAGGAGTAATTACGTTTGGTTAGAGAAGATTTGAGAAATATTGCAATCGTGGCTCACGTAGACCACGGTAAAACAACATTGGTTGACCAGATGCTCAAACAGGGCGGTGCGTTCCGTGACAATCAGGTGGTTCAGGAACGTGTTATGGATAACAACGCGCTGGAACGGGAACGTGGAATTACCATTCTTGCGAAAAACACCTCTGCTCATTACAACGGCGTAAAGATTAATATTATCGATACTCCTGGGCATGCGGATTTTGCTGGAGAAGTAGAACGTGTTCTGAAAATGGTGGACGGGGTATTGCTGCTGGTAGACAGCTTTGAAGGTACCATGCCTCAGACCAGATTTGTACTGCAAAAAGCGTTGGAACTGGGTCACAAAATTATTGTGGTAGTTAACAAGATGGACCGTCCGGATGCCCGTTTGTCTGAAATTGAGGACGAAGTGCTGGAACTTTTGATGGATCTGAATGCTACCGACGAACAGCTGGACAGCCCAGTGATTTACTGTTCTGGACGGGAAGGAACCGCTACCTTGGATTATACCAAACCAGGTACCGATTTGGTTCCGCTGTTTGATGCAATTCTGGAACATATTCCGGCTCCGGAAGGCGAACCAGAAGAACCATTCCAAATGCTGGTTTCTTCCATTGACTACAATGACTATGTAGGACGAATTGCAATCGGAAGAATTGACCGCGGTGTGCTGAAACAGAATCAGGAAGTAATGGTTTGTGACTATCACAATCCAAAGAGAAGATATAAAGGAAAGGTTGTAAACCTGTACCAGATTGAAAACTTAAAACGGGTTCCTTGTGAAACTGCTACCGTAGGAGATATTGTATGTATTTCCGGGATTGGAGATCTGACCATTGGGGATACTTTGTGTGATCCTGCCAATGTAGAACCGCTGGAATTTACCGCAATCAGCCAGCCAACCATTGAAATGACCTTTGCAGTAAACGATTCTCCGTTTGCCGGACGGGAGGGCAAGTTTGTTACTACCCGTCAAATTCGGGAACGTTTGGAACGGGAACTGTTAAAAGACGTTTCTCTGCGGGTTACCGAAGCAGAAAATACCGACAGCTTTATGGTTGCCGGACGTGGTGAAATGCATCTTTCCATTTTGATTGAAAACATGCGCCGGGAAGGTTATGAACTTCAGGTAAGCAATCCCCGTGTACTATATAAAGAAATTAACGGCAAAAAATGTGAACCAATTGAACGTCTGGTTGTGGACGTACCGGAAGAATACATGGGCGCTGTTATGGAAAAAATGGGTACCCGAAAAGGGGAACTGCAGCACATGCAGCCTCAGGGCAGCCGGATGAAGATTGAATTTTTGGTTCCTTCCCGCGGTCTGTTTGGCTATAAAAACGAATTCCTGACCGATACCAAAGGGGAAGGGGTTATGAGCTCTGTATTTGAACGCTATGAACCTTACAAAGGTGAAATTGCAAAACGAAATGTAGGTTCTTTGATTGCATTTGAAACCGGGGAATCTGTAGCATACGGACTTTATAACGCACAGGACAGAGGTTCTCTGTTTATTGGACCAGGGGTTCCGGTTTACGAAGGAATGGTTGTTGGACAGTCTCCAAAAGCAGAAGACCTGGTAGTCAATGTCTGCAAGAGAAAACAGCTGACCAATATGCGTGCAGCAGGTTCTGATGATGCATTGCGTCTGGTTCCTCCGAGAAATATGAGCTTGGAACAGTGTCTGGAATTTTTGGCAGATGATGAACTGCTGGAAGTAACTCCAAAGAGCCTGCGTATTCGTAAGGCAATTTTGGATAACAACCTGCGTGCGAAAGCAAATTCCAAAAAATAAAATAAAGTGATATCGCATCAAAGAATGATGCGGTAAATATATAGCAAACAGGGATACAACGATTGTATGTTGTATCCCTGTTTGTTATAATGAAAGCACAAGCATAGGAAAGTGTAGACATAAACACATTTGTTAGAAAACATGAGATAAGGCTTTTTACAAATAAGAATCGAGAGAAGGTTTTATGATGACTGATGTACATATTCATATTGAAAGAGGACCTTATACAAAAGAATGGATCGATCAGTTTGTTAAACAGGCTGTAAAGATGGGAATGGATGAAATTTATCTTTTAGAGCATTCTCACCGTTTTATAGAGTTTACACCTATGTATGCCTCCGTTTGTGAATATAGCGATTATCAGAAAAATTGGTATCAAAGCAAAGTAAATCTTTCTATAAAAGACTTCCAAGCTTTGATTACCGAAATGAGAAAGATAGAGTTCCCGGTGAAAATAAAATGGGGACTTGAAGTATGCTATTTTCCTGAATATGAAAAGTTAATCAGCGATATTCTTAACTCCTTTCACTTTGATTTTTCTGTAGGCTCAATACATTGGGTTGAAGGATTTGGGTTTGATCACAAAGCAGAATTTTGGAATGGGGTTGACACGGAACAAATTTACTGGAAATACTATGACCTGATGCTCCGTCTTGTAAAAAGTGGTTTGTTTTCTGGGGTTGCACATCCGGATTCCATTAAGTGCTTCCATCATTATCCTATGAATGACCTAACAGAGATATATAGCTTGTTAGCCGATGAATTAAATTTACATCACATGTATGCAGAGCAAAGTGGCGGTCTTGCTTTAAATTATGGATTTGATGAATTAGGCATGAATAAAACGATGCTAAATGTTTTTAAAAATAAAAATGTTGATATTCGTTTTGCTTCCGATGCTCATAATCCGGAAGATGTAGGTGCAAACATTCTAAAAATGCAAGCGACTTTGCAGGCATAAGTAGTTTATGAAAATTTATATTAAATAAATAATAAAGTAAAATAGCAAAAACACAAACCGATGAGAATGTATCCTCATCGGTTTGTGTTTTCTTGCGTTACTATGCTTTACTGCGGCGCCTAATGTTATGCCCATCTTGTCGATAGAGCACCAACGAAGTCACCTGTGGTAAGAAAATGTATTACGTTCGTAAGTAGAAACCGTTTGCTATTTCCGCTTTATTGACAGGGTACCAGCGAAGCTGGTGGGGCCGGATCCTATCCGGTGGTGGCAATCAAAAGATAATAAAAAGTTGTTTTAAAACAAGAAATAGAAATATTGACAGAAACTTTGGGCACAATCCCAAATTAATTTATGATATAATAACTCACAAAGAATGCCTGACAGGTAGAAAACCCACGGGCGTTTACAAAGGTTTTAAAACACACAGGCAGTTTGAAAGAGAGAAGAAGTTTTTAAATTGTCAATCTAACAAAAGGGGATTTTCGTTATGGAAAAAAGACTGAAAGTGGGCATTATCGGCTGCGGCGGAATTGCTAACGGAAAACATATGCCTTCTTTGAAAGCAATTGATAAAGTAGATATGGTTGCTTTCTGTGATATTATTGAAGAACGTGCTGTAAAAGCAGCAAAAGAATATGGCGTAGAAGGCGCAAAAGTTTATACCGATTATAAAGAACTTTTGAAAGACGAAACCATTGATGTAGTTCATGTTTGTACTCCAAACCGTGCTCATGCAGATATCAGTATTGATGCACTGCATGCAGGCAAACACGTTATGTGTGAAAAACCAATGGCAAAAACTGCTGCTGATGCAAGACGCATGGTAGAAGCTGCAAAAGAAACCGGCAAAAAACTGACTATCGGTTATCAGCACCGTCATAAAGTAGAAAGCACCTATTTGAAAAATGTGATTAACCGGGGCGATCTGGGCGATGTTTATTTTGCAGAAGCATTTGCAGTACGTCGTCGCGGAACTCCAAACTGGGGCGTATTCCTGAAAGAATATGAACAGGGCGGTGGTCCTCTGATCGATATCGGTACTCACTCTTTGGACTTGACCTTGTGGCTGATGGATAACTACAAACCAAAAATGGTAGTAGGTACCACCTACAAAAAACTGCCAAACCCAGACTGTGCAAACCCATGGGGTCCTTGGGATGTAAACCAGCACACTGTAGAAGATTCTGCATTTGGCTTTATCGTAATGGAAAATGGTGCAACCATTATCCTGAAAGCTAGCTGGGCACTGAATACCATCGAACCAATTCCGGAAGGCAGCACTGCTCTGTGCGGAACCAAAGCCGGCGCTCAGATTAAAAACGGCGTTAGCATCAACAAAGACGAATTTGGTCACCTGGTTGACATTCATCCTGATATGGCAGCTGGCGGCGTAGCATTCTATGACGGTGTGGAAGAAACTCCTGCTGTTACTGAAGCAAGACGCTGGATTGACGCAATCTTGAATGACACCGATCCTCTGGTAAAACCGGAACAGGCTTGTGTTGTATCTGAAATTCTGGAAGCAATTTATACTTCCGCAAAAACCGGCAAACCAGTTTATTTTAATGACTGATTAACAGAAAAACCGTGTGCCGGAGTCCTTGGATTCCGGCACACATTTTTATTTTCACAGAAAACGGAAAATAGGGAAAGGAAATTTATCATGAATGTTGCAATGATTAGCTCCTGGCATGTACATGCAAAAGGATATGCAGAAGAACTGAAAAAACAGCCTAACGTAACCATCACTGCCGTATGGGATGAAGACCCAGAAGCAGGAGAAGCTTGGGCAAAAGAACTGGGCTGCAAATACTGCCCAGATTATGACGCAATTTTGGCTGACCCAACCATTGACGGAATTGCAATGGTTGCTAAAACCGTAGATCATGGTGAAATGCTTTTAAAAGCTGCAAATGCAGGAAAACATATTTTCACTGAAAAAGTACTGACCATCACCAGTGAAGAAGCTTATGCAATTCGGGATGCAGTAAATAAAAACAATGTGATCCTCACAATCTCTTATCCTCATCAGTGCCGTCCTGAAATTTTGTTTGCGAAAAAAATGATGGATGAAGGTGCATTGGGTCAGATCACTTATGCTCGTATCCGCAATGTACATAACGGAAGCAGCGCTGGATGGCTGCCGCCTCATTTCTATGATGCTGCACAGTGCGGCGGCGGTGCTATGATGGACTTGGGTGCACATCCAATGTATCTGCTCAACTGGTTCTTAGGAAAACCGGTTTCTGTTCAGTCCTGCTTTACCAAAGTAACTGGAAAACCAGTAGAAGACAACGCAGTTTCTGTTTTGTCTTATGCAAACGGTGCAATCGGTGTTTCTGAAACCGGTTTTGTTTCTCAGGACAATCCTTTCACCTTGGAACTGAGCGGTACCAAAGGTGCATTGATGGTACACGGAAACAAAGTTTCCTATGCAAATGATGCTACTGAAAACCAGTGGGTAGAAGCAACAGATCTGCCAGAAAAATGGCCTGATCCAATTGAACAGTGGGTTGGAGCAGTAACCGAAGGCAAAGAAAACCATCTGGGAATTGATGCAGCAGTTGCCCTGACCGAAACCATGGAAGGCGCATACAAAGCCTATGAATCCAAGGCAACCTATGAATTCTAATTGAGAATACAGAATAAAAAACAGGAGAGACTTTTTTAGTCTCTCCTGCTTTTTTATTTTTGTTTTATTTACCGAGTACCGTAAAACATCAATCGGTCTTATACAGTTTCCGGTTCCGGATAGGTTTCGCCAAAGGTTTCTACAGTTACTTTGGTCATAACCTGATCTTCATAAGGTTTATCCATCCGGTTGCGGTCTACAGAAACAATTCGCTGAGCTTCTTCCATTCCTTCGATCACTTTACCGAAAGCAGCATACTGACCGTCCAGGTGAGGAGCATCATCCACCATGATGAAGAACTGGGAACCAGCGCTGTCTGGATGCATCGCTCTTGCCATGGAGATCACACCGGTGGTGTGTTTTAAATCGTTTTTGAATCCGTTTCTGGAAAATTCCCCTTTAATGTGATAGCCAGGACCGCCGGTGCCTACGCCGTTAGGGTCGCCGCCCTGAATCATAAATCCCGGAATTACACGGTGGAAAATAACACCGTCATAAAATCCTTTTTTTACCAGAGAGATAAAGTTATTTACGGTGTTTGGCGCAATTTCAGGATACAGTTCTACTTTCATTACTGCGCCGGAATTGGTTTGAATGGTAACGATTGGATTTTGCATGATCATCTTCCTTTTTTGTTTCAGTGTTTATTGTTGTGATATTCAGCTTTTAATAATCAGAGCCATAAATACCAGGTCAGTGTCTCCGGTATTGTCCAGACCATGACCTTTTCCGTCTGGACAGAAGGTAACATCGCCGGCAGCTACTGGGATATTCGCTTCATGATTGTCGTTGTAGCTGCCTTCGCCGGAAAGGATATAATAGGTTTCGGTTTCGCCATGATGTTCGTGATAACCCAGAGTACATCCCGGTTCAATGGTAACTTTTGCGTAAAGGCCGCATTTGCCGTTTAACTGCTGTTCGTCAAGCAGACGTTCAATCAGAACATGACCTTTTCCGCCAGCCATATTTTCTACCCGTTCTACGGTTCTTTCATTTTTTGAAGACATAAAAACTCCTCCTGACATCGTCATATTTCTATTTTATTGTACTATATGAATGAGTGTTTTACAATGGGATAACTGTAAACTTTTGTGTATGTCGACCGTTGCCAATTGTCAGAGTAGTTCTTGACAGGAAAAACCAGTTGTGCTATAGTTAACCTTAGTTTGAGTGTGATCTCAAATGGAATAGAATGATAAAAGGAGCGGAACAGGCTTGCATATTTCTTGCTGATTGGTTTTTGTACACAAAAGAAGTGATTCTTACAATGCGCGGGGACTGCCGTGCATGGTTTTGTGTGCCCAAATTGCAGGAAAGTGCTGTGTCTTGGTGTCCGCTTTTATGGATTGATAGAATCCTTTTTGGTATTGCGGTCTGCGGGAACAGGTTTCCTGCAGACTTTTTTACTTAAAAAAGGAGTGACGTGCCATGTCTTTGATTCATATTTCAGATTTAACCTTTGCTTATGATGGGAGTTATGAACCGGTTTTTCAGAATGTATCCTTTCAGATTGATACAGACTGGAAACTGGGGTTTATTGGACGAAACGGCAGAGGGAAAACCACCTTTTTAAATTTGCTTATGGGGAAATACCCCTATTCCGGGACCATCTCTGCCTCTGTTTCCTTTGATTATTTCCCATTTCCGGTGCTTCATCAGGAGCAGAATACTTTGGAAGTGGTAAAGAATATTGTAGCACCTTTCCGGCAATGGGAACAGCAGATGGAACAGCTGCTGGCAGATGGTTCTGATCAGGCTTTGGAACAATACGGAACGGTGCTGGAATTGTATATGCAGCATGACGGATATACCATTGACGAACTGATTGAGCGGGAAATCCGCAAACTGGACGTAACGCCAGAGGTGCTTTCCCGTCCCTTTGAAACCCTGAGCAATGGAGAACGAACCAAACTGATGCTGGCGGCATTGTTTTTGAAGAAAAACAATTTTCTTTTGATTGATGAACCTACCAATCATTTGGACCGATACGGCAGAGAGGTGATGGGGCGTTATCTATCCGGGAAAAGCGGATTTATTCTGGTATCCCATGACCGTTATTTGCTGGATCAGGTGGTGGATCATGTGCTGTCCATTAATTTAGCCAATATTGAGATTCAGCGGGGGAACTATTCTTCCTGGAGTGAAAATAAGCGGCGGCAGGATGCTTATGAACTGTCAGAAAACGAAAAACTGAAAAAGGAAATTCACCGTATGGCAGAATCCGCCGCTCGTACTGCCGGATGGTCACAGGAACTGGAAAAGACAAAAATTGGGACTCATGCGGCGGACAGAGGATTTATCGGCCATAAATCCGCCAAGATGATGAAGCGGGCAAAGGCGGTAGAGCTGCGCCGGCAACGAGCTATGGATGAAAAATCCCAGCTTCTCAAAAATCTGGAGCAGGCAGATACCTTAAAGATGAATCTTTTGGAATACCACAAGCAGAAACTGCTGGAATGCGCGGATTTAACGTTGTTTTACGGGGAGAAGCCAGTGTGCGGTCCGGTTCGTTTTCAGCTCAACCAGGGAGAGCGCATTGCGCTTCACGGGAAAAACGGATGCGGAAAATCCACATTGCTCCGTCTGTTGGGAGGAATCCAGCCTATTTCTTACACGGGAACTTTGTTGAAAGGGAGCGGGCTGATTATCTCCTACGTTTCTCAGGATACTTCCTTTTTGCGGGGAAATTTAAAAGACTTTGCCCAGAGCCTGCAGATTGACGAAAGCTTGTTCAAAGCAATTTTAAGAAAACTGGATTTTACCAGAGGCCAGTTTGAGAAAAACATGGAGGATTTCAGCGGAGGGCAGAAGAAAAAAGTGCTGATTGCCGCCAGTCTGTCCCAGAAGGCCCATTTGTATTTGTGGGACGAACCGTTAAACTTTGTGGACATTCTTTCCCGCGTACAGATTGAGGAACTGATTTTAGAGTATCAGCCTACCATGATTTTTGTGGAGCACGACCGGGTATTTGAGGAAAAGGTAGCCACCAAAATGATTTCTTTGGACCAATCAAATTTCCTGTAAATCGTAAAACTCCGGCATCTTTTGAGCGTGGTTAACGCTCAAAAGATGCCGGAGTTTTTATTTATTTTTTGCAAATATTTGTTTCATTCATTTCCCAGGTGTTCTGTTTATTGTTTTTCCTAGGATTCTTGAGGCAACGTTTCTTTCAACAAAACAAATCCGCAATGGTTTAAAACAATTTGATTGCCCAGCTGCTTTCCGTTGTGAAGCATCAATACTTCAAAGTTTGTGAAAGAACGGAACCGGTCGCCCCGAACGCTGACAATACCGTACAGCTTCTCATTGCCCAGCTGCCGGCTGAAAGCGAATACGCCGTCTTCTTCACAGACAATCTGGATATCCCCAGTTTGCAGAGCGGGATAGGATACTTTCAGCTGAGACAGTTCCTGGTAAAATTCCAGCAAGTCCACATTGATGCTGTCCCATGGGAAATATCTCCGGTTAAAGGGGTCTTCAAATCCTTCGCTTCCCGCTTCATCCCCGTAGTAAATGCAGGCGCTTCCCGGCAGGGTAAACTGCAGGAAAGAAGCTGCTTTCAGCTTTTCAATGGCCCGTTTTTTCTGTTCTGAAGTCAGTTTTGCATATGCCTTTTCGTCACGGGTAATGTTGAAGTTTTCTGTGCCGAAAACAGTTAAAATCCGCATGGTGTCATGGGTGGACAGGGAGTTCATCACACAGTCCAGCACTGGTTTCGGGTAATTTTCTGCCAGAGTCATGACAGTATCAGACAGCTGGCCTGCAGAACGATCCCCTTGAATAAAGCCGATAATGCTGTCTTTATAAGGGTAGTTCATAACAGAGTCCAGTTCCTTTGCGGTGAAGTATTTCCGACGGACACCGTAGCTGATTTTGTTGGAAGCATCCTCCCAAACTTCTCCGATGACTAAACTTTCTTCTTTGATCTTTTTGACTTCTTCATGAAGCAGGATGATGAATTCATCCGGCAATTCATCCGCTACATCCAGACGGAATCCGTCTGCGCCAGCCTTCAACCAGTGACGGATGACGCTGTCCTCGGAACGGATGATAAAATCCAGATACCCCTCATTCATTTCGTTGGTGCAGGGGAGGGTGTCAATGCCCCACCAGGAAGTATATTCCTGAGGGTTGTTGGGATTAAACTGGAACCAGGAACGGTAAGGGGAGTCAGGATGGTGATAGGCGCCGTTTCCAAAGACATTATTTTTGTCAAAATAGATGCTGTTGCTGCCGGTATGGGAGAAAACAACATCCAAAATGACCTTCATGCCCAGTTTATGAGCAGCTTCGCACAATTCTTTAAAATCTTCCTCAGTACCCAGCATCGGGTCAATGCGAAGATAGTCCGCTGTATCATACCGATGGTTGGAATATGCCATGAAGATGGGATTTAAATACAGGATGGATACATTCAGCTGTGCAATGTAAGGGAGTTTTTCGATAATACCCTGTAAATTTCCCCCGAAGAAGTCATTGTTCTGAACAATTCCGTTGCAGTCTGGATAGTAAATAGGAACGTCGTGGGGATTGTCATGCATATGAAACGGCTGCAGCTTATTCGTGGTGTCACAGGTGCCTTTGCCGTAAAAGCGGTCAGGGAAAATCTGATACATTACTTTACCCTGAAATGCTTTTGGTGTCTCATAGTTTTTATCAAAACAGGTGAGCTGCCACTGTTCCCCCCGGCTGGTGCTGGTGTCATGAGAGCCATCTTTAAATACATTAAAGGTAGAATTAGGGGTTTGAATGGTAAAATAGTAAAAATACAAATTACATTCAGACAGGGAAAAAGTGCACTGATATATTTTGTAATCCTCCGCGGATTTTTCCCCTTCTACGCTGCGAACATATTCCATAGGAATGGTGCAGCTGAAGGTGCGGTCATCTGATTCAATACAGAGAAGCACTTGAGAAAAAACAACCTCATTGGAAATTTCTATCCGAATGGTACAGGGTTCGTCTTGTCGAATGCATCCAAAAGGCTGTTTATATTGTTCGGATTTGCTGTCGTAACGAATAAGCATGATTCTTATAATTCCTTTCTTAGGTTTTGGTGATAACAATAGTTTCAGTAATGTTCGTCAATTCAGCAATGGATGTCTGCAAAAAGGCAGGAACATGGTGGTTCCTGCCTTTTTCATGGTAGTTCAATCAACGGGAGAATCGTACAGTAAATTTTTATTTACGTAAATATTATTATTTACCGTACACCAGAAACATGCCAGATATTGTCGGCATATTCCTTGATTGCCCGGTCAGAAGAGAACAATCCGGCTTTTGCAATGTTTACAAGGGACATATTGGTAAATTTACGCTGATCCAGATAAGTGTTGGAAACAGTTTTCTGGATATCTACATAAGAAGCGAAATCAGCCAAGGTCATAAAGGTGTCTGCTGCACCAAAGTGGTTTGTCAGCAGAGACTGATATACTTCATCAAACCGGCTTCCCAGAATACCAGAAGTCAGCATATCCAATACAGCGCGCAGTTCCAGATTGGAGTTGTAGTAATCCATTGGGTGATAACCCTTGTGCCACAAATCTTCTACTTCTTCTGCTTTCATACCAAACAGGAAGATGTTGTCATCGCCTACCTGCTGGTGAATTTCTACATTTGCACCGTCCAGAGTACCTACGGTAACAGCACCGTTGATCATCAGTTTCATGTTTCCGGTACCGGAAGCTTCTTTACCCGCAATAGAAATCTGTTCAGAAATATTCGCAGCAGGAATAATGATTTCTGCCAGAGAAACTTTGTAGTCTTCAATAAAGATAACTTTCAGTTTGTCTCTGGTAACAGGGTCGTTGTTTACCAGCTGAGAAACTGCGTGGATTAAGCGAATAACCTGTTTCGCCATGAAATATCCTGCAGAAGCTTTTGCTGCGAAAATAAAGGTTCTTGGAACAAAATTAGCGTTTGGATTTGCTTTGATGTGATTGTACATATACAGGATCTGGAGCACGTTCAAAAGCTGACGTTTGTATTCGTGCAGACGTTTAATCTGTACATCGAAGATGGAATCAGGATCTACGATCACACCATTGGTTTCTTCAATGTATTTTGCCAGATTCAATTTGTTTTCCCGTTTTACATCCTGCAGTTTTTTCAGCACAGACGCATCGTCATAGTATTTCATCAAATCTTCCAATGCGTTGGCATCGTCCACAAAACGGTCACCGATCAGTTCTTTTAACAGATTGGTTAATCCTGGGTTGGACTGGCACAGCCAGCGGCGATATGCAATCCCGTTGGTTACATTGGTAAATTTGTCCGGAGTAATGTAATAATAATCCCGGAAAATAGAGGTGGTCAGAATATCACTGTGAAGCTGAGATACGCCGTTTACTTTGTGTACACAGGCAAGGCACAGATTTGCCATGCGAACTTCGTGGTTAGCAATAACAGCCATGTAGTCGATTTTTGCCTGATCTCCTGGGTAAACCTGATACAGTTTTTCCAGAAGGCGGCGGTTAATTTCGCATACGATCTGGTATACACGAGGCAGCTGTTCTTTGAACAGGTGTTCTGGCCAGCGTTCCAGAGCTTCGCTCATAACAGTGTGGTTGGTATAAGCCAGGGTGTTGGAAGTGATATCCCATGCTTCGTCCCAGCCATAGTTAAAGTCATCCATCAGGATGCGCATCAGTTCCGGTACACACAAAGCTGGGTGGGTATCGTTAATATGGATTGCAACTTTGTCAGCCAGATTGGACAGAGAATCATATTTTTCCAGATGTTCTCTTACAATGGTTTGCAAAGAAGCAGAAACCAGCAAATACTGCTGTTTTAAGCGCAGGCGTTTTCCTTCAATGTGGTCGTCTGCCGGATACAGAACTTTGGTAATGGCTTCTGCCATGGTGTTTTCTTCCAGCGCTTTTACATATTCGCCCCGTGAGAATGCGGACATATCCAGGCTTTTTGGAGATTTTGCGCTCCACAGTACCAGTGTATTTACTGCATTGGTATTATAACCGGAAATCAACATGTCATACGGAACTGCTACAACAGTATCATAGTCATACTGAGTTGCTTTGTATTTTCCGTCTTCAAAGGTTTCTTCCACATGGCCGCCGAATTTTACTGGAACAGATTCATCGGTGCGAGGGATCAGCCATACATCGCCCATTTCCAGCCAGTTATCAGGGAATTCCATCTGCCATCCGTCAATGATTTTCTGACGGAAAATACCAAATTCATAACGGATAGAATAGCCGCTTGCAGGGATGGACATGCTGGTCATAGAGTCCATATAACAGGAAGCCAGACGTCCCAGACCACCGTTGCCCAAACCGGCATCCGGTTCCAGCTGGTAAAGTTCGTTTAAATCAATATGAAAATCTTTTAATGTTTCTCCAAATAATTTTTCCAGTCCAAGGTTGTACAGATTATTGTGAAGAGAAGTACCTACTAAAAATTCCATGGACATGTAGCATACTTTTTTCGCATGTTCGGCGTCGCATTTATCCATAAAAGATTTTCTTTTTTTGGATAAAATATCGCGGATCACAAGACAGACAGTCTTGTAAACCTGTTGGTGGCTTGCTTCTTTTAAATAACATCCAAAATGGCGCAGACTTTTTTCGTTGAGCAAATCAAGCAGTTCTTGTTTAGACAAATTCATTTCATCAGACCTTTCTCTAAAATGGAAGCTCCTTATCCACTATTGTACGCAAAAATGGGTGCGATGTGAAAAGAATGGATTGAAGAATGGATGAAATACGCACCCTTTATGGAGTAAAGGGCATAAATTCATTTAGGCGAGAAAACAAAATCAGCAGAAAAAATCAATTAATTCGCAGGGAAATCCCAGCAAAAACGGCTTTCTCACCTTTCTTAGTATAGCTAAAATTGGCATAAAATACAAGTTGCATTTCATACAAATTCCCAAACGAGTGCCGCAGGGGAAGTAAAATGCATTGGGGTACACGTAAAAATCAGGAAACATAATTCCATATTACAAAAACAAAACAACACAGTTTTGACCTGCAAGAAAGATTATTGACTAAAAAATACCCCGCAAAAACCCGGTATTCCAGAAAAAATAACGGAATACCGGGTTTTTGTGAATATTGCCCTATCTGCCAAGAACAAATTCGGGCAAAAGAGAGAAAAGAATGTTGTAATTTGCAAAAATCATTAGAATAATGAGTGATAAATTGCTAAATATTCTTTCACAGGTTCTTTCCAGCTGCAATCTACATTCATCAGATTGGTAACCAGCTGTTTGAGTTTTTTCTTATCTCCGTTATAGAAATTAATTGCATTGATTAAAGAGCCCAGCATGTCATGTGCGTTGTAGCTCTTGAAGGTAAAGCCGCGTCCTTCCATGGTTTCTGGATTCAAAGCAGGAACGGTATCGTATAATCCTCCGGTTTCACGAACAATCGGAATGGTACCGTACCGCATGGAAATCAGCTGGCTCAGGCCGCAAGGTTCTGCCTGAGAAGGCATTAAGAACAGATCTGCACCAGCATAAACCTGATTGGCCAGTACTGGGTCAAACAGAATATTGGCGGACATCTTGTCCGGATGTTCCCAAGCCAGACGATAGAACAGGTTTTGGTACCGTTCTTCACCAGTACCTACCACAACAAACTGCAGCGGCAGCTGCATAATGTCGTTTGCTACAAATTCTACCAAATCCAATCCTTTGTGTCCTGCCAGACGGGAGATCATGGCAACCATAGGAATATCCTTGTTTACCGGCAGTCCCAGACGTTTCTGAAGGGCCATTTTGTTTTCAGCTTTTCCTTCCAGATCCCCTGGTTCAAAGTTCTGAGTGATCAAAGGATCGGTCTGGGCGTTGTACAGATCCATATCAATTCCGTTGACAACACCAGTTACTTTGTAGCCATATTCCTGCAAAATATTCTGCAGGCCGTGAGCAAAGTAAGCATGGCGGATTTCGTAAGAATAGGTGCGGGAAACGGTGGTTACCTTGTCTGCCAGCACAATAGCGCTCTTCATAAAGTTCAGGCAGGTATCATAGTGAACGGTGTTAAACCAGTATGGATTCAGCCCTAATACTTCTTCGAAGAAAGCATCCGGAACTTTTCCCTGATACTCAATATTGTGAATGGTAAATACGGTTTTAATCCGTTGGAACCGTTCCATATGGCAGTAATTTGCTTTCAGCCAAAGTGGGATTAAAGCGGTTTGCCAGTCATGAAGGTGAATGACATCTGGAGTGAAATCCAGATGGATCAAAGATTCCAGAATTGCTTTGCTGAAATAAGCAAACCGTTCTCCGTCATCATAATAACCATAGGCTTTGTCACGGTTAAAGTAGTATTCATTATCAATGAAATAATAAGTGATGTTTGGTTTTTGTCCTTTGCACCGGAATAAACCGCAGTATTGGCTTCTCCAGGAAAGAGGCACACCGAAGTTGGTAACATATTCAATATCCAGCCCCGGATTGTTTTTAATGGATTTGTAATAAGGCAGGAAAATATAAATTTCAGTATCTTCCTGATTGGCTAGTTCGTTGGGCAATGCATAAATTACATCGCCCAAACCGCCGGTTTTAATATAAGGAGCGCCTTCACTGGCAGCAAATAAAATTTTCATGGATAGGATTCCTTTCAAATCAAAAGAGTAGATCGGAGGCAAAAAACTTATACTTTTTCGCCCTTGTGGATGATAATCGGATTAGAAGGAACACCGACCAGAGTACGGTCCTGTGTGATAACAACATCTTTATCGATGATAGCGTAAGAAATATCAGCGCCTTTTTTCACAACAGTACCCTGCATAATAATCGCATGTTTTACTACTGCGCCTTCTTCGATTTCTACATCACGGAAGATGACAGAGTTTTCTACAGTACCGCGGATACGGCATCCGTCAGCGATCAGACAGTCATTTACTACAGAATTTTCTGCGTAGTAGGTAGGAACCTCGTCGCGAACTTTGGTGTAGATCGGGTTCTGTGGATTAAAGATGTCGTTGCGGACAGTATCGCTTTCCAACAGTTTGCAGTGGTTTTTGAAATAAGAAGCAATATCCCGGTTGCGGAGAACGGTTTGTTTAAATTCGTAAACATTGATCTCCATCTTTTTATGCATGAAATACCGCTGTAAAAAGTCTTTTTCAAAATGGTACATGCCGTGAGCAATAGAATCTTCTACTACCTGAATCAGGAATTGTTTGTCGATCACGTACATACCCATACCAATCAGGTTATCCCGTGTATATTCATGGTTCAGGGCAATATCCGTGATGCGTTCATTTTCTTCACACAATACTAGTTCCTGACGTTCTTCTGGATAGTCAGGATCTTGACGGTTAGCAATTACAGTGATTTTTGCACCGGATTTTACATGAGAACGAAGAACCGGTTCAAAATCAATATTACAAAGGGTATTGGAATCAGAGAGCAGTACATAATTTCCAGGAGCTCTCTGTAAAAACTGAATAGCGCCAGCCAGTGCTTCCAGTTTGCCCTGATACAGATTAGACTGTCCAACACCGTAAGGCGGCATAATTACTACACGGCCGTTTTTACGGTTTAAGTCCCATTCTGCGCAGGATCCCAAATGGTCCATCAAAGACTGATAGTTGTATTTGGTAATGATCCCTACGTTTTCAATACCAGAGTTTGACATGTTAGATAAAATAAAGTCGATTAAACGGTATCTGCCCCCAAATGGAACAGAAGCCAAAGTACGATGCTTTGTTAAATCACCTAAAGAAGCATCATAAATATTGGAAAAAATAATACCAATCATTTTCATATGTATTCACCCATTCCTGCCGCCGTGCCGCGGTATCATTTTCACCGATTCTGCACAAGTTTTTGAATCGGATCTGCTAACAATTCGGTTTAAATAATTTCTTTTGGCGCAACTACCTGGTTTTCGGCAATCACTTTGTTGGTGCCGACAACGCTGATGCCCCATGCATTAATTGGGCAGTCACTTGGAGATTTACCAACCACAGCATTTTTAGAAATGGTAGCTTTTTCTCCGATAATGGCGTATTCTACGGTGGCGCCTGCTTCAATCACGGTATTTGGCATAATGACACTGTCTTTTACTACAGCGCCTTCTTCAATGGTACAGCCAGTGAAGATAATAGAATTTTCTACAGTACCGCGGATGGTACAGCCTTCTGCAGCCATGGAGTTTTCCATGTTTGCACTGGAAGCAATGAAGGAAGGCTGTTTAGCGTAGTTTCTGGAATAGATTTTAAATTCCTTGTCCTTTAAGTCAATCGGAACAGAAGGATTGATTAAGTCCATGTTAGCTTCCCACAAACTTTCAATGGTTCCAACATCTTTCCAGTAACCGGTAAAGTTGTAAGCAAACAGACGCTGCTGGTCTTTCAACAGATTTGGCAGAATGTTTTTACCAAAGTCGTTGGAAGAATTGGGGTCAGCTTCGTCTTCTACCAGATATTTGCGCAGTACTTTCCAGTTAAAGATGTAAATACCCATAGAAGCGTTGGTGCTTTTTGCATGTTTTGGTTTTTCTTCAAATTCATAAATAGAATTATCCGGATTGGTGTTGATAATACCAAAACGATAGGTTTCTTCCATTGGCACGTCAATAACAGCAATGGTACAGTCAGCATTTTTTTCTTTATGGAATGCCAGCATTTTGGAGTAATCCATCTTGTAAATATGGTCACCGGAAAGGATGAGAACATATTCCGGATTGTACATATCGATGTAATGAATATTCTGGTAAATTGCGTTAGCAGTACCTTTATACCATTCAGATTTTTCACTCTGAGCATATGGGGGAAGTACAGTAACGCCGCCAAAGTTGCGGTTTAATCCCCATGGCTGTCCGTTACCGATGTAGCTGTTAAGTACCAACGGCTGATACTGGGTCAAAATACCTACAGTATCAATTCCGGAATTTACACAGTTGGACAGAGGGAAATCGATAATACGATATTTTCCTCCAAAAGGAACAGCAGGTTTTGCAATGTCGGATGTCAGTACTTTCAACCGGCTTCCTTGGCCTCCAGCCAGTAACATTGCGATACATTCTTTTCTTCTCTCTAACATTAGTTTTGCCTCCTCGCAATTTTCTTGGGTTTTATCTTTCGTCCGGAAAAGCGGGAGAATTTGCTTTCCCGGACGGAGCGGGCTTATTTTTTGGAATCATCCTTTGCAGCTGTTTTGGTTGTTTTTTTAGCAGCTGGCTTTTTGGCAGCAGTGGATGCTGCTTTTTTGGTTTTTGTGGATTTTGCGGCTGTTTGTTTTGCTGCCGGCTTTTTGGCAGGAGCCTTTTTAGCAGCAGGCTTTTTCTTGGCAGCCGGTGCAGTTTCTTTGCTGTCTGCTGCTTTTTCACCGGACGCTTTTTCAGCGCTGGCTTTTTTCTTAGGTGCAGCCTGTTTTGTTACCGTGTAATAAACGGTGGACATCTGAGGCAGGGTAACAGCGATGGAGTATTCATATCCATGCAGCGGAATCATTTCAGCTTTCACTGGTTTCAATTCTACGCCAGTACCGCCGTATTTTGCATCATCACTGGAAAGAACCGGGGTATAGGTTCCGTAGTAAGGAACACCAATCCGGTATTCTTCCCGGGTAACCGGACAGAAGTTGCAGGTAACAATTAATTCGTGACCTTTTTTATCAATCCGTCGGAAAGAAATCACGTTCTGGTTAAAGTCGTCGTGGCTGATCCACTGGAAACCTTCCCAGTCAGTGTCGTTCTGCCACAATTGAGAATGATCTAAATAAAAGTGGTTTAAGTCTTTGTTAAACAGCTGCATCTGCTGGTGTTTTGGATAATCAAGAAGCATCCAGTCCAGACTTTGCGCATAGTTCCATTCAATAAACTGAGCAAATTCATTGCCCATGAAGTTGAGCTTTTTGCCCGGATGAGCCATCATATATCCATAGAAAGCACGCAGGTTATCAAATTTTTGATCGTAATCTCCTGGCATCTTGTTGATCATAGAACATTTTCCGTGTACCACCTCGTCATGGGACATAGGCAGAATAAAGTTTTCAGAAAATGCATAGGTCATGGAGAAAGTCAGGTTGCGATGCATACCTTTCCGGTACAGAGGATCGGTGGACATATACTGCAGCATATCGTTCATCCAGCCCATATTCCATTTAAAGCTGAAGCCTAATCCATCATCATAAGGTGGTTTGGTGATCAGCGGGAAGGAGGTGGATTCTTCTGCAATCATGACTGCGCCTTTATGTTCGCTGAGAACCGCAGTATTCAGATTTTTCAGGAATTCAATGGCTTCCAGGTTGCCGTTTCCGCCGTATTTGTTGGGGCGCCATTCGCCGCCCTGTTTGCCGTAGTCCAGATACAGCATAGAAGCAACTGCATCTACCCGCAATCCGTCAATGTGGTATTTTTCCAGCCAGTACATGGCGTTGGAAATTAAGAAACAGCGAACTTCATTTCTGCCGAAGTCAAAGATTCGGGTATTCCAGTCCGGATGTTCCTGTTTGAGCGGGTCAGAATATTCATAGCAGCATCCGCCGTCAAATTCATAAAGACCGTTTTCATCTTTTGGAAAATGGGCAGGAACCCAGTCCAGAATAACCCCAATTCCTTCTTTATGACAGCGATTGATAAAGTCCATAAATGCGTGAGGAGTGCCGTACCGGGAAGTAGGAGCATAGTAACCAGTTACCTGATAGCCCCAAGAAGGGTCATAAGGATATTCAGAAACTGGCATCAATTCAATGTGAGTATATCCCATTTCCTTTACATAGGGGATCAGCTGTTCTGCCATACGGCTGTAGCTTAAAAATTCATCATTGTCCTGTTTTTTCCAGGAACCCATATGTACTTCATAAATATTCATAGGACTTTGAAGCATATCTTTCCGTGTACGGGTGGCACGGTAGCGTCCATCAGTCCATTTGTAACCGTCTAAATCATATACCTTGCTGGCAGTACCTGGGCGGGTTTCCATATGATAGGCATAGGGATCGCTTTTATAGCAGAAGGAACCGTCCTGCTTTTCAATATAATATTTGTAAGCGTCATAAATCTGTACATTTTCAATGAAACATTCCCAAACACTGTCAGAAATTTTTTCCATGGAAGGAGCTTCGGTGTAATCCCAATAGTTAAAATCGCCTACAACACGGATGCTCTTGGCGTGAGGAGCCCATACCCGAAAAATGAACCCCTGCTTTTCACCAATCTGATGGCGGTGACAGCCTAAAAACTCATAAGTTTTGTAGTTTTCGCCCTTATGGAACAAATACAGAGGAATATCCTCCGGTTTGCTTGTCCTTTCTACTTGAATCTCCGTTGTTTTTTTCATAGTCATTACATCAAACCCCTATTCCGATTATATTTTTATGTACAATCTTGTCCTGTTATTAGAATTATCCATGAATCAGAAAGCATTATTCTGATTCGCTTTATCTATATTATACAACAACTGGTGAAAAATTACCATATAAATTATTTTTAAAATATCATATTTGTGCTAATTTTACAAGTTGTTAACGTGATTTTAGCGTAATGCGACCAAAATTAGGCGGAAAATATGAAAATCCAACAATTATTTTCAAAAATTGAATCTTATTTTTTGACAAAACAGGGGAATTTGGCGTTGACATCCGGGCATATGCACACTATAATGAGGAAGTGGGCATATACCCGAATCCGAAAAAGGCAATGATGCACAGGGGGGATGATGTATGCCAAGAACAGCAAAAAACCGAAAAATCTGCTGTATTCCAAAGTGCAAAAAATTTTGTCCTGATACAGACAAAAGCAGGGAGGAAAATTCTGAACCGGTGGTATTGACCCTGGATGAGATGGAGGCCATGCGGCTTTCTGATTTGGAGGGGTTGGATCAGGATACAGCTGCCAGACGGATGGAAGTATCCCGCGCCACATTTCAGCGGATTTTATACGCTGCCAGAAAATCGGTTACCCATGCGCTGATCAATGGAAAAACCATTGAAATCCGCGGGGGAAAATATGTAGTGGCAGACTGTGCCTGTCAGGGAGAAACCGTGTGCAGTGACTGCCGGTTTAGTCCGTGCAGGGAAAATTCATAAAAGAATGGGGAATGTAAGAAATGAGCGAATGTTCACATAACTGTGAAACCTGCGGTGAAAACTGTCCTTCCCGTAAACCGGGAAGTTTTTTGGAACAGCCGCATGAGTTGAGCAAAATTAAAAAAGTGATTGGCGTTGTCAGCGGAAAAGGCGGCGTGGGCAAATCACTGGTTACGTCTTTAATGGCAGTTTCTATGACACGTCGGGGATATCATGCAGCAATTTTGGATGCAGATATTACCGGTCCTTCTATTCCAAAGGCATTTGGTGTAAAAGAACGTGCGTATGCTACTGAACAGGGCATGATTCCTGTAACCACTCGAACCGGCATCAGCATGATGTCTATTAACCTGCTGCTGGAAGATGAAAAGACACCGGTTGTATGGAGAGGTCCTGTTATTTCCGGAACCGTAAAACAGTTTTGGAAAGATGTGATTTGGGAAGATGTAGACTATATGTTTGTGGATATGCCTCCTGGAACCGGAGATGTTCCGCTGACAGTATTCCAGTCTATTCCTTTGGATGGAATTATTGTAGTTACTTCCCCTCAGGAACTGGTTTCTATGATTGTGTCCAAAGCAGTTCACATGGCACAGATGATGAATGTACCGATTTTGGGACTGGTAGAAAACTACAGTTACCTCAAATGTCCTGACTGCGGAAAAGAAATCCATCTGTTTGGAGAAAGCCATATCGAAGAAGTGGCAAAAGAGTTTAACCTTCCAGTACTGGCAAAACTTCCAATTGATCCTCAGCTGGCAGAGTTCTGCGACAAGGGTGAAATTGAAGAAGTAGAAATTGACTATTTGAAAGAAGCCTGCGATAAACTGGAAGACTGATTGTTTTTCATGGAATAGGCAGTTATTGAATTGATAAAAAATGCCCTATGCAAACAAAACTGTTTGCATAGGGCATTTCAGTTTGTAGAAAGAGGTAATGTTAACTATCAAATTGCGCAAATAAAAGTATTACACCAAACTCGTTGAATCGATTAGCGCCGCAGCGCTTTCCAGAAAACAGCTGTTTTTATCAGATGTGCAAACAACACTTGGGGGTCTTGGGGGCAGTGCGACTAACCGAATATTTTCGGAGCACGCCCCCAAGTGCCCTTTTCTGCTTCCTCTTTTTGGCATAAAAAGAGGAAGTGCAAGTGCGGTCAGCGGACACTGTCCGCCGTAATCCTACATAAAAAATTGAAAATTTGTCTCCGACGGCTTAAGGGACAAGCGTCCCTTAAGAATCCCAAAAGACAAAAATTTGTGCGACTTTTTCTTGACATGTACTTCGTCGACAAACTAAAAGACTCTATGCAAACGGTTTTATTTGCATAGAGTCTTTATTTTTTAATAAATCACTGCGCCGTATTTTTTTGCAATTCGCTTTAATTCTTCTGGATCAATACTGGATTCACAGTCGATCATGGCACGGCCGTGATACAGCAGAAGAGCTAACCGCAGGGCAGATTCATCATGGGAAGAAAAACATACAGGCAGTTTGGCAATATGGGCGTTTTGTGCAAAGTCTCTGGCATCATCTACAGAATCAATGTTTACTAAAATCACATCATAATTCTCTTCTTCCAGTTCCAGCAGTTCGTCGGTCATGTCCACGCTGCAGGTAAGCGGTTCAGAAAACTCAATGTTTTCACAGTAGAGATTATACAGCTGACGGGTATCTGCCAAAATAATGTCTCCCAGCTGATCGTCTAAATCCGGTTTGGGAGCAGCCGGCTGATAGGTATTGAGCATCTGCTTCATTTCCCGAATGTGTTCCGGGGTGGTGCCGCAGCATCCTCCAATATAGGAAGCACCTGCGTCCAGCACCTGCTTCATCTGCTGTGCCATTTCTTCGGGAGACAGAGAAACCAATAGTTCCCGGTCGTCATCATACCGATAAGCACATGGCTTTGCAATAATGGGGATTTTTGCATAAGGTTTCATTTGCTCCACAATTTCCGCAATGTTCTGGGTTCCGTAGGAGCAGTTGAGTCCAAATGCAGAGATGCCCAGTTCCTGGAGGATCACCAGGGCATTTAATGCGGTTCCGCCCAGTGGAGTTTCGCCGTCCTCGTCTACGGTAAGGGTAATCATGACCGGTTTGTGGAACTTTTTCAGTGCCAGTGCCGCAGCCCGGGCTTCGGAAATAGAGGTAAGACTTTCTACAACAAATAAATCCACGCCGCTGTCAGATAAAACCTGAGCCTGCTGACGGTAAACTTCCATCATCTCGGTAAAAGAAGTATCCCCGTAAGGTTCCAGCTCCAGTCCCGTTGCGGACATGGCACCGGCGACCCAGGCGCCGTCAGCTGCCTGACGGGTCAGAGCAGTCAGTTTTTGATTGAACTCAGTTACTTCCTGCTCCAGACCAAACTGGGCCAGACGGGAATAGGATGCGCCAAAAGTCGGGGTATACAGTACCTGACTTCCGGCTGCGCGGAATGCCTTTTGTAGTTCCAAAAGCATTTGGGGATGTTCTAAAATCCATCGTTCCTGACAAATGTTTTTTGGTGCAAAACTAGTTTGAAATAAATTTGTGGCTACCGCTCCATCCAACAGCAGCGGTGCCGAAAGATCAACGTCCATCATGTTAAGCCTTTCTGTATGTGATATTATTTATTTGATTACATAGATTCCGGTGCTTCAATTTTCAATAACCGCAATACGTTTTCCAGTACGGTTTTTACTGCTTCGCACAGCATCAGACGGGCATCCCGAAGTGCTTCGTCCTCTACCTGAACCCGGCAGGCGTTGTAGAACTTGTGGAACAGAGTTGCCAGTGTAATGATGTATTTGGTGATGCGTGCAGGGTCATAGGTTTTAGCTGCTCCGGCAATTTCACTAGGCAGCAGGGCAATGTGACGGATCAGTTCCCGTTCTGCAGGATCCTGTAATAGAGAGAAATCACACAAAGAAGCGTCTTTCAAAGATACTCCCTGATCTGCCATTTTCTTAAGAATGGAGCAAATCCGAGCATGAGCGTACTGTACATAGTATACTGGGTTTTCGGAAGAAGTTTCTACTGCCAAGTCCAGGTCAAAGTCCAAAGTGGAGTTGGTTTCCCGCAGGTTAAAGAAGAAACGTGCTGCATCAATCGGAACTTCTTCCAGCAAAGTAGCCAGTGTAATGGCCTTACCGGAACGTTTAGAAGCTTTGATCACTTCGCCGTCCCGTACCAGACGAACCATCTGCATGAGTACAACATCCAGACGGGCAGGATCAATGCCCAAAGCCTGCAAAGCACCTTTCAGACGGGGAACATAACCGTGGTGGTCTGCACCCAGTACGTTGATGGCTTTGTCGAATCCACGGGTTACCAGTTTGTTATAGTGGTAAGCAATGTCCGGTACTACATAGGTCAAAAATCCGTTGGAACGAACCAGTACAAAGTCTTCACTGCCGAATTCACTACCTTTAAACCACACAGCACCGTCTTTTTCATAGGTATATCCTTTTTCGGTGAGCATATCTACTACCTGACGGGCAGCGCCGTTTTCGTGGAGGGTAGATTCCCGGAACCAGTTGTCATAGCGGATCCGGTATTTTAACAGATCTCGTTCCAGACCTTCGATATTTAAAGGAAGAGCATATTCTACCAGTGCCTGCCGGCGTTCTTCAGAAGAGCGGTTTACATAGCTGTCTCCGTGAATGGCAGCAAAGTTTTTGGCGTGTTCAATAATATCTGCGCCATGGTAAGAGTCTTCCGGCATTTCAATACCGTCCTGATACAGTTCCAAATAACGAAGTTCCAGAGACATACCAAATTTATTTACCTGGTTGCCCGCATCATTGACATAGAATTCCCGGGTAACATCATAGCCAGCCCATTCCAAAGCGGAGGACAGACAGTCGCCGATTGCGCCGCCCCGTGCGTTTCCGATGTGCATTGGGCCAGTTGGGTTTGCGGATACAAATTCTACCAGAACCCGTTTGCCTTCTCCTTCCTGAGAACGGCCGTAATTTTCTTTTTGTTCAGCCACTGCTTTTACAGTATCGCTAAACCAGCTTTGGGATACAAAGAAATTCATAAAGCCAGGGCCGGCAATTTCGCATTTTTCAAAATAGCTGCCATCCAGTGCCAAAGAGCTTTCAATGGCTTCGGCAATTTTTCTGGGAGCCTGATGGAATGCTCTGGCAGATACCATAGCCAGGTTGGTGGCAAAATCCCCGTGAGAGGTGTCTGCCGGAATTTCTACATGAATATCAGGAATCTCAGCCTGAGGAAGTTTTTCATCTTCCATGGCCTTTTGCAGAGCGTTTTTCAAAATTTCCTTTAACTGCTGTTCTGCCTGAGATAACAGATTTGCGGTCATAATTCATACGTCCTTTCTTGATTTTAAGCAATGGATTGCTTTTGGGTATCAGGCAACGCCTGACAATATCTTTGGGCGCAGGTTATTCCTGTTCGCCGCATGGAGTTACTGTAACATAAATTTGGTTATCGCTGATATGGCTGGCGTTAATATCCAGCGCGTATTCAAAAAACAGATGACCTCCCTGGTCGGTGAGGCCGCATTCAATGGCTTTGGCGGTAATGCCGATCATCAGTTCTCCTTCTGGAGTGGCATAGTATCCCACGTTGCGCTGTCCAGTCTGAATCACCAGGTTGGACTGGGAAGGGCCGCTTCGGATCATGGAGACTTTTTCTGCTCCCTTGACCTTTAAAATGGTGCGGCATCCGGCAAAACCAGTGGTTTCGCTTTCTTCATAGGCAATGTAATAAACGCCGTTTTTCTCATAAAAGGTTCCCTGGGTGTACAGCTCGGTGGTATCCCGGTCGCCGTCAGCAGATTGGATTCCCTTAATTTTAATCCAAACACTTTGTTTCAATTTGAAACCTCATTTCTGTTAATACTGGTCAATATCAATTTTTTCCACGTCTCCCAGAATGCTTTCTTCCAAAAAGACACCGGCATTTTGAGCAAAACTTTCTACATCGTCACTGACATAGTAGTGGCATTGGCCGGGGCCTTCCTGATCGTTGAGCATACGGCTTTGAGTAAGAAATGCCTGAACAGAGCGGGCAGCTTCTTTTCCCGGATCAATCAGCCGAATGTCAGGACCTACCAGATCTCCGATCAGCGCTTTGATAATGGGATAGTGGGTACATCCTAAAATCAGGGTATCTACTTTTTCTGCCATGACCGGTTCCAAATATTCCCGGGCAATGGCTGTGGTAATGGGGTTTTCCCGATCCACATAGCCGTTTTCAATCAGGGGAACAAACAAGGGACAGGCTTTGCCGATAATTTTAGGATTGTGGATAATATTGCGGATGGCTTTACCGTAAGCGCCGCTTTTAATAGAAGCGCTGGTAGCAAGCACGCCGATCCGCCCGGTTGATGTAGCGGCGCAGGCAGCCTGAGCCGCCGGAAGAAGAACGCCGGTAAACGGAACGTGAAGGGAGTCGATCAGCGGCTGAGACAGGTTGGTGCTGACGGTGCCGCAGGCGGCCAGTACCATTTTTACATCTTTGGACAGCAAAAATCGGATATCCTGCGCTGTGTATTTTTGAATGGTCTCCCGGCTGCGGGTACCATAAGGCACCCGGGAAGTATCGCCGAAATAGACGATGTCTTCATGGGGCATCAGCTTTTTTAACTGGTGCACCGCGGTGATTCCGCCAAGACCGGAATCAAAGACGCCGATGGGCCGTTTATCCATTGCGTATGTACCTCCTTTTGTATCCGTCAATTCCTTTTATCGGCTGAGAGCGTATTGAATCAGACGATCCAACAGTTCGCTGATAGAAACTCCCATATGCACCCACATTTTTGGATACATGCTGATGTCTGTAAATCCCGGCAGGGTGTTGATTTCGTTTAAAATCACCTTTTGTTCCGGTGTTACGAAAAAGTCTACCCGGGAAAGTCCCTCACAGCCAATGGCGCGGTAAGCTTTGACAGCAGTCTGACGCAGCAGCTCCATAGTATCCGGCTGAATGTCTGCCGGGATCTGCACCTGAGACTGAGGGTTAACATATTTTGCTTCATAGTCATAAATTTCTTCATTGGCGGAAAGGATTTCTCCGGCAATCGCTGGTTTGGCATCCTGATTGCCCAACACAGCACATTCTACTTCTTTTCCCACAATGGTTTCTTCCACAATGGCTTTTTTGTCTTCGTGGAACGCAGTCTGCAAAGCGGTTTTCAGCTGTTCCCGGTCACAGGCTTTGGAAACGCCTACAGAAGAACCGGCATTCGCTGGCTTGACAAAAACAGGATAGTCCAGTTTTTCTTCGATCCGGCTGATTGCTGCAGCCTGGTCTTCTTCCTGCCGGACACACTGCCATTTTGCCATAGGAATACCGGCAGATTCCAAAATCACATGAGTCATTTCTTTGTCCATGCAGTTGGCAGAAGAAATGGCATCGCAGCCTACAAAGGGGAGTCCAGCAATCTGGAACAGTCCCTGGATGGTGCCGTCTTCGCCGTTTTTGCCGTGAAGAACAGGAATGACACAGTCCAGCGGCAGGAATTGGTAGGTACCCTGTTCCAAAACCAGAAGACCTTTTCGGTTTCGGCTGGTATTCAGGGTACAGTCCTGAACCGGACCCTGTTCCCACTGGCCGTTTTGCAGAGCGCCGACTTCTCCGGTGTAGCGCAGCCAGCGTCCTTCTTTGGTGATTCCCACCATTTCTACCTGATATTTTTCAGGATCTAAATGATTTAATACGGTAGTCGCAGACCATCGGGATACTTCGTGTTCTGTAGACACACCGCCGAAAATAACGGCGATTTTCAGTTTCTCCATGATGAAATTCCGCCTTTCTATTGTTAGCATAGTATAATCCCATTGGATGGGTTTTGCTCTTTTGTTTTCTTTGGATTTTTGATTTTATGATACCGTCCGGAGCACAGACGATACTACTTCTATCATACCACATGAAAAACTATCCTGCAAACCTTTTTCAAGGGATTTTATTACATTATATGGTCCCTATAAAAACCCCATACCCTGCAGGGGAATTTTTTGTATACAAATCAAATATTTTGTGATATACTTTGGGCAAAGGGTAGCAGCTTTTTGTACGTTTGGGAAGACCAGGGTACCGGAACCGCGAGTCGCGGATTCTGTATTAGTAAGTAATACGCAAGGCGAGCCTTGCGCGGGAAACCGTGCTCGACGTGTTGCCATACACCAAAGGTGTATTCCAAAAACACGCCTGCGCCGGAATCCCGAGGATGTTTTTGTGCTGCCCTTTGTATTTGTATTGGAGGGAAGACATGTGAGCATTCACACTTTGGAAGGGTTTGCCCGGTGGCTGTATCCCGAAAAAAATGAACAGCAGCTTCGGGCGGCAGTATACTGGCTTTCTTCCCTCAGTTTTCAGAAACAAAAGAAAAAGCAGTATCAACATAGCACCATTCCCAAAAGAAACGGTGCGGTTCGGGAATTATGGGTTCCCTCTTACCCGCTTCAGCGGGTGCAGCGGGGAGTGATGGAGCTGATTTCTCAGGGAGAAATTTCTCCGGCAGCCACAGCCTATCAAAAGGGGATTTCTCTGGTACAGAATGCCGCACCTCATCAGGGGCATCCTGTAGTGGTTCAGCTGGATTTAAAGGATTTTTTTCAGAGTGTTTCCTTTTCTCAAGTGGCTGGTGCACTGGATGATGCTTTGCGTCGAAACCCTTTGATCGGGGAACATTTTTACACCGATCTGGGTGGAAATCCCCGGGAGCGGAGAAAGACGGCATACAACGATGTACTCAGTTATTATTTCGCCCAATTTTGTACCTATAAAGGATGTCTTCCACAAGGGGCACCGTCCAGTCCTATGATTTCCAATTTGGTGTTTGCGCCTTTGGATCAAAAGATTCTGGCCTATTGTGAGAAACATCAAATCACCTATACCCGATACAGTGATGACCTGACCTTTTCCGGTGAATTTCAAACCCTTACTCCGGGACATCTGATTGGGTGGGTACGCCGTCTGATGGCAGCAAACGGATATGAGCTCAACCAGGAAAAAATACGAGTGCGGCGAGGGGGAGAGCGGCACTGTGTCACCGGCCTTGTAGTGAATCAAACTGTCCAGCCAACAGCGTCATTCCGTCGGGATATCCGGCAGAAATGCTATTACCTTAACCGGTTTGGAATAGAAGATTTTTTGCGCCGTCATGGCGGGGAAATATCCGGGGAAAAGGAACTGGAGCGTCTTTTGGGGCAGATACAGTTTGTACTGCAGGTGAGTCCTGAAAATCGGCAGTTTTCTCAGTACAGGAAACAGGTGCGTCAGGCGCTGAAGGAAGTAAAAACTGGCACTGTCCAAAAATAAAATCACAAAAATAAATAAAAACCGACATTTTCTGCGGGCGATAGAAACCCAGAAAATGTCGGTTCTTTTATTTTTATTGATAAAATTTTAGGCAAATATTCCTGCATCGGTATAAGATCAGATGGTTTATCTGTCAGTTCTGCCGGGTTTTGAAAAGTCCTTTTTTATGGGAATCCGGTAAAACAATTTCTCCTGCACGAACCAGTGCGGATTTTGCCACACTTGGCCCTAAAATAGAGTAAATAAAGGTGGAACACAAAATAACAGTACGGATTTGAGGGCCAAATTCCGGAACGATGGATTCTGCCACCAAAATCAGTCCCAGAGCCACCCCTGCCTGAGGCATCAGAGTAGGTCCCAGATATTTGCAGATTTTGTCGTCTGCCTTCATGAGTTTTCCGCCGAACCATACACCGGCAATTTTTCCAACTACCCGCATAATCACATACACAACGCCTAGTACACCAATGCTCTTGAGCGCCTGCAGATCAAATCCGGCGCCGCTCATGGCGAAAAACAGCATAAATAACGGCGGGGTAAAGGAATCAGAAACTGCGGCAAGATTGTCCATATCATCAAAAATATTGACCAGAACACCGCCTAAAGACATACAGGTCAGCAGTGCAGAACCACCTGCCAGGTTAGCAAGCCAGGTAGCGCCGAATACAAATCCTACCAGAACACAAAGCCGGTTGCCAGGCTTTTTAAAGTGTTTTAAAAAGATGGTCATAACCACCGCCAGAACCGCTCCCAATACAAAGGAGATGAGAACTTGATAGAACGGGGAAAGTACAGACCATACAGAAATTGCCTGATGACTGGTCAGGGATTTTACTATGGTGGCAGCAAATCCAAACGCAATCAGAGCAGTAGCGTCGTCCAGGGCAACCACGCTCATGAGCATGGAAGTTAGAGGGCCTTTTGCCTTGTACTGATTGATGACCATAATGGTCTGGGCAGGCGCAGTCGCCGCAGCAATGGCGCCCAGCAAAATGGAAAGATTGGGGTCAAATCCAAGGAGAATACAGGCCGCCATTACAAACAGCATTGCCCCAAAACTTTCGGTGCAGGCAATGACAATAGGGGTCATTCCTACCTGCCGGAAATAGCGCACCTTAAACTGTCCACCAATGGAAAAGGCGATAAATCCCAACGCCATGTCTGAGGCAACCGAAAAATTGGTGACCATGTCCGCTGGAATCAGGTTGAGTACACAGGGACCCAGCAGCAGTCCTGCAATCAGGTATCCGGTTACATTGGGCATTTTTAAATGCTTTACAATTCGCCCCAACACAAGGCTAGTCAGCATAATGATGGCAATATCAAATAAAATGGTGTCACTCAATTCCTCGCAGCCCCTTTACAAAGTCGATTGGAACGCTGAATACGATCCCGGCATTTTTTTCGTGCAGGTCGCCCACAACCCGTTCAATGGCATCTACGGCAATCTGACACTGTTCGTCCCGAATCACCATTAAGATGGTGTTGCTTTTTTCCCGGGAGGGATTTAACAGGGTGCGAAGGGTGCCGAACAGTGGGATTTCTTCCTCATCTCCACTGTGAAGAACCTTTGCCATGCCGGTGCTGTCCAGGATGGTAGCACCGCCAATGCCAGAGGATTCCAGCTCATTGAGCAGAGCGTCCAGCTTTTCGTGATGATTGAGCACAAAGACCAGTAATTTCATATGTGGATTCCTTCTTTCTAATTGAGAGAACCATGGTTTCTCTTATAAAAACCGCATGAGCAGTTCAACAGCGAATACGGTTGCTGTAGCGCCAAGCGCCACAGTAAGCAGGCCTTTATTAAAATACGACAATACCAAAGCCGCAGCCAGTCCGCAGACAGCGGACAGCATGCTGCTGGTGGAATACAGAATATCCGGCAGCGTCATAGCAGACAATACTGCATAGGGTACATATGCCAAAAAAGAACGGATAAAAGGATTTTCGATTTTTCTTTTAAAGATGGCCAAGGGGAGCATTCTGGGCAGATAGGTCACCAATGCCATAATTAAAATGCAGATGAGTACACGGGACAGTTGCAGTTCCATTTATTCCACCGCCTTTCCAGAATCCAAATCCGGTTCATCTTCGCCCTCGTCACTGTCTTCCAGTACAGGAAAACACCGGGCAGCAACAGCGGAGGCAACAACAGCGCAGATGATGATAACCCATCCGCTGGAAAGCTGGGACAGAACTGGTGCATACCGGAACAGACAGCTGATAATTGCAGCCAAAATAACGGTAAAGGCGATCGGGCGCATTTTGGTAGCAGGGGGAATGATAATTGCCAAAAACATACCATAAATAGCAATCCCCAAGGCACTTCGCAGTGCTGCCGGCAAAACCCCGGTAGCTGCGGCACCGCAGAAGGTGCCAAGCGCCCATCCCAGATAAGGGGTCAAAATCAGTCCGGTGAGATAAGGGGCGCTGATTCTGCCTTTTTGCTGCATGGATACAGCAAAGATTTCATCGGTTACCCCAAAGGAAAGCCCCAGGCGTTGGGGCAAAGTCATTTTCTCTTCTACCTTTTGAGAAAGGGAAAGGGACATGAGCATATAGCGGATATTGATTACAAAAGTGGTGACGGCAATTTCAAAATAGGTGCCTCCGCTTAAAATCAATGCGGTTCCGGCAAACTGGCCAGCAGAGGTCAGGTTGGTCATGGAAATCAGGACGGCAATCCATACAGGAAGTCCGCCCATAGTAGCTTTCATACCAAAGGTGAAGGAAACAGAAAGGTATCCAAGACAGATAGGGATTCCGTCCCGCAGCCCTTTGGAAAAGGTCAATTTTTGATTCAAAGGTTTCAACTCCAAACAACAAAGTATAACAAAAACAGTATAAAACATCTGACTTTCTTTCGCAAGCATTCCCGGCCAAATTTTGTACAATCTGTGAATTGCATAAAATCAAAATCTGTTTTTCCGGTGATTTTGATTGACTTTCATCTTCAGATTATCTTAAGTTTTTTCTTGGGTTTCTCTCAATGAATCTAGGGTATGATAAAAAGCAAAGAAAAGGGTACTGCTGAGTTTTCCCGCTCTGTGTAAAAAAGGGGTTGACAAAACTCAGTTTAAACTGTATTATTGTACTATAAGGTTAATACAACAGTACAGTAATACAATTTTAAAATACAAATCCAGAGGAAATGAGGGGTTTTATGAATATCTTAATTTTAACCGGACGTTTTGGCTTGGGACATTATTCTGCCGCGAATACATTATCACAACAGCTGAAAAGCAGATATCCTCAGGTTCAGGTAACGGTATGGGATATTTTTGAGTTTATCAGCCCCAGTCATTACCGGGATTTTTATGAGGGATATACAAAACTGGTAAGTAAGGCAAGCGGACTGTACAACTGGTATTATCAAGCAGGCGAAAAGAAAAAGAAAAACAGAAAACCGCCTATGATGCTGTACTTGTTCCGGGTATTGGAACAGATGTTGGAACAAACTCATCCTGATGTGATTTTCTCCACGCTGCCTTTGTGTTCACAGCTGGTCAACTGGTATCAGGAAATCCATTATCTGCCTGTTCCGCTGGTTACCTGTATCACAGACATTACCGTGCACAACGAGTGGATTAATGACAATACAGCATACTATCTGGTGGGAAGCGAAACCTTAAAACAGCAGCTTCAGGAAAAAGGCGTGGAAGGACGGCGGATTTATCCTTCCGGTATTCCAGTGCGGCAGGCATTTAAAGAAGCCCATCCTCATTGGGGATCAGACAAGCGTCAGCTTTTGATTATGGGCGGCGGTTTGGGACTGATTCCCGATGATCCCCGGTTTTTTGAACAGCTTAACCGAATGAGGGACGTGCATACCACCGTCATTGCAGGGAATAATCAAAAACTGTACCAAAAACTGCATGGGAAGTATGAAAATATTCAGGTGGTTGGCTTTACAGAACAGGTACATGAATATATGCAGAAAGCGGATGTGCTTTTGTCCAAACCGGGAGGTATTACCATGTTTGAGGCAATTTATTCCGAGCTGCCCATGCTGGTGATCCATCCGTTTTTGCAGCAGGAAAAGAAAAATGCCCGCTTTCTGGAACAGCAGAATCTGGGAAAGGTCATTTGGGATTCTCAGGAGCAGGTAATTGGTCAGATTGAGGAATTTCTCCACGACTATGAGTCTTTGTCTCTGATTCGGCAGAGTATGGCTGATTTTCGCAGCGGACTGCAGGACAATGCGCTGGAATGTATTATGGAACGGATTGGAGCACAGACAGACCGGTTCTTTTGGCCTGGAATGGCAGGAGATGCTCAGGATGGATTCTTTCGGAAAGGAGTTGCTCTGTTATGAAATGGGTACCGATTGCGGCAGCAGCAGTTTTGCTGGGAAGCGGATATTCTGTGATTCCCACATATTATAATAAGCTGATGAATCCCCATGTGATCCGCAGGGGAACAGCAAAAAATCAGGTAGCATTGACTTTTGATGATGGCCCTGATCCCAGATATACCCCCAGACTTTTGGACTTGCTCAAAGAGCAGAAGGTAAAAGCAACCTTTTTTGTGGTTGCCAGAAAGGCGCAGCAGCATCCGGAGTTGGTGAACCGAATGATTGCAGAAGGCCATGAAGTGGCGCTGCACTCCTATGAACATGGAAACGGAATGCTGAAAGGCTATGAATACACCAAAAATGATTTTCAAAAAAGTATGGCAATTATGCGGCAGAATCACTGGAAGATTCGATATTTTCGTCCGCCGTGGGGACATACCAATCTGTTTACGTTGTCTTTTGCGAAAAAATACGGGCTGACACCGGTTATTTGGAGTGTGATGGCGCAGGACTGGAAAGAGGACACCACAGTACTGGAAATTGCTCAGAAATTGATTCATCGGGTAAAAGCAGGATCTGTGATCTGTCTGCATGATTCTGGGGGAGCGCCGGGAGCACCGGAGCGAACCCTTTTGGCATTGGAAAAGGTAATTCCATATTGGAAAAAACAGGGATATGAATTTGTAGGACTGGAGCGAATGCAATGAAAGCAAATGAATCAATCCGCCAGGAAAACCAAAATAAAAAATACCTTTGGAGTTTGCTCTTTTTAGGGGGAATTGTGGGAATTACCTTCTGGGTGTTTTTAAAGGATCATGATTTGAACCAGCTGGGACAGGTTATCCGCAGTGCCAATCCCTGGTATATTCTTTTAGGACTTGTTTGCATGTTGGGATTCATCGCCTGTGAAGCGCTGAGCGTGAAAGCGATTATGAGTTCCTTCGGGGAGCGGATTCCTTTTCGGCGAAGCTATAAATATGCGTTTATTGCCTTTTATTACAGTTCTATTACTCCGGCAGGTTCCGGCGGACAGCCCATGCAGCTGTATCATATGAAGCGGGACGGATACCGTTTTTCTCATGGGTCTTTGACCATTTTGCTGTTGGTGTCTGTTTATCAGGTGGCGGAACTGATCTATGCGCTGGCGGTATTTTGTATAAAACCGAACTTTTTGATGGCGCATACAGGAAAAATCAGTGTGCTGATTCTGTACGGGGTAATATTTAATTTAGTGGTGCTCACCTTGATTTTGTGCGCCGTATTTTCAAAACGGCTGGTTCCTAAATTCCTTGGGAAGGCAACCGGATGGCTAATAAAACTTCGTTTTGTAAAACAGCCCCAGCATCTGATTCAGTCTGCTCAGCAGCAGATTGAGGAATACCAGCAGGGTGCGGCACATATCCGCAAATACCCTGCCGTATTATGTAAGGTGATGCTGTTTACGTTACTGCAGCTCACTTGTCAGTTCATGGTTCCATTTTTTGTTTATCGGGCATTTGGTCTGAATCAATACGGATTCTTGGAGATTGTCGCCATGCAGTCTGTACTGATTCTGGCAGTAGGGTCTTTGCCGATTCCGGGAGCGGTAGGCGCTTCTGAAAGTGGATTTATGATTTTGTACCGGGTATTTTTTGCTTCCTCTCAGTTGCTTCCTGCTATGATGCTCAGCCGGGGAATCAGTTTTTATGGAATGCTTTTGATCAGCGGTACTGTAGCAGCAGTTGCCCAGCTTCTACCGCCGGCACGCCAGTTTGTTGGTTCTAAAATTCCCAAAAAGCGCCGTTTGCGGTGGGGAAAAGGAAGCTTTTCCAATCGGCTGCTCCGGGGGAGAATGGTGATTCGCAGATACCGTATGGAGCTGGTTCGTTGTGAACAGGCAGAATAACACAGTCAAAACTTCTTTTCCTTCTCTTTTCTATTAAGCAGGGGATATCCGAAATACAGGATATCCCCTGCTTAAGTTGGTGCAATTTACGAATTTGTTCCACCTTTTTCTACATACTGAGGATATTTGATTTATTATTTTGATAAATTCATGATTTATACAATATCATGTTTTCAGTGGTTCACAAATATAGATTACAATGAAACAGTAAATTTTGGTAAGTAAAGGGAGTTTTGTCATGGTTTTTAAAATGGCAACCGTTTTCCTTTGGTTTTTAATCTACAGCTTTTTGGGGTGGTTTTATGAATCCACCTTGTGTTCTATTACTGGGAAAAAGCTGGTGAACCGAGGATTTTTAAGCGGTCCGATTTGTCCGGTATACGGATTTGGGGCATTGATTGTTATTTTTTCATTGCAGGATATTGTGGATGAAAGTATACTGTCCCTGTTTTTGTCCAGTGCAGTTCTGACCACCGTTTTGGAATATTTGACTTCCTGGGGCATGGAAAAGCTGTTTCACGCCAGATGGTGGGACTATTCCCAGAGAAAGTTTAATTTAAACGGAAGAGTTTGCCTGGAAGGTGCTTTGGTATTTGCCTTACTGTCTGTACTGCTGTTAAAGGGAATCCATCCCTTTGTATCCGGTCAGGTAGCAAGAATTCCGGATATTTGGCTTTATGTTGTCAGCGGTGTACTGTTCTGTATTTTTATTGCCGATGTGGTTTCTACTGTACGCAGTATTCTTCTGCTCAACCACAAATTGGAAGAAATTCAGGCAGTTATCGATCAGGAACGGGAAAAATCCCGTCAGCGTTTGGCAGAACTCCGAGAAAATCTGGCAGAGAAAAAGACCGAACTGGAAGAAAGTGTTCGGGAATCCTGGCAGGAACGTGCGGATGAATGGCAGACCTCTGTGCAGCAGCGCCGTCAGCGTCTGGCAGAACGTCTGGAAAACAGCGAGTTTTATACCGAACATATTCGGGAACTGCTGTCTCAGCGGAAATTCAATGAACGCCGTTTGTTGAAAGCGTTTCCAAACTTAAAGTCTTCCCGCAGCAATGAAGCGTTGGAACAATTAAAGGAAAAACTGCGTACATACCGCCGGCCATAAGGCGAAGTTTTACCGCAGATGATTTATGTAAAATGAAAGAGGGATGCCACTTTTAGCGGCATCCCTCACAGTTTGTTGATAAAGTATATATTAAAAAAAGTTGCACAAATTTTTATCTTTTGGGATTCCAAAGGGCTGTGAAGTCCTTTGGCCGTCGGAGACACCGGCGAAGCGCCGGAGTAAAAGGCACTTCGCCCGTATTCTATCAGTTGACTGAAAATAAACACATTTTGTGGTTCTGCCCCAGTAGATAGCTTACAGCTATCTACACCCCTTCCAAGTATAGTTTGCACATCTAATAAAAACGCTTGTTTTGCAAAAAGCGCTGCGGCGCTCATCGGTTCAACGAGTTTGGTGTAATACTGTTATTTACACAATTTGTCAGTTGGCATTACCTGTTTGGACAATTTAAGGGATGCCGCTTTTAGCGGCATCCCTCTCTTGGTCATAACTAATTTTTTATCTTTGATCCAAAGGCACATAATCTTTCCGGGTGCTGATACTCTTGTATGCAGGACGGATGATTTTTCCTGCGTTGATCAGTTCTTCGATCCGGTGAGCACTCCAGCCGGAAATACGGGCAATAGCAAAAATTGGTGTGTACAGTTCCAAAGGCAGATCCAGCATGTGATAAACAAATCCGCTGTAGAAGTCCACGTTGGCACTGACGCCTTTATAAATCTTGCGTTCTTCCGTAATCACCTGAGGAGCCAGTGTTTCTACCATGGAGTACAGGCTGAACTCTTCGGTGAGTCCTTTTTCTTCGGACAGGCTCTTAACAAAGGATTTGAATACTTTGGCACGAGGGTCTGAAATAGAATATACGGCGTGTCCCATTCCGTAAATCAAGCCAGCATGGTCAAAGGCTTCTTTATGTAACAAAGCTTTTAAGTAATGGCGTACTTCGTCTTCATCGTGCCAGTCTTTGATATTTTTCTTCATGTCTTCAAACATGTTCATAACTTTAATGTTGGCACCGCCGTGTTTTGGTCCTTTCAAAGATCCCAAAGCAGCAGCCATGGTGGAATAGGTATCTGTTCCAGAAGAAGTAACGACATGAGTAGTAAAGGTGGAGTTGTTACCGCCGCCATGTTCTGCATGAAGCACCAGAGCAATATCCAGAATTTTTGCTTCCAGTTCGGTGTATTTGCTGTCCGGACGGAGCATATACAGAATATTTTCTGCAGTGGACAATTCTGGCTGTGGAGAATGAATAAACAAACTTTGACCGTTTACATAGTGGTTGTATGCCTGATATCCGTAAACAGACAAAACAGGGAATAACGCGATCAATTCCAGACACTGGCGGAGAACATTGGGAATGGTGGTATCGTTTGCCATGTCATCATAGGAATACAGGGTCAATACACTTCTTGCCAGAGTGTTCATCATGTCAGAACTTGGGGCTTTCATAATAATGTCCCGCACAAAACTGGTAGGAAGGGTTCGGTAGCTGGACAGAGTTTGTGTAAATTCATCCAGTTCTTCCCGATTTGGCATCCGGCCGAACAGAAGCAAAAAAGTGGTTTCTTCAAAACCAAACCGCTTTTCAGAAACAAATCCCCGAACAATATCCTCTACGTCTACACCACGATAGAACAGCCGGCCTTCACAGGGAACAGACTGTCCGTCGATTTGCTGGAAAGACTCAATTTCGGAAATATCCGTCAAACCGGTTAGTACGCCTTTTCCGTTCAGGTCTCGAAGACCTCTTTTTACCTCATACTTTGTATACAGTTCTGGATTAATTCCGTCGTTTTCCATACAAAGGTCAGCATATTTTAAAATGGTTGGATTTACCTGAGAAAATACATTAGACATACACATTCTCCTTTACTGAATAAAATAACCCCCGAAAATTAGTCGCTAATTTTTATTTATCGTTCTCGCCTTTCAAAAATATATTTTCATTATAGAGCAACTTCCATAAAAATTCAAGTTGTCGGAAAAAGAATTCACCTTTTCTACATTGACTGTTCACACGGGATTACAATTTGTAATTTGCTGAATTTCCCTAAAATTTTCTTTACCTGACTATAAAAAATGTGCTACAATAGAGCTTAGTAAGAACTAATCAATCCACCGGAAAGGAACGTCACGATCATGATTGACCAACACTATCTGCGGCTGTTAGCCCAAAAATATCCATCCATTGCCGCGGCCTCTGCGGAAATTATCAATTTAAGCGCCATTATGAGTCTTCCCAAAGGAACAGAATACTTTTTCAGCGACCTGCATGGGGAACACCAGGCGTTTATTCACCTGATTCACAGTGCGTCCGGTGTGATCCGTTCTAAAATTGATGACCTGTTTGGAAAGTCCATTTCCCAGCAGGAAAGAACCAATCTGGCTGCTTTGATTTATCAGCCGGAAACGCAGCTGCGGGCAACAAAACAAAGCCTGCCTGCGGAAGAATTTGACGAATGGTGCCGGATTACCATTTACCGTTTGGTAGAGGTATGCAAAGAAGTAGCATCTAAATATACTCGGGACAAGGTACGGCAGAAAATGCCGGCTAGTTATGCTTATGTCATTGACGAATTGCTTCATACAGGAGATGTGGAAAATAAATCCCATTATTTTGAGGAGATTATTAATTCGATTGTAGAAAATCAGATTGCAGAAGATTTTATTGCCGGAATGTGCCGTTTGATCGGGCAGCTTTCTATTGATATGCTGCATATCATCGGAGATATCTTTGACCGTGGTCCCAGAGCGGACATGATTATGGAAGAACTGATGGCCATTCACAATGTGGATATTCAGTGGGGCAACCACGATATTTCCTGGATGGGTGCTGCTGCCGGAAACTGGGCATGTGTTGCCAATGTGGTAAGGCTGGGTATCAGCTACAATACCTTTGATGTGCTGGAAGATGGGTATGGTATCAACCTGCGTCCTCTTTCTGTGTTTGCGGCACAGGTTTATAAAGACGATCCCTGTGAGGTGTTTACTCCTCATATTCTGGATCAAAACAAGTATGACCCAGTGGATATTTCTTTGGCAGCGAAAATGCACAAAGCCATGGCGATTATTCAGTTTAAGGTAGAAGGACAGCTGATTCTGCGTCATCCGGAATACGGCATGGAAGACCGGCTGCTGCTGAGCAAGGTGAATTTTGCAGACGGAACCATTACCATAAATGGCAACACCTATCCTTTGAAAGATACCAGCTTTCCTACTGTGGATCCTCACGATCCTCTGCGTCTGACCCCAGGGGAAGAAGAACTGATGCGGACGTTAGCAGCGTCTTTCCGGCACAGCCGAATGCTCAACCGCCATGTGAAATTTTTGTATTCCCATGGAAGCATGTACAAATGCGTCAATTCAAATCTTTTGTATCATGGATGTATTCCTATGACAGAAGACGGGGAATTTTTGAAAGTTTCCTTTGGAGGAAATTCTTACAGCGGAAAGGCGTATCTGGAGTATATTGACCAAACAGTGCGAACCGCTTATTTTGCACCTCACGGAAGTGAGGAACGGCACAATGCCCGGGATTTTATCTGGTATTTGTGGTGCGGGAAAAACTCCCCGCTGTTTGGAAAAAGTAAAATGGCGGCGTTTGAACGGTATTTTCTGGATGCCAAAGAAACCCATAAAGAAGACATGAACCCTTACTACAATCTGGTGGAACAGCGGGAGATTTGTGAAAAACTGTTGTGGGAGTTTGGATTGGATCCCGCTCATTCTCATATTGTAAACGGCCATGTGCCGGTAAAAATTAAACAGGGAGAAAGCCCGGTAAAAGGGGATGGTCTGTTGTTTATTATAGACGGCGGGATGTCCAAGGCTTACCATTCTAAAACGGGAATTGGAGGCTATACCTTTATTTACAACTCCCGTTTTCTGGCTCTGGCAGAACACCAGCCTTTTGAAGCATCCGGAAAGGGAAATACCGTAGAGCGGGCACCAAAGCTGAAAGTGGTTGAACCGATGAAACACCGGATTACCATTGCAGAAACCGATGCTGGTCAGGAACTTCGGCAGCGGATAGGAGAACTAAAAGCACTGCTTGCCGCATATCGTGCTGGTACCATTAAAGAATTGTAATCATTTCATGGAAAGTGATTCACATACACTGTCATTTGATTAGGAGGTTATTGTATGAACGCAGTATTGGAAAACTTACTTACCAGAAGAAGTATTCGCTCTTTTACAGATCAGCCCATTTCCCGGGAAAACCTGGAACAGATCGTAAAAGCCGGAACCTATGCACCCAGCGGAAAAAACAGCCAGACCTGGCAGTTTACGGTAGTGGATTGTAAAGAAACCATTGGAACTATTGCGGAAGCCATGAGACAGGCTTTGGGGGCAGAACATTATGACCTTTATCGGCCTACGGCTTTAATTATGGTGTCCAATGATCCGGACAACCACAACGGTTTGGCAGACTGCGCCTGCGCATTGGAAAATATTTTTCTGGCAGCTCATTCTTTGGGAATTGGTTCCTGCTGGATTAACCAGATGAAAGACGCCCAGAAAGATCCGAAAGTTCGGGAATTGCTGGATAAGCTGGGTGTTCCCAAAAATCATGTGGTTTGGGGAACCGCTGCTTTAGGATATGCAGCAGATACTCCTCAGGCAAAACCTCGCCGGGACGGCGTTGTGGTCTGGGCAAAATAAATCTTTTTGATGGATGAAAATCCCTTTTGGTCAACTGACTACCTTTTGACCAAAAGGGATTTTTTCTGAACCAATCAGTCAAAAACCGCTGCAATATCTTGTGTTATCCTACAAAATTATATGGCTTTCCATTCTTTTTTCTGTACGTGTGGTATAATAGATTTTACAGATATGATTTGATGAAAGAAGAATGGGGGATTTTGATGGAAGGCTCATCGATACGAACCCGGCTGAATGGGCTGCTGGGGTTTGAAAAAACTTTGAAACCGGAAGAGGTTCAAGGCCAGATTCCTACTACAGGAACCATTTACCGAAACACCTTTAATATGGCGTGGCCATCGGCACTGGAATCGGTTTTAGTCAGCTTGATTAACTCCATTGATACCATTATGGTAGGCGGTCTGGGAGCTGCGGCAATTGCGGCGGTAGGGATTACCACCCAGCCAAAGTTTGTGCTTTTGGTACTGATCTTTTCTATGAATGCAGGGGTTACCACTGTAGTAGCCCGCCGTCGGGGAGAACAGGATGCTCGGGGAGCAAACCGGTGTTTGCGTCAGACAGTACTGCTGTGTGCCATGTTGTCTACGGTGATGGCAGTATTGGGGTTTTTGCTGGCAGCACCGTTTATGGCTCTGGCGGGAGCAGGGGACGATATTATTGAAGAAGCCGCCGCTTATTTTCGAATTACCATGATCGGCTTTCCTTTTATGAGTCTGGGACTTACCATTAACTCTGCGCAGCGGGGAGCAGGCAACACAAAAATTTCTATGAGAACCAATTTAACAGCCAACGCGGTCAACCTGATTCTCAACTATCTTTTAATCGGAGGAAATTTTGGATTCCCTGCTTTAGGTGTGCGGGGAGCGGCAATTGCCACCATTATTGGCCAGTTTATTGGTTTTTTAATGTCACTGCGTTCTGTAATGGTGCATCATTCTTTTTTACAGATTTCTTTTCGGGAAAACTGGTGGTTTGACCGGGAAACCATGGGGGCTGTGGCAAAAATCAGTTCCGGCGCAGTGTTGGAGCAGTTGTTTATGCGAATCGGATTCTTCACCTATTCCAAAATTGTGGCAGCTTTGGGAACCAACGACATTGCCACCAATCAGATTTGTTCCAATATTATCAACCTTTCCTTCTCCTTTGGAGACGGGTTCAGCATTGCAGTGTCTTCTTTGGTAGGGCAGTCACTGGGGGCAAAACGTCCCGATATGGCAAAGATCTATGTAAAATCTGCACGCAGATTGATGACAGTCATTTCTTTGGGATTGTGTCTGTTCTTTTTTACAGGAAGATACAAATTGATTCAGCTGTTTACCACTGATCCGGTCATTGTGGAAAAGGGCAGCCAGATTATGTATCTCATTGCGTTGATTACTTTGATTCAGACGGCAGCGCTGATTTATTCCGGATGTCTGCGAGGAGCGGGAGATGCCCGATATATTGCATTAATTGCTTTGATTAGCATCGGAATCATCCGTCCGATTTCCGCTTGGGTTTTATGTTATCCCTGCGGTCTGGGACTAGTGGGAGCATGGTGCTCCATGCTGTTGGATCAATGTATCCGATGGGCATTTAACTACACCCGGTTTCGCTCCGGAAACTGGAAAAAAATTAAAGTGTAACAGAAAGATAAGAAGGCACTTGCAGATCGTGTGGTCTGCAAGTGCCTTTTACTTTTAGATTTTGGTATATGGTATCGTGTACGAGAAATGTTATGAAGAATGCTATTCTAATACAATTTCCCGGTGAGATTCTGCAGAATCATAAATTGCCTGCATCATTTTAGCGGTGATGATCACAGTATCAATGTGAGAAGGCAGTTTTTTCCCGGACTGAATTCCTTCGATAAAGGAATTAATTTCTGTTTCAAAATGGGGGCGCATGACAAATTCCGGACGGTAAGAAACCAAGGAACCGTGTTCCGCAGTGTAGACCGTAAATTCTTTTCCGTATTGCAGACGGATTCCACCTTGATCTCCCATAAAGTCAATGTACATTTCTTCTTCATCAATATTCTGCGCCCAGGCACCCTGGAATGTGATGGTAGGACCGGAAGTACGGATGATCCCGGTAATAGAGTCTTCTACGTCATATGTTCCATCTAAAATAGGAGGACCTGCCCACATATTCCGGTAAGTATAAGAGGGAATATCTTTCCCCAAACGGCAGAATGCTTCGCTGGAAACAGTTTTTGGCATGGGGTCACCGCAGCAATACATGACAATATCCAAAAAGTGAACACCCCAGTCAATTAAAGCGCCGCCTCCGGAAATGGCTTTTGTAGTAAATGCGCCGCCCAGTCCAGGAATGGAACGGTGGGAGCGAAAGCTGACATAAACGTGAAAAACTTCTCCCAGTTTGCCGCTGTCAATATATTCTTTGATTCGGTTGACACTGTCGTTAAAACGATTGACCACGCCAATATTTAAGGTTTTTCCGGTTTCGTGCTGCACCTTTTGCATTTTCTGAGCTTCTTCATAGGTGCGGGCAGCTGGTTTTTCGCAGAGAACGTGTTTACCTGCTCGCATGGCATCTATAGCAATTTGAGCATGGACATGATTGGGAGTGCAGACGGAAACCGCTTCTATCTCAGGATCATTTAATACCTGGTGATAATCGGTGCAGGCTTTGCCGCATCTATATTGTTCCACGGCACGGGCGGCACGTTCCGGCAGAATATCGCAAAAGTAGACAATTTCTGCCTGGGGATTTTTGAGATAGGCGGGGATATGGGCGTTGTTGGCAATGTTCCCACAGCCAATAATGGCGACTTTCATAGGGATACCTCCTCTGTTTTGTTATTTTGAAATGTATCGTGGGAGTGTTGATACGAATATCCAATTGACCTCTTGAGTATAGCAAAAAAAATTTAGTGTATCAATAAAAAACTGCATGAAATTGGAGTGATGAAACCGTATGATATGCATGAAAACAAAACAGAAATAACTTCTTGAACAGTGAGAGTATGTAAAAGGAAACTGTTTTATTTCAGAAAAATGATAAACCAAAAAGTCTGTGCAATTAGAACAAACAGCTTTTATATAAAAGGTGAGTTTGACTATTTTCACAATATGCTTGAGATGTTATAATTCAACTTAAGTAAAAGGAAGAAAACAATGTTGGTTTTCTCCTGATTTTTTCAGAAACGGATGATGAGATTCTTTTAGAAAGGAAGGACAATCGCATGAGCTACACCAAACAGTATGAAGGGAAAAATTTGGATTATATCGCATTTCCCCTTGGCGGGATTGGTGCTGGAATGTTTTCTATAGAAGGCACCGGTGCTTTTTCCAGTTTTTCTCTGCGCAACGAGCCCAATGTAAATCTGGAACCCTGTATGTTTTCTGCCCTTACGATTAAGGGGAAGACAAATGTAAGCCGCGTACTGGAAGGACAGGTTCCCAGATACAAAATTTTTGGAGGAACACAGGGTCCCAGACAGGGGAAACCAGATCCTTTGGCAGGAACAAAGGCTAATGGGCTGACAGGAACTACCTATGGCTTGGCCAGATTTGAAAAAGCCGTATTCCGTTCCCGTTTTCCTTTTGCGGCCATTGATTTGGAAGATTCCAGTATTCCTTTGAAGGTATCGATCAGTGCATGGAGCCCGTTTACTCCTCCGGATCCAGATGATTCCAGCTATCCTTTTGCTTTTGTGGAATATACCTTTGAAAATCCTACCGATCAGCCAATTGAAGCGGTGTACTATTATAATTCCATGAATTTTATGACCATGGATGAAGAAACTGCAGGAGTCTATCGTTATCAAAACGGATTTGTTCTCAATCAGCCAGAGGTGGAAGACAAACCATGGTATCGTGGTGCTTATTGCGCATTTGTAACTGAGGAAGATGCCAAAGTGAATACCGGTTTGTTCCGAGGCGGTTGGTTTGATCCGCTGACCATGCTGTGGAACGATATTGAAGCAGGAAAAGCAGAAGATCATGCCTATGAGGATGGTGACAATGTTCCAAGTCCAGGAGCCAGCCTGGCAGTGCCGTTTACTGTGAATCCAGGAGAAAGTAAAACCATTGTTCTCCATTGCTGCTGGTATGTGCCGGATTCCAGTCTGCGGTTTGGAGCAGAAGAAGATGGATGCTGCTGTTGCTGTTCTTCCAAGAAAAAGGATCTGCCGCGACATAAACCGTGGTATTCTGCAAAATTTGGGTCTGTAGAACAGGCAGCAGATTATATGAAAGAAAACAGAACCCGTCTTTATGATCTTTCCAAACAGTTTACAGATACTTTTTATGCTTCTACTTTGCCGGAAGCAGTGATGGATGCGATTGGATCCAATCTGTCTATCTTAAAATCTCCGACAGTGCTTCGTCAGACAGACGGCAGATTGTGGTGCTGGGAAGGCTGCTGTGACTCTGAAGGCTGCTGCAGCGGAAGCTGTACTCATGTATGGAACTATGCTCAGGCATTGTGCAATCTGTTCCCAAGTTTGGAACGAGGACTGCGTCAAACAGAATTTTTTGATACTCAAAGTGAAGAAGGACATCAAACTTTCCGTGCGTCATTGCCGATTCGTCCTTCCGGTCATGATTTTTATGCTGCTTCTGATGGACAGCTGGGCGGTATTATAAAGGTATACCGTGATTTCCGTATTTTGGGTGATTTGGAATGGCTCAAAAACATCTGGCCGCAGGTGAAATCCAGCATGGATTACTGTATCCGAACCTGGGATAAAAAGCGGGAAGGGGTTTTGGTAGAACCTCATCACAACACCTATGATATTGAGTTCTGGGGTCCTGACGGGATGTGCTCTTCTTTCTATCTTGGTGCATTGAAGGCTATGATAGAAATGTGCGGTATTTTAGGAGAAGACTCCAGTGAGTACCAGTCCCTCTATGAAAAAGGAAAAGATTATCTGGAACACAAATTGTATAACGGAGAATATTTCATCCAAAAAGTAGAATGGGAAGGCTTGGAAGCCAAACTGCCGGAAATCGGTCAAGTAGCACTCAACGATAAACTATCTCCGGAAGCTTACGAGCTGATCCATCGATATGGTCCTAAATATCAGTATGGAAACGGCTGTATTTCTGATGGGGTATTGGGCGCATGGATGGCGAAAATTTCTGGGCTGGGAGATGTTCTGGATTCTCAAAAGATCAAGAGCCATTTGGAAAGCGTTTTCCGCTATAACTTTAAAGAAGATTTCCGCGCCCATTCCAATCCTCAAAGACCAGGATTCTGTGTTGGTGAAGAGGGTGGATTGCTGTTGTGCAGCTGGCCTCATGGGGATAAACCGGCGCTGCCATTCCCATACAGCGATGAGGTTTGGACAGGAATTGAATATCAGGTAGCTTCTCATCTAATTTTAATGGGATATGTGGATGAAGGGCTTCGGATTGTAACAGCTTGCCGCGACCGTTACAGCGGATGCCAGAGAAACCCATACGATGAGTATGAATGCGGCCACTGGTATGCCCGTGCTATGGCATCCTATTCCTTAATTCAGGCATTCACAGGAATTCGCTATGATGCTTATGAAAAAACACTGCACTTACAGCCGAAGATCCAGGGGGATTTCCAAGTATTTCTCGCTACCAATACCGGATATGGTTTGGCAGGAATGAAAAATGGAACTGCTTTTGTGGATGTGGTGTTTGGTACCATTGACGTACAAAAAATTGTAGTGGATTAATCACAGAATAACTATTGCTGCCGGACATGAATGATTTCGTGCTCGGCAGCAGTTTTTCTATCCGGGAAGAATGTTGTAGGAACAGGATAGAAAAAACATAGGGAGTATACAAAATGGATAAAAGACAAGAAATTATACAAATGCTGAATATTGAAAACGGTTCAGAAGCTTTCTATCATCTGCTTTGGCAGGCCAGTCATATGTCCCGGACACAATATGGAAATCGGGGATATCTGTTTGTACAGATTGGGTTGAATGCCGCCCCCTGTTCTGGAAGATGCAAGTTCTGTTCTTTAAATGCAGATCAGTTTTGTGTAGAGGAACCGTATACCATGACACCGAATCAGCTGGAGCATTTGCTGTCCACCATTGACTTTTCAAAAGTATCTGATTTGTTTTTAATGACTACTGCTGATTATGATCAGGATGAATTTTTAACTATGTGCCGATTGGCTCGCAAAAAGATTCCGCCTCAAGTGGGATTGGTGGCCAATGTTGGAGATTTTGACAGGGAATATGCTTTTGCCTTAAAGGAGGCCGGGGTTCATGCGGTTTACCATATTGTGCGTCTCCGGGAGGGAATTGATACAGGGATCCCAAAAGAAACTAGAATTCGTACCTTAGATTGTGCAAATGAAGCGGGACTTTCTATTTATTATTGTATTGAACCGATTGGAGTAGAACATACTTACGAGGAAATTGCAGAAGAAATTTTGCGGGCAATCCATTATAAAGTAGATGTGATGGCGATTATGGGCAGAATTTCTGTTCCGGGGACCCCATATGAATCGGTGCCGGAAGTGGGAGAGATGGAACTTGCCAAAATTGCCGCAGTAGCTCGAATTGCGGTGAATCCCAAAATTTCCATGAACATTCACGAGCTGAAAAAAACGGCGTTACTGGCTGGTGTCAATCAGTTGTATGCGGAAGTGGGGATTAATCCCCGAGATACTGTAAAAGATACTGCAAAACACCGGGGTCTTTCTGTTGCAGAGGGAGAGCAGGTTCTCGCAGAGTTTGGATACCCTGTCTTGACAGAGCAAAATGATTTGTTGAGTGGCAGCAAATAAGACTTTGTTTTACAGGTTATGTATTGCTTAAAATTTTGAAAAGCGTGTAAAAAGAGACACCCCAATACAAATTGGGGTGTCTCTTTTTTGTTTAGAAGGTTTGAATTGAAAATAGCGTGATTTATGATTCAGAAATGATCTTTTCGCTGCACTGCATTTTGCTTTGAATCATTAGCTGTGCTTTTGAAAACATCCGGGCAATCATTCCTACCAGCAGAGCGGAGAGAATTGTTCCTTCTCGAACACCCTCTAAATGACCTGCAAGCAAAAATGACATGCCGCCGGCAATGACCGTCATAGAAACATCAAAGATAATTTTTGTAATGCCAAAATCCGTGTTCCATTTGATGGTGACTGCTCTTACAAAAGATTCCCCTGGCAGCATAGCTACATTGGCGACTACTTCCAGATATACGCCAAATCCTAGTACAATGCACCCTATTAGCAGATATAGAAGTTCAAAAGCATAGTTTTGGGGATTTACTTTTTCCAGCAATACCATGGTAAAGTCAATGAAATAACCAAAGATAATAGAAATAGGAATTTGCAGAAGATGTTCTGCCTTAAACTGCTTTCTTAAAATCAATAATTGAAGAAGAATAAGAAAAATGCTAAAAACAATGGTAAACATTCCCAATGTAAAGGGAAAGTTCAAGCTCAACACATAGGGAATGGAAGAAATGGGAGAGGTACCAAGGTTTGCTTTGGTAATCAAACTTACCCCAAGAGAGTTTACAAATAATCCTACCAGAAATAAAAGATAACATTTTAGTTTTTGCATTGATTATGACTCACCTTTCCTGATATTTTCATAGATTCTTTCGAATATCTCCATAAAGATTTTTTGTTCTTCGGCAGAAATTCCGTGAAATGCCTGACATTCCAATTGTAGAAAAGCATTTTCCACAGATTGCTGAAGCTGTTTCCCATAAGGGGTTAAAAATACGTGAAGCGTTCTTCGGTTTCCGTTGAGCATCTTCCGCTGTACCAGTCCTTTTTCCTCCATACGGCTTAACAGGGAGGTCAGTGTTCCGGCTTCGATGTGACATGCACAGGCGATTTCTTTTTGATTTGCGCCGTCGTGGTCTTTTAGGTAGTCTAAAATTTTAGGCTGTCCAATGGTCAGTTCCGTTCCTTTCAATTGATCCAGTAACTTTTTGTGAAACTGAGCTTGGTTGCACATAAGAAGATAATGAAATGAATGGTCCAAAACATATTCTCCTTTTTCAAAATGTTATAATTCAAACAATTAGAATTATAACATTTTGAAAATAAGCCTGTCAATGATAAAGACAATTTTTGTCGGGAGTTATGAAGCAATAGGGTACTGAGTTTTAAAATATTATGAAAAAAGAATATGAATTCTTAACCTTTTTTAAAGAAGAGAACTATTAAAGAGGAGTTGGCATCTATAGACTATCAGAAATATAAACTTAAAAATGAGGAAAAAAGGTGATAGTGATGAAACAATGGTCAAAACGTCTTGCAGCAGTACTAATTTATTATGTTGTTGCTTTTTGCGGATTTTGGATTTTGTATCAATTTGGGATTGATTATGCAGGAGATAAAATTCACATTTACGCAATTCCCATGATGATCGTTTTATGTGGGTATGTATTTGTCATAAATAAGAAAAGGATATTTCAAAAAAAGGATTTTACTTTTTGCCCTGAAAATGCAGGACTCAATTTGATTCCATATGTGGCAGCTTTAGGAGTAGCAGTAACGTGGATTGAAGCGATCGTTAGAAATATGTTTGCCATTGATTTGCTATTTATCACAATCCTTACATTCCTGATTGGGATTGGGGAAGAAGGGATGTTCCGAAAATATCTGTTAGACGGTGAAGAGAAAACTTTTGTAGGCAAAATAGGGTTGTTTGTTTTTTCTGTTGTGACATTTAGTTTACTACATATGATGAATGTAGCAGGAGGACTGACTGTTACTGGTGCATGGATTCAATCTTTGAGTGCAGTTCCTTTTGGAATTGTCGCAGGAATTTTGTATTGGAAGACAAAAAATTTATCAGCTTTAATTTTCTGGCACATGATGGTAGATTATTTTTTGTTTATTTCTGTATGCGGAACGTTTTATTCTCCGTCTGTGCTTGGACTTGGTATGGATGTAATTTTGATCAGTGCACTGATTAGAATTGTTTATCAGGAAATAAAATCCCGAATAGCCCGAAATAAATAAAAAGTAAAAGGTGTACCACGGAATATCTGCGGTACACCTTTTATGACTTCTTATATAGGAATCTTTATATTTACCTGAATAATACATCAGGACTTTTCAACAGGAATCTAGCTTACGAATAAAAAATAAAAACCTCGAACGCATTTGCGCGTCGAGGTTCTCAATTGGTATGCCCGATGCGATTCGAACGCACGACCTTCAGAGTCGGAGTCTGACACTCTATCCAGCTGAGCTACGGGCACATATCTGTCTTTTTAGAACGAACATTATTATAGCACATCTTTTTAGAAAATGCAATGAGAATTTTTACTTTTTAAGAAAAAAGGAGGGTGAACCTGAAAATAGAAGGAAAATGAGCCGGATTTCAAAAGAAAATATAAGGTTTACAGGCAAATTATCTATAAAAACAAAAAAATATCTAGTATAAATAAGCAAAACATAGAAAGGCAAAAAAAGAGTTGACAAAGGGAGGTGAACGCGATATAATAAACAAGCTGTCTCGCGAGAGACGGCACCGCAGAGCAAAAAAGTAAGGCAGAAAGGCCGAAAGAACGAAGTTCATCCTGAGGGGGAGCCCAAGAGTGGAGAGCGGGGAAGAGGCCGGAAAACTTGAAAAAAGTTTTGAGAGTTCTGAAAAAAGTACTTGACAAACGAAAGCGAATGTGGTAAAATATTAAAGCTGTCGAAAAACAGCGAATCACACTTCTGAAAGAACTTCTTAAAAAAGGGGTTGACAAAATAAAGAAGATGTGATAAAATAGAAAGGCACTAAGAACAAGTGCTAATTTGAATCTTGAAAATTAAACAATGTATAAGGTAAAGAAAGTTGAGAAATAAATCAAGATACCTTGATTGATTCCTTAATCGAGTAATAACGTACAGGTAAGTAATGAGTTAAGATTAAGACAAAA
>JBMNPJ010000009.1:0-117037 GCA_050943535.1 Massiliimalia sp.
TGCAGGCAGGATACGACGGAGTATACGGAACTATATCCCTCACCACCTAGCGGTGGGGCAATGACACTACGTTCGTATTCTGTCAGCTGAGAGGAAATTACTTGCCGTTTCCACACTACTGACAAAGTATGCGCCATAGGCGGTTGGCACCGGACACTGTCCGGCGCCAGGGGGTTCACACCACTGGACCACCTAGCGGTGGGGCAATGACACTACGTTCGTATTCTGTCAGCTGAGAGGAAATTACTTGCTGTTTCCACACTACTGACAAAGTATGCGCCATAGGCGGTTGGCACCGGACACTGTCCGACACCCGAGATAACGAAACCATCTATAACTTTAAGTATAATTTAAGGCCTGCAAAACCAATTGTTTTGCAGGCATTTTTTTATTCTTTCTTTCGCTGTACCGGATTCCCGGTAGCAGCATCAATATGATCTAATGTCTTGTATTGATCCGTTCCAGCAGGCAGCCCCTTTCGCGTCAAAGACCGGAGCAGCAGTGCCCGGATACCTCCGTAAATCACCGCAAAGATCGGCACGCCAATCACCATGCCTACAAATCCAAACAGTCCTCCTGCCACCAGAATGGCAAAAATTACCCAGAAACTGCTCAGTCCGGTAGATTCTCCCAAAATCTTCGGCCCCAGAATATTTCCATCGAACTGCTGAAGCACCAGTACAAATATAATAAAGGTGACCCAATCCCAGCTCATAGGATTAATCAGCAATAAAATCAATGTACTAGGGATGGCACCGATAAACGGTCCAAAGAAAGGAACCACGTTGGTCACCCCAATAATCACGCTGATTAACAGCGGCATTGGGAGTCCCAGCAAATTCATGCCGATAAAGCAGATAATACCAATAATAAAGGAGTCAATCAGTTTTCCTACAATAAAATTAATGACCACAGAATGGGTATGCCGAGCGCCGCAGATAAACGCATTGGCATGTTCTGTTTCCAAAGCGGCATAGCAAATCTTTTTGGCCTGAGCAGCAAACAAATCCTTCCCAAACAGCAGGTAGATTGAGATAATCAAACCGATTAGGATATTCTTTACTGCGTTGATGACACCAAAGACTCCGGTAGTGACCCCAGTTACCACAGAATTCAATGCAGGCTGGATATTGTCCCACCACTGTTCATAGTTGGCAGAAAGTTTGTCAAACACCGTATTGGCCACCTGAGCCAGCTGAGGGTCTGTATCCAGATACTGATTAAACCAAACAGAAAACCGTTCCAGATAACCTGGAAAATCATTGGAAAACGTGGCGATGCTTTCAATCAGCTGCGGGATAATCATGCCGATTAACGCCCCCAGCAAAACCAGCATAAACACCATGGTCAAAAGAATGCTGATACACCGAATGCCTTTTCGAGATTTTTCGGTCAATTGCTTTTTATGAAAACGCTGCGCTAAACGGGAAAGCCATTTGTCCGAAAAATTCACCAAAGGTGTCAGCAGATAGGCAATCGCAATTCCGTACAAAATGGGCTTTAAGATATTTATGACTGTTCCCACTGCGGAAGACAACTGATCAAACCGCAAAATACAGAAAAACACCAGCAAACTGCTGACAATTACCAAAAAGCTGGTAACCCCCCAGCAAAAATATTTTCGATCCCACGGAAATCTCATGGTAGTGACCCATCCTTTCTTCAACCCCACATGAAGCGCTTCTCTTTCATCGCAGCAAAATAATATCCACAATCTACTTTTAAGTATAATCGAAAGCTGACGAAAAATCCAGTAAAATCTGGTCTGGAGATTTTAGGGAATTCCACTATTTCTGCTTTTCCTCCAAAAATTCTATTGACAAGCCCCTCATCCCATTCTATGATGAAAGTAGAATTTGACATATCCCCACTAAAAAGATGGGCAAACAAAAGGTCACCCCCTGTGTCCATTTTTCATCTTATGAAAAAGGAGTGGAGCAACATGCTCAATCATCAATTTTCCTGGTTAAACCCAAGCACCGTTCAAGAAGAGAACGGAAAGTACACCTTGATGGCAACCCCGAAAAGTGACTTTTTCTGCAACGGAGGTTCCCAAAGCGACACTGGCATTACCCCAGAATCTTTATGCAACGCCCCTTACTACTACACCGAAATCAAAGGGGACTTTGTGTGGAAAGTAAAGGTTTCTCATGACTTTGTTTCTGTGTATGATTCCTCTTCGATTATGGTCATGGTGGATCTGAACAACTGGGCGAAAACCTGTTTTGAACTGACCGACTTTGGCACCCGTGCTGCTGTCAGCGTGGTGACAAAAAACGGGGAATCCGATGACGCAAACGGCTGTAATGTACAGACAGACGCCCTTTGGCTGCAAGTCACCCGGGTGGGCAGAAGTTTTGCGTTCCATTATTCTCTGGACGGTGTGAAATATGACATGACCCGATTTTTCACTCTGCCTGCCGGCGAGACGGTCAAAGTAGGGATGCTGGCTCAATCACCTACCGGTGAAGGAGGAGAGCGTCATTACGAAAACCTGACCATTGAGTATAAAACCGTAGCAAACATCCGAGCTGGTGAATAATTTGTCCATTCGTTTGGCATAATTTCTGACAAACACAAACTGCGCCTGAGCAAAGGGATTTTCCCTTTACTCAGGCGCAGAGTTTTTACATCAATTATTTTACAGGCAGAAAAACATTTTGTGAGGCGTTTATTTTATCATTTTTTCATATGTCTCTTGATCTATGAAAAATAGGGGATCGCCGTTATCTTCAAAGGCATTTTGCTCCATTCCTATTTTCTCCATCACCCGAAATGATGCAAGGTTATGTTTGTCACAGCCTCCGCTGACAGACGAAAGACCCAAATCACAAAATGCATAAGACAGCAATCTGCCAGCACATTGAGTAGCATATCCTTTGTTCTGATAATCAGAATGAATGGAATAAAACAGCACCGTTTTCCCAGGTGACCATTGCCCATCAAGCCCGCACCATCCAATCATGCGATTGCTCCCTTTTTCATAAACCGCCAAACACAAATGATGAAGCTCCCCCGGCTTATTTTTCTTGTGGTTCTCCTGCATCCACAGCACAGCTTCCTTTGCTTGCTCAGCTGAAACAGCGCCATTTTGCCAGTCCCACATTCTTGCAACCTCATTGATGTCGCTGTCATCCACAGTTCTTAAGATTAATGATTCTGTATACAATTCCATATGATCCACCACGACAAATCCTTTTATGAATCACCTAACAGTACCAAATCCCACGTTTAATCATTAAAACATCAGGGATTATTGTTTCGCTTTCCGCCCTTTTTGCTCCCGATCCTTTTTTACTTCTTCTCGCAGACAGCGGAGGGTTTTTTCCTCCCCCTCATCTTTGAGCATTTTCAGATACCGCTCCAGCATTTCTCGCGTCTGCGAGTGCAGGATGTAGTGATCCCGGGAACGATCGTAATATTCATATGGATCACCGTCCTGATACAACTCTTTCCGGTAGGTTCTGCTGGCGGCAATCCGGTCGCAGATCATTTCCGCCACATAGCGCACCGGCATTTTCATGCCGCACATTTTGTGGTCACCGCCTACTCCGTAGTCGATCCAGTATTCCAGGTGATGCTTATTCCTACCCTTGTGGTGCAGCCAGGCAGAACTGTACCCCTTGTCTGCCCGCTCCGCATCGTTGGGGCTTCGGTTTCCCTGAAAATAAACGGCACCCACCAAAAATTCTGTGGGAGAATATTTGGACAGATCATGGGTGAGCCCCTGCCAATACAGTCCCACACGAAAACAGTATTTTCGCACCAGGCTCCGGTGATGATGGATGGTTTTCAGATGATTTCGCCACTGACTCACAATATCACTTCCGTTTTTCCTGAATCAACACCTGCTCCAAATCTTTGAGAAAGTCCCGGCACGCCTGTTCCGGTGTCGCCCAACTGGTACAAAGCCGCATTACCTGACGGTTGTCATCCAGGCTTTCCCAAAAAGTCATGGCATAGTTTTGTTCCAGCTGTTTTACTGCATGGGAAGACAAAACAGGGAAAAGCTGATTGGTAGGGGAATCTACATAAAATTCCACGCCCAACTGTTTCATGCCTTCCCGGAGCAAATCCGCCATTTTATTGGCATGAGATGCCAACTGAAAATAAAGGCCATCCCGGAACAGCTCCAAAAACTGGATTCCCAGCACTTTTCCTTTTGCCAGCATAGCACCCCGCATTTTCATAATTCTGCGGAAATTTTTCTGAAGCTTTGGATTGACAATCACCAGTGCTTCTCCCAGCAACGCGCCGTTTTTGGTGCCACCCACATAAAAGGCATCGGTCAGACGGGCAATATCCGCCAAGGTTAAATCATTTTCTGCACAGCACAAAGCGCTGCCCAGTCTGGCTCCGTCCAAAAACAGAATCAGGCCGTTCTCCCGGCAAAACTGGGACAATGCTTCCAATTCCGCCTTGGTATAAATGGTACCCAGCTCAGTGGAATCAGAAAGATATACCATGCCGATAGCAGGGGTAAATTCCTCGGTATAAGCCGCCAAAGCCTTTTTCAGTTCCATGACAGTGACTTTGCCGTTTTGATGGGGAACCGGAACCACCCGGTGACCGGTGGCTTCAATGGCTCCGCTTTCATGACCCTGAATATGACCGGTATCGGCGCAGGCCACTGCCTCACCAGCAGAAAGAAAACTGCTGATTGCCAGCAGATTGGTCTGGGTACCGCCGGAAATAAAATGCACCTGACCAGTTTTACACTGAGCCTGTTCCAAAATGAGCCGTCCAGCTTCCAGGCAATAAGGATCCATCCCATATCCTACTGTCTGCTCCAAATTGGTTTTTACAAGCATTTCCAAAATCCGAGGATGGGCGGATTCGGAATAATCATTTAAAAAACTGTACACAAGAAATCCCCTTTTCCATGGTAATTGAATCTTTTGAAAAACCGCCGAAAAAATTCATTCCCGGAGCCTTTCTGGGTTCCGGGAACAGCAGACGGATCTGTTACCGTACGTGGAAAAATTCCAGCACTTCTCCGTCCGGACCATATACAAAAGCAATGCGAACCGGCATTGGAGGATCGGACGGAATATCCACATCTTTTGGCGGATCTTTTGGGGTGGCTCCCGCTTTCAGCGCCGCTTCATAAGCGCCGTCCGGGTCAGAAGTAGCAATGGCCAAATGGGTAAACCGGGCGTTTTGTTCTTCTGCTTTGCTGCCGCCTGCAAAGATTTCCAGCAAATGTCCGCTGCCAAAGTCGATCATGGCAGCCCGGCCGTCGCCTTCGCCCCAGCCCCGCACATAAGTACAGCCAAGACCTTTTACATAAAAGTCCAGACAGCGGTCAAAGTCTGCAGTCACTAAAGCCAGATGATGAAATCCTGCGTTTTGAATGATTTTGTTTTCCATAAGATATTCCCCTCTCAAAAGCCGTTTGTCCTGACAAACGGCTGATTTTATTCCCTTTGAACCAATTATTATTTCTGTTCTCCGTGTAAACGGCAGTAGGTTTTTAAAATAGCAGTCTGGGTTTTGCCGTCCTGAATTTCACCGTTCATTACCATTCGGTAAAGTTCTTTCAGAGGAATCAGCTCCACATCCAGAAATTCATTTTCATCCAAATGCTGATAGGTTTTTTCCAATCCTGTAGCAAGGTAAGTATATAAAATTTCGTCTACATACCCAACAGTTGGGTAAAAATCCCCCAGATTTTCATAGTGCCGGGCGGTCATGCCGGTTTCTTCTTCCAGCTCCCGTTTGCCGCATTCCAGCGGATCTTCTCCCCGGTTGAGTTTTCCCGCAGGCAGTTCTAACAGTACCCGGTGATATGGATACCGAAACTGCCGCACCATATATACCTCTTCCTGGTCGGTGAGCGCCACAATACATACTCCGCCGGGATGACAAACCAGTTCCCGGGTGGTAATTTTTCCGTTTTCCAGCCGAGCCTGATCCTTTTTTACACAAATAATCTTTCCGTCATAAAGGGTTTCGCTGGAAACGGTTTCTTCCTGCAGCCGCATGGTTCCCATGCCTCCTTTTTCTTCAGTCAAATATAGTTTTATTATAGCACAGACTTTTTTAAAAATCACCACACAATTTACCTTCCGTTTTCCAAAAAATCCCCCTTTTATTACATACTGATCTTTGTCCGGCGATATACATGAAAAGAGGAGCATCTTTGCCAGAAAGGGGAATTTTTATGGATTTTTTCAATCATCCGCCCACCTATGAACGGTTCCGCCAATGGGTGTTTTCCTGCCGGGAATCTTTTTCCCATGTAACTGTATTTCCTGTGGGGAAAACTGTCCAAAAACGAACCATTTATGGGCTGGGAATCGGGAATCTGCATTCCGCAAACTTAATGTGTGCCGGCTGGCACGGACAGGAATGGTTGACCACCATGGTTCTGATGCGGTTTGCAGAAGAACTTTTCCAGGTACTGGAACAAAACAAAACCCTGTGTGACCGGTTTATTTGGGACGATCTGCGACGAACCGGACTGATTCTGGTTCCCATGGTAAACCCTGACGGGATTGAACGGGGACTGACCCCCATGGGTCGGGAACAAAAATGGCAGGCAAACGCCCGGGGTGTGGATTTAAACCACAATTTTGACGCCAATTTTCCGGCTTGCCGTTCGTTGGAACAGCAGGCGGGAATTTTGGGGCCAGGTCCCGGAAAATACGGCGGTCCATACCCGAACAGCGAACCGGAAACCCGGGCTATGGTGCAGCTTTGCTGTTCCTTTCCCATTCGCTGTGCCTGGGCGTTTCATTCCCAGGGGGAAGAAATCTATTATGAATACGGAACTCACACCCCTCCGGTCAGCCTTTGGATGGCGCAGCTAATTGCCTCTGTCAGCGGATACAAAATTTCTGCCCCGGCGCTCAGCGCCTCCCATGGAGGATTTAAAGACTGGTTTATTGATAAATTTCACCGTCCCGGCTTTACCCTGGAAATTGGAAAAGGAGAAAACCCTCTGCCTATTTCTGATTTGGAACCGATTTACCAGAAACTTCGTCAAGCCTTTGTCTGTATGTGTATCATGTAAAAACAAATAACTTTTCCACATATTTTTTACATAAATGTGGAAAAGTTCAAAAAATTTCTATTGAAAGAATTGTACCCTTATGGTATACTATGAAAAAATCAGGAAATTCCAGGAAAACATTAACAAGGAGGTTTTTATATGAAAAAAAGATTATTGGGCATTTGTGCTGTACTTTCTATTTTAGTTTTTTCCGCCGGATGCGGTCAAGTAATCTCAGAAAGTGAAGCCAAGGATGCGGCATTTTCCGCAGCTGGCGTAGATGCTTCCAGCGTCACTGTAACCAGCACGAAATTTGACGATGATGACGATGAATATGAATTTGAATTCCAGTCTGATACGACCAGATATGAATATACCATTGATGCAAACAACGGAAAGGTCATTTCTTCTGAACAATCTCAGCTGCCTGGCGGAGGCACTGCTGCGCCTGATGCAGGAACAGATAATACTGCGAAAGACGACACATCTTCCACCGCCGGAGATAACACTTCCACTCCCGCAGACACCACATCTCAGGCCGCTGCAGGAGACATTGGGGAAGAACAGGCAAAATCCATTGCTTTGGCTCAGTTCTCCAAAACAGAGGCAGAAGTAACCTCTCTGCGGGTACACCAGGATATGGATGACGGTGTCGCAGTTTATGACGTAGAATTCTGGGTAGGCACTACTGAGTATTCCTGTGAAATCGACCGGGCAACTGGAGAAGTAAGAAGCACAGATACCGATAACGACTAATCATCTGTTCAAAGGGTTCGTTATCTTATAAAAAACTGCATCGATTGATTTTGAGAAAATCAATTACCGAGAAAGTAAAACCCCCGCTCCATACGGAGCGGGGGTTTTTGCTTTGTGCTGTCCTTTTTATTTTTGAAAAAACATGAAACAGAATTAACCCTTTTGTGCAAGCAGCGCTGTGAGTTTATCAGGAAAATTGACTGTCATTCCATCTACGCCGCACTGTACTGCATGAGCCATAACCGTTTCGTCTTTGATTCCCCAGGCACGAACCCCAAATTCAAGGGACTTCCAGTATGCTGTTTTTTCCGGAGTAAGCAGATCCGCTTTAGGGCAGTATTCTTGAATAGCATGTTGACGCAGAAATTCAAAAGTTTCCTCATCATCCCGATGCGTTAACAATCCGGCACGGATTGTTTTATCCTGTTCCCGCAGTTCTTCCAAAGCCTGCTGGGAAAAGGAAGTAATCGTAACCCGATTCCGGTCCCCGTAACGGTCGATAAGAGAAACGGTCTGTTCCGCTACGCCTTCCTGCTTCAATTCAATGGCAAGAGAAATCTGGCGGAAACCGAAAAATTTCAAAAATTCTTCCAGGGTGACAATCCGATCAAATGTTTTGCCGTTGCCCCAAATTTCTACTTCACACAGTTCCTGATAGGTCAAATTACAAACTGGGCCGGATGCGTTGGTCACCCGATCTAATGTGTCATCATGGAACAGCACCAGTACGCCGTCTCGGGTGGCGTGTATATCAGTTTCAATTCCATCAGCACCCATCTGCAGTCCCAGATAAAAAGCAGAAAAGGTATTTTCCGGAGCATAGGAACTGGCTCCCCGATGGGCATAGTTAATGATGTGGTTCATTGCATTCTCTTCCTTTCTAATATAAAACGAAAAGGCAAAAAACGACTTTTGAGATTCATCCGGATATAAAGCGCAAAATCACTGTGCTTCGTAGTCATCCAGATATTTCTGTACTTTTGTATCAATTTCTTCCAGTTTTTCGGAAATATCAGCATCTGGATCTGCTTCAACAGTATCAATCAATCCTAAAATTTCACTCCAAACTAAAGAATCTGCCGGATTTACCGGACGTCCGCCTAAATACTGGAGCTGATCATGAATGATCTGCCGGTTTGGATCTTTTAAGTATTCTTTATAAGTATCTGTTTCAATTGCCGCATTGGTTACCGGAATATAACCAGTATCCAAAGTACTTTGAGCAACTCGTTCTGGTTCCAGCATAAATTCTACAAACTCAACAGCCCATTCTTCTCTTTCTGGTGTGGAAGCAAACAGTCCCAAACCATTTCCGCCCATAGGAATATCCATGGTGGTAATTTCCGGGAACTGGGCTACTTTCAGTTCAAACTGGCCATTAATCAAATTGGTCAGGTCTGCGTAAGAGGCACAGGAAGTCATAAACATAGCTACACGGCCGTTGGCAAAATCTTCTTTTGCAGTAGCATGCTGGTTTGGAGCCATGCTCATGTCAACTGTAGCCATCTGCTGGTATGCTTCAAAAATGGAGCGAACCTGTTCGTTGTTTCCTACAGCCTGATTGTCTTCACTGACCATATCAGAACCGGCGTTGTAAATCAGGGCGTTAACATACCACGGAGAGTCTTCTGCGGTAGTAAATCCATAAATTCCAGTTTTGTCTGTAATGGTTTTTGCGGTAGAGACAACCTGATCGAAGGTGGAAGGAATTTCGGTGATTCCTGCCTGTTCAAACAAATCTGCATTGTAGTACAAAACCGGCATACTGTTTTGGAATGGAATAATTACTTTTTTGTCTTTATAGGTAAACCGTTTCCAAAATCCTGGAAGAATATCGTCCAAAAGTTCCTGAGGAAGCTTGTCCTCTACAGCCAAAAGTTTGCCGCTGTCGTACATTTGTGAAACGCCGTGGCGCTGTCCCAGCTGGGCTACATCAGGCAAGCTGTCAGCAGCAATCCCTGCCATTACCTTATTTACCATATCATCGTATCCGCCCATGTAGGTGGCTTCTACCTGAATGCCGGTTTCTTCCGTAAACTGGGCAGTTTCTTCTGCGAAAACGTCTTCTTTTGTGGACCAGAAAACAATTTGTTTTTCGGAAGAAGAATTAGAGGAAGAATTTCCGGAAGTTTCTGAAGTTGTGGTAGCAGAACTGCATCCTGGAAAAAGAGCTAATGCGCACAGTGCGCAGCAGAGTAAGCATTTGAGTGAGTGTTTCATACATGATCTCCTTACTTAGTATAATTGATTACAGATTAAAAGTCTATTTGATACCTGTCTTTACCATGCCTTCTACAAAATAATGCTGAAGACCGACAAAGAGCAGAAGTACCGGCAATAAAATTAAAGTGGATGCAGCCATAATCATGGGCCACTGAGGTCCCAGGTCAGGTTTAATCAGGTATTTCAACCCAATTTGCAGTGTACGGGTTGTATTCTGATAGGTAACTACCATAGGCCACATGTATGCATTCCAGGAATCCAGAAACGCCAGCAGAACAACTGTTGCAATGGAGCTTCCTGCACAGGGCAGAGCAATGTGGAAAAAGCTTCCCAACTCATTGCATCCGTCAATTTTTGCGGCATAAAGCAGATCGTTCGGGATAGAAAGGAATGTTTGGCGCAGTAAAAAAATCCCAAACACACTGGTTAAAGAGGTTAAAGAAAGCCCAAGCCAGGTGTCCAACAGATTTAAATTTTTGGCGAATAAAAAGTTTGGAATAATTGCCGCTTCATCAGGGATCATCATACAGGCAAGCAGCAGGGTGAAAAATACCTTTTTCCCCCAAAAGTTCAGCTTGGCAAATCCGTATGCGGCCAAGGTACAGGTCACGACCTGCCCGGTAACAGAAAGCACTGCTGCGGCAACACTGTTGATGAAAAATTTATCAAACGGCGCTGCGTTCCAAGCAGCGGAAAAATTTCCAAATTCCCAGGTGGTGGGCAAAAGATGAAAGGTATCCTGAAAAATGTCTTCCGCCGGCTTAAAAGAAGCAAACACCATCCATAAAAACGGGAATAGAACAACGGCACTGGCCGCCAGCAGCAGCACATGGCGGGCAGCCGGAAAAATCCAGCGCCGCAAATAGTTGGGATGATTCACAAAGTAACAGCTCCTTTTCTTTAATCGTAATTGACAAAGCGTTCAAAAGACATCTGGATAAAATAAATCAGCAGAATAATCAGCAGAAGTATTACTGCCACTGCGCTTCCGTACCCTACCCGGAACTGGTCAAACGCCTGCATGTACATGTAGGTGACCAGGTTGGTGGTGCTTCCATTAGGGCCGCCGGCAGTCATAACATTAATCTGAGTAAATACCTGAAAAGATTCTATGGTCATTAAAATCACCAGCATAAACGTGGTAGGTGAAATTAAAGGCAGCTTAATATACCATAACATCTGCCACCGGTTTACACCATCAATTCTGGCGGCCTCGATCGCCTCATTGGATACACTGAGCAGTGCCCCCAGATAAACTACCGTACAAAAGCCCATTCGCTTCCAGATATTCATAATAACCAGTGACGGCAGTGCAGTATCCATGGTGTTGAGCCAGCGAACCGGAGGGATATTAAAAATCCCCAAAATGCTGTTGAGAGATCCGTACTGCGGATGATAGATAAACAGCCAGACAGCAGACATAGCTACCATAGAGGTGACAGTAGGTGAGAAAAACACGGTGCGGTAAAAGATATTCATTTTGGTTTTGGCTGTCATACACAATGCCAGCAGCAATCCGATTGCAATAGAAAAGAAAATAAAACTGACAGCATATTCCAAAGTAACCGCTATGCTGGAGAGAAAATCTTTATCTCCAAACAGCTCTATGTAATTGTCAAAGCCAATAAACCGCGGGTCCGAAGTAACCATATCCCATGAGGTAAAGCTTAAAACAAAGTTTCGCACAATGGGATAAAGACGAAAAAGACTTAATAAGAAAAATGCTGGAAAAATAAACGCATAACCTAAAAAGCGTTTTGGGGTATAATCTTGCATGATGTAAAGCTCCTTTCTGATATTTTATGTTATACAAAAATCAGAACAGCTGAAATCACACTTACGTAATAGTTCAGAAAAACTTTTGTAAATCATATTATGGCTTTTTTAAAATTCATATAAAAAAAGAGGGAATTAAAACGCCATAAAAATTTTTCAATTTTCACACAAACTCCCATAAATACTGGTGTTTTGATAGACTTTTTCTTTCGAGGATGTAAATTCGTTAAATGTTTATTTTTTGTAAAATTAAAGCCACTAGTAAACTAGTGGCTTTAATTTATGATAACCGTGCGATAGTATATTTACATTGATAACAGATATAGCAATTTTCTTTAAATGGTACAGGCAGTAAATCATCCTCTTTTCCACAAATACAACACCGATTGTTTGCACGAGTCAGTTCTATCTTGTTTTCATTCCATTGAATTTTGACCATGCATTCTCCCAGCATTCCCAACTTTTGCCGTGCCTGCTACGGAAGGACTATTCTTCCCAACGAATCTAATTTTCGGAATTCTTCCATAATGCTACATCTCTTTTCTTTTTTATTTGAAAGCAAAACCATATTTACTCCTATTTCTATGGTATCCTATAAAATATATGTTGTTAATATACGATTTTTGTAATTATAAATTACTATGCACGGGATATTATTAATGTGGTGATAGATATGATATCCTTTGGAATTAAATTAAAACGGCTGCGTTTGGAAAAAGAATTGACTCAGCAGCAGTTAGCAGATAAATTAGGCGTAAATCGTGCTACGGTCTCTTCTTATGAAACCAGTGCACTCTATCCTTCTGTAGATATTCTCATTAAAATTTGTCACGTTTTTCAGGTCAGTGCCGATTATCTTCTGGGAATCAGTGATACAAATAAATTTGATTTAACAGATCTAACGGTAGAACAAGAACTGATTATACACAATCTTTTAGAAGAATTTCGTCTGTATAACAGCAAAAATAAATCTTGAATTGTTTTTCGGAAATGTAAATTACTGAGAAAAGTAAAAACCCCCGCTCCATACGGAGCGGGGGTTTTTTATCACATCAATTATTTATCTTTCAAAGCAGCCTGTGCAGCAGCCAGTCTTGCGATCGGCACGCGGAACGGTGAGCAAGAAACATAATTGAGGCCTACTCTGTGGCAGAATTCAACAGAGGACGGGTCACCGCCGTGTTCACCACAGATACCCAGTTTGATGTCAGGACGGGTAGATTTACCCAGTTCAGCAGCCATCTTAACCAGTTTGCCTACGCCAACCTGATCCAATTTAGCGAATGGATCGTTTTCATAGATCTTCTTGTCGTAGTAAGCATCCAGGAATTTACCAGCGTCGTCACGGCTGAAGCCGAAAGTCATCTGGGTCAAGTCGTTAGTACCGAAGGAGAAGAATTCAGCTTCTTTTGCGATTTCATCAGCGGTCAAAGCAGCACGTGGGATTTCGATCATAGTACCAACTTTGTACTGCATGTTGGAACCAGCAGCAGCCAGAACTTCGTCAGCAGTCTTAACAACTACGCCTTTTACGTAAGCCAATTCTTTTACATCGCCAACCAGCGGAATCATGATTTCAGGAACCATGGTCCATTCAGGATGTTTTGCCTGAACTGTCAGAGCAGCCTGCATAACAGCCTTGGTCTGCATTGCAGCAATTTCTGGGTAGGTAACAGCCAGACGGCAGCCACGGTGACCCATCATTGGGTTGAATTCATGCAGAGAAGAGATGATTGCTTTGATATCAGCAACAGATTTGCCCATATCTTCAGCCAGTTTTTCGATATCAGCTTCTTCAGTTGGTACGAATTCATGCAGCGGAGGATCCAGGAAACGAATGGTGATCGGGGTACCTTCCATTGCTTCGTACATTGCTTCGAAGTCGCCCTGCTGCATTGGGAGCAGTTTAGCCAGAGCTTTTTCACGCTGTTCTACAGTATCAGAGCAGATCATTTCACGGATTGCAGGGATACGGTCAGCTTCAAAGAACATGTGTTCAGTACGGCACAGACCGATACCTTCTGCACCGAATTTTCTAGCCTGTTTTGCATCTCTTGGGTTATCAGCGTTGGTTCTTACGCGCAGAGTTCTGTATTTGTCAGCCCAAGCCATCAGTCTGCCGAATTCGCCACCGATAGAAGCGTCAACGGTTGGGATAGCTTCGCCGTAGATAGCACCAGTAGAACCATCCAGAGAAATGTAATCACCTTCGTGATATACTTTACCAGCCAGTTCGAACTGTTTGTTTTCTTCGTCCATTTTGATTTCGCCACAACCAGATACACAGCAAGTACCCATACCACGAGCAACAACTGCTGCGTGAGAGGTCATACCGCCACGAACGGTCAGGATACCTTCAGAAGCAACCATACCTTCGATGTCTTCTGGAGAGGTTTCCAGACGAACCAGAACAACTTTTTCGCCTCTTTCAGCCCATTCTTTTGCATCGTCAGCAGTAAATACGATTTTACCGCAAGCAGCACCTGGGGAAGCAGCCAGAGCAGAAGCAACTGGAGTAGCTTTTTTCAGAGCAGCAGCGTCAAAAGTTGGGTGCAGCAGAGCATCCAGCTGTTTTGGATCGATCATCAGAACTGCTTCTTCTTCAGAGATCATGCCTTCGTCAACCAGGTCGCAAGCGATCTTCAGAGCAGCAGCAGCGGTACGTTTACCATTTCTGGTCTGCAGCATATACAGTTTGCGGTCTTCGATTGTGAATTCCATATCCTGCATATCTCTGTAGTGGTTTTCCAGAGTGTGGCAGATTTCAACAAACTGATTGTAGCATTCTGGCATAACTTCAGCCAGCTGATCGATGGTCTGAGGAGTTCTTACACCAGCAACAACGTCTTCACCCTGAGCGTTCATCAGGAATTCACCGAACAGTTTCTTTTCACCGGTAGCAGGGTTTCTGGTGAATGCAACACCAGTACCAGAGGTTTCGCCCATGTTACCGAATGCCATCATCTGTACGTTAACAGCGGTACCCCAAGAATAAGGGATATCGTTCATTCTTCTGTAAACGTTTGCACGTGGGTTGTCCCAAGAACGGAATACAGCTTTGATAGCGCCCATCAGCTGTTCTTTTGGATCGGTTGGGAAATCTTCACCGATTTTTTCTTTATATTCAGCTTTAAACTGGTTAGCCAGTTCTTTCAGGTCTTCAGCGGTCAGTTCAGTATCCTGAGTAACACCTTTTTCGGCTTTCATTTTGTCGATTAATTCTTCAAAATATTTTTTGCCGACTTCCATAACAACGTCGGAGTACATCTGGATAAATCTTCTGTAGCAGTCCCAAGCCCAGCGAGGATTGCCGGATTTTTTAGCGATAACTTCTACAACTTCTTCATTCAGACCCAGGTTCAGGATGGTGTCCATCATACCAGGCATGGAAGCTCTTGCACCGGAACGTACGGAAACCAGCAGTGGGTTTTCTTTATCGCCGAATTTTTTGCCAACAGTTTCTTCCATTTTACCGATGTATTCCATGATCTGTGCCTGGATTTCATCGTTGATTTTTCTGCCATCTTCGTAGTACTGAGTACAAGCTTCTGTGGAAATGGTGAAGCCCTGTGGAACCGGCAGACCCAAGCTGGTCATTTCTGCCAGGTTTGCGCCTTTACCGCCAAGCAGTTCACGCATTTTACCGTTACCTTCAGAGAACAGGTATACGTATTTCTTGCCCATTTGAATTACCTCCAAATAATTTTTTGTACAAACCAGAACCAATCCGCATCAAATTTGCATTTTTTGCCGATTACTGGGTATACATATGACCGCGTTCCCGTTATTTTTCCAAAAAACGGAAATCCGGGCGCAAGTCTACAATTGTATTATATCAAACCTGTGGGAATTTTTCTATATATTTATCAAAAAATTTTTGTTTTTTTTTTAAATTTCAAACTTCTGCCAAACTTTTTTGGAATCCCTTGCAAAAAACGGATAAAGTTGCAATAATATAATATAGAACTGATGCCAGACAGAAATACCCTGTCCGGCGTTTTGCTTTGTCTTAAAGAATTTAACCGGAAAGAAGGAACGCGGCATATGAACAAAACTTCCGCGATTATTCTAGCGGGTGGAAAAGGCACCCGAATGAATTCCCAAAAACCAAAAGTGCTCTCCGAAATTCTGTTTGAACCCATGCTGGGATATGTGATCCGAGCCTGCCAAAACGCCGGCATCGCTGATATCTGTGTGGTAACCGGCTATCAGTCCCAGATGGTAGAAGACTATCTGAAGACTCTGGACGGCTGTTTTACTACCGTTCATCAGCAGGAACAGAAAGGCACCGGTCATGCGGTGATGATGGCAGCGGAGTTTCTCCGGCAGCATCAGGACGGGGATGTGCTGATTTTAAATGGGGACGCCCCATGCATTGATGCAGATACCATTCAAAAAGCGTATGAACTGCACCAAAAAGATCAAAACGGCGTAACCTTGATTACTGCAGTTTTGGACGATGCCTTAAGTTACGGCCGAATCATCCGGGATGAAACCGGAAGCATTCAAAAGATTGTAGAGAAAAAGGACGCCAGCGAACAAGAACTGGCTGTTCGGGAAATTAACTCCGGCGAATACTGGTTCCAGTCAGCTCATCTGCTGAAAATGCTGGAACAGATTACCCCGGACAACGCCCAACAGGAATATTACCTTACCGATACTGTTGCCCTGACTCTGAAAGCCGGGGAAAAGGTAGGGGGATATATTGCAGAAAACACCGATGTGGTGTTAGGCGCCAATTCCCGGAAAGATTTATATGAACTCAACCAGCTGATGCGCTGGAAAGTGATTGAACGTCACATGGAAAACGGCGTAGAGTTTGTGTCCACCGACGGAGTTTACATCTGTCCGGATGCAGTCATCGGCTCTGATACCGTAATTTTGCCGGGAACCATCTTAAAATCCGGAACGGTGATCGGCAGCGGCTGCACCATCGGCCCCAACACCCTGGTTTCTCAGTCCACTATCGGAGATCGGGTAAAACTCAATTCTGTTCAGTGCTATCAGTCCCGAGTCCATGAAGATGTAGACATCGGTCCGTTTGTGCATATCCGCCCTAACAGCGAAATTCACCACCATGTACACATCGGCGACTTTGTGGAAGTGAAAAACTCCACCATCGGTGCCGGAACTGGTATTTCCCATCTGACCTATGTCGGGGACAGCGATGTGGGCAAAAATGTAAACTTTGGCTGCGGCGTAGTTACCGTCAACTATGACGGAGTACACAAACACCGCTGTGTGATTGGAGACGGCGCCTTTATCGGCTGCAACACCAACCTGGTGGCACCGGTAGAAATCGGCGAAAACGGCTATACTGCCGCAGGTTCTACCATCACCGAAAACGTACCTGGAGAAGCGCTGGGGATTGCCCGGGCAAGACAGGTAATCAAAGAGGGTTTTTCCACGAAAAAACTTGCAGGGCGCAAGAAAAAGGTGTAAAATATAAGTGAAATAGGCATTGGCGGGGAAAACCGCCTGATTTTGTCGCTGTAGAAAGCGCCTGGATTGATTATCAGACGCTTTCTCAAAAATAGATTCCCAAATAAATTTAAGGAGAGTAATTTTCATGAATTTGCACGGCAAGGATATCAAAATTTTTACAGCCAACTCGAATAAACATGTGGCAGCTGACATCGCCAAGGATTTAGGGCTGCCAGTTGGCGCCGCAGATGTAGTTACATTCAGCGACGGTGAAATTTCTGTTTCCATTAAGGAATCTGTTCGTGGTTCTGACGTATTTGTGGTTCAGTCCACTTCTCAGCCAGTGAACGACAACCTGATGGAACTGCTGATCATGATTGACGCGTTCAAACGCGCTTCCGCTGGACGCATCACCGCAGTTATCCCTTACTTTGGCTACGCAAGACAGGACCGTAAAGCCAAAGCCCGTGACCCGATTTCCGCAAAACTGGTTGCTGACCTGATCACCGCAGCAGGAGCTGACCGGGTACTGACCATGGACCTTCACGCTCCTCAGATTCAGGGCTTCTTTGATATTCCAGTAGACCATCTGCTGGGTGTGCCGATTCTGGCTCCTCACTTCATTGAAAAATTTGGTGACAACAAAGAAGATCTGGTTGTTGTATCTCCTGACCTGGGTTCTGTTACCAGAGCCAGAAACTTTGCTACCCGTCTGGAAGTTCCGCTTGCTATCGTAGATAAGAGAAGACAGCGGGCAAACGTATCCGAAGTTATGAACATTATCGGTAATGTAGAAGGCAAACGGGTTATCCTGGTAGACGACATGATCGACACTGCTGGTACCCTGTGCAACGCTGCAAAAGCGATTATCGAAGTTGGCGGTGCAAAAGAAGTTACTGCCTGCGCAACCCACGGTGTTCTGTCCGGTCCTGCAATTGAACGGATCCAGAACAGCGTAATCAAAGAAGTTGTTCTTCTGGACACCATCGAACTGCCGGAAGAAAAGAAAATTGACAAAATTACTCAGCTGAAAGTTGGACCTGTATTCGCAGAAGCAATCGCTAGAATTTACGAAGATAAACCGGTTTCTCCTTTGTTTATCTAAATTTTGTCGATGCTGGTCGAACAGGGCAAAAGGGAATAAGAATAAACCTCCGCAGAGGAATATCCTCTGCGGAGGTTTTTGTTTACTTGATTTTTACATGATCTTTTTCCAAAATCTCCTCTATAATCCGCTGTTCTTCCGCTTCCCAAGCACTGGAATAGTCTGCATCTTCTCCGTTTTCTGCTCTCCACTGCTGAATCCAGTCAATGGAAATTTTGTTGTAGTAGCCGGAAGCGATGATTTGCCTTTCTGTTTTCTGTGAAATGTGGTCAAGGCATTGTTCCAAAGGCAAACCGGTACTCTCCAGCATAATACGATAATAAGGATAAAACGGCTCTTCCGGGTCGGTATAGGGTTTTAATGCGGAGTATTGATACAGTTCCATCTCCTGCTGATCTACAGAAAAATCTGTCTGCACAGCCGCCCAATAAAACGCCTCCCGAAATGTAAAGTTTTTTACAGCTTCTGTTTTCGCTTCTTCCTCGGTTTTTGACGGATCTTCCAACCGATAAGCAGTAACTGCAGCATCTATCTCCGCCTCATAAATTTTAATATGATCTCCTTTTAGATACAGCGTTCCACCCTCTTCTTTTGCTTTGATTTCTTTGCCCAGGAGCTTTCCCTGCTGTTTCGCCATTTTTTCTTCTTCAGGGGAAATTTCCCGGATGGAACTGAGAACGTCAACCTGGGAAGTTTGTGAATCTTCTTTAGAAACAGGCTGAGACATTTGGGAAACCGGGACAGAGGTCTGTCCCTGGGCAGATGAATCCCCGTCCTGCGTTCCGCATCCAGAAAACAGGGTAGTGGTCAATACTACCGTTAAAATTAACGCCATAAGGTTTTTGTATTTCATAGGGGATACCGTCCTTTTTATCAAATTATACCTTTACCTCTGCGTGGTCTTTTTCCAAGATTTCCTCTGCTATGCGCAGCTGTTCTTCCTCCCACGCCACATTCAGCGTACTGTTAATGCCATCCGTCCAGCTTTCCACCTGAAGGGCTTCGGTTTTCTCCCAGGTTTCATACCACTGGGAGAACTTGCTGTCGGCATACTGGTTTACCAAATAATTTTTTTCTGCGCTCTCTCTGAGACAGTCAAAATACTTTTCTTCCGATAATCCAGAACCCTCCAGCATCACCCGATTGCCCGGATAAAATTCGTCTTCTGGATCTGTATAGGATTTAATGGCACTTTCACCCAGCCTCAGTTTATCCTCTTCCGAAATAGTAATTCCTTCCTGCTCTGCGGCCCAAATAAAAGCTGCCTCTATTTTCATCTGTTTCACGGCTTCTTTTTCAGATTCTTCCGTTTTCTGTCCGGTACCTGATAAAACCGTTGCAAGGTAATCTATCTCTGCCTGATAAATTTTAATGTGATCTCCTTCCAGGTACAGCTTATCCTTTTCATTTTCTCCGGCTGTGCAGGCTTTGGCGTATAAATCGCCTACTTTTAGAAATAATTCCCGTTCCTCCGGGGAAATTTCCCGGATGGAACTGAGGACGTCAAATTCGGAAGTCTGTGAATCTTCTTTAGAAACAGGCTGAGACATTTGAGAAACCGGAACAGAGGTCTGCCCCTGCGCAGATGAATCTCCGTCCTGTGTTCCGCATCCAGAAAACAAGGTAGTGGTTAAGAGTGTCATTAAAATCAATGCCATAAGGTTTTTGTATTTCATAGGGGATACCGTCCTTTTTATCAAATTATGCCTTTACCTCTGCGTGGTCTTTTTCTAGAATTTCCTCTGCCATGCGCAGCTGTTCTTTCTCCCACGCCACGTTCAGCGTACTGTTAATGCCATCCGTCCAGCTTTCCACCTGAAGGGCTTCAGTTTTTTCCCAGGTTTCATACCACTGGGAAAACTTGCTGTCGGCGTATTCTTGGGCAATATAGTTTCGACGAGCCCAATCCATGTAACCGTCCAAAAACTCCTCTTTGGAAAGTCCGGAGCCCTCAATCGTCAGCATATTTCCCGGATAAAACAAATCATTGGGATCAACAAATTGTTTTTTCGCCGTTTCTATAGACTGATTCAGCAGTTCCCGATCAAACTCCAGATTTTCCTGTTCCGCAGCAAAGCAAAATGCCTCCTGTATCTTCATTTGCCGGACAGCCCATTCTGCAGGATCCACCCCCTTTTCTTCTGCCGTACTGTTTTCTATCACAGTCAAATAGTCAATTTCCTCTTGATAAATCCGAATGTGATCCCCTTCCAAATAAATGGTTCCGTTTCCATTTTCACGGGCTTGATAACTTTTAGCTAACCGCTGTCCAAGCATTCGGTACATATCTTCCTTTTCCGGGGTAAGGGCAAGAAGGGAGCTGAGTTCATCAACCTGGGAAGTCTGCGAATCTTCTTTAGAAACAGGCTGAGACAGTTGGGAAACCGGGGCAGAGGTCTGCCCCTGCGCAGATGAATCGCCGTCCTGTGTCCCGCACCCGGAAAGCAGGGTTGTAGTCAATACTGCCGTTAAAATTAGCGCCATAAGGTTTTTGTGTTTCATAAGGAACACGTTCTTTCTTTCCCAGTATTGTGTTTACAGTTCTCATTTTTTTAATCTTTATTATATCAAAATATAACAAAAAAGTAAATAAAAAAGCAGTTTTTCTGTTCTATCAATCAATATCCTCCGGATTAAAACTACTTGAAACAATCTTTTCTAAGGAAAATTAAACCGACCCCCTCAGCCATGCTATGGTTTCTGAAAGGGGGTCGGCTTTTTACTTACATGGAATTAGACAGCTCTTGCTGCCTGATATATTTACGCAATCAACAAAAAGAAAATTCGGGTAAGTGTTATCCTTTTCGTCCGTGACGGTCCTGTTCCAAATCCTCTTCGGTAATGGGGCGGATCACCCGGCAGGGATTTCCCGCCGCCACGCAGTTAGCTGGAATATCCTTGGTCACAATACTGCCGGCACCGATGACCGTATTGTCTCCAATAGTCACCCCAGGGCAGATGACAGAGTTGCTTCCAATCCACACATTTTCCCCGATGACCACTGGATAAGAGTACATCTCTCCCTGGGTGCGCAGTTTGTGGTGTACTGGATGACCCGTTGCACTGATGGTCACGTTGGGAGCAATCAAAACGCCTTTTTTAATGATAATTTTATAGTCGTCCACCAAAGTCAAATTGGAATTAATGTATACACCGTCACCGATAGTTACGGTTTTTCCGAACGCCAGGGTCAAAGGCGGTTCAATCCACACGTCTTTTCCCACTTCTCCAAAAATTTCAGGAAGCATGGCAATCCGCCGCTCCCGTTCTTCCGGGCGAAGATGGTTAAAATCATACACCTTTCCCCGGGCAATTTTCTGCGCTTCAATGGCTTCCGGCGTATCGGTCCATAATAATCCCTGCGCCTTGCGCTGTTCCATTTCCTCATGCGTTATCATCATGATCCATCCTTTCTTAAATCCCGGTATTCCCGGGAATCGTTTTTACTTTTGCCCTCCGTCTTCTGCCGGCTGGGTCAGATTCACAAGCCAGGTGTCCTTTTTCAAGCGGATGAGCACCACAGGGGTTTTAACCAGCTCGTCCAGGTTGATCAATACAAACACCCAAATCGGGTCCCATTTGAGCACAAATGCCGCAATGCTACCCAGTAGCACGCAAAATCCCCACATAACCGCGCCGTCACAGTACAGCCCAAACCGGGTATCTCCTCCCGCCGGAAAAATTCCGCACAGCAGGGTATAGGTAATTGCCGCAAAAATTACATTTACAGACAATAGGCGGTACATCACTGAAAAATAGGTGATTCCCTGGTCAGAAAGATTCAAAATGCCAGTAATTGGCCGCTCTGCAATCAGCATCATTCCACAGCAGATGGCTCCGCTGATAACCGCTACTTTCATCAGCTGACGGGAATGGACTTTTGCCTGGGAAAGGCTGCCTTTCCCCAAGTCGTTTCCCAGCAAAATCGCTCCTGCCTCTGCAAAGCCGAAACTTGCTACTGTAGCAGTGTTCTGAATAGAGGAGGCAACCGAATTTGCAGCCACTGCATCAGAACCCATCCGCCCCATAATGGCTGCCAAAACCGCCATAGCTCCTCCCCAGACAAAACCCTCCAGCGTAATGGGCAAAGTCACTTTCCAAAAGCTTTGGCTCAGCTGACGGGCACCCCTGCCAAACCAGCCAATGGTCTTTGTCCGGCTCCAATGAACGCCGCAGACAGCCGCCTCCAAACCGCGGGAAAGCACTGTAGCCAATGCCACGCCGAAAATCCCCATGGGAGGAACTCCAAACAGCCCAAAAAGCACAACTGCATTCAACAGCACATTGGCACACAAAGTAACCACCGAAATCAAAGCGCTGGTGCGCACCCGCTTTCTGGCTTTGAGGGAAGCAAGATAAACCTGACTGAAAGAAGAAAACAGGTAAGAGAACCCCACAATCCGTAGATAGATCCCGCCCTGCCGGCACAAATCGGGATCGCTTGTAAACAGTCTCATCAAAAATTCCGGCGTCAAAATTGCCGCTGCCGCAAAGCAAAGAGAAACCACTGCAGAAAGCCGAAAAGCAATGAAAAAAATCCGGCTGGTATTTTCCGCGTCCTGTTTTCCCAGATACTGTGCCATTAACACCGCTTCTCCAGCAGTCAGACCGGTGAAAAACAAACTGAGCACAAAGGCAATCTGATTGGCAAGGGATGCTGCTGAAAGGGCAGTTTGTCCCACGTAATTGAGCATCAAAGTATCCGCCGCTCCCACTGCCGCAGATAAAAGATTCTGCAGAATGATGGGAATTGCCAGCGCTGCCAGCTCCCGGTAAAATTCACTCCTGTGTTCCATGAATTCACCTTGCTTTCCAAATTTTTCTATAGTATGATTATATTAATAAATTTATTTTCATTCTATCCTTTTATTGGCGAAAAATATCAAAATAGCAACATCTTTGAAAGGAGGGAGATTGTTTGAATCCTCTTGTAATTCCAGTGGATCAAAACCTAAATGCGCTGCTTCCCATCGGCACACCAGCTTTTCCCATCCAGCTGTTTCACGACAATTTAAAAAATTTCACCAACGGCTTTGTAAACTGGCACCGGCAGAAAACCATAGAAATTTCCGTGGTGAAAAAGGGCGCCGTACTGGTACAGACATTGGGAAGGGAACAAAAGGTGTGTGCAGGCGACGGTTTTCTCATTTTCCCTGGCAGGCTTCACGCAGTAAAGCCCTGGGGAAACCAGCCGGCAGAATACACCACCCTGATTTTTGACCCTGTACTGCTGACCGGATACCGAGGCAGTTTCTGGGAAGAAGTCTATTATCTTCCTTACCTGGGACACGGCTGCCTGTTCTTTTGGGGAGCGTGTGCCGACGCTCAGCCTGCTTTCGAAAAATTGTCCTGGATTTTTTCCCTTTGGGATTCCTCTCTTACCCCAGAAAAGCAGCTTCAAATTCAGCGCCTTTTACAGGACAGCTGGGCGGTTTTGGCAGATAAAATATTCTCCCAGCAGACCATCCCCGAATCTCCTGCAGAAAGCCGCCGCTTATTTGATATGGTGGATTATCTTCATGAGCATTATCAGGAAAAATTCTCCTTGACAGACATGGCGGCACATATCTGTGTCAGCCGGGGAGAATGCAGCCGGTTTTTTAAGCGCATGATGCACATGACCATTTCTGAATATTTGACAGAATACCGCATCGCCAAATCCATGGAGCTTTTGGAACAGGGAGAACAAAACATTACCCAAATTGCTGAATCTGTAGGGTTTTCCACAGTCAGTTATTTTATCTGCCGGTTTCGGCAAAAGGTGGGACAAAGCCCCCTGGCGTATCAAAAACAGACCCTTCCTTTTGCCTAAAGAACCCCCTTTGGCCGCAAAATTTCGGCGGTCCTATCATTTTTGTACTCTTTTACAAAAAATTTTTCTTAATTTTTAAAATAGTGTACAAATTTTGTAGAATTAACAGCAAAAGTGTAGATTTCCACTATGCAATCTGATAAAATATTTTATATATTTTTAAAATACTTATCCAGTACAAACTCTGTTTTTCTGCGAAATATCGTTTAAACACCGAAAACACTATATCTTTATCCACGAAATCCGAAACATTTTGAAAACTTTCCAGAAAACAAAATGAAAAGGAGGCTCTGTTTTTATGTCACATGACATGTTAAATGTCAAAGGAAGAAAACAAATTGTACAGGAAATGACCAGTTATGTGGTACATAAATATTACTGTGATGGTGATGTAGAAGCTGTGATTGGGTTATTCGATGAACAACTCAGCTGGCTTGGCGCAGGAGAAAATGAATTTGCTGCAGGGACGGATACTATATCGGCTATTTTTCGGCAATTTGCAGGCATGGTTCCCAAATGCAATATTTCACAGGAAGAATACCATGTTATGGAGCTGACCCCGGAATATTATGTCTGTTCTGGCAGAATGTGGATTGCCACCGATCCCTCTACCAACATTTATCTGCGTCAGCATCAGCGCATTACAACCGTATTTCACTTTGTAGGGGAACAGCCCAAATGCTGTCACATCCACATTTCCAACCCCTATTGGGAAATGAAGGATGATGATGTGGGCTTTCCTACCCAAATGAGCAAACAATCCTATGAATATTTGCAGGAACAGGTTGCGGAACAAAAAAGACAAATCCAGGAACAAACCGCTCTGTTAAAGCGCATGAGCTTTGAAGATTCCATGACAGGATTGTTTAACAGAAACCGATTTAACTATATGGTAGACCGCTATCAACACCAGCCGGGAACCCCTTTGGGCATTGCCTGTTTTGATCTCAATGGTCTGAAAGCGGTCAACGACCTGTGCGGGCACATTGCCGGCGACGAACTGATCTGCCTGATGGCCAAGCACATTAAAAATGCTTTTCCTGGAAAAGGATACCGAATCGGCGGAGATGAATTCATTGTCATCGACGAAGATCTGGATGAAAAAACCTTTTCTGACCGGGTATATGAGGTTTGCGAAAACATGAAAAAAGATCAGGGAAGCTGTACGGTAGGCATTTCCTGGCACGCTTCCGGAGGCAATATTCAAAAACAGTTTGAAGAAGCAGATCAGCGCATGTATCAGGCAAAAGAACAGTTTTATGAAATACAAAAAAATAAAAAGGAAGAGGACAACACCTAACCGGCTTTCTATTTTTTGTGGTGGGCCGCTTTCCCATTACCTACTTTTTCGCTTCATCACAATCTTTTTTCTGCCGCAATTTGTTTTTAAAGCAAAGACAACTTGCTTTTCATGTTGGGCTGTATTCCCAGAATCCTGCGGCAAAGGCAGGCAATTTTCGGCTTGAAAAAGCCCCATACCCGTAGTATAATAAGAACGAAATCAAATATATCTTAGAAATGGTAGGTTAGTATCATGGCAAAATTTATGGTAGAAACTTCTGCCCGTCACGTACACGTGACCAAAGAAGATTTAGAAACATTGTTCGGTAAAGGCGCATCCCTGACCAAGAAAAAAGACCTGTCTCAGCCAGGACAGTTTGCATGTGAAGAACGGGTTACTGTTGTAGGACCAAAAGGCGAACTGCCAGGTGTATCCATTCTGGGTCCAGAACGTCCTGCTACTCAGGTTGAACTGTCTTTGACCGATGCTAGAAAAATCGGCGTAGCTGCTCCAATCCGTGAATCCGGAGATGTTGCTGGAAGCGGCGCATGCAAACTGGTTGGTCCATGCGGTGAAGTAGAACTGACCGAAGGCGTAATCGCTGCAAAACGTCATATCCACATGACTCCTGCAGACGCAGAAACTTTCCAGGTACAGGACAAAGATGTAGTTGCTGTTAAAATTGAAACTGCTGAAAGAACCACTATCTACGGTGACGTAGTAGTTCGTGTCAGCCCAAAATTTGCTTTGGCAATGCATATTGATACAGACGAATCCAACGCTGCTGGCTGCGGCAGAGAAGTTTACGGCGAAATTTTCAAAGCATAATTTCCCGAATATTTTCGTTTGAAACTGAAAAAATAAAAGGTGGGCGCTGCATGACCTGTATTGTGCGGCGCTCCCTTTTTTTGTCTGTATTTTTTGAATTTGTATTCCAAAATTGTAAATAATTTGTGGTTTAGTTTACATTACCCGGGGTATATGATATACTTATAGTAATAATATTGCCGGAATTTCGGCAAACGGATTTTTCAGAAAGGGGATGTCTACATGGCAGAGAACCATCCGTTCTTTTTATATAAGGATCGCCCGTTAGTACGCTGCGGCAACACCATTTATTACGGAAACATGGGCGAAGATTATGTGGTTATGATGCAGATTCATGATTTTAAAAAATGGAAGGATATGGACATTTGCGGAAAAATTTCGGTAAAACTGATTATGACCGATGAAACAAAAAATCCGCTGGAACGCATTGTGAAAACAAGCGAAAAAGAGGGGCTTTATCCTGCATTGGACATTGCAGATATTTGGCTGCAGGACGCTTTGAAAGGGAAAAAATAAAATTTTTATCAAAAATCAGCCGCCGGACAACACAGTTCAGCGGCTGATTTTTTTCATAAAAAAGCATTTTTAAGCCAATAATATATTTAAAATAAATATAATTTTCTCTTTATTCCCTACAAAAACAGATAATCCTACAAATTAAAAAAATGTTGTTGACAAATAAAGCTAACTAGGATATAATATAGAAGCTGTCTGATGACGCAGACAACCTCGGAACAGGTTTCGAGAGGGTGCGAAGAAAAGTTTGTGCCCTGTTCGTCAACAATCGAGGCGTAACTCAGTTTGGTAGAGTGCTTGGTTTGGGACCAAGATGCCGCAGGTTCGAGTCCTGTCGCCTCGACCAAAAAACTTCTTGACAAGCAAGGGGTTTTATGGTAGAATGATAGAGCGTTTTGGACAGGCAGGACACAAGTTATTCGCTGGTGTAGCTCAGTTGGTAGAGCAGCTGATTTGTAATCAGCAGGTCGGGGGTTCGAGTCCGTCCACCAGCTCCACTAAAAACTTTATATTCGGAGGAATTCCCGAGCGGCCAAAGGGGGCAGACTGTAAATCTGTTGCTTTTCAGCTTCGATGGTTCGAATCCATCTTCCTCCACCAAAATAACACCAACCTATTTGTGGTTGGTGTTATTTTTTTGCAGATGGATTCGATAGGAGCGGTGTTAGAAAACAGTCCAGGGGACTGTTTTCCCCGCGACCGGCTTTTGCCGCAGCAAAAGCGAATCCATCTTCCTTATACAGAGGACTCTTGAAATCTCTTTACTTGATATTATATAATTGATAAAAACGCAATCAGGTGATCTGTTTATGAATGATTATCAGAACACCGCACTTCACCAAGTGCACCAGATAGCTCAAACAAAAAGTGCGGAACAAAAACTTTATTTAGCAAAAATTTGTGAGCCGTTTCATATTTGCAGTGATCAATTAATTGGGCAGATACTGTCAAATTCTGTTACCATTAATTTTCACATTGACCGTCTTTCCGCTGGCGGAAAAACGGTTATTGAAAATTTGATAGAACAGGGCATATATCACAACCAATTTATTACTGGTACATCCAATGGAGCACTAGGAGGAAAACGCCTTGAATGGGAGCAGCGCATGTTTCCGGGTGCTTATTCAGAAAAGGAAATTGAACGGCCAAAATACGGAGCATTAAATATTTTTCAATTTTTGGATGGGGCCTGTGTTCGATTTGGTTCCTGCTTTTTTACATTAAAACCCCATATGATAAAATACTGCACCTTTTCATACGGAGACAGTTCTGTCAATCCATCTACTCTTTGTACAATCGATACACTGGAAGGGATTTTATCAGATTTATTCAAAGACGTGATACAGAATTCCAGAATGTTGAACCAGGCTGTATCCTCTCAGCAAGAAGCACTGGCAATTCTGATGCATCATTCCAATGAACTAAAAATACTTGGACGTAACCTTGATTTTTGTATTGAAGCCCATATCCATCATACTATTCTGCTGCAGGATGATGTTGCCTCTTTCTATGTAGATGAGTCCTACCGCGATACAGAATTTGAACCGCAGGTTCAGGCGCTATGTCAAAAATACAACATCCATTTAAATTGGATTCCTCAAAGAAAAATATCTGTACATGAAATCGGAAATCTTTTTCGCGGACCAAAAGTACCTGTGCTTGCCAAAAAGATTGATATCCTTTTTGGCAACAAACAGGGTATCATTAATGCTTACCTGATTGGAAAAGCTTCCCGTGACAGCTGTATTCACCCTGAAAATTGGAATGATATCGGCGATAAAAGCGAAATGTTTCAGCTAATAAAACAGCTTTGGCATACTGTAGGATATTTTGGTTAAAATTGAATTATTAAAATTACAGTTTCTAAATATAACAGCTCTGCACTTTTTGATTTATGATCAATCAAGCCACCACAAACACAATCCACCCCGAGAAAAATCTCAATTCTCAAAAACCCAAAATCATTTTTAGAAAATCCCCTTTATTTCCCCTTAAAAACACAATTTGATTTTAGCAGGAACCAAAAGATTTCCCAGGGAATACGATGTACTATCCCAACTGAAAGGAGAAAAATCATCATGCAGAATGATATGACAACTTTAGAAGATCAGACCTGTCCTACCATTGGATACCAGTCTGCTTCCATTTGTGTTCCAGTAACCGTAAACCCATTTGCTAAAACAGGAACTACTTTCACAAAATGCTGCGGATCTCCCGTAGTAATCCCTGGAAAAGTTACCTGTGAAGGCGAACGAAACGGTTCTTGTGTATTTACCATTGCTCAGGATATTTGTGTCGCTGTTCCTGTTGAATTTGGTGCAACTGCAACGGTTGGTGATACCTTCGTCAGCTGCAACAATGCTTCTGCCGACGATATCTGTACCGGATGCACCAAGGTTCAGCCTACAGAACCTGTTGTTCCAGAAGAACTGAAATAACCGCTTTTTAAGCGGATGTTCACAAAACTTTGCTTCGTGAACAAGTTTTAAAAACAGACCGCCAAAAAAAATGGCGGTCTGTTTTTTATGGATGCGAAAAAAGATATCCCTTTTTTATCTCCTGTTCAAACCATTTACCTGATTTTCCCAGAATTCTCATAGACAACCCTGTTTTGCTGTGATAAAATCATATCAAAGAGACTGGGGGTGATCCCATAAAAATGATCCAACACAAGGCGTTCCGTTTCGCGGCGTTTTTTGGCTGTTTGATTCTGTCCGCAGGAATTATTTGGGCTTTTTTGGTCTTTCATGGGATCATTCTGCTCAATCAACCTTCTGAAAAAGAATATCCCGTCAGAGGCGTTGACCTTTCCTCCTATCAGGGGACGGTAGACTGGGAAATCCTTGCCTCACAAAACATTGATTTTGCATTTTTTAAAGCTACAGAGGGAAGTTCCTTTGTGGACCCTCGCTTTGCCTACAATTATTCCCAAGCGCCTAAACAAGGCATTTCGGTAGGCGTTTATCATTTTTTCAGCTACGACAGCAAAGGCATTGATCAGGCAGAACATTATATTAGCACAGTGGTTCCTTTTGAGGGGATGCTGCCCCCGGTAATTGATGTTGAATTTTACGGCGACAAAGAAAAATATCCTCCAGACCGGGAGGACGTCTCCCGGGAGCTCAAACATATGCTTTCCGCCTTGGAAGAGTTCTATGGACTCAAACCAATTATCTATGCCACAGAAAAATCCTATGATTATTATCTTGCCGGGGACTATGAAGAATATGATATCTGGATCCGAAATGTCATTTCCAAACCACACTTATCCGATGGCCGGCAATGGATCTTTTGGCAGTACACAAACCGGGAAAAGCTGGATGGCTATAAAGGAAAAGAACCATTCATTGACATGAATGTCTTTGCCGGGAGTGAAGAAGTATTTTTATCCTATCCCAGATTTTCCGTCCAATAGCACCCTCGTACCTATTCTGTCAGTGAAAGAATGACGGTCTGATACTGATTTTCTCTTTGCTTTTAAATCTGCTGCTGAAAGGGAAGGGACTCCGTTTCATCCTTTCCCAACCATAAAATAAAGAAAGGCTGTGATCCTATGAAAAAAGCTCTGCTCATTCCGGCCATGATATTTCCGTATCTTGTGGTACTGTTTTTTATTTGCTATTTCATTTTTGGAAATCTGTCCGATCAATTTTCTCAGATCTTTCTTAAGCAGATGGAATGGGTCGGTGTTGGGATTCTTCTGATGTTGGCAGGCGCTGTCCTTTGCAACATTATTTTTATGGTATCCAGCAGAACCGCTGATTCCGCTGAAATTTTAAAAGCCGCCCTGCTTTTAAAGTGTATCCACATTCCCACCTATTTGGTTCTTTTTTTATTCGGTTTGATTTTGGGAATGATGTTTTTTATCACCATGCCCTTAATTTTGTTTTTGGTATTTTTGGATTATATTACGCTGGTTCTCAGCAGCATGGTCAGCGTTTATGCCCTGGCGCGGTCATTGAGGGACAAAACCCTGGGGACTGGGCTGTTCCTTTTGGGACTGATCTGTCAATTTCTCTTTTGTCTGGATGTCATCAGCTTGCTGATTTTTGTTTTGCAGACCAAAAATGTTCAAAAAATCAAATTGAACCGCTAACTGAAAGAGGTGATTTTATGGAATTTCGAAAAATCTTCGACACCATTCCGGAACAATTTGACGCCTATCGTCCCCGGTACTGTCCGGAACTTTTTTCGTATTTAATCTCCCAGGTTCCCATTACGCCGGACAAGTCTGTGCTGGAAATTGGTCCTGGTACTGGTCAGGCCACAGATCCCATTCTCCAAACAGGCTGTGATTATCACGCCATTGAACTGGGGGAACATTTGGCGGCAGTGATGGAGCGAAAGTACTCCCAGTATTCCAACTTTCACCTGATTCAGGACGATTTTATCACCCATGATTTTGGAGAAAAAACCTTTGATTTTATTTATTCCGCCGCCACCATTCAGTGGATTCCCGAAGAGGTGGCCTTTTCCAAAACCTTTGCTTTACTCAAACCTGGCGGGATATTGGCCATGATGTTCACCCTCAGTGACTACAAAACTCCAAACCCTCAGTTGTACCAAAAAATTCAGGACGTATACAGCCAGTACTTTAAGCCGGATATTCCGTATACCCTGGGTTCTTTTTGTTATGAAAATGCCTTAAAGTACGGATACACGGATTGGGAACAGCGGGAATTTCACGGCAGACGGGAAATGACCGCCGAAACCTACGCAGGGCTTTGCCAAACCCACTGTGACCATCTGGTGATTCCCGAACCCTATCAAAGCAAATTTTTTGAAGGAATCAAACAGGCAGTTCTGGATGCCGGCAACCACATTGTATTTTACGACACCTTTGTTTTAATGACCGTAAAAAAAGATATTTCCAAAATAAATCCTTAAAAAGCGAGGCAATTTTGTATGAAAATTTTAGAAACGCAAAGACTATTGCTGCGGGAAATGGAACCCTCTGATTTTCCCGCTCTATGTAAAATTCTTCAGGACAAAGAAGTCATGTACGCCTATGAACACGCCTTCAGCGATGAGGAGGCAAAAGACTGGCTGCAGCGGCAGTTTTCCCGCTATGAAACTTACGGGTTTGGGCTATGGGCAGTAGTCCTGAAAGAAACCGGAGAAATGATCGGTCAGTGCGGACTGTCCATGCAGGATTGGAAGGACAGTCAGGTACTGGAAATCGGGTATTTATTCCAGAAAAAGTTCTGGCATCAGGGATACGCCATTGAATCTGCCAAAGCCTGCAAGGAATATGCATTTTCTACTCTTCATGCAAAACAGGTATACGGCATTGTACGCCAGAACAATTTTCCTTCCCAAAACGTAGCCAGAAAAAACGGAATGACCATTGTGGATGAAAGCATTAAGCACTACTACAACATGGACATGCCGCACTATCTGTTCTGCGTGGAAAATCCGGACAATTCCCAATAAAGCCGTTTTTCTCCGCAAACACCGAAAGGAGAAAATACTGTGAGCAAAATATATGAATTTGACGCCGTCATTCTTCAAAACGGCACCATGGATGCCGCCTATGTGGAGGTTCCTCTGGATTTAAAAGCTGTTTTTGGAAAAGGAAGGGTTTTGGTACACGCCACCTTTGACGGAGAGCCTTATGACGGTCAGGTCATGAAAATGGGGACGCCGTTTCCCATTTTGGGAATCCGAAAGGATATCCGGAAAAAAATCGGAAAACAGTTTGGGGACAGCGTCCATGTGACTCTAAAAGAACGCTCCGGCAGTCAAACCAAAAAGAATGAGACCTAAAAGAAATCCCCATCCCCAAAGATAACCATAAAGTCTTTTTAAAAACACATTTCCAATACCGGTTTTGCCGGATTTTTGGGAATGTGTTTTTTGATTGGCGCAGGCAATACTGTCTGTTTTTACGGCTTTGTTCTCCGTGTCCCTTTGTGAGCTGCCCGCATAGAATAGGGGGAGGAGGTATGCCTCCTCAATGAATTTAGGAGGAAAATACCATGGGTATTACAAGTTCAAATAAACAAATCAATCTGGACCGCATTGAATGCGACGGCAGCTTAAAAGTAACGCTGGCACTTTCTGCTTCTCCAGACATCGTGAACAACCCCACCGACATTGTTTTAGTATTAGACCGCTCCGGGAGTATGGCAGGCAGTCCGTTAGCCAATATGAAAGCCGGCGCCAAAACCTTTATCGATATTATCGAGGAGTCTACAGACGGTTCCCAGGACGGTGTGATCGGTTCCGGCAGCCGAATCGGCGTTGTCAGCTTTGCCTCCACCGCTTCTGCAGATGCACCGCTGATTACTTCTGTGGCAGCTTTAAAAAGCGCTGTAGACAGCCTGACTGCCGGAGGATCCACCAACCATGCGGATGCCTTTCAAAAAGCCATTCAGCTGTTTGACCCCATGTCTTCCAACGCCAAGGTAATCGTCATGTTTACCGACGGAAAAACCACCGCCGGAGCACCTCCGGCTCCTGTAGCGGCAGCTGCCCGGGCAGCAGGGATTATCATCTACTGCATCGGTCTGATCGGCTCTGATGGCATCGATGTAAACGTGCTCAATGACTGGGCAACTGACCCGGATGCCTCCCATGTAGCTGTAACCCCAAATGATGCGGATTTGGAAGATTTATTCCGGGATCTTGCTGCCAACATTTCCAAAACCGGAGCTACCAGCATTGTCATTGACGAAGTCGTTCAGCCTGACTTTATCATTACCAGCGTCACTCCGCCTACAAAAGGAACTGCCATGATGCTCAATTCCACATCGCTGCAGTGGAAAATTGATGAATTGGGCGTGTCTTCCAACGAAGGCGCCACCCTGGAATTTTGGATTAAACATGTAGCTTCTACCTCCGGAAAAAAGTTAGTGAATGAATCCATCACCTATTCCGATAACGAAGGCAACGTGGTAGTCTTTCCGGCACCTACTGTCACTGTAGACTGCGGCATCATTGTGCGTCCTCAGCCCTGTCCCATTCCGGTAGAATTTACCATGGAAGGCTGCCAGGATTCTGCAATCATTGATCTGGGGGATACGGTTTTGGAATCTCTGGGCAGAATTGTTCAGCTGGATGTTACCATCAAACACGTCTGCCCCGGCAGAAGGGTAGCCCTTGGGGTCATCCTGACCGAGCTGGATTCCAAAGGAATGGAATATTCCCGAGGGATGAAAACATTTACTATCCCTGCACACACTGCCCCTGCCTGCCGGGATATTGTGGTAAAATGCATTTCCTTTGTTTTGCCAGAGGATCTGGATGTATCTGGCGGCAGTGATGACGCCATTTGCAACCCCAGAAATTTTCAGGCCAGAATCATTGCCCACTATATTGATACCGATTATGTATGCTGCGATTCTGTATTTCGGATGGGATAACTCTGTCCGGCTGTTTGCGCAGCAAATCCCTTTGAATGGTTAAAGGAGTCTTTTTACTATGCAGTTTGAGGAATTTGGTTCCCCGCAGCATCCCGCTCTGGTCATGATGCTGAAAAAACCCCGAACCCTTTCCTGTGATCCCAGAATGAAAGCGCTGTCTCAGCGCTATCATGTGGTGGTTCCTGTTTTCTCTCCGGAAGAAACAGAACCTTCCCTTTGTCTTTCTTTGCTGGAACAAAAGCTTTCATCCCTAAAAAACATCTTTGCCCTTTGCTGTGTGGCAGAGCACTGGAATACCGCAGAAAAACTGTTGACCTGCACAGAAATCCATCCCCGCAAAATTTTTGTGGAACACAAAGAAATCCCCCCGGAACAGTTTTTGTTTTCCCAGCTTGCCGTTTCTCAAGCATAAGGGGCAAAATCATTACACTGGGGCTTCCATTTCCAGGTAAAAAATATCCGACGCTTGTTTGCCTCACAAATCAGATGGGGAAAAGGGCAGGGGAGTTTCCTTTCACAATTAGAACCTTCTGTTTTTCATCTGGAGCGTACTGTATGTTCTTTTACAGTACGCTCTTTTGCTGGAAAAATAACATTTTGGACGAAACGCCTGATATCCCGCCGCAAATTCATGAATTAATACGATTGTACCCCAAAAGATTTTCCAGTATAATAGCAAAAAAACAAATGATTCGGACCGTTTATTTTTTACTCAGAAAGGATGGTTTCCCATGATTTCATTCAAAAAAGAGACATTAAAGGACAAAATTTATGCCTGCTGGATCGGAAAAAATATTGGCGGTACCATGGGTACCCCCTATGAAGGCACCAGAGAAATTTTGGATTTATCGGGATTTTCCACAGAACCAGGGGTAGTGCTCCCCAACGACGACCTGGATTTGCAGCTGGTTTGGCTGCGGGCCATGGATGAACTGGGACCGGAAGGGGTGGACGAGCAAAGTCTTGCAGAGTACTGGATCACCTATATCGGCCCCAACTGGAACGAATATGGAATCGGAAAAAACAACCTGCGGGACGGACTGCTGCCCCCATTGTCCGGACAGTGTTTTAATGAACAGTGGCTTCACTCCAACGGTGCCTGGATCCGCACCGAAATTTGGGCATGCCTTTATCCAGGCAGTCCGGAAAACGCTATCCGCTATGCCTTTTACGATGCCTGTGTAGACCACGGATACGGGGAAGGAACCTATGCAGCTATTTTCATTGCAGCCATGGAAAGTGCAGCTTTTGTATTTGACGACATTCAGGTTCTGCTGGATATTGGTCTTTCCAAAATTCCCGCTGACTGCCGGGTTGCCAAAAGCGTTCAGCTGGTCAGAGAATGTTATGAAAACGGGGTCTATTGGAAAGAAACCCGGGAACGGCTGGTGGAACAAAGCCGTGATATCGGCTGGTTCCAAGCTCCTGCCAATGTGGGATTTGTGGTACTAGGGCTGTTATACGGACAGTGTGACTTTAAAAAATCCATGATTCTGGCCTTAAACTGCGGAGACGATACCGACTGCACCGGTGCTACAGTTGGGTCTTTGCTTGGCATCATGAAAGGCACTGCCGGAATTCCCGCCGACTGGAGACAGTACATTGGGGACAGCATTGTTACCATCTGCAACCTGAACGGTCATGGAGCATGGCCAAAGTCCAATCTGGAACTGACCGATCAGGTAATGAATCTGCACCCAGTCACTCTGCGAAACAGCTGTTACCGTCCAGCTCATCAGATGATTGAAATTGGTGAAGTTCAAGATATTTCTCAGGTTTCTCCGGAAGATTTTATGGGCGATGATCTCATACAGGAACTGTTTACCCGCTCCCCATATTCTTTTCGGACAAAGGGATTGTACTGCGAAGTGTGGGCCGAGCTGGACCGAGAACCGGTCATCGAACCCAATGGCTCCATCTCCGGTCACATCTATCTGAAAAACATCCGTATGCCGGAACAAAAGCACTATCATCTCCGCTGGATTCTGCCGGAAGGATGGCTTTGTTCCGGGCGGAAAAACATCTGCGTCACTTCCGCAGAAGGCCGCAGAGAAGCCTTTACCATCACGGCCGGAGAGCAGGTGCAGCCGGTTCAGCGGATTATTTTAGAGGTCACATCCGCTGCTCGTCCGACCGCAGTATATCTGCCAATCACCCTGCTGGGATAAGGCGCCAGCAACACCATCTTTCTTTTTGCGGCATACAATAAAAAGAAAGGATGGTGATTTATGAACGCCTGTGAATTAACCGCTTCGATTACTGCTGCCGCCAACAGCCTGGCCTGTACCTGTACCACTCAAGAGCTGGAACTGCTGGCAGTGGTTTTTACCCAGCTAGGGGATACCCTGGCAACCATTGCTTTAAAAAATAATCTTTGCAAAGAAGCCTGTAAAACAAGAAAACAGACATGATGATTCACCGGGCAACTGACGCAAAATGCCCCCCTGCAATCTAAAAGATTGCAGAGGGGCAAATTTTTTCCACCGGACAGTGTCCGGTGCCAACTGCCTTCGGCACCGGCGAAGCGCCGGGGCAAATGGCCTTCGGCGTATATCCTGTTAGTAAAACGGAAATATCAGATAACTTCTCCTTAGCTAACACAACACGAGCGTAGCCTCTTCGGGTCCAGGGGTGTGAACCCCTGGCGAGCGAAACGTCATTGGCTGCGGCACCTTGTCGCCTGCACCTCTGATTAAATACAGGTAAATCCGCCGTCCACCAGTACCACACTTCCGGTCATAAAGCTGGACTGTTCGCTTGCCAGGAAAATAATGGTATTGGCAATTTCTTCTGGCTGTGCCAACCGTCCGATTGGGAAGAGCTTGGTAAACTCATCCAGATCATTGGCACCGATGCCTTCCATCAAAGGAGTTCTGGTGCCTCCTGGACACAGGCAGTTAACCAAAATCCCGTCTTTTGCGTATTCTGCTGCCATGCTCTTGGAAAGCTGAATCACTGCCCCTTTGGTAGCAGAATATGCATGCAGTCCCCACGCTCCTACGGTTCCGGCTGTAGAGCCTACGTTGATGATTCTGCCGTATCCGTTTTGTTTCATAGCAGGTACAATATATTTGCTCATTAAAAAGATGCTGGTCACATTGACAGCAAAAATTTCGTTCCACTGTTCCAAAGACAGGCTTTCTACTGTGCCGTCTACAGACATTCCCGCATTGTTGACCAGAATATCAATTTTTGGATGATCCTTTAAAATCTGTTTGCATACCTGTTCAATTGATTCTGGATCTCCCATCTGGCAGGCATAAAAGGTACAGTTTCCCAGCTGTTCCAGTGCCTTGCCTTTTTCTTCATTCCGTCCCAGAACCAGAACATATGCACCCTGTTCCAGCAACCCCCGAACCGTACTTTCTCCAATTCCGGAAGTTCCTCCGGTGACAATGGCTGTCTTTCCCTGAAAATTCATTTGATAAACTCCTTTTTCTTTTATTTTTTCCTCCCGGTTTCTCCGATGGGGGGTCCCCGCTTTATTATATCACAGGCAAGGGGAAAGCTCAAAGTTTTCTAAAGAAAATTTTATCAGGGAATTTACACAGTTTTTCCGGTATGCTATACTGAAACTACCTAAAAAAACAAACAGAAAGGATGAAAAAACCATGAAATTTATGAACGGATATTGGCTTTTGCAGGACAATGTCCAAATGCAGGCGCCAAAACAGCTGTTCGACTATCGCATTGAACCAGAACGGCTTACCCTGTACGCCGCCTGCAACTGGATTCAGGAAAAAGGACATACCCTAAACAGCACTCTGCTGACTATCGAAATCACCTCTCCCGCAGAAAATGTGCTGCAAATCCGGGAATATCACCACAAAGGAGGCGTATCTGACAGCCTGTTTGCCTTGCACACATCCCCACGGGAAGTGTCCATTCGAGAAACCGAAGATACCATTACCTTTATTTCCGGTTTAACCAGTGCAGTGATCCCAAAACAGGGTGCCTTTTCCATCAACTATTATTATGACGGTGCTCTGATGACCTGCTCCGGTCCCAACGCCATGGCATATATGACCAAGGACGGACGTCATTATATGAAAGAAGAACTGGATCTGGACGTGGGAGAACAGGTATACGGTCTGGGCGAACGATTCACCGCCTTTGTAAAAAACGGACAGACTGTGGATATCTGGAACGAGGACGGCGGCACCTGCAGCGAACAGACCTACAAGAACATTCCTTTTTACCTGACCAATCGGGGATACGGTATTTTTGTGAATCACAGCGAACGGGTCTCCTATGAAATTGCATCGGAAAAGGTAAACCGGGTGCAGTTTTCCGTACCAGGGGAAAAGATGGAATACTGTGTCATCGGTGCAAATCACCCTAAAGATGCTTTGAGCCGCTATACCCAGCTAACCGGAAAACCAACCCTGCCGCCGGCATGGAGTTTTGGACTATGGCTTTCCACCTCCTTTACCACCAATTATGATGAGGATACTGTCATCAGCTTTATTGACGGCATGCTGGAACGGGGAATTCCTCTGGAAGTATTCCACTTTGACTGCTGCTGGATGAAGGAATACGAATGGTGCAACTTCACCTGGAACGAAGCCGTATTCCCTGATCCGAAAAAAATGCTTCAGAACATTCACAGCCGGGGCATTAAAGTATGTGTTTGGATTAACCCTTACATCGGGCAGAAATCTCCTCTCTTTGACGAAGGCGCTCAAAAGGGATACTTTTTAAAATGCCCTGACGGAAGCGTTTGGCAGTGGGATATGTGGCAGTCCGGCATGGCGCTGGTGGACTTTACCAATCCGGATGCTACCGCATGGTATCAAAGCAAGCTGGAAGCACTGCTGGATATGGGGGTAGACTGCTTTAAAACTGACTTTGGCGAACGGATTCCTGTGGACTGCGTTTATTTTGACGGTTCCGATCCAGTAAAAATGCACAACTACTACAGCTTCCTGTACAATCAGGCAGTATTCCAGCTTCTGGAACGGAAGCGGGGCAAAGGGGAAGCCGTGCTGTTTGCCCGTTCTGCTACTGCCGGCGGACAGCAGTTCCCGGTTCACTGGGGCGGCGACTGTACTTCCCGATACACTTCTATGGCAGAAACCCTCCGGGGCGGACTGTCTTTTGCCCTGTCCGGTTTCGGCTACTGGAGCCACGACATCGGCGGATTTGAAAACGGCTGTATGCCGGATATTTACAAACGGTGGACCCAGTTTGGTCTGCTGTCCAGCCATTCCCGGTATCATGGCAGCGGTGAATACAAAGTACCGTGGCTGTACGGGGAAGAAGCAGTAGACGTAACCCGGAAATTTACCAAGCTAAAACTGTCTCTGATGCCTTACCTGTACCGGTGCGCTGTGGAAACTTCACGAACCGGTATCCCAATGATGCGTCCTATGATGCTGGAATATCCGGAAGACGAAACCTGCTGGAATCTAGACCGGCAGTATCTGCTGGGAGACAGCCTTTTGGTTGCGCCGATCTTCCGGGAAGACGGGAAGGTTTCCTATTACCTTCCGGAAGGAAAATGGTGGGACTTCTTCACCGGCGAAGCCCGAGAAGGAGGAAAATGGTACCGGGAAACCTATGATTATCTGACTTTGCCTTTGATGGTGCGGGAAGACTCTGTACTGGTCATTGGTCCTGAAACCACAGGAGCCGACTACGACTACACTGACGGGGTAACAGTTCATCTATACGGATTCCATAAAGATGGAGAAAAGACCGTTCCTGTATACGACCGAAACGGCACTTTGGCCGCCAACATTACAGTAACTGTCACCAATGGAAGCGTTGAAACTCAGGCAGAAGGGCTGAGCAATTTCCAGGTGATCCATCACCCATAAAATATACTATGAAACAGAAAGTGCTCCGGTAAAGAGCCTATGATCACTGTCTTACTATGATTTTTTAAACAGAATACGAAACTCCGGTATTTCGGCTGAATGTAATTATTCGCCCAATACCGGAGTTTTTGATTTTAGAAGTGGGTAGTGCCTGTACCCGATAAGAGCCGCCGGACGGTGTTAGCTCACCACATTTGCACTTCCTCTTTTTATGCCAAAAAGAGGAAGCAGAAAAGGGCACTTGGGGGCGTGCTCCGGAAATATTCGGTTAGTCGCACTACCCCCAAGACCCCCAAGTATAGTTTGCACATTTGAGAAAAACAATTGTTTTCTGGAAAGCGCTGCGGCGCTAATAATTTTGAAAGTAATTCGATAATAATTTTATTGGTGAAATTCGCTAGTTTACATTACTTTTTTCTACAGTCTGAATATCTTATTCTTATTGGCTGAAAAAGCATGTCTATAATATAGGTAGTTTTCTGCCGGGCAGTGTCCGGTGCCAACCACCTTCGGTGCGTACTATGTTAGTAAAGTGGAAACAGTAAAAGTTTTCTACTCTGCTGATAGGATACCAGCAAAGCGTCAGTGGGTGCAGGCACTGCCCGCCGGCTTTAACTCCCCCTACAAACCCCTCATTGACGTACTCCATTGGTAACGCGAAAATATCAAGTAATTTTCTCCCAACTGACAGAACACGAGCGCAGCCTCTTTGGGTCCAGGGGTATGAACCCCTGGCGAGCGAAGCGTCATTGCCCCACCGCCAGGTGGTTTCGTGAATCTGCTAAGAATCTTTTTTTCGTACTGGTTAGTTTTTCCAGTAAAAATATAGTATAATATCTTTAATTATAAAGTTTTTTTACCTGATTTTCGATTGAGAACATCCAAGTTTATGTTCCAAAAGGAGGATATTTTATGCAGTATCAGCGCTTTCAAGATACCATTGCCGTTCGCCTGGACCCAGGGGACGAAATCTGCCAAAGCCTTGCAAAGGTGTGCCAGGAACAAGGGATTTTGCTGGGCGAAATTTCCGGACTGGGAGCTGTCCGTCAGGTTTTGCTGGGTGCGTATAAGGTGGCAGATCAAACCTTTTACCCTCTTTCTCTGGAACGGGAACTGGAAATGGCATCCCTTACCGGAACTGTAACCCAACAGGAGGGAAAGCCTTATCTTCATCTTCACGCGGTGTTTGGAGATGAAACCGGCGCCGTATTTGCCGGACACCTGAAAAGCGCCGTCATCGGCGGAACAGGAGAAATTATGATTCGGATTCTTTCCGGACAGATTGGAAGAAAAAACGACCCTGTCACCGGTCTGCAAATCTGGGATTTTACGGAGGAACATCCATGAAAGACGCGACTCTTCATTTAATGGTAGGTCTGCCTTGTTCCGGAAAAACCACCTTGGCAATCCAGCTGGAACAAACAGAAAATGCAATCCGCTTTACGCCTGACCAATGGCAGCTCCTGCTGTTCGGACAGGATTTTCCCAGCAAGGAACACGATCAGCGCCACAGCACCATTGAACAGATTATGTGGCAGACTGCCCGCCGGCTTTTGGAGAAAAACGTCAGTGTCATTTTAGATTTTGGATTCTGGGGAAAGGACGAACGGGATTATTTCCGCAGCCAGGCAAAAGAACTGGATGTACACTTTCAGATGCATTTTTTAAACCCTTCTCTGGAAGAACTTCTCCAGCGGCTGGAAATCCGCAATGCCGCCTGTAAATCACAAGAGGGAACTTCTTCCTTTTATATTCCTCCAGAATATCTGCGAAAGTGGTATCAAAAAATGCAGTTTCCGGATGAAGACGAAATTGCTGTCCGATGGTAACAACCGGAAGTTTTCCATAACCCTAGAAAAGGAGAAGTGAGCATATGGTAACCACAGTACTCAGCGCTGGTCTGTATGGTATGGAACCCTATACGGTTCAGGTAGAGGTGGATTTTCTCCGGGCACTGCCCAGCTTTGAAATTGTAGGACTTCCAGACGCCGCTGTCCGGGAAAGCCGCGACCGGGTTCGATATGCCATGAAAAACAGCGGGTTTACCTTTCCCGATGCCAAACTGGTGGTCAATCTGGCACCGGCAGATTTAAAAAAGACCGGCCCCATCTATGATCTGCCTATTTTAATTGCCCTGCTGTGTGCCACTGGTCAGCTGGAAGCGGATCTGTCCCAATGCGCCTTTTTAGGGGAACTTTCCTTGGGTGGAGAGGTGCGCCCTGTCACCGGTGTGCTTCCTATGGCCATTCATGCCCGGGAACAGGGAATCAAACGGCTGTTTGTTCCAAAGGAAAACGCCGCCGAAGGAGCGGCAGCAGGGGAAATTCAGGTATATGGGATTGGCCACATCAATGAGCTGGTTTCCTTTTTGGAAGGAACAAACTCTTTGACTCCTGCCAAACAGAATCCCATTCCTCCTGCGCCGGAATATTTTGCGGACTTTTCCCATGTAAAGGGTCAGCTTGCCGCCAAGCGGGCTCTGGAAATTGCCGCTGCCGGAAACCACAATGCCTTGATGATTGGGCCTCCCGGTTCGGGAAAAAGCATGCTGGCAAAACGGGTTCCTTCCATTTTGCCGGACATGACGCTGGAAGAATCCATTGAAACCACCAAAATTCACTCCATTGCAGGACTGCTGTCCCCGGACGCTCCTTTGATTACGGTTCGTCCATTCCGCACCCCTCATCACACCATTTCTCCTGCCGGACTTTCCGGAGGCGGTTCCATTCCCCGGCCGGGAGAGATCTCTCTGGCGCACAATGGAGTTTTATTTTTGGATGAACTCCCTGAATTTTCCCGAAACGCTCTGGAAGTTCTACGCCAGCCCATGGAGGAGGGTACGGTGACTATTTCCCGGGTAAATTCCACCTTGACCTATCCTTGTTCCATGATGGTAATTGCCGCCATGAACCCCTGTCCCTGCGGATATTTTGGACATCCTACCCGGGGATGTACCTGCTCCCAGGTTCAGGTTCACCGGTATCTGGCGAAAATTTCCGGTCCGCTGCTGGATCGGATGGATTTACATATTGACGTTATGCCCGTAGAATTTGAAAGCCTTGCCAGCACTCAGCCGGCAGAATCTTCTGCCCAGATTAAAAAGCGGGTAGATGCTGCCCGGGAAATTCAGCGGGTTCGGTTTCAAAACACCCCAATCACCTGCAACGCCAAAATTCCCGCTGCATTTTTAAATAAAATGTGTCCTATGGAACCGGAAGCTGTGGCAGTGCTGAAATCTGCCTTTGAACGGCTGGGACTGTCCGCCCGGGCATACGACCGAATTGTCAAAGTATCCCGCACCATCGCCGATTTGGATCAAAGTGAAACCATTGGAAAACGACATATTGCCGAAGCCATTCAGTACCGAAGTCTGGACCGGAAATACTGGAGCCAGCGGGGGTAGGTTGGCAGAAACCGATTCCTGTGATACAATAGGCCATATGAAATATGATAAGGGGTATTTTTATGAAATTTCAAATGATTCACGAAAATTACAATGTATTGGATCTAAACCGTTCCATTGCCTTTTATGATGAAGCACTGGGTCTAAAAGAAGACCGGCGGATTACCGCAGAGGACGGCAGTTTTATCATTGTATATTTAAAAAACGACAGTTCTGATTTTGAATTGGAACTCACCTGGATGCGGGATAAAAAGGAACCTTATAATCTGGGAGACTGCGAATTCCATCTGGCATTTCGGGTAGACGACTATCAGGCAGCTTATGAAAAACACAAAGCCATGGGCTGTATCTGTTATGAAAATCCTTCTATGGGCATTTACTTTATCACCGACCCAGACGGATACTGGCTGGAAATTGTACCAACCAGAAAATCATAATTTGTACAATAAAACACAGCGCCTGCACACCGTTTATGAAACAGACAGGCGCTGTGTTTTGTTTTCTTTTGTTCATCTTTTGTAACTTGAATTCTATATGGGAAAAGAGTATCATAAATAAGATGCTAGCCCATCCATTTATTGGGACTGACAAAGATCTTTCCGGGTCAAAAGCTGGGTAGTGACAACACCTTGTTCTAAAAAAATCGCCTGCACTGTTTTGCCCTGTTTTAACCCCATGCGAACGGTCTGCCAGCTTCCGCTTCGGCGGACAGGATCGGTCTTTTTCATCACAGCCAAAATAAGATCGCTGTGCTCCACCATAAAGGCATTGCGTTTTTCATAACTATGGGGGTTATACTCTGCATATAATACTACAATATCGCTGCATTGGGTCAAAACCAGCTCATACCGCTGGATCCATTCCTGGGACCAGCCCCGTGTTTGAGATAAAAAGGGAATCACTGCGATAAGTTCCAGATCGGGATATTCATCCCGAAACGCCAGCAATTCCTCAGCGGCGATAAGATCAATTCCCTGAGCCATTCCTGTATAAAACCTTCTGGCTCCCTGACGAAGCAGCTCTAAAATTTCCCAGCTGAGGACTTTTTTCATAAGAAGAATTTCCCGGGAAGTTTCCACAAAGGGTTTTTGCAGTTTTCCCGGGCGGTTTCCCGTAAAACAAACGGAATCAATGGTCAAAAAACACCGCCCCCTTTACCACAATCAGAAAGGAAGAACCGTTACAATGGAATATTTAAAACGCACCTGGTGCGAAATTAATCTGGATCACATCCAGTATAACATAAATGCTCTGCGTCAGGCAGCACAAAAAGAACTGATCGCTGTTGTGAAAGCTGACGCCTATGGTCACGGGGACGCCTATATCTGCCGCACCTTGCAGGAAGACTGCGGGATTCAGTTTTTTGCTGTTTCCAATATTAATGAAGCACTGAATCTCCGGCACAACGGCATTACCGGAAATATCCTGATTTTGGGATACACTCCTCCGGAACTGACCGACGAGCTGATTGCTTCTCGCATTACCCAGACAGTTCACTGCACCCAATATGCCGAAACCCTCAACCGAGAAGCGCATCTGGGAAAGGTGATGGTTCACCTGAAAGCCGATACCGGCATGCACCGCATTGGGTTCCCGGAAGACGGTTTCCATTCCAGCACCGAAGAAATTTTATCCCTGCGTCAGCTGAAAAACCTGGACATTACCGGAATTTTCACCCATTTTGCCTGCTCCGACAGTTTTGCGCCGGATGATATTGCCTACACCCGCCAGCAAATGGAACATCTGGATACCCTGGTATCTCAGCTGGAACAGCAGGGCATGGTCTTTCAGGCAGTGCATGCTCAAAATAGTGCCGGCATTACCAATTATGAAAACAGCCGGTACAACTATGCCCGGGCAGGGATTTCCATGTACGGACTGGATCCCAGCCAGGATGTAAAAGAAAATCTGGGATTAAAACCGGTGCTTTCCTTTAAAACCGTAGTCACCATGGTTAAGGAAATTCCTGCCGGCGCTCAGGTAAGTTATGGCCGCACCTTCACTGCACCCACTCCCATGAAACTGGCTACCCTGGCGGTAGGATACGCAGACGGATACAGCCGCAGTTTTTCCAATCAGGGAGAGGTACTGATTCGGGGACAGCGCTGCCCCATTGTGGGAAGAGTGTGCATGGATCAGTGCATGGTAGATGTGACCGCCCTTTCTCAGATAGAAATTGGCGATACCGCCACCCTGATCGGCACCGATCAGGAGCAGGAAATTACCGCATGGGAACTGGCAGACTGGGCCGGAACCATTCACTATGAAATTTTGTGCAATATCAGCAAGCGGGTTCCCAGAGTTTATCTAAAACAGGGGAACGAAACCGGATTTGTAGATTACTCATTGGAATAAGGGAAGTTGATCTGCAAAATTGACCCTATCTTTTCATCCTCTTTTATAAAAACACCGTTTAAAAGGAGAATTTATCATATGAAACGAAAAAAACACCGGGATACAGAAGAACGGATTCTGTTGTACCGGCTGGGAGAAGATACAGGGAAAGGAGCTGCCCTCCGGGCACTGCTGACCCAGATGTCCATTCCTTTTGTGACCGTCAATCCGGAAGACCTTTCCCAGACAGTTGGTTTTCTGGCAGGGCTGGATTCATTGTCTTTGCCGGCCGCTCCTTATGAAGGGGAAATTCCCTGTGAGGAATGCATGGTCATGCGGGGACTTTCTTCCGCCAAGCTGGACCGGCTGCTGAGAAACATCAGACAGATGGGAATTCCGCCGGTGGCATTAAAAGCCATGGTGACTCCGATCAACAAAGACTGGACCATGCTCCAGCTGATGACAGAAATCAAAAAAGAACATGAACAGATGCATGCCGCCAACAGCCCTTTACAAAAATAAGCTGCTGGTCTGCCATGCGAAAAAATGTGTTTTTAAATAAGGGGCAACATTCCTGCCTATAGGGATATTGCCCCTTATTTTTTTGCCTTTTTTGCCCCGTTTTTTTGCTCACAGAAACAAACAATGAAAAAATACTGGGATTTTCCAGGAGTTTTGGCAGTCCTGTCCCTTGAAAAAATGTTTAAATTTTGTTACAATATATCTTGTATTCGTATCTTTGTTTTAAAGTTTCAACTGGTTTTCCACAATAAACAGAACAAGTTTGAAAAAACTTATGTCTGTTTCTTTTTTGTTGTTTTTACCGTGTTTTCAACACTTTCCACAAACTTTTCAACAGCATCAGAGAGTTTTTCAACCAGTTTTCAAATTTCAAAAAATGGAGGTTTTTTTCAACATGGAATCTTTTTCCGAAGTGTTAGATCTTGTGAAAGAGAACTGTAAACCCAATCTGAGCGACGTGGCGTTTAACCTCTGGATCAAACCGATTGAACCGCTGAATCTCACCGGAACCACCGCTTATCTGTACGTTCCGGCACCTTTTCATAAAAATATTCTGGAAAAACAGTATCTGGATAAGCTGAAAAAGTCTTTTCTGGAAGTTTTAGGCTTTGAAGTGGATATTGTGATCCAAACAAAAGACGACATGGCGGAAAATATCGCTCCCCAGGATCTTCCAAAGCAGGAAGAACCCCCGGTACAGGAACCTTCCAGCGAAGAGGTGCACTCTCTGCTCAGCTACAACGAAACCCAGCAAAACGAGCTGACCGAGTCCTTAAAGAACGGAAATTATGACTATACCTTTGATACCTTTATTGTAGGCAGCTCCAATAACTTCGCTTACGCCGCCTGTAAGGCTGTGGCGCAAAAGGCATCTGCCGCTTATAACCCATTATTTATTCACGGCCCTTCCGGATTGGGAAAGACCCATCTTTTGTGCGCCATTAAACACGAATTTGCCAAAAATAACCCCAACGCCAACATTATCTACGTAAACAGCGAAGTATTTACCAATGAACTGATCGCTGCGATCCAGAACCAGTCTGTCGAGGCGTTCCACAACAAATACCGCAAAGCAGACATTCTGCTGGTGGACGATATTCAGTTTATTGCGGGGAAAGAAAGTACCCAGGAAGAATTCTTCCATACCTTCAATGAACTGCATCAGGTGGGAAAACAGATCGTCCTCACCTCCGACCGGCCTCCAAAAGACATTAAAACCTTGGAAGAACGTCTGAAAAGCCGGTTTGAATGGGGTCTGCTCACCGACATCGGTCTGCCGGACTTTGAAACCCGAATTGCCATTATCAAGAGAAAAGCAGAACTGTTAAATATCAGCATTCCGGATGACGTGGCCCAGTTTATTGCCACCAAGCTGAAAAGCAACATCCGTCAGCTGGAAGGCGCAGTGAAAAAGATCAAGGCATACAAATACTATGCCGGGTCCAACCCTTCCATCAGTGTGGCACAGACTGTGATCAAGGAAATTTTAAATGACAATCAGCCAACACCGGTTACCGTAGAAAAGATTATTGAAGAAGTAGCAAAAACCTATTCTGTCACTTCCGACGACATCCGCTCCAACAAGCGGGCTGCCCAGATTTCTACCGCTCGTCAGGTGGCCATCTATGTGGTAAGAGAAATTACCCAGATGAGCCAGAAGGCAATCGGGGAAGAATTCGGCGGACGGGACCACGCTACCATTGTATACGCCATCCAGAAGGTAGAAAAACTCATTGAAAAAGATTCCCACACCAAAGCCATTGTGGACGACATAATTAAAAACATCCGGGATAAATAAGTTTTCCACCATCCTGTGTTGAAAAATAAAGGAAAACTAAAAAACAGTTTTTTATTTTCTGTTTTTTCCCTTTTTCTTTTTTTAGTTTTCCACAGTCAGGCGGTTGTTTCATTTTCCACTTTTTCACATAGGTTACTTTTTCGGTTTCCCTATTTTTTCTGCTTTTTTATTTTAGACTGTTTTTTCAACAAGTTCTATACATTTTCTTCACATTCCACACAGGGTTTTCCACCGGAATGTGGAAGGATCAAAAGTTTTCAAATTTCTCCACAATTTATAAAAGCTATATCAACCGAAAAAAATACGGCATAAATCCCTTTACAAAGGGGTTTGCGGCACTTTTCCATAATTTCAACCGCCCCTATTACTACTACTATTTTTATTATTATTCTTTATTTATATAGAAGATACTTTTTTATATCAAAAGAAAACCGCTGTTTTCATCTGAAGAACAGACGAAAAAACATCTTCTTTTTATTATAGATTAATCTAAAGTAGATTATTTTATCTGCAGGAAAACCTGCATGATTTATTTTTGCGGCAATTTTATTTTTTCTGATTGAAGAAAGGAAGACAAAACTTTATGAAATTTTCCTGCGACAAAGCTGCATTAAGCGAAACTATCAATAATGTCATTTTAGCCGTAGCATCAAAATCCACCATGCTGTCCCTGGAAGGAATTTTGATGAAATGCGAAGGCGCCGTTTTAACCTTGACCGGATACAATCTGGAACTGGGAATTATTAAAAGTATTCCTGTAAAAGGAGAAGAAGACGGTGAGATTGTTCTCAACGCCTCTTTGCTGTCCAATATTGTGAACAAGATGCCGGCAGGAGAGATTTCTTTTTCTTCTGATCAGCGGCTTTTGACCATTATCCGGTGCAATGACGCAGAATTTACTATTTTGGGTCTGAGTGCGGAAGATTATCCGGAAATCCCAGTGATCAATAATGAAAAAGAACTGACACTGCCACAGGATGTATTCCGCAATATGATCGGCCAGACCCTGTTTGCAGTGGCTCAGACAGAACAAACTCCCATTTATACTGGATCACTTTTTGATGTGGAACCGGGACTTTTGTCCGTGGTATCTGTAGACGGTTACCGGCTTGCTATGAGAAAAGAAGCCATTGAAAATCAGGACACCTATCAGTTTGTAGTTCCTGGAAAAACCCTCAACGAAGTGCAGAAACTGCTGGCTAAATTCAATGGAGAACAGGAAAATCAGGTGAGCCTGAGAGTTTCCAACAAACACATTATCTTTGAAGTAGGGGGATACAGCGTGATTTCCCGCTTGCTGGAAGGGGAATTTCTGGATTACCGGAACGCCATTCCAAAAGAAAGCAAAACCAAAGTGACCGCCAACACCCGAGAATTTCTGGGAAGCATCAACCGGGCATCCATTATTATCAATGACCGGGCAAAAAGCCCGATCCGCTGTGAATTTTCCGGCGGTGTTGTACGCTTAAACTGTGAAACCACTTTGGGTAAGGTACAGGACAGCTTCCAGGCGGAAATGGAAGGTGCTGATGTAAAAATCGGCTTTAACAACAAATATATGAGCGATGCCTTAAAAGCCAGCGAGTGCGATGAGGTGCTCATTGAAATGAACGGACCTCTTTCTCCTATGAAGGTGCTTCCGTTGGAAGGGGACAGCTTTTTGTTCCTGGTATTGCCGGTACGGCTGAAAGATTAATGGATGGAAAAAGAGGTGTGTGCCTGTGATTGAACAAGAAATTGCGATTACAACAGAATTTATCAAACTGGATCAGTTTTTAAAGTTTGCCGGCGTTGCAGAAACCGGAGGCCATTCCAAAGAGATTGTGGCAGAAGGAGTCGTGTCTGTAAACGGTCAGGTCTGCCTGCAGCGGGGGAAAAAACTTCGTCCCGGAGATGTGGTAGAACTGGACGATTACCGGCTGACCATTGTAGGCGCCCCTTCCCGGGAATAACGTCATAACACAAAAACCAACCGGTTACAGACAAGGAAAGCGAACGGGAGTATGGAGTTACAAAAGGTTTGTTTTAAAAATTTCAGAAATCTGGAATGGATGGAGTTTTCCCCCTGTTCTCATGTCAATGTTATCTACGGGGACAACGGTCAGGGAAAGACCAATCTTTTGGAAGGAATCTGGATGTTTACGGGGAATCCCAGTTTTCGGGGTGCCAAGGCAGGGGAACTGGTTCGGTTCGGACAAAATGCCGCAGAACTTTCCATCTCCTTTTGGGATGGGGAACGAACCCAGACCGGAATGATTCGTCTGGGCGCCAAGCGGGAACAGTTTTTAAACCGGGTTCCTTTAAAAAAGACCGGGGATTTGGCGGGGCATTTTTACTGTGTGGTATTTTCTCCCTCAGATCTGGAACTTGCCAAAGGGTCTCCCAAGGAGCGGCGTCAGTTTGTGGATCAGGCGATTTCCCAGCTGACCCCCCAGTATTTAAAGTACTGGGACACCTACGAAAAAGCCCTGGGACAGCGAAACGCCCTGCTGAAAGATATTCCCAAAGCCCCTTATCTGCGGGATACTTTGGAAATTTGGGATCTGCAGCTTGCCAAAGCAGGTACCATTTTGTCTATTTACCGGAAGGATTATTTGAATAAACTGGGCATGATCGGTGCCCAGCTGTATGACGGGATTTCTTCCAGCCGGGAAGTGTTTGCGGCAAACTATCGATCTAACGTATTTGAAGAACAGATCAGTGAAGTGTCTTCTTATGAAGACCGGCACATTCAATATTATTTTGAAAAATTACAAGGGGCTCTGGAACAGGATATCCGGTGCGGATTTACCTCGGTAGGGGTTCACCGGGATGATCTGGAGCTGACGTTAAACGGGATTCCGGTCAAGACCTTCGGTTCCCAGGGGCAGCAGAAAAGCGCCGCCCTCACCTTAAAGCTCAGTGAGGCCCAGCTTCTTCACAAAATTACCGGTCAGCGGCCGGTGGTTCTTTTAGACGATGTGATGAGCGAGCTGGATTCCAAGCGTCAGGATTATATTTTTAATCAGGTAAAGGATCAGCAGGTATTTATCACCTGCTGCGACGTGCTCAGCACCATTCGGATGGAGGAGGGGAAGATCTTTCACGTAAGCGGAGGATCCCTCGTAGAAGAACAGGTGATTTCAAAAGAGCAGCAGAACCCGGCACAACACAAAACAGCTTTGTCTGAGGAGGAGTGAGCAGATGTATCTGCATTTAGGTCAGGATACGGTGGTGCGAACCCAGGATATTATCGGGATTTTTGATATGGAGAATACCTCCCTGTCCAAGTTTACCAAAGGATTTTTAGCCCAGGCCACCAAATCCGGGCAGGTGTATAATGTGTCCTATGAAATGCCCAAATCCTTTGTGGTCTGTGCCGGGGAACAGGGAATTGTAGTATATATTTCTCAGATTTCGCCCCAAACGCTGCGCAAACGGGCGGCGCGCCGGACAGTGTCCGCCGGGTAGAACCCGGAACCAACCGCCTACGGCGTGAACTTTGTTAGGAAAGCGGAAACAGTAAATAATTTTCTCTCAGCTGGCAGAGTACCAGCAAAGCGTCATTGCCCCACCGCAGGTGGTGGCAGTGAGACAAAACATCCCATATATATGCGAAAGGATGAAACATGGCTATGTCAAATGTAAATCAAACTTATGATGAAAATCAAATTCAGGTGCTGGAAGGATTGGAGGCGGTCCGCAAGCGTCCGGGGATGTATATTGGTTCTACCGGACCCAATGGCCTTCACCATCTGGTATATGAAATTGTAGACAACGCCATTGACGAGGCGCTTGCCGGATACTGCGACCGAATTGAAGTAGAAATTCTGCCAGGAGATATTATCCGGGTTACCGATAACGGACGAGGAATTCCCACCGGGATTCATCCCAAAGAGGGGATCTCTGCCGCTACGGTAGTATACACCATCCTCCATGCAGGGGGGAAATTTGGCGGCGGCGGATATAAGGTAGCAGGGGGGCTCCACGGGGTAGGTGCTTCTGTTGTAAATGCCTTGAGTGAATATCTGGAACTGCGGATTTTTAATGGAGAAGAAGAATTTTTCCAAAAATTCCAGCGGGGTCACTATACCGAAGAATTGAAGGTAGTGGGAAAAACTTCCCGCACCGGTACCCAGGTTACCTTTAAGGCAGACCCGGAAATTTTTGAAACCACTGTTTATGATTATGATACCCTGCTGCGCCGTTTGCGGGAACAGGCATTCTTAAACGCAGGGGTTTACATTGTGTTCTCTGACCAGCGGGATCCAGAAAATGTGCAGGAAGAACACTTGCGCTACGAAGGAGGAATCCGCAGCTTTGTAGAACACATCCATAAAACCAAGCACCTGGAAGTGGTGCACGACGATGTGATCTATCTGAAAAAGACAGATGGGGATGCTGTGGCAGAAGTTGCCATGCAGTACAACAACAGCTACAACGAAGTAATTATGTCCTTTGCCAATAACATTCACACCATTGACGGGGGTACCCATGAAATCGGCTTTAAAAATGCTTTGACCCGTGTGTTCAATGATTACGGCAAAAAACACAATCTGCTCAAAGAAAGCGACCCGAAACTGACCGGGGACGACGTTCGGGAAGGGCTGACCGCCATTATTTCCGTTAAACTCACCAACTGTGAGTTTGAAGGCCAGACCAAGGGAAAATTGGGCAATCCGGAAGCGCGTCCTCTGGTGGACAGTCTGGTTTCTGAAAGCCTGATGACCTATTTTGAGGAAAATCCATCTGTCATCCGGGATATTTTTGATAAGGCAGTGAACGCACAGCGTGCAAGAGAAGCTGCCCGAAAAGCAAGAGAACTGACCCGGAGAAAATCTGTGCTGGAATCTGCGTCTTTGCCGGGAAAACTGGCAGACTGCTCTGAAAAGGATTCTACTTATACTGAAATTTATATCGTGGAAGGGGATTCTGCGGGAGGTTCCGCAAAATCCGGACGGGACCGCCGGTTCCAGGCGATTCTTCCGCTGTGGGGTAAAATGCTCAACGTAGAAAAAGCTCGTCTTGACAAAGTGTATGGAAACGAAAAACTGATGCCAGTGGTAACCGCTTTGGGCACCGGGATTGGGGAAGATTTTAATCTGGAAAAACTCCGGTACGGCAAAGTTATCATCATGGCCGATGCGGACGTAGACGGTTCTCATATCCGAACCCTGCTTCTGACCTTCTTTTTCCGGTTTATGCGGCCGCTGATTGAGGAAGGCCACGTTTACTTGGCACAGCCGCCCCTTTATAAACTCAGCCGGGGCAAACAGCTGCGCTACGCTTATTCTGATGAACAAAGAGATGCCTATATCCAGGAACTGGCCGGGGAAACCGGAGGAAAAGTGGATATTCAGCGTTATAAAGGTCTGGGGGAAATGGACCCAGAACAGCTGTGGGAAACCACAATGGACCCAGAACGGAGAACCATGATCAAGGTGGAAATGGAAGACGCTGCCAGTGCCGACGAAGTGTTTACCATCCTGATGGGAGAAAAAGTAGAACCTCGCCGGGAATTTATTGAAAAACACGCGAAATACGCGAAAGACTTGGATATTTAAGGGATGAAGGAGTGGATTGCAGCTTGGAACAGGAAAAAAATCAAGAAATGAATGAAATAAAAACAGAAGAAACCACAGCAGTTGAAACAGCTGCTGCAGATGGATCTGCGGAACAAGAAGTCTCCGAAGAAGTTGCTTCTAACGAAACCGCTTCTGAAGAAACGCTGGATGAAATAATCGACCAGAACATCCAGAATGATGTGGCAGAACGGCTGATTACCTCTGACGGCATGGTAGGGGAACAGTATGACCGGGCGCCGGATATGGACCCGATCACGCCGGAACAGGAAGACGAATTTGACGGCAAAGAGGGCATCCGCATTGAATACGATTTTACAGGAGACGAAGTAAGCCGGGCTTTGCGGGTGTTCCAAAAATACACCATTTACAAGAAAAACCTGATCTATACCCTGCTGATGGCAGTGTGTTTTGTGATCTTTTTAGTCCGCATGATGAATAATCCGGATTATTCCCAGACTTCTACCATTGTGTGCGTGCTCACGGTCGTAGCCACCGGGATGCTTTGGTATTTTCCGTGGAACCATATCCGGCAGACGGCCAAAACGGTGGACGCCCAGAAAGGGGACACCTATCTGATGACCCTGTACGATAACGCCATGGTTACCGGAGAAGGGGCAGACCGAAATGTCTTCTATTTTTCAGAAAACCAGATGAAGGTTTGGGAAATGGCGGATCTTTATGTATTCGGATATCATAAAATCCGGATTTTCGCACTCCCAAAACGGTGCTGTCAGGAAAGAGAAGAAGAAATCTCCCGTTTGCTGCGGGACGGATTAAAGGAAAACTATAAAATGATTTATTGATCCAGCTGGGCGGTAAAACCCCTGTGAAAGGTGGAGTATAACTTGTATAACACAGATAACACAAACGTAATACCGGTTGACATTGAGAAGGAAATGAAAGATTCGTTTCTTGCTTATTCCATGTCTGTTATTGTCAGCCGTGCCCTTCCGGATGTACGGGACGGATTAAAGCCGGTACACCGCCGGATTCTTTATGCTATGCATGAAGCCGGCTTGACTCCGGATAAAGCATACCGAAAATGTGCTACCACAGTCGGTGACGTGCTTGGTAAATACCATCCTCACGGGGATGCTTCTGTTTACGATGCTTTGGTTCGTCTGGCGCAGGACTTTTCTCTGCGCTATCCTTTGGTAGATGGGCACGGAAACTTTGGTTCCATTGACGGGGACCCTCCGGCTGCTTACCGTTATACCGAAGCGAGAATGAGCAAAATTTCTCTGGAAATGCTCACTGATATTGATAAGGAAACGGTGGACTTTGGTTCCAACTATGACGACACCCGGAAAGAACCGGTGGTACTGCCATCCCGTTTTCCAAACCTGCTGGTCAATGGTTCCGCTGGGATTGCGGTTGGGATGGCTACCAATATCCCTCCTCACAACCTGCGGGAAGTAATTGACGCAGTGGATTTCCTCATGGAAAATCCGGACGCCGAACTGGCGGATATTATGGAATATATTAAAGGTCCTGACTTTCCAACCGGCGGGATGATTATGGGAAAAGCCGGTATCCGGGCAGCTTATGCTACCGGACGGGGCAAGATCATCCTCCGTGCAAAAGCCGAAATTGAAGAAAAGAAAAACGGCAGATTCCATATTATCGTCACTGAGATCCCTTACATGGTCAACAAGGCAAGACTTTTGCAGAGCATTGCAGGTTTGGTAAAAGACAAACGAATTGACGGTATCTCTGATCTGCGGGATGAGTCTGACCGTGACGGTATGCGGATGGTGATTGAGCTCAAGCGGGATGCCAATCCGCAGGTTGTGCTCAACCAGCTGTACCACTACAGCCAGATGCAGGAAACCGTTGGGGTAATTCTGTTGGCTTTGAGAAACGGTCAGCCAAAGGTGATGACCTTAAAAGAAATCCTGACCGATTACATTGACTTCCAGGTAGAAGTAATCCGCAGAAGAACCCAGTTTGACCTGAAAAAGGCAAAAGACCGGGCACATATTTTGCAGGGCTTATACATTGCCTTGGACTTTATCGACGAAGTAATTGCCATTATCCGCGGTTCTAAAGACCAGGCTGCTGCCAAAGTGGCTTTGATGGAACGGTGCTTTAAACCGGCGGAAGGTTTTGTTCACATGGGTTCTGTAGAACTGGTGGACTATGGAAGCGAAGGAATTCATCTGTCCGAAGCGCAGGCTTCTGCCATTGTTGCCATGCGTCTGGGACAGCTGTCCGGTTTGGAACGGCAGAAAATCGAAGACGAATACGCTGCCATTCTGGCAAAAATCCAGGAACTGGAAGCGATTCTGGCAGATCACCAGCTGGTACTGGATATTATCAAAAAAGAACTGGGTGAAATCCGCCGCAAGTTCGGGGATGACCGGAAAACCGAAATCCAGATGATCAGCGGGGAAGTGGATATTGAAGATCTGATCCCAGAAGAGGAAAGCGTAGTCACCCTGACCCATTTTGGTTATGTAAAGCGTCTGCCTGCTGATGTTTACAAAACTCAGAAGCGGGGCGGCCGTGGTGTTTCCGGTATGACTCAGCGGGATGAAGACTTTGTGGAAGAACTGTTTATCTGTTCTACCCACGATCACGTGCTGTTTATCACCAACAAGGGAAGAATGCACCGGCTCAAATGCTACCAGATTCCAGAAGGCAGCCGGATTTCCCGTGGTACCAATATTGTGAATCTCTTAAATCTGGAAGAAGGGGAAAAGATCGCCTATATGATTGCTGTGAAGGATTTTGATCCGGATCAGTATCTGGTTATGGTTACCAAGAAAGGGCTGATTAAGCGTACCGAACTGAGCGCCTATAAAAATGTGCGCAAGAGCGGGTTGATTGCAATTACCCTGAACGACGATGATGAGCTGGCATTTGCAAAACTCACCAATGGTTCTCACGAACTTTTGATTGCAACCCGAAACGGTATGATTATCCGAATCAGCGAACAGGATGCCCGTCCGCTGTCCAGAACTGCCCGTGGGGTTCGTGCTATCAAGCTGCGGGGAGACGACTATGTAGTAGGGCTTGCACGTCTGCGTGAAAACGCCACTGTTATGACAGTAACTGACAAAGGTCAGGGACGCCGAAGCGCAATTTCTGAATACAGCTTGCAAAACCGCGGCGGTTTCGGAAAGATCAACTACAAAGTTTCCGACGTAAAAGGTCATGTGGCAGGAATCAAGGTCGTGGACGACACCGATGATTTGATTATGATTTCTGATGACGGCGTTATTATTCGAATCCGGGTCAGCGATGTAAACATTATGTCCCGTTACGCTTCCGGGGTACGGGTTATGCGGCTGAATGAAAACAGCAGTCTGGTTTCTATTGCCCGTGCAGAACACGATGATGAGGAAGAAGTTTCTTCTGTTGAACAGGGAGAAGAAACCGAAGAATCCGCAGAAGAAATCGCTCGTCTGGAACAGGAACTGGAAAGCGAAGAAGCAGCTGAACCGGAAGAAGAATAACGATTCAGCAAAAAACACCGGTTATTTTGGATTTGCCAATGATAATGTACAAAGCAGTCTTTACTCCATGGAGCAGGGACTGCTTTTCTTTAGGATGCGGCAAGGTGCCGCTGCCAATGACGCTACGCTCGTGTTTTGTCAATTGGGTGATAACAATAAATAATTTCCGCTTTCCCGACAGGCTACGCGCCGTAGACGATTGGTATCGGACACTGTCCGGCGCCAGGGGTTCACACCCCTGGACCCAAACCACCTAGCGGTGGGACAAAGGCGCTTTTCTCATGTTCTGTCGGTTTTGTCTTTCAATAGACCTGTAACTGTTTTTACTTAGGAAATACAACTTTTATATTGCATTATAGTAACAGGTATAACCTGTTGAAATCACGATACTGTATATTCGATCGATGTTTTCGAAAACAGTAATGAGGGGGTTGTAGGGGGAGTTAAAGCCGCATTTGCGGCGTTCCCACTCCCCCTACAAAGCCATTCCGGCGTTTGAGGAATGGTCTTTTTGTTCGTTTTCTTCCATAAGAAAATGAACAAAGCTCCTCGGCGAACTCGGTTCGCCCCGGGCATCGCCCGGTCACCTAGCGTGCGGGCAGTGCCCGGCGGCAAGTTGCCGTACCCACTGACGTTACGCTCGTACTCTGTCAGCTGAGTAATAAAAGTTTGCTATTCCCACTTTCCTGATAAAGTACGAGCCGAAGGCCATTTGCGCCGGCGCTTCGCCGGTGTCCGGCTCCAATCATCAAGGAGGTCTGTTATATGAATGAGATTTTGCCGGAGCATCCGGCACGGGCGGCATTTCGTGCAGCGCTGCCCCATACACTGCCCATCTGTGCCGGTTTTCTGTTTTTAGGAACCGCATATGGAGTATATATGAATGCCGCTGGATTTTCTTTCTGGTGGCCGCTGTTGATGAGCCTGACCATTTTTGCAGGCTCTATGGAGTTTGTCACCGTCAATCTGCTCCTGCAGGCATTTGACCCAGTGCACGCCTTTTTTATGGCGCTGATGGTGAATGCCCGCCATCTGTTTTACGGCATTTCTATGCTGGAAAAATTTCGGAATATGGGAAAATTTAAACCTTATCTGATTTTTGGTATGTGTGACGAATCCTTTTCCATTCACTGCTCCGCAAAGGTTCCAAACGGGGTAGATGAGCGCTGGTTTGCCTTTTTTGTGACGCTTCTCAATCAGTGTTATTGGGTGGCAGGAGCCGCTTTAGGGGGCATATTCGGCGGTTTTATCCCCTTTGATACCACGGGGATTGATTTTGTAATGACTGCATTGTTTGTGGTGATTTTTGTGGAACAGTGGATTTCTCAAAAACAGCATCTGCCTGCTTTGACGGGGCTGATTGCAACTGCAGTCTGCCTGGTGCTGTTTGGAGCAGAACAGTTTTTGCTTCCTGCAATGGCTTTGATTCTGGCGGTACTGACCTTATTTCGGCGCAGACTTGACCCGGAATATGACAAAGAAAAGAGGTGTCGGTTATGACTATGACAGTATGGCAGGGTGTGGTGACCGTTGCCGCAGTGGTACTGGGAACCATGGTAACCCGATTCCTGCCGTTTTTATTGTTTCCGCCACATAAACCCACACCGGCCTATATCCGTTATTTGGGAAAGACACTCCCTTTTGCAGTCATTGGACTTTTGGTTGTATACTGTTTTAAATCGGTGGATTTTGGTTCCGCCAGTCATGGACTTCCGGAACTGTTATCCTGTGCTGTGGTAGTGGGGATGCACCTGTGGAAAAAGAATATGCTTTTGAGTATTGCTTCCGGCACCATTTTTTATATGGTGCTGGTTCAGGCAGTACTGAGATGAATAAAAGGGGAAATGGACACTTCTAAAAGGGACAAAACCGCATATACATAAGGTATAAAAAGGGATTATAACAGGGTTTTCCACGGGTATGTTGAAAACCCTGTTGATAAAGTTGAAAACTTTTATTTTCCACAAAATAAATCTATTTTTATAATGTGCCGATTTTTAGGGATTTTTGCAGAAGAAAAACAATTGTTTCTTAATTTTAAACAAATTTAACATTTTTAAACAGGAATTTCCCACCATTACAAAGAGTTGATTTTTAGAAAAAACTTGGTTTTTTGTCGTTTTTCAGGAGGCCGAATTTGTCGGCCCATTGCTTGACAGAACCACAAAAAGATTCTATAATGAAGGCAGATGTTTAGATTGTTTTCTAAATATCTGCCTTTGTTTTATTAAAAATCTTTTTGATCGGGAAAGGATGTGAGAAGGGTGGCTTTTGGAGATACATTAAAAGCATTGTCTGACCCTACCAGAAGAAAAATTTTGGATATGCTCAAGGAAAAAAGTTTAGCTGCAGGAGAAATCAGCGGACAGTTTGATATGGCAGGCGCAACCATTTCTCATCATTTATCCATTTTAAAACAAGCTGGTTTAATTACTGATAGGAAACAAGGAAAATTTATATACTATGAGTTGAATACTTCTGTGCTGGAAGAACTGATTGCATGGATCAGTGAATCATTTTCTTTAAATTCCTCTGAGCAGACAGAACATAAAGCAGAAGATTGTGAGACCGCAACATCGGATACAGACCAGTAGTGTTTGATCCTACAGGACAGAAAAGAGGGAAAACAGTATGAACAGACAGGGAAAAATTACAGCGATGCATTGTGTCTATTGGGGACTGGCGCTGTTCCCTATGATATTGTCACTGGCGTTATACAGCCGGCTTCCGGCAGAAATGGTGACCCATTGGGGAATCAACAATGAACCGAATGGATATTCCTCCAAGGAATTTGCTTGCTTTGGTATACCAGCAGTATTATTTTTACTGACAATCATTGTCAATGTGGCTATAAAAATAGATCCAAAATCAGAAAATATCAACCGTTCTCAGGAAATGAAACTCCTGGGAAGATGGTTTATTGTAGTGGTAAGCAATGTTACCCAGGGGATGATTTTGGCACTTAATTTAGGGCATTCCATCAATGTTGGTTTTTGGATTACCCTGATGGTGGGGATATTGTTTACTTTAATGGGAAACTATATGCCCAAATGTAAATTTAACTACACCATGGGAATTCGAACTCCATGGACCTTGGCAGACGAGGAAATTTGGGTCAAAACCCATCGGTTTGGGGGAAGACTGTGGACCATCTGCGGCGTGTTGTTAATTTTATGCGGGATTTTTTCTTTGAATGTGCTTTTCTTTTTGGTTATTGCGGCAATGGCATTGGTTCCCATTGTGTATTCTTATTATTTATACCATCAAAAGAAAAACACCTAATTTTTTTCTTTTCTATGTGGGCACTGTCCGCTGGCTTTAACTCCCCCTACGCCGCAAGGTGCGGCTACCCCCTCATTCTGACGGACTCTGTTAGTAAAACGGAAATATCAGGTGATTTTCTCGTAGCTGACAGAACATGAGCGAAGCGTCATTGCTCCACCGCTAGGTGGCCGGGTGATGCCCGGGGCGAACCGAGTTCGCCGAGGAACTTTGTTCATTTTCTTATGGAAGAAAACGAACCAAAAGACCATTCCTCAAACGCCGCCGGACAGTGTCCGGTTCCAACCGCCTTCGGTGCGTACTATGTTAGTAAAGCGGAAACAGTAAAAGTTTTTTACTCAGCTGGCAGAGTACGAGCACAGCGTCAGTGGGTGCGGGCACTGTCCGCCGGCTTTAACTCCCCCTACAACCCCCTCATTACCGTTTCCGAAAGTATCAGTTAAACATACAGTACTGTGGTTTAAACGGGTTTTATCCGTTGAGACAATGCAATATTCAAATGGTATGCCCTAAGCAAAAACAGTTACAGGTCTATTGAAAGACAAAACCGACAGAACATGAGCGAAGCCTTTTGGGTCCAGGGGTGTGAACCCCTGGCGCCGGGCAGTGCCCGGGACCAATCGCCTACGGCGCGTACCCTGTCAGTAAAGCGGAAATAGCAGGCGATTTTCTCTCAGCTGACAGAACACGAGCGAAGCGTCATTGCCAGCGGGTGCTACCCGCCAGGATGAATTTGTAAATCAGAAAGGAATGTTTTTAGTTTGAATCGAAAATGGAGTTCAATTGTTACCCACCCGGTAGGAGTACTGGTGCTTGCCATTGTATGTACCATGCTTTGGGGAAGCGCTTTTCCCGCCATTAAAATTGGATATGAATGGTTCCAGATTGGGGCGGATGATCTTTACGGGAAATTTATGTTTGCCGGTTCCCGGTTCTTTCTGGCAGGCGTTGTGGTTTGGGTTTTAGGAAGCCTGGGCAGAAAAAAGGTTCTGCTGCCCCCAAAACAGGCAGTATTTCGCATTACTTTGTTGGGAATCGTACAGACCGCTTTGCAGTATTTGTTTTTCTATGTGGCTTTGTCTTATACCACAGGGGTAAAAGGGTCCATTATCAATTCCAGCGGGGCATTTCTGGCTGTGATTTTAGCTCATTTCTGCTATGCCAATGACCGGCTTAACGCAAGAAAATGGATGGGATGCGCTTTAGGAATTGCCGGCATTATTTTAGTGAATCTGGATGGAGGCAGCTTAGGCGGAGCCTTCCATTTTATGGGCGAAGGATTTATGTTCTTTGCGGCCACCTGTTCTGCAGTAGGGGCCTTAATCAGCAAGTGGACAGCCCAGCGGTCAGATTCTGTCACCATTACTGCGTGGCAGCTGATGATTGGCGGACTGGTTTTAAGTGCCGTGGGAATGGCAGGAGGCGGCAGCTTCCAGATTCCCGATTTCAAAGGGGTGCTGCTGTTTGCTCATTTGGTACTGCTCAGTTCTGTGGCGTTTGCTTTGTGGACCGAACTGTTAAAATACAATCCTTTGGGTAAAATTAGTGTCTATCAGTTTTTAATTCCGGTATTTGGAACGCTGCTTTCTGTCATATTCCTGCGGGAAAGTGCTTTGCATCTGTCCACTGTGATTGCTTTGGGACTGGTATGTGCCGGAATCTTTTTAGTCAACCGTGTTTCTCCAAAAGGAGGGGAAAAGGATGCGCTCTGAACAGGAAATGTATGATTTGATTTTAGGATTTGCCAAAGAAAATCCGCTGATTCGAGCGGTGTATCTCAATGGTTCACGAGCAAATCCCAAGGCTCCCAGAGATAAGTTTCAGGATTTTGACATTGTATATGCAGTGAAAGAAGTAGCTCCCTTTTTAAAGGATAAAAGCTGGATTTCCCGTTTTGGGAAAATGGCGGTAATGCAGGAGCCGGATGATTCGGTTTTATTTCCAAGTTCCAATGATCCTGACCAGCGCTACGCCTTTTTAATGCAGTTTGCAGACGGAAACCGGATTGACCTGACTTTTCTGCGGGTAGATTTAGCACCGAAAGCCTGTCAGGAAGATTCTTTGACGGTGATATTGTTGGACAAAGACGGCATCCTGCCGAAGATTCCCGATTCCAGTGACCGGGATTACTGGGTGAAAAAGCCCTGTCAGGAGGAATTTTGGGCGTGCTGCAATGAATTTTGGTGGGTATCTCCCTATGCGGCAAAGGGGTTATACCGACACGAGACATTATACGCTTTGGATTGCCTCAACAGTTACATCCGTCCCATGCTTTTAAAAATGCTTTGCTGGCAGGCGGGAATTGCAGGGGATTTTCAGATCAGTGCTGGGAAAAGTGGGAAATATCTTGACCGTTATCTTCCAAAAGAAACCTATGAGAGCTTTTTGAAGACCTATCCTGCCGCAGAAGAGCAGGCAATCTGGGATGCTTTGTATGAGACCATGAATTTATTTTCCAAAACTGCTCGTTTGGTTGGGGAGCATTTTGGTTTTTCCTATCGTACAGAGGAAGAAGAAGGGGTACGGAATTTGCTCCGGCTAAGCGCCGCCGGATAGTGCCCGGTGAAAACCGCCTATGGCACGTACCCTGTCAATACTAGGAAAACAGCTAATTTTTTCCTTTTCTATGTGGGCTAACGCCGCCCACACCTGCGCCCTGTTTTCTGAGGTTAGAAAACAGGGGAAAAGAACCTTCCTCAAACGCCGGAACGGCTTGCAGGGGGAGTGATACCGCCGCAAAAGCGGCTTTAACTCCCCCTACGCCGCAAAGCGCGGCTACCCCTCATTCTGACGGACTCTGTTAGTAAAGCGGAAATATCAGGTGATTTTTTCTCAGCTGACAAAACATGAGCGAAGCCTTTTGGGTCCAGGGGTGTGAACCCCTGGAGGTGGTGGTTCTGTGAAATTCCGAATGGGAAAAAAGGACAAACTGTGTGCAAATCAGAAAAAGTTTTGAAAGAACCCTTGACAAGCCCGTCTCCATCATTTATACTATTAACTTGCAAGGTTTCGCCTTTTTATATGCTTATCAGAGGTGCGGAAAATGGTTCCGTGCAGAGAAAACAGGTTACTGGTTTTACTTGTTGATACCTGGTTGTCATAAGCATTGCTACAAAAGGTAATCTGAATCATAAAATAGGCATGAATCGAGTATTCCCATTTTCGAGAGGAGGCAGACTAGGATGAAAAGAACTTATCAGCCAAAGAAAATCCATAGAAAAAAAGAACATGGATTCAGAAAAAGAATGGCAACTGCTAACGGCAGAAAAGTCCTGAAAAGAAGACGTGCTAAAGGCAGAAAAATGCTGACTTACTAATAAAATTTGTTTTAGACTGCAATCTGTTTTGCAGTCTAAACATCTTTTTTAAGACATCTTCCATAACCACTGATATTGACCACGAAAACCGGATGGAGGGAAAAGTACCCCTCTGTCTATTTTGATGTGGTCTTTCTATTTATTTGACTTGTTTTTTAAGGATCTGCGGACAGTATGAAAAATTTACCTACCCTGAAGCTGAATAAAGAATTTAAGCGGGCTTATTTTCAAGGAAAATTTAAGGCAAATCCGCTGCTTGTGACCTATATGGTCAAAAACCGCCTGGGATATCACCGGGTGGGCATTACGACTTCTAAAAAAATTGGTACAGCGGTATTGAGAAGCCGGGCACGCAGGGTAATCCGGGCTGCTTTTGTGCAGATTCGGGATGAACTGACCTTTCCGGCAGGCTATGATATTGTGTTTGTAGCAAGACCGGATACTGCCGCCCGAAAATCCTATGAAGTGGCTGAGGTTATGAAAAAACAGCTTTCTTATCTGCTGCGTCAGCCGGATCCGAAACGGAAGGGCAGGCGCTGAGTTTTGAAACGCCTTTTGATTGCTCTGATAAGGATTTATCAAAAGTGGATCTCCCCTTTAAAACCTGCCTGCTGCCGATTTTATCCCAGCTGTTCCGCTTATGCGGTGGAGGCGCTGCGCCGGCATGGGGCAGTTAAGGGATGCATTTTGGCAGGATGGAGACTTTTGCGGTGTAATCCCTGGAATGTGGGGGGAATCGACTATGTGCCGGAGCGGTTTTTTCTGGTTCCGTTTCACGGAAATAACCACAAAAAACCGGAAGATGATTAAAAATTAAAATACAAAATGGATATAATTAAAACAAAATTACAATATGTTTTAATTTTTAATAAATATAACATGGTTAGACTGTAAAAACAACGATGTCACACAGATGGCTTTTTGCAGTCGCAGACACTTGGAAAACGCCTTGGGCGTGTAGGAGGAAAAGAAGAAAGATGGGATTTTTAGGTACCCCCCTTGGCTGGATCATGAAATTCATGTACCAGTTCATTCAAAACTACGGAGTTGTATTGATTCTGTTTACTGTATTGGTTCGTTTGGCACTGTTCCCACTGGGTGTAAAACAGCAGAAAAGCTCTGCTAAAATGGCAATTTTTACCCCAAAAATGCAGCAGCTGCAGAAACAGTACGGGAAAAACAAACAGAAATATCAGGAAGAAATGATGAAGCTGTACGAGGAAGAGGGCTACAACCCCATGAGCAGCTGTCTGCCTATGGTTATCCAGATGGTTGTGCTGTTCGGGATTATCGATGTAGTTTATAAACCTCTGAAGCACTTGCTTTCTATTCCCACTGATTTGATTCAAAAAGCGACAGATGTCCTGACTGAGGCAGGAGTAAAAGCAACATCCAGCGCAGAACTTTTGATTATCAATGTCATTCAGGGAAATGGGGTGAATCCACAAACTCATGAAGCTTTGGATCCTCACATGTTTGACAGCATTTTCTCCGCAGACATGATTGGACAGATTCAGGATTTTAATACCCACCTGTTCGGACTGAATCTGGGGACCATCCCAACCTTTACTTGGCCGATTATTTTAATTCCAATTCTCTCTGGTGTTACTTCTTTGTTGGTTTCTGTTTTCTCTATGAAACAGCAGGCAAAGAACGGAATGGCAAACCAGCAGGGTATGGGCGCTATGAAGGCAATGATGTATATCATGCCATTGTTCTCCGCATGGATTGCGTTCAGCCTGCCTACTGGCGTAGGTTTCTACTGGATCGTTTCCAACGTTTTGATGTTTATCCAGACTGTTGTTCTTTATAAAGTATATTCTCCGGAAAAGATGAAAGCCGTTGTAGAAAAAGAAAACGAAGAACGGAAAAAGAAACAAAAGAATTCCCGTTATCGTCAGGCAATGGCTATGGCAATGGAACAGCAGAAAGCAGAAGAAGCGAAAAAAGCTGCTGCGGCTGCCAACAAAAAGCCTGGTAAGAAAAAGGCTCCTGTAGAAGAAGAACCGACAAGAGAAATTACTGCAGAATCTTTGACCTCTGGTCAGATTATCGCCATGTCCCGGAAACAGGCAGCGGACAAGTACGGCGATGACCAGCAGATGGATGCGGCCGATGAAGAAAAGCTGCGTCTGGCACGTCAGCGTATGGCAGAAAAATACGGCGACTGATTGATGTAATTACAGCAAATGGTTTTATCAAATAAAAGGATATAAGGCCGGGTGACACCGGTTACAGGGAAATAAATCTGAAATAAAGAGGGAAATAACCATGGCAAAGGAAATTGTAACAACAGGAAAATCTATTGAAGAAGCTGTTGCAAAAGCGTGTTCTCAGCTGGGTGTAGCAGAAGAAAAATGCACAGTAGAAGTAATTGACAAACCAAAACGCTCTCTGTTTGGCAAGCTGAAAGTAGAAGCAAAAGTTCGAGTAACTGTAAAAGAAGTGCTGAAAGTAGAAGTACCGGTACAGGCGAAAGAAGAACCTGTAAAACCTGCTGCAGAAGAAAAAGCAGCGGAAGAAGTAAAACCTCAGGAAGAAACTAGTGTTGTTCCTGCAGAAAAATTGGCAGCTGCTTCCAGTTATTTAAAAGGCGTGCTCAGCAAAATGGGGCTGGAAGAAGTATCCATCCGGGAAGATGCTAGCAAAGACGGCGCAGTGCTCACCCTGGAAGGGGATGACCTGGGCATTTTGATTGGACGTCACGGGGAAACTTTGGATGCACTGCAGTACCTGACCTCTCTGGTTTGCAACCGGGTAGAAGGGGATTATTACCGGATTACCATTGACTGCGGCAACTATCGGGAAAAGAGAGAAGCTGCTTTGAAAGAACTGGCAAAGAAAATTGCCGGAAAAGTAAAACGCACCGGACGCAGCCAGATGCTGGAACCGATGAATCCTTATGAACGCCGGATTATCCATGCAGTGATTACCGATATTGACGGGGTTACTTCTAAATCCAAGGGAGAAGAACCAAACCGCCGTGTTGTAATTTTGTCCACCAGCCGGAAGCCAGGCGGCTATTCCGGAGGAGGCAGACGGAAACCTGCTTATAAAAAGCATGAACCGGAACGCACCATGGAACAGATTCTCAAAGGAGAATTTACTGAAACCGAAAAGAATACCAAACGCTATTCTAAAATTGAGCTGTAATTTGTTTTCCTTTGGGAGTGTTGCTTTACCAGTGTTTTGCAACACTCCCTTTTGCGCTGTTGCGTAGATTTTACCTGGTTTAAAAAGGAATTTTCCTGTTTTGGGAGAGTTCTTTTCATTTATTTTATGACGGGCCTATTGCCCGTAAAAAGGAGATGGCAGTATGTATCAGCACCATAAAGATTCTCTGGAAAAAATGATTCAGTATTTTACTGAGATTGATCCGAAAAAAGACGAAATTATCGCCATTGTATTCGGCGGTTCTGTGGCAAAGGGATGCGAACGTCCTGACTCTGACCTGGATGCCATGATTATCCTGACTGATTCCATGTATGAAACTTTGCGGGAACAAAGACGCACCGCAGAATGTATTCATGGATACTGCACCTATCCGGAAGGATATTTTGACATTAAATATTACAACAAAGAATTTCTCTGGGAAGTGGCACAAAAGGGGAGCGAACCTGCCAGAAATGCCTTTTTAAAGGCTCGGTGTGTGTATACCAAGGACCCTGAAATTCCAGGCTTAGTGGAACAGATCTCCCGGTTCCCAGTAGAGGAACAGGAAGACAAAATGCTGTCTCTTTATGCGGCATTTCGAATCAATACAGGTTATTTTTGGAATATGTCCCATGAAGATGTTTTTCTGCGCACCAAGGCTGTAACTGAAATTGTTCTGTACGGATTGCGGATGCTTTTGGAAGAAAACCAGGTACTGTTCCCGTGTCCAAAAAGTTTATACAAAGCAGTGCGCAGCTTGGAACATAAACCGGAAGGAATTCTGGAAAAGGCAGACGCTTTGTTGATCCGCAAGGATGACGAAAGCAAGGCGGACTTTGTCAATACCCTAATGGACTTTTTGGATTACGAACCGCCGGCAGATCAATATTTGGCTTTGAGCCGATATGTGGAAGACAACGAACTTTGGTGGAAAAATCCAAGACCGCTGGTAGCGGAATGGTAACCGGCAGGCTTTGATGCCGGACGTTTGATCAAAAAGAGAAAGGAAGAAACAGCATGACTTCACAGACCATTGCGGCAATTGCCACCCCTCTGGCAGTGGGAGGGGTAGCCATGATCCGTATTTCCGGAAGCGGCGCCATTGAAGCGGCAGACCGGGTGTTCCATACAGCAGGCGGAAAAAAGCTGTGTGAGAAAAAAGGGTACGAAGCGGCATACGGCACCATCGGGCTGGAAGGAAAACCGGCACTGGATGATGGGGTTGCCCTGGTTTACCGGGCACCCAAAAGCTATACCGGAGAAGATGTGGTAGAAATCTCCTGTCATGGGGGCATTCTCATTACCCGTCAGGTGCTTCGCCTGATTCTGGAACAGGGCGTGCGGATGGCAGAGCCAGGGGAATTTTCCAAACGGGCATTTTTAAACGGAAAAATGAGCCTGACCCAGGCAGAATCCATTATGGATCTGATTCAGTCCCAGAACACCCAGGCTATGCGTTCTGCCCGGGCACAGATGGACGGGGCGCTGTTCCGCAAAATCCAGCAGGTGAAAGACCAGCTGATTGGTGTGGCGGGACATTTGGCAGCGTGGGTGGATTATCCGGAAGAAGAAATTGAAGAATTGGATCCGGAACATTTTATGGATACTCTGCAAAGTGCCAAAACGGCTGTGGATCAGCTGCTTTCTACCTTTGATACGGGAAAACTTTTGCGGGAAGGCATTGAAACTGCCATTGTGGGAAAACCCAATGTGGGAAAATCTACCTTGATGAACCTGCTGGCAGGATGTGAAAAAAGCATTGTTACTGACATTGCGGGAACCACCCGGGATGTAGTGGAAGAACAGGTAAACCTGGGCAATGCGGTGCTGCGTCTGGCAGATACTGCGGGGATTCACTCTACCGACGATGTGGTGGAGCAGTTTGGGGTGGAAAAAGCGCTGGAACGGATTCGCACAGCCGGGCTGGTGCTGGCAGTATTTGACTATTCCGTTCCGCTGACCGAGGATGACCGTCGGATTATTGGGGCGATCCGGGAACAGAATATTCCCGCTATCGGGGTTATCAATAAAACGGACCTGCCAAGACAGCTGGAAGAGGAAGAACTGAAAAAGGAATTTGCCCATCTGGTGTTTACCTCTGTGGAAGATCCCCAGGCAGTGGCATTGCTTTCAAGGGAAATTGAACAGGTGCTGTCTTTGTCCGAAGTGGATCCTGCCGCTGCTATGCTTTCTAATGAGCGTCAGCGCATGTGCAGCATCCGGGCACAGGAAGCACTGGCAGATACCATTGCTACCCTCCAGTACGGATATACCCTGGACGCAGTTTCTGTCTCTTTGGATACTGCCATTGAAGCGCTGCTGGAACTGACCGGGGAACGGGTCACCGATACTGTGGTGGATCAGGTGTTCCACAATTTCTGTGTAGGAAAATAAAATTGGATGAGGGGAGAGAATCCATATGAATCAAGAACAGGATCGGGTGTATGAAGTGGAAATCAAAGCAGGGGATTTATCTCCTGCGCAAAGGCTAAAACCCTATGCCGCCCAAACCATGTTTGAGGACATTGCCCAGCGGCATTTGGATTTTTTGGATCTGAACATGAACCGGATGATGGAGTTTCATCTGGCTTGGGTGCTGGTTTCGGTATCCATTCAGTTTCAAAAGCCGGTGACCGGATGCGGGAAACTGTATGCCACCACCTGGTATTCTCAGCGAAAAGGCCCGTATTTTCGACGGGAACTGCTGTTTCGGGATGAACAGGGAGATGTGGTGTTTTCCGGTTCCACCTTTTCTGTGATTATGGATTTGGAGAAACGGGGCGTATTCCGCGCCAAAGAGCTCCCCTTTTTATTAAATGAACCATTGGAAGAATTTACTATAGAAGCCCGTCCTACCCGAAAGTTTTCTCAGACGTTTCAGGACGGGGATGTGCGGAAGGTGTACCCCAGCTTTTTGGACTGTCTGGGTCATGTCAACAATTGCCGTTACGGGGAGCTTGCCTATGACAGCTTGCCCCAGGAGCGGCGGGAAAATCTGGATAGCTTAAAGAGAATGGAACTGTATTTTCAGGCAGAGCTTTCTTTGGGAGAAGACTGCCAGATGCAGACCTGTCAGGAGGGGGAAACCGTTCTGATTCGGGGATGCCATCCCGACGGAACTTCCGCATTTGAAGCGGCATTGATCTGGGATACCCCAGAGAAGGAGTGAGTGTGTGAGTATGAATCATACTGGGAGATATCCCATGGAAGAATATGAAGTTGCGGTCATTGGAGCCGGTCATGCCGGAGTAGAAGCTGCTTTGGCTTGTGCTCGGTTAGGGGTAAAGACAGTAATTTTTACCCTGAGCCTGGATTCCATTGCCAATATGCCCTGTAACCCCTCTATTGGAGGAACGGCAAAGGGTCATCTGGTACGGGAAATTGACGCCCTGGGGGGCGAAATGGGAAAAGCGGCAGATGCTACCTTTTTGCAGAGCCGGATGCTCAACCGGGGAAAAGGTCCAGCTGTGCACAGTCTGCGGGTACAGTCCGACCGGAGAGCGTACCACCATTATATGAAACAGGTGCTGGAACACCAGGAACATTTGTTCATTAAACAGGATGAAATTACAGATTTGAACATAGAAGACGGAAAAGTCACCGGTGTCATTACCAAACTGGGGGCATATTATCCGGTAAAAGCGGCAATTATCTGCAGCGGTACCTACCAACGTGGTATGATCCATGTAGGTGAGGTATCCTATTCCAGCGGACCGGACGCCAGTCTTCCTTCTATCGGTTTGACCGATCAGTTAAAGGAATACGGAATCACCATCCGCCGGTTTAAAACCGGAACCCCATCCCGAATTCATCGGAGAAGCATTGACTTCTCTAAACTGGAACCGCAGGAAGGGGACGACCCCATTACTCCATTCTCCTTTGAAACCAAAGGGGAGCTGAAAAATCAGGTAAAATGTTATATGGGGTATACCAATGAAAAGACCAAGGAAATTATTCTGGCCAATCTGGATAAATCCCCTTTGTACAGCGGAAGAATTGAGGGGATTGGTCCCCGGTACTGTCCAAGTATTGAGGACAAGATTGTTCGGTTTTCAGATAAACCTCGACATCAGCTGTTTTTGGAACCCATGGGAGAAGATACAGACGAAGTCTATGTGCAGGGGATGAGTTCTTCTCTGCCGGAAGATGTACAGCTTGCCTTTCTCCGCACCATTCCCGGTTTGGAACAGGTAGAGGTCATGCGGAATGCTTATGCCATTGAATACGACTGCTGTGACCCTCAGGAATTACTGGCAACACTGGAATTTAAGGCAGTGAAGGGATTGTACGGTGCCGGTCAGTTTAACGGAACTTCCGGATATGAAGAAGCAGCTGCCCAGGGATTGGTTGCGGGAATTAACGCCGCTTTGCAGGTACAGGGAAAAGAACCATTTGTACTGGACCGGGCAAGTTCTTATATCGGTACCCTCATTGACGATATTACCGTAAAGGGCTGTATGGACCCGTACCGGATGATGACCTCCCGGAGTGAATACCGGCTGATTTTGCGGCAGGATAATGCAGACAAGCGGCTGACTCCTATGGGACATGAGCTGGGATTGATCTCTGATGAACGGTACCAGATGTTTTTGGAAAAGGTGGAACAAATTGACCGGGAAATTGAACGTCTCCGCAAAACCACCATTTCTCCTCATGAAACCTTAAACGAGTTACTTGTTTCACGTGGAACATCTCCTATGGCTACCGGTCAGCGGGCAACCGAACTGATTCGTCGTCCTCAGCTGGGATATGACGATTTGGCGCCTTATGATCCGCAGCGTCCGGAACTGTCTCGAGAAGTGCGGGAGCAGGTAGAAATTGAAATCAAGTATGAAGGCTATATTCAAAAGCAGTTTGCTCAGGTAGAGGAAATGCGTCGGATGGAAGTAAAGGTTCTGCCGGAAAATCTGGATTATGACAGCATTTCCGGACTGCGCCTGGAAGCCATTGAAAAACTCAAAAAGGTGCGGCCGCTGAATATCGGACAGGCTTCCCGAATTTCTGGTGTCAGCCCGGCGGATATTTCCGTTCTGCTTATTTGGCTGGAACAGCAGAGCCATCAGCAGGCAAAACTGGAAAAAGAGAACGAGAAAGGAGAAGTGCAGTGATTCCAAAAGAATATTTAAAACAGGCGGCTTTGGAATATGGGTTTGCGCTTACAGAAGAACAGCTTTCTCTGTTTGATACCTATGCCCAGCTTTTGGTGGAATGGAATGAAAAAATTAACCTTACCGCCATTGTAGAGCCAGAAGAAATCTGTATCAAACACTTTTTGGACAGTATTCTGCTGTTCCATGCGGCAGAAGTAGAACAGGGTGCCTCCATGATTGATGTAGGTACTGGAGCAGGTTTTCCTTCTGTGCCATGTAAAATTCTTCGTCCAGATCTCAAACTGACCCTTTTGGACAGTTTGAATAAGCGGATTCACTTTTTGGAAATTTTGTCCCAGCAGTTGGGGCAGGAAAATCTGTGTGTCCACAGCCGGGCGGAAGACGGCGGAAAAAACCTCGCTTACCGGGAACAGTATGATGTTGCCACAGCCCGGGCGGTTGCCAGACTGCGGGAGCTTTCAGAATACTGCCTGCCCTTTGTAAAAACAGGGGGACGGTTTATTGCCTTAAAGGGATATGAAATTGAAGAAGAGCTGGATGAAGCCAAAAAAGCCATTAAGCTGTTGGGCGGACAGATTGAAGAAGTAAAAAAATATCATCTGCCAGGGGACCATAAACGAGCCATTGTAATCATTAAAAAGATTTCGCAGACTCCGACAAAATACCCCAGAATTCCAGCAAAAATAAAAAAACAGCCCATTCAATAATACGAAAAAACAAGATTGCCAGTAATTTCTGTCGAAAGAGAAAGATGGAAAATACTGGCAATTTTTTGTTTTTTGTGATATTCTGGAAATGGAAAAAATTTGTGATTAAAAAAACGAGCAAAAGAAGAAAAGAAAATAGGACAAGCTCAATTTTTTATGTTTATAAAAATAAGCATAAATTTTGGGCAATTGCAAACGTAATCTGCGGGAAAGGATCGGTTAAGTATGGCATTGGTTTTTAAAAAGGAAAAAACGGTGAACAAGGTGGTTTTGCTGCCTATAAATGAAATCTTAACCAATCCCTCTCAGCCCAGAACCAATTTTGCGGAAGAGCAGCTGGATGTTTTGGCTACAAGTATTCGGGAAAACGGATTGCTTCAGCCTTTGACGGTGCGGCGCAACGGGGAAGGAAAATATGAGCTGATTTCCGGGGAGCGGCGTCTGCGTGCCTGCAAAAAACTGGGGGAACAGCAGGTTCCCTGTATTATTGTGGAAAAGACAGAACGAGAATCGGCAGTGTTGGCATTGATTGAAAATATTCACCGGGAAGATTTGGATGTATTTGAACAGGCGGAAGCTTTAAAAAAACTGATTGCTCAGTGGGGAGTGACCCAGGAGGAAGCGGCGGTTAAATTAGGAATGGCGCAGTCTACGGTTGCCAACAAACTGCGGCTATTAAAACTGACGCCGGAAGAACAGACCATGATCTTGGAAAACGGACTGACCGAACGGCATGCCCGGGCACTGCTAAAACTTACAGATGAGCAGCAGCGAAAAGAAGCAATGGCGTGGATTATCAAGAAAAATTTTAATGTAGCGCAAACAGATGAATATGTCACCGCCTTGTGCCAGGTAAAGCACCGAAAAAAGTACATTCCCATTGTAAAGGATGTACGGCTGTTTTTAAACACAGTGAATAAGGCAATTCAGGTCATGAAAGAGGCTGGGATTCCCGCCACATCAGAAAAACATGAGACAGAGGAGGGAATTGAATATATTGTTCGGATTCCCACCAAGACCGGCGGCATAAAAAGCCACGGATGAAGCGCTACAGATAAAAATCTGCTTACACACTTTAATGGTTTCGCATCATACATAACTCAAGAGAAAGCACCGTCTTTTGACGGTGCTTTCTCTTGTTAGGAAAAGTATATTGCAAGAAAAAGTTGCCACCACCTAGCGGTGGAGCGCTGACGCTTCGCTCGCCAGGAGTTCACACCCCTGGACCCAAAAAGCTTCGCTCGTATCCTATCAGCTGAGGGAAAATTATTTACTACTTAATAGACCTGTAGTGATTTTTACTTAGGAGATAGAATTTTAATATTGCATTACAATAACCGATAAAACCTGTTAAAAGAATAATACTTATCTTCAAGTCATACTTTCAGAAACAGTAATGAGGGGGTTGTAGGGGGAGTTAAAGCCGGCGGCAAGTTGCCACACCCAATGACGCTTTGCTCGTATTTTGCCAGCTGGGTGATAAAAATAAGCGATTTCCACTTTACTGACAGAGTACGCGCCGTAGGTGATTTGTCCCGGCGCTTCGCCGGCTACTTGGCAGTGTGGTAACATAAAAATTGCATGTCCTAAGTAAAAACAGCAGCTGTTTTATTGAGTAGTGACTTTTTTGCCATGTTTCATGTTTCACGTGAAACATAATTTTTTATGTTTAAAAAAGCCACACGAACTATTTCTTCTTCATATTGCCTAAAGAATAGATGTTCCACGTGAAACATTTTTAACAGCCAGTCCCTTTTAAAATAAACGCAAATATGCTATAATAAGAAAAACAAAGTCTGCAAAATCTTAAAAAAGCGGTTTTTTAGATTTGTGGCTGCTTGTCTGTCAAAAGGGGGAAGAATATGGGCAAGATCATTGCCGTTGCAAACCAAAAGGGCGGTGTAGGAAAAACCACGTCGGCGGTAAATATTGCTGCCGGATTGGGCAAAATGAAAAAGAAAACACTGCTCATTGACATTGACCCGCAGGGAAACGCCAGCAGCGGTCTGGGTGTCAATAAAAAGCAAATTACAAAATCCTCCTATGATATACTGATTGGCGAGGATAAAGCACAGGATGTCATTCAGAAAACAGAATTTGATAAACTGGATGTGATTCCGGCCAATATGGATCTGGCAGGGGCAGAAATTGAAATGGTAGATCTTCCGGATCGGATCAATATTCTGAAAAAAGCGGTGGTTTCCATTAAAGAGGAGTACGATTATATTATTATTGACTGTCCTCCTTCCTTGGGACTGGTGACACTGAATGCGCTGACGGCCTGCGATACGGTGTTGATTCCGATTCAGTGCGAATATTACGCTTTGGAAGGTCTGTCTCAGCTGATGGCAACAGTACGTCAGGTAAAGCGCAAATACAATCCTTCGTTGGATATTGAAGGGGTATTGCTTACCATGTTTGACGGCAGACTGAATCTGACCATGCAGGTGGTGGCGGAAGTAAAAAAATTCTTCCCCAACAAGGTGTATAAAACGGTAATTCCAAGAAATGTCCGCTTGTCAGAAGCCCCCAGCTTTGGCCAGCCGGTAATTTATTATGACCGAAGTTCCAAGGGAACCCAAGCGTATTTGGATTTGTGCAAAGAAATGATTAAAAAGAATAAAAAGTTTGCCAACTGACAGGAGAAACGGAGAGGTGTAATTTAGGTGGCTAGAAAAAAATCAGGTTTGGGAAAAGGTCTGGACGCTTTATTTGAAGACAACGATACCAGAGAAAGCTCCGCCGGAACTGAACTTATGAAAATCAGTGAAATTGAGCCCAACCGAAATCAGCCCAGAAAAGAATTTGATCAGGCGGCGCTGGAGCAGCTGGCAGATTCTATCCGGGAACACGGAATCATACAGCCTTTGGTGGTTCGTCCTACGGTTGAGGGAACCTATCAGATTGTAGCGGGAGAACGGCGCTACCGGGCAGCCAGAATGGCAGGGCTTACCGAATTGCCGGTGATCATCCGGGAACTGTCGGATACTGAAACCATGGAACTGGCACTGATTGAAAACTTGCAGCGGGAAGACTTGAATCCTGTGGAAGAGGCGCTGGGATACCGGGAACTGATGGAACATTATGATTTTACCCAGGAAGCGGTTTCCAAAAGCGTGGGAAAATCTCGTCCAGCAGTGGCAAACGCTCTGCGGCTGTTAAATCTGCCTCAGGCAGTTTTGAACTGGCTCAAGTCGGGCGAGCTCACTTCGGGTCATGCCCGAGCCTTGCTTTCGATGGAAGATGACCAGCAGATTTTGGAGGCAGCACAAAAAATCATCAAAAATGGACTGACAGTGCGGGACGCAGAACGGATGGCAAAAGAACAGGGCCAGCCCAAAGAAAAAAGAAATAAAAAGCCCCGGGACAGCTTCTTTGATGAAATGGAACTGGCGCTGTCGGATGAACTGGGCAGAAAAGTGACAGTACAAGGGTCGAACCCCAAGAAAAAAGGCAGTATTGTCATTGAATTTTATAACTTAGAGGATTTAAAAGAAATTGGAAACCAGCTGGCTGAATGGTACAGCGGGAAAAAAGAAGAATAACAGACATCCGAAAGGACAGCCTGTTTTCAGATACAAAAAAGGGAGTTAGAAACAATGCTTGATATGAAATTAGTCCGTACCAATCCGGACCTGGTAAAAGAAAACATCAAAAAGAAATTTCAGGATGAAAAACTGCCGCTGGTAGACGAAGTTCTGGAAATGGATAAAGAATACCGTGAAGCAAAAACCAAATGCGACGGTCTTCGGGGTCAGCGCAAAACCATCAGCAAACAGATCGGTGCATTGATGGGACAGGGCAAAAAAGAAGAAGCAGAAGCTGCAAAAGCTCAGGTAGCAGAAATTGCAGCAGAACTGGAACGTCTGGAAGAACGGGAAACCTTGCTGGAAGGCGAAATCAAAAAACGCATGATGGTAATCCCAAATATTATTGACGATTCTGTTCCGATCGGGAAGGATGACAGCGAAAACGTAGAAGTAGAACGGTTCGGCGATCCATTTGTACCGGATTTTGAAGTTCCTTATCATGTAGATATTATGGAACGTCTTAACGGAATTGACCTGGACAGCGCAAGAAAAACCAGCGGAAACGGTTTTTATTACCTGTGCGGCGACATTGCAAGACTGCATTCTGCAATTTTGTCCTATGCCCGTGACTTTATGATTGACCGGGGATTCACCTATTATATTCCTCCATTTATGATCCGCAGCAACGTGGTAACTGGTGTTATGAGCTTTGCGGAAATGGAAAACATGATGTACAAGATCGAAGGAGAAGACCTGTACCTGATCGGTACCAGTGAACACTCCATGATCGGTAAATTTATTGACACTATTATTCCGGAACAGGAACTGCCAAAAGCTCTGACCAGCTATTCTCCTTGCTTTAGAAAAGAAGTTGGCGCTCACGGAATCGAAGAACGCGGTGTTTATCGGATTCACCAGTTTGAAAAACAGGAAATGATCGTAGTATGCAAACCAGAAGAAAGCATGGACTGGTTTAACAAACTGTGGCAGAATACCGTTGACTTTTTCCGCAGCATGGATATTCCGGTTCGTACACTGGAATGCTGCTCTGGCGACCTGGCCGACCTGAAAGTGAAGAGCCTGGACGTAGAAGCATGGTCTCCTCGTCAGAAAAAATACTTTGAAGTGGGCAGCTGCTCCAATCTGGGTGATGCACAGGCAAGACGTCTGGCAATCCGGATCAAAAACAAAGAAGGAAAAATCTATCTGGCACACACACTGAACAACACTGTTGTTGCGCCTCCGCGTATGCTGATTGCGTTCTTGGAAAATAACCTGAATGAAGACGGCACCATTCGGATTCCAGAACCTCTGCGGATGTACATGGGTGGAAAAGAAGTAATTGGATAAAAAACAATAAGGGGTTACTGCGTTACGGAGTAACCCTTTTGTTTTTAAGCCAGGGGTTCACACCCCTGGACCACCTAGCGGTGGGGCAATGACGCTTTGCTCGTACTTTGTTAGTTGAGAGAAAATCATTGGATATTTTTGCTTTACCAACAGAGTGTGCGCCGTAGGCGACTGGTACCGGGCACTGCCCGGCGGTGGGGCAATGACACCACGTTCCAGTTTTGCCAGTTGAGTGAGAAAAATTTGTTATTTCCACTTTCCTGACAGAGTATGCGCCGTAGGCGGTTGGAACCGGGCACTGCCCAGCGGCTCTTAGCCGGCCACCCGGCGGTGGGGCAATCACACTACGTTCCAGTTCTGTCAGTTGAGTGAGAAAAATTTGCTATTTCCGCTTTTCTGACAGAGTACGAGCCGAAGGCCATTTGCTCCGGCTCTTAGCCGGTTGTCGAGAAACACCAAAAAAAGGGAAGAAAGGTAAAGAAAAATTTTAGCTTTTCCCCTTGAATTGTACCCTGCAAAAATGGTACAATAGGAAACATTAATAGAAGAAAAAGCCCCAAAAATCGGGCTTTTCAAAAGGATAAAACCTGCATGAGCATTTTTCATTCGCCTGTAAAAAAAGAAAGGATGTGTCACTGGTATGTTAGAAACCAACTATGGCAATAAGTTTATCAAAGAAGGGTTGACTTTTGACGATGTACTGCTGATTCCAGCAAAATCTGATGTACTTCCTGCGGATGTAAACATCCGAACCAGACTGGCAAAAGACATTTATCTGAATACTCCTGTTATTTCTGCTGCAATGGATACTGTAACCGAATCTAAAATGGCAATTGCAATTGCCAGAGAAGGCGGTATCGGCGTAATTCATAAAAATATGTCTATTGAACGTCAGTGTGATGAGGTAGACCGGGTAAAACGTTCTGAAAATGGTGTTATTACCAATCCGTTCTTTTTAGGTCCAGATCATTTCGTTTACGATGCCAATGATTTGATGGCAAAATACAAAATTTCCGGAGTTCCGATTGTAGAAGACGGAAAACCAGATGGAAAATTGGTTGGGATTATCACCAACCGTGACCTGAAATTCCTGGCTGATTTCAATATTAAAATTAAAGAAGTTATGACCAAGGAAAATTTGATCACTGCGCCAGTAGGCACAACTTTGGAACAGGCTCAGGCGATTTTGTGCAAACATAAAGTAGAAAAACTTCCAATTGTAGACGAAAACGGTATCTTAAAAGGCTTGATTACCATTAAAGATATTGAAAAAGCGTCTCAGTATCCAAATACTGCTCGTGATAAAAGCGGCAGACTGCTGTGTGCTGCAGCAATCGGCGTAACCAAAGATGTTCTGGAACGTGCTGGCGCTTTGCTGGAAGCTCAGGTAGACGTATTGGTTCTGGACTCTGCTCATGGTCACAGCTTCGGTATTATGGACTGCATCCGCAAGGTAAAAGCAGCATATCCTGACTGTACTTTGATTGCAGGAAACGTAGCAACCGCAGAAGCAACCAAAGCTTTGATCGAAGCTGGCGCTGACGCAGTAAAAGTAGGGATTGGCCCTGGTTCTATCTGTACTACTCGTGTTGTATCCGGTATTGGTGTACCGCAGATTACAGCAATTTATGACGCTGCCTGCATGGCTGCAAAATATAATATTCCGATTATCGCAGACGGCGGTATCAAATATTCCGGCGATATTGTAAAAGCTCTGGCAGCAGGTGGTTCTACCGTTATGCTGGGAAGCCTTTTGGCTGGCTGTGAAGAAGCTCCTGGTGAAGAAGAAATTTATCAGGGCAGACGGTTTAAAGTATACCGTGGTATGGGAAGCTTGGCTGCTATGAACAACGGTTCCAAAGACCGTTACTTCCAGCAGAACAACAAGAAACTGGTTCCAGAAGGTGTAGAAGGTCGTGTACCTTACAAAGGAGCTGTCGCTGACACCATTTATCAGATGATGGGCGGTTTGAAATCCGGTATGGGTTACACAGGATGCTCTACCATTGAAGAACTGCATGAAAAAGCTCAGTTTATCCGCATCACCGGTGCTGGACTGAAGGAAAGCCATCCTCACGATATTTATATTACAAAAGAAGCACCAAACTATTCTGCGCAGCTGTAAGAAACCATTTAAAAAAGAAATATACGAAGAAAGGAGGCGCTGTTGCGCCTCCTTTTTACAGGCTTTTTTCAGCCAATATCATGAGAATATGAGTGGAGGAATAAAAAACCATATGATTCGATTAATTGCAAGTGATTTGGACGGAACCTTGCTGGATGACCAGAAAAGGATTCCGCCGGAATTTTTTCCAACCGTAAAAGAGTGGAGCCAAAAAGGAGTTCTGTTTGCGGCGGCCAGCGGCAGAAGTTATCCCAAAGTAGAGGAAGAATTTCGTCAGGGAACCGATGACATGTACTTTATCTGTGATAATGGGGCAGCTGTTTGGCATCGGGGAGAACTGTTGTATTCCCGTACCATTCCGGATGAGGAAGTAAAAGCATTGTTGCAGGAACTCACACAATGTCCGGATGTTCTGCCTATTTTATGCGGATTAAACGGCGCCTATCATCCGCCTTTTCCAAAGGGTTTTGAAAAACATGTGTGTACCTATTACAGCAACGATCAGGTGGTAGAAGACCTTTTTTCTGTTTCTGATGGGATTTTAAAAATTGCAGTGTGTGATTTAAAGGGTCCTCAAAACAACAGCTACGCCGTATTGACCAAAAAGTTTGGAGACCAGTATAACTTTGCCGTATCCGGTGCAGTTTGGATGGATATTATGGTAGCAGATGTGGACAAGGGAAAAGGTCTGCAGATGATTCAGGAAAAATATGGGATTTCCCGAGAAGAAACCCTGGCTTTTGGGGATTATTACAACGATGTGGAACTGCTGCAGCAGGCAGAATTTAGTTACGTAATGGAAAACGCCAATGAGGATATGAAGCAATACGGGAAATTTATTGCGCCGTCTAACAATGATCAAGGTGTTATGAAGGTGATTTTACAGTATTTGAAAGACTGCAACTTGACAGAAAATGAAAACATATAAAAATTTTAGGACATACATCTAATATAGCAAGTTTGGAACAGCAAAGAAATAAAAAAGAGTGTATCATATCAGTGGAAATGAGGCGGTAAGATGAGATATCAGGAGAGTATCCACAAAAGCATACAGTTTATTCAAAATCATTTGGATGAAGACCTTACTGCTGAAAAAATCGCAAATCATGTAGGATATTCTGTGTTTCATTTTTGCCGGATTTTTTCTTTGGAAACAGGAGTACCATTGATGCAGTATGTTCGTCAGTGCAGATTGAATCATGCTCGGCAAAAGCTGGGAGAAGAAATGACTGTACTGGATGTAGCTCTGAAATATGGCTTTGAATCGGCAAGCGGATTTTCTAAATCTTTTCGAAAAGAATTTGGATATTCGCCGACTTCGTATCGAGTGCGGATGCGTAATGTGGACAGCAGTTTTTTACTGGATATCAGTCAGGTAATACAGCCGCCAAAACTCATGCAGTTAGATCAATTTTGGACAGCCGGATACACAATGGAACTGAATATTGAAGATGCATTGCTATTCGACGCAGCTTGTTGGGACAATTATCAGGGAGTGGATTTAGAAACGAAGCTGTATGAACAGGTAAAACCCTGTCGTCATGGAGAAATTGGAATGTGCCTTTCCAGTGAAGGCGGCAGATCAAAATATTTTTTTGGTGTTTTGACAGACCAATTAGATAACCTGCCGGCAGAGTTGACGACTGTAAAAGTGACAGGGGGATTATATGCAGTTTTTACCACTCCTCCGGTCAACAATACAGTTTCTGCTGAGACTTACGATAAAGATCCTCTTTCTATTGCAGTAAAAGAGACTTGGAGATATATTTTTACCCAATGGTTAGGAGAAAACCAATATTACCTGGATCAGTCAAGAGAATGTTTTGAGTTTTATGATGAGCGGTGTCACGGGCTAGAAAATGCAATTGCTGAAATTTATATTCCTGTAAGCGAAAGACAAGAACAGACAAAACAGCTGTGAAATAAATTGACAACAAGGAGGAAAATGGGATGAAAAAATCAGCCTATCAGGTATATCTGCTTTTTTGCTTTTGTTCTTCTTTTTTATTTTCCATGGCAACCACATTGTCATTGGTGTACCATTTGGAGGTAGTGCGGTTAAATCCTTTTCAGCTGGTGCTGGTGGGAACCGTACTGGAGACTTCCTGCTTTGTGTTTGAAATCCCTACAGGGATTGTAGCGGATTTGTACAGCCGAAAACGATCCATTATTATTGGTGTGTTTTTGTACGGCTTGGGGTTTCTCATGGAAGGTTCTTTGCCCTGGTTTTGGACGGTACTGGCAGCCCAGGTGGTATGGGGCTGCGGTGATACCTTTATTACCGGTGCGTTAGAGGCTTGGATCTCTTCTGAACAAAGGGAAGATTCTATGGACAGAACTTTTCTGCGGGGAGAACAGCTTCGTCAAGTAGGGGGAATTGCAGGTATTCTGCTGAGTACCTTGTTGGGGAATGTGAATTTGCAGCTTCCTATTATCGGTGCAGGGGTGCTGTATCTGGTATTTGGAGTCGTTTTGATTCCTGCAATGCAGGAAACCAATTTTTCTCCCGCATTGGAGGAACGTCACACGCTGCTGCATGACATCACCCACATGTTTCATTTGAATTTGCGGTTTTTAAAAGGGGCACCGGTACTGCTGATTCTGCTGCTGATTACCTTTTGCGGCGGATTGTCCAGCGAAGGATTTGACCGCCTTTCTACAGCACATTTTATTAACGATACAGTGATGCCGTCCTGGGGCGGGATGAGCCATGCCACTTGGTTTGGTGTCATGAGTCTTTTGGGTATGGGACTTAATGCGCTGGGAACAGAAGGTTTGGTTCGCTATCTGGAAGCGAAAGGCAGAATCAGTCGGGGAGGAATTGTACTCGTTGCCAGCGCAGGATATATTATCAGCATGATTTTATTTGCATTCAGCCAAAGTTTTGGATGGATGTTGGCCTTCTATTTACTCACAGGATTTATGCGTACTTGGAAAGGCCCTGTTATGAATGCTTGGATGAATGAACATGTAGACGAGAAAATGAGAGCAACTGTGTTCTCCACCGGAGGACAGATTGATTCTCTGGGACAGGTAATCGGCGGACCAATCATCGGGTGGATTGCCAGCGGAATTTCTGTTTCCTGGGGAATTGGATGCACCGCTTTGCTGTTATTGCCGGCACTATTCCTGATTTTGGGAGCAGAGAAGCTGGATCAGCGAGCAAAAGTAAAGTAAATTTATAAAGTGTACTTAAACCCAATGGAACAGAATGGCATCATAAAATCATAGAATTAAAAAATTCCCAGAAGAGAGCAAGTAATTTTCAATGCTTTCTTCTGGGAATTTTTTATTGTTATCACTCAACCGACAGAACATGAGAAAAGCGTCATTGGTTCCGGGTTATATCTGGTGGGTAAAGCAGTTTGCCGTCTGCCGTTAAGTGGCCGGGCTCTGCCCGGGGCGAACCGGGTTCGCCGAGGAACTTTGTTCATTTTCTTGTGGAAGAAAACGAACCAAAAGACCATTCCTCAAACGCCGGAATGGCTTTGCAGGGGGAGTGGGGACGCCGCAAATGCGGCTTTAACTCCCCCTACGACCCCCTCATTACTGTTTTCGAAAATATCAGTTAAGCATACAGTACTGTGGTTTAAACAGGTTTTATCCGTTACGACAATGCAGTATTCAAATGGTATGTCCTAAGTAAAAACAGTTACAGGTCTATTGAGTAGTAAATTACTTACACTGAATTGACAAAGTACGAGCGTAGCGTCAGTGGGTACGGGCACGGCCCACACGCTAGGTGGTTTAGGTCCAGGGGTGTGAACCCCTGGAGGTAGTTAATCTAAAAATTTTACCATGGAAATGTGAGGACACCATTCATCCAAATGTTCTTCGCCTCTGGCTTCAAATCCTAAAGCTTCATAAAATCCGCGCACACGGCATTGGGCATCCAGCCAGACCTGATTGCTTTCACCCAGCTCTTTGGCTTTTTGCACACATTCTTCTACCAAAAACTTTCCAATATTCTGTCCCCGGTATTCTTTTAGTACGCAGATTCTGCCAATATGCCAGGTGCCGTTTTCCAAAAACAGTCGTGCTGTAGCAATGGGTGTTTCATCATCTAAAAAGAGCAGGTGATGCGCTTCTTGATCAATTGCGTCAAATTCATTTTCAATGGAAAATCCTTGTTCTTCTACAAATACTTTTTCCCGAATGGAAAAACACTGCTTTTTTTCTTCTTCTGTGGTAGTCCATAAATATCCGCTGATCATTTTTTCTGTATCCTTTCTTTGTTCTAACAAGTGACATCTCGTAACACTATCATAACATACTGCATAAGGTAAAGTAAAGAAATGGAAACAGCAAAAAACCTGATGTATAAAGTTTTTGTTTTTACCCAACAATAATATCAGAAATGAAAATTAACCACAAAAGGAGTGTTGGGGATGTCTGTCAGAAGAGGAGAAATTTATTACGCCGATTTAAGTCCGGTGGTAGGTTCTGAGCAGGGAGGCGTGCGGCCGGTATTGATTGTTCAGAACGATACAGGAAATCGTCACAGCCCTACTGTGATTGCTGCCGCCATTACCAGTCAGAGAGAAAAAAGCAAACTGCCTACCCATATTGAATTGCCGGCACAGAAATGCGGCTTAACTAAAAATTCCATTGTTTTGTTAGAGCAGGTTCGCACCATTGATAAACGCCGGCTGAAAGAAAAAATGGGAATGCTGGACGAAGAAGCAATGAATCAGGTGAATACAGCACTTTCGGTTAGTTTTGGACTGGGTCCTACATAAGACCTAAGACCCGCCGGACAGTGTCCGGTACCAACCGCCTACAGCGCGGCGGCAAGCTGCCGCTCCCATTGACGCTGCGCTCGTGTTTTGTCAGTAATGTGGAAATATCTGGTGATTTTCTTCCGGCTAGCAGAGTGCGAACAAAGTGTCATTGCCCCACCGCAAGGTAGCCGGTGCCAATCATCTTCGATGTGTGCTATGTTAGTAAAGGGGAAACAGTAAATGTTTTCCACTCAGTTAACAAGGTACGAACGTAGTGTCAGAAGTGCGGGCACTGCTCGCCGGCTTTAACTCCCCCTATACCGCAAAGCGCGGCTACCCCCTCATTGGCGCGCTCTGTTAGTAAAGCGAAAATAGCAAATGATTTTCTCTCAACAAATAAAGTACGAGCGTAGCCTCTTTGGGTCCAGGGGTGTGAACCCCTGGTGAAGGGCACTGCCCGCCGCGGTTTCTTAAGATTTTCCAAAGAAAAGCTTTATGAAGTATAAAATCAGTTGCCTGGTTTGCATGCTCATGATATACTGAAAATAACAGAACGAATAGAGGGGAGGAGCTCCCCCAATTTCATGAGAATGGAAGAAGGAGAATGTTTATGAAAGGCAGCTGTGTTTTACAGGATCAGTGGAATTTTTCTCAGGGTGGAGGCAACTTTGGATCAAATAACCCGTATGGTTCTTCCGGAGGCAGTCAGGGAAACCGGAAAGTAATTCGCGCGCTGGCGTATGTGCCCATGTTGTTTTGGCTGCCGCTGGTGTGTTATCCCAATGACCGGATTGAACGGCACTATGCCAACCAGGGATTGTGGCTTTTGATTTTAAACGTGATTGTAGGATTGCTCCGCTGGATTGTGATGAAAGTGTTTGGCAGCATCTTTTTGCTGGGGACTTTGGCCGGAATTGGCTTTTCTATCATTGGATTTGTTTTGTTTTTGCTGATGGTATTTGGTATTATTAAAGCCGTTTTAAATGATTATTTCCAGATTCCGATTTTGGGAGCAATTACTCTGCTGTAACTGATATAAATAAGTGTCATGTCTTTGATAAAATAAGTAGGGCGTACCTTAACATAAGGTACGCCCTGTTTTTAAAAACAAATAGTATAAACAGCACACATCAGTACGCCTGGTATTCCAAATACAGCGGAAAATAATAGAGAACTGTAATTGATCCAGACAGAAAACCCTAAACTTTGTAAAATTAAAAAACAGGGAATCAAAAATACTGGTCCGCTTATGGTTCCCAAAATCCCGTTTTTCCAGGGATGTTTGGTAGATTTATAATACAATATGTTTAGTATAAATACAAAAATACAAATAGTCAATAAAAATACGCTGACAGGCATGGGAACAGCCATCCTTTCTCACGGTTCTGTAGGGGAACTGTCCTGAGAACAGGAGACGGATTGTTTCATCTGGCGAAGAATGCGCTGATACCGTACTTCCAGAGCGTGAAGTTCCCAAATGTGAGCTTCAATTAAGTCTTCATCCAGTTCCTGTTCAAATTGATTTTGAACCACACGGATTTCAGAAAGAAGTTCCTGAATTTCCGCTTTTTGCCGTTGACGCAAAAGGCGCTGCTGTAGCTCCCGGTTATGTTCCAGGGAATTGTTTTTGTGAAAAATCAGTTTTTGCAGCAATGGATTTTGCCATAAAATTCTTCTGGGAAAAGGGATTGTCACAGCGGATAATTCGGTTGACTTTTTCATCATGAGTTCCACCTCGCTCTATTTTATGAGAGAAGTATGGGAAAAAGTACATCCTTTTATGCAAAATTTTTCTTGTAATGACAGAAAAAACACAGCTTGGTTTTTTATATTTCCACAACCGTCTGCATAAAATAATAGCGAACAAGTGTTACGGAAGGGAATGGTGATTGTCATGAAACAGATGCTGTACCGTACTGCGGAAGAACGTTTTTGTACCCGTGCCAAAGAAAATGTGGTGGTGCAGACCGTTCATTTTTCTGATGGAACCAGGGAAGAAACCTGTCTTCATCAGCATGGATGTGAGCAGAAAAAGAATTGCGGGTATACGAAAAGTATAAACTGATTTAAAAATAACAAAACATGCCCGTTTTATTTGATTCTATATAAAAAAATAAAAGCAAACCAGCACTGTTAGCGGATGGGAAGCGCCCCAATGTTTCATTTGGGGCGCTGTTTTACTGCTTGGCAGCTGCTTTGTCCAGGGAATTTTGGTTAATTTCTTTTCTCAGCGCTTGGGTATAAGGGGAAAAAGCGGTTTCCTGAGCACCATATACCAGGTTTTCAGAGTATTCCAAATCCAGCCAGGTTTTAATATCCGCTTCGTTGTGCTGGATCAGACATTCCATTTTGTCTAAGGCCTTATATAGTTTGGCTTCTACGGTCTGCTGGGCTTCCATCTCCTGAAACAATTGGGAAAGTTCTTCCCGGAACGGAGACGGCAGTGGATCCAGAAGGGCGTGTACTGCTTTTCTTTCCACAGATCGGTGCTGTTCCTCTTTATAAAATGCGGGAATATCTCCTGTAACCGCCTCTCCCAAATCATGGACCAGGCACATGAGGATCACCTTGTCAATGTCCGCTTGAGGGAATTCATCTTTTACCAGATATGCCATCAAAGCCAGCCGCCAGCTGTGTTCGGCGACGCTTTCCTGCCGTCCGGAAGAAGTCCAGGAATGGCGGGTGTTGTATTTTAAAGGTTCCACGGCGTGAAGGAATGAGAGAAGTTGTTTGACATCCATAAAGAGAAGCTTCCTTTCTAAAACGTAATGACAATGGGAGATAAAAAGGGATGATAGGCGGCATGATTTAACAAAAGAGAAGAAGTTTTACCACCAAGACGTATGAGTTTTTCAACAGTTTTCCCCAAAACTTGTTGAAAAATCATCCAATTCCGTTTGAGATTCCAGCAAACTTAGATTTCGCACCATAACTGCTTTCCCCCGATAGCCAAAAGCTCGGGTTTTTCTCAGGGAACTCAGGTTTTCCAGCGTAACCACAGGTTCCACCGATTGGGAAAAACCGGTGAGGTAGGTGGTTTCGGCGGTTTGATTGTGGGGACAGCACTGCTGACACCGGTCACAGCCCCAGGCAAGACCGTTTTGCCGAATCAGTTCCTGTTCACGAGGCGTCAGTTCCCCTTTTCTTTGTGTGACAGCGGAAAGGCATTTTTCTGCATTCAGTCCTTGAGGAGATAATGCACCGGAGGGACATTGTTCCAGACATTTTCCACAGCCTAAGCAGGACTGCTCCAGTGGCCGGGACGGAGGAAGTTGCAGATCGGTGACCAGTTCGCCGATGACAAAATAGGTGCCAAACCGGGGATGAATGACCAGACCGTTTTTTCCTTTGAATCCCAGTCCTGCTGCCAGAGCGTATTTTGCTTCCGGAAGAGGAGAAACATCGGTAAACCCTTCAAACCGGGCGCCGAACAGCTGGGAAAGATGATGGGAGGTTTCTTTTAACAGATCACCCACCACTGTGTGATAGTCGGGAACCCGGGCATAGGCGCACAGGTTGGAAGGCTCATTACAGGGTACATAATAGGGAAAGGCGCAGACAATGACGCTTTTGGCCTCTGGGGGAATGCGTTCCAGCTGGCGGCAGGGCAAAAATCCCCAGGACGGCTCAAAAGAACAGATTCCATATTCTTGAATTTGGTGTTGATTCAAAATTTCTTTGAGCCGGGAAAGAGAAAACGGTTCCATGAAAAAGCTCCTTTTACAAAGGTTTTTTTCTACCATACCACAGGAAAGGAAAAAAGTACAGATATTTTTTCAAAGCCAGTATCATTGCCGCATTTTCGGCATAGGTATAACTGAGGACTTCTACAGGAAGGAGAGAGTGATCATGAAACGCACCATCACAGGCATTTTGTGCGGCATAGCTCTTTTTTGTATTCTGGCGGGAAACGTGGTATTTGCCTTATGGGAAAACCGGGTAAACAATCTGGTATTTGGAGCGTCGGCAGCGCCTCAAGAAACCAGGGTGGAGCTGCCTGTATTAATGTACCATCATATTTTAAAAGATACATCCAGAACCGGAGAATTTGTCATTACCCCTCAGCAGTTTGAGCGGGATTTATGTTATCTGCGGGAAAAGGGGTACACCGCCATCGGGTTTCAGGATATTATTGATTTTCAAGAAGGGGTGAGGCCTTTGCCCCAAAAGCCGGTGCTCATTACCTTTGACGACGGTTATGAGACCTTTTATGCCTATGCCTATCCCATGCTGCAAAAGTATCAGGATCGGGCAGCGGTCATGATTATTGGGAAATACACCGATTTGTATTCCGGTGATGTAATCAAAGGGCTGAGTTATTCTCATTTAAACTGGGAGGAACTGAAGGAAATGCAGCAGTCCCAGCTGGTAGAGGTGGGAAACCACACCTATGGACTGCACAGTCTGGATACCCGGCAGGGAAGCCAAAAGCTGGACAGCGAAACCACAGAGCAATACCAGCAAATGCTCAAAGGGGATGTGGGATCCTTAAATCATCAGATTGCGTCCGAATTAGGGACAGTTCCTTTGGCATTTGCCTATCCTTTTGGAAAAATCAGCGCAGAAAGCGAGCCGGTGCTCCAAGAGTTAGGATTTCGGATTGTGCTGACCTGTGAGCAGAAAATGAATTATCTGGAACAAACCGGAGAAGAATCCCAAGAGCTGATTCGCTTGGGACGATTTAACCGTTCTGGACTATATTCTACTGAGGAGTTTTTTGAAAAAATCGGAATGACCGGCTAAAACCACCTGGCGGTGGGGCAATAACGCTTCGCTCGCCAGGGGTTCACACCCCTGGACCCGAAGAGGCTACGCTCGTACTCTGTCAGCTGAGAGGAAATTACTTGATATTTCCACATTACCAACGGAGTCCAGTATGAGGAGGTAGCCGCGCTTGCGGCGTAGGGGGAGTTAAAGCCGCTTTTGCGGCGTTTCCACTCCCCCTGCAAAGCCATTCCGGCGCTTGAGGAAGGTTCTTTTTCCCTGTTTTCTGACCTCAGAAAACAGGGCGCAGGTGTGGGCGGCGTTAGCCCACATAGAAAAGAAAAAAATTAGCTATTTTTCTACTACTGACAGAATGTGCGCCGTAGGCGGTTGGCTCTGGGCACTGCCCAGTAGAAAGAAAAAACGGAACAGCTAGGCTGTTCCGTTTTTTCTTGTGAGTAAAAGATTATAATGACCAGAAGGGTCTTACGAAAATGACAATAAAATTAAGCAAATACCTGATCCAAAGCCTGTTTTAAGTCTTCAATCAGACAATCAGCATCTTCCAGACCGCAGTGAATTCGGATGGTCTGTTCAGAAATGCCCTGGAATTCCAGATCTTTCGGAGAACATTTATATCCTACCGGAATGGCAAGGCTTTCAAAGCCGCCCCAGGAACAGCCGATCTTAAAGTAGTTGAGACAGTTCACCAATTTGACTGCGTCTTCTTTGGTGCCGTCAATATCAAAGGTCATCAAACCGGTGCTGCCGGTCTGCTGTTTTGCGATTAATTCATGCTGTGGGTGAGAAGCCAGACCAGGATAGCGGACACATTTTACTTTTGGATGCTGTTCCAAAAATTCTGCAACCTTCATAGCGGTTTCCTGATGAGCCAGAACCCGTACTTTTAAGGTACGCAGGCCACGAATTACCAGCCATGCTTCCATAGGTCCGATAATACCGCCGTAATTTTCCCGAACATTGTTTTTAATATAGTTCATCAGTTCTTCGTTGTTGGAAACCAGAACACCGCCGATTAAATCTGCGTGGCCGCCCATGTATTTGGACAGGGTGTGCATGGAAAGATCCACGCCCATATCCAAAGGTTTCTGGAAAATTGGGGTAGAGTAGGTGTTGTCAATATAAGTATAAATGCCGTGTTTTTTTGCCAAAGCGGTAACGGCGCGAATGTCGGTAACAGAGAACGCAAAGGTGGATGGGCTTTCCATAATAATCAAAGAAGTTTCCGGACGGATTGCCTTTTCATATTCGGAAATATCCAGCCCTTTTACAAAGGTTACGGTCATGTTTAATTTTTCTGCACAGAAGTTTCTTAAAAAGTTGCTTACAGGACCATAAGCGTTATTCATGCAGATGACATGACTTCCTGCGTGACAGGTAGCCATAATAGCACTGGTAGCAGCAGCCATGCCGGAAGCAAATAAAAGGGCTTTTTTCCCATGTTCCAAAGCGGCAATTTTCCGTTCTGCAATTTCTACAGTAGGATTGGAAACACGTCCGTAAACGTAAGAATCCTGTTTGCTGCCATCAAAATTTAAGTAGTCTTCCGCAGTGTCAAATACATGGAGAGAGGTAAGATATACCGGAGGAACTACTGCGTGCATATATTTTTCATTCTCATCGCCTAAATGAGCCAGTACAACACTATCATTGTCAAAGTTTTTCATGACAAAACCGACCTTTCTAAATGATCAGGACAGAAAATGGTATCTGCCTGTCTTTTTAAAAAATCAATCCTTTCCTCATCATAAAATTTTTAAGGAGGAAAGTAAAGTAAAAATATTTGATTTTTGGTAAAAAAATGACATCTTTTTAAAGTTTCACCAAAAATTGTATGTTACGCAAAGACAGTGTCCTTGTGTGGATAAAAAATAGGAATTAACCTTCTATCTGTTTTAAAAAGTCAATGCAGATTTTTGCTTCTTCCAGACCGGATGGGGTCAGGGTTTCGCTTTCTACCACCATCAGCATACCCAGTTCTTTTGCTTTTGCCCAAACTTCTTTTACGGGAGCGGTACCCATTCCCAGAGGATAGCCGTCGCCTTTGTCATTTCCGTCTTTAATGTGGATCACGCTGACCCGGTCTTTGAGCTGTTCCATCAAAGCCAGCGGGTCTTTTCCTGCTGCGTATACCCAGTAGGTATCAATTTCCAGAGGGATAGAAGTGTTTTCTGTGAGCAGGTCATAAAAAATCTGGCCGTCTTTGTTGGGTTTAAATTCAAAATCGTGGTTGTGGTACTGGAGTACCATGCCTTCCTGTTCCAGACGAGGCTGCAGATTGTGAATCAGTTCCAGGAAATCCGCAACTTTTTCTTTGGTGTCCAAATCTGCCCCTGGGATAATCAGGTTTTTGTTTCCGATGGTTTTGTGGAATGCTACGGTTTCTTCAAAGTTTTCTGCAATTTCTTTCCAGTTTACATGTGCGCCGGAAACCTTCAGTCCGTACCGGTCCAATACTTCTTTTACTTCTTCGGCGGAATGTCCGAAAAATCCAGCCGGTTCTACATAGGTGTATCCCATTTGCGCTACCTGTTTTAAAGTGTTTTCCCAGTCTGTTTCGGTCACATCCCGAACACTGTACAGCTGTAATCCGTATTCCATGTTGATTTCTCCTTTTTCTTTTGTTGTGGTGTACGCACGGCGAGTACATCCAAATGATTTACTGTAATGATAACCTGAAAAATATCAGCTGTCAATGGATTGATCGGCGATTCTTTAAAGGCGTTTAAGTTGGCGGAATCATAGGAGAATTTTTCTGCATTGCATTGGGAACTATGACGGATTTTCCCTTGAATTTTCTATTTTCTTTCCATTGACAGAAAAAGAAATCCGCTGATACAATGAAACCAGATTGACAGCGATTCAGCGCAGAAAGAAAAGAGGGATTTGTATGGCGCTCCAATGGAATTTACATGATGACGGCAGTTTTGACCTGTTGTTTCGGGATACGGTACTGATTGGGGATGGATATCCTGCCATAGAGGGGAGACCTGTTCGGGTAAAAAAAGCGGGATTTTCCCCGGAGCAGGAACTTTGTTATGAAACAGAGCAGGGAAACCTGATCCTTTCTGTGGGATACGAGCAGGAAGGTGAATGGTATCTGGAAGCCAGACTGGAAGGCTTTCAGCGGAAAATTCATGATATTGAGCTGGTGGGAAAAGGAATCTGTCCCAAACTGCAGGGATTTTATCAGGCATCCGGAGAGATGGGATATCACTGCGGATATTGGGAAAGTGACCGCCTGACTGCAGGAGAAGGCGACGGAAAAGGGGTCAAAAGCGCGGGGTTGATTGGACTGCAGTATCCGGAAGGGGTACTGATGGTATATGCCAAAAAGCATGACCGGTTTGAAAATACCTACTGGATGAACCGGACACCGGAGGGGATCTGCCTTTCTGCCCAGTTCCGGATTGAGAAAGTAAATCAAGAACAGGAAACACTGCCCCGGCTGTATTTTCAGCGGTATGATACTATGGAACAGGGACTTCAGGAAACCGCATCCAAAATTGGGGAAGCCATGGGTGCCAGACTGCACCAGCCAGCGGCATTCCACTGGTGTTCCTGGTATTACTATTACTCTGAATTAGATCAGGAACAGCTGGAAGACAATATGGCTGGATTCCCTAAGGTAGATCCTAACCGGGAGATGAATTATATTCAGATCGACGCGGGATATTTTAATCATGTAGGGGACTGGCTCATACCTCGGGCTTATTTTGCCCAGGGGATGCAGAAGGCGTTTGATACTATTATTGGGGCAGGGTATCGTCCCGGGGTTTGGATTGGTCCCTTTATGGTAGGGAACCGAAGTGAAGTTGCAAAAAATCATCCGGACTGGCTGTTAAAGGGATTGGATGGAAATCCTGTGATCCAGTGGGTGTTTGACAATGAACCCAAACTGTGGGGATATCAGGATGAAGCGTATTATATTCTGGACAGCTCTCATCCGGAAGCGATGGACTATCTGCGGCAGGTATTCCGCACCATGAAAAACTGGGGCGTGCAGATGTTCAAAACCGATTTTATGCTTTGGGGTTATCAAGACAGCACCAAGGTGCGCCGGTATACACCGGGGAAAACATCCGTAGAATACTTTAGAGAGGTGCTCACCATGATTCGGGAAGAAATTGGTGAGGAAAGTTACTGGCTGGGATGTATTGCTCCGTTCTTCCCCTTTATTGGGTTTGCAGACGGAATGCGAATTGGAGGAGATATTGGTTCTTCCTGGGACGGGGATTTCAGCCCGCAGAATATGATGGCCTCCGTCAAAGGGAACCGGTTTGCCAACAATCGGCTTTATCAGATTGACCCGGACTCTATTCTCCTTCGGGATTTTCACATTCGTCTGACCCAGCGGGATATTTATTCTCTGGCGCTGTTTGAGGCTTTTTCCGGAGGATGCGTTTATACTTCTGATCCATTGCATCAGCTTCCGGAAGACCGGCAGAAATTGTTCTGGTTTGTGAAACCGGATCGCCGCCGTACTCCAAGAGACCCGTACCTGACCCAAAACCGGAAGGAACACCTGCTGATCGAGTCTTCTTCTGATGGCAGAAAACAGCTTGTGTTTGTATTTAATCCTACAGAAGAAGAACTGCTGACCCAGTATTGCTTTGATGAATGGGGACTTTCTGAAAACTGGTATGTTTCCCGGTTTGACGGGAGCTGTCACAACCAGTCTGTCCAGGAAAGTATTTTTGTTAGAACCAAACCTCATGGATGCCATTTGATTTTGCTTTCCAAAGACCCGGCAGTGCTGGATTATACCAATGTGTGGAACAATGTAAAATAAGATCTGATTTTGGAAAAAACCAAAAATAAAACTGTTTAAAAAACAAAAATTATGCAGGAATACAAAATGATTCCTGCATAATTTTTTATGTGGTTAAAAAGATTGACGGTAGGAAAAAATAAGGATAAAATAAAAAAAGAGCCAAATGAAATCAAAAAATTTGGCTGTATGAGGGGTGAAAAACACTTTGAGGACAGAAAGAAATCTGTTCTGTATTTTGTGCCTGATCCGGCATAAAACAGGTGTTTTTCCACCAGATCCATTCATTTGAGTCTGGCAGTGTTACTGCATCAGATTCAAAAACGATCTGCAAGGGAAAGGAATGAGTATTACATGGTAAAAGCAATTGTAGGAGCAAACTGGGGAGACGAAGGCAAAGGGAAAATTACTGACGTAGAAGCGGCAAAATCTGATTTTGTCATTCGCTTTCAGGGGGGCTGCAACGCAGGACACACCATTATCAATAACTACGGAAAATTCGCTCTGCACCAGCTGCCGTCCGGTGTATTTCACCAGCATATTACCAATGTTATTGGAAGCGGCGTTGCACTGAGTCCAGAAAACCTTATCAAAGAATTAAAGGAATTGGAAAGCCGGGGAGTGCCAACTCCGAAAATTGTGGTTTCTGACCGGGCGCAGGTAGTAATGCCATATCATATTCTGCAGGACAGCTGTGAGGAGGCTCGTCTGGCAGGACGTTCTTTTGGTTCTACCAAGAGCGGGATTGCTCCTTTCTATTCTGATAAATATGCAAAAATCGGATTTCAGGTAGCAGAACTGTTTGACGATGAAGAAAGCCTGAAAGCAAAAATTGAGCAGGTGCTTTCTGTAAAAAATGTTCTGTTCCGGGAACTGTATCATCGGGAAGAACTGACCGTAGAAGAAGTATACAATAAATTGATGGAATACAAGGAAATGCTGGCACCTTATGCCGCAGACACCTTTACCATGCTCCATCAGGCAGTAAAAGAAGGCAAAACCATTCTTCTAGAAGGTCAGCTGGGTTCCTTGAAAGACCCTGACTGGGGAATTTACCCAATGGTAACCTCTTCCAGCACTCTGGCAGGATACGGCGCAGTGGGTGCCGGTCTGCCGCCATATGAAATCAAAGAAATTATTACCGTTGTCAAAGCTTATTCCAGCGCAGTAGGTGCCGGAGAATTTGTCAGCGAAATCTTTGGGGAAGAAGCTGACGAACTGCGCCGCCGGGGAGGCGACGGAGGCGAATACGGGGCAACTACAGGACGTCCACGCCGGATGGGATGGCTGGATTTGGTGGCTACCCGTTACGGATGCCAGGCACAGGGCGCAACCACCATTGCGTTTACCGTACTGGATGCGCTGGGATATCTGGATGAAATTCCTGTCTGTGTGGCTTATGAGCTGGACGGCAAACGGATTGACTATTTCCCGGCAACTCCTCAGCTGAAACGGTGCAAACCGATTTTGGAAGTACTGCCAGGCTGGAAGTGCGATATCCGCGGAATTAAAAAATATGAAGATCTGCCGGAAAACTGCAGAAAGTACATTGAATTTGCAGAAAAGGCTGTAGGCATTCCATTTGGAATCATTTCCAACGGACCTGCCAGAGAAGACATTATTTACCGATAACCAGGGGTTCACACCCCTGGACCCAAACCACCTAGCGGTGGAGCAATGGCGCTATGCTCGTACTCCGTCAGTTTTATTACTGAATAAACCTGTGACTGTTTTTACTGAGGACATACAGTTTGAATACTGCATTACAATAATAAGTAAAACTTATTAAAACTATAATTCTGTATGTTTCATTGACACTTGTGGAAATAGTAATGAGGGGGTCATAGGGGGAGTTAAAGCCGGCGGGCAGCACCCGCTGGCAATGACACTACGTTCGTACTCTGTCAGCTGAGAGAAAATCTTTTGATATTTCTGCTTTACTGACAAAGTTTGCGCCGTAGGCGGTTGATGCCGGGTTCTACCGGAGGAAAATGAACAAGGTTCCTTTTTACAAACTAAAAAACAGTCTGGATGATTATGTCCAGACTGTTTTTGCGTTTTATTTACCACATTCCTACAAAAGGTGGCTTTTTCTCCGGAACTTCTGCCGGATTATTTGCCTGCTGCCATTCAGTCAGCCGGCGCATGGTGCCGGGAGAAACAGGAGAGGGCAGATGGTCAAAATCAAAAAATCCAGCTTCCTGTATTTCTCCGGAGGAAATTTTGGGAATCTCTTCCCATTGAGTTTCAAATAAAAGAATACTGTCGTTTTTTTCATAAAAATTATTGTAGGCTCCAAACAGGGTAAATGTTTCAGGAGAGATTCCCAGCTCTTCCTGAAGTTCCCGTCGGATTCCCTGTTCAAAAGTTTCCCGTTTTTCCAACTTACCTCCGGGAAGATACCATCCGCTTCGATAGGAATGGCGTACCAGCAATACCTGTCCTTTGTGGTTTGTAATGATACAGCGAATTCCCACAGTAGTGGGAAAGACAATTTTCCAGTAGGTGCTGATTACCCGGTATGCCAGCTTGTGGAGTTTTCCCATAAAAAAACACCTCTTATTTTGTTTGCCGGTTTCATAAACAGAGGGGGAACGGGAATTTTTCCCGTTCCCCCTCCTGGGACTTATAACATTTAGAAATACAGTTTAAAGGTTTTAATTTCAAATGGTCTGACAGAGAAGGAAACAGCGTTGCCTTCGGTTCCTTCGCCACAGTCGTGTTCCAGCAGATTACAAGGAACGATCTGTTTTACGGCAAAGTCAGAAGACAGGGTAACGTTTGCTTTTCCGCCTCGGCATTCATGCATCCGCACGATCAGGCAGTTTTCATCTTCTGCCTTTTTCACTACGTCTACCTGTACTGCATCGGTGGAAACCTGAACCAGTTTGCGGTGGTCTTTGAATTCACAGCCTGCAGCGCAGACAGCCGGCAGATTCAAGCGGTTTGCTTCTTCGATGGTGCCGTTTTCCAAAAAGCTGCCAGCATGAGGATACAGCGCATAGGTAAAGTCATGTTCACCCATATCTGCGGTGTAGTCCGGATGTTTTGCACTCTTGAGCAGAGACAGTTTCATGGCATTGTCTTTGATGTTATAGCCGTATTTGCAGTTATTCAGCAAGCTGACACCATATCCGGTTTCGCTTAAGTCTGCCCATTTGTGGCCGCATACTTCAAACCGTGCCCAATCCCAGCTGTTGTTCCAGTGAGTTGGACGTTCTACATGACCAAACTGAATGTCATAGGTAGCTTTGGTGGAACGGATATCGGTGTAGAATGCTGCTTTCAGCAGACGGTGAGATTCGTGCCAGTCTGCATGGGTTTTAAAGTCAATTCTCCGGTTGTCAGCGTAAACAATCATATCCTGTTCAATGACAGAATCATGATATTTGTAGGTGAAGCGAATGACAGTGCGCAGTGCACCGGATTCTATAACCTGTGCTGGTTGAGAGAGTTTTACCTGTTCCATTTTCTGGATGTAGAACATGTCAATATCCCAAGCATCGTGATTAACTGGTTTATCTTCGTACATTTCCAGCACGTTGCCCAGCTGACCTTCTTTGAGAACAGAACGGTTGTTTTCCTTGTCAAAGAGTTTGGTCAATGCGCCGGTTTCATTCCAGCAGATAGAGTAGAACGGAGTTTCCAGATGACCGTCCTCTACAGTAAACGGAGCAGCTTTAGCTTCTGATGTTTCTGGACAGAACCAGATGTTCTTCACAGAGAATGGAGCCATGTCTACCAATACCACATAGCCGTCGTCGGTTTTCTGTGCTGGCAGTTTTCCGTTTTCATCATAGAAACAGCCTTCGCCGGAAACGGTGACAGGTACCAGTTCTTTTCCGCCGAAGCTGCAGGAAGAATACAGGGCAAAATGATTTTCCTTAGTTTCGGTCAGGAAGTTTAATGCCATATCTTTGGCAGTATCAGCCTGTGCTTCTGCACGAGCATAGTTTACACGAGAATCTGCATATACTTCCCGAATAGAAGAACCGGGGATAATATCGTGGAACTGATGGAGCAGAACACATTCCCATCCGTCGTGCAGATCTTTCTGGTCGTATTCGCCGCCCAAAATATAGGCGATGGAAGAAAGCCATTCTACCTGTGCCAGTTTGTTTTCCATGCGGCGGTTGGTCTTTTTATTGTATGCCTGAGAGGTATAGGTTCCTCGGTGGTATTCCAGGTACAGTTCGCCGTCCCAAGTGTGAATGTACTGATCGGTATTTTCCAGATTGTTGTGCAGCTTATCAAAGAAAGCACCGGCAGTAGAGGTCTTTACATGAGGAACGCCCGGCAGTTTGTCCAGTTTGCGGCGCATTTCCAACATGTCACGAGTAACACCGCCGCCGCCGTCTCCGTAACCGTAAGAGATGAGTACGTCTTTGGACAATTCTTTATTTTTGAATTTTTTCCAGCTTCCCAATACAGAGTGAGCGCTGATCAGACCATTGTAAGTGGCAAACCGGTCATTCATAGGACGGCCTACTTCTGGTGTGTTGACAAAGTAGGTCATTACTTCACTGCCGTCAATACCGCGCCATTTAAACAGGTCGTCAGGAATGGTGTTATACTGGTTCCAGCTGATTTTTGTGGTCATAAAGGTTTTGATTTCGCACAGTTTCAGAATCTGAGGCAGTGCCCAGCTGTAGCCGAATACGTCAGGCAGCCACAGATAGTCACAGTGTTTGCCGAATTCCTGTTCAATCAGGCGGGTGCCATGGAGGAACTGACGAACCAAAGCTTCACCGGAGGAAATGTTGCAGTCTGCTTCAACCCACATACCGCCGTCTGGTTCCCATTTGCCTTCTGCGATCCGCTGTTTCATTTTTTCGTAAATTTCCGGACAGTCGTTCTTTACATATTTGTACAGCTGAGGCTGGGTTTGGAGGAAGATATATTCATCATACTGTTCCATTAACCGGAGTACGGTGCTAAAAGAACGCTGTGCTTTTTCACGGGTGTGTTTCAAACGCCACAGCCAAGCCACGTCAATGTGAGTGTGACCTACTACATTCACGGTTACTTCAGAGTGTTTTTCCATACGATCCAGCTGATCCATCAGGACTTTCAGCGCTTCAGAAGCGGTTTCATAGAAAGCATCTTCGTCCCAGTTAATAACAGCCAGCGCCCGATCCAAAGCGGCGATCAGGTTCACACGGTCGGTGCTGTCTTCTGGCAGAAGGGCAACGGTTTCTGTAATTGCCCGGGTAAAGTAATAGAGGTTATCGGTATCTTCGTGCAAATATGCCAAGTCCGCCTGTTTGAGCTGGTGATAGAAACTTTTTGGAATGCCGCCGCCTTCCAAACCGGTCCAAAGCAGGAATGTTAAACGAACATCTTTGCCTTCCAGGTCGGAGAAGATCACTTCATTGTGGTTGGTGTCCACGCCTTGATAAGGATGGCCGTTTATGTACATGAGGGATTCAAAGCCGCTGTTATAGCCGCCGCCGGTGGTTCCGAAATTAAAAAGACCGACTACTTTGCAGCCTCCTTTTGCCGGCAGCAGGGTAACGTCTTTTTCTGCCCACAGATACCGGTCACGTCCGATAAACTGATCGTTGAGCTGGAAGGTCATGCCTTCAATTTTTTTCGGAAGTTCATGATAAGCTTCATCTTCCGGCAGGGTGCCTGGCATTGCGCGGAAGGGAGCAATGGTCTGGTGACCAAAGTAACGGCGCTGAGCCAGTTCTTCTGCCCGCCGTTTAAATTTGTCGATGGTTAAAAACATAGTATCCACTCCTTTGGATGATTCGGAATGTCGCAAGTCCGTTCCGTGTATTATGTATTTAGCTTATCATTGGGAGATGGGAGTGTCAAGGAAAGTAACAGTATTTTACTTTGTAGAAAATCTATTAACATTTTGGTTGATTTTGACCGAGGTTTTCGACAAATAGGGGCGGGTACCCCCTGGACTTGAGCGCACGAAGCGCTACTTGTATTGATTCCCTTCACTGTCATAGTAGCAAACGCTGAGAGTATATGTTTTTTCATCATTCTTGATACAGATGATATCCATATCTGCTGTATTATACTTTAATATCTCATCTTCTTTTCCGTATGCTGAATAAATGATTTCAGCATACTCTGTTTGAGCGCCGTGATACCAGATCAGATCATACCATTGACCGTTTATCGGTGCGCCGGCAATAATGATCTCGTCATTATTTCGTCTAGTTGATGAAGAAATCCTGTAGCTTCCGTGCGGTGTCGGTTTGAAAACAGCGATGGCAGCCTGATCGTCTGCACTGCAGGCCGCACTGACGATATAACCGTCAATTTCTATTTCTTTTACAATGGACCAGTTTTTTCCTTTGGGACCAGCGTTGTCCAATAGCTTTTCCCGGCGTTCCGCTGTGTTTCCGGAAAGACTTAAACAATATGCGAAAGCGGTACTGAGACATATTGCAGCTGCCAGTGTAGATAATAAAAGAAATTTCTTTTTCATAAAGGACACCTCCGCAAATTGCTGCTTTTCGATTGCTTCATTTGGTTGAGATCATAATACCAAAAAATTATGAATAATTCTATTCCGGAACGCACCAGGCGGGAAAGCTGTCTGTATGATACGATCATGCGCTGTCCAGACGCGGTCAGAACGTATAGAATCTGGAACGGACGAAAAAATACACCATATCCGCTTTGTGAGCGGGTATGGTGTATTTCTGTGAGCAGTTTTGGTCTGACAGGATCCTGCCGATACCGTTTTGGCGGGCCGCAGGTTGCGAAGTCCTGTCCGGATTTCGGAACTGTGTTTATTTCATCAAATTTTATTATGCGTTCAGCAGTGCATCTGCCAGAGTTTCCATTTCGGTTACGTTTTCCGGTTTCATAGCAGAGCGGATGGTAACCATTGGTTCGCAGATGGATACATTTTTCATGCCTTCCAAAATAGCAGTCATGCATTTTCCTGCGGAAGGAGCCCAGGAACCGTTTTGTACCAGAGCAACTTTCCGGTTCTGATAATTTTTTGCTTTCAGGTGCAGGAGGAAATCTTCCATGCATGGGAATACGCCGCCGTCATAGGATGCTGCCAGCAGAGCCATATGGCTGTACTGGAATGCAGCGGAAACTGCGTCGGAAACACCAGTGCGAGCCAGATCCATTAAAACAACCTGTGCCCCTTTTGCTTTCAGGATATCTGCCATTTTGCGGGCAGCTTCTGCAGTGTGGCCATGGATAGAAGCAAAGGCAACCAAAACCCCTTCGGTTTCTGGACGGTAGCTGCTCCAGATATCATATTTTTCAATGTAATGTCCCAGATTTTCTTTGAGGATTGGACCGTGGAGCGGGCAGATCATCTGAATATCCAAAGTAGCGGCTTTCTTTAACAGTGCCTGTACCTGCATGCCGTATTTTCCTACAATATTGATGAAGTAGCGGCGTGCTTCGTCATCCCAAGGTTCTTCTGCATCCAGAGCGCCGAATTTTCCAAAGCCGTCAGCAGAGAACAGCACTTTTTCGGACATTTCATAGGAAACCATAACTTCTGGCCAGTGAACCATTGGTGCCATGAAGAATTTCAGAGTATGAGAACCCAGAGAAAGCTCGTCCCCTTCTTTCACAGTCACATACCGGGAGGAATAATCACCTTCAAAGAACTGTGGCAGCATCTGGAAGGTTTTTGCGTTACCTACCAGTTTCATTTCCGGATAGCGGTCAGCAGCGGCTTTAATGTTTGCAGCATGGTCCGGTTCCAGGTGGGAAATCACCAGATATTCCGGTTTGCGGTCGCCCAAAGCAGCAGTCAGGTTTTCAAACCAAGCGTCAGTTGCCCGGGAATCCGCAGTATCCATAATGGTGGTTTTTTCATCAAAAATTACATAGGAGTTATAGGAGACGCCGTTTGGTACAACATATTGGCTTTCAAACAGGTCAATGGTTTTGTCATCTACCCCGATGTATACAATAGAGTCGGTAATACGAGTGTCTTTCATAAATCAAAGATCCTCCTTTATTTTCCTTTACAGTTTCCGGCACTGGCGGGTTTGTGTCCGTGCCAAAAATAAAACTTGTTTCTAACCATTTATTATACCACAAAAGGAGAATAAAGTCACAGGTTTTTATAAAATCTCTTGGAAAATTGTGGTTAGCCTGAGGAGTAAAATGTACTTTCAATAACCCTTTGGTGATTACGGAGAAAGCATAGGAACAATAGGCATATGCACAATGGAAATGGCTGTGTCTTTTGGTTTTTGTAGTAAACTATTTGATGCTGTGCTATACTTAGAGTAACATATCAAGATTTACAAAGGAGAATGGCTATGGTAGGAATCTATGATTGTTTCGGCTATGGTGGCAGTTTTGATGTGCCTTTTGAAGAAAGATATAGACTAATAAAGTCTGCTGGATTTGATTGTGTGATGTTATGGTGGAGTGAAAAGTTCGGAAGGGGGGCAGGCTATCAAGAGGATGTCCAATTGGCAAAAAAGGCAGGATTGGAAATAGAGAATATGCACACGCCAGTTCATCAACAGAATTGTTTATCATCAGATGATTTGGATGGAGAAAGCGTGTATCAAACATATCTTCAGTGTGTAGAAGATTGTGCCATCTTTCATATACCCACAATGGTGATTCATTTGCCCGATGACCAATGTCCGGTTAATGAACTGGGGTTAAAAAGGTTGGAAAAGATTATTCATAAGGCAGAAGATGAAGAGATACAAATTGCTTTTGAAAATTTAAAAAATATAAATAATCTGGATAGGGTGTTAAACACTTTTGAGTCAAAATTTGTAGGTTTCTGTTATGACAGCTGTCATCATCAAAACTATGCTTCCGATATCGATTTGCTAAACAGGTACGGAAATCGTTTAATGGCGTTACATTTGCAGGATAATGGCGGAAAGCATAATCAACATCAGCTTCCTTACGATGGTAATATTGATTGGAAAGATGTTATAAAGAAGATAACACTTACGGGTTATCAAGGCGCGACAACGCTGGAACCTATGAACTGGGATTATGAAGATTTATCTATTCAGGAATTTTTAGTTTGTGCATATCAAAAAGCAAAACAATTAGATGATATGAGAAACCTGTAAATTCCAGTTTGTCGCAGAATACGGTTGCGGAGTAATGTTACATTTTAGAATGTCAAGAATGCTATTCTACAAGGAAATGAATTGGAAGAAATGACTTTGATGACTGTTTAGTTCATTATTGTTCAAATGAATTTTTATTGCATATATGGAAGAGATTAAATAGTTTTTTATTAAATAATATCATCATACTAGCACCATGTAGATAAGGCGATTCAGAAGAAATATTTGTGTTACCTGTTTGATTGGAAACTATGAATAGGGCGTGAAATTTGGATATTAGAATATAAAAATCGGCAAAAGGCAATCATATATTTAAGAATTATGTTATAGTCGCGGGGAGGACGAATAGCCTTCGGCATGTATTTTGTCAGTAAATCGGAAACAGCAAATGATTTCCACTCAGCCGACAGGGTGCGAGCGTAGCCTCTTCTATACTTTATCAAAAAGATAAGAAGCCACCGTCCAAAAGGACGGTGGCTTCTCTTACTATATGAAGGGGTTAGCCGATTGCTTCGGTCAGGTTTTTCAGGCTCAACCGTACACTTTCCTGAGGAGAAAGGGCGGTGGTGTAATTTTCTTCAGTCATGGAGCTGACACTGTCTAATTCTACCAGAATGTGGGTAGCATATCCCAGTTCATCTCCAACTTTGCAGAATCTGGCAACATCCAGACAGCCGGTACCAACCGGAACAATATCGTTAGGAGTGGTAGCACTGCGCATAGCTCCCATTACAGTTTCCTGATTGCATTCGCCCTCTACCGTGTCGTACAAATTTACGGTTTTTACATCTTTGTTCAGGTCTTTCTGGTGCAGCATGGTGCAGCGAGAACCTAATTTTTTCATCATTTCTACTGGGTCAATTCCTGCGCGAGTTACCCAGTACAGGTCCAGTTCAAATTTTACCAGATCTGGATCGGTATTTTCTGCAAACAGTTCCAAAGCGTATTTGCCATCAATTTTTACAAATTCCTGGAAATGGTTGTGATAGTAAAAATCCAGTCCCCGTTCTTTACATTTCTTTGCTACTTTATTGCAAAGAGCTGCCAGATTCAGTACCTGTTCTTTGGTGAACATCATAGCAAAAGGAAGTACCAGTGCGTGGCTGCCCATCTGAACATTTTCTTCAATCAGAGCGTCGATGTCGGTATTTTCATCAAATCCCATGTGGCTGGAAGTAGCAACCAGACCCAGTTCTTTGATTTTATCGCCAATCTGTTTTGGGGTTACTACAGGAGTTCCATCTTCGTTTTTTGGAGTCGCAACGAATTCTACATATTCATAACCCATTTCTTTTACTTTTTCCAATGTGCCCAGATAGTCTTCCTTTAATTCTGCTAACAGAGAATACAGAGCCAAACCGGTTTTTAATTTCATAATGATTTCATCCTTTCCTATGTTTCATTCCGGCAGGGAGCTTTTTTCTTTTCAGTACCTGTCAGAAAATGATTTTGATTTATTTTCATTATATCATAAATGCATAAAAGAGAAAATAGAATTTCAAAAAAACCAGTCATTATAAGGAAATTGATCTGAAAAGAAGAAGGATTTATTTCGAAATCATTGACAAATTTTGAAATAAATGGTAAAATATGGAATAAATAACCAAAGAAAAAGAACAGTCGAGATGCAAAAATTGAGAAAAGCATCAAAATACGAAAAGGGATTTTTCGGGTCCAAATCAAGGGGTTTGTGTAAGGTCGCGGGGAACATAGACTGAAATAACCTGTATGGGCGAAAACAGGTTGCGATGCCAAAGGGGTTTGGCAGGGATTGCGAAGAAAGAAAAGTGGGGGAAATATGTATCAAATAACAGTCAGCAAAATTTCGCAGGAAGGGGAAGAATGTGATACCTTTGGGATTCGGTGGGAAGAAACCATCATTATGGATCTTTCCACCAACCGCAACGCGGTGCAGGCACTGGTGGACGAATGCAATCGGGCAGACCTGGACCCTATTCATCTTTGGGATGTGGCAGAGGACTTTTTGGCAGCACCAGAAGACTGGGATTTTTAATCCTCTGGATTGACACCGGCTGTTAGGTGTTGTATGATAACTTTAAAAAAGCCGGGGGGATTGTATGGGAATAGAACAGGACTTTCCGTTATGGGGGAAATTGACCGCAGAAGAACAGGAACAGCTGAAAACTGCGGCGACCATGCGCCATGCGCAAAAAGGCGAACTGCTGCACCAGGGATTATCTCAGTGCACCGGTTTAATTGTGGTGCATGAAGGACAGCTTAGGGCGTTTATCCAGTCCGAGGAAGGAAAGGAAATGACGCTGTACCGCTTGTTTCAAGGGGATATCTGTCTGTTTTCTGCAGCTTGCATGATGCGGAGTATTCAGTTTGAGGTGATGGTAGAGGCAGAGCAGGATACGGATTTTTGGCTGATCCCTACCGAGTTTTATAAAAACTGGATGGAGCGTTCCACGGTGGTTGCCAACTACACCAACGAAGTGATGGCATCCCGCTTTTCTGAGGTCATGTGGCTGATGGAGCAGGTTATGTGGAAGAGCTTTGACCAGCGGCTGGCGGCATTTTTGCTGGAAGAAAGCGCTGTGGAAAACGACATGGTGCTAAAGATAACCCATGATAAAATTGCCGCTCATTTAGGCACTGCCCGGGAGGTAGTCACCCGAATGCTGCGGTATTTCCAGTCAGAAGGACTGGTAAAACTCAGCCGTGGAACAGTGGAACTCACAGAACCCAAAAAGCTGAGAAAGCTGGCGGGAGAGTAACAGAACAGAAAAACCGAAAAATACCATGCAGTAACATCAATGATAAAAATGACCAATCCGTTTTTGTCCTATAAAATAAACAACAGGAAGTGTATAAAAAATGAATCGGGAAAAGGATCAGGTGATGGCGTGCACCGATTCAAGAAGTGCACAGCCCAAAACAATCCAGCGAACCATCCCGCCTTTGGTTGTTAGCCGCGCAAAATCAGTCGGTCCTTTAGGGGAAGCGTGGCTGAACAGCCTTGACCAGCAGATTTCCCAACTGGAGGATCAGTGGAACATCTCCGTAGGCGAAGCCTTATTTGGCGGAACACATGCTTTTGTGGCCTATGCGGATGGTCCAAACGGAGAGCCATATGTGCTGAAATTGGATATGCCGGAAAACTTCGGCGGTGACTTTGCCAAGGGAATCGCTGTTCTGCAAATGGTGGATGGACGCGGATATGCAAAAATATATAATTATGATTTGGAAAAAAGAGCTTGTCTGTTAGAGCGTTTGGGAAAACCAATCAACCAATTAAACTATACAGTTTGGGAACAATTGCGCATTATTTGTTCTGTGCTGCAGCAGACATGGAAAATTCCGGTTTCTGAAACTAGCTTTACAAATAGTGCGGAGAGTGTTGCGTGGTTTCGGAGCTTTATTGCAGAAGCTTGGGAAAAGCAACATCGTCCTTGCTCAGAGCAGGTAATCAAACAGGCCTTTTCTTATTTACAATCAAGGGAGGAAGCCTTCAATCCGGCGGAATTTGTTTTGGTCCATGGGGATGCGCATGGAGGAAATACCCTTGAAACCTTGTCGGGAGATGGATTCCGTCTGATTGATCCGGATGGGATTGTATATGAAAAAGCCTATGATTTAGGGGTTCTTATGCGGGAATGGACTGAGGAATATGAGCAGGAACCTTTCAAGAAGGGAATCGAACGGTGTGAGTATCTGCATACATTGACAGGGGTTCCCTTTCATGCCATTTGGGAATGGGGCTATTTGCAGAGTGTTTCCACTGGTCTTTTGGCACTGCAAATTGGGCAGGAACAAATGGGCAGAAAAATGCTCCGTACAGCAGAACATTGGGCACGTGCAGAGATGTAGTAGAAGACATCAAAATAAGAGACGTTTTCTAAAAAAGACACAGAAAAACCCCCGGGAAGCGATAACCGCTTTTCGGGGATTTTGCAGCTTGTCGATAAAGTATATTGCAAGAAAAAGTTGCACAAATTTTTGTCTTTTGGGATTCTTAAGGGGGAGCAAAAGTCCGCAGGACTATTGCGTGAATCCCTTAGCGGTATTATTACCGCGTCCGTCGGAGACAAATTTTTCTTTTTTCATGTGGGCTTGTGCAGCCCACACCTGCACCATTTCTTTTGATGGCCAAAAGAAATGGAAAGAAAAGGCCACCAGAGGGGCGTCCTCCGGGGATATATAGTTAGTCGGCCTGCCCCTCTGGACACCCTAAGTACAGTTTGCGCATTTGAGGAAAACAGCTATTGGTGGAAAGCGCTGCGGCGCTAATCGGTTCAACGAGTCGGGTGCAATGCTTTTATTTGTGCAATTCGCTAGTTTACATTACCTTTTTCTACAGTCTGAAAAACCCCCGGGAAGCGATAACCGCTTTCCGGGGGTTTTGATTTTATTACAATTTAGTCCAGCATAGAAAGAATCTGGTTTTTCGGCCGTACGCCAGCTGCCTGGTTTACAATTTTTCCATCTTTAATAACAACCAAAGTTGGAATGCTCATGACTTTAAAAGCGCCTGCCAGTTCCGGCTGTTCGTCTACATTGATTTTTCCCACTTTAATAGATGGGGTTTCTTCCGCCACCTGATCTACAATAGGGGAAAGCATTCTGCAAGGGTTGCACCAGGATGCCCAGAAGTCCAGCAATACTGGTTTTTCACTGTGGATTACTTCGTTTTCAAAATTTTCTTTGGTAATGGTAATAACAGACATAGTCAGTCCTCCTTAAGTTCTCTCTTTTTTATTTTGGGAAACCGCTGCCTGAGTTCAGCAAAGAATTTATGATTCTGATGCTTTGCGGGAGCGGTGTTTTTGTTTTGTTTCTTTCTACTGTCTATATTATACCGTGTTAGTGAGATTGTTTCTGTGACAAACTCACCGTTTTGCCGTTTTTGGCTTTGCAGATGAGCTGTGTCATGGTTCCCATAGGACAGTATACACACCAGGAACGGGGTTTAAACAGTGCCATTGTAATGATTCCCAGTACGGTAGAGGTGAGCATCACACTGTAAAAGCCAAAGGCAAACTGAGCTACCCAAGGAGCAAAAACAGTTCCGTGATACGCCCAGTTCCAGGGCAGGCGGAAGGTCCATAAAAGGGTTACAACCTGCTTTAAATCATTTGCACCGTCAAATACCAGCCAGGTGGTCCACAGCATCTGGAAAAACATGATAAAGAAGAAAATGAGAAATCCGTACCGGAATCCTTTGCTGGAAAGGAATTTGGGAGGGGATTTTTTGCGGGATAATCCCAGCTTTCCGCCCAGCAGGGAGAAAAGCTGACCTCTGCCGCAATAGCGGTTACAGTAGGCTTTGTCAAATCCGGCAACTGCCAGAATCAAGGGAATAAAGAAACACAGAAGTCCCAGCCAGGCAAAGAGAATATTGAAAAAGCCCAGAATTAAATAGAGGGCAGAAGCAATCCAGAGATAGTCATACCAGTGCTTTTTTGGTTGGCTCATTGCTGTACAGCCTCCTTTATCACGATGATAGAAGCGGGGCATTCTTTGGCGCATTTGCCGCATCCCACGCACAGGTCAGAATCTACCAGGGCAAAAATTCCTTTTTGAATGGAAATAGCGTTTTTGGGACACACTTTGACGCAGCATCCGCAGGCGACACAGCGGTCCTGAGGAACAAACGCCTTTCGTTTTGGTCTGGGGATTTGGGGTGTTTTCTGCATGAAAAAGCCTCCTGTAATGAAATATGGTGTTGCAATCATATTATCATACAAAAGAAAAAATGACTGTGATAAAATCACCGAAACTTTGAGAACAACCGGTACAATATTTTGCTCTGAAAAATGTCAAAAAAGCTGATTGACAGCAGTATCAAAAGGTGCTATGATTGAACAAATTTTTAGGGAAACGGAACATGATCGGGGAATAGGATTTTCTTGAAATAAACACAAGTAATGTGGGACATGAAGTAGTTTTCACTCAACTGATAAAACCAAAAGGAAGTATCAGGGGGTGGAAACTGCCTATCCTCGGATACTTCCTTTTTTGTTGGCAAGATATTTTAAAGGTTATTTTTTTAATTCCCAAAACATAAAAATAGGTATTTTTTGCATCCATGCAATATCAACATCTACTTTTGCCTGTTCCTCAGTAGGAACAGGTTCGTGTAAGTCGGTAATGGTTAAACCGCACTTGATAAACATTTTAACATAGTCCTGGATGGTTCTATGGTGCCAAACAACGTCAACAGTTCCGCCAGGCAGAGGTGCAGTCCATTCAGTGGGATGATAGTAATTTGATACGACAACTTTTTTATCAAGCCCTTTATCCTGACGGCCAATTCCAGCGCTGTAGTGAAAACAGGGATGGCAAACACTTGCAAACAGTTTTCCGCCAGGCTTTAATACTCTTACAATTTCCTTTACTGTTCCTTCAAAATCTTCACAGTCCATAAGCATCATGGAGGACAGTACAATATCAAAAGAATTTTCTGCAATCCCTTGTAAATGGCTGCTGTTCATCTGGTAATATGTGATATCAAGGTGCTCATCTTTTGCTTTTTGAATGCAATATTCAATTGCTTTTTCCGCACAATCCACTGCGGTAACATGTGCACCTCTTAAGTACAATTCCCGTGAATATCCGCCTTCGCCGCAACCTAGATCTAATATACTTTTTCCGGCAACATTGCCAAGTTGCTGTAATGTAAATGGCATAATAAAGTGATTCCGATGAGGATTTGTCTGGGCGTGGTGAATCCATTCGTCGCTCATTTCGGCAGCTCCCCATGATTGGGTAGAGGTATCAGTTTTCATAAATAGCACCTTCTTTTCTTATTAATAATTGTTACTATATTATAGTCCTTATTTTTCGATTCTGCAATTTTTTTCTATATATAAGGAGGCAATTTTATGCGATTTTCTGAACAGTTTATCTGTGCGACCCACAATTACGCCGACTACAACCGGCAGGTTTCTGCCCCGTATCTGCGGAAAAGCTTTCAGCTGGATGAAATTCCCCAGCAGGCAGAACTGGTGGTAACCGGCTTGGGATTTTACCGGCTGTTTGTCAACGGCAAAGAAATCACCAAAGGGATTCTGGCACCCTATATCAGCAATCCGGATCATTTGGTCTACTATGACCGGTATGACCTTTCCCAGCTGCTCCGAGCCGGGGAAAATGTAATCGGACTGATTTTGGGGAATGGAATGCAGAACTGTTTTGGCGGATATGTGTGGGATTTTGACAAAGCCCGCTGGCGGGGAGCACCCATGACAGCACTGTGGTTCTGCGCCAAAATGGAAGACGGCAGAGAGGTTTCTTTTGAAGCAGATTCCTCTTTTAAGACCCATGATTCTCCGGTAATTTTTAATGATCTGCGTATGGGAGAAACATATGATGCCCGCCTGGAAATTCCCGGATGGTGTGAACCGGGGTTTGATGACCGGGACTGGGAAGACGCACTGCCTGCCACAGCGCCTCGGGGAGAGCTGCGGCTTTGCGAAGCAGAACCCATTGTATCCTCTCAGGAACTTAGGGCGGTATCCATCATCCCGTATCAGGAAGGGTATCTGTATGATTTTGGAATCAATACCGCGGGACGGATTCGGCTGTGCGTAACCGGTACCCCGGGACAGGAAATTGTTCTGGAACACGGGGAATGGTACCATGACGGGATTCTGGATCGGAGCAACATTAACTTTGCAGACCGGGGAGATCCCCGGGCGGAGATGGTTCAGCGCAGCCGGTATGTCTGCCGGGGAGAAGGGGAAGAGGTTTACGCTCCGTATTTTTCTTATTATGGTTTCCGATATGTATATGTAAAAGGGATCACAAAAGAACAGGCGGTTGCAGAACTCCTTACCTATGAAGTGATGCATTCTGACTTAAAAGAGCGGGGAAGTTTTTCCTGTTCCAACGAGACTGCCAATCTATTGCAGCTGTTTACCCGGCGTTCTACTTTGGCAAATTTCTTTTATTTTCCTACCGACTGTCCTCACCGGGAGAAAAACGGCTGGACAGGGGATGCGGCGCTCTCCGCAGAACATACTTTGCTGAATCTGAATCCAGAAACCAGCTACCGGGAATGGCTGCGCAGTATTCGTGCGGCACAGGACAGCCGGGGCGCACTGCCGGGCATTGTGCCTACCGGAGGCTGGGGATTTGAGTGGGGAAACGGTCCTGCCTGGGACTGTGTTTTAACCTATCTTCCTTATTTTACCTGGCGGTATCGGGGAGATACCCAAATGATCCGGGAAAACGCCACGGCTATTTTCCGGTATCTTCACTTTTTAACCACATTGGTAAAGGAAAATGGGCTGATCGATTACGGCCTTGGGGATTGGTGTCCGCCTGGCCGGGGTGCGGACGATGTAAAATCTCCGTTGATCTTTACCAGTTCTGTAATTTCCATGGATATTGCTCGAAAAGCGGCGGAACTGTTTGAGGTCATTGGATGGACTTTGCAGAAAGAATTTGCCCAAAAACTGGCGGAAAACTTGCGCAGAGCAGTGAGAAGACAGCTGGTTGATTACGCCACCATGACAGCCATGGGTGCCTGCCAGACCTCACAGGCAATGGCCATCTTTTACGATATCTTTGAGCCGGGAGAAAAGCCGGAGGCATTTGCCCGTCTGCTGGAACTGATTGAAGACTGTGACGGACATATGGACTGCGGCATTTTAGGCGCACGGGTCATTTTTCATGTATTGTCTGCCTTTGGGCACGCAGACCTTGCTTTTCATATGATTACTCGTCCGGATTATCCTTCTTACGGCAACTGGGTAGCCCGGGGTGCAACCTGTTTGTGGGAAGACTTTCAGCCAGTGGGAGGAACCGTAGCCTCTATGGATCATCATTTCTTCGGGGATATCAGCAGCTGGTTTATCCAGTCTGTCTGTGGGATTGTGGTTAACCCGAAAGCGGATGACTGCAATGCATTGGAGATTGCGCCTCACTTTGTTTCAGAGCTTACCTGGGCAGAGGCGTCTCATTTGGCAGAAGCAGGAAAGGTTTCTGTACGTTGGGAGCGGGACGGTCAGGACGTTGTGCTGACGCTGGAAGTTCCTGAAGGGATGCACGGGTATCTGTATGCACCGAAAGGGTGGCTCTTCCCCGGCCAGATGGGTGTGCTGGAACTGAAATCCGGGGAATACCGGCTTTGTCCAGTTTAAAACATGGCATAGTATCTGTTTTTAAGGGATAGATAACCTAGGATGATTTTCTCAACCGACAGGATACGAGCGCAGCGTCGTTGGATGCGGTCACTGCCCGCTGCCGGCGGAGCGCCGGGTCAAACCGCCTTAGGCGCGTACTTTGTCAGTAAAACGGAAATCATAGACTTTCATCACTCAACCGACAAAACATGGTCGCAGCCTTTTTGGGTCCAGGGCTGTGAAGTCCTGGCCAACGGAGTGTTTTTTGCTCCCCCTTTGGAATTCCAAACGACAAAATTTGTGGAGCTTTTTCTTGCAACCTACTTTATCAACATAAAGAGGCTCCGGAAGCTTTATAGCTTTCGGAGCCTCTTTTATAATTAAGAATGCAGTGATCCAAAGGAAATAGTTTTGGAAAGGGATTCATTGGTAAATTCCAGGGTTTGGGTCTGGTCTTCCCAGCGTACTTTGCAGGTTCCAGGAATGGAGGCATGAATTGTAACAGTGTGAGGAACGCCGTTTTTCCAGGCGCAGTCCACAGTGAATCCGCCTCTGGCGGCAAACCCGGAAAACTGTCCGGTTGCCCAGTGTTTCGGGAGACAGGGCAGTACCCGGATGGTGCCCTCATGGCTTTGCAGCAGCATTTCTCCCACACCGGCAGTGTACCCAAAGTTTCCGTCAATCTGAAATACCTTGGTTTTTGCCCCTGCAAGAGGCGGGTGCAGATCCATCAAGTTGTCATACACAGACTGAGACAGAAAACGCTGGATAATTTCGGTGGCTATTTCCGGATTTTTTAAGCGGGCATACAGGCAGATAAGCCATGCCAGCCCCCATCCAGTACCGCCTCCGCCGTGTTCCAGCCGACGGCGCAGGGAGATTTCGCAGGCTTGGAGCATTTCGGGGTTATTTTGTTCGTTGATTCGTTCTCCCGGATACAGTCCCACCAGATGGGAAACATGGCGGTGTCCCAGATCGTGTTCTTCAAACGGTTTGCTCCATTCCAAAAGCTGACCCTCTGGTCCGGTTTTAAGCGGCGGAAGCCGTCTGAGAGCTTCGTCCAGCTCCTGTTCCAGTTGAGGATCTTCTCCCAAAATGTGGCAGGCTTCCCGGCAGTGGGTGAATAAATCATAAATCAGGCTGATGTCACAGGTTGTGCCAATGTCCGCAGCCAAAACCTGTCCCAGCTCGTTTTCATAGACATTTTCCGGAGAGGTGGAAGGGCAGGTAGTGAGCATGCCGTCCCGTTCGATCATCCAGTCCAGACAAAACCGGGCAGCACCTTTCAGCAGCGGAAAAGCGGTGTTTTTCAGATAGTCCTGATTCATGGTAAAGGCATATTCCTGCCAGATATTGTTGCACAGCCATACCCCGCCCATAGGCCAGAATAAGCAGGCGCAGCTGCCTTCCCATCCGGCACATTCGCGGGGAGCTCGATCTCCTCCGCCAATGGAGGCAAGCGCCCAGATATCCAGATTGTGGTGGAACATCCATCCGTCACAGTTATATTGAAGTTTTGCAATGCGCTTGCCGTTTTCGGCGGCATTTTGTACCATCTGGGTAAACGGCTGCTGGCATTCGTTCAGCCGACAGATCTGAGCCGGCCAGTAGTTCATCTGGGTGTTGATATTGGTGGTGTAGTTGCACCGCCAGCAGGGCTGAGGCTCTTTATTCCAGATCCCCTGCAGATTCATGGCTTGACCGCCGGGACGGGAACCGGAAATCATCAGATATCTTCCGTAATCAAACGCCAGGGGAATTAAGCTGGTGTCAGCGAGATCATAATGTGTTCCCAATCGTTGATCCAGCGGTTTTTGGCTGTGGGAGGTATTTTCCAGATGGAAAGATACCCGGTCAAACAGCTGGGAAAAATCCTTTGTATGACGGTGCAACAGCGCAGAAACAGACTGGTTTTCAATATCTCTCAGGCGTTTTAATGCCAAGGCGGTTTCGTCCTTGCCTTGGGTGAACGGATGAGTTTGAAATCCCTGAAAACTGGTGGCGGCGGTCAGGCGGAGTTCCATTCGGTTGGCACCGGTGACACAGAGGGTGTGTGGATTGACAGAAACAGTACCATCTGTAATGACCTGTACGGCGGTGCAAAAACGCATTCCGCTGGTTTGGGGAGTATCTCCATAAGTAAATGGATGGCTGGCGTCTTCTGCACAAGGAGAAACCTGACTGGGAGCTACACCCTGCAAAAGCAGGATTCCGTCCTGCACAGAAACTTGATGGCGAATGCAGCTGTCCAGGGAAATCTCTGTGTCAAACGGATGTTCCCCCTCCATCAGATAGAAAAGAAACTGGTCTGGATAAGAGACAAAAACCTGGGTGGAATAGGAAAATCCCTCTTTTTGAAACCGGCTGAACAAAACGCCCTGTTCCATATCCAGAAACCGCTGGTATTGGGTGACAGTTCCAGTGCCGGAAAGCTTCCAGTTAAGGTGCAGATCCGCCATGGGAAGATAAGCGGCAGTAATCCGTCCCATCATGTTTTCTTCAATCAGCTTCTGTGCTTCGGCGGTATGTCCTTCTAACAGGAGTTTTCTTGCCTCAGGGAGATAGCGCAGGGAATTCCGATTGTACCAGGCGTCCGGATATCCGGACCAAAGGGTGCCTTCGTTGAGCTGAACCAGTTCTTCTTCTGGCTGGCTGAATACCATGGCGCCCAGCAGACCGTTTCCCAAAGGCATTGCCTCCACCCAGGAGCTGGCGGGGGTGGTGTAATAAAGTGTGGATTGTGACTGTGGTTGTGCTTGCATTTGCATAGGAAAACCTTCTTTCCGTACAGGGTGTCGAAATGGGCAACAGGGAAGAGAAACCGTTGAAAGCTTAGAAAACAGGATTTAAAGGTGCTAAAAGGAATAAGGATTTGCTGAAAAAAAGAAAAGCCTCGAACGCTTATTACGTTCGAGGCTTCATTGGTCGAGATGACGGGATTCGAACCCACGGCCTCTGCGTCCCGAACGCAGCGCTCTACCAAACTGAGCCACATCTCGATAACCTTGAATTTACTTAAAATATGATACACTACTTTTGGTGCTTTGTCAAGCCTTTTAGGTGTATTTTATGGATGAAAAAATGGGGTGATTCCTGTGTACAAAACCGGAATTGTTTGTGGTATAGTAAAAACATCAAACTTTGTCCAGGACGGTGAGATTGCTCTTTTGCAGGGCGATTTTCTGCTCAATGATGAAGCGCTGTCCGGTTAGGAGAGAATACCATGGAACAACTAGATTTTTGTGTACTTCATTCTTTGCAAAAAGTGTTTTTAGAGGAACCCCCTGTTTTGGATGCAGCCTGCACGGGGTTTACTGGGTTGCGGAACGAGAAAATTTCTTTTCAGGTTGCCTTTACTTCCCGGGAAAACCGACTGTATCGGATTCGCACAAGCAGTGAGCTTGCGGTATCTGTTCGGGAAGTGATTTCGGTTCCCTGCGCTTATCCTGCCCACCCGGAAACAGATGAAGGATACCTGCGTACTCAACCGGGACTGTATCCGGATCTTTTGCGATGTCTTCCGGAAGGATTGGTGAGAGGAATTCCAGGACAGTGGAAATCCTTGTGGGTAGAACTGATTCCGCCGAAAGAGGGTGCAATGCCGGGAGATTATACAGTAGAACTGGTTTGGGAAACAGAAGATACTGGGGAAACAGCCGGCCAGGTTTCTGTTCCTGTAGAAATTGTGGATGCTATGCTTCCGCCCCAGAAATTAATCCGTACAGAATGGTTTCACGGGGATTGTCTTTCTACCTATTATAATGTAGCTGTATTTTCAGAAGAACACTGGGCAATTATGGAACGGTTTATTCAGGCTGCGGCTGACCGTGGCGTGAATATGATTTTGACCCCGCAGTTTACGCCGCCTTTGGATACTCGTCAGGGAGGGGAACGGCCTACCATTCAGTTAATCGATGTACAGGTTACACCGGATGGATATGTATTTGGATTTGATCGCCTGAAACGGTGGATTGAAATGTGTGACCGATGCGGAATCCGGTATTTTGAAATGTCTCATCTATTTACCCAGTGGGGAGCCAAAGCAGCGCCCAAGGTAGTCGCCAATACACCAGATGGAGAAAAGCGGATTTTTGGCTGGGATACTCCGGCAGTAGGCGGAGAATACACCCGGTTTTTGCAGGCGTATCTGCCGGCATTGACAGCCAAGCTGAAAGAATGGAATCTGCAAGAGCGGGTGTACTTTCATATTTCTGATGAACCGAGTCTGGAACATTTGGAATCTTACCAGGCGGCAAAACAGTCTGTACAGGATCTGCTCAAGGGATTCCCGATGCTGGATGCTTTAAGTGACTACGACTTCTATCAAACAGGGGCGGTAGAGCTTCCGGTCTGCTCCAACAATCACATTCACACCTTTTTGGAACATGGAGTGTCTCCGGTATGGTCTTATTATTGTACAGCGCAGAACCTAAAGGTAAGCAACCGATTTTTCTCCATGCCGTCTGCACGGTGCCGGATTTACGGAACCCAGCTGTTTTGCTATGCAATCCCTGGGATTCTTCATTGGGGATATAACTTTTATTATTCTCAATATTCCATCTATCCTATTGATCCTTATCAGACCACCGATGCAGGAGGATGTTTCCCGGGTGGGGATCCGTTTTTGGTTTATCCCGGAAAGGGAGGAGTGCCAGAGGAATCTATCCGAATGGTGGTAATGGAACAGGCACTGTTTGATCTTCGGGCTTTGGATGCATTGGCAGAAAAGATAGGAAGAGAAGAAACCGTTCGGTGGGTAGAATCCCAATTGGAAGAAGCTGTTACTTTTGAAAACAGTTTTATTTCCGCGGAAAAGCTTTTGCTGCTCCGAGAAAAGGTAAACCGCCGGTTATCAGATAAAGCATAAGTGTCTTGTTTGACCGGTGAAGCACCGCCGGACAGTGTCCGGTACCAACCGGCGAAGCGTCAGTGCAAATGGCCTTCGGCGCGTACTCTGTCAGTAAAGCGGAAATCGCTTGTTTTTATCACTCAATCGACAGGCTGAAGGGAGTATGATCAAGGTCATACTCCCTTGACTTTTTGCAGCGGAGAAAAGTTTTTGTCAAAAAACACTAGAAAAAGGAGGAAAAGGGATGAAAAAGCATGAGAAAAAGAGAAAGGCAAAAAAAGA
>JBMNPJ010000010.1:0-111298 GCA_050943535.1 Massiliimalia sp.
AGTGTCCGGTGCCAACCGCCTATGGCGCATACTTTGTCAGTAGTGTGGAAACGGCAAGTAATTTCCTCTCAGCTGACAGAATACGAACGTAGTGTCATTGCCCCACCGCTAGGTGGTCCAGTGGTGTGAACCCCCTGGCGCCGGACAGTGTCCGGTGCCAACCGCCTATGGCGCATGCTTTGTCAGTAGTGTGGAAACGGCAAGTAATTTCCTCTCAGCTGACAGAATACGAACGTAGTGTCATTGCCCCACCGCTAGGTGGTGAGGGATATAGTTCCGTATACTCCGTCGTATCCTGCCTGCACCAGCACCTTGCCCTGCCGCATCCGCTCAATGCCCTGGGCAACTTTCACGCCTGCAGTGCGTTCCAGTTCTTCCAAAGACGCTTTGCGAAGAATATAAAATTCTGTGCCGATCTGACGGATCAGGTCAAAATATACAGCCTGCGCCCTTTTGCCCTGGGGAGAAAGCCCAAGACAGGATGCCGCCGCTTCCTGTAAGGGGATCAGGCGCTGGAATGGTTTGCGGGTTTTAGGAATCTGGTTTAATGGTTGGTTTGACAGCTCCTCGGTGCGGTGGAGCACCCCAACAGTGAGTTTTTTGCCGCATACCGGACAGATGCCGTTCATTTCCCGGGTCTGGGCAGGAGAACAGCATATCTGGCAGGCTCGGTGACCGTCCAGATGGTATTTCCCTTCCTCTGGGAAAAATTCAATGGTTTCGGTCAGCCCGCTGCCGGTGCGGATGGCATTTAGCAAACCGGAGTAGGTTTGAGGGATTTCAAATACGGTGGCTTCCCTGCCCAGCTTTTGGGGAGAATGGGCATCGGAATTGGAAACCAGCTGAATCCCTTCCAAAGCGGATACCGGCCAGTTCATGGGCGGGTCAGAGGATAATCCGGTTTCCACAGCATGAATGTAAGGGGTCAAATCCTCAAAGCATTCTTCTAAAGAGGAAAACTGGGAAAACGCTCCGAATATGGAAAAATGAGGGGTCCAGATGTGGGCGGGAATCAGTTCCCCGTCCGGCGTGATCTCCAGCATCATTTCCAAAAGATCCCGGCTGTCCAGTTTCAGAATGGGTCTGCCGTCTGAGTGCAGATTACCGATGGCCGCCAGTTTTTGGGATAGCTTTAGGGCAGCTTCCAGACTGGGAAGAAGAATCAGATGATGCACCTTGCGGGTTTTCCCCTTCTTTTTATAAATACAGCTGATTTCCCCGGTAATGACAAAACGGGGGTTGGGAACCTGTCCGGCAATTTCAGCGGGCAGGGCGTACTCCTGTTTTAGGGAATATAAACCATCCTCCCCTGGCACCAGCATTTGTTCCATCTGCTGCTGCCACTGAGGGTGGGTAAAATCTCCGGTACCCACCAGATCAATCCCCTTGTACCTGGCCCATAGGTCTAAATGGGGCAGATCACAGCTGGGGCTGGTAGCGCGGGAGTACCGGGAATGAATATGCAGGTCAGCGATACAGTCAGTCATCAAATCAGCGTCCTTTCCGGGTGAAAACAGGTTGTCCGGCAGTTACATCCTGCTTTTGGCAAATACAAAAAATTTGCTCACAAAGTAATTGAGCAGTGCCGCCAAAAAGCTGGCGATGATTTTAAAAATTGCCCTTTGCCAGTGAAGGGTGTCTACAAAAAGCCAGACAAATCCGGTTTCAAACAGTCCGGAAAAAATACGGATTCCGGTAAATTTCAAAAATTCCCGCACCAGAGTTTGAAACCCTCTTCCGTGGGTAAGAAACACATATCTCCGGTACAGGAAAAAACTGATTACCAATCCGGCTGTCCAAGCAACCGCATTGGATAAAAATGCGTCCATCCCCAGCCAGTCCATGAGAAAAAAATATCCTGCAAAACTAATCACTGTGGATGGAACACCATAAATTGCGTATAAGAAAAATGTCCGATAGTTGTTAAAATAACGCTTAAACGGATACTTCACTTGATCGTTCCTTTCTATTGGGTTGAGCAAGAAAACTAGCTCAGCAAGAAAACTAGCTCAACCTATAGTTTATCCAAGGAACGGGGGAATGTCAATGGAAAAAATAACAATTTTTGTATTTTTTGCACTATTTCTCGCTGTATGTTTTGTCATCTTCATAGAAGAATAAAAAATCATCCAGGTCACCGGTTACTTGAAACCATGGTTTCAGCTCTGGAGAAACAGAATAAGTTCGGTGAATATCTGTATTTTCTGTTTTTTTGACCATATATGCCATAGAAAAAACCTCCCTTCTGCATTGGGTTTGCAGACTGCTTAAAAACAGCGCAGCTAAACCAGTATATGCAGAAGGGATGGATTTTATGACTTTCATTTTGTTTTTTAAAATAACAACCGATTTCATAAATCATCGGGACGCATACAAGCCAGTTTTATGTCTGTTGCCACTTCTGGCGCTGTCCTGTTGTAAAAGAATCTGTCTAATTATTTTTGGAACACAGATTGCCCTTCCCAGTCTTTTGGACGGGGGAGTTCCAGTAAATCTGTAATGGTAGGAGCGATATCCAGAATGGATACCTGGTCCAGCTGTTTGCCTGCTTCAAAGCGGCTGCCCCAGAACTGAATCGGGATGGTCATATCTTCGGGACAGTCCAACCCGTGGTCTCTGCCGTGCCCGCCGTGGTCAGCGGTGATAATCAGCTGGTAGCCTTCCGGCAGGCTGTTTTTCAGCTTTTCTACACAAGCGGAAGCATTGGCAAGGGCCTCTAGATATTCTTTACCCATCCATCCATGATGGTGACCTGCTTCGTCAGTATATCCCAGATATAAAAACAAAAAGTCAGGCTGTTCCTGTTTGATATAATCAATGGCCAGCTGGGTCATATTTTGTTCGTCTTTCATCACCGGCTCATGATGGGGCAGATTTTGAGCCATATAATAGGAAAAGTGCAGGCTGCCTGGACGGTTTAAGTCCCGCAGTTCTTCCCAGTTGTAAAACATGGCGGCTTTTTTTCCTGCCTTTTTCACGGCGTCGCCAATGCTTTCAATGGGACGAACCATAGGACGCCAGGTATTGGTGGTGATGCCGTGCCGTTCCGGGGGAACACTGAAAAACAAAGAGGTATGGCATGGCAGTGTTACAGAGGGCATCACTGTTTTTGCCTGAAAGCACCAGCTGCTTTCCCGGCGCAGATCGCTTAAAAAGGGATGTCCGCACTGTTCTACTCCGTCGGGACGCATCCCGTCAATTAATACTAAAACTACTTTTGATTCCATGGAAAAGACTCCTTAAAGGATGGTATTTTGTGATTGAATCCAAGGCCTTTTGGCGTACTGCCTTTGGATGAATCTGTTTTGATTGTATCACGGGAGTTTGGTTTTGGCAATAGAATTCTGGCATTGTAAAGAAAATATAACAAACCGGTTTTTGTATGATGGATTTCTTTACAAAAACCGGCGATCAGATTTGTATTTTGGGGTTTAATGGCTTGCTTCCATCGGCAATTTTTAGATATGGGAAAGCGGGTAGGTCCTAAAGAAGACAACAAAAAAAGGGCAGACAAAACGTCTACCCTTTTTGGCTTTATTTCAATTCTGAAAATGAGCAGGAATTATGCTTTTGCAGCATTCAATTTGGAAGCCAGCTGAGATTTTTTTCTAGCAGCGTTGTTTTTGTGCAGCAGACCTTTGGAACAAGCCTGGTCGATTTTTTTGCTTGCGAATTTAACAACTTCCACTTTGTTTTCTGCATCGTTTTCCAGAGCCAGATTTGCTTCCTTCAATACGGTTTTCAGGTTGGTTTTCAAAGCTTTATTTCTAGCAGCTTTGGTTTTGGTTACCAGAACTCTTTTTTTCGCAGATTTAATATTCGGCATCTAAGGGCACCTCCTTGACATAAAACCACTGCTTTTGGAGCAGAATAAGTTTTGTAATAATCCATAATCAAGTCTCGAGACACAAAAGACAAGGCTATGACAACGATTAATATATTATCACGTTTTCCCCGTTAAATCAAGAGTTTTTCAGAAAATTTTTCGGGAATTGGAGGAATGCTACAATGCAGACGCAAAATATCCGCACGGATTTGGCAATCGAACAATGGGAACTGAATCAAGAGGTGCTTCCCCAGGGGGTAGAAAAGAAAGAGGAGACCAAAGATGGGATACGGGTCAGCCGAATTTTGGTTACCGATCCGTCCAGTGCCCGGATTCTTGGAAAACGCCCTGGGCAGTATATTACGATGGAACCGGAGGATTTTCAGCTTCCTCCCCTGGATTTGGAATCCCAGGTTAACATCGCCGCCGGTTTGATTAAAGATTTACTTCCTGCGGGACTCACCTCTGCTCTGGTAGTGGGACTGGGCAACCAGCAAATTACGCCGGATGCACTGGGTCCCAGAACCGTAAACTATCTGCTGGTGACCCGCCATTTTCAAGGAAAGCAAGCGGCAGGACTGGAAAACCTGTGCGGGGTCAGTGCTTTGGCGCCGGGAGTTTTAGGACAGACCGGGGTGGAAAGCGCCCAGATCATTGAAGCTTTGTGCCGAGAAATTCATCCGGATGCAGTCATTGCAGTGGATGCTTTGGCATCCCGCAGCACCAGCCGGCTGGGGAAAACCCTGCAGATTTCGGATACAGGGATTTCTCCCGGTTCCGGCGTGCTCAACCAGCGGAAGGAACTGAATCAGGATACCCTTGGGGTTCCGGTGATTGGGATTGGGGTTCCTACCGTGGTGGATTTAGCTACTGTGGTGGAAGACTATCTGGGAGAACCAGGGGATCTGTCCCGCTTGGGAGAAAACCTGTTTGTCACGCCCCGAGGGGTGGATCTTTTGATCGAACACGCCGCCAAAACCTGCGGGTATGCGATTAATTTGGCACTGCACCCAACCTTGTCTATGGAGGAAATCAGCGCCCTGGTTTCCTGATGTCATATTTCCTTTTTTGGCCGAATACAAATGGTGGTGTACAAAAATACAGGAAATCAAAAAGACACAGGGTTTGATTCGGCAGGAAGGGGCGGCAGTATGAAACACAGGCGCAAAATACGAAAAAATCAGCGTCATCGATGGATTCAGTGCTGCGCGATCCCTTTGAGTTTTATCCTGGCATATCAGGTGCTGGGAAAAACAGTGCCCTATGTAGCGGAAAGCTTGAATGCCGTTACGGTGTTTTCCGCCGGGGCATCTTTTTTAGGCGGAGGGCTTTCCTACGCCAAACAGGAAATCGCATTGCACAGCGCCGAAGCAAACCAGTCCCCGTCTTCTTCACAGCCGGAATCTTCTGTTTCGGTTCCGCCGGATACCTCCACGGCGGAATCAGCCGGACAGCAGGATTCCGGTTCCGGGGAAAGTGAGGCGCTGGAAACCAATGCTTCTTTGCCCCCTGCTCCCGAAAAGCCTGAGGGAGCCGGAACGGTAACCGACCGACTGGTGACAGCGGGAAATACCAACCAGTTTGTCCCGTTAGAGTATGGGTATGTAAAAAATCTTAGCACCCTTTCTGCGGAACAGATAGTTTCCCTTTCTCAAAATGAACTTTCCTTTTCTTTAGAAGATACCGAAGAGCCGCAGGTACTGATCTATCACACCCATGCTACAGAAAGTTATCAGCCCTATGACTGCGACTGGTATGACCCTGCGTATAACGCCAGAAACCAGGATAATGCACAAAATATGGTGGCGGTGGGAGACGTGCTGGAAAGCCAGCTGAAAGCCGCAGGAATTGGGGTGATTCACGATACCACCCAGCATGATAATCCCTCTTATACAGGGGCGTACAGCCGTTCCCGGGAGACCATTCAGAAATATCTGGATGAATATCCATCCATTAAAGTAATTTTGGATGTTCACCGGGATGCTCTCCAGGGCGACAATGTGATTACTGCCCCCACTACCGAAATTAACGGAGTGAAAACCGCTCAGCTGATGATGATCTGCTGTGCGGACGACGGAACCGGAAATCTTCCCAATTCCCAGAACGATCTGACCTTTGCCTGTCAGCTTCAAAAGGGATTGGAATCCAAATACCCTACCCTGACCCGTCCTATTCTTTATGATGACCGGTCCTATAATCAGGATATGGCGCCGGGAGCGTTGCTAGTAGAGGTAGGCGGCCACGGCAATACGCTGCCGGAAGCCAAAAACGCCATCCGCTTGTTTGGAGAAGAACTAATTGCTTTGTTAAAGCCATGATATTGTTAACAATATCATGGCTTTACAATTCAAAAGAGAAAATTTACCGAATAAAGTTAGTAAAGACATGAGATTCCTGAGCAGGAAGTCCCCATTGCTGTTTTCCCAGTTCAATACTCTTTAGCAGAAATGCCATGTTTTTTCCAAGAACACGCATGGTTTGAAGTCCTTCTAAATCCTGACGAACTTCTTCTGGCGTGTTTCCATGAACCATATTCCAATATTGGCTTGATACAATAGGCATACCAGAGATTGTAAAATATTTATTAATCTGATCAAAAGTAGCAGTACTGCCTGCTCGGCGGCAGCTTACGACACAAGCTCCGACTTTCATGGTTTTATCTCCCGGTGTACTGTAAAATAACCGGTCTAAAAAAGAAATAAGGGTGCCGTTGGCAGAAGCATAATATACCGGAGAACCAATAACAATACCGTCACAATTTTGAAATTTGGGAGCAATTTCATTGACCAGATCATCAAAGACACAGTTTCCTTGACTTTTACATTTTCGGCATCCAATACATCCTCGGATAGACCGGTTGCCGACAGTGACAATCTCTGTTTCGATTTGTTCTTTATTTAAAGCTTCTGCTACTTCGCTTAAAGCGGTGTAAGTACATCCTTTGGGGTTTGGACTGCCGTTAATTAATAAAACTTTCATAAAAACAACTCCTTGTCTTATTTGTTTAAATACATGAGGGGCAGTTGGTACAGCAAATCTGTGCGCGACTGCTCTTGCATTTTGAAATTTTTGCTGATATGATGATTGTAATACCCGGTAGTAACTACCGGTCAAGAGTTTTTTCATTTTTAGAAAATGTTTCGTTTTAATTTTGTGAAAATATCAAGGAGTGTGCCAAATGTATACGATGAAACAAACCTGTCAACAGGTGGGCATGACATATGAAACATTAAAATTTTACTGCAACGAAGGATTGGTTCCTAATGTCAAACGGGATCAAAATAATTATCGGTGTTTTGATGAAAAAGATATCGCTTGGCTGAAGGGTTTGCAGTGCTTGAGAAAATGCGGCATGAGTCTGAACGATATGAAACGATATATGGCCGATTGTTTAAAAGGAAAATCTTCTATTCCCAATCGAAAACAGCTTTTGATGGAAACAAAACAAGAGTTGATGCGTCGAATGGAAGAGATCAATGAGTCTATTGAATATATTGACCACAAACTGAAATTTTATGATGATGTTTTAGAAGGAAAAGTACCCTATATCAGCAATTTATTGGATTGAGATAATATTTCTCCGGTTCTTTAAAGAATTACCATTCTGTCAAATGACAGGGATTTATGATTCCTCAGATTCTGATCCCTGGGGCTGGCTGCCGTTTAACCCCAGGTCGTTGCGGAGGATTCTGCCGGACTGAACCGCATTTTTTCCAAACCGGTTTCGTATTTGATCCATGGTGGTTTCCAATCGGCTGAGCTTGTCCTGCTGGAGCTGTTCTTCCGGTGCAAACAGGCTGGTCTGCAGTCCAGGGTCATGATCGGTCAGGCGGATCGCAGTGATGGTCAGCATCCGGATGGGACGGGCAGGCGCCCAGCTGGCGCGGATTAGTTCCATGGCTCCGTCCAGCAGATCTCGGGAAAGGTCGGTGGCGTGGGCAAGAGGTTTTTGCCGGGAGATGACCCGAAAGTCCGGGTCTTTGATGGTGACCTGGATCCCAAAGCATTTGAGCCCGTATTTCCGAAGCCGGGAGGCGACGGTGTCACACAGCGCCAAAGCGCCGGTTTGGATGTCTTCCCATCCTTCCAGATTTCGCCGGAAGGTGATGCCGTTGCCCACAGACTTGATTTCCCGGGTTTCATCAAACCGGCGAACAGGAGACTGATCCAGACCGTTTGCGTATTCCCACAGAGAATGCCCCAGTTTGCCTAAAGACTGGGACAGGCGGTCCGGATTGGAACGTGCCAATTCTCCAATGGTGTGGATGCCCATGCGCAAAAGGGCTTTTTCGGTGGACTGTCCCACATAAATCATGCGGCTGACCGGCAGAGGAAACAAGATATCCATATAGTTTTCCCGGGTAATTACGGTGGTGGCATCCGGTTTTTGATAGTCACTGCCCAGTTTGGCAAAAATTTTGTTAAAGCTGACCCCGGCGGAGATGGTAATGCCCAGTTCTTCCCGCACCTGACGGCGCAGTTCGTTGGCGATGGTGATTCCGTCCCCAAACAACATTCGGCTGCCGGTTAAATCCAGCCAGGATTCGTCAATGCTGAAGGGTTCCACCATGTCCGTATACCGCAGATAGATTTGATTGACCATTTGGGAAAACCGGCGGTATTCTTCATGTTCGGGAGGAACCAGCACCAAGTCTGGGCATTTTTGTTTTGCCTGCCACACGGTTTCGGCTGTAACAATGCCGTATTGTTTTGCCAGTTCGTTTTTTGCCAGAATAATTCCATGGCGGTGTTCCGGATTTCCGCAGACCGCCATAGGTACGTGTTTTAATTCAGGATTTTTTACACAGGCTACCGAAGCATAAAAGCCGTTGCAGTCACAGTGTACAATGGTGCGGTCACCGGAAAACATATAGACTCCTCCTTGTCTTGTTAAAATATTCAAATGCAAAATAGGGTGTATAGCCCACAATAAAAATAAAAATGGTATTCTAAAATCAGAAAACAATCACTGATTTTAGAATACCATTTCTGCTTCAAAATATCAAACAGAGGCGATCTGATAAGGATCAAAGAAACGGCTGATAACCATGGCAACGCCGTCGTGGTCATTGGAGCCGGTGATGTAATCGGCGGCCTGTTTTACCACAGGCTGGGCATTGGACATGGCGACACCCAATCCGGCATATTCGATCATAGAAAGGTCGTTAAACCCGTCTCCGCAGGCAACCATCTGTTCTTTGGTGTATCCCAGATAATCCAAAAGCTTTTCTAAAGAATGAGCTTTGTCAATGGACTGGGGCATACATTCCAGAAAATAGGGTTCGGAACGGTAGATGTTCAGTTCAGGAAATAATTTTGCTGCTACAGGTTCCAGGTTCCCCATCAGTTCCCCATCCCCTACCATCAGGCATTTGTTTGTGGGGTAGGTCAAATAGGCGGACAGATCTTCTACTTTGCGCACCGGCATTTTATTAATGCGGGACTCAATCTGTACGTAAGGGTTTTCTGGGTCGGAAGTGACAATCGCCTCTTTGTCATAGGAGAGAATGCCGATGCCGTGTTCCTTGGCAAACTGGGTTAAACGGGGGATCACCGGGGTCGGAAGTGTTTTTTGATACACCACTTTTCCGTCGCGGGCATTAGAGATGTTTCCGCCGTTAAAGGAGAGAATATATCCTCCGTATTCAGGCAGACCGATTTCTTTTGCAATCGGTTCAATTCCAGGAAAAGGGCGTCCGGATGCCAAAACCACAGTAACGCCGTTTTTCTGAACGGTTTCCAGTGCCTGCCGGGTCTTTGGGGTAACTTCTTTTTGAGAGTTGGTCAGCGTGCCGTCGATGTCCAGTACCAACACACGGTATTTCATCAATTGTTCCAATCCTTTCTAAAATAGGCATAAAAAGTTTATCCGGCGTCTGCCGGTTGTCGACAAATATTATATCATAGAGAAAGGAATTGGTTCAATTTGCGAACATACAAGATTTTTCAAAGATTTAACAGGATTTTCAGAGAATTTAGCGAAGGATTATCCCAGTTGTTTGGAAAAATACAGCACCAAATCGTCATCGTTATAGCAGATTTCGCAGGGATCCAGATTACGATTCTGGTACCAGACTCCGCTGCCGTCAGGGATATATCCCCGCTTGACGTACATCCGCTGCGCAGTGCCATAGTCCCGGTACAGTCCTACCCCAATGGTAGCAATGGGACTGGTTTTGGCAATATAGGCCTCAGCAGCATCCATGAGCAGGTTGCCGATCCCCTGGTTCCGGTAAGGAATCAGGACATTAAAATCCACAATTTCTGGGTAGCCTTTTCCGGCAAAGGGACCGTGTTCCGGGTTGGGCACAACGGTCAGGTATCCCACCGCTTTGCCGTCCGCTTCGGCGGTGAGAACAGTGCGCACGCCGCTTTGGTGTTCCTGCCAGTAGGCTTCATATTGGCTTTGGGGTTTATTCCAGCCCTGCTCAGCAAATCCCTGGGCAAGATCAAAAATATCAGTTTCTGTCATGGGTCGAATGATTGCTGCCGGTTGGCACATATTCATCACATCTTTCTTTGTTTTTTCTAAGGTACCGGCGGGCAGTGCCCGCACCCACCGGGTAGAACCCGGAACCAAACGCTTACAGCTCGTACTCTATTAGTTAAGAACAATATGCTACTCAATGGAACTGTAACTGTTTTTTCTTAGAAGGTACAATTTTAATATTGTGTTACAGGGATCAACAAAACCTGTTAAAACGATAATCCTATATTATGTTTCAATGTCATTTTCGGAAACAGTAATGAGGGGGTCGTAGGGGGAGTTAAAGCCGCTTTTGCGGCGGTGCCACTCCCCCTACAAAGCCGTTCCGGCGCTTGAGGAATGGTCTTTTGGTTCGTTTTCTTCCATAAGAAAATGAACAAAGTTCCTCGGCGAACCCGGTTCGCCCCGGGCATTGCCCGGCGGCTTTGCTGGTTTTCAGAAACGATTGTTAAAGTTTCGGTAGTTTTTTCTGTGTTTGTACAGGGAGTATTGATTTTTGATACTGCGGCGCAAATCATTCCAGAAAAATAGGAAAAAGTTGATTAAAGAGAAGATGATGGCAGCCTTGATAGGAATGCTGCCGGAAATAAAGTTTAACAGGAAAAACGCTGCATCCAAAAGGGCTAGATATTTGATTTTAATGGGAATAAAGAAGAATAAAAGCACCTGATGGTTGGGAAACAGCATGGCAAAGGCAAAAAATAGAGAATAGTTTAAATATAGGTTAGAGGCGTATCCAGTCAGCAGAGCGGATACAATGGCGCCCACCATCCCGATCATGTAGTAAAACTGGAATCGGAAGGTGCCCCAGTTGTTTTCCAGCGAACTGCCGATCAGGTAGTAAAAATATAGGGAGAAAATCACAAAAACCGGACTTTGCATGGGCGGCAGAAAAATAAAGCTCACAAGCCGCCAGATTTCTCCCCGAAGCAGGGCGTCACGGCTCAGGTACAGCCAGTTGTAAATGCCCAAATTGGGTACCAGCATGTTAATTAAATAAACTGCCAGCTGGGTGGCGACAATATAAAACATAAAATTCGGCAGTGCGAATTTACCTAATTTTCGTTCTAGACGATAAAGATTCATAACCATTTCCTTTCTTTTACAGGATGTCCCGCCTGCTTGCGGGAGCAAAATTTCATCCGTTTGCGGATATGCCCTCATTATAGACGATTCCCCTGTAAAATACAAGAGAAAACCGGCGGGATTTACGGAATATTTAAAGGATACAAAGCCTTGATTTCTTTTTGTAAAATCCTGAAATTTCAAGTTGCATTCTGTGTGTAAACATAGTAAAATGGAACTTGTAACCGTGCCCTGTGCACGGAACCAAAAAAGGGGTTATTGACGCCCTTTGACACAGTGATGTCAGGGGCAAACAGAAAGGGTGACCAAAGATGGATCTTGGGGGATCTGTTTTCGATGGACTGATGGGGATCAGCGTCTATCAGGGAGTACGTGAAAGTAAGCTGGTTAAAAAATTTTTGCGGCTTTTGGAGGAACTGAATAAACAAAAACCGCAGTTTTCCAAAGCGGTAAAACAGTACCGAACCATTTGTGAGATTTTGTATCAGCCGGAGTATGAGGCAAGTCTTCCCGACTGCCTGCAAGATTTGATTTTGTGCGACATTAATGTGTTTACCACAGCCAGTGCGCACAAACAGTACGATACTCTGCCGCAGGTGGTAAAACATGCTGCCAAAGGAGATTTGCGGGCACTTTATGCCTTGTCTCAGGTGACCTCCCAGCAGGTAAAGGACTGGATGAGCAAACGGTTTCCGGAAAAAGCGGAGGCAATCGGGCAGCTGGGTGACTATGTAAATGAACAAAAACACCCGGGTCTTACCGGGTGCTGGCAGGAACAGCTGGAAACACTGGCAAAATTTCATGAACAAAACGGGATTTCTCTGTTTACCAAGTACTGCGCCTTTTATCTGGCGGATGGGGAACGGGTGGAACCGGTGCGCAAGTTTGAACCGGTGAGCCTGACTACCCTGAAAAAGTACGAACTGCAGAAAAAACAGATTACCGACAATACTTTGAGTTTTCTCCACGGAAAACCAGCCAACAATGTGCTTTTGTATGGGGATCGGGGAACCGGAAAATCTACAACTGTCAACGGCATTCTCACCGAATACCGTTCTCAGGGTCTGCGGATGATCCAGATTTCCAAGGAGGACATTCTCCGCATCCACAAAGTGTTGGAAGTAATCCGCCAGGTTCCGCTGCGCTTTATTATTTTCATTGACGATTTGACCTTTAATGAAAATGATGAGTGTTTCAACACCCTGAAAGCAGTGCTGGAAGGTTCCCTCAATGCTATGCCGGAAAATGCTTTGATCTACGCCACTACTAACCGCCGGCACCTGATTAAGGAAACTTTCTCTTCCCGAGAAGGAGACGAACTCCATGCCAGCGACACCCGGGATGAAATTGCGTCTCTGGCAGACCGGTTTGGATTGACGGTAACCTTTACCAAGCCAAATCTGTCTGACTTTTTGGAAATTGTCTGCGAAATCGCCAGAGAACGGGAGCTTTCTGTGGATGAGGAAACTTTGCGCCGGGGCGCCAATATTTTCGCTATGAAAAAGGCCAGCCGTTCCGGACGGGTTGCCCGACAGTATGTGGACTATGTGGAAGGGCGCCTAAGCCTGGGGCTGCCTCTGTGAGCCGTCGCCGCCCTGCCCTGGGGATTGTTTGGGGCATTGTAACGGCGTTTGTTCTGCTGTGCGGCTGTACGGCGCAGAAACCGCCGATCCAAAAGCATTCTGACCATGGGGCGTTTCCTGTGGTGGTACAGCAGATCACCTTAAACAGCAGTCCTCAGCGGATTGTCTGTCTTTTTCCGGAGGGAATCAAGCCTTTGGAAAATTTGGGGATGACAGAGCGCCTGGTGGGAATCGGCGAGGGTTGTACCTTAGAGGCTTCTGAACCGCCGGCGACGGTGGGAACACCCCAGTCACCGGATGTAGAGGCGATAATCGGGTGTACTCCTGATTTGGTGATTACCAATACCCCCATGAGCAAACGGGATATGGATACTTTGGAGGGAGCATCCATTCAGGTTTTGGTTGTACCGGACGATTGGTCCGAAGAACAATACCAAGAGACTTTTGAAAGACTGGACGGGGATCCGTCCGCCGCCGAAAGCGCTGTAAGCGGACGGCAATGACAATATTACAGAAAATGAGAGGACGTTTATCATGATTTTTCTTGCTTATGCAGTGGTAGCAGCGCTGGTTGTGCTGTTTTCCATTAAATGTGCGACCTATGTGGATTTGATGGACAAAAAGACCAATTTATCCGGCGCGTTTATCGGCGGGGTGATTTTGGCAGCAGTGACTTCTCTGCCAGAACTTTTTACCAGTATTACCGCAGTGGTGGTAGTTAATAACCCGGAACTGATTATCGGAAATGTACTGGGAAGCAACCTGTTTAATCTGGCTGCTTTGTGTACTTTAATTTTGTTTACCACCCGCTATTTCTCCAAAGCCAGCATTGCAAAATCCCATACTACCACACTGACCAGTACCCTGATTCTGTATGCGGTGCTGGTGGTTGCTGTCATGTTTGGAAAGAGCTTTTCTATTTTGACAGTAGATATTACTTCTGTCATTATTTTGGTAGTTTATGTGATTTCTCTGCGTTTGATGGCAGGAGATGATTCTGCTGGCAGCGATGACGATACAGATAATTCTGATCTGACTGCAAAACAGGTGGTTATTCGGTTTATTCTGATGGCACTGGGTCTGGTTGGCTCCAGCATTTTGATTACTTATGTCACCGATATTATTGCAGATACTTATCAGCTCAACGCATCTTTGGCAGGGGCTTTGTTCCTGGGTGTTGCCACTTCCCTGCCGGAACTCACCTCCAGCATCACTTTGATTAAAAAACGCAATTACAACGCAACCATGGGAAATATTGTGGGAAGCAACCTGTTTAACCTGACCATTATGGTAGTGGGCGATATTCTGGTTTTAAACGGCACCGTGTATATTCCTTCCCGTCAGACCAATGCTATGATTGTGTTTGGTATTATCGCATCTGTTTTGATGGGGATTGTGCTGCTGCTCAAGCGCAAACCAAACCAGCCGGCAAAGGCTCCGGTATTATATGGTGTGCTGGCTTTTCTGATTGTAGCATGCTATCTTGGATTTTTGGTTTATTCCATTTAAAAAAGTTCATAAAGGGACGAGCTTAGTTCTGTGACTGGGAAAAAAGTGTCCGAAAAAACTGGTTTTGTAAAAGAAAGGAAGTGCAGCATCATGCCGGTAACCATTAAAGATATTGCGGAATATGCCGGGGTTTCCCGGGGGACAGTAGACCGGGCGCTGAATCATCGCAGCGGTATTAATCCCGATGTGGCAAAACGGATTTTGGCCATTGCGGCTGAACTGGGTTATACCCCAAACCGGGCGGGAAAAGCGCTGGCAAGCAAAAAAAATCCCATTCGTATCGGTGTGATTTTAAACAGCTTGGGCAATCCTTTTTACGACCAGGTAATGGACGGTATCCATGCGGCTACCAGGGAATATCAAGATTTTTCGGTTCAGGTGCATATTTGCCAGCTAAAAGGGTATCATTTAGAAGAACAGCTTTCTGCCATTGACCGTATGGTGGAACAGGGAATCAATGCCATTGCGCTGACCCCGATGAACGAGCCGGAAATCCGGGACCGGATTAACCAGCTGATTCAAAAGGGGCTGATTGTGGTCAAGCTCAATTCCAATATTGAAAATACCGAAAAAGCAGTCTATATTGGCTGTGACTATGAAAAGAGCGGCGCCACTGCTGCAGGGCTTTTGGGGCTGTTCAGCGGCGGGAATGCCAAAATCGGCATTGTTACCGGTTCGGTAAAGATGCTGGGGCATACCCAAAGGGTGCACGGTTTTATCGGCGCTTGCCGGGAAGGATTCCCTCATATGGAGATCCGGAACATGGCGGAAAATAACGACGACGAGGAGCAGTCCTATCAGGTGACCCGGGAGCTTTTGGAAGATCAGCAGATCAATGCCCTGTACTTTACCGCAGGAGGGATTGTAGGCGGCTGCCGTGCAGTAGATGAATGCCGTCCCCATCACCGTCCTTTGGTGGTGTGCTGTGACCTGACCCAGGAAACCCAGACTCTGCTGGAACAGGGGAAAATTCATGCAACTGTTTGTCAGCAGCCATTTCGTCAGGGATATGAGTCCATCAAGACCATTTTTAACAGCCTGATGACCGGTGTTCTGCCGGAAGAACAGGCGATGTTTATGCAGAATGAAATTAAAATCAAATATAATCTGTAATGCCAAAAACTTTGGCAGGAACCCTCTGAATTGGTGTCAGAGGGTTCCAAAAGCAGATTTTTTTGAGAATATTATATAAGAAACCGGGAAAAATAGAAAAAATACTATAAAAAACTCCGTTTTGCAAAAAAACAGTTGACACTACTCGGTTTTTGTGATAGAATATAACACGTTCCAGCGAGAGATTAAAACTCTCGAGAGGTTAAACCTCTCTGGAAAATATGGCGGTATAGCTCAGTTGGCTAGAGCACGCGGTTCATACCCGCGGTGTCATCGGTTCGAATCCTATTACCGCTACCATTTCGGCCCGTTGGTCAAGCGGTTAAGACGTTGCCCTTTCACGGCAAAATCATGAGTTCGATTCTCGTACGGGTCACCAATATAAAAAGCTTTGAGGCAGCCGCCTCGGAGCTTTTCCTTTCTAAGGAATCTACAACAAAATATCCGGCCCGTTGGTCAAGCGGTTAAGACGTTGCCCTTTCACGGCAAAATCATGAGTTCGATTCTCGTACGGGTCACCATAAAAAAGGACTTTCGCAATAGCGAGGGTCTTTTTATTTTTGTCTTTCTGTGGTACAATGAGCTGGAAATAGGACAATTGACAGAATGGAGGCGGCAGTATGAGCCAGATGATTGAAATTTGCCGGCTGACCAAGGATTACGGTTTAGGTCGAGGCGTGTTTGATCTGGATTTGCAGATTGCTCCGGGAGAGGTATTTGGATTTTTGGGACCCAACGGTGCGGGCAAAAGCACCACTATCCGTCAGCTGCTGGGCTTTGTCCGTCCGGACAAAGGAAGCTGTGTGATTGATGGAAAAGACTGTTTTCAAAAGGCAGCTGAAATTCAGAAGGATCTGGGATACCTGCCAGGAGAACTTTCTTTGTTTTCTGATATGACCGGCCAGCAGATGCTGGATTTTATGTGTTCTCTCAAAGGAATCAAAGATATGCGGCGCAGAGATCAGCTGATGGAACGGTTTGAATTAAATCCAAAGGGCAAAATCCGAAAAATGTCCAAGGGGATGAAACAAAAAATCGGTCTTATCTGCGCGTTTATGGGAGATCCCAAGGTACTGATTTTGGATGAGCCTACCAGCGGACTGGATCCCCTGATGCAAAACCGGTTTGTGGAATTGATCCAAGAAGAAAAAAACCGGGGAAAAACCATTTTTATGTCTTCCCACGATTTTGAAGAGGTGGAGCGCACCTGTGAACGGGTAGGCATGATTCGGGCAGGACGGCTGGCGGATACCCAGAAAATTGAAACACTGTCCCAGAAAAAGACCCGCATGTATACCATTACCCTGAAAACACCGGAACAGGCTCAGTCTTTGCTCAAACGGATGGAAGGCAAAGCTGCCCTGTCAGCAAACAATGCCTTGACGGTGGCGGTCAGCGGTGAGCTGGCTCCCCTGCTGCGGATTTGGTCAGAATATGACGTAGTGGGACTGGATGTACACGCCCAGTCTTTGGAAGAACTGTTTTTGGGATTTTACGGCGAAAAGTAACGGCTTTTTGTTTGGATTCCTGAACACAACAAACTGCCTTAAAAGGGATGGAATTCCCTTTGGTGGCGGAAAGAAAGGACAGAATGCAATGGTACTCCCCTTACTGAAACGAAATGTTAAACAGACCCTGCTGCCCTTTGCGGCAATTTTTGCGCTGCTTTGTATGTACTTTGGGGTGATTATTTATATGTACGATCCGTCTGTTTCTGAAATGCTCACCTCTTACCAGGAAATTATGCCGGAAATGATGGCAGCTGTGGGCATGACCGGAATCGCAGACAGTCTGCTGGAATGGATTCAGATTTATTTATACGGATTTCTGATGATTTTGCTGCCCTTAATTTTAATTGTCATTCTGGTGAACCGTTATGTGGCTCAGTATCTGGACAGCGGTTCTATGGCATATCTGCTCTCCTCCCCCAACAGTCGGGCGAAGCTGATTGTCACCCAGATGATTACCTTATACGGCGTTATTTTTCTGCTGATGGCGGCGGTTTGCGTGATGGGAATCGGGTTTTCTCAGGTCATGTTCTCTGGAGATCTGGACATAGAAAAATTCCTTTTGTTAAATGGATATGATTTTCTGCTCCAGTGTGCTGTGGGGTCTATCTGTTTTGCGGCGGCCTGTCTGTGCCGGGAAAGCAAACAGTACTATGCTTTGGGCGCAGGAATTCCTCTGGTGTTTTTCCTGTTTCAGATGCTGGGCAATATGGGCGGAGATTTGGAAGTATTTCGGTACATGACACTCTATTCCCTGCTGCCGGCAGAACAGGTGCTGGAAGGCGACAGCGGCGCTCTGTGGTACGGAGCCGCTCTTTTTGGAATTACCGCTGTGTTGAGTGCTGCAGGAGTCATTGGCTTTCAAAAACGGGATTTATCTTTATAAAACAAAATCGGACAATACATGAAAAGGCGCCGCAAAACCAAAAGGTTTGCGGCGCCTTCGCTTATTATTGATGAAAGTATATGATAAGAAAAAGTTGCACAAATTTTGCCTTTTTGGGATATCTAAGGGGCGTGAGCCCCTTAGCGGTATAAATACCGCGTGCGTCGGAGACAAATTTTTTGTCCTTCTTTTGCGGGCTTATGCAGCCCGCACCTGCATCCTTTCTTTTGACGCCCAAAAGAAAGGAAAAGAAAACGGCGCTTGGGGGCGACGGAGCGCATATAGTTTGGAAATATAGAAAATCTATCGGCGCTCCTGACAAGTTCATAACAAGTATGAACTTGTGAAGTAAAACATGGTCGCACTGCCCCAGGAGATAGCGAAGCTATCTCTACCCCCCCAAGTACAGTTTGCACACTTGTGCAAAACAGTTGTTCTGTGAAAAGCGCTGCGGCGCTAACTACCTGGCGGTAGGACACTAAAGCAAAAATATTAGGCGATTCCCCCGCAGCTGGCGGAGTACGAGCGTAGCCTCTTTGGGTCCGGGGGTGTGAACCCCTGGCGAGAGCAGTGTCAGTGCCCCGCCGCAGGCGGTTAGCGGATGGGGCAGACGCCGTTTTCACATTCAGAACTGCCGATGTCCAGCTCGGTTTCATCCTGTTCGTATTTGGAAATTAATGCCGGGTTAAATGGTTTCATGGCAGCTGCCCGGGTTTCGTATTCCTCTTTGGTGATGGCTTCGTATGGCATCAGTTCATAGAAATTGTCATCCAGACTCAGGAAGGATAATGCTACGGTTTCGTCCCAGTGTTCCCATACCCATTGTTCCACCTCTTCCCATTCGTTTTCCCGTACATGAACGGTAATAGAACAGTTGTGGTCTACATAATGGGTCATGAACATCCGGTAGTTTTCCAGCTGTTCAATGGCGGAAATGTCGTTTTTGGTGCGTCCGTCCGGCGCTTTGACCGGGAATTCAATTACCTTGGTTCGGCAGGTTTCCGCATCCTGTCCTACTTCCGGCAGAACCGGATATCCCAGTTCCTCGCACACGCGGCACAGTGGGTCGTCAGCGGTAATCCGAACCCGGCGGATGTAATAAGGAGAATGAGAATAATGAACACCGCTGGAGACTGTTGGCAGAAGGGAGAGGGTGCCTTCTGGTTTGACGGTGGTGTACAGCAGCGGATGGTGCATATTCAAGGTGTCCGCATAACGGTCTGCCGCTTCATGAGCGGTTGCCCGCAGACGATCCAACAGCTGTTCCTGGTCAGCGCGGGACATTTGGGTGGCGTTTACCATGTCCTGCCATCCGGTGAGAGAACAACCAATTAGCTTGTCAGCCTGCTGGGTCTGGTTCCAGTCGTGCATTTCCAGCTCCTGACAGGTCATCCGGTACCCTGCCCGTGCAGACAGGCGCTGCGCTTTGAGCAAGGATGCTTCGTCCAGCACGCCGTTTTGTACAAACGCCATCACATTGACGGTGGTCAGGTTGCACAGCCCATGGTTGTCCAGCAGGATTTCCCCACAGGGGTTGACGCCGTTAAAGTTTGGACGGCGTTTGAGCCCTGCTTCCTGGTTCACCCATCCCGGTTCTCCGGAATAGCGCATCTGCTGAATATGCCAGTGAAGCTGTTCTCTGGTTGGTTTATATCGGTAGAAAATGGAGTTATTGCTCATCTGCCGATGGGCGATTGCCGGGTCAATGGACCATTTTCCGTTTACCTGGCGGTACAGCTGGCTTTTGGCTTCAATCGCCTCTTTGTCATTTTGGTCTAAAAGGCCGATTTCAGAGGTGCGCCGTACCCCGCCGGATACCACGTTTTCCCCAATAATGTTGGCAATATCCAAAAGGTCAATCGGACGCAGATGAACACGGGTTTCCCCGTCCCGGGCGCCGGCTTTTTGGATGGTAGCGTGAATTTTGTCCAGCATGGTCATCATGCTTTCGTATCCGCTGGCAGTTCCGCCGAAGGTGCGCAGTTTTTCTCCTTTTGGACGAATGCTGTCGTATACAATGACCAGGCGGTTGATTTTCCGGTATTCCAGGTTGGAAAGAATATCAAAATACCGTTCCAGCGCCTGTGCCCAGCCCTCTTTGGAATCCCCGATTTCAATGGTGGCCATATCCCCTTCAAAGGTAACGTTGGTGTATTCCAGCCGCTGATCCGGCTGTTTTCCTGCATAGGCCTTCTGGATAATCTTAATATCGGTTCTCACCTTGGGCAGTTTGTCTGCGTCTTCCTGCAAAATCCGCACGCCAACACCGGACCCTACCATCAAAAGATAGAACAGGTCGTGGTAAGCGTGGAAATTATCGATGACTTCAAAGCTGCAGTTAAAGTTTGCCATGGGATATTTTCCGGAAACAGGGGTGTTCCCTACCCACAGGGTACGTCCGGACAAAAACTGCCGCAGGTGGTAGATGTTGTCGTATAAGGTTTCAGCTTCTTCAATAGAGGCAGGTGCCAGAGAACAGTTGTATTCTACTGCCCGGCGCACCGTTTCCCACCACTGTTCCCTTCTTCCCTGTTTTGGCAGATAGCGGGAATAGGTGCGGGAATAGATAAAGCTGCCCAGCTGACCCATTGGATTTCCGGAATGTTTGTATTTGGACAGGAATGCTTTGGACAGCAGTCCATACTGACTGTCTTCCCGTTCCCGGTTTTTCTCTTTGTCCTGGCGGTACAGGATGTATGCTTTGGCTGTGCGGAAACAGCCGGATTCAAACAGAGCCATTTCCACAATATCCTGAATTTGTTCGATACCGACCCGTCGGTCAGGCAGCTGGCGAATGTGTTCATCTGCCAGATTTACAGCCTGTTCCACATTATCCTTGCCGTATTCTCCGGCAGATGTGGCTGCCAGCAAAACTGCTCTGCGGATATAGGTGTGATCGTAAGGGACGATCTCGCCAGTTCGTTTCTGGACTTCTTTATTGATCATGGATTCCATGTAATTCCCTCCGTCTTTTTATTGATTTTATCATTTATTTTTGATTTTTTATTGGTTAGCTGAAATTTATTATACCCTTTTTTTATGGGTTAGTCTACTATATATTGTATATTTTTGAAAAAAACGTCGATTTTACTACAAAACATAAAAACTTTTCTACCAGGGGTTTACACCCTTGGACCACCTGCGGCGGGCAGTGCCCGCACCCACTGACACTACGTTCGTGTTCTGTCAGTTGAGAGATAAAAATGATAATTTTCACTTTCCCAATGGAGTACGTCAGAACATGAGGGGGTAGCCGCGCCTTGCGGCGTAGGGGGAGTTAAAGCCGTCAGGCGTTCCCACTTCCCCTGTAAGCCTTTCTGGCGTTTGAAGAAGGTTCTTTTCTCCTGTTTTCTGACCTCAGAAAACAGGGCGCAGGTGTGGTCAGCGGACACTGTCCGGCGTTAGCCCACCGTGCAGTGCCCGGAGCCAACCGCCTACCGCACATACTTTGTTGGTAAAGCGAAAATCATAGACCTACATCACACAACTGACAGGATACGAACGTAGTGTCATTTGTTCCGGCTCTTAGCCGGTGTAATATCCTTGCTTGAAAAACAAAAACCCCCATGCAAAAGCATGGGGGTTACAGACTGTAGAAAAAGGTATCGTAAACAGGTAAAATGCACAAATAAAAGTATTACACCAAACTCATTGAATCGATTAGCGCCGTAGCGCTTTTTGCAAAATAACCGTTTTTCTCAGATGTGCAAACAACACTTGGGGGTCTTGGGGGCAGTGCGACTAACCGAATATTTCCGGAGCACGCCCCCAAGTGCCCTTTTCTGCTTCCTCTTTTTGGCATAAAAAGAGGAAGTGCAAGTAGGGATTGCATAAGCCTGCATAAAAAATTAAAAATTTGTCTCCGACGGCTTAAGGGACAACCGTCCCTTAAGAATCCCAAAAGACGAAAATTTGTGCAACTTTTTCTTGCAGTATACTTTATCGACAAGCTAAAACCCCCATGCTTTTGCATGGGGGTTTTAAACGATATGCTCTTATTTGGTGTAGTTGTCAAAGTAACCCTGAATGTAAATAATCGGAGTTCCTTTGTCCCCGGAACCGGAAGTCAGGTCAGACAGAGAACCGATCAGGTCGGTCAGCCGTCTTGGAGTGGTTCCCTGGGAAACCATCTGGCCTTTCAGGTCAGCATCTTTGTTTTTGATGTAGTTGGAGATTGCTTCTTTCAAAGCATCGCCGCTTAAATCAGCAAAGTCGTTGTCAGCCAGGTATTTCAGTTTTACTTCGTTTGGAGTACCTTCCAAACCGCTGGTGTATGCCGGAGAAACAACCGGGTCAGCCAGTTCCCAGATCTTTCCTACTGGGTCTTTGAATGCGCCGTCGCCGTATACCATAACTTCTACGTTTTTGCCGGTTTTTTCTTCCATCATAGCATGTACTTTTGCTACAAATTCATCACAGTGAATTGGGAACAGTTTTACAGTTTCTTCTGTAGCTTTGTTGGAGCCCAACAGACCGTACTGGTCGTTGTAGCCGCTGCCGTCAACAGAAGCGGTCATAATGTCGTCCAAACCGTATACTTTTTCTGCACCTGCTGCTTTCAGAATCCGTTTGGTTCTTGCACGGGTGTGAATGTCGCAGCACAGAACGCTCTTGGTATAATCGAGAATTGCTTTTGGATTGTTTGCCAAAATGATTTCTACGTCTGCACCCTGTTCGGTGATCACTTCTTTATAGTATTCGATGTAGTCTACGCCGGTAAAGGTGTGTTTGCGGTATCCAAACAGTTCCCGGTATTTTTCTTCGGTGAGTACGTCGCTCCATGGGTTTACGCCGGATTCATCCAGAGTATCCATATCGATCAGGTGATTTCCTACTTCGTCAGAAGGATAGCTGAGCATCAAAACGATTTTTTTGGCGCCCTTTGCAATCCCTTTCAAGCAGATGGAAAAACGGTTACGGCTCAAAATCGGGAAAATTACACCGATGGTGTCATCGCCGAATTTAGACTGAATGTCAGCGGCAATGTTGCCGATGGTAGCGTAGTTCCCCTGCGCTCTTGCAACAACTGCTTCTGTCACAGCAATAATGTCCTGATTTTCTACCTGGAATTTTGCGCTTTCTGCCGCGTTTAAAACAGAATCTACCACGATTTGTGCCAGATCATCCCCTTCACGGATAATAGGTGCGCGAATACCACGGGATACGGTGCCAACTAATCTTTCTTCCATGTTAAAATCTCCTCTTTATTTTGATGAATTTCACCAGAATTGTTTGGAAAACTGCATCGCTTGACAAAAAAAGAACAATTCTTGAAATGAAGATACTAACTTAGTATAATACAATTAAGCCTATTAGTAAAATTAATATTTTTAATGTGATTGATAAGGAGGGGTAATTATGGATATCAAGCTGGATTTGTACCGGGTTTTTGCGGCAGTTGCCCGGGAAATGAGCTTTTCTAAGGGAGCCAAAAGCCTGTTTATTACCCAATCTGCTGCCAGCCAGTCAATTAAGCATCTGGAAGACTGCTTGGGTACCAAGTTGTTTTTGCGGGATAACAAGACCATTTCCCTGACTCAGGAGGGGGAACTTTTATATGAATACACCCAAAATGCCCTGTCCCTGATCGACAAAGCGGAACAGGAAATTTTAAAGGTGGTTTCCGGCGAACAGGGAAACCTGCGTATCGGTGCCAGCGATACTATTTCTCGGTGGCTTCTGCTCCCCTATCTGGAAAATTTCAGCCGTACCTATCCTATGGTAAATCTGCAGATTGTCAACCGGACCAGCCTGCAGGCAGTAGAACTGCTTAAACAGGGAAAAATCGACCTGGCATTTGTTAACCTGCCCCTGCAGGATGACAGCATTCAGGTACAAAATTATGTACAGGTGCAGGATCTGTTTGTGGCGGGAAGCCGCTTTCAGTTTTTGTACGGCAAAACCGTGAGCTTGGAAGAATTGACCCGCCTGCCCTTGATTTTGCTGGAAAAAGCCGCCAATTCCCGAGGGTATGTGGATGAGTTCTTTTTAAGCCACGGTCTAAAAATCACTCCGGAAATTGAGCTGGGTTCCCATGATCTGGTTCTGGAGTTTGCCAAAATTAATTTGGGAATCGGATGTGTCATTCAGGAGTTTTCCAAAGGGTATTTGGAGGAGGAACAGCTGTTTGCCCTGGAGTTGAGTGAACCGATTCCGCCCCGGTGGATTGGGATTTGTACCTTAAAAGGAGTCAGCATTTCTTCTGCGGGCAAGGCGTTTTTGGCAATGCTCAACCGGCGCCGCCTTTTGGGAAAATCACAGGCTTCTTTGGGGCGTTCTTTGTCAACAGATTCAAGTAAATTTTATGAGTAAAAACACCAATATTAGCAAAAAGCACAAAATCCAAAAATGATATTTGTGCTTTTGGACGATTTTTTCAAAAAACCGAAACTTTTCCAAAAAATCTTCTTGCAATCCGAAAAAGAGTGTAGTATATTGGGGATGTAAACGATTACAAAAGTAAGTCGATTTATGATTTTCGGTGTCTCTTATGACAGCAAGGAGGGATTCGGGAGTGGCGACGATCAAGGATGTAGCAAAAGCTGCGGGGGTTTCGGTTGCGACAGTTTCCCGGGTTCTCAACGCGCCGGAAACGGTAAGAGAAGAGACTCGGAGAATGGTGCAGGAACAGATTGATCAGCTGGAATATTTCCCAAATTTATTGGGGCGGAACCTGCGTCAGCTTTCCACCAAACGTCTTTTGGTGGTGTTGGACAGTATTTCCAACCAGTTTTATTCCCGTGTAGTGCGGGGGATTGAAGAAACCGCAAGAAACTATGGGTATGCGGTGATGATCTGTACTGTGCGGGGAAACCGTGAAAATTTTCTCACTCATATGGAAATGCTCAAAAACCGAGTGGTAGACGGAGCGGTGGTCATGTGTCCGGATGCGGCGTATGATCAGGTGCTTTCCTTGAGCCGGCAGTATCCTATGGTATTTGCCTGTGAACCGGTGTTGGAAGACGGGGTTACTTCGGTGAGCATTGACGACAAACAGGCTAGTCTGGAAGCGGTGAATTACCTGATTTCTCAGGGGAAACGGCGGATTGCGGTGCTGAATTCACCGGGAGAAACCATTTCGTCAAGGCTGCGGTATGAGGGCTATTGCCAGGCGCTGCGTCAGAATGGAATTGAGGAAGAGCCAGAGCTGGTAATTTCCGAAGGGTATACCTATAATTCCGGGGTGCGGGGTGCCAGAAAGCTTCTGGAAATGAAAAACCTTCCGGATGCGGTGTTTGCCTTTGCAGATGCTTCTGCCATCGGATGCGTGAAAGAATTGGACCGGCATGGCATTAAGGTGCCAGGGGATTTATCGGTTATGGGGTTTGATAACACGGCCATTAGTGAAATGTATATCCCCAGCATTACTACGGTGGGGCAGCCACAGTATGAGATTGGCGCAAAAGCCACCGAATGTTTGATTTGCAAAATTAACGGAAAACCGACGGATGAACGGGTGTTTTTAAAGCATGAGATCATCTGCCGGGGCTCCGTGAAATAAATAAGAAAAGAGAAAGAGGTATTGACTATGGAAAAATTGAAAGTAGGTATCGTTGGCTGCGGCGGTATCGCAAACGGAAAACACATGCCTGCAATGAAGAAAAACGGCAACTTTGAAATTGTTGCAGTATGTGACCTGATCAAAGAAAGAGCTGAAAAAGCAAAAGAAGAATACGGTACCCCAGATACCAAAGTATTCACCGACTACAAAGAACTGCTGAAAATGGATGAAATCGTAGCTGTATACGTTCTGACTCCAAACAAAGAACACAGCTTCATCTCTATCGATGCAATGCGCGCTGGCAAACACGTTATGTGTGAAAAACCAATGGCAAAAACCTATGCTGAAGCTCAGGAAATGGTAAAAGTTGCAAAAGAAACCGGCAAAATCCTGAACATTGGTTACCAGAACCGTTACCGTCCAGACTCTTTGTATCTGAAAGCTTCCTGTGAAGACGGCGAACTGGGCGATATTTACTACGCAAAAGCTCACGCAATCAGAAGAAGAGCTGTTCCAACTTGGGGCGTATTCCTCAACGAAGAAGAACAGGGCGGCGGTCCACTGATCGATATCGGTACCCATGCACTGGACCTGACTCTGTGGATGATGAACAACTACGAACCAGAATGTGTTGTTGGTTCTGTTTATAAGAAACTGGGCGACCAGAAAAACACCGGTAACGCTTGGGGCGACTGGGATCCAGAAAAATTCACCGTTGAAGATTCCGCTTTCGGTTTCATCAAAATGAAAAACGGCGCAACCATCAACCTGGAAGCTTCTTGGGCACTGAACAGCCTGGATGTTGACGAAGCAAAAACCTCTCTGTGCGGTACCAAAGCTGGTGCTGACATGAAAGGCGGCCTGCGCATCAACTATGTAAAACACAACAAACAGTGTGTTGAAACTCCTGCACTGGACGCTGCTGGTGTAGCATTCTATGACGGTGAAGGCGAAGACGCTCCAGACGTAGAACAGAAGACTTTCTACAACGCTGTTATGAACGGCGGCGAACAGATTGTAAAACCAGAACAGGCTATGGTAGTTACCCAGATTCTGGAAGCAATTTACAAATCTGCGGCTGAAAACAAACCTGTTTTCTTTGACTAATTTATTGCCTGCAATCAATACATAAAGGAGATATGAGACATGTATATTGGTGTATTTAACCCAATTTTTTATAATGAATCTCTGGAAGAAATGTGCCAGATCCTGTCTGAACGGGATATCCATTCTATCGAAATGGGCTGCGGCGGTTCCCCAGGTAAACGTCACTGCGATCCAGACGTTCTGCTCAACGATGAAGCAAAACTGGAAGAATTCAAAGCAACTCTGGCAAAATATGATATGTCCATCTGCGCTTTGAGCACCCATAACAATCCGGTTCATCCGAAAAAAGAAATCGCAGAAGAATCTGACAGAGAACTGACCAATGCGTTCAAACTGGCTCAGAAACTGGGCGTTGACACCATCGTTACTTTCTCTGGCTGCCCTGGCGACAGCGAAACTTCTCAGCGTCCAAACTGGGTAACCTGCGCTTGGCCAGAAGATTATCAGGAAACCCTGAAATGGCAGTGGGAAGAAAAACTGATTCCTTACTGGAAGAAAAAAGTAGAAGAAGCAAAATCTTACGGAATCCACAAGATCGCATTTGAAATGCATCCTGGTTTCTGCGTATACAACCCATACACCCTGCTGAAACTTCGTGCAGCAGTTGGTCCGGAAATCGGCGCAAACTTTGACCCAAGCCATCTGATTTGGCAGGGCGTTGACCCAGTTGCAGGTATCCGTGCTTTGGGTAAAGAAAACGCAATCTTCCACTTCCATGCAAAAGACACCCAGATCGACACCTACAACTGTGCTGTTGACGGTGTTCTGGATGCAAGAAGCTTTGCAGATCCAGTTCACAGAGCTTGGATTTTCCGTTCTGTTGGCTGCGGCCATGACCTGTTGTTCTGGAAGAACATTGTTGCGGAACTGAGAAGAGTTGGCTACGACAAAGTAATGAGCATCGAACACGAAGACTGCCTCATGAGCACACTGGAAGGTCTGGATCAGGCTATTACCACTTTGAAAGCGGCAGTTATGAAAGAACCAATCCAGTCTGATTTGTTCTGGGCTTGATTTTAAAAGTCAATGATGAAGTAAGACGGAGAGAGGGGCAGGGTACTGACCTTGCCCCTCTTTTTCTCCTAAGAAAGGATGTTAAGAGTATGGCAAAACATCATTTAGCCATTGTAGGTCTGGGCGGCATGGGCAACTGGCACCGTGAACTGGTTAGCGGCACAGGTAACTGGTACAATCAGACCTTGAAACCAATTGAAGATTTAGATGTAATCGGAAGCTTTGATATTAAAGAAGACCGGCAGCAGTTTGCAAGAGACCACGGTCTGCATGCATATGATTCCCTGGAAGATTTGCTGGCAGATCCAAACGTAGATTTGGTTTTGTGTGCTACTCCAAACGATGCGCATAAAGACATCGTAATCCGTGCACTGCGGGCAGGAAAAAATGTTGTATGTGAAAAACCAGCAACTTTGTCTTCCAAAGATTTTGAAGACATGATGGCAGTTTCCAAAGAAACCGGAAAACTGTTTACCGTTCACCAGAACCGCCGTTGGGACGAAGACTTCCTGACTGTGAAAAAAATCTATGACGAACACATGCTGGGCGATATTTTCCGCATTGAATCTCGTGTACACGGTTCCCGCGGAATTCCAGGTGACTGGAGACAGCTGCCGGAACACGGCGGCGGCATGGTACTGGACTGGGGTGTTCACATTCTGGACCAGGCACTGATGATGATTCCGGAAAAAGTAAAACGCGTTTACGCTTCCTTTACCCATGTAACCAATGAATTGGTAGACGACGGCTTTACTGTAGAACTGACCTTTGAAAGCGGTCTGGTTTACGTTGCCGAAGTAGGTACCAGCAACTTTATCAACCTGCCAAGATGGTATGTTCTGGGTCAGAATGGTACCGCAGTAGTAAAAGACTGGGATCTGAGCGGGGAAATCGTACGAATCACCGACTGGAGCAAAAACGACGCAGTGCCGATTCACACTGCTGCAGGGCTCACCAAGACCATGGCGCCTCGTACCGAAGACACCATCCACACCGATCCGCTGCCAGAAGTTCATGCAGACATTTCTGACTACTACCGCAATGTAGTAGCTGCAATTGAAGGCAGAGAAACTCAGATCGTAAAACAGGAACAGGTACTGCGCAACATGCGCTTGATGGAAGCAATCTTTGAATCTGCTGAAAAACATCAGGTTGTTGAATTTGAATAATTCATTCAATATCTCTTTTCTCGAGGGCTGTCCCAAACTGGGGCAGCCCTTGAATTTTTTATACCGGCGGCAAGCTGCCGCACCCAATGATGCTGCGCTCGTGTTTTGTCAGTAGTGTGGAAATATCTGGTGCTTTTCTTCCAGCTGACAGAGTACGAACGTAGTGGCATTGCCCCACCGCCAGGTGGTTAGCGCCGCAGCGCTTTCCAAAAGTGTCGTTTAGTATAGATGTGTAAACAACTCTTGTGGGTGTAGAGAAAGCCTTCGGCTATCTCCAGGGGCAGGCCGACTAACTATATATTTCCGGAAGACGCCCCTCTGGTGTGCTTTTCATCCAATGCTTTTGCACATCAAAAGCATTGGTGCAGGTGTGGGCTGCATAAGCCCACTATTAAGTGGCGGACTCGGTCCGCCACGGCAACGCCGGTGCCAATCATCTTCCATGTGTACGATGTTAGGAAATTAAAAACTATTTGATATTTTCGATTTACTGATAGAGTATGCACCGTAGGCGGTTGGTACCGGGTACTGTCCGACGGTTGTATATGTTTCACAAGGCTTGTCCATAAAAATTTCCGGAAAGTCTATTCTCAAAATCCATGTTTTGTGCTATACTGAAAACAAAGGTGGCTCGTGTTCGAGCACGAACAAACACATAAACGGAATTAATAAAGGAGTGCAAAACCTATGGCTTATTTATTGGGAATTGACGTGGGAACTTCCGGGACAAAAACCGTTCTGTTTTCCGAAGACGGAAAAGCGGCAGCGTCTTATACGGTAGAATATCCTATGAGTCAGCCGAAAAACGGATACGCAGAACAAAATCCAGAAGACTGGTGGAATGCGGCAGTACAGACCATTCAGGCAGTTTTGGGAAAATCCGGCGTAGATCCGAAAGAAGTAAAAGGGATTGGGATTTCCGGACAAATGCACAGTCTGGTAATGCTGGATAAAGACGGGAAAGTAATTCGTCCGTCTATTTTGTGGTGCGATGCCAGAACCGGAGAAGAATGTGCGGAAATCACCGAAATCATCGGTGCAAAACGGCTGATTGAAATTACTGCCAATCCGGCATTGGCTGGATTTACCGCAGGAAAAATCCGCTGGGTACAGAAGCACGAACCAGAAAATTATGCAAGATGTGCTCACATTCTGCTGCCCAAAGACTATATCCGCTATCAGCTGACCGGCGAATTTGCGACCGAAGTATCTGACGCTTCCGGAATGCAGCTTTTGGATGTGCCAAACCGCTGCTGGTCTGATGAAGTGCTGACCAAACTGGGCATTGATAAGGGCTTGCTGGGCAAAGTCTATGAATCTCAGGAAATTACCGGTACTGTTTCTGCTTCTGTGGCAAAACTCACCGGTTTGGCAGAAGGCACCCCAGTGGTAGGGGGCGCTGCTGATAACGCAGGAGCCGCAGTGGGCACCGGCGTAGTGCGCAACGGAAAGGCATTCACCACCATCGGTTCTTCCGGTGTTGTATATACTCATTCTTCTAAAGTCGCTATTGACCAGGGCGGCAGAGTACACACCTTCTGTTCCTGTGTACCAGGCGAATGGCTGGTCATGGGATGTACTTTAAGCGCTGGCATGTCTTTGAAATGGCTGAGAGATAACTTCTTTGCAGCAGAAATGGAAACTGCCGGCCGTATGGGTGTTGACCCGTATTATCTCATGGACAAAGAAGCAGCTCAGGTGGAAATCGGTTCCAACAAACTGATTTATCTGCCATATCTCATGGGCGAACGCAGCCCGATTTTGGATCCAAACGCCAGAGGCGTGTTCTTTGGTCTGTCTGGAATGCATACGAAGAAAGAAATGCTCCGTGCCGTTATGGAAGGGGTTACCTATTCTCAGCGTCACTGCATGGAAGTGATTAAAGCAATGGGCGTAGAGTTCAGCGAAATGCTGGCATGCGGCGGCGGTGGTTCTTCTCCTCTGTGGCGCCAGATGCTGGCAGATGTATATGGCATTCCGGTTATGACTCTGGAAAACCGGGAAGGTCCGGCAATGGGTGTTGCCATCCTTGCAGGGGTAGGCGCCGGCATTTACGACAGCGTAACTTCTGCCTGCGACCAGCTGATCCGAGTAAAAGACCAGCATGCTCCGATTCCGGAAAATGTAGTGGAATATGAAAAATTCTATCAGCTGTATACCCAGATTTATCCTCAGCTGAAAGAACAGTTTGCAGCGCTGCAAAAACTGTAATCAAAAGGATTCTCCAACCACCTGGCGGGCAGTGCCCGCACCCAATGACGCTGCGCTCGCATTCTGCCAGCTGGGTGATAAAAACAAGCGATTTCCACTTTGCCGACAAAGTTTGAGCCGAAGGCGGGCAGTGCCCGCATCCAATGACGCTGCGCTCGTATTCTGTCAGCTGGGTGATAAAAACAAGCGATTTCCACTTTACTGACAGAGTATGCGCCGTAGGTGGTTTTCGCCGGTCAGTACCGGACACCGTCCGGAAAAAATAATTGAGATGATTACAAGGGACGCTGCAAGCCGTTTTTATGGCGGCGTCCCTTGTTCGATTTACAGAAAGGCGGGTGCTTATGATGAAGCAACTTTCTCCCCGACAGATTCATTTGGATTTTCATACCTCCGAACACATTCCTCACATTGGGTCTGATTTTGACCCAAAAGCTTTTGCAAAAACAGCCAAAGAAGCATATATCAGCTCCATGACCGTGTTTGCCCGGTGCCATCACGGCTGGCTTTATTATCCTTCCAAAAAATTTCCGGATCGGATCCATCCCAATCTGGAATATCCTAATCTCTTATTAGATCAGGTGCGGGCGCTCCATGCAGAAGGGATCAAAGCGCCGGTTTATATTACAGTGCAGTGGGATTATCACACAGCCACCACCCATCCGGAATGGCTGATTCGCAAACGGGATGGTTCCCATGAAGGCGGCCCGTTTACCGAACCAGGATTTTATCAGTCTTTGTGTGTCAACACCGGCTACTGGGAGTTTCTCAAAGAACAGACCGCGGAGGTCTGTGAAATGCTGGGCGACGAATTGGACGGCATCTTTTTTGACATTGTAGGAATTCGCCCCTGCCTGTGTGCTTCCTGCCGGGCAGAGATGAAACAGCGGGGCATGGATCCAGGCGATGACCGTCAGGTACGGGAATTTGCCGTGATGGTGATGAACCGGTTTAAGGAAAATATGACCGCTTTGGTGCGGCAGTACAACAAGGACTGTACCATTTTTTACAATGCCGGTCATGTAGGCCCCTGCACCAAAGAAAGCCGGGAAGCCTACACTCATTTTGAACTGGAAAGCCTGCCTTCCGGTGCGTGGGGATATCTTCATTTTCCGGTGACTGCCCGCTATGCCAGAACCCTGGGAAAAGACTGTATGGGTATGACCGGAAAATTCCATACTGAATGGGGAGATTTCCACAGCTTAAAAAATCAGGCGGCGCTGGAGTTCGAGTGTTTCCGCATGCTCAGTTTTGGGTTTGCCAGTTCCATCGGCGATCAGCTGGAACCCTTTGGCCGGCTGAATCCTGCCGCGTACCGACTGATTGGCAGGGTATACCAGCAGTTTGCTGAGCGGGAAGAATGGGCACGTCCCTCCACTCCGCTGGTAGAGGCGGCAGTAGTAACGCCGGAATCTCCGCTTTATGAACAGCAGATCCCGGAAAGCGTTATGGGTGCGGTACAGATGCTGGAAGAACTGGCAGTGCAGTTTGATGTGATCGATCCCCAGATGGATTTAGAACGGTATCCACTGATTATTCTCCCGGATGATTTGGTAGTAGACCATGAATTCCAGCAAAAACTGGAACAGTATGTATCCCGAGGCGGTCGGGTAATCGCCTGTGCCAAAGGGGGACAGAATGAACAGGGAGAATATCCTGCCTGCTTTGGTGCCAAGTCCATGGGTGCTCAGCCAGTTTATCCGGACTTTATTGTTGCTGAGGGAGAACTGGCACAGGGCTTGGAACCGGACAATGAATATGTCATCTATCTTCAGGGAGAAAAACTGGAGCTTTCAGGAGGAGAAGTCCTGCTGTCTGCCCGGGCGCCTTATTTTAAACGGGAAAAAGACTGGTTCTGTTCTCATCGGTATACTCCGTCCGCCAAAGGAGAACGCTATCCTGCCGCTGTGCGCAATGGAAATATCATTGTGTTTGGTCACCGGATTTTCGAACAGTACCGGGCAAACGCACCGTTCTGGTGTAAAAAGCTGATGGAAAACGCCGTCAATCTGCTTTTGTCCAATCGGTTGGTGACCCACAACGGACCATCTACCATGACGGTGAGCCTATTGGCACAGCCGGAAAAAGAGCGGGTAAATATTCATCTGCTGTCCTATATTCCGGTTCGGAAAAGCGCTACCATCGACCTGATTGAAGAGCGTACGGTGTTGAGAAATGTTACCCTGAAACTGAATCTGCCGGAAGGATTTTCTTCTGCCCGGCTGGTACCGGAAAACCGGGTGATTCCAGTAGAGGGAAATACCATTACCCTTGAAGAAATCAACGGTTATGCCATTGTAGAATTGACCAAATAAAAGCAGTCTGTATTTGGGGGAAAGACGGTTTTTATGGGGTGCCCTTGACAAAAAGGACTTGTTTGGTGTACAATGAACTTATCATAAAACTCTCAAGAGGGATGACCATCCCGGGCGTCTGTGGACGCTGAGACCCAAGTGATGACTTGTTTGTGAGACAGACCGCAGCGGCCGGAGCAATTCGGCGGATGCGGTCTGTCTTTTTTATAAAAAAATCTCCCCCGGAAGCCTAAAGGACTTCAGGGGGAGAAGGCAAAAACAGGTAAGTGAAATTAACGGTATTTTGCCACAATGGCTTTCATTTCATCCCAGTGGCGTTCCATATCAGCAACCAATTTGAACTGGGTGCGGGTACGGTCTAAATTATGGCCTGGACGGGATACTTTAAAGTAGGTGTCCCCTTCCAGATAGTCGGTCAAAAACCGGATGCCGCATTCCAGGGTCATCATTTTGGCGCCCATAGGCAGCATGTCCAGTTCGGTTTCGGTCAGGCTTCCGTTACAGCCAGCCAAAAATCCTTTGGTATACAGTTCAAACAGTTCTAAGCTCAGCCATACTTTGGATAAATCCGGTTCGTCTTCGGCTCCGGTGCTGGCGCCGAAACGGATAGAGTCTCCAAAGTCGGTGACAGAAAATCCAGGCATGACAGTATCCAGGTCGATGACACAGATGGCTTTTTTTGTCTGATTGTCAATCATAATGTTGTTGAGCTTGGTGTCATTGTGGGTTACCCGCAAAGGCAGTTTTCCTTCTTTGAGCAGATCCAGCAGTACATGGGTGTCTTTTTCCCGGGCAAGAGCAAAGTTAATTTCTTCCTGTACTTCCTTGGCACGTCCCATGGTGTCGGCTTGTACTGCTTCTTTCAGCCGCTGAAGCCGTTTTGGGGTGTTGTGGAAGTCTACAATGGTTTCGTGAAGGGTTTCAGCAGGGTAGTCTGCCAGCAGCCGCTGGAAGTGGCCAAATGCCACAGCAGTTTCATAGAAATCTTCCGGAGATTCTACCTGGTCATAGGTAGCTGCTCCTTCAATAAACTGGTAAACCCGCCAGTAACCGTCCTGATCGTGGCAGTAGCAGCCGGAATCTTTGGTGGGAACCAAGTTCATGGTTTCCCGTTCCGGATCGCCGCCGTTTGCAATAATTTTCTTTCTCAGGAACTGGGTGACCCCTACAATATTTTCCATCAGCTGATCTGGGTGGAGGAAAATGTTGTGGTTCATTCGCTGGAGAATGTATTTTTTAATGGAGCCGTCTTCCAAAGTGCAGCGGATTAAAAAGGTGTCGTTAATGTGGCCGCTGCCGTAAGAAGTTCCGTCCAGATAGGTGCCTTCCAGCTGGAACATCTGGGCTTTTTCCTGCAAGTTAAAAGAATTCATGGTATGGGGTCTCCTTTCTCAGTTCCAAAAATGGGTGGGGTAAACGCCGTCGTCTTTTAATTTCTGGATTGCTTGTTCTACTTTTTCTTTATCTTCCCGGTAGGTGACGCCGTACCATTTATCCTGGGATTTCAGTACATGAACATCTGCTTTTCCTTCGGCAATTAAATCGCCTACTACTGTGGGCAGGAAGTATTCGCATTTAATTGGGTTAACCGGCAGATTTTTCTCTAAAAATGCGGCAAACCGCTGGTTGAGCTGGGTCAGAATGCTTTCTGTGAATCCCCACATATTCATGGAAACAATGCTGCCTTCCGGAATGGTAACCCAGGTTTTGCCGTCGTCTTCGGTATACTGGGCGCCTTCTGGGTGCTTTTCAATGCGGGTGCGTTCGTGGATGCCGGTGAGCATGTGGTTTTCGTCTACTTCACAGATTCCTCGTGCAACATGACCGTTTTCGGTGAGGGTGTTTTCCAGAATATAGCCTACCATGGTATAGTGGAATTTTTCGTCATCCTGAGCTTTGATCAGGTAGTTGTAAATTTCCTGGAATGCGGTAGGACCGTAGTAGTCGTCTGCATTAATGACTGCAAACGGTGCGTTGACAGTACCCAGACAGCTTAAAATAGCATGACCGGTGCCCCATGGTTTGGTTCTGCCTTCTGGAACAGAAAAACCTTCTGGCAGGGAATCTACTTCCTGGAATACATAGGAAACATCTGCAACCTTTTCCATCCGTTTGCCGATTCGTTCTTTAAAATCGTCTTCGATCTGATGTTTGATAATAAATACAATCTTTTTAAATCCTGCTTTGACTGCATCGTAAATAGAAAAATCGATAATCAGGTGACCTTCCCGGTCAACTGGGTCAATTTGTTTTAAGCCGCCGTATCGGCTTCCCATACCTGCTGCCATAATGACTAATACTGGTTCTTTCATCGTAAATCCGCTCCTTTATGTGGGGACTCCTTGGTCCCATCGGGGTTTGTTCCGCTGTTTGTTCATCTGTCTTGATTATAGCTGGAACGCAGGGGGAAATCTCTGCAAAATCGTCTTAGAATTAGTAATTTTGTATGATTTTTTATAAATTTACTCTTTAGGAGGAAAGTTGATGAAACAGGCAATACAGCTGATTGATATTTTAAAGGAACTTCATAATATTTCCGGGTTTCGCATATCCATTTACGATATTCACCGAAATCAGATTGGGGTGTATCCTCAGGAAGTAGGACCTTTTTGCCAGTTGGTTCAGCAAAACCCTAAAGCAAAGGAAATCTGCCTGGAAACCGACCGGCAGGCCTTTGAAACCGTGTCCCGCACAGGGGAACCCTATGTATACCAGTGTCGGTTCGGGCTGTACGAAGCGGTGGCGCCTCTTTATTATTTTGGAACACCGGCGGGATTTTTAATGATGGGGCAGGCGGCAGATACTTCCAGCTCCATCAAAGAGCATTTATACCAGATGGCGCTGCCATACTGCGGCAATCAAAAGCAGCAATTGCTGGCAGCAGTGGAGCAGGTGCCGGCCAGTACCAAAGATAAAATTTTATCCTGTATTACCATTATGAATATTTGTGCAGAATACATTACTTTGGGCAACAGGATGAATTTAACCGGACAGGATTTGGCACAGGAGACCTTAAAATATCTGCATGAACATTATTCTGAAAATATTGCCATCCCGGATTTGTGCCGCCACTTTTTCTGCAGCAAAGCGACTTTGTCCGGGGCGTTTAAGCACACCTACGGCAAAACCATTCACCAGTGTCTGGTGCAGATTCGGCTGCAGCGGGCGCGGGAGCTTTTGGACGACAGCCGCAACAGCGTGCGGGCAGTGGCGGAACGGTGCGGTTTTTCTGACCAAAATTATTTTTCCAAGGCGTTTTTTCGGGAATTTCATATGACGCCCACCCAGTACCGGAATCATCGTCCCAATCCATAAAAGGTAGGATGCAGAACAGAAAATTCGTCTTTATTTTACATGAATTTTATCTTTCTTTTACAGTTAAACGGTGGCAAAATTTTGCAGAATGGTTATGATACAGTTAGGGCAGTTTGTCTGCTGAAAAAATTTAAAATCTTGGGAAAAAATTCCTGTTTTTGCGTGCAAAATACCTGGACCTGTGGTACAATATAGGTAATCATTTACGGTTTTGCAGAGGCGGAAATGACAGGCAAAACCACAAAACAGGGACGGTGATTGGGTGCATAAAATCGGACTAATTGATGTGGGTTCCAATACCATTAAAATGGCGGTGTATTCTGTGGAGGGAAAGCAGTTTGTTCAGGACTGGTACCATGCAGAATATGCCTATCTGGTCAGCTGTATGGAACAGGGAAATCTGTCTCAGGAGGGGATCCGGCGGGCAGGTGATGTCATCGGGCAGTTTGCCCAAAAAGCAAAAGAGCTAAACTGTGAACAGGTGTACTGCTTTTCTACAGCTTCGCTGCGCTGGGTAAAAAACCAGGAGGAGGTCATCCGTGCAGTGCGTGAAACTGCCGGAATCCAGATTCACCCCATATCCGGGGAAGAAGAAGCCCGGTATAATTTTTTGAGTATGCGGGCGGCGGTAAAAGAAGATACCTTTATTGGCGGAGATTTAGGGGGCGGAAGCGCCCAGCTGTTTTACTGCCAGCAGGGAAACTATGGGGGATGCGAGAGTTTTCCCATCGGTGCCTTAAAACTAAAAGAGGAATTTGTCGCAGGAGCGTATCCGGACCCAGATGAGATGGGGCGGATCAAAGATCATGTGAAAAAGACCATTGCTCAGTTTGGAAAAGGTGCGGCATTTTCACGGCTTTATATGATGGGGGGAACCATGCGGCTTGCCTCACAGCTTTTGGGGGCAAAACAGGGAGAACCTGTTTTGCTGAATCAGATGAATGAACTGCTGAACCGGTATCTGAGTGATCTTTCTGCCATGGAGCGGGAAGTTTCCGCCATCCAGCCAGAAAGAAAAAACACTATTTTGCCCGGACTGGGAGTTTTAACTGGTTTGGCGGAACAATTAGGTGCCCAGGAGCTGGTTTATCTTCAGGTAAGTGTTCGGGAAGGACTGCTGATGGATCGGTTTCTTACTGAGTCATAAAAAGCATCGGAAATGAAGATGTACAGGTTTGGGCAAAAGGGACTATTTTTGATCATGGTAAAAACAAACCTGTCGGTTTTTGAATAGATAAAAAATCTTTTTGGAAAGGATGAAATTTGAATGTCTAAAAATCATGATGCCGGGGTATATACCAATCGGGAATTGAGCTGGCTTCAGTTTAACGAACGGGTACTGGAAGAGTCTGAGGATCTTTCTGTCCCTTTATATGAACGGCTGCGTTTTATTGCCATTTTCCAGAGCAACCTGGATGAATTTTTTATGGTTCGTGTAGGGAGCTTGTTTGACCAGTTTTTGCTGGACGAAACGGTATACGACTCCAAAACCAATATGACTGCGGATCAGCAGCTGTCCCATATTTTTAAACGGGTAAAAGAACTGCTGCCCCGCAAAGCCATTTCTTATTTGGAATTGTGGAAACAGCTGGCACAACAGGGAATCCAGCATGTAAGCGTGCAGAAACTCACCGCAGAACAGCATGACTTTTTAAAACTCTATTTTGAAAAGGAAATTGCGCCGTTAATTTCTCCTCAGATTATTGATAAGCGGCAGCCATTCCCGTTTTTGAAAAACAAGGAAATTTACGTAGGGGTTCATCTGGCCAGTAAGAGCGGCAATGTGCGTTTGGGCATGATTCCTGCCAGCGGACATTTTAACCGGATGGTTTTCCTGCCCTGCAAAGAAGGCATCCAGTTTGTACTGGTAGAAGACCTGATCTGGCTGTTTGCAGAACAGGTGTTTAATAAACATCAGGTGCTGGATAAAACCATCTTCCGCATCACTCGAAATGCAGATATTGACGTGGAAGACGAAATGGTGGACGTGGACTTTGACTACCGGGATGCCATGGAAAGCCTTTTGAAAAAGCGGAAAAAACTGGCTCCGGTGCGTTTGGAATTACATACTCAAATTAGCAATGAATTAATGGGCTATATGTGCGACCAGCTGGGCGTAGCGCCGGAGCAGGTATTTGTAGATGCCTGCCCGCTGGATCTTTCCTATGTATTTGCCCTGGAAAATAAGGTGAACAAAAATCATCCGGACCTATTCTTCCGTCCGGTGACTCCTCAGATTTCCAATCAGATCAACGAAAAAGAATCCATGATCGCTCAGATTGAACGAAAGGACATTTTGTTCCATTATCCATACAATTCGATCAATCCGTTTATTTCTCTGCTCAACGAAGCGGCTACAGACCCCAATGTTATTTCCATTAAGATTACCCTGTACCGGGTGGCCAAGGATTCCAAAGTGGTAAACGCTTTGATTAATGCGGCAGAAAACGGAAAAGAAGTCAACGTTGTGGTGGAACTGCGGGCTCGATTTGACGAAGAAAACAACATCGACTGGTCCAAACGTCTGGAAGAAGCAGGATGCAACGTAATGTACGGTCTGCCTGGATACAAGGTGCATTCCAAACTGCTGCTGATTACCCGGAAGGTGGGCAATAAGATCGAGTATATCACACAGGTGGGAACCGGAAACTACAATGAAAAGACCTCCCGGCTGTACACCGACCTTTCTTTGATGACAGCCAAGAAAGAGATTGGCGCAGATGCTTCCGTTGTGTTCAACAGCCTGTTTATGGGGTCTGTGGTGGATTCTGTATCACAGCTTTTGGTAGCGCCTTTGTGCTTTAAGCCTCAGGTCATCAATTTAATTGACCAGGAAATCGCTTTTGCAAAACAGGGTCAGCCAGCACAAATTTTATTAAAGATGAATTCTGTGACTGATAAAGTGCTCATTGACAAGCTGATTGAAGCATCCTGTGCAGGGGTGAAAATCAAGATGCTGGTGCGGGGAATCTGCTGTTTCAAACCGGGTATTCCGGGAATTACCGAGAATATTGAAGTATACAGCATTGTAGGACGGTTTTTGGAACACTCCAGAATTTTGGTATTCGGCATGGGCGAACGGCAAAAGATCTATATCTCTTCCGCTGACTTTATGACCCGAAATACCGAACGCCGGGTAGAGGTAGCGGCTCCCATTTACAGCGAAGCGTTAAAACAGAAAATTCTGGCGATTTTAGACCTGATGTTCCGGGATACTCAGAAAATCCGCAAACAGGGACCAGACGGCATTTACCGTCATATCGAAAACCCACAGGGAGCAAAACTGAATTCTCAGGAACGGCTGTATGCCATTGCCTATGAACAGGCTGAACAGGCTCAGAAAGCCAAAAAGGCGATGCCAGTGAAACCGGTGCCTCATCGCCGATCTGCGGGAGGATGGCTCAGCCGCATTTTTAAAAATAAAAAAGGCAAGTAATTTCTGAATACAATCACGTAAAGTATAGCCAAAAAACAACTGCGCCTAAGAAAAAGCATTTCTTTTTCTTAGGCGCATCATTTTCATTTTATTTGATAGGGTTTATGAAAAAAGGGGGAAGAGGATGAAATTATATATTACAGGATCGGTGGCAAGCGGAAAATCCACCCTTGCCCGACAGATTTCTGCCAAAACCGGGATTGTGTGCACCCATCTGGACGAGGTTGTGTACAAAAAAGCCCCTGAAAATCCTCAGGGAGATGTAAAGCGGCCGCCGGAAGAACGGGACAGGCTGTTTGAGCAGGTGTTGGCACAGTCCGATTTTATTATGGAGGATGCAGGACGGGAATGTTTTTTGCGTGGAATGGAACAGGCAGACCAAATTATTTTACTGGAAATTCCACTGTGGATTCGAAACAAGCGGATTGTGTGGCGATGGATGAAACAGAATCTGGGGTTGGAAGACTGCCTTTACAAACCTGATTGGGTGATGCTAAAAGCCATGTTGGAATGGGCCAAAAACTATGACCGGGGAATAGACGGAACCAAAAGAAGAGTAGCCCAATATTCGGACAAGGTAATTGTTTTGAAAAACAACCGGGAAATCCGCAGATATTTATGGGAACAGTACCCTCGGTAATGATATTGCGTTCGTGTTCTGCCAGTTGGAAGATAAAAACAAGCGATTTCTGCTTTACTGACAGTGTATGCCCGTAGGCGATTGGCACTGGCGCTGCCCGGTGGGCTTACGGCGGACGGTGTCCGCCGCCCTGTTTTGTGGGCAGCGCTGCCCACACCTGCGCCCTATTTTCTGAGGCCAGAAAATAGGGGGAAAGAGCCTTCCTCAAACGCCGGAAGAGCTTACGGGGGGCGTGCTCCGGAAATATTTTGTTAGTCGCCCTGCCCCAGGAGATAGCCGAAGGCTTTCTCTCCTCCCAAAGTACAGTTTTTACATTTGGGGAAAATTTCTATTAGTGGAAAGCGCTGCGGCGCTAATCGGTTCAATGAGTCTAGTGTAATTCTTTTATTTGTGCAATTCGCTAGTTTACATTACCTTTTTCTATAGACTTTACTGGCGAAGCCTTTTTGGGTCCAGGGGTGTGAACCCCTGGCGGCGGTATTCCCTGGGGGTAGTTTGAGTGTATTTGGAAAACGCCCGGTTAAAGGAACGGGGAGAAGAAAATCCGCAGCGAAATGCAATTTCGGTAATGGGCAGATCACTCATTCGCAGCATGCGGCAAGCATCAGAGATGCGCAGGGAACTGATATAGTCGGCAAAGGTCATATGCATTTTCTGCCGAAACAGGTGAGAAAGGTAGTATTTGCTTAAATGAAGCATTTGAGCCACCTGTTCCAAAGAGAGGTCTTCCAGATAGTGCTGGGAGCAGTAGGTGAGCACGTCGCCGATGGTGTTGCTTTTTTTGGCAGAGGTTTCGGTCAGTTCCAGCATGTCAAACAGTTCGCTTAACAGCAGCAGAAAATATCCCCGGATGCGTTCCTGCTGAAAAGTGCCTGCATTCATTGCTTGAGAAATACCTTCCAGCAGAGGGAGAATCCGTGGATTGGAAGTGCCGCCAGAAATCACCGGAGAGACAGGCACTTTGTTTTGAAATAAGGGTAAAAATTCCGGACAAATTTCCGGCGGAAAAATGCATAGAATGTGATGCTCTAATCCCATATTTTGATATTGATGGATCTGGTTGGAAAATACAAGAAAGATGTCTCCGCCTTTGATCACATACTCTTCGGAGTCTACAAAGGCGCGGGAATATCCGTCAAACAGATACACCAGCTCAATGTGGCTGTGAAGATGGGCATCAAATCCCAGGCTGGTGCCGTAGCTGAACTGAATATCCGGACTTCGATTTTCGTAGAAAAATTTCATGAAAGATACCGCCTTGCTCAAGAAACAATTTCCCGGGAAACAAAAAAGACAGCAATATTTGTCTGATTTTTCCCGGTTTATGACTTGTATTATAGCATTTTTGAGCCTAAAATACAAATAAACGGATTGAAAGCCGCATGGATGAAAATGCGGCAGAACAAAAGGAGGATACGATCATGAAGTTTCCAATTGCGCTGCAATTGTATACCGTGCGGGATGACCTGGAACGGGATTTTGAAGGAACCTTAAGAAAAGTAAAAGCTTTGGGATATGATGGTGTAGAATTTGCCGGACTGTATGGCCATAAACCGGAAGAAATTAAAAACCTGCTGAGTGAAATTGGGTTAAAACCATTGTCTGCTCATGTTCCTTATCTGGATTTAATGGGTGATCCAGATAAAGTGCTGGGGGATTATGCTGAGATCGGCTGTGAATATGTAGCAATCCCTTATTTGACCGATGAATATCATCCTGGTCAGGAAAAATTCTTCGAAGTGATTGAAGGGGCAAAAATGCTGGGCGAAAAAGCAAATAGCTTGGGGATGACCCTTTTGTACCACAATCACGACTTTGAATTTGAAAAAGTAAACGGGGAATATGCACTGGATCTGCTGTACCGGGAAGTTCCTGAAACACTGCTGAAAACCGAACTGGATACCTGTTGGGTGAAAGTAAGCGGAGTAAATCCAGCAGAATATATTCTGAAATACACCGGCCGTGCTCCAGTAGTACACCTGAAAGATTTTTATATGCCAGGCGCAAAACCAGAACAGATGTATGAACTGATCGGCATTGAAGATGACGGCAAAAAGAGCCGGGAAGGCTTTGAATTCCGTCCAGTAGGAAGCGGTATGCAGGATTTCCCATCCATTCTCAAAGCAGCAGAACAGGCAGGCGCTCGTTGGGTTGTTGTGGAACAGGATGCTCCTTCCATGGAAAAAACTCCAATGGAATGTGCTCAGATGAGCATTGAATATCTGCGCTCTTTGGCGTAATAAATAGACAAACGAAAGAGAGGAAATAGCATTATGTCAGATGCAGTATTAAATCAGTTTACTCCCCAAAATCACGATGAACCGGAAATTGATACTACCCACAAATTAAAATTCGGGATTATCGGAACCGGATGGATTGCAGAATCCCATGTAGAAAGCTTAAAACAGATGCCGGATGTTGAAATTGTAGCAGGCGCTGATTTGATTCCGGGCAAAGCAGAAAAATTCTTTAAACGGTATGAACTGCCGGATGTACGCTGCTACCCAGATCACAAATCCATGCTGGAAGCAGAAGAACTGGATGCAGTATGTGTCTGCACCTACAACTGTCAGCACGCAGTCTGCGCTATTGATGCACTGAAACGCGGTGTACATGTTCTGCTGGAAAAACCATTTACTGTAACTTTGGAAGAAGCTGCTGAAGTAATGCGTGCGGAAAAAGAATCCAGCGCAATTTTGTCCCTGGGCTTCCAGCCTCGTATGGACGACAACATGCAGATGATCAAAAAAATTGTAGATTCCGGAGAACTGGGTAAAATCTATTATATCCAGACCGGCGGCGGACGGAGAAGAGGAATTCCAAACAGCACCTTTATCGAAGAAAAAACCGCAGGGATCGGCGCTTTGGGCGACATTGGATGCTATTCTTTGGATATGGTGCTCAATGCCATTGGTTATCCAAAACCGCTGACCGTTTCCGGTTATCGTTCCAGCTACTTTGGAACCAACCCGAAATACAACAACCCTGCTGATGCAGCACGGTTTAATGTAGACGACTTTGCAGCTGCTTTTGTTCGTCTGGAAGGGGATATTATTCTGGACTTCCGGATTGCATGGGCAATGCACATTGACACTCCAGGGGACACCATTATTATGGGTACCGAAGGTGCTCTGCGGATTCCTTCTACAGAATGTTGGAACGGCACAGTAGGCGGACCAATGAAACTGTACCGGGATGTAGCCGGCAAACAGGTAGAAATGGAAATTCCTCTGTGTCCAGAAGGGGACAGCTTTGGCGGACTGTTCTACAAGAAACTGCGTTCTTTTGCAGATGCCATTAAAAACGGCGGCGAAGCTCCAGTTCCATCCAGCCAGATTCTGTACAATCAGGCTATCATCGACGGAATTGTGAAATCTGCGAAAGCTGGCAGAGAAGTAGAAATTCAGATTCCGGAAATCTGAGTTTATCTTAAAAAATAAAAGCAAATACATATGACACGGTCTGCGTCCAATTGGCGCAGGCCGTGTTTTATCATCAGAGGGTCACACCCCTGGCGGGTAGTACCCGCTGACAAAGACGCTACGCTCGTGTTCTGTCAGTTGGAAGATAAAAATAAGCGATTTTTGCTTTACTGACAGAGTATGCGCCGTAGGCGATTGGCTCCGGACACTGTCCGCTGACCACACCTGCATCCTTTCTTTTGACGCCCAAAAGAAAGGAAAAGAAAACGGCGCTTGGGGGCGTGCTCCGGAAATATTCGGTTAGTCGCACTGCCCCCAAGACCCCCAGGTACAGTTTACACATCTGAGGAAAACGGTTGTTTTGCAAAAAGCGCTGCGGCGCTAATACTCTACTTATCGATTGTGTGGTAAAAGCTGGTGATTTTTACTTTCCTGACAGAACACGTGCCGTAGGCCAATTGCACCGGCGCTTCGCCGGTTTTGAACAAAAAGCAAAGACTTCTCATACATTTTGAAAATCCGTCAAAAAACAGTTGACTTTTCCCATGCTTTAAGATACGCTGAAAGAAGAGTAATCCGAAGGAGGAGAATTTGTGAATCTGGATCGAAAAAACATGAAGCGGCTGATGCTGTTGATTGTGTTTGCCGTAGTGATTTTTTTAGGAATTCAGCACCTGTCTTTGGTAGGACAGGCGGGAATGTTTGTGCTGGAACTTTTGGCGCCTTTTTTGGTTGGGGGTGCCATGGCATTTATTATCAATGTTCCCATGCGCTTTTTAGAACGTGTGCTGTTTTCTAAAACCAAAAATAAAATTTTGAAAAAATTCAGCAGGATCTTAAGCTTTCTTTTGACGCTGATTTTGATTTTAGGGGTATTGGCAGTTGTCATGTTTTTGATCCTGCCGGAACTGGGAAAAACCCTTTATTCCATCAGCGCTACCATCCCAGTTTTTCTGGCGCATATTCAGACCTGGGCGGAACAGCTGGCCAAAGAATACCCTCAGGCCGGGCAGTATCTGCAGAATATCCAGTTTGATATTGACTGGGAAAAACTGATTACCACCGTGTTCGGATTTTTGAAAAACGGGGTGGGCAGTGTGCTCAGCACTACAGTACAGGCGGTAAGCTCGGTTGCCAATGGGGTGTTTAATACCTTTGTTTCCTTTGTGTTTGCCATCTATCTGCTGATGCAGAAAGAAAAACTGGGCGGACAGGTTCGCCAGGTGCTGCGGGCATTTTTACCGGAGCATCGGTCTCAACGGGTGTTGGAAATCACCCGGTTGACCGAAAGAACCTTTTCCAAGTTTTTGTCTGGCCAGTGTATGGAAGCCGTGATTTTAGGCACCATGTTCTTTGTTGCCATGAGCATTTTCCGGTTCCCTTATGCGCTTTTGGTTGGGGTGCTGATTGCAGTAACTGCTTTGATTCCGATTTTCGGGGCATTTATTGGATGTTTTGTAGGGGCGTTTTTAATTTTGATGGTGGACCCCATGAAAGCAGTCTGGTTTGTAGTGATGTTTTTGGTGATTCAGCAGCTGGAGGGAAATCTGATTTATCCTCATGTGGTAGGCGGTTCTATTGGATTGCCGTCTATTTGGGTGTTGGTAGCAGTTACCTTGGGCGGAAGCCTGATGGGCGTTTTGGGAATGCTTTTATTTATCCCATTAAGTTCTGTTTTGTATACCCTGTTCCGTGAGATGGTGAAAAAACGGCTGAAAGAAAAAGAAACACCTGTATCCCCTGAACCGGAACTTGTTCCGGAATCCAGCGGGGAAACGGAAGCCAAACAATAATTATTTTTTCTGTCCATATTGTCTTTTTCCTCTTGTGCAGGGAAAAGGATTGTGGTATTATTACCTGTGCCTGAACCTGAGGGCACTTTGTGAAACAGATTTGCCGGCTTTTTATAGACTGTGAAAAAGGAAATTCGGCAAATTACGGGGAATGCGCAAACGTTTGAACTTGGTGCACATCCTCGGGAAATGTTCAGAAAGAAAGGACGAAATGATCATGAACGCAGCAATTCCTGCAATTTTACAGCAAAAAGCAAAAGAACTGAAAGCTTATTATGAAGCTCATTTTCCGGCACTGGCACCTTTGGCAGAACAGTGCTTTCTCAATACCATCCAGACAACGGTAAAACAGTTGGATGACGGAAGCTATTTTGTCATTACCGGGGATATTCCGGCTATGTGGCTGAGAGATTCCGCAGCACAGGTAAAGCCGTACATCAAATATGCGGCAGAAGATGCAGATTTGCAGAAGATTCTGGAAGGTGTCATCGCAAAACAGGCAGAATGTGTATGCATCGACCCGTATGCCAACGCATTTAACGAAGGCCCTTTGGATGTGGGCGCACCGGATGACACCTGGCTGGACAGCCGGGTATGGGAACGGAAATACGAGGTAGACTCCTTGTGTGCACCGTTATATCTGTCTTATGAATACTGGAAAACTACCGGAAAAGAAACCATTTTTACCAAGACCTTTTTGGATATGCTCCGTAAAATTCTTCATACTTTTACAGAAGAACAGGATCATTCCCGTTCCAGCTATTATTTCCGTCGGAGCGACTGCCCTCATTCTGATACCCTTACCAATCGCGGAAAAGGCCGTCCGGTCAATGTTACCGGCATGACCTGGTCTGGATTCCGTCCGTCTGATGATGCCTGCCGGTTTGGATATCTGATTCCTTCCAACATGATGGCATATGTGGCTTTGGGATACGGAGAAGAAATGCTCCGTCAGGTATACCATGATGAAAAACTGGCAGAACAGTATGCGTTTCTGCGGGATGAAATCTACTGGGGAATTGAAGACTATGCTGTGGTGCATCATCCAAAATACGGAGAAATGTATGCTTACGAAACCGATGGTTTTGGAAACTATAATCTGATGGATGACGCAAACTCTCCAAGCCTGCTCGCAATGCCATATCTGGGATTCTGTGGCAAAGACAATGCCCGTTATCAAAACACCCGTGCGTTTATCCTGTCTAAGGACAATCCTTATTTTGCAGAAGGGGCTTTGGCAAAAGGCGTAGGCAGCCCGCACACACCGGAAGGATATGTATGGCATATTGGAATTACCATGCAGGCACTGACTTCAAACAACCGGGAAGAAATTCTCGCCTGTCTGAAAATGCTGTCTCAGACCCATGCGGGAACCTGCTTTATGCATGAGTCTTTCCATCCAGATCGTCCGGAAGAATTTACCCGTCCTTGGTTTGCTTGGGCAAACACCCTGTTTGCACAGCTTTTGGATCAGCTGAAGGACGAAGACTTTTTTGAATAATAAACTCCAAGAACAAAGCGCAGATCACAAATCGTGGTCTGCGCTTTAGCTTGTCGATCAAGTATATATTAAGAAAAAGTTGCACCACCAGGGGTTTACACCCCTGGACCCGAAGAGGCTACGCTCGTATTCTGCCAGCTGAGAGGAAATTACCACATATTTTCGCTTTACTAACAAAGTTCGCGCCGAAGGCTATTTGCTCCGGCTCTTAGCCGGTTGTCCCACCGCCAGGTGGTTTGTGTTTTTAGGCAAAAAATTAAAATAAATCGTAAATATTTTCTATCTTTTTACCTTTCCTCAGTGTATAATGAAAAAGATACTGGGAGTGTTTTTCAAAAATTGGTATCAAATCATAAAAGCAAAACCGGATGATCCGGTTTTTATTTTCAGGAAAGTGAGACTGATGATATGAAATATTATATTGGTGTAGACTTGGGCGGTACCGGAATCAAAGCCGGCATCGTAGATGAAAACGGAACCATTTTACATAAAAATTCCTGCCCTACCCGGGTGGAAATGGGCTATGAAACCATTGTGGCGGATATGGCGCAGTTGGTAGATCAGGTACTGCAGGAAAGCGGACACAGTATGGATGACATTCAGGCAGTAGGGGTGGGGATTCCCGGCGTAGTGGATCCCAGAAACGGAGTGGTTCCCCTGTGCTCTAACTTAAACTGGCGGCGGGTACCGCTGATGGCGGAACTGAAAAAGTATTTTACCAAACCTCTTTATGTAGACAATGATGCAACGGTTGCCGCTATGGCAGAGGCGGTTTCCGGTGTGTCTGCCGGTGTTGCCAACAGCGTGTTCCTGATTTTGGGAACCGGTGTCGGCGGAGGTATTATCCTCAACGGAAAGGTGTATTCCGGCGCCCATGGGGTTGGATCTGAGATTGGACACACGGTCATGAATATGGACGGGGTGCCTTGCCCCAGCGGAACCCATCGGGGATGTATTGACCGCTATGGAAGTGCCACTGCTCTGATCCGTATGGGAAAAGAAGCAGCGGCACGTCATCCAGAAAGTAAGCTCAATCAAATGGAAACCTTTAACGCCAAACAGGTGATGGATCTTGCACGGGAACAGGATGTGGCTGCCGTAGAAGCGTTTGAAGAATACACCGATTGTCTGGCTGTGGCAATGCTCAATATTATTAACTTTATTGACCCGGAAGTGATTGTCATTGGCGGAGGGGTTTCCGGTGCAGGCGAATTTTTGCTGGAACCGATTCGCCGGAAATTAAAAGATATGATCTTTTTCCCGGAAATGCCGTATGCAGAAATTAAACAGGCAAAACTGGGCAATGACGCCGGCATTATCGGCGCTGCTATGCTGGGCAGAGACTAATACAGGAGAGGGAGACAAAGCAATATGAAAATTCTGATTGGACATTTATACCATGAATCCAATACCTTTTCTCCTTTTCCTACCACCAAAGATTCCTTTGAGTTTTACGAAGGAGAAGAAATGATTGACAAACTGTTCGGTTCTGAGGTTCTCCGGGAAGAAGGGGTGGAGATCATCCCTTCTGTCTATGCTGCCCGGTGGTCTTCCGGAACTGTGGAACAGGAAGCATATGAATATTATGAACAGAAGATTTTGGATGTGGTGCGCCAAAATCGGGATAATCTGGACGGCATCTGGCTGTCCCTTCACGGCGGCATGACCGTTGCCGGAATCGGTTCCGGGGAATACCGGATTCTGCGGGATGTACGGGAAATCGTAGGGAATCAGCTGCCCATTTCCATTTCTTTGGATATGCACGCCAACAATCAGGAGGGAATTCAAGCCCTTACCAATATTATGAACGGGTACCATACTGCACCCCATGTGGATACTGCCGAAACCCAGAAAAAGGCAGCGCGGGCGCTGGTGCGTCTGATCCGCAGCGGAGAACAGGGGGTTCATCCCCAGATGGTGCGGGTGCCGATGCTCTTGTTTGGAGAACGCGCGATCAGCAGTGATCCGCCTTTCCAGGAAATCTATGACCGATGCCGGGAACTGGAGGCAGATCCAAGAATTTTAGCGGCGACCCTGTACGTAGGAATGGCGTGGGGAGATACCCCGAATACTTCCGTGACCGTAGCAGTGACCCCGTCCAAACAGGAATATGCAGATTTTGCTGAGCAGGAAGCACAGTCCATGGCGGATTATTTGTTTGAACGGCGGAATGAATGTCGGTACGCCCATCCGTCCTATCTGCCGGAAGAAGCGGTAAAACGAGCGGTGGAAAGCGAAAATAGCCCCTTGTTTCTGTCCGATTCCGGGGACAATCCCACTGCCGGAGGCGTGGGGAACAATACAGTCCTGCTGGAGCTGATGCTGCATACAGACTTAAAAGGGAAAAAGGTGCTGTTTGCGCCTATTTACGACAGCAATGCTGTGGAACTTTTAAAAACAAAACAGCCAGGGGAAACGGTGGCTTTTTCCATCGGTATGAACTGGGATGAAAACAGCCGTCCGGTTCCAGTGACCGGAGAGATCCTGCGGTTTGGAGAAATTTGGGCTTATCACGAACTGACCTATGAAAAAAAGGCGGACTATGCCATGGTTCGGATAGGAACCGTAGATGTAATTTTAGCAGATCATCAGCTTTCCTTCACCGGCATGGAATGCTTTGAAACCGCCGGAGTAACCATTTCAGACTACGATATTTTAGTTTTGAAGATGGGGTATCTGTTTGCGGAAATTGCAGACAGCTGTCGGGAAAATATGATGGCGCTTACACCGGGATGCACGCCGCTTTTGGTGACAACCCGCCAGTATCATCATCTGCCCCGGCCGATCTGGCCTTTGGATATGGAATAATGACAGTTTCAGGGGATGATCCCCATAACAGGAAAGGAATCGAAAGACAATGAATATTTTTCCTACACAGATTGGATATACCAAGGTAACACCGCCTGTATTTGAAATGCCGAAACGTCCGGCAGATCTTTCTGATCAAGTATATGAAGCGCACAAATCCCGCACCCTTTCCGCAATGAAAAACCTGGGCATGGATGCTCTGGTCGTTTACGCAGACCGGGAACACGGGAGCAATTTTGGATATTTAACCGGGTTTGAGCCCCGGTTTGAAGAGGCGGTTTTGGTTCTGCTGCCAGATGGAACAGCCTCTGTCCTGCTGGGAAATGAATGCCTCAAAATGCATGCTTACAGTCGGATTCCAGTTACCCCGATTCACACTCCATTTTTCTCACTGCCCAACCAGCCTATGGAAGGGGAACGTCCTTTGGAACAGGTTTTTGCTCAGGCAGGAATCCAGGAAGGGATGACCGTTGGGGTAGCAGGATGGAAACTGTTTACCGGAAAGGATCCCCGCAATACCTTTCTTATGGATGTGCCCCATTTTATTGTACAGGCGCTGATTGAAGCAGTAGGGGATACAGGAATTTTGAAAAACGGAACTGGACTGTTTATTCATGCAGATACTGGGGTGAGAAATACTGTATGCGCTGAAGAAGCTGCCGCTTATGAATTTGGTGCGGCAATGGCGTCTTATTGTGTACAGCAGGTATTGGAATCTCTGTGTGTGGGTGCCAATGAACAGGAACTGGCAAGTTTGCTCAGCCGTTACGGAATGCCTCTTTCCTGCTACAGCATGTGTGCTACCGGCGAACGGTTTACCAATGGGGTGGTATATCCCCGGGATAAAAAGGTATGTTTAGGGGATAAGTTTACCACATCTATGGGTCTGCGGGGCGGTTTGACCTGCCGCGCAGGATATGTGGCTGATACCGCCCAGGATCTTCCACAGGAAGTGGAAGACTATGTGGAAAAAGTAGCAAAACCTTATTTTGCCGCCACTGCCACTTGGTACAGTACCGTGGGAATCGGTGTTTCCGGCGGAGAAGTTTATTGGGCAGTAGATGGTGTATTTCCGAAAAAGGATTATGGCTGGAAACTTAATCCGGGACATCTTTCTTCTTCAGAAGAATGGATGAGTTCTCCGATTAGTGCCGGGTCTCCTGTTCTGCTTCGCAGCGGCATGATGCTGCAGATGGATATTATTCCGTCTGTTCCCGGATACGGCGGCATCAATGCGGAGGATGGCGTTCTTTTGGCAGACGAACGGCTGCGGGAAGAAATCCACACCCAGTTCCCAGAAGTTTGGAACCGGATGCAGCGCCGGAGAGAATACATGATAAAAGAACTGGGAATCCCGCTGAAAGAGGAAGTACTCCCTATGACCGACTCTGTGGGATACCTGCGGCCTTTGCTGTTAAACCGGGAGATGGCATTGAAGGTAACCCATCTGGCAGTGGGCAGGTAACATCTGCCGGCAATGACGATTTGCCGCTAGGGGTTGAATCCCCCGGACTGGAAGAGGATAAACTGGTATTTTGTGGGGAAAGCGAAATAATCGCTTTTTATTATCCAACTGACAGAATACGAACGTAGTGTCAGTGGGGGCGGCAGCTTGCCGCGAGTGTTCGTTTCTGTTGGTTTTTATATGGTTTTTTAAACATTCTTTGCGCATTTTCTGTTTAGTTTTTCACATTTTCCACCGAGTTTTTGACTATACGGTTTGTATATCGGGAAAGAAAGTGGAAAATACGGTAGAGAAAGTGGAAAACACTTGATAAATTAACAGGGTTTTCAACGTTTTCAACCAAGTTTTCAACACAAATTGAAAAAAGTGGGAAAAGCAGGGAAAATACTCGTTTACAATTTGTATATTTGTGGAAAACACTTTGGACATGATGGGGAAAACTTTTCTGTACAGTGTTTTTCCAAAGAAAAAGGGTCTGTCTCAATTCCTTTTGAGACAGACCCTTTCGTTATTCAATCGTTGACACTGTTATGATGCGGTTTTATCAGCCCACACCGCAGTCATCGTAATCTTTCCACTTATCATGATAGGCTTTGTCGCTTAAAAAACGGCATACCATATACATAGCGGCAACTGCGGCGCCAACCAGTCCCAGCACCAGTGCGATAATTGAAAATGCGTTTGTACGGTGTTCTTTCATGGCTTTGCATCTCCTTTTTTTCTCATGATAACCAAAAATTACCTTCGTGTCAATGGATTTGGCGCCTGTTTTACAATTTGTTTTCAGTTGAGTTTCTTTGCCTTTACATTATAATTGGGTTTACTCGTTTCTGTGTCTGTAAAACTTTATTCAACGTAAAGGAAAGGCCAGTAAAATTGTTCTGCAGAATCTGGTTCCCGATTTCCCATGGATTCCTGGGTAGCAGGCACCATCACCATCTTTTGTGAATCCTCTAAACGGTAAACGGAATAAGTATGTTCCAAAATAGATTGGATTTCTTGCGGATCAGTTACTTTTCGGAAAGGAATACTGCGGTTAGTCAAACTGCTTTGCGGATAGTATCCATCCCCCAAAGATCCGGGCAGATCATACTTGGAGTAAACACCCTGACGCGTCCAAATAAATTCGCCCTGATATCCTTCGTCTGCTACCATCAGATATTCGATGGCGCTGTAATCCGGCTCTAAATAGGACAGAACACCGGAGGATTCCAGCACACTCAGCGTGTTTTTGTAACAGGATTTTACAGGCAGATAGATGGTCCCCCAGGAGCCGTGAGTGTTTTTCAGCCCAGTGAGCTGGATCATTCCGGCATCCGGAGCAGAAGGTGTCTGGAAGTCTTCCAGAGTTTCGTCCAGCACGTCCTGCTGATAGGCTTTTTGCAAAGCGTCAAAATCCACTTGACCGGTTACCTCGGTAAATCGGGTGCCAAACTGGTCGCTGACACTCAGGGTTGTATAGTCTGTAAATGAAGTCTGAAATGCTGTGTGCCGGTATTTTGCAAAGTCGTCGGCAAAGTTCAGGGACAGCAGCGCTTCATCAGCAGTGTCGGAAATATCATAATAAGTTCGAGAGACCGTTTTGCCGTTTTTCAGAGTATAAATTAAAGATAAGCTGCGGCTTCCGGAATAGGCATCTTCTTTGGTGTCCAAAATGGTTTGGTTGATGTTCCATACGGTTTCAATGGTATCCGGTTCAGAAGAAGTGAAGTTTTCCCCCAGATGTTCCATGGAGTAAAAACCATTGTAATTGGTGGTAACAGATTTAATTTCGTCAATCTGGGGAATGTGATTATAAATGCCAAATCCGTTGGTAAAGATAGCGGCAAAAAATACTGCGTAGAAAGGCAGTACGGCCAGATATCCTTTCATGGAACGGAAAGACTCTTTCACAGAGCGGCGGATAATGACCTGGAAAATAAAGAATCCGCACAGAGTAATCAAAAAGAATAGAGGATACTGAAGAGGGACGAAAATACTTTCTCTGCCCCACAGGTTTTGGCACAGGAACATGACAAACAGTCCCGCTACAGTAATGCCGAATGTGCCGCTGAGCCAGGTCAGTACCCGGCATCCGTCTCGTTTTCCGGCCAGTTCGCTGGGGCGGCGCTGATAAAAATAAAAGCCGAGTCCCATAAAAATGACGGTGAGCAGAACCCATACAATGATGGCGGTAGCACAGGGATGGAGATACTGAGAAAAAGTGGATACTGGAGTATTCGCTTCCGGAGCGGTTGCTGCAAAGTATTCCTGCCGGATCATTTCCTGAGAGATTCCCTGAATCAGATCCGTTTCTCCAAAGGGGAATATAAACGGAAACAGCAGATAAAATACGGACATAGAAGAACTCATAGAGAATCCGTAAATCCCGTTATATTCAGAAAAACGCTGGGTAACCAAGCCATAGATTGCTACCGGCATTACCAGCAAAAGAGGCGGATACAGCACATTTTCCACAATGGTTCCGGTCAAAGCACAGACCATAATGGTAATGGAATAGACAATCAATAAGTAAAATAAAGAGAGGAAAATATCAAGGAGCAGCTCCCAGAACAGGTACAGGGTAAACCCGTATACACTGCCGTTGAGCAAAAATAAAATCAGATAGCTGAGCACGGTGGGAACAGTGAGCATTATGCCGGCAGAAGCCACTTTTGCCCAGAACAGGTGTGTCCGTTTAATAGGAAGTGAGCCATATACATCCATAGCTCGCCGGTTGGTCAAAAAGGCAAACTGCAAAAGTCCCAGCAAAAATGCCATGGCAGGGAAAAAGATTACAGAAAATGGGTTCAGCCCAAATTGATATACATTTATAACCGTTTCTGTTTTCCCCATGCGCACCAGATTTGCGGCAACAGCATTTCCAGTATTTTGGTCATTAAAAATGGCCAGCATCATAGGCAGAATCAGAATTACAAGGCAAAGTACGCAAAAACAGATGAAATAGGGCAAATTTCGCCGCAGGTCATCCCGTACAGCTTGCCCAAAACGACTGGATTTAGGATTCAAAGGTGAGGTGTTTAAAGTCATAGCCAGCTTCCTCCATTTCTTGAATAAATACTTCCTCCAGGGTCAGGGGCAGCGCTTCCTGGAACAGGGGGTTCAGTCCCTCGATAAAGGTTTCGATTTCATCCCGAGGACCTTCTGCCGTAAAGGTAATTAAATTTCCCTTCTTTTCAAATTTCAGCAGGTGCAGTGCCTCAAACGCTTCTCTTCCCGGAGCTTTATGGAAGGCGCAGTGGAATTTGCACAGGTTCATCTTTAAAGAGTCGATGTCTTTTTCCAGCAGAATTCCTCCTTGATGGAGCAGTGCAATGTGGTCGCACAGGTCTTCCAGTTCCCGAAGATTGTGAGAAGAGATGAGGATGGTGGAACCGTCTTTTGCCACAGATTCTGCCAAAATGCGGCGCACGGCGTTTCGCACCACCGGGTCCAGTCCGTCAAATGCTTCGTCCAAAAGCAGGTACTTGGGACGGGTGGACAATGCCAGAATCAGTCCAGCCTGGCGCTGCATCCCTTTGGAAAAGGTGTGGATGGATTTTCTGATATCCAGAGGGAAAATTCGGCACAATTCCTGGAATAGTTCCCAGTCAAACCGGCTGTAATATCCGGCGTAGAATTTGGCCATGGATAAAATAGTGGACTGAGCGGGAAAATACAGTTCGTCAGAGAGATAGAAAACACAGTCTTTTTTGGGAATATTTTCAAAAATATTTTCTCCGTCCACCAGCACAACCCCATGATCGGCTTTGTATACGCCGGCAATCAGCCGCAGCAGGGTGGACTTTCCGGCGCCATTGGAGCCTACCAGGCCATAGATACTTTCGTTTTCGATGGTACAGGTGATTTTATTCAGGGCGGTAAATCCGCCGAATTGTTTTGATGTTTCGCAAATCTCGATCATACGGCTTAGTCCCCTTCCTGTTGTGCAAAAATTTCTTCTGCCAGTTTTTGAACATCTTCCAATGTGATTTGATAAATTAAATTTTTTCGGATGGTAAGGGCAATTTCATCCAGGGCTTTTTTGCGGAAAAGAGAGGCATGGTTTGCCTTTCCGTCAACAAAGGAACCTTTTCCGGCCACGGAATAGATGATGCCGTCCCGTTCCAACAGGGAAAATGCCTTTTGAATGGTGTTGTGGTTAATGCCAATTTCCTGTGCTAGGGCGCGGACAGCAGGAAGCTGATCTCCGTCTTTCAGTTCGCCGGTTGCCACCATCTCTTTGATTTTGTCGCAGATTTGTTCATAGATTGGTTTGCGGCTGCGAAAATCCAGTTCAATCAAAGACGGTTCCTCCTTTCTGATGGTTTTTATTATCCTAACTGTACTATATCATATGGTACACTTAGATTATAGCTTTGCCGAGTGGTTCTGTCAACAGCAAAGTAAAATTTGTAACTGAATTGTCACTGCCTGGAAAAAGAGGAGAAAAACCTTGTAAAACAAAAAAGCTGCCTGCCAAATCCTTTTAAAAGGCTTGACAGACAGCTTTACATTTTTTATTGGTTCTGGTCCCAGGAAGGATCCAGGACAGAAATTTTTTCTAATATGGTTTTTGCGATTTGCTGAGGAGCACCTTCTCCGGAAACAGACAGCACACTCCATTTCTGATAGTGGGGTAGGCGCTGTTCATAAAGGGCCAGCAGTTCTTCCAGTGTACGGGAAACCGCATTGGGACGGTTTTCGTCCCCACGAATTCGCTGATAACACAGGGAAAATGGGGTATCCAGAAAGACCAAAATCCCCATTTGGTTGAGCAGCCGGCCGTTTTCCTCCTGGGTGAGGATGCCGCCGCCTGTGGCGTAAATCCCGGGAACAGAGCCGGTAGCCCGCAGGGCAGCTGTTTCTGCCTGGCGAAAAAAGGCTTCTCCCCGTTCAAATATTTGAGGAATGGTCATCCCCTGTTGTTTTACAATCAGAGCGTCGATGTCATAACAGGGCAAACTGCTTTGTTTTGCCAAAGCATGGGCAATGGTGGTTTTTCCGCAGCCCATAAAACCGCATAAGTAGATATTTTTCATGGAATACGGTTCCTCTTTTCGGTTAGATCTGGGTTGCCCGGTCAGAAATTTTGGAGACAAACTGGGTGTTTACCATTTCCTGAGCATCGGTAATCAGCTGTTCAATGTCTTCCAGGCGGAAATTTGCCTGGTACCAGATTTTGTGTGCGTAAACTGCCTGCCATACCAGCATGGAAATACCATTGGCAGCCGGAATATTATTTTTTCTGGCTAACTGAATCAATTGTGTTTCAGTGGGGTTATAGATTAAATCATATACATAGGCGCAGTTTTTTACCACATCCTCTGTTACAGGACATTCAGAGCTTTTTGGGAACATGCCGCAAGGGGTAGCATTAATCAACAGATTGTAGGTTCCAGAAATGTGGTTGATATCCACCAGCTGTACCGGAGCAGCTGCGCTGATATTCAAAAGCTGGCTGCGGAGCAGTTCTGCTTTCTGCAGGCTGCCTTCCCGTACTGCAATGGTTAGGGGAGAACCTACCAAAACCGTTTCAGAAGCGATCATGTGAGCGGCACCGCCAGCCCCCAGCAGGAGCACCGGACCGTCGCTTAAACTGGTTCCCAGTTCTTCCAGTCCTTTAAACAGACCATAGCAGTCTGTGTTATATCCAATGTTGGACCCAGTACCGCGGCAGTCAACGGTATTTACCGCATTGTACAGCCGGGCTTTTTCATCCAATTTATCCAAATGTTTAATAATATCTGTCTTATACGGAATGGTGACATTAAATCCGTCGTTTTCCAGCAAATCTTCCACATTCGCGTCAAAATCCTGTTTTGAAATCGCGTACAAGTCATAAATCGAATTCTTTTTACTGAGCTGGAACAATCTTTCATGGATAAAAGGTGAAAGTGAATGGGACAATGGGTATCCGATTAATTTGAATTTTCCTTGTTTCATTCGAGATCACATCCTTTATCAAGCAATCAAAATCATATTTCTTCATTTCCTCTACTGGTACGTCTACATCATATCCCCATGATTTTCTTTTTTCAAGGGTTTTCAGGGATTCCTCACAGGAATTCTACGGAATCAAAAGGAATTACAAAAGCTAGAATTCGTTTTTTGGGGATATTTGCCAAAGGAAAGTGGAGTTTTTTAGGGAAAATAAAGGATGCTAAAAGAAACAGGAAGGACTGTGAAAAAGCAGATCACAGTCCTTCCTGTGGGAAGAGAACAGGGCAAATTGCCTGTTATTTCAGGATTTCCAGGGCTTTGTCCAGAGTTTTATTGTTTTCTACATTCATAACAGAAGCGCCTTTGAGGGTCTTTTTCACCAGACCGGTGAGCACCTTGTTTGGCCCCAGTTCTACATAGTGTTCAAAGCCAACCTGTTCCATCAGAGCCAGTTCGCTGGTGAACCGAACCGGAGATACCAGATGAGCTGCCAGATATGTCGGCATGTTGGAAACATCGGTCAGCACTTCTCCGGTTACATTAGAATAAAAGGCAACCTGAGGTTCATGGAATGGAACCGCAGAAATTTCGCTTAAAAATTGGTCGGCAGCCGGCTGCATCAGTTTGGAGTGGAAGGCGGCGCTGACAGCTAGTTTCATGCACCGTTTGCCCATACCGGCAAAGGTTTCTGCTGCTTTTTCGGCAGCTGCGGTTTCTCCGGCGATGACAGTCTGTACCGGGGAATTGTAGTTTACCGGAACCACATAACCGTCCACCTGTTCGCAAACTGCTCCAATTTCATCGGCAGACATGCCGATAACTGCGTACATAGCACCTGGATTTTGTTCCGCACAGGCCTGCATCGCTGCGGCACGGTGGCCGATCAGACGGTAACCGTCTTCCATAGATACCACACCGGCAGCAACCATGGCGGCATATTCTCCCAGAGAATGGCCGGCTACTGCATCAAAAGAGATTCCTTCTTCTTTCATGGCATTGAGTGCCAGCAGGGAAACGGTGAAAATAGCAGGCTGGGAGATTTTGGTCTGAGAGAGTTCTTCCGCAGAGCTTTCCGCAAAAATCTTTTTTAAATCCAAAGAGAGGATGTCTTCAGCGCAGGTAAAAATGTCCTGGGAAGAAGCATAGCGTTCTGCTAATTCCAGCCCCATGCCGGGATACTGAGACCCCTGTCCGGAAAATAAGAATACATTTTTTGACATATACAAAAACCTTCCTTTATTATAATATAAAAATATAAACCGTACAGGACAAACTGGCTTGGATTTGCCCTTATATGAAAATATCAGTAGAACTCGGCTTGAATCGACAAAAAATTTGGTTAAAACGTTTACTTAATCGTGTGGAATGGCAAAATATGCCGGTTTGCACAAACAAATACGGTTTATTCTCACAAAACAAGTCGTTTTTTATTGACTTTTTCTGAAAAAAAACCTACTATTATTTATATTGGCGTATTTTGCCTCCCGCTATTTTCGCGGAAAAGCTGAATTCAACTTAGTTCAAATATAACATATTATCCCACCGGATTGCAAGGGCATTTCGTCCGCTCTCGGGGACAGGGGAATACCAAAGGAGGATCTCACAGATGGGACTGAATATCATTGGAGCAGGCATGTATGTGCCGGAAACGGTTGCAACCAACGACGACTTTGCCAAAATTGTAGACACCAGTGATGAATGGATTACCACCAGAACCGGAATCAAAACCCGGCATATTAATAACGGGGAGCTTACCTTTCAAATGGGCGCAAAAGCAGCTGACCTGGCTGTAAAAGACGCAGGAATCGACATGAGCCAGATTGACATGGTACTGGCGACTACAGTAACCAGCGACTTTTTGACCCCTTCTCTGGCATGTATGGTGGCAAAGGAAATCGGCATTGAAGACGCTGCCTGCATGGATTTGAATGCTGCCTGCAGCGGATATGTGTTTGCTTTGGATGTGGCGAAAAAATATCTGGACAGCGGAGATTTCCACACCATTTTGATTGTTTCCGCTGAGATCGTTACCCGTATGGTAGACTATACTGACCGAGGCACCTGTGTACTGTTCGGCGACGGAGCCGCAGCTACTGTGGTGACCAAAGGGGAAGGAATTTATGCAGCAGCACTGCGCAGCTCTCCTCAGGGGGCACTGAAAATCTTTACCAAGCTTCCGGAACCGGAAAACCCATTTAAAACCCAAGGTTCTGACTGGGGTGACGAACGGGTACAGCAGGCGGCACCTTATCAGATGCAGATGCTGGGACATGACGTGTACAAATTCGCTACTGTTGCTATGGCAGATGCAGTAGAACAGGCTGCCCAGAAAGCGGGAATCTCTGTAGAAGACCTGAAACTGATTATTCCTCACCAGGCCAATATCCGGATTGTACAGACCGCTATTAAGCGTCTGAAACTGCCGGTAGAACGGTTTTATGTAAACATTGAAAAATACGGAAATATTTCCAGCGCCTGCATTCCTTTGGCGCTGGCAGAACTGAAAGCACAGGGCCGGCTGGAAAAAGGGGACAAGATCTGTGTAGTAGGATTTGGCGCAGGTCTTACTTACGGAGCAGCCGTATTTGAATATTAAGGCACCGCAGTATGGTTGTGGGGAATTGCCTTAACCCTTAAGGAATCCTGTCAAATCAGACAGGGAAAACGTTGGAAAGGAAGGTTGTTACAAGATGCAGACACAGATTACAAAATTACTGGGAATTAAATATCCAATTATTCAGGGCGGTATGGCATGGGTAGCCAACGCTCAGCTGGCGGCGGCAGTATCCAACGCAGGCGGTCTGGGACTGATTGCTGGCGGAAGTGCAACAGCTGACATTGTTCGGGAAGAAATCAAAAAAGCAAAGGCTTTGACCGAAAAGCCGTTTGGGGTAAATGTCATGCTGATGAACCCTCATGCAGAAGCCATTATTCAGGCTTGTATTGAAGAAAAAGTAAAAGTAGTAACCACCGGTGCAGGAAATCCGGGGAAATACATTCCTGCTATGAAAGAAGCAGGCATTAAGGTGATTCCGGTTGTTGCTTCTGTTGCTTTGGCAAAACGGATGGAACGTGCAGGCGCTGATGCAGTGGTTGCAGAAGGCTGTGAAGCAGGCGGCCACATTGGTGAAATCACCACCATGTGTCTGATTCCGCAGATTGCGGATGCAGTATCCATTCCAGTGATTGCTGCAGGCGGGATTGCAGACGGCAGAGGAATGGCAGCTGCTTTGATCCTGGGCGCTCAGGGCGTACAGGTAGGTACCCGGTTCTTGGTTGCAAATGAATGTACCATTCACCAGAACTATAAAGATTTGGTGCTGAAAGCAAAAGATACTGATTCTATCGTTACTGGACGGTCTACCGGTCATCCGGTACGGTCCGTAAAAAATAAATTTGCAAAAACTCTGCTGGAAATGGAAAAAGAACATGTGGATCCAGCTCAGTTTGAAGAGATGAGTGTAGGCTCTCTGCGCAAAGCAGTAGTAGACGGCAACGTGGACGAAGGCAGCTTCATGGCAGGACAGATCGCAGGTATGGTAACCAAACAGGAAAGCTGTCATGACATTGTACGGAGCCTGACCAATGAAGCCAGACATATTCTGACAAACTTTGAAATGATTAGGGGGATTGAACTTGAGTAAAACAGCGTTGATTACAGGTGCTTCCCAGGGATTGGGAGCAGCGATGGCCAAAAAATTGGCTGCAGACGGATTTAATATTGCCATTAACTGCCGGGGTGAGGCAGAACTGGAAAACGGCGGCGTGCAGACCAAAGCGGAATGCGAAGCTTTTGGAGTAAAAGCAGAATGCTTTATCGCCGATGTTTCTGATTTTGAAAGCTGCAAAAATATGGTAGCTCAGGTGAAAGAAACCTTTGGCACCATTGATGTATTGGTAAACAATGCCGGAATTACCAAGGATGGTTTGATTGCCCGTATGAGCGAAGCGCAGTTTGACATTGTAACCAGCGTAAACTATAAAAGCGTATTTAATATGATCCGTCATGTGGCTCCGGTAATGATGCGCCAGAGAAGTGGAAGAATTATTAACGTATCTTCTGTAGCGGGTCTGTACGGCAATCCGGGACAGTTTAACTATTCCGCTACCAAAGCAGGGGTTGTTGGTATGACTTTGACCGCTGCAAAAGAACTGGGACCGAGAAATATTACCGTAAACGCCATTGCACCCGGCTTTATTGAAACTCCTATGACCGACGTACTGCCGGAAGATGTGAAAGAAACCTGTAAAAATGCGGTTGCTCTGCGCCGGTTTGGAAAACCGGAAGAAGTGGCTTCTGTAGTAGCATTTTTGGCAGGAGACGGCGCTAGCTACATATCCGGACAGGTGATCGTCATCGACGGTGCCATGAGCATGTAACAGACAGGAGGAAAAGGGCAGATGAATCGAGTAGTAATTACAGGGATGGGCGTTGTCAGCCCAGTAGGAAACGACCTGAATACATTCTGGTCCAATATTACAGCAGGAAAACACGGTCTGTCTGTGATTGACCGGTTTGATGTAACAGAAAGCGAAGTAAAAGTAGCCGGTCAGGTAAAGGACTTTGACCCTTCCAAAGCGTTTGAGAAAAAAGAACTGCGTCACACCGATCTGTTTACCCAATATGCAGTAGAAGCAGCTAGACAGGCTCTGGAAGACGCTGGAAGCGACTTTAAAGATCTGGATCCATTCCGCGTAGGCGTCATTGTGGGCAGCGGAATCGGCGGCTTTGGTTCTACAGAAGTGGAACATGCCAAATTCCTGCAAAAGGGAGGCAAACGGGTTTCCCCTTACTATATCCCAATGATGATTTCCAACATGGCAGCAGGAACCATTGCGATCCACACTGGCTTTAAAGGTGCAAACTATGCGCCGGTAACAGCTTGCGCTACTTCTTCCCATGCAGTGGGAGAAGCTTTCCGGAAAATCAAAGACGGTTATCTGGATGTTTGTGTAGCAGGTGGTTCTGAAGCGGCAATCAGTGAATTTGCTATCGCTGGCTTTAACAATATGAAAGCGCTGTCTCACAGCACTGACCCAGACCGGGCATCTATTCCGTTTGACAAGGAACGGGATGGCTTTGTTATGGCAGAAGGCGGCGGAATTTTGATTCTGGAAGAACTGGAACACGCCAAAGCAAGAGGCGCTCATATTTATGCAGAAATTACCGGCTACGGCGCAACTGGCGACGCTTATCACATTACCAGCCCGGATCCGGACGGCGAAGGTGCAGCAAAAGGCATGCAGCTGGCATTTGAAGAAGCTGGCCTGCGTGCAGAAGATGTAGATTACATCAATGCTCACGGTACTTCTACCCCTTTGAACGAACGGTATGAAACCATCGCTATTAAAAAGGCGCTGGGGGATGCTGCAAAACAAGCTCTGGTAAGCTCCACCAAGTCTATGACCGGACACCTTTTGGGTGCAGCTGGTGCCGTAGAAGCGATTGTATGTGCAAAAGCTTTGGAAGAAGGCATTGTACCGGCTACCATTGGATATCAGGTACCGGACGAAGACTGTGACCTGAATCTGGTTGTAAACCAGGCAGTGAAAAAAGAAATTCGCGTAGCTTTGTCCAACTCCTTGGGATTTGGCGGACACAACGCTACTTTGTGCTTGCAGAAATATGAAGGCTGAGGACGGGAAGAGACGATGAGTGAATTGAGATTAACAGTAGAAGAAATTCGCAGTTTAATGGATCAGATGTCCCGGACTGGTCTGGGACAGATGGTGCTGGAAGACGGCGATTTTAAACTGAAATTGTCCGCTCAGCGGGAGCAGGTAGTCATGGCTCCGGCAGCCGTTCCGGCTCCAGTTCCGGCGGCAGCTCCAGCAGCGGCAGCAGCTGCTCCGGCAGAAGAAACAGGCGAAGCACCTGTTTCCGGAAACGTGGTAAAATCCCCAATTATCGGAACCTTCTATGCAGCTCCTTCTCCGGACAAAGATGCATTTGCACCAGTTGGCAAACAGGTTCGCCAGGGCGATGTGCTGTTTATCATTGAATCTATGAAGCTGATGAATGAAGTGCAGAGCGAGTTTGACGGTGAAGTTGTAGAAGTTTTGGTAAAAGACGGCGAACCAGTAGAATATGATCAGCCGATTATGGTGATCCGATAACAGGAGGGTTTTGCAATGCATCTGGATTTAGAACAGATTAAAGAAATTATTCCCCATCGGGATCCGTTTCTGCTGATTGATGAAGTAGAAGAACTGGAACCTGGTGTTCGGGTAGTAGCAAAAAAACATTTAAAAGAAGACGAATACTGGTTTAAAGGACATTTTCCGGGACAGCCGGTTCAGCCAGGCGTGCTGATGATTGAAATGCTGGCACAGGCAGGGGCAGTATGTGCTTTGAGCCTGCCGGAAAATAAAGGGAAAGTGGCATTTTTTGCTGGGATTGACAAAGCTCGTTTTAAAGGGATTGTAAAACCAGGAGATACCCTGACCCTGTCTGTAGAAATCACAAAAACCCGGGGCGCCATCGGCTTCGGCAAAGGGATTGCTACCAATCAGGATGGAAAAAAAGTAGTAGTAGCAGAAATCAGCTTTGCTATCGGCGAACGGGAAAACCAGCCGTAATCTGACAGAATCAGCAGAATACGGTTGAGAAAGGAGCAATCCTGCCATGTTTAATAAAGTGCTTATTGCAAACCGGGGCGAAATTGCGGTGCGGATTATCCGTGCCTGCCGGGAATTGGGCATCCGCACAGTTGCGGTATATTCCACAGCAGACCGGGACGCCCTTCACGCCAAGCTGGCGGACGAAGCTATCTGCATCGGTCCTGCCGCAACCAAAGACAGCTATTTGAATATGAAAGCAATTTTGGCGGCGTGCGATTTAACCGGATGCGATGCGGTTCATCCCGGATTTGGATTTTTATCTGAAAACGCAAGTTTTGCTAAAAACTGCAGCCGGTGCGGCGTTAAGTTCATCGGTCCCAGCAGTGAAGCAATGGAATTGATGGGCGATAAGGCAAGAGCCAAAGAAACCATGAAATCTGCCGGAGTTCCGGTGGTTCCTGGTTCTGACGGCGAGATCCAGTCCATTGATGAGGCCAAGGAAATTGCCGCTCGGATTGGATATCCTGTGATGGTGAAGGCGTCTGCCGGCGGCGGCGGACGGGGAATCCGAAAAGTGACCCAGGAAGGGGAACTGGAAGGAGCAATTATTGCTGCCAAACAGGAAGCCCTCAGCTTTTTCGGCAATGATGGTGTGTATCTGGAAAAACTGATCGTCAACCCTCGCCATGTAGAAATTCAGGTGCTGGCGGATGCATGGGGCAATGTGGTTCACCTGGGAGAACGGGACTGTTCTGTACAGCGCCGGAACCAAAAGGTGTTGGAAGAATCCCCTTGTCCGGTCATGAGCGAAGAACTGCGCCAGCGGATGGGCGAAGCGGCGGTAAAAGCCGCCAAAGCCTGCGGATATGAAAACGCAGGAACCATTGAATTTTTGCTGGATGACAACCGGGATTTCTACTTTATGGAGATGAACACCCGGATTCAGGTAGAACATCCAATCACTGAGTTGGTAACCGGTGTGGATCTGGTAAAAGAACAGATTTTGATTGCGCAGGGAGAAAAACTCACCTGGCGTCAGGAAGACATCCACTTGACAGGTCACGCCATAGAGTGTAGAATAAACGCAGAAAATCCAAAGCTGAATTTCCGTCCGTCTCCGGGCAGAATCCAGTCTTTGAACCTTCCGGGAGGACCGGGAGTGCGGATTGATTCCGCAGTATATCAGGGCTATGAAATCACCCCTTACTATGACAGTATGATCGCAAAGCTGATTGTGTATGCAGCTGACCGGGATACTGCGATTAAGAAGATGAAATGGGCGCTGGCGGAATTTTTGGTAGAAGGTGTAGACACCAATATTGATTTTCAGCTTTCTATTCTGCGGGATCCGGACTTTGTTCAGGGTCGTGTGGATAATGGCTTTTTGGATCGAAAAATGGCAAACGGAGAACTGTAACCGGAACATGGGACACAGTTTGAGTCCGGCAGTTTGAAGGAAAGGGTTGAAACGGATTGTTAGAAGATTTGTTTAAAACAGTGCGGTCGCGGTTTGATACCGATTCGCTCAGTGAAAAGCGAAGCAAAGTATCTATTCCATCCGACCTGTTGTTCAAATGCCCCCGATGCAGCAACGTCATGTTTATGGAAGACTTTATCGGTGCGGGCAAAGTTTGTTCTGAATGTAATTACCATTCCCGTCTGACTGCCAAAGAACGTTTGGACATGACCATTGACAAGGGCAGTTTTAAAGAACTGGATGGAAATATGGTCAGCAAAAATCCCATGGATTTTGAAAATTACGAAGACAAGATTGCGGCAATGCAGAAAAAAACTGGTCTGAAAGATGCAGTGATTACCGGGGAATGTACCATTAAAACCAAACCCTGTGTCATCGGGGTTATGGACTCCCATTTTATGATGGCTTCTATGGGAAGCGTCGTAGGGGAAAAAATCACTCGGGCATTTGAATATGCCTGTGAAAAAAATCTGCCGGTGATTTTATTTACTGCTTCCGGCGGTGCCAGAATGCAGGAGGGGATTGTTTCCCTGATGCAGATGGCAAAAACTTCTGCGGCAGTCAAGCGGCACAGCGACAAAGGGCTGTTGTACATTACTGTTTTGACTGACCCAACCACCGGTGGGGTCACCGCATCCTTTGCGTCTTTGGGAGATATTATTATTGCCGAACCAAAAGTGCTGGTTGGCTTTGCAGGACGGCGAGTTATTGAAGATACCATCCGCCAGCGTCTGCCGGACGATTTTCAGTCTGCAGAGTTTTTGCTGGAACACGGATTTGTGGATATGATTGTACCACGCCAGAATATGAGAAGAACTTTGTCAAAGCTTTTGCGGCATCACGGATATCCCGGAAAAACAGCGGCGCAGTAATACCCAGCAACGCTTGACAATTTTAGTTATACTGACAAAGTGCGAACGAAGCCGGACAGTGTCCGGTGCCAACCGCCTTCGGCGCATACTCTGTTAGGAAAGCGGAAATTATTTGTTGTTATTGCTCAACTGACAAAATACGAGCGTAGCCTTTTGGGTCCAGGAGTGGGAACCCCTGGCGAGCGAAGCGTCATTGGGAATGAGTACTGCCAGAAGAAAGGAAAGGTTTTGGATTATGTCAAATTTGACAACTTGGGAAAGAATTGAAATCGTTCATCGAAAGGATCGTCCCACAATCCGGGACTATATTCCTGCAATTTTCAAAGATTTTTATGAGTTTCACGGAGACCGTTTTTGCGGAGACGACCATGCGATTATGGGCGGTATCGGCAGCTTTAAAGGTCAGCCGGTAACCGTTATTGCAGAGGTAAAGGGCAGAAATCTGGAAGAGAATAAAGACACCAATTTTGCCATGCCTCATCCGGAAGGATATCGAAAAGCCCTTCGCCTGGCAAAACAGGCAGAAAAATTCCATCGGCCAGTGATTTTCTTTATTGATACACCGGGTGCCTTCTGCGGAATTGCTGCAGAAGAACGTGGTCAGGGCGAAGCCATTGCCCGCAACCTGATGGAACTGAGCACCCTGAAAACTCCGGTGATCTCCATTGTACTGGGAGAAGGGGGCAGCGGCGGTGCGCTGGCGCTGGGGGTATGCGATGAACTGGCGATGCTGGAAAACGCAGTGTACTCTGTGGTATCTCCCAGAAGCTTTGCGAATATTTTGTGGAAAGACCCCAGCCGGGAAAAAGAAGCGGCGCAGGCCATGAAGATGACGGCTGAAGATTTGATGGAACTGGGAATTGCAGATGCCATTATTGCGGAACCTGCCGGAGGCGCACACAACAATGTGACCCTGATGGTAGAAAATATTTCCGATTATATGGAAAAAGCAATTGAAAAATTATCCAGAGAACCTATTGCAAATTTATTAGAGAACCGATATAATAAGTTCAGAAAGATTGGCGAGTTTGAAGAAGGCATCACGCCGGACGCCGATTGTTGATTTTGTTTATGAGAGAGGGCAACCTTTCTTAGAGATAGCCGGCTGTTTACAGCAGGCACAACAGCAGAAAAGGAGGGAATACAAGATGGTATTCGAAAAAGTAAAAGAAATTCTTTGCGATCAGCTGGATTTAGATGAGGACAAAGTAACTATGGAAGCATCCATCACCGACGATCTGGGAGCAGATTCTTTGGAAGTGGTTGACCTGGTAATGTCTTTGGAAGATGAATTCAACATTGAAATTCCGGATGAGGAAGTTGAAAACATCAAAGTTGTAGGCGATATCGTAAAATATATCGAAGACAAAGCAGACTAATTGTTAAGGCTGTGTCGGGCGTCGGATTTCGGCGCCCGTTTTGTTTTTTCACTTTGCTTTTTTTGTCTTTGGATCAAAACGGCAAGAAGAAAAAAAGATTTGGCAATATACACAAAAAAGTGTGGGATATCTTTTAAAAGATTTCATCCGCGGATTTTGTAAAACACTTGCAAAAGCCGGGGTGGTATGGTATTATAATTCTTGCGTGACTGCAACAGATATGCGATGAAGCGGAAGGTTGCCGCAAAGAAATTTGCGGGTTTTTTCGTGGAGTATGTCCGATTTTAAACCGGGCGACCAATTTTGAACATTTTCCTATGGCCAGCAATATCCCGGCGATTTGCGCCGATGTGATTGCCATAACGTTATAGGAGTTTGCCTGCCCCGGAAAAACAGTATTGTTTTTTCGGTATTTTTATCGAGTGAGGATGAAACGCACGGCAACGTGTTTGAATTTTGCGTCTAACCCCCATTAATTTTTATGAATGCTTTAAGGAGGCGACGACAGTGGCAGTCAAAGAAAAAATCAGAATCAGACTGAAAAGTTATGACCACAGCTTAATTGATGCTGCAGCAACCAAAATCGTTGAAACAGCAAAAAGAACCGGCGCAAGAGTGAGCGGACCTATCCCGCTGCCGACTCAGAAAGAGATCGTAACCATTCTGCGTGCTGTACACAAATACAAAGACAGCCGTGAACAGTTTGAGATGAGAACTCACAAGAGACTGATTGATATCCTGAGACCGTCTAACAAGACAGTGGAAGCTCTTCAGAGTCTCGAACTTCCTGCTGGTGTAGACTTAGAAATCAAACTGTGATTTCGTTTGAGGTCAACACAACAGGTCATGTTGGCACAGCCAACCAATAACCTTAAGGAGGTAGCAAAATGAAAAATGCTATTATCGGTAAGAAAATCGGTATGACCCAGATTTTCGATGAAACTGGAAAAGTAATTCCTGTAACAGTAGTAGAAGCTGGCCCTTGCGTTGTTGTTCAGAAAAAAACAATGGAAAACGATGGCTACGAAGCTTTGCAGGTGGGCTTTGGCGATTTGAAAGCAAACAAAGTCAACAAACCTCAGAAGGGTCACTTTGCTAAAGGAGACGTTGCTCCAAAAAGAACCCTGAAAGAATTCAAATTTGATGACTGCTCTGTTATGAACGTGGGCGACATCATCAAAGCTGACGTGTTCGCAGCAGGCGACATCGTTGACGTAACCGGCACCAGCAAAGGTAAAGGTTTCGCAGGCGTAATCAAACGTTACAATGCACAGCGTTTGAAAGAAACACACGGTACCGGCCCTGTTCACAGACATGCAGGTTCTATGGGCGCATGTTCTACCCCATCCAGAATCTTCAAAGGCAAAATCATGCCGGGCCATATGGGTGTTGAAACTGTTACAGTTCAGAATCTTGAAGTTGTAAAAGTTGACGCAGAAAACAATCTGATCGCACTGAAGGGCGCTGTTCCTGGTCCGAAAAACGGCATCGTTACAGTAATCAACAGTGTGAAGAAAGCTTAATGGAAGGAGGAAGCAAGATGCCAAGAGTACAAGTATTTGATATGAACGGCGAAAAGCTCAAACAGATGAATGTTTCCAAAGAAATCTTTGGGATTGAGCCAAATGAAGTCGTAATGCATGCGGCAGTTGTGAACTACCTTGCAAATCAGCGTCAGGGTACACAGTCTACTTTGACCCGTACAGAAGTTCGCGGCGGTGGCCGTAAACCTTGGAGACAGAAAGGTACCGGTCATGCAAGACAGGGTTCCATCCGTGCTCCACAGTGGCGTCATGGTGGTGTGGCTCTGGGCCCGAAACCACGGGATTACAGCTACTCCTTAAACAAAAAAGTTAAGAGATTAGCAATGAAATCTGCTTTGTCCAGCAAGGTGTTGGATAAAAACATGATCGTTGTTGACAAGATTGCTCTGGAAGGTTACAAAACCAAAGCGATCGTAAACATGATCAAAGCATTGGAAGTATCCGGAAAAGCGCTGATCGTTATGCCGGAAATCGATGCTAAGGTAATCAAATCCGCAAACAACATTCCTGGCGTAAAAACCACTTTGGTAAATACCCTGAATGTATACGATATCCTGAACTACGACAGCATGATCGTAACAGTAGATGCGGTTAAGAAGATCGAGGAGGTGTACGCATAATGGTTGCACAAGACGTTATCATTAAGCCGATCATCACAGAACGTTCCATGGAAGCATTGGGAATGAAAAAATACACCTTCAAAGTTGCGAAAAACGCAAACAAAATTGAAATCGCAAAAGCTGTGGAAGAACTTTTCGGCGTAAAAGTTGAAAAAGTAAACACCATGAGCGTAAAAGGCCGTTTCAAAAGAATGGGTAGACACGAAGGTTTTAAACCTGACTGGAAAAAAGCAATTGTTACCCTGACTGAAGAATCCAAGACTATTGAATTCTTTGAAGGTATGCTGTAAGCCTGAATTTGTGTAAATTCAAATTCAGTCCTTGCATTTGAGAGGCCTGGCCTCTCAGGTGATGTATGGAGGGCACTGTAAAGCCCTTCGCTAAACCGATAAAGGAGAGTGAACTGTAATGGCTATTAAGTCTTACAAAGCGACATCTGCAGCAAGAAGACAGATGACTGTTACTGATTACAGCGGATTGTCTAAAGTTGCTCCTGAAAAAAGTTTGCTGGAAACTTTAAAGAAAAAATCAGGACGCAACAGCTATGGTAGAATCACCGTTCGTCATCGCGGCGGCGGCAACAGAGTAAAATACCGCGTAATCGATTTTAAAAGAGATAAAGTTGGCATGAACGCTAACGTTATGACTCTGGAATACGACCCGAACCGTTCTGCACACATTGCTCTGGTTCAGTACGAAGACGGCGAAAAGAGATATATCCTGGCTCCAAACGATCTGAAAGTTGGCGACGTAGTTCGTTCTGGCGCAGACGCTGATATTAAACCAGGTAACGCTCTGCCTCTGGCAAACATCCCAGTAGGTACCTTTATCCACAACGTAGAACTGTACGCTGGTAAAGGCGCTCAGCTGGTTCGTGCAGCTGGTAACATGGCTCAGCTGATGGCAAAAGAAGGTGCATATGCCCTGATCCGTCTGCCTTCCGGCGAATTGAGAAATGTTTCTGTAAACTGCATGGCTACTATCGGCCAGGTAGGCAACATCGACCATGAAAACGTAAATATCGGTAAAGCCGGTAAAAAACGTCACATGGGCTGGAGACCAACCGTTCGTGGTTCTGCAATGAACCCATGCGACCATCCTCACGGTGGTGGTGAAGGTAAATCTCCGATCGGTCGTCCAGGACCTGTTACTCCTTGGGGTAAACCAACTCTGGGCTACAAGACCCGCGCAAAACATCATCGCTCCAATAAATTTATCGTGAAGCGCAGAAATGATAAGTAATCGAAAGGAGGCAGATGATTAATGGGTAGAAGCATTAAAAAAGGACCTTTCGTACAGCCGGTCCTGTTAAAAAGAGTTATTGAAATGAATGAAGCAGGCGAGAAGAAGGTTTTGAAAACCTGGAGCCGTGCATCCACTATCTTCCCTGATTTCGTTGGTCACACATTCGCAGTACATGACGGACGCAAACACGTTCCGGTATACGTTACTGAAGATATGGTAGGTCACAAGCTGGGCGAATTCGCTCCAACCAGAACCTACAAAGGACATGCTGGTTCCAAAACCAGTAACAATGGTAAATAAGGGGTCGGAAGGAGGATTTTAAATGGAAGCAAAAGCACATTTAAGATATGCCCGCATCTCCCCGAGAAAAGTTCAGATCGTTTTGGATCTGATCAGAGGTAAAGATGTCAACTATGCAATGGCTATCTTGAAACACACACCAAAAGCTGCTTGCGAACAGCTGGAAAAACTTCTGAATTCCGCCGCAGCTAATGCTGAAAACAATTTTCACATGGACAGAGACAACCTGTACATCAGTGAATGTTTCGTTTGCCCTGGCCCGATTCTGAAGAGAATCAGACCAAGAGCACAGGGTCGTGCATATCGCGTTCTGAAAAGAACATCTCATATTACAATTGTTGTGAAAGAAAAAGAATAAGCTGAAAGAGGAGGTAAACTATGGGACAGAAAGTAAACCCACATGGTATTAGAGTGGGCGTTATTAAAGATTGGGATTCCCGCTGGTTTGCGAAAGACAGTGCTTTCGGCGATACTTTAGTGGAAGACTTCAAAGTTCGTAAGTTCCTGAAAAAGACTTTATATGCAGCAGGCGTTCCGCGCATTGAAATTGAACGTGATGCAGTAAGAGTTAGAATTCACATCCACTGCGCAAAACCAGGTTTGGTAATCGGTAAAGGCGGCGCTGAAATCGAAAAGCTGAAAAAACAGCTGGAAGGTATGATCAGCGGCAACAAACAGGTTATCATCAACATCGTTGAAGTAAAACAGCCAGACATGTCTGCTCAGCTGGTAGCTGAAAACATCGCTGGTCAGCTGGAACGCCGTGTTTCCTTCAGACGTGCAATGAAACAGGCAATCGGCCGTACCATGAGACTGGGCGCTAAAGGTATCAAAACCCGCGTTTCCGGACGTTTGGGCGGTGCTGAAATTGCTCGTTGCGAAGACTATCATGAAGGTACCATCCCGCTGCAGACTTTGAGAGCTGACATCGACTATGGTTTTGCAGAAGCAAATACCACTTATGGTAAACTGGGCGTAAAAGTTTGGATTTACAAAGGCGAAGTTTTGAAGGGTGAAATTGCCAGCACAAACACTGCAAAAGAAGCTCCGAGAAACAACCGCAGAAGACCTCGTAAGGAAGGAGCAAGTAGATAATGTTATTACCAAAACGTGTGAAATTCCGCCGTCCACAAAGAGGCAGAATGAAAGGTAAAGCTACTCGTGGTAACTTTGTAAGCCACGGTGAGTTCGGTATCCAGGCACTGGAACCAGCATGGATTACTTCCAACCAGATCGAGGCTGCCCGTATCGCTATGACCCGTTACATCAAACGTGGCGGTCAGGTATGGATCAAAATTTTCCCAGACAAACCGGTAACTCAGAAACCTGCTGAAACTCGAATGGGTAACGGTAAAGGTTCTCCGGAATACTGGGTAGCAGTAGTAAAACCAGGAAGAGTTCTGTTTGAAATCGCTGGCGTCAGTGAAGAAGTTGCAAGAGAAGCTATGAGACTGGCAATGTACAAACTTCCAATCAAATGTAAGTTTGTGACTAAGGAAGAAACAGGTGGTGAGCAGTAATGAAAGCGAAAGAAATCAGAGAAATGTCACTTGTTGAATTAAATCAGAAACTGAGCGATTTAAAAGCTGAGCTTTTTAACCTTCGCTTCCAACTTGCCGTAAATCAGCTGGATAACCCAATGCGGATTAAAGCAGTAAAAAGAGATATTGCTCGCATTAACACCGTTATCACTGAGTTAGAATCTAAAGCGGAATAATAGGGAAGGGAGATTTTCAAAGCTATGAGCGAAAGAAACCTCAGGAAAACTAGGGTTGGAACGGTTGTTAGCGATAAAATGGATAAAACCGTAGTTGTAGCCATTGCTGACAATGTAAAACATCCCCTGTACAAAAAGATCATCAAACGCACAATTAAGCTGAAAGCGCATGACGAACAAAACCAGTGCGGAATCGGTGACCGTGTGCTCGTTATGGAAACTCGCCCACTGTCTAAGGACAAACGCTGGAGAGTTGTAGAAATTATTGAAAAGGCAAAATAATTTTTCTGTTCATACCGAAAGGAGGAACGCACTGTGATACAGATGCAAACTTACCTTAAGGTTGCCGACAATACAGGTGCAAAAGAACTGATGTGCATCCGCGTATTGGGCGGTTCCCGCAGAAGGTACGCTAATATTGGCGACGTTGTGGTTGCTTCCGTTAAAAAAGCAGCACCAGGCGGCGTTGTAAAAAAAGGCGATGTTGTGAAAGCAGTAATCGTTCGTTCAGCTAAAGGGTTACGTCGTGAAGATGGTTCTTACATCAGATTTGACGATAACGCAGCTGTTATTATTAGAGAAGATAAAAACCCAAGAGGCACCCGTATTTTTGGGTCTGTTGCAAGAGAGCTTCGTGATAAAGAATACATGAAGATTCTGTCCCTTGCTCCAGAAGTGCTTTAATGGGAGGTGCGATGGATATGAATAAAAAATTGCACGTAAGAACCGGCGATAACGTAATGATTATCTCTGGTAAAGATAAGGGCAAAACCGGTAAAGTACTGGAAGTAAGCCCAAAAGAAGGTAAAGTCATCGTTGAAGGCTTGAATGTTGTTACAAAACACATGAAACCAAGACGCATGGGTGAAACCGGCGGCATTGTAAAGGCCGAAGGCGCTATGTACGCTTGCAAAGTGATGCCAGTTTGTCCGAAATGCGGTAAACCAACCAGAGTTGGTCATATCGTAAAAGACGGCAAAAAAGTTCGTGTTTGCAAACATGCAGGATGCGGCGAAACATTCTGAGTAAGGAGAAGAAAGTATGGCAAGATTAAAGGATTACTACAAAAGTGAAGTAGCTCCGGCTTTGCTGAAAAAGTTTGGCTACAAGAGTGTCATGCAGATTCCGAAGCTTGATAAAATCGTCGTCAATGTTGCTTGCGGCGAAGCTGCTGGCAACGCCAAAATGTTGGACGCTGTAGTTGCTGATTTAGCTAAGATCACCGGTCAGAAACCGATCATCTGCCGCGCTAGAAAATCAGTTGCAAACTTCAAACTTCGTGAAGGCATGCCGATTGGCGCGAAGGTTACTCTTCGCAACGAAATGATGTACGAATTTTTGGACAGATTCTTCAACGTAGCTCTGCCACGAGTTCGTGACTTCAGAGGAATCAACCCTAACTCTTTCGACGGCAGAGGTAACTACTCTGTAGGTCTGAGAGAACAGTTGATTTTCCCAGAAATCGAATACGATAAAATTGACAAAATCCGCGGTATGGATATCACTTTTATCACCACTGCAAAAACAGACGAAGAAGCACGCGAGCTGCTGGCTCTGATGGGTGCTCCATTCGCTAAGTAAGGGAGGAAATAGAAAATGGCAAAAACGTCCATGAAGGTTAAACAGCAAAGAGAACCTAAGTTTTCTACCCGTGCTTATAACAGATGTAAAATCTGCGGTAGACCGCACGCTTATCTGAGAAAATACGGTATCTGCCGTATCTGCTTCAGAGAACTCGCTTACAAAGGCCAGATTCCTGGCGTTAAAAAGGCTAGCTGGTAAAACTGGGTGCAACTGGGCATCCAAAGTTATCCAGCGTGAGCAAAGGAGGTTGACGAAATGCAAATCACCGATACTATTGCTGATATGCTTACAAGAATTAGAAATGCTAATTCTGCAAAACATGACACCGTTGATGTGCCTGCGTCTAACATGAAAAAGGCGATTGCCCAGATCCTGGAAGAAGAAGGTTATATTAAATCTTACCAGGTAATCGATGACGGCAAACAGGGCATTATCCGTATTACTTTGAAATACGGCGAAAACAAGACACAGATTATCTCTGGTCTGCGCAGAGTTTCCAAACCAGGTCTGCGTATCTACGCTAGCTGCGAAGATATGCCAAAAGTTATGAAAGGTTTGGGTATCGCAGTTGTTTCCACCTCTAAAGGTGTAATGACAGACAGAGAAGCCCGTAAACAGAATGTTGGCGGCGAAATCTTGGCATTTATTTGGTAAGGAGGGGCTACAATGTCACGAATCGGTAGAAAACCAATCGAAGTTCCCTCCGGCGTCGAAGTAAAAATCGACGGCAATCACATTACTGTGAAAGGTCCTAAGGGAACCATCGAAAGAGATGTCCACAAAGACATGACTGTTACACTGGAAGGCAACGTAATCAACGTTACCCGTCCAAGTGATGAAAAAGAACACAGATCCTTGCACGGCTTAACCAGAACTCTGGTTGCTAACATGGTAGAAGGTGTTTCCAAAGAATTTACCAAAGAACTGGAAATCCAGGGTGTTGGTTATCGTGCTGCAAAACAGGGTAAAAACCTGGTGATGAACCTGGGTTACTCCCATCAGGTAATTGTACCTGAAGTTGACGGCATCACCATTGATGTTCCGGCAGCAAACAAGATCATTATTCATGGTCCTGATAAACAGCAGGTAGGACAGTTCGCTGCAGAAGTACGCGAAAAACGTCCGCCGGAACCATATAAAGGCAAAGGTATCAGATACGTTGGCGAATATGTACAGCGTAAAGAAGGTAAAGCTGGTAAAGGCAGCAAGTAAAGTTAAAGGAGTGACAAACAAATGGTGAATAAGCCGGATAAAAACAAGGCTCGGTTAAAAAGACACCGCAGAGTACGTGCGAAAGTAAGCGGAACTGCAAGTTGTCCACGCCTGAACGTATTCCGCTCCAGCAAGCACATTTACGCACAGTTGATCGATGATGTTAATGGTGTAACTTTGGTTGCTGCGTCTTCTATGGATAAAGACTTTGAAGGCAATGGCGGTAACAAAGAAGCAGCTAAAAAAGTTGGTCAGCTGATCGGTAAAAAAGCGATGGAAAAAGGTATCGAAGAAGTGGTATTCGACCGCGGCGGTTACCTGTATCATGGCAGAGTGAAAGAATTAGCTGATGGAGCCCGTGAGAGCGGCCTCAAATTCTAATGAGGAGGTAATTCGTTTGGCTAGTAGAATCGACGCAACAGGGTTGGAACTGCAAGAAAAAGTTGTAGCGATCAACCGTGTATCTAAAACTGTAAAAGGCGGCCGTATTTTCAAATTTGCAGCGCTGGTCGTTGTAGGTGACGGAAACGGTATTGTTGGCTTCGGTCTGGGTAAATCTGGAGAAGTTCCGGATGCAATCCGCAAAGGTATCGAAGACGCAAAGAAAAACCTGATTAAAGTTTCTTTGAAGGGTACATCTATCCCTCACGAAATTATTGGTAACTTTGGCGCTGGTAGCGTACTGCTGAAACCGGCTCCACAGGGTACCGGAGTTATCGCAGGTGGTCCTGTCCGTGCGGTAATCGAAGTTTGCGGTATTAAAGATATCCGTACAAAAGCTCTGCGTTCTAACAATCCTTGCAACGTAGTAAGAGCTACTATCAATGGTCTGGCTTCCCTGCGCACCGCAGAAGAAGTTGCAGCCATCCGCGGCAAGTCCGTACAGGAAATTTTGGGTTAAGGAGGCAGACTGATTATGGCATTAGAAGTAAAATTAGTAAGAGGTCTGGCCGGCGCCCGTAAAGACCAAATTGAAATTGTAAAATCTTTGGGCCTGAGAAAGACCAACGATGTTACAGTTCAGCCAGATAACGCAGCAACAAGAGGTAAAATCGTAAAGGTTTCTCATCTCGTTGAAGTTACTGAAAGATAACAAGAGGAGGTGCGACTACAATGAAACTGCACGAGTTATCACCAGCACCAGGCTCTGTAAGAGACGTAAAACGTATCGGTAGAGGTCATGGTTCCGGTAATGGTAAAACAGCAGGGAAAGGTCACAAAGGCCAGAAAGCTCGTTCCGGCGGCAGCATCCGTCCAGGATTTGAAGGCGGCCAGATGCCTTTGCAGAGACGTGTTCCAAAAAGAGGTTTCAACAATATTTTCGCAAAACAGTATGTTATTGTTAACGTATCTGATTTAGACGCTAAATTTGAAGCGGGAGCTGTAGTTGATACAAACGCTTTGATGGAAGCTGGTTTGGTTAAAAAACCAATGGACGGCGTTAAAATCCTCGGCAACGGCGAAGTAACCAAGAACTTCACTGTGAAAGCAGCTGCTTTCTCTAAATCTGCCATTGAAAAAATTGAAAAAGCAGGTGGAAAGACTGAGGTGATGTAAGGTGTTTGATGTCCTCAAGAATGCCTTTAAATCCCCTGAGCTGCGAAAGAAGATACTTTACACACTGTTGATTTTAGTCATCTTCCGCATCGGATCTTATATTCCGGTGCCGTTCGCTAACAGCGAAGCGCTGATGGCGGCAACTGAAGGGAATAGCTTTTTGGGCTATCTGAATATGATGAGCGGTGGTGCGTTTAACAACGCGACCCTGTTCGCCATGTCCATTACACCTTACATTAATGCGAGCATCATCATCCAACTTTTGACGGTAGCGATTCCAGCTTTGGAACGCCTGTCAAGAGAAGGTGGTGAAGGGCGCAAAAAGATCAATCGGATTACGCGTTATGTGACAGCAGGTCTTGCTATTTTCCAGGCAATTGGGTTATACTTCCTGCTGCGCAGCAACGGCGGGTTTGAAGCACAGTATACAACTGGTTGGGCACAATTTTTTGTAGCGGCCGTTGTGGTAGTTACCTTTACGGCAGGCGCTTCCCTGATCATGTGGCTGGGTGAGCAGATCAATGACAAAGGTCTTGGAAACGGGATCTCCATCATTCTGTTTGCCGGAATTATTGCCAGAGGACCTGACGCCATCGTTATTTTGGTGGAAAACTTCAAAAAGGGCGGCATGAATGTGTTGCTGGTTCCGCTGGTTGTAGTGATTTTTGCATTTGTCATTGTGTTTATTGTCATCATGACAAATTCCGAACGTCGGATTCCCGTTCAGTACGCGAAACGTGTGGTCGGAAGAAAAATGTATGGCGGCCAGTCTAGCTATATTCCGATTAAAATCAGCATGAGCGGCGTTATGCCGATCATCTTCGCAAGCGCATTTTTGTCCTTGCCTGGAATGATTTCTCTGTTCTATACTCCAGAAGCGGGTACTTGGCAGTATTCATTCCTGAATGCATTTTCTCCACAGGGTTGGGTATATGGAGTTTTGTACTTCTTCCTGATTATTGCATTTAACTTCTTCTATGTAACCATTCAGTACAACCCAGTTGAAATTGCAAACGGTATTAAGAGCAATAATGGCGCAATTCCAGGAATTCGTCCTGGTAAACCAACTGTAACATTTATTTCCAAGGTAATTTCCAAGATTTCTTTGCTGGGCGCATTGTTCCTCGGCATTATCGCAGTATTCCCAATTGTGTTTACTGCACTGACCGATATGAACATCTCCCTGGGCGGTACCTCCATTATCATTTTGGTAGGGGTTGCACAGGATACTATGCGTCAGTTGGAATCCCAGCTGACAGTCCGGCATCATAAAGGTTTCTTGGCATAACGTTTTTGAATAGGAGGCAGTAAAATGAATTTAATTTTATTAGGTGCCCCAGGTGCAGGCAAAGGAACTCAGGCAGAAGTCATCTGTGATCATTTGAAAATCCCTGCAATTTCTACTGGTAATATTATCAGAGAAGCGTTGAAAAACGGAACCGAGTTGGGACTGAAAGCAAAATCCTTTATGGATAGCGGTGCTTTGGTTCCTGACGAAGTAGTCATCGACATTATTAAAGAACGTCTTGCCAAGGATGACTGCCAGAATGGTTTTATTCTGGATGGTTTCCCAAGAACTGTTCCACAGGCAGAAGCTTTGGACAAAATGGGAATCCAAATTGATAAAGTAATCGACATTGAAGTTGCCGATGAAAAAATTATGCAAAGACTGTCTGGTAGACGGGTGTGCCAGGACTGCGGTGCTTCCTACCATGTAGATTATAAACCTTCCAAAACCGAAGGTGTATGCGACAAATGCGGAGGCAAAACGGTTCAGAGAAAAGACGACCATCCGGATACCATTAAGGATCGGCTGCATGTATACCATGAACAGACCGAACCATTAAAAGAATACTATGCAAAAACCGGTAAATTAACCGTAGTAGAAGGACAGGAAGAAGTAGCAGATACCTCTGCACTGACCTTGAAAGCCTTGGAGGCGTAATTATAATATGGTTGTACTCAAAAACACCGGTGAAATTAAAAGAATGAGCGCCGCCTGCAAAATCTCCGCGCAAGCCTTAAAGGTTGCGGGAGAATATATGCAGCCGGGTGTATCCACAAAGGAAATTGACGAAGCGGTGAAAAAATTCATCCTGTCAACTGGGGCAAAACCCAACTTCCTGGGATACGGCGGTTTTCCAGGCAGCGCGTGTATTTCTGTAAACAACGTGGTGATCCATGGGATCCCTTCCAAAAAGATTATCTTGAAAGAAGGGGACATCGTCAGCGTAGACGTTGGAGCGTTTTATGACGACTTTAACGGCGACAATGCTTATACCTTCGCTGTGGGAGAAATCTCCGACGAAGCAAAGCAGCTGCTGCGGGTCACCGAAGAGTGTTTATATAAAGGGATCGAAGCCGCCACTGTAGGAAATCGCATCGGCGATATCTCCCATGCAGTACAGGCGCACGCAGAAAGCTATGGTTATGGAGTTGTCCGGAAGTTTGTTGGCCACGGTGTGGGACGCAAGCTTCATGAAGACCCTGAAGTTCCAAACTTTGGGCGTCCGGGACATGGCCTGAGACTGGCAGCGGGAATGACACTTGCAATTGAACCTATGATCAACCTGATAGGCGAAGATGTAAGGACGTTGGAAGACGGCTGGACAACAGTCACCGCATCCGGAAGCATAGCAGCTCATTTTGAACACAGTATCGTCATCACCGATGACGGACCGAAAATCCTTACCAAAGCGTAACGGAGGGTTCAAATGGCGCAGCGTATTGAAACCGGCTCGATCGTATGGTCAAAATCCGGTCACGACAGCGGAAGTTTTTACCTGGTGGTAAAGGTGGAAAATGGATTTGCTTATATTGCTGACGGCAGACGCCGAAAGCTGAATGCCCCAAAACGCAAAAATATGCGGCACCTAAGCCCGGTAAACCGAATGGTGGACGTGGCAGAAATGGACACTGACAAAAAAATCAGGCGCGTATTGTGGGACTATAATTTTGGTTTGACAATTCCGTCTCCGAGCAAAGGGGGTTAATCCGCTTGGCAAAAGAAGATGTTATTGAAATTGAAGGCACTGTAGTAGATACTTTGCCAAACGCTCAGTTCAAAGTTGAACTGCCGAATGGACACACAATTTTGGCCCATATTTCAGGTAAACTGCGTATGAACTTCATCCGCATCCTGCCCGGAGACAAAGTAACTGTTGAAATGTCTCCATATGACCTGACAAAAGGGCGCATTACTTGGCGTTCCAAATAAATTGGATCAAATGATCCGCAAATGGGAATTGAATCATTTTTGAATTCATCACATTAGAGAAAAATCCTCAGTTAAGCCGTTGTTTAGCTGATAAACTAAGGAGGTAATTTCAGATGAAAGTAAGACCTTCCGTTAAGCCCATCTGTGAAAAATGTAAAGTAATCAGACGTAAAGGCCGTGTTATGGTAATCTGCCAGAATCCAAAACACAAACAACGTCAGGGCTAATAGTGAAACCTTAATGTGGTTAATACATCTATTAAAAACACAGGGACACAAAATGTGTCAGAACTGTTATTGGAGGTGCAACTTTAATGGCTCGTATAGCTGGTGTTGACTTGCCGAGAGATAAAAGAATCGAAATTGGGTTGACTTATATTTTCGGTATTGGTCGTAAATCTGCTGATGATATTCTTGCAGCAACAGGTGTTAATCCTGACATCCGCGTAAAAGATATCACTGAAGACGATTTAGCAAAACTGCGTGATTATATTGACAAAAACTATGAAGTTGAGGGTGACCTGCGCAGAAGTACCGCTCTTAACATCAAACGGTTGATTGAAATTGGATGCTACCGCGGCGTGCGTCACAGAAAAGGCCTGCCTGTTAGAGGACAGCGTACAAAAACTAACGCTCGTACCAGAAAAGGTCCAAAGAAAACGATCGCTAACAAGAAGAAATAATAGGAGGGATTCTGAGAGATGGCAAAGCAAAGTGCTACTAAAAAACCAATCCGTAGACGCCGCGAACGTAAAAACATCGAACGTGGTGCTGTTCATATTCAGTCTACCTTTAATAACACAATCGTAACCATTACCGATACTCAGGGTAATGCGATTTCTTGGGCAAGCGCTGGTGAAATGGGCTTTAGAGGTTCTAAAAAATCCACACCGTTTGCTGCTCAGACTGCTGCAGAAACCGCTGCAAAAGCTGCTATGGATCACGGTCTGAAAACCGTTGAAGTATATGTAAAAGGTCCTGGATCCGGACGTGAAGCTGCAATTCGTGCTCTGCAGGGTGTAGGTTTGGAAGTTTCTATGATTAAAGACGTTACTCCAATTCCTCACAATGGCTGCCGTCCGCCAAAAAGAAGACGTGTTTAATCTTAATCAGGAGGTGTACCCATAAATGGCTAGATATACTGGTGCGGTATGTAAAATGTGCCGTCGTGAAGGTCAGAAACTGTTCCTGAAAGGCGAAAGATGCTATTCTGATAAATGTTCTTTCACCAGCCGTGGCTATGCTCCAGGCCAGCACGGACAGAACCGCAAAAAGATTTCTGAATATGGTATTCAGTTGAGAGAAAAACAAAAAGTAAGACGTTACTATGGTATTCTGGAAGGCCAGTTTGCAAAATACTTTGATATGGCTGAAAGAAAACCTGGTATGACCGGTCCGGCTTTGTTGGAAATCTGTGAATCCCGTCTGGATAACGTTGTTTACAGACTGGGCTTTGCTAGCTCCAGAGCAGAAGCTCGTCAGCTGGTAGTTCATGGTCATTATACAGTAAACGGCAAACGGGTTGACATTCCTTCTTACCTGGTAAAAGCAGGCGAAGTAATTGCAATCTGTGAAAAGAGCCGTTCTTCTGAAAAAATCAAAGCTGTTTTGGAAGCAAATGGTTCTCGCCCGGTTCCAATGTGGTTAGAATTAGACAAAGACAAATTAGAAGCAAAAGTTGCTCGTATGCCAAGTCGTGACGATATTGACTACGAAGTACAGGAAAATCTGATCGTCGAATTCTATTCCAAAAACTAATTAAATTGTTAGTTTTTGGAAGGAGTCTCTCCGGAGTTATGTTTGATCGGGAGTGTGTAACTCTAACAATCGCCATGGGAACAAAGAAACTGATGCAGAGCTTTCATTCTGCATTTAGGAGGGTATTTGAATGATTGAAATTGAAAAGCCAAGAATTGAGACAGCTGAAATGAAGCCAGACGGTACGTATGGTAAATTCGTTGTAGAGCCTCTTGAACGTGGCTACGGTACCACATTAGGTAACAGCCTAAGAAGAGTACTGCTCTCCTCTCTACCGGGCGTTGCGGTTGCATCTATCAAAATCGATGGCGTGCAGCACGAATTTTCAACCATTCCCGGTGTTAAAGAAGATGTAACAGAGATTGTGCTGAACATCAAAGGATTGACTGCAAAAATTCACGGCGAAGCCCCAAAAACCGTTTACATTGAAGCGGAAGGGGAAGGCCAGGTGACAGCCGGAGACATTAAAGCGGATTCTGAAGTGGAAATACTCAATCCAACTATGCATATTGCGACTTTGGATCAAGGCGCAAAACTGTATATGGAAATTGTATTGGACAAAGGCCGCGGATATGTAACTGCTGAACGGAATAAAGCAAAAATCCAAAATATTGTGGGAGCAATCCCAGTAGACAGTATTTATACACCGGTTTTAAAAGTAAACTATACTGTTGAAAATACACGTGTTGGACAAATTACTGACTATGATAAGTTGAGTCTAGAGGTATGGACTGACGGCACAATTTCAGCAAAAGAATCTATATCTCTTGCGGCCAAGGTTCTGAATGAGCATCTTAACTTATTTGTAGATCTATCTGAAGAAGCGGCTAGCGCTGAAATCATGGTAGAAAAGGACGATAAAGGTAACGAAAAAGTCCTCGAGATGACTATTGAGGAGCTTGACTTATCTGTACGTTCATTCAACTGCTTGAAACGTGCAGGAATTAATACGGTGGGCGACTTAATCAATAAATCTGAAGACGACATGATGAAGGTAAGAAACCTGGGTAAAAAGTCTTTGGAAGAAGTTATCTGTAAATTGAATTCTCTGGGTTTTGATTTGAATCCAGAAGATGAGTAAGAGGCAGAAAAACAACTAGATTAAATCCCAAAACCATGTAAGGAGTGAATTTCTAAATGGCAGGAAGCAGAAAACTTGGAAGAACCTCTGATCACAGAAAAGCTATGCTGAGAGCTATGGTTACTTTTTTGCTGGAAAACGGTAAAATTGAAACCACAGTATCCAGAGCAAAAGAGGTTCGTGCTATGACCGAGAAAATGATTACTCTCGGCAAAACAAACGACCTCCACTCCAAGCGTCAGGCATTTGCATACATCACGAAAGAAGATGTGGTTAAGAAATTATTCGATGAGATTGCACCAAAATACGCTGAAGTAAGCGGTGGTTATACTCGCATCGTTAAGATCGGCCCACGTCGCGGTGACGCTGCTGAGATGGCTGTTATTGAATTGATCTAATTTTCAATACGGAAATAGAAAAAGCGCTGCAATTGCAGCGCTTTTTTATGTTATGTAAAATAAAACAAATCCGCAAGAAATCATAAAAACCACAAAAAATTTTGTTAAATATTTTTGCAAAAATGAAGGAATTATTTCGAAATATAATACAAATAGGAAATTATTGTGTAATTATTATGGAACTGATTGACAATTAATGGAATTTAATGTAGAATAATGGTTGTAATCGTTGTAAACAATTGTTCCATTGAAAGAAAGGCGGATAACATGAAAGCAACAGGAATTACAAGACAATTGGACAAATTGGGAAGAATTGTACTGCCCAAAGAACTGCGGAGAACATTAAACATTGAAAACGAAGATTACTTGGAAATTTTCGTGGAAGACAATGATCGGATTGTTTTGAAAAAGTATGAACCAACCTGCCTGTTTTGCGGCAGCAAACAAAATGTGGTGGAATACAAAGATAAGAAGATCTGCGCCGCATGTTTAAATGAACTTTCCAAAATGGGAAAATAATTTGTCGAACAGCAAAAAGGACCGCTCTTATAAAGAGCGGTCCTTTTCATTTTCCAAGAAATAGGTGGCTTCCATATCAGCTGTGCTTAGGGCAAACGCCAACGGAAACATCTCAAAAGCCTTGGACACACTGCGGCTGTCTTCAGTAGAGGCAAACCCCATGTGATAGCGGATGGCAAAGGATTCTTCCCGGCTTAGGCGCATAAATCCGCTGATAATGTATACCGATTTTTCTCCGTGACCATAGGGCAGCGGATCCTCAAATTCAAAGGTGGGAACTTTCTGCCAGACGCCGTTGTCGTCTTTTACATTCCGGAATCCTGGTTTATAGCAGTTGATTTTGCAGATGTCGTGGAGCAGAGCTACAATAGCAATGCTTTCTTCGGAGGGTTCCAGGTGATACTGTTCTTTCACCCGTGGACGGGAAAGATAGTCTTTTAAGCAGTGATATACATTCAGGCTGTGCTCCAACAAACCTCCTGGATAGCTGCCGTGAAATCGGGTGCTGGCAGGCGCAGTAAAAAAGTCGGAATGTTTGGAAAGCAGGTACTCTTTCAGCTTATCTGCTCCGTCCCGATGAATGTGCTGGTCATAAATTGTGAGAAATTTTTCTTTGAAATCCATAAAATCACCTTGTCTTTCTAAAAGAGGGGTATCTGTTTATTTCCTGAAATTCCCTGTGTGAAACAGGGTTTGTTCCTTGACAAGAACATATGTTCTTTGTTATAATAAGTACAGAAAATCAATGAAATGGTAAAAGAGGGAACAGTTTTATTGTAACCTACGGATCAATTTTTTTCAACGGTCCCCGGCATCCGGGAACGCGGTCTGAACAAAGCCAGGGCAGAAAGGAAGACTCCTATGGATTTATTTGAAAAACTTCGGATTTTGTCCGATTCCGCAAAGTATGATGTGGCCTGTACATCCAGCGGAGTGGATCGCAAGGCGTCTCCCGGCGGCATTGGCAGTGCGGCGTCCTATGGGATCTGTCACAGCTTTGCGGCAGACGGGCGGTGTATTTCGCTGTTAAAGGTGCTAATGACCAATTACTGCGTTTATGACTGCAGATATTGTGTGAACCGATGTTCCAATGATGTTCCCAGAACGGCGTTTACCCCCAGGGAATTGGCGGATTTGACCATTCAGTTTTATCAGAGAAATTATATTGAAGGACTGTTTTTAAGTTCCGGGATTTTAAAAAATCCAGATTATACCTGCGAAAAAATGATTCAGGCGCTAGAGATTCTTCGGTATGAATATCATTTTTGCGGTTATATCCACGCAAAAGCTATTCCGGGGGCAGATGAACGGCTGATTTCCCGGCTGGGAATGCTGGCAGATCGAATGAGCATCAATATTGAAATGCCCTCTCAAAAAAGTTTACAGATGCTGGCACCCAACAAGAAAAAAGAGGCGATTTTAAAACCCATGAGCTTGATCCGAGAGAAGATTACAGAAAACAGTACCGACTTGGTGCGCTACCGCCATGCCCCAAAATTTGCTCCGGCAGGGCAAAGCACCCAGATGATCATTGGGGCTACCCCGGAAACCGATTACCAGATTCTGCGGCTTGCGGAAGGACTGTACCGGAAATATGAGCTGAAACGGGTGTTTTTCTCCGCCTATATGCCGGTGGTGGAACATTCTCTGCTTCCTTCTCTGGATACAAAACCGCCGCTGCTGCGGGAACACCGCCTATATCAGGCAGATTGGCTTTTGCGGTATTACGGATTTGAGGCAAAGGAAATTCTGGACGAAGATCACCCCAGCTTTAATCCCCTGGTAGATCCCAAATGTAATTGGGCATTGAATCATATGGAGTTATTTCCGGTAGATGTAAACCGGGCCTCCTACGAGGTGCTGCTGCGGGTTCCGGGAATCGGGGTAACCAGTGCCCGAAGAATTGTCAAAGCCAGAAAGGCAGGTCCCCTTCACTATGAGGGGCTAAAAAAAATTGGAGTGGTGCTCAAGCGGGCACAGTATTTTATTACCTGCGGAGGAAAACTGCGGGAAGGGCTTCGGATTACACAGGACGGAATGCTGCGCAGCCTGATTTCCCAGCAGGGGATCAGCCTTTTGCGCAATGAGCTGGTTTCTGACCAGGCCGAGCAGCTTTCCCTGTTTCGGCAGGAGACTCAGCAGGTGACCGGGGAGGATGTAAGGCAATGTCTCACAGGACAGATATAACATGGGCGAATAAGCCTTTGATTTATGAGTATGACGGCAGTTATGACGGGTTGATGTGCTGTGTATTCGAAGCATTTCTGTGCAAAGAACTGCCTATGGAAATTCGGTGGGAAGAAACCCCGTTGGGCGGTCTTTGCGGACAGACTGGGTTTGCGCCGGTAAAATGGATTGAAACAGACAGGGAAAAAGCCAGCCGAGTTAAACGGTGGATTCCCAAAAAGATTTCCCGGGGAGCTGAAGAGCTGGTGCAAAAAGGATTTCTCAGCTGTCTGGAGCAAAAGGAACTGTGTATTTTACGCTTTTTGGTGCGGGGGTACCAATATGGTCCCGCTGTCATGAACCGGCTTGCAGACCCGGCAGTGCACCCTCTGTGGAAGGCGGTGGGGCACTATAACAAAGAAGCTCATCTGCTGACTGGGTTTGTCCGGTTTTCGATGCACAATGGGGTGCTGGTCAGTGTTATCGGTCCCAAAAACATGGTGCTTCCTGCCTTGCAGCTGCATTTCTGCGCCAGATATCCAAACCAAACTTTTATGATTTACGACTCGACTCATGGAATGGCGCTGGTACATCAGCCGGGCAGAACGGGAATTATTCCTATGGATGAATTTGTCATGTCAGCGCCGGATGTAGAAGAGCAAAAGTACCGGAAGCTTTGGAAACTGTTTTACGATACCATTGCAGTAGAAGGCCGGGAAAATCCCAGATGCCGCATGAGTCATATGCCAAAACGGTACTGGAGCTATATGACCGAGTTTTGTTCCCTTCCAACCGATACACCCCAGACAGGAGAACTATCTCCTCATAATCATACAACACCCAGGGCTTTTCCTTGAAGGAATTCCCTGGGTGTTATATAATGGAATCAGAAAACCGCAGGTAAGCCGTTGCAGGGGAATCTTTCGATGATAAAACAGAAAGGATGGGGTAGCCGGTGAAAAGAAAAACAGTGCTTGTCATTATCTGTCTCTTGTTTTGTCTGGCTGGATGTGTCAGAGAGGACGCACAGCAGCAAAACAGCAACCCTTATTTTAACGCGGCTGTTTTGCAGGTGCAGGACCATTCTGTTCTGGTAGAGCCGTTTCCCGGGGAAGAAGAGCGCAGGTCTTCGGATCAAATCTGGTTTAGGCTGCCGGAAAACGAGCAAAATTCTAATTTGTCAGTGAAAGAGGGAGCCTTGATCCGGGTAGTTTATAGCGGTGAAATTATGGAGTCTTATCCAGCTCAGTTGGGGCGGGTATTTGCCGTTTATCCTGTGGATGAGCAGGGAAATCTGGTGGAGGAAACCCAATCCACTGAGAAATAACCCAGAAAACAAAACCGGTTGCCAGACAGAGAAAAATCTGGTATCCTTAAAATACAGCATTCCAGCAGGCAAGGGGGCAGAAGCATGGAACAAAAGAAAAAACGGTATGAGCATGCGGAATTTGTAGACTGTAATTTTCAGCAGAGAGAATTGAGCGGGTTTGTGTTTGAACACTGCACCTTTCGCAACTGTAACTGGAAAGAGGCAGTCACCCGGGGATGCCAGTTTGTAAACTGTGATTTTACCTTTGCCCAGATGAACGAATCCCGGCATGAAAGCAGCGGGTTTATTAACTGCAAGTTTTACAGTGCCAAACTGTTTGCTGCATCTTTTGTCCAGTGCAAATGCATGGGTTCTGTTTTTACTGATGCGGATCTCACAGCCCTAACCATTACCGGAGGCAATTTTGACTATGTGAACTTTCAGGACTGCGATCTGCGGGGCATGAATCTGTCCGGGATGTCTCTCAAGCAGGCAGATTTGCGCAAAGCGAATTTGCAGAAAGCGGTGATTCGGGATACAGATTTGACCGGCGCTATGCTCAGCGGTGCGAATCTGTTCCAGGCCGATTTGCGGGACAGCGTGCTGGATGGAGTGTATCTGAAAGATGTGAATTTCAGAAAGACCAAAATAGATCTGCAGCAGGCAGTGCTTCTGGCGGAATGTTTGGGCGGCATTGTGTGCTGACAAAATGGCAATAGAAAAGGATGGGCAGTATGAATTTGTTTTCTCAAGTTCCCCATACACTTTTTGAGGAGGAACAGGTACAGGTTATCCATCAGGATGAAACCTGTCGAATTGAACGGATTCTATCCTGTGGTCAGTGTTCACCAGATGGATTCTGGTATGATCAGGAGGAAAACGAATGGGTGACCCTGATTCAGGGAGAAGCTATCCTGAATGTAGACGGAAAACAGGTTTCTCTGCATCCGGGAGATTGCATTTTTCTCCCGAAACATCAAAAACATCGAGTAGAATATACTAGCAAAAATCCAATTTGTATTTGGGTTTGCGTGTTTTACCCAGAAAAAGGAGAAGAAATATGAATCAAAAACAATTTGACCGGATTAACGAACTGGCAAGAAAAGCAAAAACCGTAGGACTCAGCGAAGAGGAAAAAGCAGAACAGAAGGCGCTGCGGGAAGAGTATATTAAGGCATACCGTGAAAGCCTGCGCAGTCAGCTGGACAACATGGTATTGGTTGATCCAGACGGAACAGAGAGAACCTTAAAACGCAAAGGAAAATAAACCGATCGATGATTCCAGGAAAGAGGGAATAGGCTGTGGAACTGTGGGATTTATATACCGAAAACCGGGAACCCACCGGAGAGGTTCATGTGAGGGGCAAAGCATTGCCAGCGGAACGGTACCATTTGGTGGTTCATGTGTGGATCAAAAATCAGAAAGGGCAGTATCTGATCTCCCAGCGTTCTGCCAGCCGGCCAACCTTTCCCCTGATGTGGGAATGCGTGGGCGGTTCTGTGCTTAAAGGAGAGGACAGTTTTCAGGGGGCCTTGCGAGAGGTACAGGAAGAAGTGGGAATTGATCTTTCCCGCAATATGGGCAGGCGGCTGTTTACAAAAGTGCGGGGAACCATAGACGGAAAAACCTTTAACGACATTATGGATGTCTGGTTGTTTGCATATGACGGAGAGGCCAATCTGGCACAGGCGACCACACCGGAAGTAGTACAGAGCCGGTGGATGAGTCCAGATGAGATTCGGGCACTTTATGATAGCCATCAACTGGTAGACAGTTTAAGTTATTTCTTTGAAAAGGTTCAAAATGAAACATAAGGGACAGAAAAAAATCCCCCAAGAAAGCTAAATGGCTTTCTTGGGGGATTTTAGTTTGCATTACAGAAACAGGTAGAACCTGTTGAAACGGTTGAGAAGAAATCGCCTGATATTTTCGCACTGCTATAGGGTACGCGCTGAAGGTCATTAGCACCAGACATTGTCCGGCAGTGTCCTGCCGGGGCGAACCGAGTTCGCCAAGGAACTTTGTTCATTTTCTTATGGAAGAAAACGAACCAAAAGACCATTCCTCAAACGCCGGAACGGCTTACAGTGGGGCGTGCTCCGGAAATATTCGGTTAGTCGCACTGCCCCCCTGAGAGCGCCATTGACGCTCTCTTCCCCCCAAGTATAGTTTGCACATCTGACGAAAACAGCTGTTTTCTAAAAACGGTCGTTGGGTGGAAAGCGCTGCGGCGCTAGCGGGCACTGCCCGGCGGGTAGCACCCGCAGGCAATAACGCTACGCTCTCCAGGGGTTCACACCCCTGGACCACCTGCGGTGGGACAAAGACGCTACGCCCGCCAGGGGTTCACACCCCTGAACCCGAAGAGGCTACGCTCGTGTTCTATCAGTTGAGTGGAAAATACATATTATTTCCGCTTTACTGACAGGGTACGTGCCGAAGGCCATTTGCTCCGGCTCTTAGCCGGTTGGCACCGGGCACTGCCCGGCGGACATTGTCCGGTCAGCTTGCCTCCTGCTCTTTTTTTGCTACAGAACGGTACCATAAAATTCCGATAATCAAAATCAGCGGGAATACGGAAGCCAATAAAAGCCCTACTTTCAGGTTTTCTCCAAAAGCTTCGGAAATCATCCCGACTGCTGCCGGTCCAGCAGAGCATCCAAAGTCTCCGGCCAATGCCAGCAGGGCAAACATGGCGGTGCCGCCTTTGGGCAAAGCTTTGGCCGCAGTGCTGAAACTTCCCGGCCACATAATCCCAACGGATAATCCGCACAATGCACAGCCGATCAGGCTCAGTACCGGATTTGGGGACAAAGCGGCAGTCAGATAGCTGATGATGCACAATCCGCTGCTTAATAACATAAACCGGTGCAGATGAATTTTTTCACTGAATTTGCCGTAAAACGCCCGGGAACATCCCATTAAAATGGCGAAGGAACAAGGGCCTGCCAAATCTCCCACGGTTTTGGAAACCTTTAGACCGGATTCTGCAAAGGCAGAAGCCCACTGGCTCATTCCCTGTTCAGATGCGGCTGAACAGATCATCAATAGACATAAAATCCAGAATACCTTGTTTTTAAACAGGCCGGTAATGGACATGCTTTCTCCGTCTTCCACCAGTACTCGGATAGGAACAAGGGAGAAATACACACAGTTGAGCAGGGGAACCAGTGCCCAAATGCAGGCTAAAATCCGCCAGTTTTGGATTCCAGCCAGTGTAAAGAATATGGTGGACATAATGACAACAAATACATGTCCCCAACAGTAAAAGGAATGAAGCAAGCTCATGGCAGCTTCTTTTTTGGTGGTGGGGCAGGCCTCTACAATGGGGCTTACCAGTACTTCAATCAAACCTCCGCCGATGGCGTAGAAAAATACCGCTGTCAGCATGCCGATGTAAGGGTCTGGGAATAGATCTGGCAGAATTGCCAGCCCGATCAATCCGGCTGCGGAACAGACATGGGCAGCTAAAATGCAGGGACGATAGCCGATTCGGTCCACAAATTTTGCTGCCAAAAAGTCTACCAGCAGCTGAACGGCAAAGTTAAAGCTGACCAGCAAAGCAATTTTATCCAGAGAGATGGAAAAACTGCTCTGGAAGGTTAAAAACAGCAGAGGAGCGAAGTTATTGATAATTGCCTGGGTAATATAACCGATATATGCGGCATAGATGGTGTGATTATAATTGTTTCGGATATTCATGCAGAAATCTCCTTGTCAGTTTGTGAGTTTTAAACATGTTTCAAAAAAGATATTGAAAAATATGCCCGGGGCGGCTGCCCCGGGCATGGTTCGCCGATGAATCATTAATATTGGCGTCCCCAGTAAACCTGATGTTTCGCAGGTTTTCCGCAGCAAACGCATACATCGGAAATATGTTCTTCTTCAAACGGAATACACCGGGATTTTACACCGCCGGTTTCGTCTTTAATTTTGTTTTCGCATTCTACATCGCCGCACCACATGGCTTTGATAAAGCCTGGATGATTTTTGGAGATATCCAAAAATTCTTCATAGTTGTGAGCGGTAAAGGTTTTTTCATTCAGGTTTTCCAGTGCCCGTTCATACAAACCGTCGTGAACTGCCTGGAGCTGTTTCGGGATTTCTTCCATCAGGTTGTCCAGAGAAACCACGGTTTTTTCACGGTTGTCGCGGCGAACCAGAACACACTGATTCTGTTCGATATCTTTCGGACCGATTTCCAGACGAACCGGAACCCCTTTCATTTCATACTGGCTGAATTTCCATCCAGGAGAGTTGTCGGAGTCGTCCAGTTTTACCCGGAAGGTATCCCGCAGTTTTTCTTCCAGTTCCCGTGCTTTTTCCAGTACCCCTTCTTTATGCTGAGCAATCGGAATAATCGCTACCTGAATCGGAGCGATTTTCGGAGGCAGAACCAAACCGTTGTCGTCGCCGTGAACCATGATAATAGCACCGATCATACGGGTAGAAACGCCCCAGGAAGTCTGGTATGGGTTCTGCAAAGTGTTATCCCGGCCGGTGAAGGTAATGCCAAAGCTCTTAGTGAAGTGGTTGCCGAAATAGTGGGAGGTACCGCCCTGCAGTGCAACCCCATTGTGCATCATTGGTTCAATGGTATAGGTTGCCTGAGCGCCTGCGAATTTTTCTTTTTCGGTTTTCTGACCGGTAATTGCCGGAATTGCCAGAGTTTCCCGATAGAAGTCTTCGTATACTTTCAGCATCCGCATGGTTTCTTCCTGAGCTTCTTCAGCGGTTTCATGCATAGTGTGACCTTCCTGCCATAAAAATTCAGAAGAACGCAGGAACGGACGGGTGGTTTTTTCCCACCGCATCACGTTGCACCACTGGTTGTACAGTTTTGGCAGGTCCCGGTAGGAATTGATGATCTTCTGGTAATGTTCGCAGAACAATACTTCAGAAGTAGGACGGATTGCCAGACGTTCAGTCAGTTTTTCTTCCCCGCCCTGGGTAACCCATGCAACTTCTGGTGCAAAACCTTCTACGTGGTCTTTTTCTTTCTGCAGCAGGCTTTCCGGAATCAGCAAAGGCATATAGATATTTTCGTGACCGGTCTTTTTAAAGCGGGCATCTAGGTCTTTCTGAATGTTTTCCCAGATGGCATAGCCGTAAGGGCGGATAATCATACAGCCCTTTACGCTGGAGTAGTCTACCAGTTCTGCTTTTTTTACAACGTCAGTATACCATTTTGCAAAATCTTCATCCATAGAGGTAATAGCCTCTACCATTTTCTTTTGTTTTGCCATAAAATTTGACAACCTTTCTTTTCAAAAATTAAGGAGCAGCGGGAAAGATTCCCGTGCACAGTTATATTCAGTATAGCATGCCCCTTTTGGAAACACAAGGGGCGAAACTGCCATTAAGGAACCAGCAGCTTTTGCTGGAGCTTGTTCATCAGGGTGTGACCGTGACCGACAACGATATACAGGATGGTGAATACCAAAATCATGGCGATGTTGGCAAAGCTGAAGGTGTGGGTCAAATGATAAAACCAGCTGCCAAATCCTGCATCAATTTCCAAATAGGCATCTTCTCCGGTGGGTTCAATCATCAGATTTCCACCATCCAGAATCAGCTCTGCATTATGAGGGGTAAACTGTTCCTGGATCTCCTGGGAGGAAATGGTCCGAACCAGACGATTTCCGTAATAGAACTGAATTTCGTTGAGCTGAATTGGCTCCTGGGGCAGATTCAGTCTTAGCTGCTTGAGCCCAATCAGACTGTTTAACTTGGTAAGCAGGGTAGGATCGCCGTCCTGATAAACCATCAGAAGTGCATGATCGTCCTGCTGTACCGCCTGAATGGAATTGGTTACTGTTTGTTTTTTGCCGTTTACCTTGCCTTCATACACATATCCGTCCCCTTGATCGTACAAAAGGGAAAGATCCTCTATGATGAAGTTTCCATGGGTATCCTGTGCCTGAGAGATTGTGAGCTCTCCGGTGTAATCAATGGCAATGCGGTCGATGGTAACTGGAAAGCGAATCCAAATTAACGCCGCCACCAACACAAGATACACAATGGTGCTGATAATTTTCATGCGGCCGGAATGGGCCGTTTTGGTTTTGCTCATGAAAAAACCTGCTTTCTGTATTCAAATTAGGGGATGGGAAAGAAAATGAACTGGGGATCAGCTGTCCAGTTTGAGAACTGCCATAAAGGCTTCCTGCGGAACTTCTACGCTGCCCAGCTGGCGCATCCGTTTTTTCCCTTCCTTTTGTTTTTCCAACAGCTTTTTCTTTCGGGTAATATCGCCCCCGTAACATTTGGCCAGTACGTCTTTCCGCATGGCTTTTACGGTTTCACGGGCGATGACCTTGCCGCCGATGGCAGCCTGAATCGGTACTTCAAACATCTGGCGCGGAATATTTTCCTTGAGTTTTTCTGCAATCCGGCGTCCACGGGAATAAGCCCGGTCTTTGAAGACGATAAAGCTCAAAGCGTCTACAATGTCTCCGTTTAAGAGAATGTCCAGTTTCACCAGTTCGGAGTTTTCGTATCCGTCCAGCACATAGTCAAAAGAAGCATAACCCCGGGTACGGGATTTTAACGCATCAAAAAAGTCGTAAACAATTTCGTTCAGTGGCAGACGGTAATGCATTTCCACACGGGTGTCGTCCAGATAATCCATATTGGAGAATACGCCTCGCCGTTCCTGGCACAGTTCCATAATATTGCCCACATATTCTACCGGACTTAAAATGTCCGCTTTCACCATCGGTTCTCTTGCCTGGGCAATGGTTGCCACATCCGGGAAGTTTGTGGGGTTGTCAATGTGGATGACTTCGCCGTTAGTGAGCTGGATTTCATAAATAACGGAAGGAGCGGTGGTAATCAAATCCAGATTAAATTCCCGTTCCAGACGTTCCTGGATAATTTCCATGTGAAGCAGTCCCAAAAAGCCGCAGCGGAATCCAAATCCCAGTGCTTTGGAAGTTTCCGGTTCGAAAGAAAGGGAAGCGTCGTTGAGCTGGAGTTTTTCCAAGGCTTCCCGCAAATCGGGATATTTGGCGCCGTCCGCCGGATAAATCCCGGAGAACACCATGGGGTTTACTTTCCGGTATCCGGGCAGTGCTTCTTCGGCGGGATGTTCTGCCAAAGTAATGGTATCCCCGACTCGGGTATCGCTGATGTTTTTAATGCTGGCGGCAATATAGCCAACTTCGCCGGCACAGAGTTCTTTGGTAGGAATCATGGCTTTGGCGCCCATGTAACCCAGTTCTACTACATCAAACTGGGCGCCGGTTGCCATCATGCGGATGGTATCTCCTACCGCCACTTTCCCTTCTTTTACTCGGATATAAACGATAACCCCTTTGTAGGAATCGTAATAGGAGTCAAAAATCAATGCCTGCAGGGGAGCGGAATCATCCCCCTGAGGAGCGGGAATATCAGTAACAATTCGTTCCAGTACTTCCTCAATGTTCAGTCCCTGTTTTGCGGAGATTCTTGGGGCATCCATGGCGGGAATACCGATGACATCTTCCACTTCTTTGCAGACCCGTTCCGGATCCGCAGAAGGCAGGTCAATTTTATTGACCACTGGCAGGATCTCCAGGTTGTGATCCAGCGCCAGATAGGTGTTTCCCAAAGTCTGGGCTTCAATTCCCTGAGAAGCGTCGATAACTAAAATTGCTCCTTCACAGGCAGCCAGAGAGCGGGATACCTCGTAGTTAAAGTCTACATGTCCCGGGGTATCGATCAGATTGAATTCATAAGTTTCGCCGTCTTTGGCGGTGTAGTTTACCTTAACGGCACGGGCTTTAATAGTAATGCCCCGTTCCCGTTCAATATCCATATTGTCCAGCAGCTGATCTTCCATTTCCCGGAGAGAAATGGCGTCGGTTTTTTCCAAAATCCGGTCAGCCAGGGTGCTTTTTCCGTGGTCAATATGAGCGATGATGGAAAAATTGCGGATATGGTCTTTTTTTGTTGACAAATTCGTTCACCTCATAAAAATCGGTTTGCTTGAGACAGATTGAAAAACAAAACAAGAAAAACTTGTTGTTTTTCAAATTGCTTTAAAAAAGCCGCCTTTCCATAAGATAAAACAACCCCGGCACAGTTTGCCGGGAAATCCAAAGGTCAGTGCGGCGCAATGATGCTGTGTAAAAATGGACAAATTTCCTTATACATTATATCATAATTTTTTGGAAGCCGCAACGATTTCCTTCTTTATGAATCGCAGAAAAAATAGGCTTTTCACAGGGCAAAATAGGCAGTATATCCTAAGAAGTCAGGGGAATAATAAAAACAGCAGCAAGCCGTTTTCAGAAACAAAAATGAAAAAATTCCAGAAAAATTATTTGAGCAGAGCAGAATTTGGAGCAAATAATCACAAGATACTACGCATATTTCATTAAAAAAAGTATTTTTTTAAAAAATAATTAGGAATATAGATAAAAAAGAGAAAAAACCTAAAAATTTAGTTGACAATATGGTGCGGATTTGATATACTAATTAAGCACTGAGCGATCAGACAAAAAATGTCAGACAAAAAGCTCCATCGCAAAGTGCTTTTTATAGGTGAATGAGCCACTAGCTCAGCTGGCAGAGCATTTGACTTTTAATCAAAGGGTCTGGAGTTCGAATCTCCAGTGGCTCACCAAAAAGCAGGATTGGTTGTCAGTCCTGCTTTTATCTTGAAAATAACGCTTGACAAATAGAATACTGTCTGCTATAATAGTTTAGCATTCAGAAATGAGCCACTAGCTCAGCTGGCAGAGCATTTGACTTTTAATCAAAGGGTCTGGAGTTCGAATCTCCAGTGGCTCACCAAAAAAGCAGGATTGAGTTTTTCAGTCCTGCTTTTATTTTTTTGTTTGATAGAAATTAATGAACGGGAAAACGATTTTGAAAAGAAGGAAGCAGACAGAGATTTTTCTCTGTCTGCTTCCTTCTTTTGTTACATAATATAATTTGCTGCATTGATTACTTTAGTATCTAATGAGTTTTTGAGATTTCCTATAACAGCTTCAATTACATTCCCAATCATTTCGTTTCCTTTTTCGCTGCCAGTTTCAATGTGTGCCACATCTTCACAAATCATAGATACGGCGTCTTTTTGTTCTTCGCTGCATTTTACAGCGGCGCAATCTTCAATTTTTAATCGTTCTGTGATTAGAGTTTTGGGGATATCATTTGCAATTTTTACAAGCCCACAGTCGCAGATCTCCGTAAACTGTTGTTCCAACATCCATTTGGTGATTTCAAAGCTGGGTTTGTCTTCAATAGTAATGCTGTTTGGCATTACAAATTTTATTTTACCGGAAATTTCTGTCACTGCTTTCAAGAATGTTTCTTGTTGCTGCATGGGTACTTTTGCATTACCTCGAATGGTTAAATATTCTATGGTATTCATTCCATTTTCCTTGTCTGGAACAGTTACATTGCCGATCACATAAAGTTTTTTACCATAGAGACTCAGTGTAGTGGAATCTAGGGTAATATCGTCTGTTATCACTGTGGTACCGTCAGGAACAATGATGATTTCTGCTTTTTCATCAATGAGATCAACAGTACTTTCTACCTTGGATTGAGCAATAATTGCTTCTTCGCAGGTAAACATGGTGCCTTTGGACCGCAGCAGTTCGCTGTCCAGTTCAGGATCTGTTATGATAATCCGCTTATCAGACCAGTACAATCCTTTTTTTGCCCGCAGAGCGAATAGTTTATCGATAACTGCGTTATGTTTGAGGAGAATGGCTCCATCGGGATAACAGATGGTAGATCCATTGACTTTAATTCGGTCAAAGTTAGCCAAGATACTTTCTGGACATGTAAGTAAACCGTTGATAACCATACCTGCACATTGTTCCAGGTGTTTTTGAGTACCAGGTCCAATGTTCAGCGAACCATTCACCAGCATAAAGTACCGGCTTGCGGGAACTATGTCGCTGCTTTTGATTTCGCCGCTTCCATTGATGGTGCGAACAGCCACATCGTCATCCACTTCCTGTACAGCGCTGCAGTTTAAAGTTACGGGAAGATTGTTGATAAAAGCTTTTCCACGAGGACTTGTCAGCACAATACTTGCGTTGATGGTAATGTTTTCGTAATGAGAATAATTTTCTTCCTGTACTTGACGAATATCACAGGATGCACAATTAATCATCAATTTTTTAGCCATATTCATTTCCTCCATTAACTTTTAAAAATTTCTTTAAGGTGTTTTCGGCAGCGAGATAGTCTAGAACGGACAGTACCCGGAGGGATATTCATCATTTCAGAAATTTCCACAGCCGTGTAACCATCCAAATACCGAAGCTGAAATAATGTCCGATCTTCTGGGCTGATACTTTGCAGAATAATTGCGTTTTCAATCTCCTGTAGTCCCTGTTTTGCCTCATTTTCCAATTCAAAATTCTGGGTATATTGGTTTTCTAAAGCCGATCGCCGATACCAATCAAAAAACAGATTTTTAAAGGTACGGTATAACCAAGCACGCTGTTGGCTGGGGGACAAATCCGATACAATTTTATAATTTATCATTGCACGTATGAAAGTTTCCTGAACCAGATCTTCGGTGAGTTCTTTGCTGCCGATCATTTTGGTACCGTATGTGATTAATTCCGAAAAATATGCTTCATAGAGTTCTTCCCACAAAGGTTTCGCCTCCCTTCTGTTATGATAACGAACATCACAAGGAAAATGTTGCAGAGAATGCAAAAAATAGTTTTAATATTTGGATCTGTATGTGAATTTAGAGGTTGTCTGAATGAGTGTGGCGAGGTGTTGTTTGAAATGATAATGAAATGAAAGTGCCTTTTTGGGAAAGCATCTGAAAAAGGGAACGATGTGACAAAAGTGACATCGTTCCCTTTCCTAAAGTGTATCTCAGTATCGGAAAATAAAGTTTTGCCTGTTTGAAATAAAAATTACAAAACTTCTTTTTCCATTACATAGTCATCCATAACAAATCCGTTGCCAATAGACGCCACCTGTGCTTTGACTACTGTAAAGCCTACATTCTTATATACCTGAATCGTGTTGGCGTTGTCTTTGTTTACTGTAAGCCAAATTTTAGATAATCCCCGTTCCTTACAGTATTGGCACAAAAAGTCAAATGCCTGGCTGGCAAGCCTTCTGCCCCGATATGCCCGTTTTAAATAGAGTTTGCTTAAAAACAGCCGGTCAGCTTCGGGATGAATGCCCACATATCCTACATTTTCTCCATTGTAATGGAAGAAGTAATACTCATATCCGTCCTGCTGGATCTGTCGGGTTAAGGCCGGGTAAGACTGGAATTGTTCCAGCATATAGTCTACCTGGGCCTGACCGATAATGGGAACAAAGTGCTGGTTCCAGATTTCATGAGCTAAAGCTGCCAGTTCTTCCCGCTGTTCCTGTGTGGTAACTGGCAGAAATTCCAGAGTATTTTCGGTGCGCACAGGGATCCCCTGAGCCGCCAAAGCCAAGCGCAGCTTTTCCATGTTTCCGTCATATTGATAGGCCGGCATGCCTGCGGCAATGCTTCCCTGAACATTGGCTTCCATATCGTCGATAAAGAAACATTCTTCCGGGTTTAACTGGAAGGTTTCAAACAGCTTTTCATAAATTTCCCTCTGGGGTTTCAGTAACAGCACATCTGCGGAAATCAGTTTTCCGTCAAAATACCGGAATGCTTCCACTTTTTGCTCATATTCATGAAACCGCACACTGGCGTTGGAAAGCAGATAAATGCCGTATCCCAGTTCTTTTAGTTCCCGCACCAGCTGAAGACTTTCCTGCAAGGGCAGCATATAGTCCTGCCAACGTTCCAGAATTTGAACAGCGGCGGAATGCAGCCGTTGAGGCAGCCGAGACAGTATTTGCTGCTGTGCCTGTTCGTAAGTAATGGTGCCTTGATCCAGCTGCTGCCATTCTTTGCTTTCCTGAATTTCCCGGCGCAGAACCGGAATGTCGTTTGCTTCAGGAGCATAGACCTGTAAAACCAACATGGGATCGTAGGTTAAGATGACGTTGCCCATATCAAAAATAATGTTTTTTATCATAAAAAATCCCCCCAATAAAAACAAGTAAAACAAATGAAAACCCAATGTTATTATACCGCTTTTTGCATTTTGGAGCAATCTGTTTTTTCAATCATCCTAGAATTCAGAAAGAAATACCGCCTTTTTTGTGCAGAGAGACAAAAACGCAAAAATGAAATGAACTTTAAGAAACAGAGAGAAACAAAGCAAAATAAAGAGAAATCGAGAGTTTGAGTGATATATATTAAAATAAAGCGAAAATAGCGGTTGAATTTGTAGTTGCATATGAGTATAATAAATAGGCAACTGAAAAAGAGAGTATCTGTTAAGAGGAAACTCAATTTCGAAAATAGAATGAAAATTGGAGGAAAGAGAATATGTCTACTACTATGCCAAAGGCTGAAACTATGAGCCGTAAATGGTATGTGATTGACGCAGAAGGCCAGTCTCTGGGTCGTGTAGCTGCAAAAGCTGCTCACGTTCTGCGCGGCAAACACAAAACAACCTTCGCTCCGCACTGCGACTGCGGCGATCATGTGATCATCATCAACTGCGCAAAAGCAGTTTTGACCGGTAAAAAACTGGAAAACAAATTCTACCGCTGGCACACCGGCTGGATCGGCGGCCTGAAAGAAATCAGCTACGGTCATTTGATGGAAACCAACCCAGAAAAAGCAATGATGCTGGCTGTTAAAGGGATGCTTCCTGCAACAACTCAGGGAAGAACACAGCTGCGTCGTCTGAGAGTATATGCAGGCGCTCAGCATGACAATGCAGCTCAGAAACCTGAAGCTTACACATTATAAGAAGGAGGCTAACTTACTATGTACGATTCTAAACCATATTTTTACGGAACCGGCAGAAGAAAAAGCTCTGTTGCTAGAGTAAGAGTATATGCTGGTACTGGTTCTATCATCATCAACGGCAGAAGCATTGATGAATACTTCGGTCTGGAAACCCTGAAACTGCTGGTTCGTCAGCCACTGGTTCTGACTGAAACAACTGACAAATTTGATATTGTTTGTAACGTAACCGGCGGCGGTGTTACCGGACAGGCTGGCGCTATCCGCCATGGTCTTTCCAGAGCTTTGCTGCAGTACAACGAAGAAATGCGTCCAGTACTGAAAAAAGCTGGCTTCCTGACCCGTGACCCAAGAATGAAAGAACGTAAGAAATACGGCCTCAAGGCAGCCCGTCGCGCTCCCCAGTTCAGCAAGCGCTAAACTTTTTCAAAATGTATCAAAAAGCCCGGAAAATCAAGGTTTTCCGGGCTTTTCCTTTTGGCATGGTTTGATAAAGTTTGATGTAACAAGACCCGTTTTCACCCAATTTTTAGTGGTTACCAAGTGGATAACCGGCAAAAAACAGGCCAAAAAGAGGGCCAAGTGGTTACCAAATAGGATAACCGAAGGCCGTTTTTTGCCCTTTGGAGAGGTGGCTTTTCCCTCTCCTTTATCGACCATTTTCATCTGATTAGTTTGAGATAATTTGACCTAATTTGAATACAACAGAATAAATCTAATCGCCAAGCGCTCAGTATTTTCTACTGGGCGCTTTTTGCGTTTCCGGGGAATTTCATTCCGGGATAAGTAAAGGCCGTCACTTTTAATTTTTGAAGTGGCGGCTTTTTCTATTTCCAGAAGCCATAGAACAATTCAGAAATGAGGTGAAGTCATTGAACACGCAAATCATCGCCATCGCCAACCAGAAAGGCGGCGTTGGCAAGACAACCACCTGCGCGAACTTGGGGATCGGGCTGGCGCAGGCCGGGAAGAAAGTGCTGCTGATTGACGGGGACCCGCAAGGCAGCCTGACCATCAGCCTGGGCCATCCCCAGCCGGACAAGCTGCCTTTTACCCTGTCCGACGCTATGGGCCGTATTCTGATGGATGAGCCAATCAAGCCCGGTGAGGGTATCCTGCACCACCCGGAAGGCGTTGACCTGATGCCTGCTGACATTCAGCTCTCCGGCATGGAGGTCTCCCTGGTGAATGCCATGAGCCGTGAGACCATCTTGCGGCAATACCTGGACACGCTCAAGGGACAGTATTCCCATATCCTGATTGACTGCCAGCCTTCCCTGGGTATGCTTACGGTCAACGCACTGGCAGCCGCCAACAGGATCATAATCCCCGTCCAGGCGGAATATCTACCCGCCAAGGGCCTGGAACAGCTGCTCCAGACGGTCAATAAGGTGAAGCGGCAAATCAATCCCAAACTCCAGATCGACGGCATACTGCTGACGATGGTGGACAACCGCACCAACTTTGCCAAGGAGATCGCCGCCCTGCTGCGGGAGACCTACGGAAGCAAAATCAAGGTGTTCGGCACCGAGATTCCCCATTCCGTCCGGGCAAAGGAAATCAGCGCCGAGGGCAAGAGCATCTTTGCCCATGACCCCAACGGCAAGGTGGCCGAGGGGTACAAAAATCTGACCCAGGAGGTGATGAAACTTGAAAAGCAGCGCGAAAAAAGTAGAGCTGGCCTCGGTAGATGATCTGTTCTCCACTGAAGAAGGCCGTCAGGATGCCAAGCTGGAGAAGATACAGGAAATCCCGTTGTCTGAGCTGCATCCTTTCAAGAACCACCCCTTCAAAGTCAAGGATGACGAGGCCATGATGGAGACCGCCGACAGTGTTCGGCAGTATGGTGTTCTGGTTCCGGCGATTGCCCGACCGGACCCGGAGGGCGGATATGAGCTGGTAGCCGGACACAGGCGACACAGGGCCAGTGAGCTGGCTGAGAAAGAGACTATGCCGGTCATCGTCCGAGACCTGGACGATGATGCCGCCACCATCATCATGGTGGACAGCAACTTGCAGCGGGAAAGCCTGCTCCCCAGCGAGAGGGCTTTTGCTTACAAGATGAAGCTGGAGGCCGTCAAGCACCAAGGGGCCAGAACGGATTTAACTTCGGCCCAAGTTGGGCCGAAGTTGACTGCGGCAGAAAAAATCGCAGAGAACAGCCCGGATAGCAAGTCACAGATTAAGCGATATATCCGCCTGACGGAGCTGATTCCCGAACTGCTGGATATGGTCGATGAACGGAAAATCGCTCTCAATCCGGCTTATGAGCTGTCTTTCCTCAAAAAAGAGGAACAGAGGGATTTGCTGGACGCGATGGAAAGTGAACAGGCTACCCCCTCTCTCTCCCAGGCCCAGCGGCTCAAGAAATACAGCCAGGAGGGACACCTAACCCTCGATATGATGCGCGTCATCATGGGCGAAGAAAAGAAAAGCGATCTGGACCGGGTAACTTTCACTTCTGACACCCTGCGAAAGTATTTTCCCAAGAGCTACACGCCCCAGCGGATGCAGGAAACCATTATCAAACTGCTGGAGGCGTGGCAGAAGAAGCGCCAGAGAGACCAGGAACGATGAAAGGAGCCGCCTATGAGGGATATTTCAGCCCGTGAGCTGAAAGGACACAATATTTTAGCCGTAGAGCGTTTTCAAGATAACACCCGCTGGATGATCGAGTTTTCCGTTCAGCGCCCTTGTTCCTACGGCAACCCCGGCGATGAAATGCGGCTGTTTCTCACGGAGGACGGGTATCAGGCCGCCCTTCACAGCCAGAAGCGCCGGGAAATCAAAATCAAGCGGTATGCCCGTGTGATCGAGGGCCATGTTCTCGACTTCAAACCGGACAAGCGCCGCCGCCACCCGTAAACTCATCATCACTACGAAAGGAAAGGAATGAATATGTGTACTGTCCAGAGCATCAAAGATGCCATCTGGGAAAGTTGTCAGTCCCAGTATGATATGGAATCCACCGACATTGACCGGGTTTTGCAGACCCTCCCGTTTTCGGAGCATGAACCGATGTTCAGTCATCCGCCGAAGTACAAGCGTCCCTACCGGCCCTGGCAGAACAACAAAAACAGCTGAAAGCCACAGTCTTTTTCACGAAAGATTGTGGCTTTTTTCATGCCCTGAAATTAGAAAGGAGTGAAGTCAATGGCCGTTTTTCGCATTGAACGGACCAGAGATTATACCGTGATGAGCAATCATCACTTGCGAAACCATGAACTGTCCCTCAAAGCCAAGGGACTGCTTTCCATGATGCTATCCCTGCCGGATGACTGGAACTATACCACCCGTGGCCTTGCGAAAATCTGCAAGGAGGGGGTTGACGCCATCGGTAATGCGCTGCGGGAGTTGGAAACCGCCGGGTACATCGTGCGGAACCAGCTGCGGGACCGACAAGGCCGGATCAGCGACACGGAGTATGTCATCTACGAGCAGCCACAGCCGAAGAACCCGGATACGCCCCAGCCGGATACGACTTCACCAGATACGGAAAACCCGGATATGGAGAAACCGGATACGGAAAAGCCCGCAGAATTAAATATAGAGAAACCAAATACCCAAAAACAAAATACTCATAGAGCAAGTACCGATTCCATTCCCTTCCGGGAGACAGCGGCGGTAAGACCGCCGGAACGGAAAGGAAGGGATGCGATGTCTGCCTCAGAGATGGAAAGTTATCGGGATTTGATTCTGGAGAACATCGAGTATGACTATCTGTGCAGAGAGTTTTCGACCTACCGTGAGGACCTGGACGAGATTGTGGAGCTGATTGTGGAGACCGTTTGTGCCAAGCGTAAGACCACTCGGATCGCTGGCAGCGACTTTCCCCATGAAGTCGTGCGCTCCCGATTTTTGAAGCTGGATAGCGAGCATATCCGGTTTGTCATGGACGGTATGCAGAAAAACACCACCGAGGTCCGCAATATGAAACAGTATTTGCTTGCAGTGCTGTTCAACGCGCCCACCACCATCAGTAATCACTACACCGTACAAGTCAATCACGATATGAACGCAGGCGGCTGGTAAGAGCCGCCTTTTCTCATGCCAAAGGAGGCACGACATGAATCAGATGGAAATTTTCAAAAACCCGGAGTTTGGAAGTATCCGTACTTTGGAGCATGACGGCAAGGTCTTATTTTGTGGTACGGATATAGCCGCTGCGCTGGGATATACCAATCCCCGCAAGGCTGTCCGTGACCATACTAGGGGTGGAACGAAATGTTCCATCCCCACCAACAGCGGAAATCAGACCATGACATTCATCTCCGAAGGTGATGTTTACCGCCTGATTGTCCATAGCAAGCTACCCTCTGCGGAACGGTTTGAACGATGGGTGTTTGACGAGGTGCTGCCCACCATTCGCAAACACGGAGCCTACATGACCAAGGAAAAGCTGTGGGAGGTTGCCACTTCCCCGGAGGCGCTGCTGAAACTCTGCTCCGAACTGCTGGCTGAGCGGGAAGAAAATGCGGCACTGCGGGAGGAAAACGCTCTGCTGGAAAGCAAGGCCGCCTTTTATGACCTGTTCATCGACCTCAATCACAGCACCAACCTCCGCACCACCGCCAAAGAGCTGGTTGTGCCGGAGCGCCGGTTTGTCCGGTTCCTGCTGGAGCAGCGGTTCGTCTATCGCACAGCATCCGGGAATGTACTTCCCTATGCAAAGCCCTCCAACAATGGCCTGTTCTGTGTCAAAGACTACTGCAACCACGGACACATCGGTTCCTACACGCTGGTGACGCCCCAGGGCAAGCTGTATTTTGCCCAGCTGCGGGACAGTATCCTGCTGATGATATGATGACCCGTTATCTTTTGCGGCGGCTGGTGGTCCCGCCTTAGTTTGAAGCGCCACCCCTGCAAAATCCGTGGAAAGGAGGCGATGACCTATGCAGGAGGAAGTGGAAAACAGGACTTTGACGCTGGTAGTCAGCGGAACAAAGTTTACCGGGCGGTTGTTGAAAGCTGCTATTACCAAGTACCTTGCTCACCGCAAGGAAAAGAAGCTGCAAAAGCAGAGAAGCCGTGACGCGCCTGTGAAGCCCCAGGGCAAGCAGACGGTGAAACAGCTGATCGGTCAGAACCAGGGTGTTTCCAACATCGAGATCACCGACCCCTCCATCAAGGAATTTGAGAAAATCGCCCGGAAATATGGTGTGGACTATGCGGTGAAAAAGGACCGCAGCAGTTCCCCACCCAAGTACCTGATTTTTTTCAAAGGCCGGGATGCGGATGCCCTGACAGCTGCCTTTACCGAATATACCGGCAAAAAGGTAAGAAAGGCAGAGAAATCCGAGCGCCCGTCCGTGCTGGCAAAGCTGAGCCAGTTCAAAGAGTTGGTGAAGCACGCCGTCGTGGATCGGAACAAGCGAAAGGAGCTGGAACGATGAAAAAGCAGCTTGACATCAAAAAGCTCCTTGTTTTGAACCTGCCGTATATTCTGATGGGCTTGTTTGCCACCAACTTCGGTGAAGGATGGCGGATGGCCGTGGGCGCGGACGCTTCGGCAAAAATGCTCTCGTTCTTCTCCACACTGCCGGAGGCGCTTGCCAGCTGGTGGCCCAGCCTGCACCCGCTGGACCTGCTGGTGGGCCTGTGCTGCGGCGGTGGCCTGCGGCTGGCGGTCTATCTCAAGAGCAAGAACGCCAAGAAGTACCGGCATGGCATGGAGTACGGCTCCGCCCGCTGGGGAACCCATGAGGATATTGCGCCTTATATCGACCCGGTATTCCAGAACAATGTGATTCTGACCAAAACCGAGAGCCTGACCATGAACAGCCGCCCCAAGGACCCCAAAACGGCGCGAAATAAAAATGTTCTGGTAATCGGCGGCTCCGGTTCCGGTAAGACCCGGTTCTGGTTGAAGCCCAACCTGATGCAGATGCACAGCTCCTATGTGGTCACAGACCCCAAAGGCACCATCCTGGTGGAGTGCGGCAAGATGCTCCAGCGCGGCACCCCCAAGCTGGGCAAGGACGGCAAGCCCATGAAGGATAAGCACGGCAAGGTCATCTATGAGCCGTACCGGATTAAGGTTCTCAATACCATCAACTTCAAGAAATCCATGCACTACAATCGTGCGACTTGTTCGCCGCTGAAAAGGCGGCGCACAGCGCTGTTTTTAATCAGTTCTGTGAACTGATAATTCGAGAGGTGGAACGATAGGGTAACGCCTTGAAACGTCTCCCCTGATACTCCGGCATGCGTCATCAGTCTGTGATGAGGTGTGAAGCCCGGTAAAGTCGGCAGAAAGGTGCCGTAACAGATAACGCTGACGAAACCTGTCCAGAGGTGGACAGCGCACCCCATATGCCGGGGGTCTATAAAATACCTATGGTGAGAATGGCAGCAATGCCTGACGAAACTCCCGAATGTAAAGGTCTAAAAGTGCCACATACAGAAATGTATGTGTGGGTTCATGCCCAGACAGTGCGGTTTAGTAGGAATGGTTGTTACGAACCACCGTGATGTGTTACAGGCACATGCAAGCTGTCAGGCTTAGAGGGAACACCTAAGGGTATATATGCACAGATAGAATTATCGGAACAAGGAAAGGCAGAGAATCCTATGGATAATCCGGCGAAGAACAATAAGCGGATGAATCTCTGCTGAAAGGTCGTGGTCGAACTGTCGATGTTGCCTGCGAAAAAGAGGGCGATGGAGGAATGGCCACAAGTCAGGCAGAAAATCAGCAGTACACACTCTCTAATCATGCAGTCGAGTAAGAATAAGAAATTGTCACTCGAATCAATGAAACGGGGTGATGTACATGACACAAAAAGCTAAAAAAAGAAGTAAACTGCGCCATGCGGAATACTATGACATGCAGAACATCTTTGATGAACTGTATGCAAAAAGCAGAGATGGAGAGATATTTAATAATCTCGTAGAAATTATTGTGGCACCAAATAACATCATGCTTGCTTTCAGAAATATTAAAAGCAATGATGGGAGCCATACCGCCGGCACAGACGGGAGAACGATAGAATCACTGGCAGATATGCCGGAAGAAGATTTTGTCTCCCTTATTCAAAAACAGTTTACAAGGTATGTGCCAAAAACAGTAAGGAGGGTAGAGATTCCCAAACCAAATGGGAAATTAAGACCGTTAGGCATACCGTGTATCATAGACCGGATTGTACAGCAATGCATATTACAGGTCATGGAGCCAATCTGTGAAGCAAAGTTTTATGAACATTCTTACGGCTTCAGACCTTGCAGGAGCGCTGAAAACGCTGTCTCCTACGCTTACGGACTGGCTCAAAGGAACAAACTCCACTATGTAGTAGATGTGGATATAAAGGGTTTCTTTGACAACGTAAATCATAGAAAGCTGTTACAGCAGATATGGACGCTGGGTATACGGGATACCAAACTGATTCAGATAATCAAAGCAATGCTGAAAGCGCCAATTCAAATGCCAGATGGAGAAATCTTATATCCAGACAGGGGAACCCCTCAGGGCGGCATACTTTCCCCGCTGTTAGCCAACATTGTCCTGAACGAACTGGACTGGTGGATAGCGTCACAGTGGGAGGGTATGGCAGACCATATGAAGTCTCCTTGTAAGGTCACATATTATCCGAATGGGGCAGAGAAAAAGTGCAACAGCTACACGGCGCTCAAAAAGAGCAACCTCAAGGAAATGCGTATAGTCCGGTATGCAGATGATTTTAAAATCTTTTGCAGAAACTGTAAGGACGCTGACAGAGCATACCATGCGGTTAAGGACTGGCTGCTAAAGCGGCTCAAACTGGAAATTTCTGATGAAAAATCAAAGGTCACAAATCTCAGGAAAAGAGACAGTGAATTTTTGGGGTTCCGTATGAAGCTGATAAGGAAACGCAGGACATGGGTAATCAGTTCAAATGTCTGTGACAAGGCAATGTCGCATATGCAGAAAGAACTCTCAAAAGCAATTATAGAGATTCAAAACAGCAAGACAGCAAGTGACATAAAGAGCAACATTCACGAATACAACGCCAAAGTCATAGGTATGCAGAACTATTATTGCATTGCTACGAGGATAAATCTGAATTTCAGCCGAATGGCTCATGTGAATAACGGTCGCTTTCTCCATCGGATAGATGGATATAAAAAGCAGGGCGAGCTAAACAACAAATACTTAAAAAACCGGTATGGAAAATCGAAGCAAATGCGCTGGATTGGAGATACACCAGTAGTACCTCTGGCATATGTGCAGTTTAAGATACCAATGCGCAAGAGCAGGAAAATCAATCCATATACTCCGGACGGAAGAATGGAAATCCACAGCAATCTGAAACTGAACGTTGAAGATATGCTCTGGCTCATGCGTCATCCGGTAACGGGAGAAACGGTACAGTTCAATGATAACCGAATCTCTCTCTATGCCGGACAGGAAGGTAAATGTGCAATCACCGGGGAACATCTGGAAGTGACTCACTGTATTTGTTACAGAAAATCGAATGAGTGTAAAAATGGCAGAGACAGTTACCGTAATCTGTTGCTTTTATCACCTACCGGATATGAACTTATCTCAACAACAGACAGTATAAAGTTCGCTACACTGACAAAGAAGTATGATTTGAATAAGGCACAAATTACTAAAGTAAACAAACTGCGTGTTGCCGCAGGATTGGCAGAAATGTCAATGTAAATCGTAACAAACTGATTTAGCTAATGTGAAAGAGTGAGTGTGTATCACTGCTGAAACTATGCTTGATGGGGCGCCGGATGCGGTGAAAATCGCATGTCCGGTGCTAGCCGGGGGAAAAGCCGGAGATAACATCAAAGGCTTACCTATCGGAACCCTTTGCCTACATCCACTCCGAAAAGGACATCTTGAAACTGGTCACGACGCTGATTGCCAACACCAAGGGCGAGGGCAAGGCCGGGGACGATTTCTGGGTCAAGGCGGAAACGCTTTTGTACTGCGCTCTCATCGGGTATATCCACTACGAGGCCCCGGTGGAGGAACAGAATTTCTCCACTCTCATCGAGTTCATCAACGCGATGGAGGTCCGGGAGGATGACGAGGAATTCAAAAACCCGGTGGACCTGATGTTTGATGCGCTGGAGGCGGAGAAGCCCAATCACTTCGCCGTCCGCCAGTACAAGAAGTACAAGCTGGCAGCTGGCAAAACCGCAAAATCCATCCTGATTTCCTGCGGTGCGCGCCTTGCCGTGTTCGACATTGCGGAACTGCGGGAGGTCACTTCCTACGACGAGCTGGAACTGGATACCTTGGGAGATTGCCGGACTGCATTGTTCCTCATTATGAGCGATACAGATGATAGCTTTAACTTCCTGATCTCCATGTGCTACACCCAGCTGTTCAACCTCTTGTGCGAAAAGGCAGACGATGTGTACGGCGGGCGGTTGCCGGTCCATGTGCGCTGTCTCATTGACGAGTGTGCCAACATCGGCCAGATACCCCGGCTGGAAAAGCTGGTTGCCACCATCCGAAGCCGTGAGATCTCCGCCTGTCTGGTGCTGCAAGCACAGTCCCAGCTGAAAGCCATCTACAAGGACAACGCCGACACCATCATCGGCAACATGGATACCTCCATCTTCCTGGGCGGCAAGGAACCGACTACCCTCAAAGAGCTGGCCGCCGTGCTGGGCAAGGAAACCATCGACACCTACAACACCGGCGAGAGCCGTGGGCGGGAAACCTCCCACTCTCTCAACTACCAGAAGCTCGGCAAAGAGCTTATGAGCCAGGATGAACTGGCCGTCATGGACGGCGGCAAGTGTATCCTCCAGCTGCGTGGTGTGCGGCCTTTCCTTTCGGATAAGTACGACATCACCAAGCACCCCAATTTCAAATACACAGCCGATGCAGACGAAAAGAACGCTTTTGACATTGAAGCGTTCCTGTCCACCCGGCTGAAACTCAAGCCCAATGAGGTCTACGATGTGTACGAAGTAGACGCAGAGGGCGCTTAAATCTGTTCCGCTGTGAAAGGAGTGATCGTATCTATTCGCCGCAACTGCCCTTATGGGGCCATTGGCGTACAAAGCGGACAATCACCAAAAAATAATAAAAAAAGGAGGACAGCCGGAATCGGCCCCCGGAAACCGGGCGGCAGATTGCTCCGGCTTTTGTATGCCTATGAATGACTAAATCAACCTTTTTCAAATGATTCCGGCTAACTATAATTTATGGAATTTTTTACTCAGGCTATCACTGTTCTGAAAACTCTCGTTATCGCTCTGGGCGCTGGTCTCGGCATCTGGGGTGTCATCAACCTGCTGGAAGGTTACGGCAATGACAACCCCGGCGCGAATGCTCATGTACGGTAAGGAAGCAAGCAACCGAAAACAAGAGATAGACCGCCAGCACTACACTATTCCGAACCAAAGACCAAAAGATAAGCATTGTGGGAAAATCTAAACTTTTGGA
>JBMNPJ010000011.1:0-92028 GCA_050943535.1 Massiliimalia sp.
AAAAAACACCTGTATATTTTTATAAAAAACCTATTTTCATTTCTTTTAAACCTTGATTTAATAAATACAATTGACTTATGTTTATTAGAATGTTATGATAAAACAAAAAAGAGCACGGATTTAAACTCGGCAGTATTAAAAAATGAAAGAGCGTCTCTATATCAGGGGCGGATAAAGGGTAGGAAAGAATACTTTTAGGAGGATCAGTTTATGAAAAAATTACATATGATCGGAAATGCCCATTTGGATCCGGTTTGGCTGTGGCGTTGGCAGGAAGGATTCCAGGAAAATAAAGCGACTTTAAAATCTGCTTTGGACCGTTTAAATGAATATGATGATGTGGTGTTTACTTCCAGTTCTGCTCAATTTTATGAGTGGGTAGAAGAAAATGATCCTGAAATGTTTGAAAAAATCCGTCATCGGGTTCAGGAAGGTCGTTGGGTGATCTGCGGAGGCTGGTGGATTCAGCCGGACTGTAACTTGCCTGGAGGAGAATCCTTTGCACGGCATGCTCTGTTAGCACAAAACTATTTTAAAGAGAAATTCGGAGTGATTGCCACCGTAGGATATAATGTAGATAGTTTTGGGCATAATGGCATGATTCCCCAGTTATTGAATCTTTCCGGGATGAAGTACTATGTGTTCATGCGTCCAGGACCTCACGAAAAAGGACTTCCGGGAAGACATTTTATCTGGCGTTCCAGTGATGGATCTCAAGTAACGGCATACCAAATACCTTTTTCTTACTGTACTTTTGGAAGCTTGCAAAAACACATGGAAGCTTGTATGCAGGATTTTGATCCCAATGTTGACTGTCTTATGTGCTTTTATGGGGTGGGAAATCACGGGGGAGGACCTACCATCGAAAATATTGAAACCATTCGATCTATTCAAAATAACTATCCGGATGTGGAAATTGTGTTTAGTGATCCGGTTCGGTATTTTAAAGAACTGGATGAAAAAAGATATTCTTTACCGGTGGTTTCAGAAGATCTCCAGCATCATGCTAGTGGCTGCTATAGCGTACAGTCTGAAATTAAAAGCATGAACCGCCGTTCTGAGCAGGTTTTACTTCGTGCAGAAAAATGGGCTTCAGTTTCTTCTGCTATGGGAGAAAGCAAATATCCTGACCGTTTTTCTGATGGATGGAAACGGGTGTTGTTCAATCAGTTCCACGATATTTTGGCAGGTTCCAGTATTGTAGATGCATATGAGGATTCCAGAAATGAACACGGAGAAGCGTTATCTATTGCAGCTCGTGGAGAAAATAATGCGCTGCAGGCAATTGCGTTTCATATTGGTATTGAACAGGATACGAATATGTTGCCAGTGGTGGTGTTTAACCCTCATTCCTGGGATATGGAAAGTCCGGTGGAAATTGAGATCGGACAGTTTGCAAACCAAAAGATCGGCTCCGTTATTGACGTTGTAGATGCGGACGGAAAACCAGTTGCCTGCCAGCAAATTGCTTCTAATGCTAAGGCCAATGGCCGTACTAGAATTGTATTCCGTGCCAAAGTGCCTGCTCTGGGATATCAGGTGTTCCGTTTGTACGGTGATCGGGTAGAAGCTTGTAATTTTGTGGATACTGCAGCGTCTAATGTGCTGGAAAACCAGTGGATTCGAGTTAAAATTGATGAGAAAACAGGTGGAATCCAGTCTATTTATGACAAACAAACTGATACCGAGTTTTTGAAAGACACAGGTGCTTTGCCAATTATCATTCAGGATGATTCCGATACTTGGAGCCACGGGATCACCCGTTTTGATCAAGAAATCGGTCAGTTTGTTCCAGTATCTGTGAAAAAGACAGAAGCCGGTCAGGTGCGCAGTTCTATTCGGGTAATCAGCAAATATGGAAACTCCACCATGGTGCAGACTTTTACCCTTTACGCAGATTCTCGTGATGTTGATGTTTCTGTTCGACTGAACTGGCAGGAAAAATTTAAATGTCTGAAATTAAAATTTCCTGTAAATCTGGATCAGTATCGGGCGACCTATGAAATTCCTTTCGGTACTGTGAGTAAGGAATGTAACGGAGAAGAAGAACCTATGCAGAAATGGTTTGATCTGACGGGAATGAAACCGGGAAATAAAACAGTCTGTGGATTAAGTATTATCAATGAAAATAAATACAGCGCTAATGTGACCCGGAATGTGATGGCAATGACAGTTCTGCGCAGCCCAGTTTACGCGCATCATGAACCTTTTGTACTGGAAGATGAAATTGAAGATTATCAGTTTGTGGATCAGGGGATTCAAAATTTCCGGTATCAGATTGTACCTCATATGGGCACTTGGAAAGAGGCTAGGATTGTCCGCAAGGGCTGTGAACTGAATCAGCCGTATACAGCAATCATTGAAACGTATCATAAAGGTCATCTGCCCCAGAAGGCGCAAAATATTCGAATTGATGTTCCAAACGTAATTATTTCTGCATTAAAACAGGCGGATCATTTGGATGCGTATATTCTGCGTGTCTATGAAACAGACGGGGTTCCCACAAAAGCAACCATTGACCTTCCACTTTTTGGGAAGAAGATTACTGCATCAATGCGTGGGAATGAGATTAAAACGTTTGCCATTGATAGGAAACCGGATACCATTCCTTATGAAGTCAACCTGCTTGAATGGGAAGTGGAATAAATCCGGCAATTATTTAAAAAAGGAAGTGACGGCATGAAATCCTATTCCATCGGGGTGGATATTGGCGGAACCAAATGCGCAGTTGTTTTGGGGAACGCCCAAATAGAACAAACCGACTTAACGGATGTTATTATAGACAGAATATGTTTTCAAACAGAATCTCAAAAAGGGCCGGACTATGTCATCGGGAATATTTGCCTGTCGTTAGAACAGATGCTGTTAAAACATCACCTTCAGCCAGAACAAATTGCGGCAATTGGGATTAGCTGCGGCGGTCCTCTGGACCATATCAAAGGGATTGTTATGAACCCGCCCAATCTGTATGGGTGGGATCAGATTCCCATTGTAAAAATTTTGGAAGAACGGTTTCACATCCCAACCTTTATTCAAAATGATGCCAATGCCTGTGCTTTGGCAGAATGGAGGTTTGGAGCTGCCCGGGGATATAAAAATGTGATTTTTCTTACCTGCGGTACGGGAATGGGAGCAGGCTTGATTCTGGACGGGAAGCTGTATGCCGGTACCAGCAATATGGCCGGGGAGGTAGGGCATATCCGTTTAAGCCAGTGGGGCCCGGTGGGATTTGGGAAAACCGGATCCTTTGAAGGCTTTTGCAGCGGGGGCGGGATTGCCCAGATTGCCAAAATGAAAGTGCTGGAAAAACTTCAGATGGGGGAAAAACCGGCACTGTGTCCGGAGATTTCTATGCTGGAACAGCTGAATGCCAAAAATGTAGCCATTGCGGCAGAATCAGGGGACGAACTTGCCAAAGAGATTTACCGAATCAGCGGACATTATTTGGGTGTGGCGCTTTCTCTTTTCATTGATATTCTCAATCCGGAAATGATTGTTATCGGCAGTATTTATGAGCGCAGCGGGGATTTGCTGCGGGAAAGCATGATGGAAGTGATCCAGCAGGAGACACTGGAATTTTCCCGGCAGTGCTGTCAGGTTGTTCCTGCTAGGTTGGGGGACCAGATTGGGGACTTTGCGGCTTTGTCAGTAGCTTTGCAGGGCGCTTATGGAAAGGATGAGAGTCATGAGTAAAACAAAATTGCTGGACGACTTGGCAGGGCGGTTCCCTCAGCTCAACATGGAAGTAATCCAAAAAGCATATCAAATTTTATTGGAGTGTGCTCAAAACCAGGGTTGTATTTTAACCTGCGGCAATGGGGGAAGCGCTTCGGATGCGGAACATATTGTAGGGGAACTGATGAAAGGATTTCGTCTGCCCAGAACACTGAATGAAAACCAGAAAGCGCCGTTTTTAAAATACGGGGAACAGGGCAGCAAAACGGCGGATTCCCTGCAAAACGGAATCCGATCCATTTGCCTGAACAGTCAGACCGCTTTATTGACTGCGGTGGGAAATGATAACGGATATGACATGGTGTTTGCCCAGCAGACCTATTTGTACGGAGCTTCAGGGGATGTACTGATTGCCATGTCCACTTCCGGGAATTCTGCCAATGTGGTAAATGCGGCCGTGACGGCAAAGGCAAAACAGATGAAGGTTATTGGAATTACCGGCCAGAAAGGCGGATTGCTGGAACAGTACAGTGATGTCTGTATTTGTCTGCCGGCTGGGGAAACCTATCAGATTCAGGAACTGACACTGCCTTTATATCATGCCCTTTGCGCCGATCTGGAAACAGATTTGTTTCATGAGTAAGATGATTTTTTCATGGAATAAGAGAGGAGAGAACGAAGTCATGACTTCAAAAGAACGTGTTCTCAGAGCTATTGAATTCCGCAGGCCGGATAAAATGCCTATTTTATATTTTAATAAATATATTGAACGGGGAGATATTATCCAGTTGGGATATAAAGCATCTGCAAATTTTCATCCTGCAGATCCCAATGAAAGCGAATGGGGATTTAAATGGAAACGGGTGGATCAGACCATGGGACAGCCCTATGATCCACCGATTGGTCAGTGGAGTGACTTGACGGATTATCAGCCGCCGGATCCAGAAGCACCAGGAAGATTTGATCATATCCCACAGATTATCAAAAAGCACCCGGATCAGTTTTTGATGGCGGGATTGGGAATTTCGGGGTTTAACTTTGTTACTTATTTGCGTGGTGTGGAAGAAACCTATATCGACCTGTATGAAGAACCGGAAAATCTTATGAGGCTTATTCATATGGTATACGATTTTGAAACAGCGATCATTCGTCACTATTGTTCGTTCCCGGAAATTGATGCAGTATCTTTTGCAGATGATCTGGGAACTCAGAGGGGGCTGATTATTTCTCCGGATATGTGGCGGGAAATTTATAAGCCGTTGTATCAAAAACAGTTTGAACTGATTCATCAGCATGGGAAAAAGGTGTATCTGCACAGCTGTGGAAATATTTGGGACATTATTGATGATTTTATTGAAATCGGCGTGGATGTATTTAACTTTAATCAGCCGGATGTGTTTGGGATAGAACGACTGGGAGAAAGGTTTCGAGGCAGATGTGCCTTCTGTACACCTGTGGATCATCAAACAGTAGCGATGCATGGAACAGAACAGCAAATTGAAGATTATATAAAACGACTTAAGAGTAATTTATCAACCGAAGACGGAGGATATATTGGATATATTGAAGAGTATTCTTCTATGGGAATGAGCCCGGAAACTTTTGAGACCATTTGCCGGGTTTTTGAGCGAAATAGGAACTAAGCATAAAAAACCGCTTTGGTAAATCTGTTAAAACGCAAATTTCAAAGTGGTTTTTGCACTGGAATTAGGAGGAAAAATTATGGAAAATCATTTTCCCGGTGGAGTGTGGCCGGTGATGCTGACCCCTTTTACCCAAGACAATCAAGTGGATTATCCGGCATTGGCACAGCTGATCCAGTGGTATCGGCAGGAGGGAGTATCCGGGCTGTTTTCAGTATGTCAGTCCAGCGAGATGTTCTTTCTCAGTTTAGAAGAGCGGGTATCAATTGCGCGGTTTGTAAAACAGCAGGCTGGGGATCTGCCGGTAATTGCCTCCGGACATATTTCCGAAGATTTGGAGGAACAGGCAAACGAGCTGACTCAGATTGGCAATACTGGGGTAGATGCGGTGATTTTGATTACCAACCGTCTGGCAAAACAGGATGAGGGTGACAGCGTGTGGATCAGCCGGCTGGAACAGCTTTTGAAAATGCTTCCGTCAGATATGAAGCTGGGATTTTACGAATGCCCTTATCCTTACAAGCGGGTGATGACTCCTGAAACCATTGGCTGGTGCGCAAACACGGGACGTTTTTACTTTTTAAAGGATACCAGCTGTGATATTGAAAATATCAAGGAAAAACTGGAAGTGTGCCGGGGAACCAATTTGAAGCTTTACAATGCCAATACCGCAACATTACTGGATTCTCTCAAAGCCGGAGCTGCAGGATACAGTGGAGTTATGGCCAATATGCAATGCAGTCTGTACAGCTGGCTGTGTGAAAACTATGAGCATCCTCAGGCAGAAAAACTGTCTCAGGAACTGACTATCTGCGCTATGATTGAACGACAGGTATACCCGGTGAATGCCAAGTATTATCTAAATCTGGAAGGAATTCCTATGGGAATCCAAAGCCGAACCAGGGATTGCCGGGAGCTGAATGAAACCGCCCGGAAAGAAGTGCGGGATCTGCGGGAGATTACTGCCCGGATGAAGTCCTGGTATCAAAAATGACTTCTATGCTGAAAAAGACAGGAAAAACCCAATCAGTGCTGAGGATTTGGAAATAAAAAGGGAGAGAAGGCTTTCTCTCCCTTTTTATTTCTTGACACTGTGAGCGGAATGACGTATTCTGAAACTATAAAATCAGCGTAATAATTTGGCACAGTAATATCACTTTCAGGAGCGTGATCTTGATGGAATATACGGTAATTCAGGTGCAAAATCCTCAAAATCCGCCGGCCCCCATTCCCATGGGCGGGAAACGGCAGGATGGCACCGTGTTAGGGGTCAATCAAAGGTATTTTGAGAAAAACCATCAGCCGGTGATTCCGGTAATGGGGGAATTTCATTTTTCCCGCTATCCGGCAGAAGAATGGGAAACTGCCTTAGAAATGATGCAAGCCGGGGGCGTTGAAATTGTAGCCACTTATGTGTTTTGGATTCACCACGAGGAACGCAGGGGTGAATGGGATTTTTCGGACTGCCGCAATCTGCGAAGATTTTTGGAAACCTGTCAAAGGGTGGCAATGCCGGTAGTACTGCGGATCGGCCCCTGGTGCCATGGAGAATGCCGGAACGGGGGATTCCCGGACTGGCTCGTTCATCTTCCAAATATTCAGCCCCGCACCGATGATCCCCAGTATTTGTCCTGTGTTCGGAAACTGTATGAAAAAATTTACCAGCAGGCTGAGGGCATGTTCTGGCAGGACGGAGGCCCTGTGATCGGGGTTCAGATTGAAAATGAGCTGACCATCATCGATCATCATGAACACAGTCTGGGAATTGAACATCTGAAAACCTTAAAATCAATGGCACAGGAAATCGGGTTTCAGGTTCCCTTTTATACGGTTACCGGATGGGGTGCTGCCTGCGTACCCGAAGAAGGCTTTTTGCCGCTGCAGGCCGCCTATGTGGATGCCCCCTGGGATTCCGGGATTGAGGAACTGCCGCCCAGTCCTAACTTTTTAATTGGCGGTTATCGGAATGCGGATCAGGTGGGAAATGACCTGTTTGGCAGTTCCAGTGTGTTTACCTATGATGAAACCCGGTTTCCTTACGCTACAGCGGAACTGGGCGGAGGCATGCAGGTAACCCATCACCGGCGAGTGGTGGCGTTTCCGGAGGATACCCAGGCCATGACCTTGTGTTATCTGGCATCCGGTGCCAATCTGATTGGATATTACATGTATCACGGCGGGGTCAATCCCAAGGGAAAAGATTCTACCCTCCAGGAATCGGTAGAAAGCGGATACCCCAATGATGTTCCGGTAAAATCCTATGATTTTCAGGCGCCTTTGGGGGAAAATGGCGAAGTGCGGGAAAGTTTTCGCCGCTTAAAACAGATTCATATGCTGCTCAAAGAGTGGGGCGGGGTGCTGGCTCCGGCTCAGGTGTTTCTGGCAGAGGAGAATCCCACCGATGCCGGAGACCTGGAACACCTGCGGGCGTCCGTTCGTCATAACTGGGAGACCGGCGGAGGATTTTTGTTTGTAAACAACCATCAGCGCAAACGGGTGATGAAGTCTCACCAAAAGGTTTGCTTTCAGGTAAAGACTCCGAAAGAGGAAATTCAGTTTCCGCCCATGTCCATACCGGACGGGAGAATGGGGATTTTCCCTTATGGGCTTTCACTGGGAGAACATCGCCTGCGCTGTGCCAATGCTCAGCCTTTGTGCCGGTTGGGTGACCGATATTTCTTCTTTACCGATGAAACCCCAGAATATGTTTGGGAGGGCACTCCGGCGGAAGTGGTGACCTTGACAGAGGAACAGGCACGCAATAGCTGGAAACTGGGAGAACAGCTGTATCTTACTGGGGGACAGCTGCGGCAGCATCAGGGCAAAGTATGGCTGCAAACCACCAATTCCCATGAAACGGTGACCGTTTACGGTGCCCAAGGAGAACCGAAAACCCTGTTCTGTCAATTTCAGCCGGTGGAAATCAACGTCCAGTGGAGCCAGATTGGGAAAACAAAACAGTGGGTGGACTATGCCATCTATTTGGATTCTGTTCCCGCCGAGAGGGTATCTGAGGTATTTCTGCAGCTGGACTTTCTGGGAGATCAGGCACAGCTGTTTTTGGAGGAGGAGCTGGTGGCGGACTGGTATAGCTGCGGTCTTCCCTGGAGGGTTGCGTTAAAGCGGCTGGGATATTGCCAGGATTACCGGGTGCGGGTATATGCTTCCCAGACGGATATTTACTTTGACCTTCCTCAAAAACCGGGAATGGAATTGTGCGGGGTACAGGTGATTCCCCAATACGCCAAATGTCTCTGAATGTGCGGAGATAACTTCCCGGTCTCGGGAATGGAGATTCTCACCCAGCGGGTATGTTTTTCGTGTTTTTTCCTGAAAACCCCCGATTCTTCTCGGTTGACAGGGTGGGGGAAACGTGATACTATTTGAGTAGGAAAAGCGGGAACCAGATTCCCTTTAGGAGTGTTGCATGACTTGGGTTTTGCAGCACTCCTTTTTGAGCTTTGAAATACAAATTGTTTATTTTTAGGAGAATATACAAATGGGATTATTTACAAAAAAGAATTCCGGAGAATCCTTATCTTCTGGGGGAATCCAGTACCTGCTGGTGGGATTGGGAAATCCGGAACGGAAATATGAAAACACCCGGCATAATGCAGGTTTTTTGGCTATTGACCACATTGCAGAAGAGCTTGGGGTCAAAGTCAATCAGGTGAAGTTTAAATCTCTGGTGGGAACCGGTGTGATTGACGGGAAAAAATGCCTTCTCATGAAGCCGTCTACCTATATGAACTTAAGCGGTCAGGCTGTGGTAGAAGCCATGAATTTTTATAAAATCCCCATTGAAAACGTAATCGTGTTTTTTGATGATATCTCTTTGGAACCCTCTTTCCTGCGGATTCGCCGGAAAGGGTCTGACGGGGGACACAACGGCATTAAAAACATTATTTACCTGACCGGAAAGGACACTTTCCCACGGGTGAAGATCGGGGTGGGCAAAAAGCCTCATCCTGACTATAATCTGGCTGATTGGGTGCTTTCCAATTTTACCAAAGAAGAACAGGAAAAAATGAAAGAAAGCTTTGAAAAATGTCCGGAAATCGCCAAACTGATTGTTTCTGGAAAGATTGACCAGGCAATGAATCGGTATAATTCCTGATTGGAAATTGATCATAACAAGACGGGTGTCCCGGAACGGATGAAAAGGAGGAAGCCAATATGAGGCTCTATCAAAATATTGCGGAACGTCTGCCCCAGTTTAATCAGATGGTGGAGCATTTAAAGGTGCTCAATACCCCGCTGCTTACCATAGGGCTGTCTGATATTCACAAGGCTCATTTTATCTATGCGGCTTCCCAGTCCCTGGGGCAGCCGGTGCTGGTGGTTACTGATGACGAAGCGGCAGCCAGACGAATGTGTGATGACATTAATACCATGCACGGAGAGGAGTATGCCTTTGTATACCCTAGCCGGGATTTTACCTTTCGGCAGGTGGAAAGCGTATCCCGTGAGTACGAGCAGCTGCGCATTGGGGTGCTGTCCCGTATTTTAAACGGCAGCTGTCCCATTTGTTTCTGCGGAATTGAGGCGCTGCTACAGTACACCATTCCCCCGTCCCAGCTGCGGAGCCGCACCTTTACCATTAAAGCGGACGGCAGCTATGAAATGGAACGGCTTGTGGAACAACTGGTGCGGGCAGGGTATTCCCGCCGTCCACAGGTAGAGGGAATTGCTCAGTTCTCTGTCCGCGGGGGGATTTTGGATATTTTTCCGCCCAATTATTCCGCTCCGGTGCGAATGGAATTTTGGGGCGATGAAATTGACATGCTCTCCTTTTTTGATTTGGAATCTCAGCGGCGCACCGATCCGGTAGATCAGGTGGTGATTACCCCTGCCAGCGAGTGCCTCTTTGATTCTCCGGAAGTGCTTCGGGAAAAGATTGCCGCTTTGAAAGACAAAATAAAAACCGGAACGGCGGCGGAAAAGCTGGCGGCAGACCTTACCCGTCTGGACAGCGGAATGGAACTTTACTCCATTGATAAATATCTGCCTTTAGCTTATGAAACCTTAGCTACCATTCTGGATTATTACGAACCGGATGTCATGATGTTTGTCAGTGAATATGTGTCCATCAAAGAGCGGGCAAAATCATTCAGCTGGCAGCACCATGAGGATTTAAAGACCCTGTTTGAAGACGGGGAGCTATGCAAAGGGTTGGATCGGTACTGTGCGGAATTTCCTCAGATTCAGCACCGGTTTTCAGAAGCCAACAGCGTTTTTCTGGACACCTTTGCTCGTTCCAACCACGATGTTAAATTTAAGACCATCCTCAATATTAACCCTATCCAGACCTCCAATTTCAGTGGAGAGCTGAAGGTGCTGTATGAGGATATTTCTCCTCTTTTGGAAAACGGATATTGTATCGCTGTACTGACTGGTACGCCTAAAGCGGCATCCAATCTGGCCCATGACCTGCAAAAGATGGGGATCAATGCCGAATACGCCAAGGACATGAAGGGATTTGTCATGCGCAAGGTGTATGTGCTGGCGGGGAATATTTCCTCCGGGTTTGAGTATCCGGAAATTAAGTTTTCCCTGATCTCCACCAATAAAAGCGTGGCCACCCAGACACGGCGGAGCAAGTATAAAAAGGGAAAACAGATTCGCTCTTTGGATGACCTGTCCCAGGGGGATCTGGTGGTTCACGTATCCCATGGGATCGGGGTATTTGAGGGAATTCAGAAAATGGATCTTCACGGAATTGTGAAGGATTACATTAAAATCCGGTATGCGGGAGCGGATAACCTGTATGTTCCGGTTACCCAGCTGGATTTGGTGTCCAAATACATTGGTCCGAAAGATGAAAACAACATTAAACTCAATAAGCTCAATTCCGGGGAGTGGCAGAAAACCAAATCCCGGGTGCGTAAAGCCTGTGCTGATATGGCAGATGAACTGATTGCTTTGTACGCCAAACGGATGAAGGTCAAAGGGCATCCGTTTAGCGAGGATACCCCGTGGCAGCGGGAGTTTGAAGACTATTTCCCCTATGAGGAAACCGAAGACCAGCTTCGCTGTATTGGGGAAATCAAAGAGGATATGGAGCGTGCAGTCCCCATGGACCGGCTTTTGTGCGGCGACGTGGGATTCGGAAAAACCGAGGTGGCGCTGCGGGCGGCGTTTAAATGCGTCATGGACAGTAAACAATGCGCCATCCTGTGCCCCACCACCATTTTGGCGTGGCAGCATTATCAGAACGCCATCCAGCGGTTTGAAAATTTCCCCATCCGTATTGAACTGCTGTCTCGGTTCCGTTCTCCCAAGCAGATTAAGGAAACAGTGAAAAAGCTCAAAGAAGGGGAAGTGGATATTGTCATCGGCACCCACCGGTTGGTTCAAAAAGATATTGAGTTTAAGGATTTAGGCCTTGCCATTATCGACGAGGAACAGCGGTTTGGAGTGGCGCACAAAGAAAAATTCAAGCAGATGTTTACCAGTGTGGATATGCTGACCCTGTCTGCAACCCCAATCCCTCGTACCCTTAACATGGCTATGAGCGGAATCCGGGATATGTCCACCATCGAGCAGGCGCCCCAGGATCGTCACCCGGTGCAGACCTATGTGCTGGAATATGATCTGGGCATTATCGGTGACGCCATCAAACGGGAGCTTCGCCGCAACGGTCAGGTGTACTACATCCACAACCGGGTGGAAACCATCGACCTGTGCGCCAGCAAAATCCACGCCATTGTGCCGGATGCGGTCATTGGTGTGGCTCACGGGAAGATGAGTGAAGGGGAACTGTCCGATATCTGGCGGAAGCTGATGCAGAAGGAAATTGATATCCTCATCTGCACCACCATTATTGAAACGGGAATTGACGTAAAAAACTGCAATACCCTGATTATTGAAAACGCAGACTATATGGGACTGTCTCAGCTTTATCAGCTGCGGGGACGGGTTGGGCGTTCCAACCGACGGGCATTTGCTTATTTTACCTTCCAGCGTGGAAAGGTACTCACCGAGATTTCTTCCAAGCGGCTGGCTGCTATTCGGGAATTTACCACCTTTGGCTCCGGTTTCCGCATTGCCATGCGGGATTTGGAAATTCGCGGTGCCGGAAATATTTTAGGCGGCAAACAGCACGGGCACATGGAAGCGGTTGGGTATGATATGTATGTGCGTCTGCTCAGCGAAGCCATTGCCCAGCGAAAAGGAGAAATTCCGGATCAGAAGTCCTATGAATGTCTCATTGATGTACAGTTAAACGCTCACATTCCGGAAAGCTATATTGAAGACTTGTCTCAACGGCTGGATGTTTATAAAAAGATTGCGTCCCTTCACAGCGAAAGTGAGCGGATGGACTTGCTGGATGAGTTATTGGATCGTTTTGGGGATGTTCCAAAGACGGTGCAAACACTGCTGGATGTTTCTCTTTTGCGGAATACCCTGGCAAGCTATGGTTTCCGGGAAATCAATCAGCGTGCACAGTCTTTGCAGTTGATTCCGGAAAAACTCAATCCGCAGATTGCCAACCAGCTGGCTGCGGGAATCCGGGGCAGGGTCATGGTAAACGCATCCCAGAACCCGTATATTACCGTAAAACTCCAGAAAAATGGAGACGTGGTTGCCACTATGAAAGAAATTGCCAGTGTGCTGGCTGCAGGATAAGCGGCAGCTTTTGGAAAACCATATCATCAAAAAGTATCCCCCTGCAAACCAAACTGGTTTGCAGGGGGATTTTGGTAAAGCAGTATTGGCTGAGAGCCGGAGCAAATGATCTTCGGCATGTACTTTGTCAGTAGTGTGGAAATATCAAATAATATTCTCTCAGCTGATAGAATACGGGCGTAGCCTCTTTGGGTCCAGGGGTGTGAACCCCTGGTGCCGCCGGGAGTTATTTTTTCCAGCGATCCTGGGTGAGAAACGCCTCATACATCCACTGTTTTTTGATGGGTTCTGACCCGATGGCTTCGCTGTCTCCGTAGTCGCTGCAAATAAATCCGCCGTTTTCAGTACCCCAGTAGTCCATGAGCTGTTTGGCTTCGGACCAGATTTGTTCCTTGGTTCCGGAAACGAGGGTAGTTTGGATGTCGCAGCAGGTGTAAAATGCGGTTTTTCCCGCAAACCGCCGCCCCAGCTCCTCGATGCCGTTGGTGTTTGGCTGAAGCAGGTTAAAGGCATTGACTCCGGCATCAATGAGGGAAGGGATCAGTTCGTTGATTTTTCCGCAGGAGTGCATCCAGATATCCCACCCGGCTTTTTTGCAGGCATCAAAAATTTTCTCATACCGGGGTTTAAAGAACTGGTCAAACAATTGGGTGCTGATAAAGGCGGCTCGTTCGGTTCCCCAGTCGTCGGTAAAGGAAAATCCGTGAATTTTCCCCGGGAATTTTCGGTTGATGTTTTCGATCAAACGCACATCAAAATCCACGATTTTGTCTGCCAGAAATTCCATTCGTTCCGGTTCTAGGTAAAGGTCTGCCAGAGTGTTTTCAAATCCGTGCAGGTGGTGCATCCGTTCAAACAGGAGGGCGAAAATATCGGTCATAATATATTTTCCTTCACTTCCCTCAAATCGCTGTTCCATGCCTTCTAGCAGTTTGGGATCGTCCGGGTCAGGAAAAACGTAATCGGAAAGACAGTTCCAGTCTGCCAGAGGATGACCGTTAACCAGCCCCATGTTGGAGACCTCTGACCGGGACCAGGTGCAGCCCCACTCGTCCAGGGTGTGTGCTTTGGTACGGTCTCCGGTGCCGATTTGATTCCAGTTTACATAGTGAACATCGCTGTTTGAGTATTCTTGAAAAATCATGGGCAGACGATCCGGGCTTTTAAAATACAGCGCCCGTTTAATTACTTCATAAGAGCTTTGCATGGTATTCATCTCCTTTATTTTGTAAAAGTGTTTTTCGGTTTGTTGCAACTGCCTTTATTATAGTTGGACATCCCAGGTTTCACAATGTATAATAAAAGAGAATGATTGTACAAATCGGAAGAAAGGAGGGAAATCATCATGGATACCGTGGTCAGGTTGCATTATCTGGCGGACAATTGTTTTTATACCCCATGGTCAATCCCTATGCGGAAGATTGACGACTATGAACTTTTGTATGTGACTGCCGGAAGCGGTGTATTGTGTACTCCGCAAAGGGAATTTGATTTTTCTGAGAACAGCCTGATTTTAGTCCCTCCTGGATTGGAGCACAGTTTTGATTCCCATACACTTCCTTTAAAGCTGTGGTGTATTCACTTTAATCTTTATGATTTGGGAGAACCTCAGCAAGGGATGCCCACTTTGCAGGAAGATTCCAGCTGCCAAATTAAGGGCCTGCTGTTTGAGGAACAGGACCCAGGCGTGATGCCTCTAAAGCGGATGGAGCTTTCCTTCCCTCTGGTGACTCATCCGGTCAAAGATCCGGTTTTGCTGGTGCGTTTGGAACAGATGTCCTGTTTTGCCCAAAAGGCGGAGAACAGCTCCATAAAACAGGTTGAAAGACAGCTGACTGATATTTTAGAACAGATGCAGTCCGTATCCGGAAAAATTTCTGGGGAGAAGTATGCTAAAGCGGCGGCAGAATATATTGACACCCACTATCAGGAAAATGTTCGTTTGTCCCAGCTTTCTCAAATCCTTCATCTGGACGGATCCTATATCAGCAAATTGTTTAAGGCGCAGTACGGTATGTCGATTTCCGCTTACATTGCCTGCCGCAGATTGGAAGAAGCAAAAAAACTTCTTCGTTTGACTGATCTGACTATGGAACAGGTGGCAGAGCAGTCGGGGTTTTATGATGCGTCCCATTTTCATCGGATATTTTGTCGCCAGGAAGGAAAATCTCCGGGAGAATATCGAAATCGATTATAAAATGCCTGTTTTTTGTAAAATAGGCGTTTTATGATTGTGCAAAATGACATAATTTTTGATAGTCTCAAAAAAAACTTGACATTCCTCTGATTTCATGATATTATATTTAAGCACTCGAGAGTGAGAGATACACCGGAGTGCTTAAGAAAATAAACAATATGCGCCAGTAGCTCAGTTGGATAGAGTGTTTGGCTACGAACCAAAAGGTCGGGGGTTCGAATCCCTTCTGGCGTACCAAGCCTGTGGTATATACCACAGGCTTTTGTTGTTTTTATAAAGAATTTACAGATGGAGGGGCAGGATAGAACATGGCCAAAACTTTTGCAGAAATTGGACAGGATAAATCCCTGCCTCACATTGGCGTTATTATGGAAAAGCGGGATACCCAGTATTATCCCCATTTTGAATTGCCTCGTGGATTTCATTTTCACTCCTATCAGCCGGGATATGAAGAAAAATGGGCTCAGCTAGAGTATGAGGTAGAGGGAATGGACACCTTGGAGGAAGCTCGCGGTGTTTTTTATACCGAGTTTTTGCTGGGACAAACATACCAGTGGCTTGATCGGGATGGGGAAGAGAAACGGTATCCTCAGCCAGAGCAGTGCCCTTATTTTGAGGAAATGAGACGCCGGATGGTGTTTGTTATGGATGATCGGGGGGAACTGACGGGAATCGGTGCTCTGTGGCCGGGATGGACATTTGGCAGAGAAGACCAGCGCCTTCACTGGATTGCAGTAAAACCCAAGTATCAGGGACTGGGGATCGCCAAAGCGATTGTCTCCAAACTGCTGGATCTTTACAATGACATGGGGTATTCCGGTTATCTTTATCTGGCTTCTCAGACATGGAGTTATAAAGCCCTTAGGATTTACTATTTGTTTGGATTTGAGCCTTATCTGGGAGAAAAGCCTCAGCGGTGGATTTCCGCTGATTTCACAACCGATCCGCCTCAGCCCTGGGATTACAAGCAAAAAAATGAAGAAGCTTGGACCATGATCCGAGCCAAATGGCAAGAATATGATGAGAAGCGTTCTTCCGAATGCTGAGAGCAAAAAACGTGCAGACCATTTTTATGGTCTGCACGTTTTTTAGGTTAATGGAAGCCGCAGCACAACGCTGGTAAAACATTTTTGTTTGCTGTAGACTTTCAGTCCATAAGATTCTCCCATGGAAAGTTTTAATCGTTCATTGATATTCTTTAATCCAATATGGGAGTCCATTTCTCCCTTTTCAATGGATTGATTGAGTTTTTCCAATTGATCTTCCGGAATGCCGGCGCCGTGGTCAATTACAGAAAGAAGCAGACAGTCCCGTTTCTTTCGGATAGAAACATAAATTTTCTGGGGCTTTTGGCTGCGTTTGAATCCATGAATAATGGCATTCTCTACAATTGGCTGTAGGGTCAGGTGTACAATATTGCAGCACAGATATTTTTCTGAATCCGGAGAAACTTCCAGATGAATCTGATATTGTTTGGTGTATTGAATCAGTTTTAAGTAGGAGCGCACATGTTCCAGTTCGTCGTAGATAGACACCAGTTCCGAGTTGGATTTGGTATTGTAGGAAAGCATTTTGGAAAGCAGAAATACTGTGTTGCTCACCTTTCCATCTTGACTGTGGCATTGCTTTTCTAACCCTAAAGCGTTCCAGCGGATAATGTCCAGCGTGTTGTACAGAAAGTGGGGCTTAATCTGCATCTGAAGTGCCTGCAGTTCTGCCTTTTTGCGCCGAATCTGTTCATTTTTCTTGTCCAGCTCAATGGCAAGCATGGAATTTACCAGCTTGCGGATTCGCTGCATCATAAATGAAAAAGCATCTCCCAGCTGCCCAATTTCATCATGATATGGATCTTCATATTCAAAATCCAGGTCTTTTTGACCAGCTTTGTGAACACTTTGGTTGAGTTTGGTCAGCGGGATGGAAATGCTCAAAGAAATCATAATTGCCAGCAGGACAGAGAGAGTCGTAATCAGCAAAGTCAGTGTGACGCTTCGCTGCTGGATATAGTATAAATGCTGAAATGCCTTGCTGGAGTGCACTACAGCCACAATATACCAATCTGAAATTTGGGTGTCTGTATAAAAAATCAGGTATTTTTCCCCATCAATCTGATCGTAGAAATTGCCCTGGCTGTTGGAAAAGGAGGAATGCAGAACATATTGGTAAATAGCGGGATTAGAAGTGGCATAAGAATTCAGAGTTGTAACAAAACTCTCTGAATTGTACAGGAAAAAACTTTCCCCGTTTTCCTGGTTGCTGGTGTACAAAGACTGGAATAAATCCGAAGAAAAAATGGCAATCAGATGTCCTACAAACTGATTATTGTACTCTAACCCAATACATAGGGTAATGTAGTTGGAAAGGTAAATGCGGGGCTCAGAGTAGTAAGAAAACAGATACCGCTGGTTTCCAGCACTGCTCCATACAGGGGAAAGCCGATTTTTTTTAGTATCCGAATAGTAGCTGGTTTCTTTTAACAGTTCATAATCACATTGGATGGTTGCACCGGTTGCGGTAGCAGGTCCCGCATTATACTGCATGGTGGGAGTAATTGCCATCAAGTTGAGCAGATAGGGCTGACTTTGACTGGAAAAAGAAGAAAAATAACCATTTAACTTTTCCTGGGCACTTTCACTGTACTGATTTTGGGAAAGGGATTCCAGAATATCGCCGTCCAAAGCAATTTGGATGGCGTTTTTTTCTGCGTCCAGAATACGCTGTTCCACGTTTTTGCGTACATTGGAAAGACTGTTGGTGTAGTAAGAATTGATGTTTTCCTGAAATTGTTCATTGGCTTCGGTATTAATGGCGAAGGAAAGAATAATGTTGGGAATTAACACCAAACAGACAATGAGGCACAACAGCCGTTTTAAAATACTGATTTTCCGAAGGGGCTGATAAAAGCGGGACAAAATTCCGGAGCGCATGAAAAAGAAACCGTTCCTTTCCTTAAAGATTGATGGGATCAAGATTACAGTTTATCTCGGTATTCACTGGGCGTACAGCCGGTATATTCTTGAAATACCCGGCTGAAATGTTTGGGGCTTTCATACCCCACAAGGGTAGAGATGTCATAGATTTTAAGAGAAAGATCTCCCAGCATGGATTTGGCCAGTTCCATGCGCAAAGAGGTCAGGTAAGAAGAAAAATGCTGCCCGGTTACCTTTACAAATAAACGGCTCAGATAGCTGGGGGAAACATACACTGCCTCTGCTACAGAAGAAAGGGATAGGTTATTCTGCAGATGGGTATTCATGTATTCCTGTGCGGCATTAATAATGTAGTTTCCTGTATCCTGAGAAGGAACCTGAAGGGTACGGAATGTTTGGTCAAAAAAGTTCTGGAAAAAGTCCAGGATGTCCTTTTGGGTATTGCACTGAATAATCTGCATAAAAGCGTCATAGTCAGAAAGGTATTGCTGCTGATGACAGGAAGAGGCAATTTGATTTAAAGTCAGCACCAGGTGAATGAGACAGGAATAGTCCAGCTGTTCAGAATCACTGGTTAAGGAGATGATATGCTGGATTGCCAGCTCCCGGGCTTTTTCAAACTGCTGGGAAGAGATGAGGGAATTGAGCTGTTTTTCCATATGACTGTAGGAATTGTCTTCAGGAAGAAGGGTAGACAGCTCGTCATAAGACAGAATGTGCCGGGATTTAATATGGCGGTAACGCATTGCCTGCTGCGCTTCCTGAAACAGGGTGGGAATGGCAAAAATAGAGGAGGTAATGCTGCTCATAGAAATGAACAGTTCTTTTTGGGAAAACAGCGGTTCGCACACCATTTGAATCTGATTCATAAAAATATGGGTTGAGATATTGGTTACCAGACAGCAGGCCTGATTGGCTGAAAATTTCAGCAAGTAATGATTGGGAATTGAATGGAGAGCACTGGTAATTGACTCCATAGAAATGAAAGGTCGGTTTCCGTCAGACTGAAATAGGATTAAACAGTACAGCGGAGAGGTATTTGGGAAAAACTGGGCAAAATTTCGGTGGATCTGTTGGAAAGAAAGAGCGTCTTCCAGTAAGGATCGGAAAAACCGTTCTCTTTTTAATACAAACAGGTCAAATTTATGATCCTTTTGAGAGGATTCTTCTTCCAGCTGAAGGGCTAATTTTTTGAACACCTCGTTGCATTGGTCAAAATCAATGGGCTTGGTCAAAAAATTGATACATCCCAGCTGAATGGCGCGGATAGCAAAGTCAAATTCACTGTATCCGCTGAGCACGACAAACTTTAGGCTGGGCTGAATTTTTGTCGCCTCAGCCACCAGGTCAAATCCGTTTTCCTCGTCCATGACAATATCAGTTAACAGTACGTCAATGTGCTGATGCTCAATGATCTGCAGGGCGTCGGCAATATTTTGCACTGCGCCTGCTACTTCAAATCCCAATGCGTTCCAGTCAATAAATTCCTGCAAACCATCCAGTACGGTGCGTTCGTCGTCTGCTAATAATAACTGATACATGGCAAATCCTCCTGACTCATATTTCTTATTTATCATATCAATTTTAAGGGGTAAGGTCAATATTTTGACATTTTGTAAAGATTAAGTAAACAAAATATAGAACCAAAAGTCAAAAAAAGGTTGTTTTCAAAAAATAATTCACAGGTATATAATAATTTTTGCAAAATGGAATCGAAAGAACCGTTTCTGTTAAATAATAGCGCGCGTGCAGAAAATGGTCTTTGGACACAGAATAATTTGATTTTCCGTTAGACAAAAAACGGAAAGAAATTCAAAGAAGTGAGGAAACGATTTATGAAAAAGACAGCAGCAGTTTTATTGGCAGCTCTTTTAACTGCCAGCACTTTTACCGCTTGTGGTTCCGGCAATGATTCTAAAAATTCCAGCACCGGAGATTCCAGCAGCGACGGCAAAGTAACCTTGACTTTGTGGGAAACCGCAAACAATATCGACGATTTTTATAAAGAAACTGTAAACGATTTCATGTCTAAAAATCCAGATATCGTATTGGATACTGTAGTACACGAAGCAGGGGACGGCAGCGAACTGATGTCTGCAATTGCTTCCGGTACCAATCCGGATTTCTGCTCCATCAGCTACTCCATGGTAGACCGCTTTATGTATGCAAATGCTCTGACCGATCTTTCCGACCGTCTGGAAGCATGGGATGAATACGATAAACTGAACAAAACCATGTTGGACATGTTCACCTTGAACGATAAATGCTACGGTGTTTTGAAATCTCAGTACACTATGGCTCTGTACTACAATAAAAAACTGTTTGCAGAAGCTGGCTTGTCCGCTCCAACCACCTGGGACGAATGGATGAACTGCGCTGAAAAACTGACTGATCCAGCAAAACAGCAGTACGGTTTTGCATTGAGCTTTGCTCAGTGGCCAGAATGGTGGTTTGAAATGTTTGTATGGGGTGCCGGCGGCGAACTGACCAAAGCAGAAGATGACGGTACTTTGTCCCTGACCTTTACAGACCCAGCTGTTATTGAAGCAGCAGAATTCTACCGTGAATTTAAACAGAAACAGGTAATCCAGACCGACTACACTCTGCAGTTGGATGATCTGAAAAAAGAATTTGCTCTGGGCAGAGCTGCTATGATTATCGATGGTTCTGACGCAGCTGCAATGCAGAACTATGTATCCGCAGGTATGAATCCAGATGATATCGGTATTGCTCCAATCCCAGCTGGTCCAAGCGGCAAAGGCCCTGCTTCCATCGGCGGTTCTGTATATGTTATTCCAGTAAACGACGATGAAAAGAAAGTTGACGCTGCATTTGAATACCTGAAATACAACATGAGCAAAGACGTAATTGAAAAAGAAATTACCAATGATGCAAATAATGGTATTAAATCTTACGTTATGTTCGGCAGAACCGACATCGACATCAGCCAGCTGTTTGAAGTTCCGGAAGATGTAAAATACACTCTGGACTATGCCGCTCAGGAAGGCAACAGCAGAAGAGAAACTTACGGTAAAGCTGTTGTAGGTACTTTCTACGGTCAGGCTGTTCAGGACATCATGATCAATGACGATAAAGACATTGAAGAAACCTTCAAAAAATATGAAGAAGACGCAATGAAGAAAGAAGGTCCTGATTATAACCAAATGATCAAAGACAGCAAAATGGAATAATTTTTCCATTGTCTTTGTTCTGCTTAGAAAAGGGGGATCACATGAATACTGCTGCAGGACCGAAATTAAAGGTATCTTATCAGCTTAAAAAGAAAATGATTCCGTGGCTGTTTGTGCTTCCGGGTATCCTGATTACATTGGTGTTTCGTTACTATACCATGATACAGTCCTTTATCTGGTCATTTTTTAACTATGATATTTCTAACCCGCCAGGTACCTTTGTCGGCTTAAAGAATTTCCAGAACCTGTTTATTGGGGATGAGTTTAAAAACGCACTGATCAATACATTGGTTTACCTGGTATTAGGTTTTGTGCTTACATTCTGGGTACCCATTGTTCAGGCGCTGTTTTTAAGCCAGGTGAAAAGAGGACGGAACTTTTTCTCCACCTTATATATTATTCCCGCTGTCATTCCAGGAACTGTTAATATTGTTATTTGGAAATGGATTTGGCAGCCGGAATACGGCTTGGCAAACACCATACTGGGCTTTTTCAATCTGCCGGCTCAGCAGTGGCTTTCTGACCCAGCCTGGGTAAAATTCTGTATTATTTTCCCAGGGATCCTGGGCGGCGGCTTAAACGTACTGCTGTACCTTTCCGCAATCTTAGGAGTGTCTGAAGATATTATGGAAGCTTCTAAAATTGACGGCTGTACCGGATTAAAAAGCATTTGGTATATGATTTTGCCGAATATCAGATTCTTAGTAAAAATTCAGTTGATTATGTTTACCATTGGCACCTTGCAGATTATGGATAATATCTTCCAGTACACCAACGGCGGCCCGGCAAACGCTTCCAACTCTGTAGCACTGAATATCTATAAACTCTACAATGAACGGTTTGACTACGGACAGGGAAGTGCCGCGGCGATGCTTCTTCTGATTATGGTAGCGATCATTACAATGATCCAGATGAATCTGCAGAACAAAAATGATGATTAAGGGGGAAATTTTATGAAAAAACCTTTGAGCAAACGTTTTTCTTTTTCTCAGTTGATCATCACCCTGTTTTTGATTGTATCCTGTGTGCTGGCTATCTTTCCGCTGTTTTATGCTTTGAGTTTGTCTTTTCAGGATTCCAATGCGATTTACAATATTCCTCCCAAATTTTTGCCTTCTCAGGGACAGAACATGGTAATCCGCACCGTTTATGATGAACCGGTTTCCGAAGAAGCACTCAAACAGGATGCAGCAGTGGCTTTGTTTTCCGCATACTTTGAAAACCGAAACAAGGGAATTGACAAATATTATGTGCAGGCATCTGTGGATGATAAAGTAATCTTTGAAACAGAAGCACACGACATGCTGCTGCAGCTGGAAATGGATTACGGAACGTATAAAAACACCATGATTGCACAAGAAGTATTAATTAGCAATGACCGTTGCCAAAAGGTTATGGACAAAATTGGATATGAATACAATCCGGACGGAATTTCCAATCCTGGGGAATGGGACGGAAAAGAAAGTGAACTGAGTCAGAACGTAGAAGCACTGTATGCGGCGGACGGCAAATACCAGCTTGCTGCCAATCAGGTAGATGTCACCACCGGCGAAGCTTCTTTCCTGGCAAAACTGGAAAACTACAAATATTATTTCCAGCTTCCTCAGTATATGTACCAGGATTATCCGTTTGTAAAACAGTATGGTTTCTTTGCATTCATGTTCAACACCATTTTGACCGTACTGGTAGCTACTGTTTGCCAGATTACCATTCCGGCGATTACAGCTTATCCGTTGGCAATCCTGTTTTCCAAAAAGCTTGCCAACTGGCTGATGACCTTCTTCCTGATTACCATGATGGTACCATTTGTGTGCGTCATGATTCCACAGTTGGTATTGATTAAGGATCTGGGATTGTACGATACCTATGGAGCGATGCTGCTTCCTTGGTTGGTTCCAGCGCCGTTTTACATCTTCCTTTACAAAGGATTTTTTGAACGGATTCCAAAAAGCTATTTTGAAGCAGCTGAAATTGACGGAGCAGGAGCACTGTACACCTTCTTTAATATCTGCCTGCCTTTGTGCAAACCGATTATCTCTTTGATCGCGATTCAGTCCTTTATCAGCGGCTGGACAGATTTCTTCTGGTACTTTATTTCTACCAAGAACATTGATTTGTGGACATTGAACCTGGCCATGTACAATATCAGCAATCTGGCGAAAACAAACTTTGTCATGGGTCTTTCCGTGGTAATTATTCTGCCGGTTGTCATTGTAGCTGTTATTTTCTCAAAACAAATTAAACAGAGCGTGGTAGGCGCTGGGGTAAAAGGATAAAAGATCTTTTGGATCTGTATCAGGATTTGACCTTGAGCTGCTTTTCACTGCTGCGAATAAAACCAAAACCCAACAAAACTCGCTTCCGGTCCCGGAAAACACGGACGGGAGCGGGTTTGTTTTTTGCAAACATCTTTCAGCATATCAAAGGAGAAACAAAATGAGACTTGAGCCGTATTACGAAAACCCTCAAACACTTCATGTGGGGACACAGCCGCCCCGCAGCTTTTATGTGCCGGTTTCTGCCGGGGAACCGTTTGCCTGGCAGGTATCTCAGTCAGATCGGGCCGTGATGCTCAACGGGGAGTGGGACTTTTTCTGGGCCAACAGTTTGGAAGAACTGCCTCAGGAACTTCACGAACTTTGGGAGAACGGAAAGACAAAACCGATTCCGGTACCGTCCTGCTGGCAGAATTTTGGATATGATCAGATTCAGTATGTAAACACACGCTATCCCTTCCCGTTTGACCCACCTTATGTGCCGGCAGATACTCCCTGCGGCGTGTATCACCGCACGTTTGTCTATGAATCCCAATTAGAGCAGGAACAGGTTTATTTGAACTTTGATGGGGTGGATTCCTGTTTTTACCTTTGGCTGAACGATCAGTTTGTAGGGTACAGTCAGGTATCCCATGCAAACAGTGAGTTTTTGGTGACTCCTTATTTAAAGGAAGGGGAAAATCACTGTACAGTTCTGGTTATGAAATGGTGCGACGGAAGCTACCTGGAAGACCAGGATAAATTCCGATACAGCGGAATTTTCCGGGATGTGTACTATCTTCGCCGTCCGGAAACTCATATCTGGGATTACTCTGTTCACACCAGTGTAAAAGACAATGGCAAAACAGCTGGGGTTCAGGTGGACATGCAGTGGAAAGGGGATGGGCGTCAGCCGGTATCTTACTGCTTTAAAGATCCTTCCGGGAAGACAATCGGTCAGGGAACCACACAGGAAACCGGTTTTTATCTGGAAGTGGAACAGCCCCTGCTTTGGAATGGGGAAACCCCTTACCTGTACGAACTGATCATGGTATGCGGACAGGAACAGATTTCCCAAAAGGTGGGAATCCGGGAATTGTCTATTGAAAACCGGACAGTACTGCTCAATGGAAAACCTATAAAACTCAAAGGGGTCAACCGTCATGACAGCGACCCGTTTACCGGTGCAGCGATCACCGTGGAACAGGCAGAAAAAGACCTGCGCCTGATGAGACAGCATAACATTAACGCCATCCGCACTAGCCACTATCCCAACAGCCCATGGATGCCGTATCTGTGTGATGTATACGGATTCTATCTCATGAGCGAAAGTGATATTGAAACCCATGGAACTGCCTGCATTTACGGAGGAAACAACGAAAAAACCTTTGGACTGATTGCGCAGGATCCTATGTTTGAACAGGCAATTTTAGACCGGGTACAAAGAAATGTGCTGCGGGATAAAAATCATCCTTCTATTATCAGCTGGTCTTTGGGAAACGAATCCGGATATGGAGTAAACTTTGAAAAAGCAGGCAGATGGGTGAAAGAATATGATCCTACCCGCCTGACCCATTACGAGGGAGCAGTACACCAGATGGCCGGCCATGAAAATGACCGCTCCATGTTGGATTTGGAAAGCAGAATGTATCCGCCTTTGGATTTTGTGGAATCTTATCTCACCGATGAATCCAATGAAAAGCCTTTTGTTTTGTGCGAATACTGTCATGCCATGGGAAATGGTCCTGGCGACCTGGAAGAATATATGGAACAGATTTACGCTTACCCGAATCACCTTGGCGGATTTGTATGGGAGTGGTGTGACCACAGTGCGGTAGTGGATTATCAAAAGGATGGCTCCCCGGAATACCGTTACGGAGGAGATTCCGGCGAAGTGCTCCATGACGGAAACTTCTGCTGTGACGGATTGGTATATCCTGACCGGAGACCGCATACCGGACTTTTGGAATATAAAAATGTTCTGCGTCCGGTTCGCGTGACAAAATTTGATCAAACACAAAAGACAGTGACCCTGAAAAACACCATGGACTTTTTATCCTGCGACCAGTTTGTACAGATAAGCTGGGAACTGTCCTGGGACGGCGAAGTGGTTTGTCAGGGTGTGCTGGAACCATTGAGCATCCTTCCTCATGAAGCTGGTACGGTGAATATTCCTTGGACTGTGGATTCACAAAAGGACTGTGTGCTTCGGCTGATTTATCACAATACCCGGGAAACTTCTCTGGTTGCTGCAGGACAGGAACTGGGCTTCGACGAAATCTGGCTGCATAAAAAACAGCCTCTGTCTTTGTCCTGGACAAAGACAGACAGTCAAAAAGGGATGATTTGTCAGGATGACAGCCGGATTCAGATTGCATATCAGGATTTTAAATATACTTTTTCCAAAAAGACCGGTCTGCCGGTAAGCATGATGAAAAACGGAAAAGAATGGCTGACCCGCCCGGTAGAATGGAACTTGTTCCGGGCACCGACAGACAATGACGGAAATGTAAAGGTTCAGTGGATGGAAGCGGGATATCACCGTACCAGAACCAAAGTCAGAGAGATGGATGTTTTAAGCGGTGACACTTTGGGTGTTTCCTTCCGCTTGGTCATCAACGCAGATGCGATACAGAATATTCTTTCCCTTTCCGGACAGTGGGTTGTGCTGGAGGACGGCAGCTTGTCTTTACAGCTGGAAGGAGAACGGGACGTAACCCTTCCGTTTTTGCCGCGGTTTGGTCTGCGTCTGTTCTTAGATCGTTCTTTTGAGCAGGTATCCTATCTGGGATATGGGCCTCACGAAAGCTATGAGGATAAACACCGCAGCTGTTATTTTGGAAGATTCTGCACCCATGTGGACAGCATGTGGGAAGACTACATCCGTCCACAGGAAAACGGAAACCGGTTTGGATGCCGGAACATGTCTCTGACAGGTCATGGAAAAGAGCTGCTGGCAGAAGGCGGAGAATTTTTCTGTTTCCAGGCAAGCCGTTATTCCTGGGAAAACATCTGGCAGAAAAAGCATAACTGGGAGCTGAAACCGGGAACAGAAACGGTGCTTTGTCTGGATTACCGCCAAAGTGGCGTGGGTTCCAACAGCTGCGGACCGGAACTGCTGCCAAAATACCGCCTGGAAGAAGCGAATTTCCAGTGGAACATTCGTCTGAATATTCAAGAAACCGAAAAATAAGGAGAATTTTATGCCATTTTATTTTTATCATAAAGAACGGCTGGCTCGTCAGATCGATCAGCTGGCCCGTCTGCGCTACCGCAATTTAGTGACAGTTCCTGCATTTGAAGTGTTTGAGGATTCCGGGGAAAACGGGGTGACTGCTCCGGACCCACAGCGCCATCTGAAAACCATGCAGCTGGGAGAACACTGGAAAGGAAAGGATTCCTATTTCTGGTTCTGCGCCAGCGCAGAAATTCCTCAGTCCATAGAAGGAACCTGCCCCATTGGGATTTTTGACTTCGGCAAAACAGATATGGGTTCCAATGGATTTGAAAGCTTACTTTACTTAAACGGCAAACGGACTCAGGCAGTAGACCAAAACCATAAAGAAGTATTTTTTGATCCTTCTTTGGAAGGAAAGTCCTGTGAACTTTCTTTCCGGGTTTGGAGCGGGCTGGATGACGGTCAGGTGGTTTGGGTAGAACACCAGATTCGTCAGGCGGAAATCGGCCTTTTGGACCGGGCAACCGATGAATTTTACTACATGGCAAAAAATATTTTTGACACCATGCAGGAACTTCATGACGATGAACCGGACAAGACCTATCTTTTGAATATGGTGGTAGAAGCATTTGGAAAGATCAATTTTGCAAAACCGGGCAGCGAAGAATTTTACGCTTCTGTCCGGGAGGCAAATGACTTTTTGAATGAAACCTTTGACGGTTCCCGGAAAATGGATGTGGATGTTACTTTGATTGGCCATACCCATATTGATGCGGCATGGCTTTGGCGGCTGACCCACACCCGGGAAAAATGCGCCCGTTCTTTTTCTACGGTAAACCGGCTGATGGAACTGTATCCGGATTATAAATTCCTCCAGACACAGGCACAGCTGTACGATTATATTAAAACAGACTATCCGGATCTGTATGAACAGATTAAACAGCGGGTAGCAGAAGGCCGTTGGGAACCGGCTGGCGCCATGTGGGTAGAGTGCGACTGCAACCTGGTATCCGGGGAAAGCCTGGTGCGTCAGATTTTATACGGCACCCGTTTCTTTGAACAGGAATTTGGATACCACAACGACTTTTTGTGGCTCCCAGACGTATTTGGATATTCCTGGGCACTGCCTCAGATCTTAAAACAGTTTGGCATTAAAACCTTTGTAACCACTAAAATCAGCTGGAACGATACCAACAAGCTCCCTTATGACACATTCCGTTGGAGAGGGATCGACGGGTCTGAAGTGCTGGCTCATTTTATTACCTGTCCGGAACATTCCGACAACCGCTATTATACTTATAACGGGATCATTGACCCTTACATGGTGCGGGGTGTGTGGAGCGAATACGCAAACAAAGATGTAAACACCAACCTTTTGATTCCTTATGGCTATGGAGACGGAGGCGGAGGCGCCAACCGGGATATGCTGGAAAACCTGCGCTGCATTCAAAAACTGCCAGGCCTGCCGCGGGTAAAAAGCCAGCGTGCTGCAGAATATTTTAAAACACTGAATCAGACCTTTGAGGAAAATGCCCGGAAAGGCTATGTTCCTGTATGGGACGGGGAACTGTATCTGGAATTCCATCGGGGAACCTACACCTCTCAGGCATATAATAAAAAGACCAACCGTTACCTGGAATTCCTCATGCAGACTGCGGAAACTCTGTGCGGACTGGCTATGGCTGCTCATCATGCAGAATATCCTCAGCAGTCTTTCCAGGAAGCTTGGAAGATTATTCTCCGCCAGCAGTTCCACGATGTTATCCCTGGTTCTTCTATCCGTCAGGTGTATGAGGACTCCCATACTGAGTACGCTCAGGCGGAAGAATGGATTCTGCAGAATGCTGCAAAAGCCGCTTCCTGCTTCACAGAACCATGCAAAGACGCAGTTACTGTCTTTAATCCAATCAACTGGAACCGGAACACATTGGTTCGGATTCACAACGCCCAAGGAAAGGTGTTCTGTGACGAATCCGGTCAGGTGATGCCAGGATATGCCGACGGCGATACTGTACTGGTACAGATGCCGCTGCAGCCTCTGCGCTTTGCGACTCTCTATGCAAAACCGGGAGAATACAGCCGAACAGAACTGGAACATAAAAATACAGCCGAAACCGAATTTTATCGGGTAGAATGGAATGAAAAGGGACATCTGGTATCTGTATTTGACAAGGAAGCCCAGAGAGAATTGATTCCAGACGGGGAAGAAGCCAATGTATTCCAGCTGTTTGAAGATAAACCGCGGCAGTTTGACGCATGGGAAATGGAAATTTCCTTTGAAAACAAAATGAATCAGGTAGAAACACTCAAGTCTGTGAAAGCGGAAGAAACTCCTTTGGGGATCTTCGTACACTTTGTCTGGGAATACCGGGATACCACCATTTCTCAGACCATGCGCCTGTATCATCACACCAGAAGAATTGACTTTGTCACCGATGTGGACTGGAAAGAACGGGAAACATTAATGAAAGTGGCATTCCCGCTGAATATCCGTGCTACTGACGCAAGATATGACATCCAGTTTGGGAATATCCGCCGTCCGATTACCAGAAATACTTCCTGGGAAGCGGCAAAATATGAGGTGGTTGGTCATAAATGGGCAGAACTTTCTGAAACCCATTATGGTGTAGCACTGATGAATGACTGTAAATATGGCTATGACATTAAAGAACATACCATGCGTTTGACTCTGCTTAAATCTGCCGCTTATCCGGATGCTACCGCAGATTACGGCAAACAGGAATTTACCTATTCTCTGTATCCTCATCAGGGAGAATGGTTTGACCAGAATGTAGAGCAGGTATCCGCTGATTTAAACCACGGCGTATTTGTACTGCCTGAAACCAAGGCGTTGCAGCCGGAAGAGATGGTTTCCTTCACCAGCTCCATGATCTCCCTGGATGCTTTGAAAAAGTCCGAAGACGGACAGGACGTAATTGTTCGTTTCCACGAATTTGCAGGCTGCCGTACCAGCACCGATGTATGCTGGAATCTGCCGGTTGCCAAGTGGTGTGAAACCGATTTGGCAGAAAATCCGGTAACTCCATGGCAGACAGGACCAATTCGCGTTTCTGTGAAGCCGTATGAACTGAAAACCATTCGAATTGTCACAGAAGGATAATTGTCTGTATGAACTAAGTGGTGAATTCTTTCTGTTACCCTGGCAAAATGTGTCTCCTTCGGATGTTGTCCGGCAGCGGGTGGACAAATAGGGCAGAATATGATATAATATCTTTCAAAATGTAAAGAAATAAGTTTCTTCAGAGAGGAAGAATGGCAGTGGAAAAGATTACAAGTTTTACCATTAATCATGATATTTTGGAAATTGGCATGTATATTTCCCGGGTAGACGGAGACATTGTGACTTATGATGTCCGCATGGTTCGTCCAAACTGCGGGGTGTATCCTTCCACCGCCAGTATGCATACCATTGAGCATCTGTTTGCCACCTATGCCCGCAACAGCCGCCTGACCGATCATGTGGTATATGTGGGACCTATGGGATGCCGGACAGGATTTTATCTGCTGACTCGTGGAATTTCTCATGAAGAAGCAATTCAATTGGTGAAAGACTCCTTTGAATTTATTTTAACATTTGAAGGTCCGATTCCCGGCGCAGAAAAAAGTGCAGAATGCGGAAACTATTTGGATCACGATTTAGCTGCTGCAAAACAGGACGTGCTGCCTTTGGTGGAACGTCTTAGAAAAGGATATACTCCGGCAGATTTGGTATACAAAGAGTAATTGTGCTCTTTGAATCGCAGGCGGAGATTGCAGTACTGATAAGCGGAATGCCAGTTGGTCTGGTGATAGATTGCAGGTGGTTTTTCCTTTGGGAGCGTTGCATTGCGGATGTTTTGCAGCGCTCCTTTTGCGCGTAGAGTGACTGGGTCTTAATTGTGAAATGTTTGGGAAATCTTTGGAAATAGTTACAAAATGGTTGCAAAATTTGAAATTACGAGTATAATGGTATTTGGTTGTTACTGATTTGTAATAAATTTCATGAGATAGAAAAGTTCTGAACAGGGGAAGCAAACAGCCGGACAGGCTGTGGAAAGGATATGAATCATGCTGCATAACATAGACAGTGACAAACTGTTGAAAGTGAAACAGAATGTAGAAAAATGGCTTCGATGTATATGGACATTTTTACAGGCAGGCGGACAAAAATTTGACCGCTTTTGGCATCATTGGGTATTGTTGGACGGCCATTTAGGAGAAAAAGTACAAGAATTTTTCCGTTGGGTTGGCAATAGTGTATTTGCAGGGATTGACCTGCTTCATGATTTGTGGGATCGCTTTTATGCGTTCCTCAAAAGGAAACACAGTCATCGAATCAGAAGATTTGCAAACCGTATTTTCAAAAAAGCAAAAGTGGTCTGGGGTTCCTGGAAGGTTCGGCTGAGTCCGCCTTTTGTTACCTTGTCCCATGTGGGCAAAGGGCTATACCATGCGGGAAAGGACTCTAAAGGAAAACCGTTTGGAGAACGGGTTCGTTATTTCTTTTCTGCTGTGAAACAGGGAATGCAGGCCAATCGGTCTGTCTGCAAAACCATGATCAATTATCTGCTGCCTTTAGCAGGGATTGCAGTGTTTGTGTTTACAGTAAGCTTTGCGGCAAACCGCACTTTTGTGGTAAAGGTGTCTTATCGGGATCAGGATTTGGGATATGTAACCAATGAATCTGTTGCCAATGCCGCTACAGAAATTGTACAGAGCCGAATGGTTTACCAGGACGGCGCAGAACCTTTGGAAATCAAACCCAGCTACTCCGTAGAGATGGTCAGCGATGAAAAAGTGATGACTGAATACCAGCTGGCGGATGCAATTATTCAGTATTCCGGCGACGAGATGACCGAGGCGGAAGGATTGTATATTGACGGAACTTTTTACGGCGCTGTAGAGGAGTCCGGAAAGATTCAGGAAACACTGGATTCCATTCTTTCTGAATATCAGACCGAAGGGGTGGAAGACGTTCAGTTTGTCAACAATATTGAAATTGTAGAGGGACTGTATTTATCCAATAATATTGAAACATTGGATGAAATGAAAACGCTGATTACCGGTGATGTTCAGGCAGAGTCTTATTATACGGTAGTAGAAGGGGATACTCCTTGGGATGTAGCTCAGAAAAATAATATGGCGTATTCTGATTTGAAAGCGCTCAACCCCAATATTGAAGAAGTGTCCTATTTCCAGCCGGGAGCTCAGATTTTGCTGACACAGTCTGAAGCATTTTTGCCGGTTCAGGTAACCAAGCAGGAAGTATATACTCAGTCAGTGGCATATGAAACCCAGGTGACAGAATCCAACCAATATGCGAAAGGTACCAGCAAGGTAGAGCAAAAAGGGGAATACGGGGAAAACCAGATTACAGCGAAGGTCACTTATGTGAATAATCAGGAAGTTTCCCGCGAAATTATCAGCAGTGAAGTGGTAAAGGAACCGGTTACAGAAAAAGTAATCAAGGGAACTGCAGACTATACAAACATTTCTTCAGAAACCGGATCCAGCGGATTTATTAATCCGCTTCCAGGAAGCTATTTGTCTTCCGGATATGGTGCCCGTTGGGGAACCACCCATAAGGGATTGGATCTGTGTGTACGGGGTGGTACGTACGGAAAAGCAATCTGTGCTTCTGCAGGTGGTACCGTAGTATTTGCGGGACGTTCCGGCGCATATGGAAACCTGGTAAAAATTCGGCATGCCAACGGCGTAGAAACCTGGTATGCTCATACCAGTCAGATTGTGGTTTCTTCCGGACAAGTAGTCAGCCAGGGACAACTCATTGCATATGCAGGTGCTAGCGGTGACGTAACAGGTCCTCATCTGCACTTTGAAGTACGTGTAAACGGGATTCCGCAGAATCCATCCAACTATATTGGATAAGAGGAAATTTTGTTGTTTTATGTAATTGAATACCATGAAAATGCAGACTGTCTATGACAGTCTGCATTTTTGCGTTACAACCGGCTGTGTCCTATGGAAATCTTGACTTATAACGGATTCCATGATATAATATTTAACACTGTATTGCTCGCAATTTGCATCTATAGCTCAGGAGGATAGAGCGCTCCCCTCCTAAGGGAGAGGCCGCTGGTTCGAATCCAGCTAGGTGTGCCAGCTACGGCGTCGTCCCGTAGACGGCGCCGCAGTATATTTGAAGGTGTAGCTCAGTTGGTTAGAGTACCTGCTTGACATGCAGGGGGTCGATGGTTCAAGTCCATTCATCTTCACCAAAAAGAACCCGGAGTTGAAATGATACTCCGGGATTTTATTTTATATTTTTATTGTCTGCAGTATAAAAAATCCTCTTAAAACATTGTCAGTTTTAACATGCTTTTTTATGGCAAATATTGATTGACTTTTCATATCCCTGTGCTAAAATGAGGACAACAGGAACGGAAACGATGCCGCAGGTGAACGGATTTTAGGGCGGCTGTTTCTTAAAAGGAGGTCAGAACATTGTCTTATGCAGATGGAATGGCGGCATTAAATCTGGAATTCAGCGACAGGGTGCCCCGGACGGAATATTCTGCTGATACTCATTGGCCGCTGGTAAAAGCAGTGACTGGACTGAATGCAGATCAAAACAGCAGTCCGGAAATCCAGCGTCAAGCAAGCCTGGAATTTATGAAGCGTTGGAACTATGATTTTTGCTGGTCTATTTTAACCCATAACCAGATTTTTGGGGAGAAATACACCAGGATGGGACATGCGGTTTATGCCGCAGGAGGCGTGGATTACAACAATCAGGTTTGGCAGGCGTTTTCTTCTGTAGAAGAAATCTTGAATTTGGATATGGAAGCGGTTTACGGTGTGCCGGATCAGGCAAAGCTGATTAAGGAATACAACGATCACTACGATTCCCAGAAGGATTTGGCGCCCTACATGGTGACTATGACTGGAATCTATGTCACCTGCATTTCTGGGCTGATAGAGTTGTTTGGCTGGGAAATGCTTTTGGAAGCTCTGGGAACCGATCCGGAAGGGTTTGGCAGAGTGGCAGACCGATATTGCCGCTGGATGCAGTCTTATTTTACGGCGCTGGCCCAAAGCAAGGCACCGGTTGTTATGATTCACGATGATATTGTGTGGACAGAAGGGCCGTTTGTTCACCCTGACTGGTACCGAAAATATGTGTTCCCCAATTATCAAAAGATGTTTGCACCTTTGCGGGAAGCCGGAAAAAAGATCTTGTACACCTCTGACGGAACTTATACGGCGTTTGTGGATGACATTGCACCTTTGGTGGATGGGTTTGTCATGGAGCCTACCACAGATATGGAGTATATTGCCAATCGGTACGGCAAAACCCATGTGTTTGTGGGGAATGGAGATACCCGGATTTTGCTCAGTGGGTCCAAAGAGGAAATTTATCAGGAAGTAAAACGGTGTATGGATATTGGAAAACAGTACCCGGGATTTTTTATGGCAATCGGAAATCACATTCCCGCCAATACACCTGTGGAAAATGCTTTGTGGTATGAGGAATGCTACGAAAAACTCAGCAGAAGATGAAAAACCAGAATCCTGAGAATTTCATTGATTTTTACAGGGAAATGTGCCATAATAAAGGTACCATCAAAAGCCAACTTGTGCTTATGAAAAAAGGAGGTTTCTATTATGGAACACAATCATGAAGAAGAATTCAACGAAACTTTGGAAAACACCATTACTTTAACCGATGACGACGGCAGTGAAATTTCTTTTGAATATATTGATTCTCTGGTTTATGAAGACAAAGAATATGTTGCTTTGCTTCCATGCCAGGACGAAGATGACGAGCTGGTAATTCTGCAGGTAGAACCGGATCCTGATAACGAGGAATACGAACAGTATCTGTCTGTGGATGATGAAGATTTGTTGGAACGGGTGTTTGATGAGTTTAAAAAACGCCTTTCCGAACAGTTCGACTTTTTAGAAGATTGATCTGCACGGTTAACGTTGACGCAGAAAGCTGCTGCCCTTTTGGGCTGCGGCTTTTTTGTTATTGGATTTCAATGGGGAAATAGTGAATTTTCGAGCTTATGTGAGAAAAAACAGGAAATATTTGTGGGAACCGTCATTGAATTCCCTTATGGGTTTTGCTATAATATGCTCTGTGTTAATAAAAAATGAATAAAGAGAGTCAAACTGTGGAGAATTTTGTTTAAATAATATTTAGAATGATCTGGTTTCAGAGCAAATTTATAGAAAACACTGGTTCAAAAAATTTTGAAAAAACAGGCTCTGTTCACTCCATAGGTTTGAAAGTTTTGTGTTTTTAGAAAGGATTTTTTCATGCAGATTAAAGTAAAAAATACGCACAACAAATTTTCTCTGCAAAGCTTTTTTAAAAACCCAGCACGGGTAATTGTGGTGAGCTTTGCGGTGATTATTTTGATGGGGACTTTTTTGCTTATGCTACCCATTTCTTCTAGAGAGCAGATCCCCACCAGCTTTCAAAATGCGTTCTTCACAGCTACGTCCGCTACCTGTGTAACAGGGTTGGTTGTGGTGGATACCTATCAGTATTTCAGCCTGTTTGGGCAGGTTGTCATTTTGCTGTTAATTCAGATGGGTGGCCTGGGATTAGTTACCATCACCACCTTTTTTAACCTGGCGATTCGCAAACGGCTTCGCTTAAAAACCATGCAGATTGCCCAGGAGTCCATTAACTCTGACAGCATGAATGATATTTCTTCTTTGATTCGTATGATTATTGCCCTGACATTCAGTATTGAGTTTTGTGGGGCATTGGCGCTTTCCACTGTATTTATTCCCAAATATGGATTAGACGGGATTTTTATTTCTGTTTTTCTGGCCATTTCTTCTTATTGTAATGCTGGATTTGACATTTTGGGACGGGAAGGTGCTTATGTCAGCCTGACCCATTATGCTGACAATCCGGTAGTACTGATTACCATTATGTGTCTGATTATTTTTGGCGGTTTGGGATTTGTTGTGTGGCATGACCTGTACGAGTACCGCTTTACCAAGCGGATTATGCTCCACACCAAAATTGTGCTGGTGGCAACCGCAGTGCTGATTGTTTTTGGTGGTTTGATGATTATGATGCTGGAATGGAGCAATCCCCGTACACTGGGGCCTATGTCCGTACCGGAAAAATTACTTAACAGTATGTTTTTGTCGGTCAGCTGCCGGACTGCCGGATATAACAGCTTTGATTTAAACGGTATGAACGGAATTACAAAGCTGGTTTGTATTGCCTGGATGTTTATTGGGGCAGCTCCTGGCTCTACCGGGGGCGGGATTAAGGTAACCACCTTTGTAGTTTTGTTTATGACAGTCGTTTGTACCCTTAGCGGAAAGGATGATACTATCATTTGGGATCGTCGAGTGGACAAAGAAGCAGTGTATAAAGCATTGTCTGTTGTGGTAGTTGCTATGATAGCAGTACTTGGCGCTACATGCTTTATTGGACTGACCATTCATTCCGGCGGTGCAATGGTCAGCGATATTAACGCTTTGTTTGAATCCACCTCTGCTTTTGCTACGGTAGGACTATCTGTAGGCGTAACGGGAGTTGCAAATCCGGCTTCCCGTATGATTTTGGCGGCGACCATGTTTTTAGGACGGGTAGGACCGGTATCTTTGGCATTGTCCATGTCCTGGAACAGTGTGAATATTCGCCGGCAGAAACATCAAATTAAGCCGGAAGGAAAAATTTTGATTGGATAAAATCCGTTAGGAGGATCCACAATGACAAACTTTTTGACCCGTGATCGGGATTTTTACCGGTCTTTTTTCTCTTTGACCGGGATGATGGCGCTGCAGAATGTCATCACCTGCAGTGTCAGCTTAGCAGATAATATTATGCTGGGGGCATACAGTGAAAATGCTCTTTCCGGTGCGGCGCTGGCAAATCAGATTCAGTTTTTGCTCCAGATGCTGACCATGGGGGTCGGCGAAGGCATTATGGTAATGGGTGCTCAGTACTGGGGAAAACGGGATGTGGATTCCATTCGGAGAATTCTCAGCATCGGTCTTCGACTGGGGCTTGTGGTTGCTTTTGCCATGTGGTTTGTGGTGTTCTTTTTTACAGAGCCTTGCCTCAGGCTGTTTACCAATGATCAAGGGGTCATTGCAGAGGGTGCCCGGTATTTGAAAGTGGTGTGTTTTTCCTATTTCTTTTTTACCATGACAAACATTCTCCTCTGTTCTCTCCGTGGAGTAGAAACAGTACGAATTGGATTTTTTGTATCCGCTTCTACTCTTTGTATTAACGTTTGCCTGAATTCTATTTTGATTTATGGGAAATTGGGATTTCCTACACTGGGCGCTCAGGGGGCGGCAATTGCTACCTTGACCTCCCGTGTGGTGGAACTGATTATTATGATTGTGTACCTCAGTCGGATTGACCAAAAGCTGCATCTGCGGCTGCGTCACTTAAAGATCCTGGATGCTCAGCTGATGAAAGACTATCTGCGGACAGGTACACCAGTCATTTGTTCCAATGCCATCTGGGGTGTTGCGATGGGGGTGCAGACCAGTATTTTAGGACACCTGGGTGCACAGGCCATTGCGGCCAATTCCGTCGCTACAACCGTATTCCAGATCCTTACGGTAGTTACTTATGGGTCTGCCAGCGCTTCTGGAGTTATGACCGGAAAGGTTGTAGGAAGCGGACAAATGGAAAAACTGCGGGAGTATACCCATACCTTTCAGGTTCTGTTTTTGTGTATCGGTGTTCTGACAGGATTGGGGCTATTTTTGGCAAAGGATGCGATTTTGACCATATATGCTATTTCCGGTGAAACCAAGGAGCTGGCAGGGCAGTTTATGAATGTACTGTCCATTACAGTCATTGGAACAGCCTACCAGTGTCCTTGTCTCACTGGGATTGTCCGGGGCGGCGGAGATACCCGATTTGTATTGTATAACGACACCATATTTATGTGGGGGATTGTGCTGCCCTGTTCCGCTTTGGCGGCATTTGTGTTCCATTGGTCTCCGGTGGCAGTATTTATCTGCTTAAAGAGCGACCAAATTTTAAAATGTGCTGTGGCGGTAGTGAAAACCAACCGGTATACCTGGGTGAAACGGCTGACGCGGGATCGGGCGGAAACAACAGAATAAAGGATAGAAAAGCTGAGAGATATTGCAGATGCAGTGCCTCTCAGCTTTTGTTTTTATCCATTGGCAGGCTGTGGAAGGATCCATAGCCCCGGATGGTATCATAAAAATGTTTACAAAACTTCCGTTTATTTTTAAAACGGAATATGATATCATAACTTTATATTTGGAATCACGGTACGTTTTATGAGCAAAAAATGTTAGGGAAGGAGGATTTTATGGAACAGAAACCCCATTCATATGGACAGGAAGAACAGTATACCTATATCAGCGGTTTGGGATTTTTGCCCCAAACGCCCAAACAAAAAGAACTGCGTCAGCTTCATATCAGCTATAATGTGGTGCTGTTTTCTATTTTGCTTTTGTTCTTTCTTCGGGTATCTTCTCCTCTTCCCATTCTCAGACTCATGTCTTATTTGGGATTTAATGTCAGGGTTAATCCTATGACTTCTCTGGTGATTCATTCGGAAACAGCCTATCAGGTGGGGAATATTTTGGTATACGCCGCACAGATGCTGATTCCCGCTGGAGTTATCTGGCTGTTTCTGCATCGGGAGATTTCTCCCCATAAGTTGTGGCAGGCGCCGGCAAAAGGAACCAGCGCAGCCGGGGTTTGTATGCTGGCGGGAGTGGCGGTGCTGGCACAGTGTGTGGCGCTTTTATGCATGAAGGTGCTTCATCTGGGCGGTATGATTATTTCCTGGGTTCCGGAAGAACCGCCCCAGGAACTGTGGCCGTTTACCTTGTATATTTTTTCCCTGACTTTGCTGCCGGCGGTTTTGGAAGAATTTTTATTCCACGGAATGATTCTGCGGGCATTTCGCCGCTTTGGGGATATTACTGCTTTGTTTGTCTCCAGCGTGATGATGACATTAGTTCAGACCAGTGCAGACTGGATGATTTACACCATGATTATGAGCTTGGCACTGGGATACTTTGCCCTGAAAACCAAGAGTATTTTTGTGCCCATTGCAGGCAGTTTTATTGCCCGGGGGTCTTTTATTACCTTTTATCTGCTTCAGCGGTCAGATCATTTTGCATCTATGCAGTGGATTTGTCTGGCTGTGTGGACGATTTTGCTCACTTTGTCTCTGTTGGCGTTTTGCTGGATGATTTCCCGAGATCAAAAGGCATTTTGTCTGTTTCGGGGAGATAGTTATCTCACCAACCGGACAAAGCTGAAAGCATTGCTGACCAATGTGGTATTTTGGATGATTGTTCTGCTGGCCTTTTTGACCATTATCCGGTATCTGCAGATTATTGACTGATTGGTGAGGGAAAATAGGTTTTACTTCAAAAAGACTTTGTTTTTATAAAAATTGGAAAACCAGGGATAATTTACGGAAGGCAGGGTATGCTATTGATACAAACGGATGAATACTATATGCGGTTGGCAATGGAACAGGCAAAGCGTGCAGAAGCTTTGGATGAGGTCCCGGTAGGTGCAGTGATTGTGCAGGACGGAAAGGTGATTGCGTCCGGGTACAATCTACGGGAACTGGACAAAAAAGCCACTGCCCATGCGGAACTTTTGGCAATTGAACAGGCGTGCCGCACTTTAGGAGGGTGGCGACTTCCCCGGTGTGTGCTGTATGTGACGCTGGAACCCTGTCCCATGTGTGCGGGTGCAATTATCAATTCCAGAATTGACCGGGTGGTATTTGGCGCTTATGATTACAAGGCAGGTTCCTGCGGTTCGGTAATCAACCTGTTTGAGCTGCCCTATAACCATAAACCGGAACTGACTCCCGGCGTTTTGGGGGAAGAATGCGCGCAGCTGCTCACTTCGTTTTTTCAAAAAAGAAGACAGCGGCAAAAGCAGGAAAAAAAGAACATGGTTTGCCAACCAGAAAAATAAAAACGTCCTTTCTCTGTTTGGGAAAGGGCGTTTTTTGATGGGTGGGAAAATCATGAAGCAAGGGCAAAAAGGTTGTTTTTTGAAAAGCGGAAATCATTTGGATCACTGGATCTTTGTATTTCTTTTCATCAGCAGTATGGCTGTTCGCCTGGCAATCGGGATCGGATTTATTAACCCGTTTGATCTGGTTCCGTACAATATTCCCTGGGCAGTCGGGGTGTATGAAAACGGATTTTCCATGTACAAGGCATTGGATCATTTGGATTATCCTCCGTTGTTTCCATCCTTGCTGGGACTGGTGGGGAAAGGGGTCAAGGCGGCGCAGGCAGGGGAGTACTGGCATCTTCTGATGGGATGGATCAAACTGGTTCCCATTTTAGGGGATGGGATATTGATGATTTGTGTTTATGCTGCTGCCAGAAAAACCATGCCCCGGTTAGCCTGCGTCATCGCCGGATTTGTGGGACTGTGCGGGGCATTTTTGGTAAACAGTGCTTTTTGGGGACAGGCAGACAGCTGGATGCTTTGTTTTGTATTCCTCATGGTATGGAAACTGGAGGAACGCTGTCCAAAACAGGCGGCGGTGTTTTTTGCTTTGGGGTGTCTGACAAAACTGCAGACCGGGTATTTTGCGCCGTTTCTTTTGCTGATTCTGTTTTTTGAGTACCCTTTCAAAAAAGCAGTCAGCGCTGTTTTGTTGGGAGGGGCCGTAGGTCTTTTAGGCTGGCTCCCTTTCTGGATTGCTTCCGGGCGATTGTGGCTCCCCTTTGAAATTTATTTTGGCGGTTTTGGCAGCTATCCTTACCAGAATCTCAACGCCTTTAATCTTTATGGCCTTTGGGGAAGAAACTGGGTTTTGGATTCCCAAACCTGGATCGGGAACATCACCTATGCCCAGCTAAGCGGCGGGATTACCTTGTTATTTGCGGCAGGAGTTCCTCTTTTTTGCTGTATTTTGACTCAGAGAACAGGAAGAACCATTTTGCCCAGTGCGTGCGGATTTTTGATGATGAACGGAATTTTTCTCTTTGCCTGCCGCATGCACGAGCGGTATCAGCTTCCGGCGGTGATCTGCGCATTGGCGGCGTTTTTATTTACAAAGCAAAGGGCGTATTTATTTTTGTTTTTCGGAGTTTCCACAGTCAGCTTTTTTAATCAGGTTCTTTTGCTGTTTGCCATGAATTATAAAGAACCGTTTTATAGCTTTTTCTATCAGCTGCAGCCTTGGCTTTCCGCAGTAAATTTAGGGTTATTCTTGATACAATTTGTTGTTTTTGTGAGTAAAAATACAAACAGTTTTGAAATACTGAGAAAAATCCCCGGCTTGGGTAAAAGCCGGGGGTACAAAACAATTCAATGATGTATAAAGAGAGTCAAAGACGCTGGGCATTTTCATCATACAAATAGATAAAAATTAAAGGCTTGTTCATGGGGCAAACTCCAACTGCTGCACACCTTCTGTAGTTGGAACTTTGAGATGGATTTTACCTGCAGATGAAGGGAAATGAGGATGAAAGCTCCATCCCTTTCCCGGTGAGGTTGGGCAAAGACCAGCCAGATCTTCAATCAGTACGGAAACAGGAGCACTCGCCCAAGGATGGCATAGACTGGTATTCCACTTTTGTTCTGCGCCCCAGGCTTCAAAACAGGTGGTGGCACCCTGGCGAATCATGTTGTACCAGGAATGATCGCCTGTAGAAACCAGGAACTTCCAAACGTCTTCGTATCGATCTAAACGAGCCAGCCCTTTCAGTAAAAAGAAGGCCATGTAAACTCCACAAACCATCCCTCGATGGACAAGATAATCTCCTACTTGTTTTTCGTATCCTGCTGGAATGAGCCCATAAAAGGCAGGGATGCAGTTTGCGTGAATGCTGCTGTGAGAACTATGTTCATGGTCCACGTATCGTCCCAAAGAAGGACGGAAAAATGCTTTATTAAAAGCCTGCTGCAGGTGTTCACTTTGTTTTGTATAGGGGATTCCCAGTTCTGCCTTTATTTTTTCCACCATCATGACACAGCCGATGTAAAATCCGTTAATCACATTGTGGCAGCCCGGACCAATTGGGATAGTCAATGGAAAATCATATCCATCCCGCAGATTTTTCGGCCAGTCTACCAAATTCCATTTTTCTCTCACTCCTTCCAGCAATCCGTCCTGACGGGCATACTGGGAAAAATAAGTCAGGATATTTTCACAGGGTTTAACCATCTCACTTAAAAAAGTCCGATCCCCTGTATACTGATAATAACGCCATACAGAAAGGGGAAACTGCAAGGAATAATCGGCGATTTCCTGCATAAAGGAACCGGGAACGACAGCCATCATTCCGGGAGCAATGGATAGCGAATCTACCTGCAGGTCAATGGCGCGTCGAAGCAGGCGGGGATCTCCTGTCAAAAGCAGCTGAGAAGCACCGGTAATTGTCAAATCACCGGTATACTGTCCTTTTTCTCTGGTAGGACAGTCAATAAAGGATTCCTGGCTTCCGTACTGAACAGTGTTCTTGCACAGGTTAAAAACTTGTTCCAATACCGGATTTTCTGATGTAAGCTGGGCGCTATTTTCCGGAAACGGGAAATGACGTACCACAGCAAGAACTCGGTGAATGGAAACATCTGATGGAAACCGCAGCTGTACATATCGAAATCCCTTGTAATCGTATTGTTCCAGCAGGTTTTCTCCTTCTTTCAAAGTCCAAAATTCCCGATATTGGCAATTGCAGCGCATGTCCCAGCGAACCTGTCCGGATTCGTCCAGTTCTTCGCCGCATTCAATGACAATCTGTTTGCCGGAAGTGCCGAATGCCTGGATTTTTAAATTTCCGGTAATTTCCTGCCCGAAGTCCAAAAACAAACCATCTGGCTGATGGATGACCTTTACGGGTGAAATTTCCGAAACAGACAAAGCAGGAAACGGTTTGGGATAAAAGGTGTAATCGGTCTCTTTTTCTGCACAAGAGGCCCATTGTGTCAGTGGAATCCGGCTGTCTACATCTTCTAGGTAAAGGGTCTCATAGCCTGTTGTGCGCTTTCCTATATAGGAACCATTCCGGGCATACTGCCAGCTGGAGTCGGTCCACAACACAGGGACATTATCTGCCAGCAAATCCGCAATTACCCCTTGACGAAGATCTCCGCTGTTCCAGACCCGGTTGATCAGACCTTGATAGTAAACCCGGATTTCAATTTGATTTTCTCCAGAGCGCAGATAGGGGGCAATGTCAAATTCATTGTAATAGTAGGAAAAATAATATCCTGGAGCGGGGCCTTGTCCCACAAATTGTTGGTTTAGATATAATTTAAAGTAATCATCAGCGGTAATTCGGATGAGACGCTGTTTTGCATTTTCAAAAAGACGGGAATCAAAGGTTTTGCGCACAGTCATATGAAAATTTTTCAGTTTCTCCGGATGTTCCGGCAGGGTCGGGGATTCACATTCCCGATGAAATACATTGATGGGACAGCAGTCTGCAAATTCTCTGGCACAGATCCAGCGGCCATGAAATGGTGAACGGTTCATGGAATCTCCTCCTGTTTTATTAACAGTGATTTATAGGTATTTTATTTTTATGAGTTTTGTGGTGGAGAAGACAGACTTTTGAGTACCTGTTCTTTTAATTCATCCAGTTCCTGTTCGGTCATGGTGATGGTTACCTGATTGAGATCAATGTGATCTTCTTCCATAATCTGCTGTACAATTTGGTCAGCATAGGAGGAATTGGATGAAAAAGCCTCTGCGGTTTTCTTCTGTTTTGCCGGGTTTGGTACAGCCGGAGACGATGCTGCAGGTTTGCTGGGGGCAGCAGCTTTGGTTTTTGGAGTGCGAGAAACGCCTGCAGACGGGGAACTGGTTTTTGAAACAGCAGGTGCTTTGTGTATGGGCTCTTCTACCAGCGGTTTTGGTCGTCCGCCCTTGTCGTCATATAAAAATAGGGGAGAAGAGACCGTCTTTTTAGGGTTAGAATCAGAAGATTTTTTGGTAATGTGATAAAGGGGTTCTGGCTGGGAATCCCTTTTTGCTTTTTTCGGTAATTCCAAGGGCTCTTCTGTGGAGACTGTTTCCGGAGATTTTCTGTGGACAAGTTTTGCGAACAGAAAAATCAGCAAAAACAGCAGGATAAATCCGCCGGCACAGACACCAAGGGAAATGAAACGGTGACTGGGATCTCCCAGAAAAATCAGCAGACCACCCAAAGTTCGGCTGGAAAAAATAATCTTTCCTGAAACAGCATCCAAGGCAGAAGAAAACTGTTCGCCGCTGTCATCAGAAAGAGTCAGGGTTGTTCCGTTATTTGATATAACTTCAAAAATTCCATACTGGGTCTGTTCGTCCCGGGTGATGGTTACAAACACCTGTTCTTTGGCGGAATAGGCAGATTGGGAAGCTACCGCAATCAGACTGTTTTGGTAAACCGGTTCTTCAGAGAGTTCTGTGCCTGTCAGGTACAGCTGGACTCCGCCCACAGAAAAGGGAGCGCCTTGCTGGGAACGGTACATACCGAACAAAAGCAGTCCGCTGGCAGAGACAAAAGCTAGGATCAGCACCAGACAAACTGCGCTGAAAAAGACGGAGACAATGGATTTTAGGGAATGCAACGGTTTCATAAAACAGTTACCGCCTTTCTGAAAAATAAGGGACATGAAAAGACAGATCTTTTTCCACTATTATACAATATTTCCCCACAGGTTTCAATTGAGAAAACAACTGGAAAAAGCCGGAAGTAAAGGGAAAAATCCCGGATGTTTTGTCCGTCCTGGAAGGAAAAACCATTTGGCAGAATCACAAGGTTTTGGAAAACTAACTGCATTAAAATTGTATAATTACAGGAAATTCATGAAAAAGTATTGCGAATTAATTTTTGAAAATGTATAATACATTATAATGTATATAATGTAGAGAAAAGAAAAAAATGGGTATTGTCTGCCTTGCTGGCAGACGGAAAATGGAATCGAGGAAGGATCAATGGGAAGATCAATAGGGATTGATATTGGCTCCACAACTGCCAAGGTTGTGGTAATGGATGGAGAACAGGTGCTGTTTCGTTGTTATGAACGGCACTTTTCTCAAGTTCGTCAAAAAACATTGGAAATTATTAAACGGGCGGAAAAAGAAATCGGAACAGAACCGTTTACTATGGCGGTTTCCGGTTCTGCCGGACTTGGTGTAGCCAAAGCCGCAGGAATCCCCTTTGTACAGGAAGTGTTTGCCACCGGGGAACTGGTGCGGAAGATGGTTCCGGATGCGGACGCAGTGATTGAACTGGGCGGGGAAGACGCCAAAATTTTATTTTTTGATGAAAACGGAGCCTTTGAGGAACGGATGAACGGTTCCTGTGCAGGGGGCACCGGTGCGTTTATCGACCAGATGGCAACCCTGCTTGCGGTCAATACGGATGAACTGGATCGTCTGGCAATGGATCACCATTTTATCTATACCATTGCTTCCCGGTGCGGCGTATTTGCGAAAACGGATATTCAGCCATTGCTCAACCAGGGTGCCAGAAAAGAAGATATTGCCGCCAGCATTTTCCAGGCTGTGGTGGACCAGACCATTACCGGTTTGGCACAGGGCAGAAAAATCCAGGGTAAAGTTCTGTTTTTAGGGGGACCGCTCCACTTCTTTAAAGGACTGCAGGAACGGTTTGTGGAAACTTTGCACCTGTCACCGGAAAATGCGGTGTTCCCGGAATTTGGTTTGTACGCAGTGGGAATGGGTGCCGCCATTTATGCGGAAGAAGAAGGCTGCCATTTAACCTATGGGGAACTGGTGGAAAAGCTGGAAAACGCTGCTGATGAAGCAGTAACTACCCTTCGGCTCCAGCCATTATTTAAAGATGAGCAGGAATATGAGGCATTCCAGCGCCGCCATGCCCAGGCAAATACAGAAGAATACCCTCTGGAAGAATATTCCGGAGACGCTTATTTGGGAATTGACTGTGGAAGTACCACCACAAAACTCTGTTTGGTGGACCGGGACTACCATATTTTATACAGCTATTATCACTCCAATTTGGGCAATCCAGTGCAAATCGTGCGGGAAGAACTGATGAAAATCCGTCGTCTGTGCGGGGATAGAATCCAGATTCGAGGCAGCGCTGTAACCGGTTACGGGGAAGATTTGGTGCGCAACGCCTTTAATGTGGATGTGGGATTGGTAGAAACCATGGCTCACTTAAAAGCTGCCAGCCATTTTAATCCGGATGTGGATTTTGTTTTGGATATTGGTGGGCAGGATATTAAATGCTTTAAAATTCACAACGGTGTCATTGACAACATCATCCTCAACGAAGCCTGTTCTTCTGGATGTGGTTCCTTTGTGGAAACATTCGCAAAATCCATGGGCTATGATGCCGCAAGTTTTGCAAAACTTGGGCTGTTTGCGAAAAATCCTGTGGACTTGGGTACCCGGTGTACTGTATTTATGAACTCTTCTGTAAAACAGGCACAGAAGGAAGGGGCAACTATCGAAGATATTTCCGCCGGCCTTTCCATGAGTGTTACCAAAAACGCCATTTACAAGGTAATCCGTGCAGTGTCCAAGGATGCTTTGGGTGAACACATTGTGGTACAGGGCGGAACCTTCTTAAACGACGCCATTCTGCGCAGCTTTGAGCTGGAAGTAGGACGGGACGTTGTGCGCCCCAATATTGCAGGTTTGATGGGTGCTTACGGTGCGGCGCTGTACGCCATGGAACTCCGTTTGAAATCCTGTTCTCTTATGACATTAGAACAGCTGGAAAGCTTTACCCATACTTCTAAAACCATCAGCTGCAATGGCTGTAATAACCACTGCAACTTGACCATTAATACCTTTGACGGCTCCCGAAAATTCATTTCCGGAAACCGGTGTGAAAAACCTTTGGGAGTTCATGCCAACGAGGATATTCCTAATATGTTCCAGTATAAACTGCAGAAAATCCGGGCGCTGAAAGGCGTAGACGGGGGACTGGGCAAAATCGGAATTCCCATGGGGCTGAATATGTATGAAAATATTCCGTTCTGGTACGCATTCCTGACCCGTTTGGGCTTTGAAGTGGTGCTGTCCGATGTGTCCAGCCGGGCACTGTACCGGGCGGCGCAGGATACCATCCCTTCTGATACTGTATGTTATCCTGCAAAGCTGATGCACGGTCATGTGAAGAATTTGCTTGACAAAGGGGTTACCCGTATTTTCTACCCCTGTCTGCCCTATAACTTTGATGAAAAAGAAGGGGACAATCACTATAACTGTCCGGTCGTAGCTTATTATCCGGAACTTTTGGATGCCAACATGGACGATTTGAAAAAAGTCCGGTTCTATCACGGATACTTTGGTATTCATCGCCCGCAGGATTTTGACAAAAAGGCGTATGAATACTTTAAGGATGAATTCCATTTCCCAATGAAGTTGGTAAAACAGGCATCTAAGGAAGCCTATGCGGTTTACCACAGCTGGCTGGAAGATATTAGAAATGAAGGGGCACGGTGCATCCAGTATGCCCGGGAACACGGACTGAAGATTGTGGTTTTGGCAGGACGCCCATATCATGTGGATCCCGAAATTAACCACGGACTGGATAAACTGCTCAGCTCTCTGAACCTGGTGATTGTAACCGAAGATGCAGTAGCGCATTTGGCACATGCTGGAAAAGTACATGTGCTCAACCAGTGGACCTATCACGCCAGACTGTATAATGCCGCCAAGTATGTGACCACTCAGCCGGATATGGAACTGATTCAGATTGTTTCCTTCGGCTGCGGTATTGACGCGATTACTACCGACGAGGTTCGTTCCATTCTGGAGGATGGCGACAAGCTGTATACCCAGCTGAAAATTGATGAAATCAACAACCTGAGCGCCATCCGAATTCGAATTCGCAGTCTGCTGGCCGCGATTGATGCCAAGGCTGCCAAAGCCAACGCAAACTCCTAAAGAAAGGCTGGGATTCCAATGGCAGAATTAAAATATGCAAAAGACGGCAGATTGTTGTTTACCAAAGAAATGAAACGGGAGTACACCATTCTGGCTCCTAACATGCTGCCGGTTCACTTTAAGATTTTTAAAATGGCATTTGCTCTTCATGGATACAATATGATCCCCCTGGAAACCACCGGACGGGAGATTGTCAATGAGGGGTTAAAGAATGTACATAACGATACCTGTTATCCGGCGCTTTTGGTAATTGGACAGCTGATTCACGCACTGAAAAGCGGAGAATATGATTTAAACAAAACAGCTTTGCTGATTACCCAAACAGGCGGCGGATGCCGGGCATCCAACTATATTCATCTGCTTCGAAAAGCGCTGAAACGAAGCGGATTTGAACAGATTCCGGTTATTTCTCTGAATCTGTCCGGGATGGAGAAAAATCCTGGATTTCAGTTGACTTTCAGTCTGATTAAAAAGCTGGTATACGGCATTGTATATGGAGACCTTTTGATGCTTTTGGCAAACCAGGTTCGCCCTTATGAAATTTCTGCCGGAGCGGCAGACCGCATGATCGAACACTGGGTATCAGAGCTGGGAGAAGAATTTAAGGATTCTAAAAATGTCACCTACCGCCGGGTAAAGGAAAACATGGATCGAATTCTGCAGGACTTTGCCAACATTCCGGTGCAGAAAGAAGATAAAATCAAAGTGGGCGTCGTAGGGGAAATTTATGTAAAATATGCTCCTTTGGGCAACAATGGACTGGAACGGTTTTTGCAGAACGAAGGCGTAGAAGTAGTTGTTCCGGGCCTGATGGACTTTGTTATTTTCAAAGTAGACAACCGGATTGTCGACCCAGAACTGTACGGCGGAGGCCGCATCAAACATTTTATTGCCAGCAAATTTGCCCGCTTCTTAATGGGATGGCAGGATGACATGATCGCAGCTGTGAAAAAATATCCTCAGTTCCGTGCGCCAGGCCGTTTTTTGGATACCAAAGAATTGGTGAAAAACTATGTGGGCTACGGCAACAAGATGGGAGAAGGCTGGCTTTTAACTGCGGAGATGATTGAACTGGTTCACTCTGGTGTTAACAATATTGTGTGTACTCAGCCCTTTGGATGTTTGCCTAATCATGTGGCAGGAAAAGGCATGCTGAGAAAAATTAAGGAAAATAATCCTGAGGCGAATATTGTGGCCATTGACTATGACCCAAGTGCTACGGCAATTAACCAGGAAAACCGAATCAAGCTGATGATTGCCAACGCTAAGAGAATTCGCCGGATGCAGCAGGAAGAAAAAGCAAAATCTTCTGAACCAAGCCATGCTGCCGCTGCGTCTGTAGCTTCAAAAGAATGATGAAAAGGTTGTGTTGTGATGCAGATTACCTTGAGAAATACCTCTTCCCTTGCAGTGATTGATACCCAGGGAGCAGAAATGCGTTCTTTTCAGGACGGATTTGGCACCGAGTATCTGTGGCAGGCAGATTCTGTTTACTGGAATCGTACTTCTCCGCTGCTCTTTCCCTGTGTAGGCAGACTGCGGGATGGAAAAACCACCATTGACGGAGTGGAATACTCCATTCCCAAGCACGGTTTTTTGAGAGACCGGGAGTTTCGTCTGGCATTTTATAACGACGAAAAGGCGATTTTATCCTATCTTTCTAATGACAAGGATTACGAGATCTTTCCGTTTCGTTTCAACTTTCAGGTTACCTATACACTGGAAGGGTGCAGCCTGAAAGTGCAGTATGATGTATTTAACATGGATGACAAGGAAATGCCGTTTTGTATCGGCGCTCATCCAGGATTCCGGGTACCGGTATTTGGAGACGAACCATTTGAGAACTATTATATCGAATTGGATCGGCCGGTGACTGCATCCATTCCGTATTTTACCGGAAGCGAATGGGATAATTCCAAGAGACGGGAATTTTTGAAAGATCAAAAGCGGTTTTTCTTAAACCACAGCATGTTTGACGGAGATGCCATTTTCTTAGATGAAGTAAAACCGGTCAGCGTGACCCTTGCCAGTGTGCTGAGCGGCCGTGGGGTTCAGATGAACATCGAAGGCTTTGAATCCATCGCCTTCTGGACACCGGCTGGAAAACAGGCGCCGTTTGTATGCTTAGAACCTTGGGCAGGAAGCGATTCCTACACCGATGAGGACGGGGATTTCAGAAAAAAACGTCAGGTACAGACCGTACAGCCAGACGAGAAAAAGACCTATTCTTTTACTATTGAAATGCTTTAACCAGGGGTTCACACCCCTGGACCCGAAGAGGCTTCGCCTGTACTCTGCCAGTTTTACTACTCAATAAACCAGTGACCGCTTTTGCTTAGGAGATACAATTTTGATATTGTATTACAGCGGCAGATAAAACCTGTTAAAGCAACAAAGCTATATCTCCAAATAATACTTTCGGAAACAGTAATGAGGGGGTGTAGGGGGAGTTAAAGCCGCTTTTGCGGCGGTACCACTCCCCCTACAAAGCCGTTCCGGCGCTTGAGGAATGATCTTTTGGTTCGTTTTCTTCCATAAGAAAATGAACAAAGCTCCTCGGCGAACTCGGTTCGCCGCCTTGTTTTGTGGGCATGTCGCGGACAGTGTCCACTGACCACACTTGCACTTTTTCTTTTTATGCCAAAAAAAGAGAAGTTGGCAAAGCCAACTTTGCAGAAAAGGGCGCTTAGGGGCGTGCTCCGGAAATATTTGCTAAGTGGCATTACCTTTTTCTACAATCTGAGCAGACCACAAATCGTGGTCTGCTTTTTTGCGCCTGTTTTTCAAAGACAACTTTCTAAAACCCAAAGATGATCGGCTTTTCGGATTACCCAAAACCCACCGGATTCCTTTGGGTAATTCTTCTATTGATTTTCCTATAGGTTCCGAGTATAATAATTAAAATTAAATTTCAAGTAAAATGTGGAATTTTTTTGTTGATTATGCTTTAACACAAACAGGACGGGGGAACCAATATGTATGATGCCCTTTGTGTAGGGATTTTGGTGGCGGATGTGCTGGCAAAACCAGTGGATGCGGTTCCGGAAAAAGGACTACTCAATCTGGTGGACAGCATCGAGATGTTTAACGGCGGAAACGCCATGACTGCCGCAGTGAATCTGCGGAAAATGGGGCTTTCCTCTGCAATTGGCGGAAAAGTGGGGAAAGACCCTTTCGGAGATTTTCTGCGGACAAAGCTGGAACAGGCTGGGGTAGAAACCCGCGGCCTGGCAGTCAGCGACCGGGTACAGACGTCGGTGTCTGTGGCCTTGTCAGCCTCTGACGGGGAACGGAGTTTTTTACACTGTATCGGCGCCAACGGAGAATTTTGTCTGGACGATATCAATTGGGATCTGGTGGAACAGTGCCGTACGGTATTTGTCACCGGAAGTTTTTTGCTACCCACCTTTGACGGGGAACAGACAGCCCAATTTTTAAAGCGATGTAAGGAAATGGGGAAAACCACCCTTTTGGATGTGTGCTGGGACAGCCGGGGAAATTGGGGAACACTGCTCAATCCTTGTATGCCGTATCTGGATTATTTCCTGCCCAGCATTGAGGAAGCGGTCATGCTTGCCAAAGTGGACAGCTGGACTCCATCTCCTACAGAAATTTCCCAAAAGATTGCTGGGGAATTTTTCAGCCGGGGTGTGAAAAGTGTAGTGATTAAGCTGGGTTCTAAAGGGTGTTTTGCCCAGGAGAGTGCTCAGGCAGAGCCGTATATTCTGCCGGCATATACCCATATTAAACCGGTGGATACCACAGGGGCAGGGGACAGTTTTTGTTCTGGCTTTATTGCTGCCTTGTGCCGAGGAGAAAGCTTTTTAGACTGTGCCCGGTTTGCCAACGGAGCCGGCGCTCACTGTGTCATGGAAAAAGGCGCAACTACCGGCATGAAGCCTTATGAAGAAATTAAACAGTTTATGGAGGCGAATCCTTTATGAGTATGACCAAACAACAGGCCGCACAGCGAGCTATGGAATTTTTTAAAAAGGCCGCCATTGCGGTGACACCGGAAGAGGAAAGCCGTTTGGAAGTGGCGGATTTTGGACTGGATCGTTTGGAAGAAACCGGTTTGCAGCTATTGACTTATGTGAATACAGAACGGTGCTGCGCCAAAGAAATGGTGCTGTTTCCGGGGCAGACCTGCCCGGAACACCGGCATCCGGAAGTCGGCGGACTTCCGGGCAAGGAAGAAACGTTCCGCTGCCGATGGGGAAAGGTGTACCTTTATGTGGAAGGAGAACCCACAGATTCCATTCATGGAAAAGTTCCCCAGGGCGTTTATACCGTATTTCATGAAATTATTCTGAATCCGGGAGAACAGTATACCCTGTATCCTAATACTCGTCACTGGTTTCAGGCAGGAGAGATGGGAGCAGTAATCAGCGAATTCAGTACCCACTCCACAGACGAAAACGATGTATTTACCGATCCGGAGATTGTGCGGTAACCTGATTTGCTTCGGATCGAAAAATGAATAAGAAAAGACACAACGGAAATGGCGCTGAACAGAAAGCAACGTTCATCGGTTCAGATTGCTTTTTCCGAAATACAGCTATTTGGAAAGGAGCGTTTTTATGGACGCAATGCAGCAGTATAAAGAAATGAAACGGTCTGCCCCCTCTCATTTGTGGGGACAGCGAATCCTGACAGAAATCGGATATCTTTACAAAGTATATGAAGCGCAGAAAAAGCCTTATCCAGCTCTTTTGGAACAGACTGTAGGGGAACTTTTTAAAGCGTTTGAACAGGACGGGGTGATTACCGTTTCCAGTGCTCAGACAGCGGAACAAAAACTGCTGCCTTTGGGTGAAGATGCAAAACAGTATCAGGTATTGTTTGCCGCTCATGCTCATATTGACATGAACTGGATGTGGGGATTGCCGGAAACAGTATCCGTGGTCATTGATACTTTCCAGACCATGCTCAACCTGATGAAAGAGTACCCGGATTTTGTATTCTCTCAGTCTCAGGCTTCCACCTATGAAATCATTGAAAAATACTGCCCTTCCATGCTGCCGGAAATCCGCCAGCGGATTCAGACCGGCCAGTGGGAAGTGACCGCTTCTACCTGGGTAGAACTGGACAAAAACATGTCTGGCACCGAGTCTATGGTGCGCCATATTCTGTATACGAAAAACTATCTGTCTCAGCTGTTGGGAATCCAAAAAGATGACATTCAGCTGGACTTTGAACCGGATACCTTTGGCCACAGCGCCCATATTCCTGAAATTTTGAATCAGGGCGGAATCCGTTATTATTATCACTGCCGGGGATACGACAAACACTCTATCTATCGGTGGAAAGCGCCTTCTGGAAAAGAAGTGCTGGTGTTCCGGGAACCTTCCTGGTATCTGGGGCCGATTCATTATGATATGGTGCTGGATGTTCCGTCTTACTGTCAGGACAATCATACCCCAATTATGATGAAGGTGTATGGGGTAGGCGATCATGGAGGCGGACCTACCCGCAGAGATATTGAACGAATCCGTGAAATGTCTCGCTGGCCGCTGATGCCTCGCGTACGGTTTGGCAGAATGATCGACTTCTTTAAAGAATTGGAACAAAACCGGGATCAGTATCCGGTAGTAGATCAGGAACTGAACTTTGTGTTTACAGGATGCTATACATCTGAAAGCCGCATTAAAATGGCAAACCGTGTGGGAGAAGACCGCCTGTATGACGGAGAAGCCTTGGGTGCTATGGCTCGGTTGCAGGGTGCGGATCACTTGTACTGGAAAGGGTATGAACAGGGATGGAGAAGGATTCTGTTTAACCAGTTCCACGATATTCTTCCAGGTTCCGGGGTCACAGATACCCGTGAATACGCTATGGGGATTTTCCAGGAAGCCCTTTCCTATGCAGGCGCCAACGCAAACCGTGCTATGAAGTATTTGGGAGATCAGATTGACACCTCTGTATTCGGAGGAGGAGCCCCCTGTGATTCTACAGCTGAAGGTGCCGGCGTAGGCTGGAATATTACCAAGGACGCTCGGATTTCTACCCCGGACAACAGCAGCCAGTATGGATTTACCGTTACCTCTCGGGGAGCGGGAGAAGTGCGGGCGTACACCATTTTTAACACCTTGTCCTACCGGCGGAGTGAAGTGGTGTCCATTACCCTTTGGGACTGGGATTATCCGTTGGAAGAACTGGTGGTGGAAGATGCTCAGGGAAATCCGGTGGAAGTACAGATTGTAACCCAGAATCAGGAATACTGGCAGCATCATTTCCACGTACTGCTGATCCCAGTTACAGTAGAGCCATTTGGCTATGCTACCTATTGCTTCAAGCGCCATCGACTGCCGGAAGTACTTGCAAAAGTTCCTGATCCAAGAGTACATACTATGGCGGACGGCTCCATCGTGATGGAAAATGACCGAATCCGTGCAGTATTTGATTCTTTGACCATGAAAATTACTTCCCTGATCGATAAAAAGACCGGCAAAGAATGCGCAGACAGCACTTGTCCTGGCGGCGGATTCCGTCTGGTGGACGAAGACGATGTCAACGGAATGTCCGCTTGGATTGTGGGCGGATACAGCCGAGTCGTAGATATCAATGAACAACAGCCGGTTCGGATTACCAAACGGGAATTGGGCGGACTGCGTCAGCAGGTAAGCTACGAAATGAAGGTGCGGGATTCCTTCATTCAGGTAACGGTGACATTGGATGCCGGATCCAGCATGCTCCGGTTTAAAGTTATGGCAGACTGGCACGAGCTGGGCAAACCAGGAGGAGAAACTCCTCAGCTTCAGTGGATTATGCCTGTGGGATACACTGCCTGCTGTTATCGGTACGATGTTCCCGGCGGTACTGTGGATCGTCCCGCATTGGGGCATGACGTTCCCGCTGTATTGTATGGAGCGGCAGTTCCGGAACAGGGCACAGGAATCATGATGACAAGTGACAGTAAATATGGATACCGGGGAGATCAGAATTGCCTGAGCTTAAACCTGATTCGGTCTTCCTATGAGCCGGATCCATATCCGGAATTTGGTATTCACCATATGGAACTGGGGATTGGCGTATGCGATGAAATGGAACCTGCGAAACTGCAGGAAATGGCCCTGTGCTTTGCCCATCCATTGACCAGCTATTCCAACAGTATTCATTCAGGTTCTTTGCCTTTGACCAAGAGCTTTTTGCAGGTGGACGGAGCAGCACGGGTGATTTCCCTGAAACCGGATGAATCCGGAACAGGAGTTACTTTGCGTTTGGGCACCGATACAGAGGTCTCCCAGAAAGTTTCTGTCTTTATGGACGGCATGTCATCCGCAAAAGATGCAGACTTGCTGGAACAGGAAACCGGTATGGAAACAGTCCTGGAGCATGGATTTGCCGCAGAGCTTCCAGCCCATTGTGTAAGAACTTTCCGTCTGGAAAAGTGAGTGAATAAAGGCCTGCCGATGGATAGGCTGTTTGGCAAATAAGAAAAAGTATTATTTTGGGCGTACCATAGAAAGAAATCTCTGCGGTACGCCCTTTTTGGATATTGAAAAGGTGATCAGCCTGTCGATAAAGTATACGTCAAGAAAAAGTTGCATCACCAGGGGTTCACACCTCTGGACCCAAAGGGGCTGCGCTTGTGTTTTGTCAGTTAAGTGGTAAAAATGGTAATTTTCGCTTTACTGATAGGGGACAAGCGTAGCTTTTTGGGATTCTTAAGGGGCGCTTGTCCCTTAAGCCGTCGGAGAAAAATTTTTAATTTTTTCATGTGGGCTTATGCAGCCCACACCTGCACCATTTCTTTTGATGGCCAAAAGAAATGGACAGAAAAAGCCACCAGAGGGGCGTCCTCCGGAAATATACGGTTAGTCGGCCTGCCCCTCTGGACACCCCAGATACAGTTTGCATATCTGATAAAAATGCTTGTTTTACGAAAGGCGTTGCGGCGCTGATTACTTTAAAATGTTCCTTACTATATTTTGATTGTTCAATTTGCCAGTTTGCAATACTTTTTTTACAGTCTGAAGATGATTACTTTAGGGTGGAAAATTTGCAATCACTTTAAAAAGTATGGTAAAAAAACAATTAAAAATGCGTAAAAATAACATTGTTACAAGAATTTTTTTGTATCATTGTGCAAAATCCATATCGTAATTCTGTTTGGAATATGATACACTGGAACATAAAGTGGTGTTTTATCCGAATTTATGACAACATGGTTTGGGATATTCAGCCAATCTAATGAACAATCACAATCAAGCAGGCCGATTTGGCGGTAAAGGAGAGAAAACTATGAGAATACCATTTGGCAATTGGATCATTCCTTCCCAGGATTTTGGAGAAGTGTGTCCCGTATTTCGCAGACGCTTTCGTTTGTCAGGAAAACTGGATTCTGCGGGACTTTGTATGACAGCGTTAGGACTTTATGAAGCTCGGTTAAACGGAAAATTGATTGGCGACCAGGTGTTTGCTCCTGGATGGACTTCTTACCGAAAACGCCTGCAGTTTCAGGAATATGATATCACCGATTTGCTGGAAGAAGAAAATGAACTGACCATTACTTTGGGAAAAGGCTGGGCAGTGGATGAACTGACCTGGGACCGCAATACCGGTTATGGCAGTGATACTGCGGCAATTCTGGCAGATATCCGCTTAAAATATATGGATGGAACCAGCGAAAGCATCGTTACCGATAAAGACTGGGAAGCTGCAAAAACCGGCATTTTGGAAAGCCATATCTATGACGGGGAAGTATTTGACAGCCGGGTTACACCGGAAAACTGGATTCCCTGCCAGCTGTTTGATTACCCGAAAGAACAGCTGATCTCTCAGGAAGGTGATCCAATTCGCGAAGTGGAAGTACTGCGTCCAGAAGAAATTATTACCACTCCAAAAGGGGAAACTGTCATTGACTTTGGACAGAATATGACGGGATATGTTCAGTTTACCATTACAGGACCAGAAGGACATAAGGCAGTTGTTTCTCATGCAGAAGTGCTGGACCGGGATGGAAACTTTTACACCGCAAATCTGCGCAGTGCAAAAGAGCAGATTACCTTTTACTGCAATGGGGAAACAGTAACCTATAAACCCCATTTTACATTCCAGGGATTCCGGTATATTCGTCTGGAAAACTGGCCGGAAGAAGTGAAAAAAGAAAACTTTACCGCTTTGGCAGTTCATTCCGATATGAAACGGATTGGACATTTTGAATGTTCTGAACCACTGATTAATCAGCTTTATAAAAATATTATCTGGGGACAAAGAGGAAACTTTTTGGATGTTCCTACTGACTGTCCGCAGCGTGACGAACGTCTGGGCTGGACCGGGGATGCAGAGGTGTTTATCCGTGCCGCCAGCTACAACTATGATGTCAACCGCTTCTTTACCAAATGGCTTCACGATTTAAAAGCAGACCAGTATCCTGATGGGGAAATGCCGGCAGTCATTCCGGATGTACTCAGCGGAGGTGTTTCTGAAGGACATGGATCCAACTCTGCTGCATGGGGCGATGCTGCTACAGTTTGTCCATGGCAGCTGTATTTAAGCTATGGCAATCGTCAGATTTTGGAAGATCAGTTTGACAGTATGCGCAAATGGGTGGAATATATCCGCCGTCAGGGTGATAACGAATATTTGTGGAATACTGGGGAACATTACGGCGACTGGCTGGGACTGGATGCGGCAGAAGGCAGCTATAAAGGTGCTACAGACGAAGGTTTGATTGCTACCGCTTATTTTGCTTATTCCACTTCTCTGCTGATTAAAGCAGGCCATGTTCTGGAACGAGATATGACCGAATATGAAACTTTGTATCAGGGAATCCGCAAGGCGTTCCAGGAAACTTATCTGAAAGACGGCGTGCCAATGACTGATACACAGACAGCTCGGGTACTGGCACTGTATTTCGACCTGTGCGACAACCCGAAAGAGATGGCAGCAGGTCTGGCTCGTTTGGTAGAACAAAATGGAAACCGACTGTCTACGGGATTTGTAGGAACCCCATATCTGCTCCATGCTTTGTCTGACCATGGATATGCAGAACTTGCTTACAGTCTGCTGCTGCAGGAAGAATTTCCGTCCTGGCTGTACTCTGTAAAAGCAGGGGCTACTACCATTTGGGAACACTGGGACGGCATGCGTCCGGATGGAACCATGTGGAGCACCGACATGAACTCCTTTAACCATTATGCTTACGGTGCAGTGGCTGACTGGATGTACGGCGTGATGGCAGGAATCCGTCCTTGCGAAGATAAACCGGGATATGAACACATAATTCTCAACCCAATCCCAGATAAGCGGATCAGTTATGTGAAGGCTTCTTTGGATACCAAGTACGGAACCATTACTTCCAGCTGGAAGAAGGAAAACGGCAAAGTGGTCTATGAATTTGAAGTTCCTCATGGTTGTACAGCCGATATTATTCTGGAAGGCAATCAGTACACAGTAACCGGCGGAAAACACAGCTATAAAATTTAAAGATCAATAAATGATAAAATGAAAAGCGGCGCATTGCAGATTGCAATGCGCCGCTTCAGCTTGCCAGGGGTTCACACCCCTGGACCCAAATGGCTTTGCTCGTACTCTGTCAGCTGAGAGAAAATTATTTGATATTTCCATACTACTTACAAAACACAAATGTAGTGTGATTGGCAGAATGCAATTACACTGTTGTTACAATAAGCTATCGGCCTAGACATAAAGAGGTCAATGTCATAATCAGCGGTAAGGTAATTAAGGTCATTAGACTGGATAGGGTAAACAGCCTGGTAGCATATTCCACATCATTTTTGTATTTCTCTGCAAAGATAATGGTCATGGCTGCGCTGGGGCAGGCAGATAGAATAATGTTGTTGATGAGCAGATCCGTTGAAAAGGGCAGGAAAGAGAACAATGCCAAAATGACACAGGGAACTGCAAGATTGATTAAAAACACCACCCAGTACAGTCTTGGTGAACGAAAAGCGGATAGAATAGGAGTCTGTGCCAGGTTAGTTCCCACAATCATCATGGCCAGAGGGGTGTTCAAAGAGGCTATGTACTGGATTCCCTGCTGAAGGGTTCCGGGAATAGGAATGCGCAGCAAAAACACCAGAAATCCTACAAAAAAACTGAGCAGAGGGGGAGAGAGTAAAAGCTGGGATAAGGGCATTTTGAATTTTTCCCGGTTTCCCTCCTGATTGCGGGAGCGAATAATCAAACTGACACCATGGGTCCAGGTGAAGATATTTCCGATACAGATATAAGCAGTGGCATAAAGGATTCCTGTTTCTCCGAATACTGCCGCTACCAGGGGAATCCCCATAAATCCGTTGTTGGGATAAATAATGGCAAACCGTTCAATGGCAGCGTGGGGATTTCCTTTTTTCCGTACCAGAAGATAAGCTACTGCAAAAGCGCAAAGATAGCTGACAATAGCCAAAGCAAATGCCAAAAGCAGACTTTTTAACAGCTCATCAGTGCGTTCAATGGTAAAGGAATTAAATAAAATTGCCGGTGTTACAATATATAAAAGCACATCGGTCATGTGCTTCATGGTATGTGTATCCACCATTTTGATTCGAAACATAAAAAAACCTACCGCAATCAGCAGAAACATAATGACCACCTGTTCTGCTACGGTAACTGCAAACCCCATGGTATAAGCCCCCTTTGATGTCCATAATGATTGCGGGCAAGACTCAAAATTTATGAGGCTTGCCCGCAGTTTCATGGATCATATTATTTTTCCAGTTTATTTGGTCAAAACTTATCGTTTCAGCTGTTCTACCAATGCACCGATTTCTTTCAGACGTTCTGGAATTTCAATATGCTGAGGACATTTTTCCATGCAGATGCCGCATTCTACACAGTGAGAATAGTCGCAGTCTGCTTTTGCTTTCATATCTTCTAGGAAACCGTTGGCATTGTTAGAAAGTTTGTAGTTGTTATAGATGCGGAACATTTCCGGAATGTTGACACCTGCTGGACAGTCAATGCAGTATTTACATGCAGTGCAAGGAACGGTAGCAGTAGCCTTATGTAATTCCAGTGCTTTCCACAAAGCTTCCATTTCTTCGTCGGACAGCGGTTTAAAATCAGCAAAAGTTTTCAGGTTGTCCGCAACCTGTTCTTCGGTGGTCATACCACTGAGTACTACCAGTACATTAGGCTGAGAAGCTGCAAAGCGAACTGCCCAAGAAGCAATGCTGGCATCTGGATGAACTGCTTTCAGAACTTCGTTGGCACCGCCTGCCAGATCTGCCAGAGCACCGCCGCGAACTGGTTCCATTACGATACATGGAAGATTGTATCTTTCCAAAATTGCATACTGTTCTTTTGCGTTCTGGTATTCCCAGTCCAGATAGTTTAACTGCAGCTGAGCGAAATCCCATTCATGGTCAGAACAGATTCTTTCCAGACAGTCTGGGGTATCATGGAAAGAAAAGCCCAGGTTTTTGATTTTTCCTTCTGCCTGTTTCTGACGTACAAATTCATATGCACCGAATTTTTCGCATTTTTCATAGTGTTCTTTGCCTAAAGAGTGCAGCAGATAAAAGTCAAAATATTCTACCTGACATTTTTCCAGCTGATCCTGGAAGATTCGTTCCATATCTTCTGGAGTATCGCACATCCAAATTGGAAGTTTATTGGTGATGAAAAAGCTGTCCCGAGGATATTTTTTCAGAACTTTTCCCAAAAAGCTCTGAGATTTTCCGTCGTGATACATATAAGCGGTGTCAAAGTAGTTTACGCCAGCATGGTATGCTTCATCCAGCATTTTTTCTGCTCTTGGTTCATCAATTTCACCGTCAGCGGTCAAAGGGAAACGCATTGCGCCGAATCCCAACCGGGAAACTTTTTGGTTGGTCTTTTTAAAGATTTGATAAGTCATAGTTCTGCCTCCTGAATTAGTAAAATAGGTGATTTGGAAAGGCCTGTCCGTCCCACAAGATACAGCACAAATAGAGATTAACAACAAAAAGAACAGGCGCTTATTTTCCTGCAAACATAATAATCTAATTCTATTATATTATTTTTTTTTTAAAAATCAATAAAATTTTTGGGAATCTAGTGGAAAAGCCCGGGGAATTTATTGACGTTGGAACAAGGTTCTAGTAAAATAAAAGAGAATCAATAACAATGGGTTTTTGCGCCCGTTACACCAAGAGAGATTTGTGCTTTAGAAATGATTGCTGAAACGGCTTATTTCTGTAGCAGGTTTAGGATAGAAATGATAGATATTAGAAAGGTAGTGGAGTGATACATGGTAAAAATATCTCCATCAATTTTAGCGGCGGACTTTGCCAATTTGCAAACTGAAATTAAAAAAGTGGAATCTTGTGCAGCTATGCTTCATATTGATGTGATGGATGGACATTTTGTCCCCAATATCAGTGTGGGGGTGCCAGTGGTGGCATCTGTGCGCAAATGCACAAACTTGTTTTTAGATACCCATTTAATGATTTCCCGGCCTCAGGATTATATTGAGGCGTTTGCCAAAGCAGGATCTGATTTAATCTGTTTTCACTGTGAGGCAGACTGTTCTGTGGAAGAAACCATCGGTTTGATCCGTTCTTATGGAATGAAAGCGGCGGTGGCGCTGAAACCGGCAACACCAGCAGGTGAGGTGCTTCCCTTTGTAAAGGATTTGGACATGGTGCTGGTGATGACAGTAGAACCAGGATTCGGCGGTCAGGCATTTATGCCGGATATGATGGCAAAAGTCACAGAAATCAGACAGTATGCCAATCAGGTGAACCCCGGTTTGGATATTCAGGTGGACGGGGGAATCAATGAAACTACCGCTGTAACAGCCTGCCATGCAGGCGCCAATGTTCTGGTAGCTGGTTCCTTTGTATTCCAAAGTGAAAATCCTGCAGATACAGTATTTCGTTTAAGCCAGCTGTAATCGGGGGTTTATTCCAGCCAATATGCGATGGTTTCAATGGCGTCTTTGGCGATAATTTCTCGGCTGTGTTCCCGAACCATGGCGGCGAGGATACTTCCTTTTCCCATATATCTGCCAAATTCTGAGGCTGCCGCAATCAGGCGGTCTTCCATGCGGCAATAGGTGTACAGTAAAAGCCAGTAGGCTTGATCCTGAGAGAAAAGGGAAGATTTCACCACTAGATGGTTCATCCCTTTTTGCAGGCGGCTGCACAGGCCGCTTACTTCCTCAATGGTATCCATTTGAAAAATCAGCGGGGTATTAAATCCGCAGCCTTTTGAGTAGATGCCGGAATCTTTGGGATGGGGAGAAACCAGGTTAATATAAAGGATACAGCCGTCGTTTTCATCGGGAAAGGCTTCTACAAATAATTTGCTTTCAGTTAAGTCTAAACCCGTTTGGGTTTGTGCTTGGCGAAGCAGACCGAGAAGTGCTTTTCGGGTGGCGGGATCCTGATAATCCATCTGTTCATAGGTAATGTCCAAACGGGATAAATCCTGATGGGACAGGGTGATTTTAATGGTACTGCTGTCAATGGATTCAATTTGCACGGCAACCGCCTCCAGTCATTGGAAATTCAATCGTTCTGTATTATCTTATACGAATCAGAGGAAAAACAGAACCTGCGGATGACGCCGCAGGCAAGGATTAGTAAAAGGAATGTTTTTATGGAAAATCGTAATCAACAATCGGCCATGTTTCTGCTTTGTATGGCAGTTTTGATGGTCATACCGGTTTATTTATATGGACTGCGTCCGCTGGTGATCTTATTGGTGGCTGTGGTCAGTGCAATGATCTGTGACTTCATTTTTAACCGTCTGTTTCACTTTTCCAGAAGGGTTCGGGACCTGTCTTCTATTGAAGCTGCTATGGCAATTGCCTTGATGATGCCTGCCAGTGTAGATTATAGCGTAGTGGTAGCAGCGGTTGTCATTGGTTTGGTGATTGCAAAATATCCTTTTGGCGGCGCTGGCAACCAAATGTTTCATCCTGCCGCAGTAGGAATGTGTGTTGCTGCGCTGAGTTTTGGGGAAAATGTATTTCGTTTTCCTGTTCCCAAAACACAGCTTCCCTTAACTGCCCATATCAGTGACAGTGCGGTGCTGTACACTACTTCTCCTGCCAGTACCCTGAATATTGGGGGAACTCCCAAAATTGCTTGGTTTGATCTGCTTTTGGGGAATTTTGCAGGACCTATGGGCGCAACCTGTATTTTAGTACTGCTGTTTATGTTGATTTTTTTGGTGCTGCGCCGTGTTATTTCCCTTTATTTAACAGGGGGATTTTTATTGACTGCCGCAGTGTATGCGTTTTTATTCCCGAGAGTGTCAACAGGACGGCTGGATTCTGTTTTGTTTGAATTAACTTCCGGAATTTTGTTGTTTGGGGTTATTTTTCTGGCTTCTGATCGGGCGACTTCTCCTCAAACCCGGCTTGGGCAGCTGCTTTACGGTATTTGTTTGGCACTTGCGGCCATGATTTTCCGCACAGTAGGTTCTTTGGATGTAGAATTTGTATTTGTGCTGTTATTTATGAACGTACTGTCTGTAGAGTTTGACCGCTTGGGTGGAGTCATGATGCCTTATATCCGTCAGGGAATGGGCAAATTAACCGGGAAGGCAGGTGCCGCAAAATGATTCGCAGATTTTATCAGAAACATCAGACCGGCATGAAAAAGCTGGAAGGACTGCTGACCAGCAATACTGTATTGGAGCGGGGATTGGTACTGGCGCCGGTAATTGTAGCGGCAACTTCCGTAAAAAACTCCCTGATTTTGGGGATTAGCTTTTTGGTGATTACCTTTTTTACCCTTTTGATTGCTTCTTATGTGCCAAAGAAATTTCCTTATACTATAAGGGTTATTTTATATGTCCTGACAGCCTGTGTGCTGTTTATTCCCACTGCGAAAATGTTGGACTTTATTTTCCCAGAATCTATCTTTAAAGTAGGGATTTTCCTGCCGTTGACGGTAACCAACTCTCTTATCGTCACAAAGAGCGAAACTCAGTTTTTAAAGAAAAAGCGTCCAGAGATGCTTTGGGAAGTATTTTGCTATTCCATGGGATTTTTCCTGACCATTTTTGTGGTAGGAGCGATTCGGGAGTTGATCGCAAGAGGTACTTTTTATGAAATGCCGGTGTGGTCTCCTTCTTTCAGTGTAGCTGCGCTGCCTTTTGGCGGATTCATTGTAGTAGGTTTCCTGGCAGCTGGAATTCAGCGGCTGCGAATCTTCTTGCAGGAACCGGAAAAACCCAGAAAAAAACGACACAGGGAGGGTGCGTAAATGGAATTGATTGTACAGTTTGCATCACAGATGTGCCTTTATGCACTCATTGCTACCTTTGTGGAAAACACGGTGTTTTCCCGTGCCATTGGCACCAGTACATCCTTGTGGATGATCCGTAAAAAACACAATATTTTTCTGTTTGGGGCGGTAATGACCATTATCACCACCGGATCTTCCATTTTGGCAAAACTGGTAGAACCCTGGCTTGTGAAACAAAAAAATGCTTTTTATTTAACGCCTTTCGTTTATGTTTGTATTATTGGCTTAATTTATGTTATAATGTTATTAGTTACCAATCGATTTCATTTTCCTCATAAGGAACTGCTTTTGGTGTTTATTCATCGCTGCTCCTTTAACTGTGCTGTTTTAGGCGCATTGCTGCTGAGTACCGAGGGTAAGCTGGATATGGGCGGTTTTGTAGGATTTGGAATTGGTACGGGGATTGGTTTTACCATTGCTACCCTTTTGGTGGATATTGCTTATGAGCGTTTGAACAGCGCTTCTATTCCCCGTGCGTTTCGCGGTTTTCCCATAACTTTGTTTTATATCGGTATTCTTTCTTTGGCGATTTATGGAATGATTGGCCATGAGCTACCCATTTAATTACGAATGGTATTATTTTAAAGAGAATATTCGTTTTGTAAATAATGTGTTTGATGGTTGAGATAGGAGTCTTTCATCTATGGCGAAATATCGGAAAATTAAACGAAATCAGAGAATTTATCGCAAACACCCCAGAATACCGTCATGGGTAAAGTTTGCGCTGATTTTGGTATTGGCGGTAGGAATTGGTTTTGTAGGCGGAAAAGCCGTGATGGATGGCCTTCAAAAAGCCAAAGAAGACAAAAAGCCGCAGTCTTCTGTGGCTTCAGAAGATGTCTCTCAGACTTCTAAACCGGAAAGTGCTGACAGTGAAGAAAGCTTAAGCAGCACCGAACAGGAAGATCCTCAGTCTGAACAGACAATGGAAGCGGCAGTCATGCCGGTAGAAGTGATGAAGGATTCTACTCAGCGGCAGCAATTTATACAATCTGTAAAAACTCAAGGTAAAAATACAATTATTTTAGATTTAAAGGATGAAGCGGGCTATTTGCAGTATCAAAGCCGCAATGAAATTGCCAAAGAATGCAATGCCGTGGCATCTGATGCAGTGAATTTGACCCAGGTATGCCGGGAAATTACCCAGGCAGGATTAACTCCGGTGGGCAGAATCAGCACCTTGATGGATAAAGTATCCTCTCGAGTAGCGGCAAAAACCACCTACTTGTATCGAGGACAGGAAGGAACCGCTTGGCTGGATAATTCCGCTGATAACGGAGGAAAGACCTGGCTGAATCCATACCGGGAAAACACGGTCAGCTTTTTGACCGATTTAACCGATGAAATTACCGCTGCAGGGTGTCAGACTTTAATTCTGACCCATTTGGAATATCCTGACCGCAATAACAGCGACATGGGAATCTCCGGAGAAGCAGTTTCTAAAAGCGATACTTTGAAGAATTTATATCAGAAAATGGAACAGGCTGCCGAAGAAAATCAGGCAAAGCTGATGCTGCAGTTTGATTTGAATTCTTACTACGGCGCACAGACAGATTCTGTTTATGGCGGAGATCCTGCTTTGATTGGAGCAGAGTCTGTACTCCTTTCTGTAGACAGCCAGACTTTGGCGGCATCTGCCGGTTTGGATGTTCTGTCAGGGGAGACCGATCCGGTGAAAGCTGTAGAAAAAATTTCTGCTCAGATGGGTAGGGATGGTGCTGAGCTTTATCTGCTGATCCCTGAGGCAGAACAGGCGGCGTTTGCCGGTTTGGAAGATGCAGTAGCAGGCGTGGCGGTAACCCAATCTTAATGTAGACATTCATTTTCACGGAAAAGAAAATGGTGGCAATAAGTATTATGGAGAGTATTGGAGGAAGAGATATGTCTGAAATGAAGCTTTATAAGCAGTGGGTCGATTTTGATCTGGAAGACATGGAGTTGAAGGAAGAACTGGCAGCAATTAACGGCGATGTAGAAAGCATTAAAGACCGTTTTTACAAAGATTTGGAATTCGGTACTGCTGGCCTTCGCGGTGTTATTGGTGCAGGAACAAACCGGATGAATATCTATGTCATTCGTCGTGCTACCCAGGGATTCGCAGACTATATTAACGAAAAATACCAGGGTGAAAAGAGTGTTGCCATCAGTTACGACAGCCGGATTAAATCTGATCTGTTTGCAAAAGAAACTGCCCGTGTACTGGCAGCCAATGGAATTCATGTTTATATTTACCCTCATTTGATGCCGGTTCCGTGTCTGTCTTTCGCAGTTCGGGAACTGCACTGCCAGGCAGGGGTTATGGTAACAGCCAGCCACAACCCGGCAAAATACAATGGTTACAAGGTATACGGCGATGACGGCTGTCAGATCACCAGCGAAGGCGCTGATAAAATCCTGGCAAATATTCAAAAGACAGATATTTTCCACGGAGTAAAACTGGTGGATTTCGACGCTGCTTTGGCTGATGGAACCATTGAATGGATTGATGAAAAGGTTGAACAGAGATTTTTGGATGAAGTACAGAAACAGTCCATTAACAGTGATGTCGTAGCACAGGCAGGACTGAAGGTAGTATACACTCCGCTGAATGGTGCAGGAAACAAACCGGTAAGAGCAATTTTGGATCGGATTGGCATCAAAGACGTGGTAGTAGTTCCTGAACAGGAAAATCCAGATGGACATTTCCCAACCTGTCCATTCCCGAATCCTGAAATTAAGGAAGCAATGGCTTTGGGGCTGAAACTGTGTGAAACCGAAAAACCGGATTTGCTGTTGGCAACTGACCCAGACTGTGACCGTGTAGGAATTGCAGTTCCTGACAAAAATGGGGACTATGTTCTGGTAACCGGAAACGAAGTGGGCGCAATGCTGCTGGAATACATCTGCTCTCAGCGGATTGAAAAGGGCATTATGCCAAAAGATCCGATCGCAGTAACCACCATTGTATCTACTGCGATTGCCGGAAAAATTGCAGCTCATTATGGAGTAGAAATGCGTCTGGTACTGACCGGATTCAAATATATCGGCGAACAGATTTATGATGTAGAAAAACAGGGTCATCCGGAACGGTTTATTTTCGGGTTTGAAGAAAGCTATGGTTACCTGGCTGGTACTCATGCCCGTGATAAGGACGCTGTAGTAGCCTCTATGCTGATTTGTGAAATGGCTGCTTATCTGAAGTCTAAAAATATGACTGTGTTGGAATTTTTGGACAGCATTTATCAGAAATACGGCGTTTACTACCATGTACAGAAGAGCTTTACCTGTGAAGGTGCTGCTGGTATGGAACGGATGAATGAAATTATGGCGGATTTGCAGCAGAATCCTCCTGCAGAAATCGGTGGCTTAAAGGTGCTGAGCATTGATAACTACATTACCAGCGAAACCACCAATTGTGAGACAGGTGAAAAAACTGCCATTACACTGCCAAAATCCGCAGTACTCAATTTTGTTCTGGAAAAAGGTGCCAGCGTTTGTGTACGTCCATCCGGAACAGAACCAAAAATTAAAACTTATTATACTACAGTAGCAGAACAGAAAAAGGATGCTGAGGCGCTTCAGCAGGTGATTTTGGAAAGCATGACCAAAATCATGGGATTCTGATTTACTGATTGATTTGTAAAGATACATAACAGCGGTTCCGACTATCTCAGTCGGAACCGCTGTTATTATGGGATAACTTTTGAAAATGCCAGCGCCTCAGCGCTTTTCCGAAAACGATCGTTTTGTATAAGTGTGCAAACAACACTTGTGGGTGTGTAGAAGCTTACAGCTATCTATTGAAAGCATTCGGCTGTCTCCAAGGCAGGCCGACGTCATATTCATTTCGTAAGTTTATACTTGTTATAAACTTGTCAGGAGCGCCGATAGACTTTCTATATTGCCAAACTATATGCGCTCCGTCGCCCCCTTTTTTGGTGGCCTTTTCTTTGTAGTTATCCTTTGGATAACTATTTTCTTCTTGGCCATCAAAAGAAATGGTGCAGGTGTGGTCAGCGGACACTGTCCGCTGTAAGCCCACAAAAGAAAGACAAAAAATTTGTCTCCGACGGCTTAAGGGACAAGCGCCCCTTAAGAATCCCAAAAAGCTAAGCTTGTCCCCTATCAGTAAAGCGAAAATTATCATTTTTACTACTTAACTGACAAAACACGGGCGTAGCCCCTTTGGGTCCAGGGGTGTGAACCCCTGGTCTTTTGCACCGGCTCTTAGCCGGTACTTTTATCAAAAAATAGGCACCGCAGTGATTGCGGTGCCTATTTTTTTATGTTATGTATTTGTTTTGTGTTTTAAGCTTCCACAAATTTTTCAAATGTAGTTGCTTTTAATTCCTGGCACAAAATGTCTGAAATTCGGCAGAATTCTTTTCGTACCTTACAGCAGGAGGTTTGTCCTCGGTTGCAGCCTACAGTTTCATCCAAACAACGGCTTAAAAAACAGTTTCCCTCAATGGCTACAATCACATCGTATAAGGACAGTTCGCTTGGGGATTCCTTTGCGAATTCATAACCGCCTTTCATCCCCTTAAAGGATTTCACAAAACCAGCCGCTACCAGTTTGCGCAGAATTTTTAAGGCAAACCGCAAGGTGACTTCAGTTTCTTCGGAAATTTTATTGGCATCCACACGTTTGTCCTGCTGCAGCAAAAAGACCAGGATTCTGATGGCGTAATCGGTTTCAAGTGTAATATGCATAATATCCCCTGTTTCCTCTTAATTTAAAACTCTACCATAACAGTATACCAGATATTTCGACAGCTGTCAAACCCTTGAGGATGGGAAAATCAGTCAATAAAATCCTTCAGTTTTTTACTGCGGCTTGGATGACGCAGCTTTCTCAAAGCCTTTGCCTCAATCTGACGGATTCGTTCACGGGTAACGTCAAATTCTTTTCCCACTTCTTCCAATGTGCGGGAACGGCCGTCTTCCAGACCAAACCGCAGACGAAGAACCTTTTCTTCTCGTTCGGTCAGGGTGGACAGTACATCATCCAGCTGCTCTTTCAGCAGAGTATGAGAAGCCACATCAGCTGGTGCCGGCGCTTCATCATCCTGGATAAAGTCCCCTAAATGGCTGTCTTCTTCTTCACCGATAGGAGTTTCCAAAGAAACTGGTTCCTGGGCAGCACGGATAATTTCCCGAACTTTATCAATCGGCATATCCAGTACATCTGCAATTTCTTCTGCACTTGGTTCATGTCCGTTTTTATGCAGCAGCTGGCTGCTGACTTTTTTTACTTTGTTAATGGTCTCTACCATGTGAACTGGAATACGGATGGTTCTTGCTTGGTCTGCAATGGCACGGGTAATTGCCTGGCGGATCCACCAGGTAGCGTAGGTAGAAAACTTAAATCCCTTGGTGTAGTCAAATTTTTCAACAGCCTTGATCAGCCCCAGGTTTCCTTCCTGAATCAAATCCAAAAACGGCATACCCCGTCCTACATACCGCTTAGCAATGCTGACTACCAAACGGAGGTTTGCTTCGGACAGACGTTTTTTAGCGTAAACATCCCCATGCTGCATTCTGGTTGCCAAATCAATTTCTTCTTCGGCAGACAACAGGGGAACACGGCCGATTTCTTTTAAGTATACCTTTACCGGGTCGTCAATGTTCACACCTTCTGCAGCAAGAGTGCTTTCAATATCTAAATCCAGTTTTGGGCTTTTGGCAAAGTCCAGTTCTTCCAGCGCATCTGTGATTTCCTTGGTAGTCAACTTTCCTTTTGCTTTTCCTTGCTCCATTAAGTCGATTACTGCGGATTTTTTTTCTGTAATACCCATATATCTTTTCTCCCTTTTTCACTCAATGGAAGGATGCGCCTTTTGGCGTCCCTTCCGCTGTCTGAAATTTTCTATCTCATCCAAAGACAATTCTTGAATGTCTTTGGCTTTTAAACTATTCTTATGTGCTAAAAGCACGTCAATATAATCATCAACCACCGGTTTTGTCAGTGCTTTCTCGCTGTTTTTTGCCAATATCTTTGAAATATCGGCATTTTCTTCCGGTGTAAACAACGGGGCAATCATTCCCAGCTGAATCTCCTGGCTTTCTTTTATCTTGTCCGCAATTGCGCTGAATACACGCCGGTTAAAGTCGGTGGGGAAGTCCTGTTCGCTGATTTTTGACAAAACATAGGACAGTTCTTCCGGATGGCGGAATACAAAAGCCAGAATCCCTTCTTCTGCCAGCGCTTCCCGCAGCATTTGGGATTTTTGGGGATTAATTCGGTCCTGCAAAACTGCCTTGTTGGTTTGAATGTCGTTCCATTCTTCCCGTTCTTTTTTTCGCTGTTTTCTGCGGATGGCGGAATTCACTTGCGTGAGAATGTTCTCTGCCTGTACAGACAGTTCCTTTGCTACAATTCCAGCATAGATTTCCCGTTCTAGGGGATTTTCCACAGAACTGAGAATACTCACTGCCCGGCGGATATATTCCAGCTTTCCGTTGGTGTCGTTCAGGTCACAGGCAGATTTTGCTTTGGAAAGTTCAAATTCCACCACATTTCCTGCATTTTCCAGCAGTATTTCAAATCGGCGCGCACCGAATTTTTTAATAAACTCGTCCGGATCCTTGGCACCTTCGATTTTTAAAGTTTTGGCTGCCAGCCCCACTTCTGACAAAAGATTAATTGCCCGGTGCGTAGCAGTTTGTCCAGCACCGTCAGAGTCATAAGCGATAATGACTTCTTTGGCATATTTGGACATGAGCCGCGCCTGTTCCGGCGTGAGCGCTGTTCCCAAAGTGGCCACCACATTTTCAAATCCGGCGGCGTTGATGGAAATCACGTCCATATATCCTTCTGCTAAAATCAGCTGTTGGGATTTTACGTTTTTCGCAAAATTCATGGAAAACAGATTCCGGCTTTTTTTAAACACCAAGGTGTCTGAAGTGTTTAAATATTTGGGTTTGCTGTCGTCCAGCACCCGTCCGCCGAAGGCAATGACATTGCCCCGCAGGTCAATGACCGGAAACATCACACGGTTGCGGAAAAAATCATAGTAACTGCCGTTTCGCCCTTTTACTGCAACCTTGGCAGCTTCCATTTCTTCCAAGCGAAATCCCTTTTCTTTCAGATGCCGGATTAAGGAATCCCATCCCGGAGGGGCAAACCCCAGCCCATATTTTACAATGGTTTTGTTTTCCATCTGCCGGCTTTTGAGATAGGCCAGCCCAGGGCGCCCGATAGGACTTTTTAAGCAGTCGTGATAATAGTGGGCGGCGGCTCGGTTAATCTCCAAAATCCGAGCTTTCATCTGCCCGGTTCGGTCTCCTTCACCGTCAGAGGGGACTTCCAGTCCTACCCGTCGGGCAAGAAACTGAATGGCTTCCACATAATCCAGATTTTCAATTTTTCGGATAAAACTGATTACGTCTCCGCCTGCGCCGCACCCAAAACAGTAAAAGGATTGGGTATCTCCGTATACCACCATGGAAGGGGTTTTTTCAGAATGGAAAGGGCACAGTCCTTTTCTGTTTTTTCCTTCTCGTTTGAGCACTACATAACTGGAGATAATGTCCTCAATATCGCATTGGTTTAACAGCTGCTGAATAAAACTTTGGGGAATGGACATTGGAAAACCTCCTGTTTGCAGATTTATGGGTGTGGGGGAGATAAAAAGGTGCGGGGAATATAAATTTGCTGATAAAGATCCACCGCATAGCCATCGGTCATGCTGGCAACACAGTCTGCCGCAGCCCGGTCAATTCCTTCTTTTTCTAAAATATGATGGTAAAGGGGCGGCAGCTTTTCCGGATGAGTTTTAAAATATTCATACAGGCATTCTACCACATGAGCTGCCCGTTGATTTTCGGTATTGGCAGGGGGAACATGATAAACTGCCTCAAACATAAATTTGCGCAGATCCCCGTGAGCCTTTTCAACTTCCGGATCCATAAGAATTTTATTTTTCCCAAAACTGCAGGAAATAATCGACTGCAGAATGGTGGTAATTCTTTCACTTTTCGTATGTCCCAATATGTAAATACAGTCGTAGGGCAGTTCCTTTTCCTGTAAAACTCCCGCACGCACTGCATCTTCAATATCGTGGTTGACATAAGCGATTTTATCGGAATATTCTACAATTTTGCCTTCCAGTGTCATGGCATCAGCACATCCGGTACAATGGCAGGCAATTCCGTTTTTCACTTCATAGGTAAGGTTTAATCCTTTGCCGTTTCGCTCCAGCTGATCTACTACCCGGACACTTTGCAGATTATGGCGAAAAGGAAAAGGCGTCACCTGATCCAGCGCGTGTTCTCCTGCATGTCCAAAAGGGGTGTGACCTAAATCGTGTCCCAGGGCAATGGCTTCGGTTAAGTCTTCGTTGAGCCGCAAAGCACGGGCAATGGTTCTGGCAATTTGGGAGACTTCCAGCGTATGGGTCAAGCGAGTGCGGTAGTGATCTCCCTGAGGTGCCAAAAACACCTGAGTCTTTTGCTTGAGACGGCGGAAAGCGCTGCTGTGAATAATTCTGTCCCGATCCCGGGCAAAGTCAGTGCGGATCGGGCAGGGGGATTCTGGTTTAATTCTTCCTCTGGTTTCTGCGGAAAGGGCGGCATACTCGGAAAGAATACGCCGTTCCAGCTGTTCGGAATATTCTCTCATGATAAATTCCTCCCTGCGGCGACAGTTTTCAATTATTATATACAGATAAACTGATGAAAATCCTGCTTTTTATTCATAAAATCAAAGCATATTCTCATATTTCTCTAAAATTTCAACGGCATTTACTTTTCCGTTTGTTAATTCTATCAATGCTTTTTGAAATGCTTCTGCCCGATCTCCTCGAATCAGCAGATCCATGGTAACGAACTCTCCGAAGTCAGAGGATTCTACCCGAATATTGTAGTCGGGAAGGATATAGCTGATTTTTCCGTACAGGGTATAGTCAAATTGAAGGCGAAGCAGCTTGCAGATACACATATTCAGGATTTGGGCGGCATCTACTGCGATTTTTGAGGTGTGAGAATAGGCGCGAACCAGTCCGCCGGCTCCCAGCATAATACCGCCGAAATATCGGGTGGCTACTACACAGACGTCGGTTAATCCTTCTTTTTCCAAAACATCCAAAACAGGATGTCCCGCCGTGCCTTGTGGCTCGCCGTCATCAGAGGAACGCTTGATCTCACTGCTTCCAGGCTGGCGGATAATATAGGCAAATACATTGTGTGTAGCGTCCCAGTACTGTTTGCGCTTTTCTTCAATAAATCGCAGCGCTTCTTCCTCAGAAGAACAGGGTTGGATAGACCCAATAAATCGGGATTTTCGCTCAATAAATTCGTCCTCCGCATAGGCTGCGATGGTTTTGTATTGCTGTTCCATGGTGGTTGATCCTCCCGTTTTTATGTTTGTGGAAATTTCTCCATAAACTTTTAGGCGATGCGGAATTTCCGCATCGCCTGATAAAGTTACTTGATTCATTTAACCGTTTCAATGACAAACTATTTTGCCGCGGCAAATTATTTCATACCGAAACGTTTCTTAAATCTGTCAACACGTCCGCCGGTGTCTACCAGTTTCTGTCTACCAGTAAAGAAAGGATGACATTTAGAACAAACTTCGACTTTCATATCGCCTTTGGTGGAACGGGTTTTAATTACTTCGCCGCAAGCACAGGTAATTGTGCATTCTTTGTATTCTGGATGAATACCCTGTTTCATTTTCAGTTCACCTCACAACTCTTACTATAAAAATGATAGATTTTGCCATCATTCATAAGAATGTTCCCATTATAGCATGGGACGATGGGGTAAGAACACCCTCTCGAATACTTATCATACCATAAACTTGGACAAAAAGCAAGCAAAATTTTAAAAATCCCAAATTCTTTTTAAGAAACAAAAAACAGAAACACTGCTTTACTGTGAAGTCAGTGTTTCCGCCTTTCTCATAAAAACTTTGATTTTAAAAACAGAACATTCTTATTGGAAACAGCCCGTATTAAAACCGGACTGTCATACAATCAATCGGTTAAATAAGCCTTTACCATAGCCTGCAGTAATTCATCCCGGTCAATGTGACGGATTAAGCTGCGGGCATTGTTGTGAGTGGTAATATAAGTAGGATCTTCTGACAAGATATAGCCGACAATCTGATTAATGGGATTGTAGCCTTTCTGACGTAAAGCATCGTATACTGTTGTTAAAATCCGTTTCATTTCTGTTTCTTTTTCGTCTTTTACAGAAAAAGTCATTGTTTTATCCATCATATCAGGTAACCTCCCCCTACTTTATCAAATGCTAATACTTATATTATACTGCAATCCTTAGAAAATACAAGACTTTTAAGGATTTTCTTTGAAAAAACTCATAGATTTTACAAAATTTAGGGTTTAATCCCCACTGGACACAGCAGTCCTGGTTTCTTTGGTTTCACCGATAATGTTCTTCATCCAGATACCGGAGCGGAGCATTAAAAAGCCCACAATGGCTTTGATAATGTCAGAGAACTGTACGCAGGCATAAATTCCGATAACAGGCATTGCGGTATATCGGCACAGGAAAAACGCAATGGGCAGAGGAATAATCCAGGTATAAACACAGTCGAACAGAAATGTGATAAAGGTTTTTCCGCCGGAGCGCATGGTAAAATAAGTTACATGCACAAAGGAAGAAATCGGCAGAGATAATCCGGCTACAAACAGCAGATTGGTAGTCAGATCTTTTACAGCTTGTTCCGTATTGTAAATCATCGGAATGAACGGTGCACACAAAATAATCAGGGCACCGATTCCCAAATGAAGTACCACGGTGGCAAAGATCAGCTTATTATCGGTATCCTTTGCCTTTTTCATGTCGCCGGCACCCAATTGCTGACCGACCAAAATAGCTACCGCATTGCCCATGGCCATCATAATAATGCTGAACAGATTCCATACAGTACTGTTAATATTGGTAGCTGCAACGACAGTCAATCCCCGGGTGGAGTAACTTTGGTTGATGATGGTCATTCCTACAGACCACAGTGCTTCGTTGATCAAAAGGGGAGCAGCGGTAATGGAAACTTTTTTTGCCATATCTCCTGGAATGTGGAAATGGCGGTAAATTTGACGGATAAAAATAAACCGTTCCTGATGGCGGTGAGTTGATATTACAATATAAAAGCATTCCACAAAACGAGCCAGTACTGTAGCAATGGCAGCACCTACAACGCCCAGACGAGGGAATCCGAATGTACCGAAAATCAGAAGGTAGTTGAATACCAGGTTTACTAAAATAGCAATGGTGCTGGCAATCATGGGGGTTACTGTTTCCCCTGTTTCACGAAGGGAACTAGAATAGCACTGTACAATCATAAAGGGGAACAGTCCGATCAGCGCCACCAGCATATAGTTTTTTGCCAATTCCAGAGTCATCTGCAAATCTCCGCCGGAATCTCCTTCAGAAAGGAACAGGGAAATAAGCGGATCTCCCCAGAAAAGGAACACTGCAATGGCAAGGATGGTAGCGCCTACGCCGAATACCAGCTTAAAGCGCAGGATATTCCGAACCCCTTTGTGGTCTCCAACGCCAAAAAACTGTGCGCCGAAAATAGAGGCTCCAGAAACTCCACCGAAAATCGCCAGATTGAATACGAAAATCAGCTGATTGACAATGGCAACTCCGGACATGGATTCTGTACCCAGACGCCCTACCATAACATTGTCCAATAAGCTTACAAAATTGGTAATTCCCTGCTGAACAATCAGAGGAATTACCAGAGTAATCAAATTCCGGTAAAAGTTTTTATCCCCAATAAATTTTGAGCGAAAACTCATGTTGTCAACTCCTTTTTTGTTTATTGCTTGCGTTATACTTTAAAATAGGGACATTAATTTAATGTTATACTGAGGTTGAGGAGAAAGGCAAGAGATTTGTAAGAAATTGAAAAAAATTCAGCGTATTGCGAAAAGAATCAGAAAGAGTATTGTGAATTTCGCTTGTCTCTGGCAAGGCAGGGATTTTCTCGATGTTTTCGCAAAACGGGTTGATTTTTAGATAACTGACAGAACATGAACGTAGTGTTAGTAGGTGCGGCAGCTTGCCGGCAAATGAAAAGGTCCACCGGACACAGACTGTAGAAAAAGGTAATGTAAACTGAAACATTAGTATTACAGCAGACTCTTTGGAACGATTAGCGCCGCAGCGCTTTCCACCAATAGCTGTTTTTCTCAAATGTGCAAACTGTACCTAGGGTGTCCAGAGGGGCAGGCCGACTAACTATATATTTCCGGAGGACGCCCCTCTGGTAGCCTTTTCTTTGTAGTTATCCTTTGGATAACTATTTTCTTCTTGGCCATCAAAAGAAATGGTGCAGGTATGGGCTGCATAAGCCCATATGAAAAAATAAAAATTTGTCTCCGACGGCTTAAGGGACGAACGTCCCTTAAGAATCCCAAAAAGATAAAAATTTGTGTAATTTTTTCTTGTAATACACTTTATCGACAAACTGAAAGGTCCACCGGACATTGTCCGGTGGACCTTTTCAAAATCATAGGAATCAATTTAAGCGAAATTGCTAAGACACTGCTCAACAATTTCTTTCATCAATAGGAAATTACTGACGAAGTACTACGCCGATTTTTTCCAGTTGTTTGAGAACCCGTTTGATTGCTCCGTCTGCTTCTTCATCAGTAAGAGTGCCTTTGTCAGAACGCATGATCAAGGAGTAAGCAACAGATTTTTTATCTGCACCCAGCTGTTCGCTGCGGTATACGTCAAACAGTTCTACTTTTTCCAGAATCGCGCCTACTGCGTTTTTGATTACCTTTTCGATATTGCCGATTGGCAGATCGTTGTCGCATACCAGACTCAGGTCACGGGTAGATGCCGGATATTTTGGCAGCGGCTGGTAGGTTTTTTCTGTATTAGCCAGTTCCATCAGGGTAGCTACATCCAGTTTTGCCAAATAAACTTTGGTGCCTACGCTGTAGTTTTCGCATACTTTTGGATGAATTTCACCCAGGACACCGATTTCTTTGCCGTCTTTGGAAAGTACTGCACAGCGGCCAGGATGGAAGGTAGGATTGCTGTCGCAAGGAGCAATTTCTACATCATAAACACAGATGCGATCTAACAGAGTGTCTACCATACCTTTCAGGGTATAGAAATCAGCGTTGTTGCCGTACAGGCTTACAGTCAGCTGACGGTTTTCATCCGGCAGATTCTGTCCTTCTACTGGAATATATTCATTTCCAATTTCATAAGCCCAGAAGTACGGGTTCCGGTTGTTGTAGTTTTTAGAAACAATTTCCATCATGGAAGGAATGGTTGTGGTACGCATAATGCTGGTGTCTTCACCCAATGGGTTGGAGATGACTACAGAGTTGCGCAGGCTGGAATCTTTCGGCAGCAGGATGTTGTCATAGTATTTGGGGCTGATGAAAGAATAGGTCATGATTTCATAGCATCCCAAAGACAGCATGGTCTGGTTGATGCTGCGTTCAAACTTCTGTTCTGGAGTGATAATCCCACGGGAAATACCAGTAGGTGCTGTGGTAGGAATGTTGTTGTAACCGTACAGACGGGCAACTTCTTCCGCAACGTCTGCTTTGTGTTCAATATCAATCCGGAAAGAAGGAACGGTAATCACGTCGTTTTCAATGGTAAAGCCCAAAGAAGTCAGGTAACCTTCCATCTGTTCTCTGGAGATTTCGATTCCCAGGAATTTGTTGATCCAGTCAGGAGTAAAGGCAACGGTTTTTGGAGTCTTGCAGGAATTGTCCACATCAATCACACCGTCTACCACTTCGCCGGCACCCAGCATTTCTACCAGCTGGCAGGCACGCAGAACACAATCCATGGTGCTGTCAGCGGAGATTCCTTTTTCATAACGGGAAGAAGCGTCAGTACGCATACCCAGTTTTTTAGCGGTCAAACGAACGCTTGGACCGTTAAAATTAGCAGATTCAAATACAACAGTGTTGGTGTCATCCATAATACCACTGTATTCGCCGCCCATAACACCAGCTACTGCAACCGGTTTCTTTTCGTCGGCAATAACCAGCATTTCTTCAGAGAAGGTGCGGTCGATTCCGTCCAAAGTCATCATGGTTTCTCCAGCTTTGGCATTGCGGACGATAATGTGGTTGCCTTCTACATATTTTAAGTCAAATGCGTGCATTGGCTGACCGTATTCCAGCATGACATAGTTTGTAATGTCAACCAGATTGTTAATAGGACGAACACCGCTGGCACGGAGACGTTCCCGCATCCATCTTGGAGAAGGTCCAATTTTTACATTTTTTACGATCTTTGCAGTATAACGAGGACAAAGCTCTGGGTTTTCCACGTCTACTTTCAGATAGTTGTGAATATCATCACCGCAGCCTTTTACCACTGGCTTTTCCACATGGAGAGGAACATGGTAAGTTGCAGCAGTTTCTCTTGCCAGACCGATCACAGACATACAGTCAGGACGGTTGGAAGTAATTTCAAATTCTACGCTGGTATCATTGAGACCGATGGCAGACTGAATATCCTGTCCAGGAGTGCAGTCTTCTTCAATCAGGAAAATACCGTCTTCGATTGCATAAGGGAAGTCATGAGCAGTCAGGCCCAATTCACCCAAAGAACACATCATCCCATTGCTGACAACGCCTCTGAGTTTGCCTTTTTTGATTTTTTTGCCTCCTGGCAGAACTGCACCGTCCAAGCAAACTGGAACCAGTGCGCCCACTACAACGTTGGTAGCGCCGGTTACAATCTGAACCGGTTCAGCCTGTCCTACATCCAGCTGGCAGACAACCAGTTTGTCCGCATCCGGATGTTTTTCAATAGAGAGCACTTTGCCCACTACCACATTTTCAATTTCGCTGCCTTCTATTTCATAACCTTCTACCTTGGAACCGGACATGGTCAGATCCTCGGAGAACTGTTTTGGTGTCACATTTTGGATGTCCACATAATCGGACAGCCATCTCATAGATAAATTCATGAATAAAACCTCCGCTTTTTATGATATTGCCCCTGGCATTTTGCCTTTGGCTTAGAACTGATTTAAAAACCGCATGTCGTTGTCGAAGAACATACGAATGTCATCGATGGCAAACCGTCTCATAACAACACGTTCCAGACCCATACCAAATGCGAAGCCAGAATATTCTTCTGGATCAATGCCGCAGTTTTGCAGAACTTTTGGATGTACCATACCAGCGCCCAAAATTTCGATCCAGCCTTCGCCTTTGCAGACGCGGCAGCCTTCTCCATGGCAGTTAAAGCACATAACGTCCATTTCTGCGGAAGGTTCAGTAAATGGGAAGTGGTGAGGACGGAACCGAACAACAGAGTCTTCGCCGTACAGGCTCTTGACAAACATTTCCAGAGTTCCTTTCAGGTCAGACATGGTGATACCTTTGTCCACTACCAAACCTTCGATCTGATGGAATACAGGGGAGTGGGTAGCATCCAGTGCGTCAGAGCGATATACTCGTCCAGGAGAGATAATCCGGATCGGAGGTTTCCGCTGTTCCATAGTACGAACCTGAACCGGAGAGGTCTGGGTTCTTAAAACGGTGTTTTCATTAATATAGAAGGTATCCTGAGTATCTCTTGCAGGATGGTTTTTTGGAATGTTCAAAGCTTCAAAGTTATAGTAGTCCAGTTCTACTTCCGGACCGCTGACAACGTCAAAGCCCATCCCCAAAAAGATTTCTTTGATTTCGTCCATAACCAAAGTGAGCGGGTGTTTTTTGCCCATTTCAAATTTTTTACCGGGCATGGTAACGTCGATTTTTTCTGCTTTCAGCTGTTCTTCCAGCTGTTTTTCCCGCAGAGCTTTGATTCGGGTGGTAATTTCTTCTTCAATGGTTGCACGAACTTCATTGGCAAGCTGGCCGATGACTGGACGTTCTTCGGCGGACAGTTTCCCCATCTGTTTCAGAATACCGGTTAATTCACCCTTTTTTCCCAAGTATTTTACTTTTAATTCGTCCAGGGCTTTTAAATTGTCGCACTTTTCCAATGCGTCAATGGCAACATTTTTAATTTGTTCCAAAGCTTCTCTCATGGAAAATAACTCCTTTTCATTCTTGCAGTAAATTTTGTATGGCAGGCTGTCCGGATAACAGGCAAGGGAAAAGCATCGTTTACAGAATCAATGGAAATTCAAATAAAAAAACCTTCGTCCAATCAAGGGACGAAGGTTCTGTTCGCGGTACCACCCTAATTTTTGCCGCAAAAAACCACGGCAAACGCTTAAATCACCTGATAACGCCGGTGGGGACGTTTTCGCCTACTGTTTTTACAAGTTCAGCGAAACCACTCCTAAGGGAACTTCGGACACTTTTACTGTACAGACCGCTTTCAGCCGGCGGCGGTCATTCTCTGGAATACAGCAGGCAAAGTACCTACTTCCTTATTCATTGTGTTTACAGCCTAATAAATCTATACAATTTAATATAACAAATTTTTTACAATTTTTCAAGTACAAAACCAACAAAATACATTGAATCTTTTTTTGAAATCCATTATAATATAAATAAAATATTGAGTAACAGGGTTCCTTCTTGAAAAGATCCAGTTTCCAGGGCCCTGGTTTAAAGGAGTTTTGAAGAAATGGATGTTTTTCTGGAACAGATTGTAGCGAAAAAAAGAACCAGTCAGGATGTATTGAAAACAGTAGGAATTATTCTGGCCGCGATCATTCTCATATTTGCAGCGTTGTTTATTTTGCCCGCAGTTGTACCGTTCCTTTCTACTTTGGGCTTGTTTTTAGTAGTGGGAATTCTATACGGAACCTGGTATCTTTTGACCAGTTCCAGCGTGGAATATGAATATATTCTCACCAATGGAGAAATTGATGTAGACAAAATTATTGCCCGCAGAAAAAGAAAACGCTTAATTACCGTAAATACCAGAAACTTTACAGAATTTGGCCCTTACCGTCCTCAGGAACATGCTGGAAAACAGTATACTTCTACCATTTATGCCTGCGTATCTCCAGATGCTCCTAATACTTATTATGCAGTAACAGATCATCCAAAATATGGCCATTGCATGCTGGTGTTTAACCCCAATGAAAAGATTCTCACACATGCAAAACAGTATATGAACGCTTCTGCTTTCCGGCCATGAGAATTACAACAGGAATTGATTTAGTAGAGATTTCCAGAATTCGAAACAGCTTGCGAAACCCTCGTTTTTTAACGAGGGTTTTTTCCAGTGATGAACAGGAGTTTCTGCTTGCTAAAAAAGATATGGCAGCTTCTGCTGCTGCCAATTTTGCAGCCAAAGAGGCATTTTCCAAAGCCCTTGGAACCGGGGTGCGACGGTTTGAACTGGCGGAGGTATCTGTCCTGCGAGACCATCTAGGTGCCCCTTATTTAAAGTTGGAAGGAAAGGCAAAAGAGATTGCCCAAAAGCAGAATCTTTGTTTTTCCGTAAGCCTGACCCATACAAAAGAATATGCCTCTGCAGTGGTGGTGGCGTATTCCCACGAATCTCCAGAAAAAGAGGTATGATAGAATGAAACAAACTCGAAATTATCCCATTGCCCGGATTACTCCAAAAGGCGAGAAAGCGCTTCAAAGCGGGCATCCTTGGGTATATGATACAGAAATTACCGAGATGGAAGGACAGCCGGTCAATGGTGGGCTGATTGATGTAATTTCCGCAAAGGGAAGATACCTAGGAACCGGGTTTCTCAGTGAGACCAGCAAAATCAGAATCCGATTGATCAGCCGCAATGCCAACGACCGATTTGATGAAGCTTTTTGGGAACGCCGGATCCGCTATGCATGGGAGTACCGGAAAACAGTTATGGGCGATGATATTGACTGCTGCCGGATTATTTTTGGGGAAGCAGATAGTTTCCCGGGACTGACTGTCGATCGGTTCCACGATATTTTGGTGACCCAGACCTTATCTTTGGGGATGGAAAAGCTCAAACCGGTGATCTTTCCGATCCTGTACCGGGTACTGAAAGAAGACGGACAGAACATTGCGGGAATTTATGAGAGAAATGACGTGGCGATTCGCGCTCATGAAGGATTGGAGGAAGGAAAGGGCTTTTTCCCGCTGGAAGGAGTGCCTGTACCGGATTTTACCGAAACAGAAATTGTAGAAAACGGAATTCGGTATCATGTAGATTTTGAGAATGGACAAAAAACAGGATTCTTTTTGGATCAGAAATATAACCGCTTGGCAGTTGCTAAACTGGCACGGGGAAAACGGGTGTTGGACTGCTTTACTCATACTGGCTCCTTTGCTTTGAATGCGGCAAAAGGGGGAGCAGCTCATGTCTGCGCAGTGGATGTTAGTGAGGATGCAGTGGCGATGGCTAGAAGAAACGCTGAACAGAACGGTTTGGAAGACAGAATGAGCTTTGTAGCGGAGAATGTATTTGATTTGCTGCCCAAACTTTCTGAACCAGGCGCAGAAAAATATGATTTTATTATTTTGGATCCTCCGGCGTTTACCAAGTCCAGAAAAACCGTTCAGAACGCTTTGCGGGGTTACAAAGAAATCAACTATCGTGCAATGAAGCTGCTGCCGCGGGGCGGATATCTTGCCACCTGCAGCTGCAGTCATTTTGCTACCGAAGAAAAATTCTGCAAAATGCTTCATGATGCGGCACATGATGCAGGAGTTCAGCTGCGCCAGATTGAGGCTCGTCAGCAGGCGCCGGATCATCCCATTCTTTGGAATGTACCGGAAACCAATTATCTGAAATTTTATTTATTCCAGGTTGTGTGAGTTGGGATAGAAGTATATTAGTTTTTTGAATTTTCATAACCAAAAGCACAGGGACAAAATATAAATTTTCAGAAATAGATTATTTTTTGAGTGTTTTTCCTAATATTCCCTTGACAACTAATAAAATTTATGATAAACTACGATAAAAGTTTTATCAATTAAACCGTTGAAGCGAAGGTAACGTCAATGATGCCTTTACAGAGAGCCTGCGCTGCTGAGAGTCAGGTAAGAAACAAATTGTCAAATGGGTCGCTGAGGGTGCAGTCAAATGCATTGTGCAAAGTATTCTGCAACGTGGAGGCATACGTTAGTTGTCGGGGATATGTTAGTATCCTGCTAAAGTGCACGGGTGATTCCGTGAATTCAAGGTGGCACCGCGGATAATATTCTTATTCGTCCTTGACAGAGTAAAGTCAGTTTTTCTGTCAGGGCGGGTTTATCTTTTTACTTCTTTGACAGAAACTGGGTCAAAGAAGTTTTTTCTATTTTGGAGAAAATTTTATCGTTGCCCAGAAACACAGTGAAAATGATCTTTTATCAGGTAAGATCATGAACCATGGAATCAGGAGGAAAAGAAAATGAAATTAAACGGCGTTGATTTTGACACTTATTTTAACAATTATCCGGATCAAAACGGCTATTTTGGAAAATACGGGGGCGTGTACGTAGAAGATAAGCTGAAAGCTGCTATGGCAGAAATTACTGAAGCGTATTTTTCTATCTGTCAGTCCCGGAAATTTATTGCGGAACTGCGCAGAATCAGAAAAGAATTCCAGGGAAGACCTACACCGGTTTCTCATTTGGAACGGCTTTCTGATGCTTTGGGCGGCAAGGTACAGCTTTATGCTAAGCGGGAAGACCTGAACCATTCCGGGGCACATAAGCTCAACCACTGTATGGGAGAAGCGCTTTTGGCAAAATACATGGGCAAGAAAAAGGTCATTGCTGAAACCGGAGCAGGTCAGCACGGGGTTGCGCTGGCGACAGCGGCGGCATATTTTGGTTTGGAATGTGACATCTATATGGGTGCAGTGGATATTAAAAAACAGGCTCCCAACGTTGCTAGAATGAAAGTGCTGGGTGCCAATGTAGTGGAAGTTACCCATGGACTGCAAACCCTAAAAGAAGCAGTAGACGCAGCGTTTGACGCATACAGCAGAGAGTATAAGGATGCAATTTACTGTATTGGATCTGTGCTGGGTCCTCATCCATTCCCAATGATGGTGCGGGATTTCCAGAGCGTTGTGGGGATCGAAGCCAGAGAACAGTTTTTGGATATGACCGGACATCTGCCTAATGCCATTGTTGCCTGTGTAGGCGGTGGCTCCAATGCAGCAGGATTATTTGCCGGATTTTTAAATGATCCGGTGGATATTTACGGTATTGAACCTTTGGGCAGAGGTGCAAAACTGGGGGATCATGCTGCCAGCCTGAAATACGGTACCGAGGGTATTATGCATGGTTTTAACAGCATTATGCTCAAAGACGAAAACGGAGATCCGGCGCCGGTTTACTCCGTTGCAAGTGGGTTGGATTATCCTTCTTCCGGTCCGGAACACGCATTTTTGCAAGAAATGGGAAGAGTAAAATACGATGTAATCGATGATGAAGAAACCATCGACGCCTTTTACAAGCTGTCCCGCCTGGAAGGGATTATTCCTGCAATTGAAAGTTCTCACGCCATTGCTTATGGCATGAAGCTGGCAAAAACCATGGATCATGGATCTGTGCTGATTAATCTGTCCGGCCGAGGCGACAAGGACCTGGATTATGTCATTGAAAAGTACGGTTTGCGGTAAGGGTACTGATATTGTAATTGTAGGAAGATAGACGGGTGGCATCCTGCCGCCCTGTCAAGTGTTACGGAGGATAACAATGTTACTGAAATATGGTCCTTTTGTTGTCAGAAATGCAACAGAGGAAGATGCAGAACAGCTTTCTGTATGGTGGAATGATGGAAAAATTATGGAACATGCAGGATTTCCTAACGGGATAGGTGAAACAGTACAAAGTATTGTCAACAGTTTACGAAACGATGCAGATGATACTGGTAGGCGATTGATGATTGAAATGGATAATATACCAATCGGAGAGATGAATTATCGTAATAAGGGGAATCAGGTTGCAGAAATCGGAATTAAAATATGTGATTTTTCAAAGCAAAATAAAGGAGCTGGAAAAATCTTGTTAAGTATGTTAATTTCGTCTTTGTTTTATGATTTTGGATATCAAAAAATAATTCTCGACACCAATCTTAAAAATAAAAGAGCCCAACATGTTTATGAACAGCTGGGATTTACAAAGTTGCGAGTGAATGAAAATTCTTGGACAAATCAAGTCGGTGAGTTGCAATCATCTGTTGATTATGAATTGGATCAAAAAGATTTTATTAATTTTGCTAAGTAAAATGATAAAGAAAGCTAACTGACTTAATCAAAATCAGTTAGCTTTCTTTTTATAAATCACCCAAAAGCTGCCCAAACCACACCGCAACGATTTTTATTTTTAATCCATAGAGTTATATCTGCATGACGAAAACTTATGAAAAGCTGATTGGTGTGAATCAATCCCATGGTTACGTATTTAGATTTTTCAGAATTACTGCTATAATAAGGGTAGTTCTTGAGAGGAGAAAAGAGTATGTTGGAGACCACAAGCAAGTTACTTAACAGGCTGCGCAATCGTGAGAGCGGCCAGGCTTTTTTAAGCCAAAAGCAAACGGCTCCCACCTGTGCTCGGATTTTACGGGAGCTATTAACCGGTGCGAATATGTCAGCTGCAGAGTGGATCACCAGTGTAAATATCAGCAAGTCCTACGGGTATCAAGTGCTCAGAGGAGAGCGAGTCCCTGGGCGGGATATCATTCTTCGTACAGCGCTTGCACTGCAGCTTTCTTTAAAAGATACCCAGCGGCTGCTGGCGGTGGGAGGCTGTGGAGCGCTCTATCCCAAAGTGCGCCGGGATGCGGCTGTGATTTTTGCACTCAATCAAAAGATGACTTTGATGGAAACAGAAGAGTTACTTTCCTCTCTGCCGGAACGGAGCCTTTTTGGTAAGGAGATCTGATATGAATGTAAGGGAACAGTTTTTGCAGGAGTATCAGAACCAGGTGGTGGATTCCATGGTTCTGCCTCCTTGTCTGAGCGCCCAGTATCGGGTGATATCCTGTTTAAAAGATGGAGAACGTCAGGTGTATTTGGTTGAAGATCGGGCAGGTTGGCCTGCGGTTCTGAAAATTCAGCCCATGGGGCGGGAAGATGCGCTGAAACAAGAATACGATTTGCTGCATGAGCTGCGGCATCCGCAAATTCCCCGACCGCTGTCCTATCTGGAATGGGAAGGGAAGGAGTACCTGGTTCGAGAGTATGTGGAAGGCGTTAATCTTTATGAGCAGGTGACAGCACAAGGTCCCCTTTCCCCTGAGAAAGTGCGTTTGGTAACGCTGCCTTTATGCCAGGTACTGGACTATTTGCACAGTCAGTATCCGCCGGTGATCTGCCGGGATGTAAAGCCTCAAAATGTGGTTTTGGACTCATCGGGCTGCTGTCATCTCATTGACTTGGGCGCCGCCAGGCACCATCGGCCGGAACAGCAGGGAGACACTGTTTTTCTGGGAACTCAGGTTACCGCCCCGCCGGAACAATTTGGCTATCAGCAGACGGATCAGCGTTCTGATCTTTATAGTTTGGGCGTTTTGATGCGCTTTTTGCTGACGGGCAGCTTTGGCTCTTCCTCTCAGGATATAAGTCCGGGATATTTGCGCCGTGTGATTCGGTGCTGCACAGCTTTTGATCCCCGAAATCGCTATTCTTCCATTCGATCTGTGTACCGAGCCTTGAAATACCGCTGGCAGCGCCGGGCTGCGGCGGCTGTGGTCAGTGTGACCTGTATGGCGGTGGTTCTTGGATTTTTCTGGTATTCCGCGGATAAGGTGCAGCCCCAGTCCTCTCTGCTGGAGGATGCTCTCCGCCAGGAATTGCAGCTGGATGATGAGGAGCCCATCCCCACAGAGCGGTTGGGCGAAGTGGAACAGCTTTTGGTATGTGGACAGACCTTGATGGGTACCCTTCAGGAGCATGAAGACCAGATTAGCTGGAGTCATGACCGCTATGCAACAGAAATGGTCTACGGAGACATCAGCGATGATGACATCAAGCTTTTGGCACAGTGCACGAACCTTCGAGTGCTGATGTTGGATTACCAGCAGATCACTGATTTATCCCCTCTGGCTCATCTTTCCCTGGAGTATCTCAGCCTTACAGGCAATCAAGTTTCTGATTTGGAACCGCTGTCTGGTATGACAGGGCTGCAGGTGCTGGATTTGGGAGAAAATCCAGTGCGCTCCGTAGAGGAGTTAGACGAGCTGACAGCTTTGCAGCAGGTGACGCTGGAGGCTACTGGCATCACCTCGGTGGATGTCTTTGAGGGGAGCGGGATTGAGTTTCTCAACGTGCGCAGTACCTGGGTTACAGATTTTTCTCCATTAGAGTCTTGTTCCAGCCTGACTCGCTTGATTATAGGGGAACTGCCCGATGGGGCAGTAGAAACACTAAGTGGGCTAACCAATTTGGTAGAGCTGCGGCTGTACTCTACACCGGAGGTTGATCTGTCCTATTTTGTGGGATTTCAAAAACTACGGGATCTGGATTTGTATGGCAGTACTGTTTCTCACCCAGAGGCCCTCACCCAGCTATCCAGTTTACGCTTTTTAAATTTGGGTGAAACAGGGGTAAGCGATCTGTCCTTTTTGACACAAATGCCCACAATGACCGATGTGGATCTGCGCAACAATCCACTTACTGATCTCACCCCTTTGTTGGATTGTCCCTGGCTTTCCCTTCTGATTTTGAGCAAGCAGCACCAGCCCTTGGTACAGGAACAGCTGTCCCAGGCGACATTCCAGATCCAGTATCAGTAAAAACCAAGTGTGCTCCCTGCGCACCATTTTTTCATCTGCGTGTGATATGATGAAATAAATCTTAGATCAGGCTGACATAGGGAGGATACCATATGAGAAAAAACAGATTGCTTGCCTTTTGCCTTGCAGGGTGCCTGCTGCTGGCGCTTTGTGCCTGTGCAAATACAAACGAGTCCACACAAGCAGGTGATTCCAGTACCAGTAACACCGAAGCACAAACGGAGGTACAGTACGATTATCAACTGAAAGCCGGCGAGACAACAGAAGTGTATGGTGTGACTTTTGATAAAATGGTCACAGTTACAGTGGATCCTGCCAGTACACGGGATGGAGCTATTGACCTGCGCAGCAATATCTTTTTTGACAACTGCACCTTTAACGGTGGACTTACCATTGTAGGTGACTACCATGCCATGGTAAGTTTGGGTGCTGATTGTACTTTCGGAGACAATTCTATTGTTACCTGCAAAGAGGTCACTTCGGGTGTTTCCAAAGAAATTGTGCTGGAAGACAACCTGCTTAAAGTGTTTGTGTCTTGTGAAGGGGTTTGTGTAGATACGGAATCGGCTATCGGTGTGATTACGGATGGTCCGGATATTATTTTTAACGGCACAAGTTACAGCAAAAGCGAACTTGCTCCGGATACCGCTTTCCTTGGTGTATACAGCATTTATGAAGGGGATACGATTACATACCCTAAACTTGCTATCGGCGAAGATGATAGTGTAACGTTTTTGGATTGATTACATTATCATATTAATAGGTAGACAGGCTCTCTGCTTTTCGGGCAGAGAGCCTGTTTGTTTGAGCTTAAAGAAAAAAGAGCTAACTGACGAATCAAAATCAGTTAGCTCTCTTTTTATTTATAAATCATGAAAAAATGTTGCCAAATGGTTGCCGTACTAGGTTTTCATTTTTAAAAACCCGGTATTTCGGCAAAATTTGGTTCTTTGGTTACTCCCATTCGCTCCTGTCAGAAGTTTTCTAAACAGATTTGCTTACGGGGTTTAGCTCAGAGTATTGGTATTCTTCTCATTATTCAGATAGTAGAGGCTATCTGATTTTTTGTTGCCATGGTGTTGCCAAAGAAAAGGCAAATTAAAGTCCTTTAACCTTGGTGAAGAGTTCCTTTAATGCCCAATCAGAAATATCTATTAGTGGCTCAAACATAAAAGAATTTAAGTGTATGCTTTCAGGCGTGATAAGATTTACTTCCTCGATTATAACTTTTTGCTCTGATGTTAAGAACGGCTCTGCTTGTTTATACCATTCTCTTGTTTGATTACTGCTTGCATCTACGCAGATTTGCCCATTTGCTGTAATTATATTCTGCATAAATTTTTCTGTTAAAAGCCGAATTGCAATCGCAATAACCAATTTATGATCCAAAAGCACTTCGTTAGTATTATCTGCAACACAAAGGTTTGCGATTCTAATAATTGCTGAATAGTAATTCTCATCAACACCAGAAAAGGGAACTCCATTAAGAAAATGACTGACTAGATTCCACAAATCTGAGACCCTCGTAGATTGCGTATCAAGTGGTGTGGTTTTCAAATGTAGGAAACAGGTTAGTTTCGCATATCTACTGGTAGGTCCGGTGTCCATTTCACTATATTCGCACAAGTTTCTGTAGAATGGAATACTTGATATTAAAAGCTTCTTCTTTTCATCGTTATTAATGTTTCCATCTTTGATGCCGGAAATCACAACATTCTTAAAAAAGTCCTTTTGATACTTGAATTCCGTAACTGAAGTAACACCTTCTTCATCACGCTGTGCAATAAAACAATTCGAGCGATTTACACCCAATCTTAGTTTTACTGTCCTATAAAAGTCAAAATTATGTGTGAGAATAAGCAAATCAATACCAGAGGTGTTACCGAGGTCGTTAAGATACTCAATAATGGCATACTTGTTCTTATAATCAAACGAATCTGCTATATCATCTGCAATTATTAAGAACTGTCCGCCACCAGCACTCGCTTGTTGCCTAATTCTTTCAAGATCAAACAAAATATACAGCAGATAAAGTGCTCTTTTTTCGCCAGTACTCAATGATCCCATTAAATCATCTTTTTTTAGCGTAGCGCTCTGTTGTGCAGTAACCCCTCGAGTATATTTGAATGACAGATTTGGTGCTTCATCTTTTAGCAAGAAGTTAGCTTTGTTTTCAATCTGAACCTCAAATGGAACACGAAATCGTCTATTAAACTCATTAACTACCGCTTGCCATCTTGCCGATTGTGCAGCAGCCTGTTCATACAACGCCCGAATTTGAATTGTATATTGCGAAATTCTACCATAGTAATCAGCAAAGGGAGTGTCAAGTTTTGAAAAGCAATCAAGCCATGTTTGAATCTTTAAGGCATTAATGTCTCTTAACGCAGGAATTATTTCGCGATGGGAGATAATAATATCACGGAGTCGCGAAACATTTTCATTAGCAGTAAGTAGTTTTTTTAGTTTTTGAAAAACTGTACTTAATTGAGGTGTTGCATAAATACGCTCTAATTGCTCATCTACTGCAGCTCTCCACTCATCAAGTGAATGAATAACTGTAATTCCGTCTTTTAAGTGAATAGTGTGTTGTGCATTAAAGAGATTATGTTTTGCCAATTCTTTGCCGAGAGTTTCTGCATTTCTATCGGTAAACCCGTCACTCAATATAGGGTTATTTTCCAAAAGATTGTTAAGATTCTCAATATATTCCTCAATCGAACTAACAAATTCTCGCTTACTATATACGGCCAACACTTTATCGTTAAACAATTCTGAATAAGTACAATCATTCAAATAATCGAGTACCTGTCGATTTTCAATGAGCTCATGTATTTTTTCAAAAACATCCGTCCAATCGGAAGTGTTGTCCAGCCCTAAATCAGCAATTATTTTTCCTTTAATCTGGGGCTTAGTTAAACCAGTCAGAGTCCTCAGTTTATCCTCAATTTGCCGAATTTCGCCGCTAAACTGAGCCATAAGAACATTATATTCATTTCTTGTAGTTTCATCTGCCAATAAAGTACTTACAGTTTCTTTAGTAAATTCAAATGAATCAGTAAATGTATTGACAACATATATTCTATCCGTTGGCGTTAGAGTTGTCGCGGCATTGGCTGAACTAAAAACATACTGACTTGTATAATGTGTTACCGAGTAACTACTAACTGCATCTCGAAAAATGCGGTCACTTGTTTCTGCTCCTTTTGAAATGTCATCAAATACCTTTGCTAACGAACTTTTCATTACTCCGTTAGGCGCATATATCATAGCTTTGTTACAGCGAGAAAAATTGATATTAGGTAGATTAAACAGTTTTAATCCATAACAGTTTTCAAAATGCCCACTAAGCATTGCGTCTCACTCCCCCCATAAACTCTTATGCTAAACACAAAATGTAGGAAAAGGTGACTAATTTTTCTTATAAATCATTTTCCCATCGTCAATTAAAGAATTAGTAATCAGTAAGTTATATGCTCCAATCCTTGAATGCCAATGTTTATGTTTAAAAAACGACTCCCAGTCGAGTTCTAAAATAAACTCTGGCTGATAATTCTCGTTCAGCTTGATTATAACTACATACTCAAATAAAGGCTTAATGGAATTAATATCAGTATCTTTAGGTATTCCATAAAAAGCGCCTGTTGTATTGGTGGTGGTGCACTTGATTGAATATCTTTCACCATTTATGCTAATAGCATCTATATTTTTAGTAGATGGTGGTGCAAATTGTAATTTGGGTAATCCTTTTGTTTTGCTGTAGTAGTCAACTACGATGTACTCGCCTAGATCCCCAGTAACATTCTTAGAGCGAATCAAATGATCCTGGCGCATTTTAGATAGCAATTCACCATAAATTTGTATTAATTCCATTCCAGAATATTGCGAAAAATCCATAATATTAAATCCTTTTATTTAATTGCAAAACTACTATAGTTTTCAAATTCAAGCATACGCCAAGCCATTGCAATTGCCAAATTTTCAGCCCCAATCATATACTTGCACACCAATCAAAAACAGCGAATCCATAATTTGAATTCTTTTTATTTTCGATTAAGACATTGTACTAATTCTTGGATTATAGTGTTAATCTCTCTTTGTATCTGACATTCCCATAACACGACAACTGTCCATCCAAGAGCTTCAAGTTTTTGAATATGATCCTGGTCTCTTTGCTTTGTTCGCTCTATCTTGGGACCCCAGTACGCTTTATTTGACTGGCTCGTATGAGCATATCGGCTTCCGCAATCATGTCCATGCCAGTAGCATCCATGGATAAAAATAGCTATTTTCTTCTTGGTAAATACAATATCTGGTTTACCTGGTAACGCCTTATAATTGACCCTATACCGGTATCCCATCGCAAAGAGGCGGCGGCGTACCATCATCTCAATGCTGGTATCCTTGCTCTTGATGTGGGACATGATTTTACTTCTCCGGTCAGAAGAAATCGTATCGGCCATTATACAGTCAAATCCAGCGGCAAATCAGAAATGTCTTTTAGCCGCTTGCCCTGAACAAGCGTTTCCAAAGTTTCAACTGCATCCTCGGAACCGACTTCTTTGATAGCACGCATCAACTCATAAAGAGCAAAGTGGTATACACAATCAATATCGCCTGTTCCTAATGCAAGTGATGCCAGACGGTTCGGCATGGGTTCCGCCGTAACTACAACGATATGAG
>JBMNPJ010000012.1:0-81222 GCA_050943535.1 Massiliimalia sp.
TCTTTTTTTGCCTTTCTCTTTTTCTCATGCTTTTTCATCCCTTTTCCTCCTTTTTCTAGTGTTTTTTGACAAAAACTTTTCTCCGCTGCAAAAAGTCAAGGGAGTATGACCTTGATCATACTCCCTTTTATCCCTCAATCTATTTGTTTGTTAACCTATTGATATATTAACACACTTGTCTGCGCATAACCTTTTGCAAAGCAACTGCTACAAAAGAAGCAGCGACACACTTTAAAATATCCCCAAATAAAAACGGAACCGCTGCTGCCATAATCACTGCAGTAAAGTTCATTTGATTGGTTACCGCCATATAAAGTCCGCCAAACAAATCGATTACCGGAATACTTACCCCAATGGAAACAATAAGAAATCGTGTGAAATCATTGGAAATCCATCTTCTCAATTTCTGGTTCACAAAGCTAATCAGCGGCACCGCCAATAAAAATCCCAACAGAAATCCTCCTGTAGGACCAAACAGTTTGGCAGGTCCCCCTGCTCCTCCGGAAAGAATCGGTAAACCAATTGCCCCCATAAACAGATAAATCCCTACTGTGGCAAAGGCACGCTTTGGCAGCATTAAAAATCCAATTAAATTAATCATCAATGTTTGTGCAGTAACCGGTGCCGGTGTGAGCGGCAAAGGAAATGAGATCCAAGCAGAAACACAGAGCAATGCAATACAAATTGCCATTCTGGTTAAATCTGCTGTAGAAAAATGGTTGTCCTGTTGCAGCATAAAAATCCTCCGTTTTGTTTTTCTTAATGCGTTGTTCTTATTATAACGGGAAAATATTTTATTGTCAACTTATTAAGTTATAAGGTTAACAATTAAAATTTAAGAACCTTTCAGATACCATTGGGGATCCACGCATTTTCCGTTTTCCCGCACTTCAAAATGAAGATGCGCACCAGTAACCTCCCCGGTCGCACCGGACTTGGCAATTTCTTGTCCTGCTTTTACCCAATCTCCTTCTTCCACTTCCAATTGTGAACAATGGGCATAGAGCGTTTCCAAGCCCTTTTCATGTTTAATTTGAAGATGAAATCCATATCCAGTTTCCGATTCCTCTGCCAGAATCACCTGGCCCTTTGCAGCTGCATAAACCGGTGTCCCTTCTGCAACGGCAATATCCAGCCCTTTGTGAAATTCCTCCTGTCCAGAAGTCACAGGATCTTCCCGTGTTCCAAAAGGGGAAGATACCATCTGTGCCCATTGTGAACAAGGAGCTGTCAAAACCACTGTTTCATTTCCCAAAACCGCTGTCATGGAGGCTGCCAGAAACCCCACTCCAACAATCGCACTAAACAACAACGCCTTTTTGAATCTGGGATTTCCCCTGTTTCTCCTGATTCGTCCCCATCTAAAGCCCGCTCTCACACCAACACTTCCTTTAACGCTTTCTGATACAGTGTATGTGTTTCTTTCCATTCTGTATGTCTTTTCCCTTTTATCCATGAAAATCCTGTAGCAAAAATCTGCTTTTTTGAATAGGATAAGGCGAGATTACAAAAAGTATCTTAAGGAGGAGACTTCATGAGTGTTATTCCCAAAACGGTTGATTTCTTTCTAGGAGCAAATTCTGAAAACGGATTTGTTTCCCATTTTTCTCAGCTGCAGGATCCTAAATCAGAACAAAAACTCTATTTACTGAAAGGCGGACCTGGTACAGGAAAATCCAGCTTGATGAAACGTCTGGCAGCACAGCTGGAGCAGCAGGCAAACGAAGTTTATACTGAACGAATTCACTGTTCTTCTGACCCGGATTCTTTGGACGGCGTTATGTTTCAAAATGGCCGATGTGTGGTACTGGACGCTACCCGCCCCCATCCATTGGAACCGATTTACGCAGGTGCTATGGAAACAATGGTAAATCTATTGGAACATGTGGATGACGCCAAACTAGAAGAAAGCCGACAGGAAATTGTAGAGGTAAGCGGCGCCATTTCCTCCTATCACAAAAAATTCTGTGAACTGCTCCGATGTGCCAACACCCTTTTAGATGCCAACCGCCGCCTGATTCTGCCCTATGTAGATATGGAAAAAATCCGCCGCACCGCCCAGCGTATTGCCAAACGGGAATTTCGAATCGGAAAAAACCACATTCCAGGAAAAGAACAAGTCCGACTGCTCAGCGCATTTACTCCAAAAGGCCTGATCACCTATGAATCTACTGTAACTACCCTATGCCGAAACCGGTATTTTATTTCTGACGAACATCGGGTATGTGCTCCGGTATTACTGCAGTTTCTGCGGCAGGAACTGAAAGAACGGGAAATCGGATATTACCTGTGTTATTCTCCATTCCGCCCCGGCGACGAAATTGACCATATTCTCATTCCAGAACTGGATTTGGCATTTTTAACGGTTAATAAATATGAACCTATGTCCAGTATTACACCAACCCGCTCTATTCACGCAGTGCGGTTTTTAAATCAGGAAATCCTTCGCGCAAAAAAACAGCGCCTGAGCTTTTACCGCAAAACTGCTGCCGAAGTATTGCAGGAAGGGATCTTTACCTTGGAAAAGGCCAAAGAAGCCCACGATGCTTTGGAATGCTTTTATCTGCCCTGTGTGGACTTTTCAGGAATTGACCAATTATCCGAGATGCTGCTCAACAAAATCAAACGGCGCTATGCACTGCCTGCAGGGGAACAATAACCCATCCTATTCCTATTATGTTGACGGCATCGTCAATACTTGCTTTTTACTTTACTAATAAAGTATGGGCAAAGCATGTGATTTGGGTGCTAAGTGTTTTAATGCATCCATATCCTGTTATAATATGAGATGAGTGCACCATCATTTTGATCCTTACGATTCATAGGGGCACAGCGGTTCCAAAAATCGCTGTGCCCCTATGACACTTCCTATCTATTATTTTCACTTCAAATTAAAATAAATTTTCCTTTTCAGGAATAAAAGGGGATTTTTCGGTAAACTTTAATAATACATTTTTCCATTACGGAGGTCCCTTTTATGTTAGATCGATTCAAACGAACCTGCGCTGTTTTTCGGCAGGACATAAAAAACACATTTTTAAAAAAACCATTTTTCTTTTCCTTATGTAAAAAGACAACCGCACTGTTAGTTGCTGTTACCATCGCTACTGCCGGAGGCGTCTTTGGCTATTACTATGATCCTTCCTGGGCAGAACCAGATACAGCAGTCACTGCACTATCCTCTATGGGATCCCGTGGATCCGAAGTAAAGGCGATTCAGCAGGCACTGAAAGACCGGGGATTATATCACGGTTCTGTGGACGGCATCTTTGGAAGTGCTACTAAAAAAGCGGTCATCCAGTTTCAAAAACAAAGCGGTTTAGCAGCTGATGGCATTGCCGGTCCCCAAACTTTAAAAAAGCTGGGCATTACCATTGGTACCGTTCCTTCCGCAACAGAATCCAATGTCTATCTGTTGGCGCGGATTATTTCCGCAGAAGCCAGAGGCGAAGTCTATTCCGGACAAGTTGCAGTGGGGGCAGTTATTTTAAACCGCATTAAACACCCCTCCTTCCCAGATACTTTATCCGGGGTTATTTATCAGCCAGGTGCCTTTACCGCAATCACGGACGGTCAGTTTAACGAACCTATTGCAGAGTCAGCCTACTCTGCTGCCAGAGATGCCCTTAACGGTGTGGACCCCAGCGGCGGAGCCATTTACTACTATAATCCGGACAAGACCAGCAACAAATGGATTCGGACCCGTCCAGTTATTAAGCGAATCGGAAATCATCTATTCTGCAGCTAAAGAATGCAATGGGCTTTTATCCAGCAACTTTTGTCTTTTGGGGATATCTAAGGGGAGCAAAAGTCCGCAGGACTATTGCTCCCCTTAGCGGTATTTCATACCCAGCGGTATAAAATACCGCGTGCGTCGGAGACAAATTTTTAATTTTTATGTAGGCTTACGGCGGACAGTGTCCACTGACCACACCTGTAGCGAGCAGTGCCGCATCCAATGATACTTGATTTGTGTTCTGTTAGTTGTACGAAAATCCATCGGAAAAGCGCTGCGGTGCTGATTGCTTTAAAAGATCCCATACCATATTTTGTTTGTGGAATTTGTCAGTTTACATTACCTCTTTCAACAAGCTAAAACCTCCCGGGGAGCATTGATCATTCAATACTCTCCGGGAGGTTTTTAACTACGGCATCTTTCTATATAAAAGTAACCTTTTGATTCAATTATCTGACATGGCAGGAAATCCGCCTTTTTCCATAAACAAATTCTGTACACACAGTGCGTTCCCAGCCAGGTAAATACTGCTATCCGGAATGCCGCTGAGAAAAACTTTTCCTTTTAAAGAACAGTTATGCTCTTTTTCCATAATCTCATTGAGCATATCCAGGTCCAAAATTTTCTCAAATACAAATCCAAACAGCACAATTTGATCTGGATCCAAAATTACCAGAATATCATCCAAGGCTGTGGTTAAATACCGAAGCGCCTGCCGATACAATTCTTTTACAGAATCGTCTATCAAAATACTTTTTGAATTTTCTACACTGAAATTAATTTTGTTAATGTCCCCGCCTGTAGCCTGATATAAAAGAGGCGTTTTTCCCTGGACATATAAGTCCTTAATTTTTTCCATAATACCCCAAATGGACATACGGGTAACGCAGCAGCCAATTTTTCCGCATTCGCATCGGTCCCCATGAGCATCTACTACTAAATGAGGAAACCATCCCATATTTCCATGAGATCCCCGATAAATGCGGTCGTTGAGCATAATCGCCGCGTCTACATCCAATCCATACCGGATCAAAACCATATTCCGGGGTTTTTCCAAATTGCCGCTGCGGAATAAAATTTCCGCCAGTGCAAGACATTCCGTGGTTCCGTCTACCAAAACAGGCAGATCCGCAAAACGAATCTGAAGCATCTTCTGCAAAGCAGATTCCAGTTCGTTCCCTTTGGGGTACTGATCCTGAACTTTTAATGTTCCCCTTACATTTTCAGAAATGCAAACGCCAATCCCCAGAATATTGGAACCGGTCAGGCAATTGATTTCCATAATATCGTGAATTTGTTCGTCAATCTGTTCGGCTAAAGAAGAAATCTCCCGATCCGCATAAGAAAAGCTTCGTTTATCCAATGTCTGGCCTTTCAAATTAGCCAGCCCCACATGAATCTTTTCCCTATCTATTACAACTCCAAAAGACAAACGGTAGTTTTCACAGATATCCAGCATAATCTTTTTCCGCCCGCGGGAAACTTTTTCTCCCACCGCTTTTTGCTCGCCTTTTTCATAAATGACACCCTGCTCAATCATCTCATTGGTAATAATCGTCACAGCGGCCCGGGTCAATTTCAGGCGGCAGGCAATGTCAATCCGGGACATTGGCCCATTTCTTGTAATCAGTTTTAAAATCTCCGACCGGTTCAGCCGTTTCAAATCAAGCTTGCTGATTCCGTTTCGCTCCATAACATACATCTCCCTAATTTCACTCTATGTTATCGAGTGCTTTTTATGAAACATACTCTGTCCCACTCATAAAATTTTGTGTCATAATGTTACAATTTCTATTTTCTTTTATCATACCGCAAAACCGCTTTGGGAATATGAATATTCTTTGAATTCCATGATAAAATTAACCAAAAAGACAGAAATCCTGCAAAATGTATTCATTTTGCACAATTTTATTTTTTGGGGTTTTAAAATCCTTGTCTCTTATTTGCGTAAATTTCTCTTGATAATTTGTTTAAAGAATAGTAACATTATAGAGGATTCAATTTGCAATTTTCCTGTCGCATTTTCCCGAATCAAAACACAGCGTGAGAATCAGGGCAAAATGTTTTAGGAAAATGGCAGATCAAATTTATTGATTGGGAGATGTTGTTATGGGATCTTATAAATTCCTCTTTGACCTTGCTTTGATTCTTCTTTCAACCAAACTCTTAGGGATTCTGACCAGAAGAGTCAACATGCCTCAGGTTGTAGGCGCATTGCTTGCAGGGCTTTTGTTAGGGCCTGCTTGTTTTAATGTATTGCAGGAAACTGAATTTATTACTCAATTATCTGAAATCGGCGTTATTGTACTGATGTTTGCCGCCGGTTTGGAAACCAATATTAAAGAACTGAAAAACTGCGGTGTAGCTTCTACCGTCGTTGCAAGCATCGGGGTAGTCGTTCCCTTGCTGGGCGGTACTTTGCTGGGACACTTTAGTTCTGTTGGTGGAAAAACACTGATTGAAAACATCTTTATCGGGGTTGTGTTAACTGCAACTTCTGTAAGTATCACTGTAGAAACCCTGAAAGAAATGGGAAAACTCAACACCAAGGTCAGCAATACCATCTTGGGCGCCGCTATCATCGACGACGTTTTAGGTATCGTAATTTTGACCATCACTTCCAGCTTGTCCGACACTTCTATTAATGTAGGTGTTGTTCTGCTGAAAGTATTCCTGTTCTTTGTATTTGCTGGTGTAGTTGGTTTGATCTTCTTCAAACTGTTCTCCATGTGGTTCCAGAACTCTCAGAAAGACCTGCGCCGTTACGTTATTGTTGCGTTTGTATTCTGCCTGCTGCTGTCCTTCGCTGCAGAAGAATTCTTTGGTGTTGCAGACATCACCGGTTCTTTCCTGGCTGGTTTGATCCTTTCCGGAACCAAAAAGAGCCATTACATTACCGCACGGTTTGAAACTCTGTCTTACCTGTTCCTGTCCCCGATCTTCTTTGCAAGCGTAGGGATTAAAGCAACCATCGGCAACATGTCCGGTGCCATCGTTTTGTTTGCTGTACTGCTCACCATCATTGCTGTTCTTTCTAAAATCGTGGGCTGTTTCATCGGTGCCAGAATCTGTGGATTCAACAACCGCGAAAGTACCCAGATTGGTGTGGGCATGGTATCCCGTGGTGAGGTTGCCTTGATCGTAGCCAACAAAGGGCAGGCTTTGGGACTGGTTAACCAAACATTGTTTGCACCAATTATCATTATGGTAGTTATCACCACCATTATCGCTCCGGTTCTTTTGAAAATTGCCTTTAAGGATAAAAATGGTCCTCAGGTACCGTATACTCCAAATCCAAATGAACAAATTCTGCTGGATCCATATGACGGTACTGTTATCGATAAAAAATAATATAAGTGGATTGATGATACGCCGCAGACGATTTGTCTGCGGCGTTTCTTTTATTTAATTACCGCGGCAAAAATCATTTCAGTACCTATTACAAGGATATTTTCATGGCTTTGCTTTCTTTACAAGACTGTTTTCAGCTACCGGTTTATACAAAAATCCCGTGATTTTTTTCGGATTTTTTTCCTTGTAAAAAGCGGCAAAAGTCTTTATAATGATACAAGTAGTGTAGAAGATTTTGTAAAAGGAAAGGGATGGGTTTACATGACCAGAATTGGATTTGATAACGATAAGTACCTGAAAATGCAGTCCGAACGGATTAAAGAACGAATCAGTCAGTTTGACAACAAGCTTTATTTGGAATTCGGCGGAAAACTGTTTGACGACTTTCACGCCTCCCGGGTACTGCCCGGATTTGCACCCGACAGCAAACTGCGGATGTTGATGCAGCTTTCTGACCACGCAGAAATTGTACTGGTAATCAGTGCCCCTGATATCGAAAAGAACAAAGTGCGGGGTGACTTGGGGATTACTTACGACCAGGATGTTCTCCGTTTGATTGACGTGTTCCATGGATTTGGCCTGTATGTGGGCAGTGTGGTCATCACACAATATTCTGGCCAGGCAGCAGCGGACAACTTCCGCAATTTTCTGGAAAAGAGAAATATCAAAACCTATCTCCATTACTGTATTGAAGGATACCCCAGCAATATCCCGCTGATTGTCAGCGACGAAGGATACGGCCGCAATGAATATATTGAAACCACCCGTCCTCTGGTGGTAGTCACCGCTCCCGGTCCTGGAAGCGGAAAAATGGCCACCTGTCTTTCCCAGCTGTACCATGAATACAAGCGGGGAGTCAAAGCAGGATATGCAAAATTCGAGACCTTCCCTATCTGGAATCTTCCATTAAAACACCCTGTCAACCTTGCCTATGAAGCGGCAACGGCTGACTTAAACGATGTGAACATGATCGACCCGTTCCATCTGGAAGCATACGGCGAGACTACCGTAAACTATAACCGAGATGTGGAAATCTTCCCTGTACTCAATGCCATCTTTGAAAAAATCGTTGGAAAAAGCCCTTATAACTCTCCTACTGACATGGGGGTTAATATGGCTGGAAACTGCATTTTCGACGATGAAGCAGTTCAGGATGCAGCAAAACAGGAAATTATCCGCCGCTATTACCAGGCAATGTGCGATTACCGTCAGGGCCGTGCGGAAAAAGATACCGTATATAAAATTGAGCTTCTGATGAAAAAAGCCGGTGTCTCCCCAGAAGACCGCCCAGTGGTTGCCATTGCTAACCAGCGTGCAGAAGAAACCGGTGAACCCTGCACCGCTATCGAGCTTCCTAATGGTGAAATTGTTACCGGTAAAACCTCTCCATTGCTGGGTGCTTCTGCAGCAGCTATTTTAAATGCTTTGAAAAAGCTGGGCAATATTGGTCACAACATTCATCTGATCTCTCCAATTGTCATTGAGCCAATTCAGAAATTAAAAACCGCTCACTTAGGCAATATTAATCCTCGTCTGCACACAGACGAAATTCTCATTGCCCTTTCCATCAGCGCCGCAACCAATCCTACCGCAGAAATGGCAATGCAGCAGCTGAGCCGTTTGAAAGGCTGCGAAGCTCATTCTTCTGTGATTCTGTCCCAGGTTGACGAACAGATCTTCAAAAAATTGGGTGTCAATCTGACCTGTGAATCTAAATACCAGACCAAAAAAATGTATCATAAATAAGGGTTTTCCCATTCCGGCAGCCATATTTCCCAGGAAAGTTGGCTGCCGACTTTCTATCCCAAACCACTGCAAGGAGGTTTTAACTGTGACTGTTCAAAAAGTTTTCAGCAAAAACGCCACCTATCAAAAATTTGAGGTGCTAAAAACCAACCGAAACAAACGCTATAAATACGGTCAGTTTTTTGTAGAAGGCGTGCGCAACATCAACAAAGCGGTAGAAAATCACTGGGAGGTATGTTCCTTTTTATATACCCGGGAACGTCCTTTGTCCCACTGGGCAGAGGAAATGCTCCAAAAGGTGCCAACCCAGGTCAATTACGAGCTGACCGCTGCTTTGATGGATGATTTAAGCGGCAAAGAGGATGCTTCTGAGTTGATGGCGGTTTTAAAGATGCGTGAGGACCGTCTGGATCAGCTGCACTTTTCCAAAGTTCCCATGATCGCTTTATTTGACCGCCCTTCCAATCGAGGAAATCTGGGGACCATTCTCCGTTCCTGCGACGCCTGTGGTGTAGAAGCACTGCTGATTACCGGCCATGCCGTCGATCTGTACGACCCGGATGTCATTATTTCCTCCATGGGATCTTTCTTCCAGGTTCCTGCGGTACGGGTAGCAGAAAACAGCGAAATTTTAAATTTCCTTTCCCGCATGAAGCAGGAATATCCGGGATTTCAGGCACTGGGCACCACCGCCCATCAGCAGACACCTTTATTTGAGGTGGATTTAACCAAACCCACATTGTTTATGATTGGGAACGAAACAGATGGGCTATGCCGTGCCTTTAAAGAGAACTGTGATATTCTGACCACCATCCCTATGAGTGAAAATTCCTACGCTTCTTCCTTTAATGTAGGCTGTGCTGCTACCGTTATGTTCTACGAGGCAGAACGCCAGCGAATTCCTAAAGGCTTGTGGAAATAAGCGGAATCAACCGGCGAAGCGCCGGAACAAATGGCCTACGGCGTGTATTCTATTAGCAAAGGGAAAACGCCTGTTTTCACCACTCAATCAACAAAATGCAAAAATTCACGTGACTTTTTCTTGTACTATACTTGATCGACAAACAATAACGCCCGCCGAAAGCTTAAAGCTTTCGGCGGGCGTTATTTTCATTCGGTTTTATCATACCGATAATATTTAAAATCGTATCGTTCCTTTTCCAGGTGTACCAAAAGCGAACGTGTATCAACCAATTGATAGCCGCATCGCTCTAAAACATATTGGGATTTCACATTGTCTACCGCAACCGTTCCAATTAAATATGGAATATCATAATTTTCTAATGCCCATCTGGTTATTTCTTTTGCCGCTTCTGTGGCAAATCCATATCCACGATATTCCGGCAATAAATAATAAAATATTTCCGGCTCATGCAGATCGTCGTGTTCCCCTACACCTATGGTACCCACTAACTTTTCTGTTTGCTTATGAAACATACCAAAGCAGATTGTCCCATTTGCAATGTCCATATGAGAATATTGTAAAATCAGCCAATCTAAAAAGCCCTTTCCATTCCCGAAACAAGACTTTTGGATATCATTTAACGTCCGTTCAAATTCCGGATAATCGGATTCGCACAAATTGCGAATCACAAGCCGTTGAGTGAATCGTTTCATAAAGCACACACATCCATCATATCATCAAGGTTTCAAGACGATATCTGATTTCATGATTCTGCAGAATCAGCAGATTCCGCAGAATCTGTACCCTGCTGATTGACAATGGCAATGCCCAGTTCTTCCAGCTGTTCGTCTGATACCACAGAAGGACATTCGCTCATCAGCTCGCTGGCGTTCTGTACTTTCGGGAACGCAATAACATCCCGCAGGCTGTCAGCATGACACAAAATCATAGCCAGACGGTCCAAACCAATGCCTGCGCCTCCGTGCGGTGGTGCACCATACTGGTAAGCATCTACTAAGAAGCCGAATTTTGCTTCAATTTCTTCTTCGGTCAATCCCAAAGAACGGAACATCTTCTGCTGTAATTCCGGATCGGTAATACGGATAGAACCACTGGACAGCTCGGTACCGTTGAGTACCAGGTCATATGCCTTGGCGCGAACTGCACCTGGATTGGTATCAAGATCATCCAGACATTCTTCCATTGGCATAGTAAATGGATGATGCATTGCTACCCAGCTCTGGCTGTCTTCGTCCCATTCAAAGAACGGGAATTCGGTAATCCACAGGAAGTTGTACTGGTCTGGAATAATATCCAGCTGTTTTGCCACGTTAAGCCGCAGTGCGCCCAAAACTGGCAAAGTCACTTTATTTTTATCTGCTACAATCAGAGCAACGTCACCCTGTTCACAGCCCAGCCGTTCCAGAATCGCATTCAGTTCTTCTTCGCTCATAAACTTGCCGAAAGAACAGGTTGGTTTTTCATCTGCCCAACGAATATATGCTAAGCCTTTTGCACCGATTCCCTTCGCATGTTCGGTCAGCTTGTCAATGGTTTTACGGGTCAGCACTTTGGCGGCATCTTTTGCCACAATCCCCCGTACACTTCCGCCGTTTTCTACAGCACCGGAGAATACGCTGAATCCGCAGTCTTTTACCAGGTCAGAAAGATCGGTAATTTCCATGCCAAACCGGGTATCCGGTTTATCAGAACCATATCGGTTCATTGCTTCTGCATAGGTCAGTCTGGGCAGTGGAGTTGGAATTTCCACATGCATCACTTCGCCCATCAGGCGTTTTACAAAGCCTTCCAGCATCTGCATAATATCTTCCTGATCCACAAAACTCATTTCCAGGTCAATCTGGGTGAATTCTGGCTGACGGTCTGCACGCAGGTCTTCGTCACGGAAACATCTGGCCAGCTGAATATACCGGTCATATCCGGAGATCATCAAAAGCTGTTTGTAAATCTGAGGAGACTGAGGCAGAGCATAGAATTTCCCATTGTGAATTCGGGACGGAACCAGATAGTCTCTAGCACCTTCCGGAGTGGATTTCATCATCATTGGAGTTTCAATTTCCAGAAAACCATTTTCATAGAAATATTCTCTGGTTATCCGGGCAATTTCATGACGCATCATAATGTTGTCCTGCAAATGCCGGCGGCGCAAATCCAAATAACGGTATTTTAACGCAATATCGTCATTGACCTTGCTTCCTTCGGTCAAATGGAACGGAGGAGTCTGTGCTGCAGACAAAATTTTCAGTTCATTGACATGAATTTCAATTTCACCGGTTTTCAGCCCAGTATTTACTGCTTCCCGCTTAATAACGGTTCCTTTTGCCATCAAAACATATTCTGTTTTTACGGATTTTGCTTTCTGGAACACCTGTGGATCGGTAGTTTCATCAAAAGTCAGCTGCACAATCCCGGTGCGGTCCCGCAAATCAATAAAAATCAAAGTCCCTTTATCCCGCTGTTTCTGCGCCCAACCGCATACAACAACTTCCTGTTCGGCACAATTCAGGTTTAATTCTCCGCAGTAATGTGTCCGGCGGAGAGAGCCCATTCTTTCTGCCATAATCAATAACTTCCTTTCTGGTTTTATCCTTTGAGTCCCATCATGTCCGCCAGACCGTTTTCACCCAGCTCTTCTGCCAGAGCATCGGTCATTTTGGACAGATTATAATCATAAAGCGCAGCACTTAACTGGCTGTCAAATTCCACTTCCCGCTGTTCGCCGGTTTCCATATCCTTGAGAACTGCTTTTCCGGTTTCCAGTTCGGAATCGCCCAGCACCATGGACATTTTTGCCCCCAGCTTGTTGGCGTATTTCATCTGCGCTTTTACACTTCGGTTCATTAAGTCACATTCTACATAGAAGCCTTCTGCCCGAAGTGATGCAGCCAGCTGTCCTGCTTTAATGTTCGCCGCATCGCCCATGCTGGCAATATACAGGTCACAGGTATTTGGTTTTGGAATTTCAATGCCCTGTGCTTTTAAAATTAAAAGCAGACGTTCCAGACCAACCGCAAATCCTAAAGCAGGAGTCTGGTCGCCGCCCATCTGTTTTACCAATCCGTCGTACCGGCCACCGCCGCAGACAGTGGACTGAGCTCCCAGATCATTGGAAACAAATTCAAATACAGTCTTGGTGTAGTAATCCAAACCGCGTACAATCGTCGGGTCAATTTCAAATGGAATTTCCAGGGCATACAGACGTGCTTTTACCCCTTCAAAATGTTCTTTACATTCATCGCACAGATAATCCAGCACCACTGGAGCATCTTTCGCAATTTTGGAACATACCGGACTCTTACAGTCCAGAATCCGCATTGGGTTTTTCTCCAGCCGTTCCAGACATGTTTCACACAGTTCAGAGCGGTACTGTTCAAAGTACGCTTTCAGTGCCTTGTGATATTCTGCACGGCAGGTAGGACAGCCAATGGAATTGATGTGCAGCTGGATATTTTTTAAGCCCAGCACCTGGAACAGGTGGTGTACTGCAGAAATTACTTCTACGTCAGCGCTAGGAGACTGTGCCCCGAATAATTCCATCCCAAACTGATGGAATTCACGCAGACGACCTGCCTGAGGACGTTCGTGACGGAAACACGGTGTTACATAGCACACTTTTAAGGGCAGCGCTTCTTTGAGCAGACCGTTTTGGATAGCTGCTCGAACTGCACCTGCGGTGCCTTCCGGTTTCAAACCGTACAGATCCTGTCCCTTTTCTGCTTGCACCTGATACATTTCCTTCTGTACCACGTCTGTGGTATCCCCAACAGACCGTTTAAACAGCGCCATTTCCTCAAAAGTAGGGGTACGTATTTCTTTAAACCCAAACAATGCGGCTGTTTCCAGGGCGGTTTTTTCTAAAAACTGCCACTGATAGCTTTCGTTGCCCAAAATATCCTGTGTTCCTCTGGGCGCTTTAATAATGTTAGCCATAAATAAAATCCTTTCTTTGTTCTCTTCTCTCTATGAAAAACTTCTTGTCAGATTTCAGGTTGTTTCCATAAAAAATGCCCCACGTCCTGTCAAAGGGACGAAGAGCTTCTACTTTTCGTGGTGCCACCCTTAATTTAGGCGCAAACAACCAATTGTTTTCACCTATCTCAAGTATCCGTTATCGCCGGAACTGCGTCAAACTCCAAGGCTGTCTTCAGACCAGGTTCCATAAACTGCTTTCACCGCCGCCGTTCTCTCTGTGAATTTCCCCTGTTCTTACTCTGTCCCCTTCTCCGTTTGAAAAGCGATTATTCCGTCTGCGGCGAATATGCCGCAGACGGCTGTTTGTACGATTCATCTGAAAGATGGTCACAACCCATCCTCACAGGTTTCCAAAACGCACTCTCCGTGTTACCGGGAGTGCCATCACTTAGGGTTTACGATATTTCTCCAATCTAAGTCGCCACGTTCCAAACCATGAATCAAAACTTCTGCTGTGACAATATTGGTCGCGATTGGAATATTATGCACATCACACAGCCGCAATAAATTATTTTCGTTAATTTCATTGGCTTTGGTTGCCAATGGATCCCGGAAAAACAACACCATATCGATTTCGTTGCAGGCTACACGAGAAGCTACCTGTTGAGCGCCGCCCTGCACTCCGCTGAGAAAACGCTGGATATCCAGGCCGGTTGCCTCTGCTACAAATTTTCCGGTTGTTCCTGTGGCGCACAGTGTATGCCGGCTAAGAATCCCGCAGTATGCGATACAAAACTGAACCATCAGTTCCTTTTTGGCATCGTGCGCAATCAATGCTATGTTCACAATCAAGACCTCCTATAAAGTTTCTATCATTAAAGGGATATAAGTGCCTTCTATTCGCTGGACAATGGCGGAAAACACTTGGTTTACTATATTTTTAGATTCCACCCAGCTGCCTCTTCCCAAAGCCCACTGAAATTCACTGTTCTCCGGAACCACCCCAATCAGCTGAGCGCCTACACCGTCAATCACATCATCCAAATCGTGAATGGTGGACTTTTTCATGCTTCGCTTGCTGACCCGGTTGATAATCAGCTTGTAATTGGAAAAACCCATCTGCTCAATCATTACCGCTACTTTTTCTCCATCCCGGATACACACCGGGTCAGGAGTAGCCACAATCACTGCCAGATCCGCCAAATTTTTTACCGACAAAATACTTAAACCCAATCCTGCCGGCGTATCTACCAGAATATAATCATACTCTCGTTTTAAACTGCGGATACACATAGCGACCCGCTCAAAGTCAAAACTGGCGGAAATGGTCATCGGTGCCGGAATATAATCCAGCCTGCCCCGCCGGTCACTGGCCACAATGGCGTCCCGCACCCGGCAGCTTCCATTGACCACATCACCCAAATCATAAACGATCTGGTGTTCCAGTCCAAGCATAATATCAATGCATCGCAGCCCCAGATCCAATTCCAGGATCAAAACCTTTCTGCCGATGGCGGCAAAAGCGGTGGCAAGCCCTACAGTAACCGAAGATTTTCCAGCGCCGCCCTTTCCTGACGTAATCGCAATCACATGAGCCATGACTTTGTTTCATTCATCCTTTTTCTTGTGCCAATTCAAGCAATTATATTTCACACTACATAAATATTTTAACAATTCACTAGGATTTTGTCAAAACTTTTTTTCAATTCTGGGCTCGAATCAGCATTTTAGGAAAGAATGTCGTCTAAAGATTGTGGATATTGCGGACTGGTTTCCGCTTCTCCCAATTCGCAGCATTCGTCATACGCTTCCAGAATGGCGCGAATTAAACCAGATGCCCCGTTGCCTGCCCCTTCAATCATACAGGAAAGCGCAATGCTTCGGTCTCCGTTGACTGTAAATGCAATAAAGTCATTGTTGGTCTGTGACAGGCTCAAAGTCTGAGGTGTACCGGTTTTTACCGCTACTTCATAAGGAAGATCTGTTACGTTATTAACCCCAGTGATCTTTGCACCAGCTAAAATCATCCCCTGTTTAATAGCGCCATAGGTAGAATCATCAATGGTAAATCCTTCATTGGCCACTACAGGTTCTTTGGTGCTCAGTACATTGCCCTGATAATCCTGCACACCTTTAATAATATGGGTTTCATACCGCACCCCTTTGTTGGCGATGGTCATCGCTTCGCAAGCCATGCTGATTGGGGTCACCATGGTATTGTTCTGCCCAATTGCAGCCTGGACAATGTCCCCTTCTTCCCACTGGCCGCCCAATTTTTCGGTCAGTTCCTTGCTGGCAACTTGTCCCTTGGAGGAACCGATTTCAATCCCGGTATCCACGCCAAGTCCCATCTGGGTAGCGTATTCATGAATGGTATCAATCCCTAAACGGCGTCCAGTATCATAGAAATAAATGTTACAGGACCACTGAAGGGCTGTCATGATATTAATCGGACCGCTGTGGTGATCTCGCAGACATTTCGGTAAAAAGTCCGGGTCTCCGCGGTCAGCCCAATACCGGTAGGTTCCAGTACAGTCAATCAAACTGGTTGGGGTTTCCAGTCCTTCCATCAAAGCGGCAGTTCCCACTACCGGTTTAAAGGAAGAACCCGGAGCATACGTCCCGTACAATGCCCGGTTATACATGGGCTTTGCCTCGTCTGTTGCCAATGTGGAATAGTCATTTTTCATCTGATCAATGGAATAGTTGGGGTAGCTGACTGCCGCCAAAACCTCACCGGTATTGCAGTCCAGCGCCACTACAGACGCACCGGGCTTGGTTCCCTCCGGCATCGGAGTTTTGGTATAGTTGCCGTTGACCATAAAATCGGTCAGAATTTCCTGTACCCGTTTTTGGAATTCATAGTCAATGGTCAGCTGAACGGTATTTCCAGCTTTTGCCTCTACATCCGTCTGGGTGGAGATCACATCCCCCTGAGCATTCTGGGTAATCCGCACGGTTCCGTTTTCTCCCCGGAGTTCCTTTTCCATTAAAGATTCTACCCCAGATTTTCCCACAATATCATTGAGCTGATAGCCGTCTGCTTTCAGTTCAGCATATTCTTCTGCATAGATTGGACCTACAAATCCAAGCAGATGGCTTGCCACATCTCCGTTTTTATATACTCGGGTGGTTTCCTGGGCTACATCCACTCCAGGGAACAGATACCCGTGTTCTTTAATATTAATAATCATATCCTCGGAAATATTTTCCGCAAAAGTGTACCGGTTATTATAGGAAAATTCTCGTTTTTCCATGCTGTAGCGAACCGCCATAATATCAAAGGCATCCTGTTCACTGTAAACCGGGAATTCATCGGGATTCTGCTGAATCAGTTCCCAGCACTGCTCCGCTGTCTGGGTTTCTTCCGAAGAAACAGACAAAGTATCCTGCAGATTTTTCTGCAGTTCTTTTACCTTTTTATCCTGCCCTTCTGAAAAGACATATTTCCCGTCTTTTTCTTCGATGGGGTAGTCGTTAATCCCATACCGGCTCTTCATCTGGGAAATACAGTTGTCCACAGTAGCGTAAAGCTGAACATCAATTTTCTTCTTCATGCTGTCCACATCGTCATCTCTGCCCGCCTGGAAAGCATAATTTCCGCCGTTATAGTCAATGGGCAGCTCGTTGACCCAAGCCACATTTTCTTCCCGGAACAGCTTGATTAACTGATAAATTGTCTGGTTAAGCTCTTGTTTATCCACAAAGCTCCAGTCAAACACCACATTAAACGCCACTTCACTGGTTGCCAACACTCGGCCGTACCGGTCCACAATATCCCCTCGGGAAGCCTGTACAGAATAGGTGCTGGTAGTTTTGGTTACCGCTTCCTGATAATATTCTTCGCCTTCTACAATCTGAAACTGCATCAGTCTGACACTGGCGGCGGCAAAAATCGCCAAAGTAGTACTGGCCAGAACAATGATGCGAACTCTGGAAGAAGATTTTACCGTTTTGCTCATAGGACATCCATTCCCCTTTCTTACAAAATAACCCCTGATTGAAAAAAATTAAGAATGCGGCCCTGCCGGTCACATTCTTAATGTCTGATTAAAACGTTTTGCCACAGAACGCACCAAATAATATACCGGAACGGTAACCACCGCAGTATACACAATGGTGGGCAGCGTGTACTTAAGCAAAATGATCCAGCTGTGTTCATATCCCCAAATCAGGTAAAAGAACAAAAAGTCCAAAAGCTGAATCACCAGCATCACGGCACTCACCAGCAAAAGGGCATTCCACAAATGATTCCGCATCAAGTACATGACCAAAAGTGCCACGCAAATGCAGCAGCACATCAAAATAATGGCACGGAACCCAAACAGTTTGTTGGCGGAAATATCCCACAGCATTCCGGCAAAAACTCCGTATGTGGCAGCCTCCCGTTCACTTTCAAACAAAGAAAGGCACACTGCAAAAGGCACCACCCAAACCGGCTTAATCCCCAAAATCTGAAACAGCATGGGAGTGGTCTGTACAATATAGAAAAGCAGCAAAAGCAAGGCATAGCATACCCACTTCACCCGCTGCCGTCCTGCCTCGGTTAATTTTTTCATGCCCGTTTCTTCCCCTTTTACTCGGTGGTTTCAGGAACATCCTGTGTCTGGTCGATTCCTTTTCCGTAAAAGCCTTTAATTACCATAACATTTTGCAGCTTTTGAAAATCGGTAGCTGGTGTAATTTCTGCGTAGTAGGAATGACCATAGGTCTGCATTTTAACTGAACGCACTCTGCCGATGACAATTCCTTTGGGATAAATACCACTGGAACCGGAAGTGGCGATCAAGTCCCCTACCTGTACCGGTTCTGTCAAATATTCCATCTTACAGAGTCCGCTTTCTGCCAAAGCAATATCCCCTACTACCAAACCCAGCTGTTCCGGCATACTGATGTCATATGCACCTACACCGTCAATCTGAGAGCTGAGGATGGTTCTCACAGAGGCGGTTCTGGGCCCTACAGCTTCTACAATTCCAACCAAGCTTCCCAGCGTTTCTCCGTCGTTTTCCACTGTGGTAATCACCGGGTCATACTTATTGACCCCATCCATGGTTCCCACATCGATTTTAAAGGTTTCGTATTTATTATCCGGGTCACGGGAGATGACCATGGCACTGGCAAATTCATAATCCGGGTTTTTATCCTTAATATCCAGATATTTTTTCAGCTCTTCATTTTCGCGAACAATATCCTCATAATCCACCAGTTTCTGCCGGTATTCATCCCGTTCCTCTTTGAGCTCTTCATTTTCCTTCAAGGTCTCATCCACTTCCAGATATTTTCCGAAAAAGTTGGTGGTTCCATTGGAAATTGCCGCCGTTACCTTTTGAATGGGCACAGTCACATAGCTGAGCAGTTTTTCCGGCATGCTGGCCAATCCGTCTGTTGATGCGGTATAAAGCATAAATCCAAACAAAACCGCAATGACGGTAATCAAAATTTTAAACCGCCGGCTTTTAAAAAATTTTTCCATCTGCGGGCAGCCTGCCTCCTCTCGTCAATTCAAAACAATATACGGATAGAAAAGGGGCGGGCAATGCCCGCCCCTTTTTTGTCATTAATATTTGGAATCGTCTTCCGCCAAAACGTCGCCCAGTTTTTCAAAGTTGTCCAGCACAGCACCGGTGCCTTTTGCAACACAGTCCAGCGGATCTTCCGCAATGTTAACCGGCATACCGGTTTCTTTGCTGATCAAAACGTCCAGTCCTGCCAGCAGTGCGCCGCCGCCGGTAAGGGTTACCCCTTTGTCGATAACGTCTGCAGCCAATTCCGGAGGAGTTTTTTCAAAGGTAAAGCGAACTGCTTCCAATACTCTGGAAATTGGTTCTTCCAGTGCTTCCCGAATTTCCTGAGAAGACACCATAATATTTTCTGGCAGACCATTTAACAGGTTGAGCCCTTTTACTTCCATGGTCAGTTCCTGTTCCAGAGGATATGCGGAACCGATCTGGATTTTAATGTTTTCTGCAGTTCGTTCCCCGATCATCAGGTTGTATTTTTTCTTAATATAGTCGATGATGGAAGAATCAAATTCATCGCCGCCTACCCGAACGGATTTAGAGGTAACAATACCACCCAGAGAGATCACCGCTACTTCGGTAGTACCGCCGCCAATATCCACTACCATGCTTCCGCTTGGTTCTTCTACAGCCAGGCCAGCACCGATAGCTGCTGCCATTGGTTCTTCAATAATGCTTACTTTTTTAGCCCCTGCATTTAAAGTAGCTTCTTTTACTGCACGGCGTTCTACTGCAGTAACTCCGGAAGGAATACAGATAACTACTCTTGGTTTTGCCCAAGTGGTTTTGCCCACTGCACGGCGGATAAATTCCTGCAGCATGCAGGTAGTAATATCAAAGTCAGCGATTACGCCATCTTTCAGCGGACGTTCTGCACGGATAGAACCAGGAGTACGGCCAATCATATCTTTGGCATCCTGACCTACGCTTTTTACTGTATTATTTTTATGGTCAACCGCAACCACGCTGGGTTCCCGGATAATAATTCCTTTCCCTTTCATGTATACCAGGGTATTTGCTGTACCCAGGTCAATTCCAATATCTCTAGAAAACATTCTTTTTTCCCCTTTCAAAAACCGTCTCAAACAGACGCAAAAACATTTTTAACCATTCTTTATTATAACCGTTTCCAGCGCCTTACACAATAGAAAAACCAAATTTTTCATCAATATTTATAGTTTTGTAATACTTTCCTCAAAGCTTGAATGGGCAGCCCCACTACATTGTGAAAATCTCCGTGAATGCTTTCCACAAACACTCCGGCGTATCCCTGGATTCCATAAGCTCCCGCTTTGTCAAACGGCTCCCCTGTTCCCAGATACCACTGAATGTCCGATTCGCTCAAAGGCATAAACCGCACTTTGGTGGTCTTGTGAAACACAGATTTTTTCTTCCCGTCCATGACACACACGCCGGTAATCACCCGGTGGGTTTTTCCGGAAAGCCCTTTCAACATCTCTTTTGCCTGTTTTTCGTCTTCAGGGATTCCAAACACCTGGTTATCAGGAGATACCACAATGGTGTCGCATCCAATGACCACACTGTCCGGATACTGTTCCCATACGGTCCGGGCTTTGCCTTCCGCCAGGCGGCGCACCAGTTTTTCCGGAATGGGTTCCTGCACTGCCCGCTCGTCAAAGTCGGATGGCACTGCCTGAAAATCCGGAGTAATCCTTTGGAGCAATTCCTGTCTCCGGGGAGACCGGGACGCTAAAATTAACATACTTTTAAAACATCCTTTCTCAGGTCAAATTCCTTTGCCCACTTTTGCGTAAAACACCAGGGAAATAATGACACAGATTAAAATTGCCAGATTCATCTGCACAGAAAATCCAAATGACAAGGTGACCACTGCCAAGTCAATACTCACCGGATTGGGTACCCCAATCCCAATGGTTTTTCCCCAGGTCAGGAAGGATAAAAACGGAACTTTCTGCGCAATCTCCGTCAAAATACTCCCCAGAAAAATCCCGGTGAACAAAAACAGTGTAAAAATCAGTCCTTTTTTAAATCCCATTCATTTCGCCCTCTTTCTGTTTTTTCATGATTCCTCTTTTTGAGCCGAAATTCCGCTGGAACCAAATCCGCCTGTCCCCCGAAGGGTCTCGTCCAGCTCGTCCGCTTCTTCCAACTCCGGCAGATATACCGGTGCCAGCACCATCTGGGCAATTCGGTCTCCCGGATGCACAGTAAAAGCTGCTTGACCACTGTTTTTTAAGGGAACCCGAAGTTCTCCCCGATAATCGCTGTCCACAACGCCCACACAGTTGGCCGGCGCAATGGAATGCTTGGATGCCAGCCCGCTCCGAGCATAAATAAACGCTGCCCATTCTCTATGGGGAATCGCAATGGCTATCCCTGTCCCAATCAAAACAGTCTCTCCCGGCAGAATCACCTGATCCTGTTCCAGACAGGCGCACAGGTCATATCCTGCGCTGCCTTCCGTTGCCCGTTTGGGGATGACTGCCTTTGGATGCAGCCGCTTTACTTTTATTGTTTCTATCATGAATTCGATCCCTTTCCTGTTTTCTGTCTTACCGTACCCCCCGGTAATATAATCCCCGGGTATAATTCCCTTCCGGTTTTTCTCCAATCCGGTACCGCCGAAGGATTTCTTCACACTGCTTTGCTGTTTCCGTGGTAAAATAGAGCACCCCAAAATCCATGTGGGAAAACTCATTTAACCGGTCGGAAAGCTCCATCGGGGTGCAGTTGAGCACCTCACTGTACCGCCGCTGACAGCAAACCACCGGAAACTCATTGCCAAGGCGGTCTGTCAAACTGCTCTGGGAACGGCATTCTCCGCAGCTGCGGTAACGCTTCACCGGACAGTTTCTCACTACCATCAGCGGAAGACGCCCATAAACCATCATCCCCAAAGGCATGTCCGGCTGGGGAGAAATCTGGCCAATTCTGCCCGCTGTCAATTCTACTGACAGCATAGTTTCTTTCAGTCCCAGCTGAGCGTAACATTCTGCGCTGAGGGTATTGGCTATATTCAAAAAACTGCTTCCGGAGAGAGTGAATCCCAAACGGTTTCCTATGGAAATATGAGCTGGGTTAGAAACCCACAGCCGGGAAAATCCCGCCGCTTTCAGTTCTTTTAAAAGTTCTGTCTGAGCTTCTTCCCGCCCAAACAAAATTCGGTCTGGTTCTATGATAATTTTTTCCCGGTAATCCAACAGACGGGAAAGATCCTTTTTCACTTCATCTGCCGGCAGATAACAAGCTTCCAGCTGTTCCAGCATCTGTGTTGTAACCTGCTCCGCTGTGCGAAATCTTGCCCGCAGTTTCATCTGACGAGGCATTCTGGAACGTGGCGTTTTTATTTCTACGGAAGTGTATTCCCAGTGAGGTTCCCGACACCGAAGCTCCATCAGCTGTTCCACTGCCTGACGGCGCATTTCATTGAGTTTGGATTTTGGCAGAATCAGCCCGTCTTCCATCTGCACTGTAAAGGATGCCAGGTAATAAGGGGTTCCACCCAGTTTTCCCAAAGATTCCTCTGCCATTTCCCGGGTGGTAGGTTTATTTCTGGCCTCCTCCGGAGTTTCTCCTTCTATAGAAACTTGATTTCCGTTTTCCTTAACAGTCAGCTTTGCAGGCTGTCCCCGTTTCATGGAAAACTCCATCCGGACGCCAAACCGGGGTTCTTCTTTATGATAGGTTTCCCGAAGCTGTGCCAGCACCTGAGGGGTGGCGGCAGTAACGTCTTCCTTACTCCGAAAGCCAAACATATCCCCCTGAATCCGATTCAATAAATAACCATCTGTAAAACCGCTTCTTGAAAATACAGAACGTAATTGATTAAAATCCGGTTTTTCCCCTAAATTCAACCCATGATACGCCTTGGAAGCTGCCGCCACATATTCCGGACGTTTCATCCGTCCCTCGATTTTCAGGGAAGTAACGCCAATCTGCTCCAGCTTTTCAAACTGTCCTGCGGCACAAAGGTCTTTTAAAGACAGGTCATACCGCTCTCCAGATGGATTTTTTTCTACAGAAAACGGAAGACGACAGGTTCCGGCACAGCTGCCTCGGTTTCCGCTTCTGCCCCCAATGGCGGCACTCATATAGCACTGACCGGATACGCACATGCAAAGCGCCCCGTGGGCAAATACTTCTACCTCAATGTCCACCTGCTCAATAATTTCGCGGATTTCTTCTAAGGTCATTTCCCTTGCCAGTACTACCCGCTTGATCCCCAGCTGTTTCATCAGCCGGGCTCCTTCTACTGTGTGAACGCTCATCTGGGTAGAGCCATGCACCCGAAACTGGGGACAGATTTTCCGCACCATAGACAGTACCCCAAAATCCTGCACAATCAGGGCATCCACCTGCAAACGACAGGCCGTTTGTATAGTTTCCTGCAAATCTTCCATTTCGTCGTCAAACACCAATGTATTTAAGGTCTGGTATACTTTGACCCCGCGCTGATGACAAAAATCCACTGCTTTTTTTAACACTGTTTCATCAAAATTTTCAGCAGACTGGCGGGCGTTAAACTTCTGCTGTCCCAAATAGACTGCATCCGCTCCGTTAAATACCGCCGCTTCTACCGCCTCGTAACCGCCTGCAGGCGCTAAAATCTCCATGAATGTAATCCTTTCTGTTTTTACAAAAACTCGTCTCTGACAGAAAAGGTGTCTGCTCTGTTATAAAAGCAGCCACCTTTTTCCATTTCATCCGTCTTAATTTAATTGTCGATTGCTTCTTTTAAAGAGTAGAGTTCCAACTCGTTTTTCAGTGACTTATTTTCACTTTCCAGCGCCTCGATCTTTTTTTCTAAAAGATCAGCCCGGTCGTTGGCACGGTTGGCTTCATCAATATAGTCCTTAATCTGAAAGCGAAGGTTATCCGTATCGGTACCCATTTTTTCCTTTTCATCCAGAATATCCATGGCAGCCAATACACAGGCGCTGGTCAAAGACAGTGCCTGATCGGAAGTCATAATTTCTTTCATTTTCCGGTCCAACTGACGCGCAAGCCCTACTACATATTTTTCTTCTTCTTCTGTTTGAAAGACATAGTCTTTTCCAGCAATCATGACCCTTACTCGATTCATGCTGTTTCGTTCCTTTCTGACCGGAGAAAAATCCCACAAATTTGTTTGTCCGCCCAAGTTTTTGGGCAAACTGGTTTAGTCTTATTATAATATGAAACGCGGTTGGATTCAAGTGTCTTTCCATGGCATTTTTAAAAAGATTTGCAATGAACGTCTGCCGGTGGTAAAATAAGTTGAACCCTTTCCAGCGTCTCTGACTGCTTGATTGGCAAGAAAGGGGTTTTATCAGTTATGAAATTATCCAGACCAGCCTTGGGACGTATTGCGCTCATTGATGAGATACGGGGATTTTCCATTTTGTGCATGATCCTGTACCACGGAGTATATGATTTTCTAATGCTTTTTCCCGTATCCTTTCCGTTCTTTTACAGTGGGTTTGTCAATGGATTGCGAACATTTTTTGCTGGAGTTTTTATCTTTATTTCTGGCACTGCCTGCCGTTTTTCCCGCAACAACCTAAAGCGAGGAATCCTGTGTTTGGGCTGCGGGCTGATTATGACCATTGCCACCGCATTGGTCATCCCGGAAGAAACCATTGTATTTGGAATCCTGCATATGCTGGGCACCAGCATGATCATCTTTGCTGTTATACGCCCGTTATGGGACAAGCTCCCCCGGATTTTTGCGCTGATACTCAGTGTTTTTTTATTTCTGTTCACCTGGAACCTGTCCAAAGGGTTTGTGGGGATTGCTCCTTTTTTCCAAATCCCTCTGCCAGATGCCTGGTACCAGTCAAATTGGCTGAGCCCCTTGGGAATTTATAATCCCCGTACCTTTTCTTCCGGAGATTACTTTGCCCTGTTCCCATGGCTTTTTCTGTTTCTCGCCGGGTCTGTGTGCGGCGACTGGATTCAAAAGCATCAGGCGCCTCACTGGGTTTACCGTTCTCACTCCCGGTTTTTAGCCGCCACAGGAAGATACACCCTATATATTTATCTCATTCACCAGCCCATTATTTTCGGGTTATTACTGCTGATCCGAAATTTATTTTAAATTTGATGCAGAAAGGAAGTTTTTATGAAACAATTATGGAATTTGTTCACCTCATTTTTCCGAATTGGTATCCTGACGTTTGGCGGCGGGCTTGCCATGCTGCCCATGCTGCAAAGCGAAGTGGTAGACAAACGCCAATGGGCTACCGAAGAAGAACTGCTGAATTATTATGCGATTGGACAGTGTACTCCGGGAATCATTGCCGTCAACACGGCTACCTTTATCGGATATAAGCAAAAAGGGATTATCGGCGCTATTATAGCTACTGCGGGAATTGTAGCACCTTCTTTAATTATCATTATGGTGATCGCCGCATTCCTGAAAAATTTCATGGAAATCAAAATGGTACAGTACGCTTTCGGCGGAATCCGGGTTGCTGTTGCTGCTTTGGTTGTTCAGGCAGTTATTAAACTTTGGAAAACCGGGGTCAAAGATTTACTGGGAATCATTTTATTTATCATTGCCTTTCTGATTTCAGCAGTACTGGGACTTTCTCCAGTATGGCTGGTTGTAGCTGGTATCGCCATCGGAATTTTGTCCGGTGTGCTCCGGGAACGGAAGGGGGATTTGAAATGACCTATCTGTTGTTATTTGTAGAATTTTTCAAAACCGGTCTGTTTGCCATCGGCGGCGGTTTAGCCACTCTGCCTTTCCTTTATGATCTGGCGGATAAATACCCTTGGTTCGACCGTTCTATGCTGGCAGATATGATCGCAGTCAGCGAATCCACCCCAGGACCTATCGGCGTTAACATGGCCACCTATGCCGGATTCCATGCGGGCGGTATTTTAGGCGGTATCATTGCCACAGTAGGGCTGGTTACCCCATCTGTCATTGTCATTGTCATTGTGGCAAAATTCCTACAAAAATTCAGTGACAATAAATATGTAAACCACGCCTTTTATGGCCTGCGTCCGGTAGTAACAGCACTGATTGCAGCAGCATGCTTTGAGATTTTAAAAATCACCGTATTTACCTTTGATACCTTTTTATCCACAAACCAGATTTTAGATTTAATCAATTGGAAAAACACGGTACTGTTTGCAGTGCTTTTATTCGCTGTTTTAAAATGGAAAAAACACCCTATCATTTACATCGCTGCCGGAGCAGTCTGCGGAATGATTTTTCAGCTGCAATAAACAGAACATAACATAAAAATGGAGCTGTCTTTTTAGACAGCTCCATTTTTATTTGATGAATATAACAATGTAAACACATTCTGTTATAAAATCAGGTCTGCCACCTTAGCGCCTGCTGCACGAATTAAGTCTTTGGGCGCCAATTCCACCTGAAAACCGATTTTTCCGCCGCTGACTATCATGGAAGAAAGCTCTAGACAGCTTTCGTGAATCACGGTAGGATATTGCTTTTTCATTCCAATCGGAGAACAACCTCCGCGGATATATCCAGTTACCCCATTTATTTCCTTCACATGAATCATCTGAACTGATTTTTCCCCCACGGCTTTAGCCGCCTTTTTCAGATTCAGCTCCTGATTGACCGGAATCACAAAAACATAATAGTTCTTGCTGTGGCCCACTGCTACCAGCGTTTTAAACACCTGCTCCGGACGCTGACCCAGTTTTTGCGCCACCGCCTGTCCGTCAATCGCCCCGTCCTCATGTTCATAGGTATGCCCTTCATACGGGATCTTTTCCCGTTCCAAAATCCGCATCACATTGGTTTTTATGTTTTTTGCTGAACCCACAGTTATTCCTTCTCCCTTTTCAGATGATACCACTCAAAAACAAAACAGCGTCAGCTTTTGCCAACTATTTGCTGTGATCATTTTATCACATTGCAAAATCACTGTCAAAAGCCAACGCTTACTCTATTATTCCTGCTGGTTACACCAATCCCAAATTTGAGATAATGATCCTGCTGGAACTCCATAATACTCATAAACCGCCTGGGATAATGCCGCTATATTTTTAAGGGGCGTATCAATCTGAAGACAATGGCTGGGCTGAAGAATATACCCTCCATCTTTTCCCATCGTATCCAACAAACGAAAAACTTCTTCCTTTACCTGCTTTGGCGTACCAAAAGGCATAACTGTCTGGACGTCTATTCCTCCACTGAAAGCAATATCTTTCCCAAATTCTTTTTTCAGATATTCCGGATTCATTCCCTTTGCGCTGGTTTGAATAGGATTTAAAATATCAACTCCGATATCAATCAGTTCCGGAATTAATCCTACCGCACTGCCGCAACAGTGAAATTCCACCAGTAGATTCTCTTTATGAGCTAATTCTACCAAAGACCGATAATAGGGCTTAAAGAATTCCCGAAATAATCCAGGGCTAATCAGCAAATTTTCCTGGGTTGCCCAGTCATCTGCCAAATGAATACAGCAAAAATTGTTTGTTATTTCTTCCCGGCATGTAGCGATTAATTTTTGGTAGTATTCAAACCCAAATTCCCAGACCTTTCGAATAATCTTTTCAGCCAACTCAGGCTCCAACAGCAAATCCTCCAAAAACTGTTCCATTCCCCGCATATCCCATGAAAACCAACCTAATGCGAAATAACCTGCAGTAAAAGGTAAATTGGGTTTATTCCGCATTTGTTCTGTCAAATGACTGTAGTCAAAATCTTTAGCAGCCGGCCATGGATAAGAATCAATTTCATCTAAAGATTTGATATCTTTTAAAGGATAATCAATTGCTTCGGAATAACTTCCTTTGCCAAAACTTACATCCCGCATATGAACACCAAACATATTGGTATAACTTCCGTCTTCAAAATAGCGAACAGCATTTCCGCAGTATTGCGGAGATGTGAACCCCCGATCGCATTCAAAAACGTCTTCCACCCGGTCATACTGCGGAAATTGTTCCATTAAAGGGTGAAATTTATTTCGGAGTTCCGACACCATATCAAACGAATAGGGGATCCTGTCAAAAGATTTTCGATTTAAAGATGCACGAAACCGTTCTAAACTTGTCATAATAGATGTCCTCTCAAAACTTTTATCCTTTCACTGCACCCGATGTCAAAGACTGAATAAACAGCCGAGATAAAAAGGCATAAACAATTAAAATAGGGAGCGTTGAAATTAAAATACCCACACAGGTGACAGAAAAGTTATTATTAAAAATACCATTTAAAGTAGCCAACGCCAAAGGCAGTGTAAATTTTTCAGAACTAAACAGAACTACTAATGGGGTAGCATAATTATTCCAGCTTCCCATAAACGTTAAAATTCCAACAGATGCCAGTACGGGTTTAATTAGCGGAAGAATAATCCTCAAGAAAATCCCAAAATCTCGACAACCGTCAATTTTGGCTGCATCCACTAAACTATCCGGTATTGTTTCTGACATATATCCACGAATAATAAAAATCCCTAATCCTGTTCCAAAGCTAGGTAAAATTAAAGGCCACAAGGTATCAATTAATCCCAAAGCTTTCATTTCCTGTACAAAACCCACAAAAGAAAGTTGGGTCGGCACAAACATGGTCACCATCACCAACATAAACAAGGTTTCTTTCCCGCGGAATCGATGTTTTGAAAAAGCATAAGCGGCCAAAGCAGAAAAAAACAAATTCATAGCTGTAGAAGTAACACTTACCATACAACTATTTGCAAAATTCCTTAAAATATTAAGACTTCCAAACAAGGTTTTTAAGTTAATCAAAAATTGATCTTTGGGAATCATGGGTATCTGAGAAAACAAGGAGCCGTTTTCCCAAGTAGACATCACCAATACCCACCAAAAGGGAAGAAGGCAGAACAACAATATTGCGAATACTGTCAAATTCAATAAGATTTTTCCAACCCATTTCATTTAGTCGCCCTCCATTCCTGCATGATAGTTAATTTTATAAAATATAATTGACAAAACACATACAATCACAAAGGTAATCACAGATACAGCGGAACCAAATCCCCAACGATTGCTTACAAATGTAGTAAAATAATTGAACATACCGCTATTTTGCGCTGCTCCGTTAGGACCCCCGGAAGCTCCATACAGCATCATTGGTTCATCAAACAAATTCATTCCTCCATTAATGCTGTTTAATAGCAGTAATACAATATATGGTTTTAACAGCGGCACTGTAATCCGCATAAAAATCTGCGCTGAATTCGCACCGTCAATTTTTGCCGCTTCATACAAAGTAGTATCTACTGACTGAAGCCCGCCTAAATAAATAATCATATGGTAACCAAAATATTTCCAAACCACGACCAGAGCAATACAAAAAAACACATACTTACTTTCTCCAAGCCAGTTAATGTTTGCTTCAATCAACCCTAGCATACTTAGTAATTTATTGATAATCCCATATTCCCAACCTAACAGCATTTTAAATAGAATTCCTACAGCTATTGGCATAGTGATATATGGAATAAAATATGACATTTTGTAAATCCCTGGACGGACAATTAAACGACTGTTAAGCACAAATGCCATTAACAAAGCAAAAAATGTGGTAATTGGTCCTGTTAGTACATATTCTGCAGAAACCAATAGGGAATGCAGAAAAAATTCATTATGAACTGCGTCAGCATAGTTAGTGATACCAATAAATAATTTATCTCCGATTCCGTCCCATTCAAAAAAACTCAACCAAAAAGCATATAGGGTAGGATAAAGTGAAAATAATGTATATCCAATAAAGAATGGTGCCACATATAAATATGGTGTCCACTTAAATTTTCTGGTTCTTTTCTGTTTCATAAAAATGCTCCTTTCTGTATTTTAAAACAGGCGGCGGTAAAAACCACCACCTGTTTTATTGAAATCAAGAAAGTTCCTTATACTGTGACATCATTTCAGCTTTCATCTTTTCCACAGCATCTTCTGCTGTCATTTGACCATTAAATACATTTTCAACATACTTATCTAAAATAGTGCTGATTGCAGAATCATATTTTGTTCTAGGAGAAAAAATCATATCTTCACCAAGTTCGGCATACTTTTTCCGCGCAACCTGTCCATCAAACAGAGGCACAGGTAGTTCAAAGTACGGATCATCCGCAGCTTCTTTTAAAGCAGGAAAGCATGCAAATTTTTTCAGCTGATCTGCCTGCATATCTACATCTGTCACTGCAAAATTAATAAATGTCCATGCCAGTTCTTTATTATCTGCAGCTTTTGGAATTGCAAAACCATTTCCGCCATTGTTTACATTTCCTCCAGGTACACTGGTTACTCCCCATAAACCATCTTGGGTATCCTGAACATTAGCAATTACAGTATAAGATTCTCCCCAGCTTCCACTCTGATACATTAATACTTGTCCATTTTTCATTCCTGCAGACCATTCTGGAGACCAGTCCGTTTGTTTTCCATCAATTCCAGCTTCTCTGAATTTTTTGGCTGTATTCAAAGGTTCAATAAACATTTCTGTATTGATTACATTATCTTCCACTCTAGCCTCTCCAGTTTGAGCAACCATTGTATTAAATACTTCTTTAGCATTTGGTACAATATATTTTTCTCCATTAGAAATCTCTTTTAATTTCAAACCGTATTCATACACTGCATCCCAGTCAGAAAGCAGTTTCCCCACTTCTTCAGGATCGTCTGTTCCAAACAGTTCTTTGGCAATATCTCTACGATAGAAATTAGCTGCCATTCCAGGTGAGTTAGGCATAACCCGCAGCACACCATCTGTTCCAATTCCACTATCAAACCAGAAGTCGTAATAATCGTCGCGCATTTCCATCGCATTATACGGCTCGCTTCCTAAATCTTCTACCGCTGTACTGTTTGCCAATTCCCCATAATAAGCATTTTCAACCATAATTACATCTGGCACTTCCGCACCTGATGACAGCATTTGCTGCAGTTTTGTATAATAATCGGCAAATACATTTACCTCTACCTGCGCATTTGGATACTTGGTAGCAAATTGTTGTGCATAATAAGGTGCACCCTTATCCCAGGTCCAATATGAAATTTCGCCTGTTACAGATTCGTCTACTTCCCGACTGACAGTAGAGGAATCATCCCCCAGATCTGCTGCAGCAATCCCTGTATCGTCCAAAGCCTGGGATTCCGTATAATCCTTTCCAATCGTTTGCCCTTCGTTTTTGCTGTTGCCGCATCCGCTGCACGCTGCTAATAATAAACCCGCTAAGCATACGCACAAAACACGATTTCTTCTTTTCATAACACTTCCTCCTTATAATATATAATATTGTCTTTATTTTCCATTTTTTAAAACAAAGACATAATTGTACAACAAAGAAAAAACTCGATTTTTTGTTATAAAATAAACAAAAAATATAGTATTATAAAAAAATTACTAGAAAACTTTTATGCTATATGTTATTATTATAGTAAAATACTAAGATAATGCAATATTTTATATTGCCAAAAGAATATAAGATATTGTATTCAGAGGGGTTTTTATGGATACTTTATTCAGAAATTACAAACAATATATTTCACCAAATGTTTCCATGGGAAATTTTCTTCAATATGATATTTGTTTTCCCGCCTATGTGTTTGAACGCGATGCGTCCAATCCCCTTTTGAAAGATTTGTTTGTCACTTGGGCAGGTTACTATGAAAAAGCCCATGGCCATGTTCTTACTACCAGAATTTTAGAGGATGAATACTGTATGCTATACTGCATCGAAGGAAAAGGAACTTTTTATTCCAATGGGATACTTTTTCCGATCCAGGCCGGGGATTGCTTTTTTCTATTCAAAAACGTAGAGCACTCTTACTTTGCAGATAAAGAAACCCCCTGGACCAAATATTGGATGGGATTTTCAGGAGAACTTTCTTCCGCCTATCTGCGCCATCTGGGTGTTTCTCCTGATAACCCAGTTCTTCACATTGGCATCGATTCTTCACTGGTAAACCTATTCTTTGATACCCTTGATATTTTTAAAACTGGATTTCATTCTGCAAATATGCTTCACGCCGCAACCAACTTGCGGTGCATCTTTAGTCGCATTATTGACCTCCAATTCACAAAAAAGCTGGTTGTTACAGGCACCATTACCATGAACGATATTTTCGAAATTATGCTGTCCAATCTTTCTCGTCCTTTAACACTGGATGAACTGGCAGAAGACACTGGAATGTCTAAATACAGCCTCATTCGAAAATTCCGGGAAAAAACAGGTTATCCTCCATTAGAATACTTTACTCGTCTTAAAATCCAGCGAGCATGCCAGCTTTTAAAAGCAGAGAACAAAAAGGTAAAAGATGTAAGCGAAGAATTAGGATTTTCCAGTCCGTATTATTTTTCATTAGTATTTAAGCGGTATACTAATATGTCACCTACTGAATTTCGTCACTCCAAAGCGTTTTTTGAACCTGAATTCCCATGTTTTTCAAAAGACAAATAAAAAAACAGCCTCAAAATTGAGGCTGTTTTTTATTTCACTTTTCTCAAATCCTACAGCTAAAACCAGTTCCTTCTTCTTCGGAACGGAACAACAGGTCAATTACTTTCATAACACGCAGAGCCTGTTCTGGTTTTACAATCAGTTCATCTCCGTTATCCAGCACGCCCAAAATGTTTTTATAGTAATCGCTCCAGTCGGTGTGTACTTCCGGCAATTCCATTTCTTTCAAAGTCTGTTTCGGACGAGGAGCCATAGTTCTGGTCGGACCAGCTTCGGTGTATACAATTTCGTCATCCCATGCCATCTGAGCATCGGTATTCAGCTGTACCATTTTACCTTTGCAGCTCCAGTCTTCTACCACTGCAGTACCGTCTGTACATGACATGTGCCACCGAGGCAGATTGACAAAGCAGTTGGTGGACATTTCACAGGTAGCAGATACTCCGTTTTCAAACCGAAGGAATACTTTGATGTTGTCGTCTACATCGCTTCCAAACACCTTCTGCAGATGAGCACAAACAGAAACAACCGGAGAATCAATCATGTTCATCATCTGGTCAATCAGATGAACACCCCAGTCCAGCAGCATTCCGCCGCCGTTCACCTTGTGGTTCCGCCAGCCAAACATGGCACCACGGGAACCCTGAACCCGGCTTTCAATAAAGTAAGGTGTTCCAATTACACCACTGTCCACAATTTCCTTAATAATGCGGTAGTCTTTGTCCCAACGACGATTCTGGTGAATGGAGAAAAGCTTTCCAGTTTCTTTAGAAACCGCAATCATTTCTTCCAGCTCTGCTGCATTCATGGCAACCGGTTTTTCACAGATCACATTTTTCCCGGCGCGCAGGCACTGAATGGTCAAATCTTTGTGGAAATTATTAGGTACTGCAATCGTAACCAGATCCACTTCTTTGTCCTGGAGCAGTTCTTCCAAGGATTCATATACATAAAGTCCTTTTTCTTCTGCCCGTTTCAGTGCTTCGCCGCGAATGTCATATGCGCCTTTTACCCGAATTTCCGGAAGCCGTTCCCGAATATTTTCACAGTGCCAGCTTCCCATGCCGCCAAAGCCAATCACAGCCCATGTATGTGTCATAAAAATCCCTCCAAACAGTGTTTTACCGTTTTTTCATTCTGGTGCTATTATAGCACGAAGTTCACCGAAATTTCTCGACATTTCATAAGCTTTTTTGGACAGTTATTGCGTTTTATCTGGTTTTACTGCATTCAGTCTTCCAGATTCAGTCGGAGATTCAGATGATAATCAGAACCGATCAGTTCATATTTTGAAGGCATTCCGGTACTCCATGCCATATCCCCGCCAATGGGGCCGTGTGCCGCATCAGTATGAAGCACAGTTTCTTTCCGTACAGGCAGTTCAAAATCATGTGCAGCTGTTTTGTAATCTTCAATTCTATGGTGAAGCGCATCAAAATGGAAAGGCTGTTTGGAAGAAACCTTTAACTTCACGCCGGAAGCCTGAGCCAAAGTCACCCACCGGGTTTCTTCATGACCGCCAGTTTCAGACGGAGGCACAAAAGCAAAGTGCTGTTCTGATACAGTAGAGCTGTATACTCCAAGGGGAGCCGCCAGCAGACGGTCTGGATAGCTTTCCACACTGCCTCTTCCGAAATAGGACAAGTTTTCAAATCCTTCTGCCAGCACCCATTCCAAACCAACTCGAGGCACTGCCCGGTAAGAGGCGTCCAGATGAACATCCACAGACAGATCCACTGTTTCGTCGCCATAGAAGGTATAAACCAGCTTTCCGCTGATTTCCGGAGCGGTGGTATCCGGCTGATACAGGGAGAATTCCAGCCGCAGCTGTCCGTCACCCTGAAGCAGTGTTCCCTGATCGGAAATCAGCTGCTGCTCCCGAACCTTGGCGTATTCTTCGTACCATCCCCACTGAGGCTGTGCATCCAGCCCAGTATACGGGCGGTCAAAGCGGGTGCGTGCTCCTCCGGTGAGGTATGGCACACCGTTCTTGCTCCACAGGGTCAATTCTCCGGTTTTGGCAGAAATATTCCACTGGCTTGCACCTGCGGTAACCACCCACAAATCATCCTGTTTTTCCCAGCATGGCGTTTTTCCTACTCCTTTTGGCTGCACTGCTTGAGCAGGTCCGCTTTCCAACGCAAACTGGAACAAACCAATTTCCTGTCCAGCTTGTGCATAAAAAGTTTCTTCCCGGCGGCCCACAGAAAATTCTATGGTATAAATTGCACCCGGTTTTTTCTCATGGGGGATTTCCACTGTCAGCATGGTGCTTTGACCGGCGGACAGATTGGGCAGTACTACTTCCTGTTTTCCAACCGGAACTCCGTTTTCCCGAAGCACTGCATGACAGGAGAAAGCATCCAGAGAAAGTTCCTGGCTGTCATTTCTCAGCAGGAAAGTATTCCATTCATCGGTGGTCTGCCACGGTGACCAATGTTCCGGACGCTGAATTTGTACTGGAGCATATGCAGCTTTTACTTCATAAGCTACTGGTTTCCAGGTAAGGTCTGGCAGTACAATGCCGTTGCAGGTCATAAACCGCGGGCATTCTCCTCCGTGCACTCCTTCAATAAAGGACTCGCCAAAATCTCCGCCATAAGCGAAGAACTCAGTTCCGTCAGGAGCAGTTCCTTTCAGACATTTATCCTGCCAATCCCAGATAAAACCGCCTTGGAACCGTTCATACCGCTGGGTCAGTTCCAGAAAACGTTCCATTCCGCCGCCGCTGTTGCGGATCTGGTACAGGTATTCCACCAGAATAATCGGGCGGTCATCTTCTGGATCAGAAAGCATATGCAAAATTTTATCCACAGAAGCGTACATATTTCCCCGTACATCGGAAATCCGTTTACCCGGTTCCCCTGCCTCATATTGGCACAAACGGGTAGGATCATATTCTTTGATAAAGCCGTACATGGCGGCATGGTTTGGACCAGTTCCGCTTTCATTCCCCAATGACCAGGAGAAGATGCTCACATGGTTTTTATAATTGCGCACCATGCGGGTTGCCCGTTCCACAAAGTTTGGAGCCCATTCCGGATTGTGGGTAATGGCACCGGATACCCCATGGGTTTCAATATCACATTCACACACCAAAAGCAAACCGTATTCATCACACAATTCATACCAGTCCGGACAATCTGGATAATGACAGGTGCGTACCGCGTTAATATTCATCCGCTTCATCTGACGGATTTCTTCCAGCATCTGCTCTCTGGTGCCTGCTCTTCCAGTAGGATAAAAATGTTCATGACGGTTTACCCCGCGGACAATCAGTCTGCGGCCATTGAGATAAACCACACCCTGCCGCACTTCAATCTTTTTAAATCCGAAACGACAGGATTCCACATCCAGCACGGTTCCATCCGGCGCCAGCAATGTCACAACCGCAGTGTACAAAACCGGACGTTCCGGGGACCAACAATGAATGCCGGAAACTTCTAAAATGGTTCTGGCCGTATTGGCAGTGGGCACCTGATCAGCCCGGTATTCTGCCTCTTTCCGAACCGATGAGGTCTGGGTTCCCATGCAGTTTCCCTGAGGGTCATATACCGCTACCCGAACAGAGCAATCTGCAAAATAAGGTGCCCGGGAAACAGTGACATCTGCCCGTACAGTGCCAAACCCGTGACAAAGGTCAGGAATTGCCTGCAGCTGAATGTCATCAATATGCAGTTTGGGTTTTGAAACCATCCACACGCCCCGATAAATCCCAGAAAGATACCAGTAGTCCTGGTCTTCCAGATAGCTGCTGTTGGCAAACCGCATTACCTGCAGGGCCATAAGATTTTCCCCTTTTTGCAGATACTGGGTTACACAAAATTCCGCCGGCAGTTTGCTGTCTTCGGAATAGCCCACTGGCTGACCGTTTACCCACAGATAAAAGGCAGCTTCTACCCCTTCAAACCGCAGGTATACTTCCCGGTTTTCAAAATTGTCCGGCACAGTAAACCAGTACCGGTAAGCTCCGGTGGGGTTCTGTTTGGGAACATAGGGTGGATTGGGAACCCTTGGTTCTCCTTGTTTGGCTTCAATCAGGCAGTCCTGTTCGGTATCTGCCCAAGGGTAAACAATATTGGTGTAGATCGGTTCTCCAAACCCCTGAGCTTCCCAGTTCCCTGGAACCGTTACAGTACCAAATCCGCTGTCATCATAGTCGGGACGGTAAAATTCATCCACTGCTTCCGGGGATGGATACAGCCGGAAACCATATTCACCATTGAGGCAGATGGTATACGGGCTGGTTCCGTACTGACATTCTTTCGCCCGTTCTTCGGTGTCATACGCGCCCCACCGGGTATGAGCCAGCATCCGGTTAATGGAGGAAACATCCAGCGTTTCCCAATCGGGACGAGAGTGAAATTCCATTCTGCGATTCATAAACTGAGACATAAAAAAGCTCCTTTCCGCCCATGTGCGGGATATTTTTTCTGATTTCGTTTCATCCGTTTTCTCCTGGCTTCATCTATTGATATCATCCGAAACCCAGGTTTTTGTCCAGGAGATTTTTGACTTTTTCTGTTCTCCATGATAAACTCTTTTTAAACAGAACAACATGGTTTTTTTGGTAAAAACCATGTCCTTTTTGGTAATCATCAGGAGGCAGTTATGGCAAATTCAAAATTCGCCCGGCTGGGTCATCGGGTCATTTACCGCTTTGTGGGAGGAACTCCGGAAAACGGAATCCTGTCCTGCGGTTTTATGCGAAAACTCACAGCACAAAAGTCTCAAATTGATTTTAAAATCCCTTACTACAGCTGTTTTATCCTGCTTTCCGGCAGTGGGGAATACCGGGACGAAACCGGTTTTTCCTCTCCCCTTTCCCCAGGGTGCGTTGTCCAGCGCCTGCCTGGAAGAACCCACTCCACCCAGGTAGACGGGGACGGAAACTGGCTGGAATTCTATGTCAGTTTTGGAAAAAGCTGTTTTGACTCCCTGGTATCGCTGGGACTGCTTCATCCTGAATATCCGGTCACCGTCTGTCCGGATTTTGAACCTATGATAGCAGACTTTCAAAAGCTTTTGAATCAGATGACGGATTCCCCGGATGCCGAGTTATTTTACAGTCTGCTGGAATGCCAGCAAACCGCAGTGCGGCTTGTCAATCCGCCGCCTGAACGCTCCCAGCCGGAAGCCTTAATCCGCCGTGCCTGTGCCATGCTGGAAAAAGATTTGGATAAGCCCCTTTCTCCGGAACAAGTAGCTCGGGAACTTTGTATCGGATACGAAATCTTCCGAAAACAGTTTCTACGGGAAACCGGCATTTCTCCCGGCGCTTACCGCCGCCAGAAAAGAATGACGGCCGCCCAGATGATGCTCATGGACGGCCAATCAGTCAAAGCAGTATCACAGGCGCTGGGTTACAGCGACCCTTTTTCTTTTTCTAAACAATTTAAACGCTGCTGCGGAATCTCTCCTAAAGCCTATGCGCAAAACCCAGGGATAATTTCTTTTTCCCAGGAAGACAGTTCATCCGATTCCGAATGAAATTCAAGCATTCTCCCGGTTTGCTCTCCGTTTTGACAAAACCAGATACCCTCCGATAAACAGACCCAAAGCCTGCATACCGGTACACAGATACATGGCTCCAGAAACCCCGATTGCATCTGCAAGCCAGCCTACCATCAGGCTTCCTGCAGCACCAGCCAGGCTGGTATTGATGGCGTCGGCAATTCCCTGCATCACTGTTTCTTTGCCTTTCGGTGCCCCATCAAATACATATTCCCGCATGGCAGGCAGTACAATTCCAAAGCCGGTTCCCTGTATCAGTGCTGCTCCAACAATGACCCATGGACTGGAAGCAATGCCGGCCATAAAAAGCGCCAGACAGTAACATCCTGCTCCTACTTCCATGCGAAGAATCGGGGAAACTCTTTTGAGTTTTACCGCCAGCAGCATTAAAGGAACCTGTGCCAACGCACTGGCAAACAGGCAATAGCTTTGCTGCACCACGGTTCCGTTTACATTTTCAATTAAAACCGCCACCATATTGGACAACGGCACTGCTGCAATTCCGCTTAAAAACAAAAAGATGAAAAACAGCACCCAGATTTTATCAATCTTCACCTTTCCCTCAGAAGAATGGGATCGGGTCTGTACGGCGGCTCCTTCCGGAAGGAAGAAACACAAAAGAACAACACACCCCAAGAAAAAAATCCCTACCCAAAGCATCAGACTGTATCCTGCCTGCATCAGCCAGGAACCATAAAAGAAGATAAACACCGCATATCCCAAAGAACCGCTGGCACGAATAGGGCCATAGGCTGACGGCGTATCTGCATAAACCTTTAAAATCCAAGTGTCAATGCTGGCCACAAGACAGGGCATTACAAACCCCAGCGCTGCATAGCTAACCAAAATCAGCCATGGGCTTTCCATAAAAAATACCACCGCATACAGTACCGCAGATAATATACAGGACAAAATTACTACTTTTCGGTTAGAGCCCAAGCGGTCACACAAATACCCCCAAAAAAACTGACCAAAAAAAGCTGCTACTGTATACAAGGACATCACCGTTCCCACAAATGAAGTGGATAGTTCCCGCACATTGAGAAAATAGGATGCTGCATAAGAGATAAACGCCCCGGATGCGCACCAATAAGCAATTTGAAGCATGGAAAACTTAACCTTTTTTAAATCCACAAAAACCCCGCCTTTTCTTTTTATTTTATTTTCCATTTCTCATGTTTTCATCATAGCACCTCTTTTGCAAAAACTCTACGGGTGCTGAATATTTAAGTGAAAACCTGTAACATTATGCATACATTATGAAATTTTTCATTTTGCTTGTCAAGTGTTATTTTCTAATAATCCACATTATATCGCCTATTAAGTCGGTATGAATTCCTAGGGAGATTAAAAACGGTTTGTATAAATATACACATTCAAACTAAAAAAGAGAACCGCAAATCATTCTATTGCGGTTCTCTTTTTTACGGTTTTGTCTCTGTTAATTGGGGCTTTCACCCCATTTTCTCTTCTGGAAACTATTTGTGGCTAGCCAAATTCTGATCCCTTACCGCAGTCTTTTTACCAAATTTTCATAGGAACAGCTTCCATCAAAAATATTCCGATAAGTGCTGACCCAGCTGGGACGGTACCCACTGCAAAACGCCACTGCCTGGGAACCAATATTAGAAGACGCCGCACAATAAAAAGGGATATTGCCCTGTTCTAAAATCCGAAAAGTCAAATCTGTCACCAAATAGGTTCCAATTCCTCCATGCCGGCACTGGGGACAAACATCAATCCCTACCTCCCAAAGATTCCCGTCTTCTTTGGAAGCCCCTGCCAAACCTACAATTTTCCCGTCTTTTTCCAGATAGCTAACAATTCTTGTAGGGGTATTGCCCCGCTCATCAAACGCCAGAGAATTTTCAAACCCTTGAATTCCTCGGAGTGTATCCACTTCTTCTCCCGCCAAACGCTTTACGGTATAGCCCTCTGGACAATCAAGGATAGACATCACCTTCTGATCCGGGAGATAGTAAATAGACTGACCATATACATAGGGCATTTCAAATAACTCTTCTCTGGTTTTGCCTTTTGCTGCAGCTGTCACCTGAGGCAAAATATCAGGAGAAGCAGATACAATCACCGCAGAGTTTATGGATACCACCTCCAAAAAAGGAGGTGTTTGTATGTGGTTTTCCACTAGATAAATTCCTTCTTTGGAAAACTGCTCTGCCGGACAGTCCAGCCGCTTTCCCAAAGCATTGCAAACGATTGCCATCATTTCTTTTCTGCTCAAAAACTGTTTCATGTCACATCCTTTTCCTTTCCTGTGTTTTCATTATTTTTATCATAACACGCCGTTTTTCCTAAAACAAGGTAACAATAATCTTTAATCTTCTAAAAGCAAATCTTTTAAGATAAAAGGCTTTGAAAATACTTTTCGTTGTACAGTACAGAGGGATGCTCCGGATGCAGTTTTTTTGCCTGCTGATGGCAAGCAAATGCCTGTTTCCGATCCCCTAACCGATCATAACAGACACACATCTGCATCAGCGGAACAAAAGTTTTCATCTCCGGCTGACAAAATCCCATTTCACTTTCCGGCGCTTCCATTGCCATCCTGTACCAGTAAACTGCCTTTTGATTTTCTCCCTGCCTTTGATACCAATCACCTATGGCACAGCAAACCTCCGGTCTTGGTAAATCCTCCTCAAAACTTTTATAAAGACAATCCAGCGCCCCTGCTTCATCCCCCAGAGCAGATCGGCAATGGGACAAAATAAGCCACGCCTGGATTCGGTCTTCTTTCCAACCGGGAAGGGTGAGGTAGGTTTCCAGCTCCTGTTTTGCAGATGCATATTGTTCGTTGTACCACAGTTCCCGGGCATAGTAATACCGTTCTCTGGGATCCAGCTGCTTTCCCCGGGAAATCATTCCCTGGAAAATTCGCAGGTTTCGTTTGGGATCCCCGCTTTTCATCTTGCGGTGACGCACCGGAATATTTTCCTGCCGGATGATTCCAATCAGGGAAATGGTTTCATGAATTTCTCCCTGCCACACATACCCTTTTTCCCGTTTGATCAGACGTTCTCTTGGATAAGAAAACAACGAATTTCCCTGAGGATCCTCCGATATAATGTAGGGCATCATAACAATATCTACAGTGGGATCCAACTGGTTTTTTAAGTTTAAAAAAGCTTCCCGGTCTTTGGGAGACAAAACATCATCTGCATCCAGCCAAAGCAGGTATTCCTTGCTTGCCTTGGAAAAAGAAAAATTTCGAGCGGCGGAAAAATCATCCTGCCATAAAAAATCATACACCAACGACGTGTACTGTCCTGCAATTTCCTTGGTTGCATCCACAGAACCAGTATCTACAATAATGATTTCATCCGGTATTCCCTGTACACTGTCCAAACATCTGGCCAAAACCAATTCTTCATTGCGCACAATCATACAAAGGCTGATGGTAATCATTTTCCCCCGCTCCTATTCTATGGTCTTTTGATTAGGTGGCATCCCCCAGTCGAATTACTGTCAACGCTGTATTGCCTACAGTAAATCCGGTTTGATTAGCTACCACCTGTAATGTGGTTGGTGTTTGGGTTATCTGAATGGGACAAACAAAAGAACCGGTAACATAAATTCCAGTAGAAGCCAACGTATCGCTCACTTCCGCTCCAGGTACAGCAGTCCCATTTTGCTGCAAGGTAAGAGACAATGGACTCGGACTGCTGGTTCCAGTTCCCAATGCAATTGCTCCGTTAAAGCTGACCTGATAGATCCCCGGCTGATTGATCACCACATCAGAAGAGCCGGAAGCATGTGAAATGGCAGTTCCCGTTTGCACGGTATTGCTTTTAAAGGTGATCGGTGTGTTTTGCGTCGTCGGCTGAGGCGGAGCATCTACCGCACACAATACATCCGGCACACCTGCATTTCCATCCTGACCCCGAGGAATTACAAAGTCAAATACTGCGTTTTGCGGGGTCCCTGTATTGGTCACCGCTGCCTGAGTATCCGGATCCCCTGTGGTAACCGTTCCCACCTGAACAGTGGCAGCATCACCTGTAGAACCTGTTGGTCCAGTTGGACCAGTGACTCCAGTTGGTCCGGTGACTCCGGTTGGACCGGTGACTCCGGTTGGACCGGTGGCTCCAGTTGGACCGGTGACTCCGGTTGGGCCGGTGACTCCGGTTGGACCGGTGGCTCCAGTTGGGCCGGTGACTCCAGTTGGACCGGTCGCCCCGGTTAGTCCGGTAACTCCAGTTGGACCTGTGACTCCGGTTGGGCCTGTCGCCCCAGTTGGGCCAGTGGCTCCAGTCGGACCGGTAACTCCAGTTGGGCCAGTTGCCCCGGTTGGGCCTGTGACTCCGGTTGGTCCTGTGACTCCGGTTGGTCCGGTAGCTCCAGTTGGGCCCGTTACCCCGGTTGGACCGGTGACTCCGGTTGGACCAGTTGCCCCGGTTGGTCCGGTTACTCCAGTTGGGCCGGTCACTCCAGTTGGGCCGGTGACTCCGGTTGGTCCGGTTACTCCAGTTGGGCCGGTCACTCCAGTTGGGCCCGTGACTCCAGTTGGTCCTGTGACTCCGGTTGGTCCTGTGACTCCGGTTGGTCCTGTGACTCCGGTTGGTCCGGTAACTCCAGTTGGTCCTGTGACTCCGGTTGGTCCTACATAGCAGGCACAGCAGGACCAGTAGCAAGCCCCGTTTTTGCCGCACTTGCAGCTTTGATTGTCACAGGTATCATCTGTCTGACAATGATATATTTTCAATACAAACCCTCCTTGTTTCAACGTCGGTATATCCATGATCCGACTATTTTATTGTATGTTACCCAAGCAGGATTTGTGTTTCTTTCGGGCTGACTCACCCTAGTTACTTTTTATGATTGTCTTCTCCATTTGACAAAACCTATTTATAATTCAAGAATTTTTAAATACTTATTGTATTATAATATTTATATTTTAATATTTGTATTCTATTTTTATAAAAAAACAGGAGTATTGCAATCCCGTGGACTGCAATACTCCCTCACATTTCATTTAGTTCCAATGATAATTGCCAAAACAAATTTTACTGCAACAGCCAAATTTCTTTTTCTTACATATTCGGCATCTTGACAGTAGGCATCATCAAAACTTTTCCAGTTCCCCGATATACATTGACTAACCCTTCTCCAGAAGCAGCAGAACCAATCAGGCTCTTTCCGGAACGTTCCACTGTAAACTGCAGGCTTCCGCTCCATGCGATAGCAAGATTTCCATCAATCTTCAATACATCGTCCTGCAAAGTAATTTCAATCAATTCTTCTTTTGGACAATTGGATTCAATACAGAATGTACCGGTACCATTCAGACTTAAATTGAAAAGTCCTTCCCCGCCTGCTACTGCGGAAGAAAAGTTTGACCGCATAACAGTTTTATGTTTGAGATTGCTGTCACATGCCAAAAACAGTCCGTCATCCAATACAACAGAGCCGCCCCAATCAGCTGCATTCATTAAAATCAAGTGTTTGTAAGTAGGTTCCAACACCAAAATTCCGTTTCCCGTATATTCCGGTTTGATCGCAGATTCACCGCTGGCCTTACCTCGCATAGCTTTTCCCAAGAAATCTCCAACACCTTTAATGCCGGTGGTGGCGTTTACATTTCCCAGCATCCACTGCATGGCACCTGCCTGAACGGTCACCTGGGCTTTGCTCAGGTCGCACACCAGCTGACGTTTTTTCACGTTCATCTGAGCGCTGTAATAAGCCACAACCGCAGACCCTGGGTCTACACTCAGATCGCGCTGGTACTCGATCACCTGAAATGGTCCCAGCTGAGACAGTACTTTCACATCATCGTTGTCTGTAAAATTAGCGATTTGATACATAAAAATTTCCTCCTATTCCTCTGATTAATTTTATGAACAAGAATATGAAACACTATAAGTACAGGGCTGAAAACACCCGATCTGCACTCATCCTAGTTTTCTATTGCAGCACACCTATTTCCTGCAACTGTTTCAGCAGTTTCTGAAAATTTCTGGTTTCATGATCATAATAAATGGTTTTCATCCCCATGTTTTCAGGAACCGTCAAATTTTTTTGCTGGTTATCAATAAACACACATTGAGAAGCCGGCAAATTAAGCTTTTCAAGAGCCGCACGAAAAATGGTATCTTCCTCTTTGCCTGACCCTACATCAGCGGAAACGACAATCACATCAAAAAGCTGCTCCCAACCGCAATGTTTCACAATACAGTCTATTCGATCTTTTTTATTATCTGTGATCATTCCCACCTGATAGCCGCAATCTTTCAAAGCATGTACCAGTTCCAACATTTTTTCATCAATGGGCGTGTTCTCAAAAGAGTCAATTAGAATTTGATACGGAATTTGCATTCCGACACGCTGGCAAAGTTCTTCCCATATTTCATTATGGATTTTCTTTCCGTATAAAAGATCACGATTATACCCACGGTATTTATCAGAAAACAGCGAAAATCCAACACCGGTAACCTGAGTAATATATTTGCAGATGCTCAAAGAACCTGTTGCATCTGTTGTCAGCACGCCATCAAAATCAAACAGAACCGCTTTTATCATTTGACTCGTTCCCTCAATATGTATTTTTTAGTATTATACCATATGATCTTTTAAAATCCAACGCAACATCTCGCCAATCTGACTCATCACATTTTGTGCTGTATTGCTGATATCCTGCAAAAATAAAGCATCCACACCCAATCGCAAGATAAAAAAGAACCTGGAGTTTCATATTCTTCCAGGTTCTTTTTTTCTATAGGAATCAAAAAGTATCCGTGCATTTTGGTGTGGTGCATGAATTTGCACCGACATTATTTCACCGGATATCCCTTATTTTTTAATATATATGTTTGCTTTGTTATCCGCCTAATGTCACATCTTGTTTTTGATACCATTGTAGTGCTCGAAAAAAATCATCTGGTTCAAAATCAGGCCATAATCGATCCACAACAAAGAAATCAGCATAAACTGATTGTACCGGTAAAAATCCAGATAGCCGACGCATTCCGCCCCAGCGAATGATCAAATCAATTCGTGAAACATCATGCGAACGGAGTTCACTTCGAATTTCCCCACGATTATTACCCGGATTATTTAATTGAGCAAGATCCCATTCCCATCCATAGTTAACAAGAAAATTGACACGAATACCACCGCCATTGAAATCGGTTCGAGTTGTATATGGCAATATCTCTTTAGGAAATGTATCTGCATTTTGATCGCCAATCACAAGAAGAGAAACTGGCTCAGATGCTATCAGATTGATTGCTTCAACACATGCCTTCGAAAAAGCCTTGACTTGTTCAGCAGGCCGTCCGCAGTTGTCAGTTGTAAATCCATAATAAGTAATTTCCTGAATTCCTGCTTCTCGTGCCAATCTCAACAAATCTAATCCCGGTGTTAACCCATTTGCATAGCCGTCCTTTTTTTGCAATCCCGCACGTTTAGCCCAGCGCCTGTTTCCATCCGGAATAATCCCGATATGTCTTGGAATTCGCATATAATCACCTTCCTTCGGTTTAGTATTTGTTTTCTATACAATAACTATACATTCACTATAAAAACGACTCTTCTTTCGATATATGTCCAAAGAAAGCAGAACTCCATCAGCCTTCTTACAAACAGAACACATTCCTCAACTCCCTAAAAATTCAGACAAGAATCAGTAAAAATCAAAAACTGGATTTCTAATCAAGCAAGCTTTTTACTGAACATCAAAAATATAGAAATAGTAAAAGACCGCCGACAAATGTCGACGGTCTTCTCAATTGTCTAACCCTCATAAAAAATATATTTCGGTATCTTAATGCTACAACTTGCACTCCTTTGCTGAACAAGACATTTGAAAAAACAGCCCCTTTTCAGTCCGTACGAAAAAACCGTGATCTTGATACAATAGGTATCAAGATCACGGTTCTGTTTTGGTGGAAGCAAGGGGACTCGAACCCATGACCTCTGCGATGTGAACGCAGCGCTCTAACCAGCTGAGCTATGCTTCCAAATTCATCAATATCACTGATATTAAAGCTATTATAGTCCCTTTTTTCATGCTTGTCAACATAAGCGCCTGTCACTTAGTCTTGTGTTCCCAACAAAGAAATATCGCCGAAAAATATAAAAAGGGTTGGTTTCGGCTTATCGCCGAAACCAACCCTTTTGTGTTTTTCACATTTTTTAAACTGTTTTACTTAAAACTTCGCCTGCCGCCTGCGGAGTCTCAAACGGTCCTACCATTGGATTGATTGCTCTATGATTTCCAAAATAGTCGGCATTGAATACAATCGGCGTTCCATCCGGATTTTCGAACATCTGCTCCGGTTCAAATGCCATACCCAAAGTATCAGTGCTGATGGTACCCACAGTCAGGTCCGGCATAACGTCGTAGAGATTGGTTTCCAGCTTCCATTCTCCGTCCTTTTCTTCCAGTTTCAAGGAAACGGTATGTTCGCTGTCCACAATACAGTTTTTCTCTTTTTTCCATGCCTTTGCGCCGTTAAAGTATACATTTCCTTCTGCCCATACAGGAAGATGCATATAGTAGCGGTCGCTGTTTGGAGAACCCATGCCGCAGTAACCGTCAAATTCTTTGACCCATTCTTCAAACAGCTGATAGCCGTCATCGTACATCCAGGTACCTACATATAGGTTTCCGTCATCCCAACCGTTTTTGCCGGCACCCTGCATTTTTTCCATCATCTTTTTCATGCCTGGACGCATAGGCTGCTGTACAAAAATATTGTTGTAGAATCTCATGTCACCATGGAGGAAGGTCATAAATCCAGCCACTTCAGTCTGGTGCGGCACATGATATGGGGTATACCGGGGAGAAGACAGAGTTTTTGCCCCGTTATCTGTTCCAATTCCCACAGCGGTAAATGCGCCTGCAATCAGGTTATGTACCAGTGCCACACCCTGGGTTGCCAGTTTTACTGCCCGGTCGGACAGAAGAATGTTATTGTCGATCAAAGTCGGTCCATGGGAAACTTCTACAAAGATGTCTTCGCCCATGCCTGCCATTCCCTTTTCAATGCAGTCATCTGCAATCGGGAGGGTATTGTGATGGAACAGGTTTTGGGTAACCCGGGTACCCTGTGCCTGCCAGTCCAGCCACAGACCGCGGGTACAGTGGTGAATGTGGTTTCTGCGGAAAATCACGTCGATGGCAGCGTGCATTTTAATGCCGCCGATTTCCGCTCCTGCCAAATTCTGTTTGTTGTTAATATGGTGAATATGGTTGTCTTCAATAATGGAGAACACACCGCCCAGATGGCCTACAATACCGGTTTGGCCGCAGTCGTGAATGTTGCAGCGGCGAACAATGTGAGAACCGATTCTTTCCTTGGTCCAGCCTTCCCGCTGTGCCTGGCAGATACAATCCCGTTCAGTCTGGGTGCCGTCTTTAAATTTCCATTTGAGCCATTTGTTGTCATTGTTTGGCTGTTTGTATTTCCCCAGAGAGATCCCAGAACATTTGGAATGAGAGATATCACAATCTTCAATGATCCATCCTTTGGACCAGTGTGGTCCCACCATTCCTTCCTGATAAGCGGTAGGAGGCGCCCACTGAGTTGCGGCTTTGGTTACTGTGAATCCAGAAAGGGTAATGTAGCCCACTCCTTCTTCCGCCGGATAGAAGCAGTTTCTGCGGACATTGATTTCTACATCTTCCTCATTTGGATTCTTTCCGTGGAAGTTTGCGTAAATCACCGTTTCGTTGGTTTCTTCATCCTGTGCAGTATACCAGGTGTAAACAGAAAAATCCGGATCCCAGGAAGCTTTGGAAACTTCCGGACTGAGTACCTTTTCCAGTTCAGTCACTTCATACATGGACTTTTCGCCCAGATATACTTCGCCGGTATGGGCGATAAAGGTGGCAATATACCAGTCGCCGCTGACTAGGGTGGTGTATGGATTATAGGTACCGAAAATTCCGTTGGGGATTCTGGCAATCCAGACATCTCCTTCATAAGGTTTCCAGTTTTTTACTGGTTCCGCACCGGTAATTACCGCTTTCAGCGGTTCCACAGAGGTATATGTAATTCTTGCATCTTCGGTTCCCGCATGAATTGGGTTTACCCATTCCCGATAGACACCGGGATATACCAGAACCTCATCGCCGGCTTTTGCAATATTTGCAGCTTCCTGAATGGTCTGGAAAGGATATTCTTTACTTCCGTTCCCACTTCTCAGCGCAGAGCCATCTACATAAAATTTCATTGCCAATTCCTCCTTATTATAGTCGTTTTGTCCCGCTTTTGTTTTCGTGCTCGAGCACATTCATGCTTATATTATACCACAATTTTTTTGAATTTCCAGTATTTTTTTGAAAGAGATCTCCTTGAGGAAATTTTCTGGAGCCAAGACGTAGTTGTAGCCGGCTAGCCCCCCTGATTGGCAGCCTTCTCTCTAAAGAAAATTCCTACCTATCACTGCTTTGAGACATTCTGTAACCGAAGCATTTACATCGAATAAAAGTCCGCCTCTTATGAAACAGAAACGGACTTTTATCTGATGCAACGAATTTTGTTTTCATACAAAACCTATATGATGATAAAATGATATTCCATAAAAATTAGGTGCGAGATGTATATTTCCTAAGTCATCAAGGCTCATCCTAAACACCTTTACTTTTTCAGTTGACTAAACTTACATTATGGAATAATTACGGTTTTGTATCAAGGCATAAAACCAGAAAACAACTACTATTTTATGGCAAAATCACGATATTGAAATGCAACACAGTCAATATCATCTACTGCTGCGAAACCGACATGATGATAAAACGATATCATGTCCTTTGTTTTATCTGTCAGCAGTATTTTTTGACCTACCTTTGAAAATTTTTGTATTACTGCTGCTATCAATTTTCCACCTATTCCCTGCCGCTGATATTCTGGTAAAACCAACAGGTCTTGAATATACACAATAGAATAGCCGTCTCCCACAACTCGAATAATCCCTACCAAAACATCATCCACATATGCACCTAACACAAAAAGTGAATTGCGAAAAGCATGATACAACATATCCGGATTATTATAATAATTTGACCATCCTACTGCCTCATATAAGGGAATAATTTCTTCTGCACAATAATCTGTATAAGGTAGCAGTATTATATTTTTCATTTGATACCATCCTCCTATTTATTTTTTATAGGAAGATCCATAACTTTACCATCCTTATTCCCTCCAACTAAAAATTACATTTTAAAAATTATTTTTCCAATCTCCCCAGGAACCAATTGCCTCTCCATGAACAGAAAAATATTTCTGTTCAACTGCAATGACGGGATTTACCGCTTTTAACTTTTCCTCAAATGTTTTTGACTGATCTGCCAAAAATTCTTCTGCAAGTACATTTTTAATTTCACAAACATAAATTTCACTTTGCATTTTATCGTCCAAAGAAAGAATTTTATTGACTTTAAGTTCAAAGCTCCATGGACTTTTTACAGGTACGGGAACATTCAATACGCTTCCTTTTACAGACTCTATTTGACTAGATTTATCAAATTGATACCCGGGATGATTGCCGCAAAAATCCGCATTCGGCAGCAACTCTTTGCTGATAATAGATGCTGAAAACTCCCCTGTTGCTCTAATTCTATCTCTAGTCAATTTGTCCTCACCAATGCAGGCTACAAAACGAAAACCCTCATCAAAACAATAGGTCGCCCAGCAAAAAAGTCCATAATTAGGTTGTCCATTTTCTTTATAAGTTCCATATAAGTACAAACATTGCGGACAAAAATCATTTGAAATCGGCAGAGAAACTTTCGCCATATTAACACCTCATCTACTTCATAATCATTTATGTCTATTTGAAAAACATCCATAAAAATTCCTGTTTCTCACTTGTAAGCCACGGTAAAATCCAAATCATATCTGGTACCGTGAGAAAACAACACCCCTTCTGTCAGCTGAATCTGCAAAATACAGGTGTTTTCATCTTCAAAATTGTTGTGCCCATTATCAATCCACTGGGCAAAGGCAGCATTTAATTTTTCTGCGATTTCCCGGTTTTCTTCCTTTCGAAACCAGCCCAGATTCACTCCTTTTCCTCTGGCAGTAAACCAGTCCCCGGAAATGGCTACATTGGGATTTTTCTCAATTTGTCTCATCTTATTGGACAGCCCATAGGTAATTACAAAAAAGGATCCGTCTTCATAATAGCTGTTTACCGTACGGACACTTGGAAAATCCCCGTCGATGGTCGCCAAAGAAATCAAACTGTCTTTCCCAAACCGTTCTTTCATAATCTCTTTTGCTTCTTGAGGAAATCCGCTACTCATAAAAATCCACCTTTCTCTGCATAAAACATGCTGTTTTTTCTTATGATAGCATATTTTTTCAGGCGGTTCTATGGCAGTTTTCCCCTATGGTTAAAGAAAAGATTTATGGGATGTGACAAAAAACGCCCTACCCATTGTATTCTATGAATCAGAAATTTTATAAAGATGCAGAAAAAAGCTAGGAATGTTCCTTTTCCCCCATCTTGGCATCATTTTCATCCAGTCGTTTTGTGGTACATTGCTGAAGTTTTTGCGCATACTGGCGAAGAAAGGCAGCACAGCTGCGAAGATAGGAATCCTCCATTGCTTCTTTGCGCCAGATCAGAAAATCTCGATTGAGTACGGTGGACAGGGAACATCGGCGAATGTACATCCCATAATCGTCCACCATATCCAACGGAATTGGAGAAACCCACATATAGGTGCCGGGCAGACGCTGCAACAGATCAATCTGACTGCCCCGGTCGTATACATAAATCCTCTTTTGAGGAATTCCACGCAGCAGCGGATTGATACGATCCATACTTGCAGCCAGTTCCTGCTGGTCCCCATGTACAATCTCCGTATAAGCGTATAGTTCTTCCTGGCTGATCTGCTGCTGAAACGCCAAAGGATGATCTGCCCGTAGAATCAGCATCATATAAAAATCCATAAGAGGGTCACAGCACAAATTTTTACTTTCCAGCTGGCGTCGGTAATAATTTTCGTAAAAGGAGGGAATTCGAATGATTCCCAGCGCACTTTCCCCGCGAAAAACCTGCTCAATAGCCTCGTGCGTATTGGTTTCATGCAGTCGCAGGGAAATTTTATGCTCTGTCCCTAATTCCTGATTCATCCAATCCGACACTGCGCGAACGCAATAAGAAGCCCGACAAACAGAAATCCCCATAGACCAAGTCGTCTGAGACTGACCACTGATATTTTCCAGCTTTTCCATCTGAGAAACAATTGTACTGGCACAAGCCACAAATTGTTCTCCCTGATGCGTCAGCCTAACTCCTGTGGGGGTACGTTCAAAAATAGTAATATTTAATTCCTTCTCCGCTTCCCGTACCATAGTGCTCAGATTGGACTGAGCTCGAAACAAGATGTGAGAAGCCCGGGTGATGGAGCCTTCCCGGGCAATGGTCAAAATATCCTTAATATGCTGCAATGTCATCCGTCTTTCCCCTTTCTATGGTATATATTTTTTTATATATCACATTCCTGATTATATATTAACCGGTAACTATAAGCAAGTGCTATACTGGGGCTAGTGGTTGTTATCAATTTAACAGAATGATATCAGAAAAAGGAGATTCGATATTATGGCGATTTCTGTTGCGGTTCTTGGTGGAGGTAATGGCGGACATGCGGCTGCCGCAGACCTAACCCGCCGTGGATTTGAAGTTCATTTGTACGAAGACAAAAAATTTGCAGCTAACATGCAGCAGGTGTTTGACACCCATGAAATTTCTATGGCCGGTGCTGCCGGCACCGGTACTGTCACCATTTCTATGGTGACTTCTGATCTGGCGCAGGCATTAGAAGGCGTGCGATACATCTTTGTAGCAGTTCCGGCATTTGCCCATGATGCCTATGCAGAAAAATTGGCAGAAGCAGTAAAACCTGGGCAAATCATCACTCTGCTGCCTGGCACCTTTGACAGTTTAATTGTATGGAAAAAGCTAAAAGAAAAAGGCGTTTCCGATGTAGTAGTCGCAGAAACCAACACACTGCCTTATGCAACCCGTCTGCGCGGCCCAGGTGATACACTGATCATGAGCATTTTTGACCCTTTGAAAATCGGTGTCATGCCTGCCTGCAAAACCCAGGAAACTGTAGAAGAACTCAAGCAGTTCTATCCTCAGCTGGAAGCAGTGGAAAGCGTTGTGGCTTGTGGACTTTCCAGCTTAAACCCAATTATTCACGTTCCTGGATGCGTGCTGAATGCAGGACATATCGAACGGGCGAAGGGCGAATTTTATTTCTACACCGAAGGCTTTTCTTCTTGTGTAGCTCGCACAACCGAACAAGTGGATCAGGAACGAATTGCTCTGCTGAAACACTTTGGATATTCCAGTGATATTGTCGCCCATGGAATCGGCGGCGAAATTGTAACGGATGATATTGGTGAAGCGATTGCAGGAGATCCTAACTTTGCAAAAATCAAAGGTCCTGGCGATTTACAAAACCGCTATTTCTCCGAAGACATTCCTTATGGGATTGCTCCGTGGGCAAAGTTGGCTCATGCAATGGGAATTCCTTGTCCGCTGATGGACAGTCTCATTTATCTGGGTAGTGCACTGCTGGGATACGATTGTTGGGGAAAAGGACATTCTTTAGAGGATTTGGGAATTGCCGGTATGGATACCGACACCTTAAAAAACTATCTGCAAAACGGTTGATTCAAGTGAAAGGGGAAAATAATCATGTCATTTCATTCTATTAAACCTGCCGAACTAGACGAAAATCTGTTTACACTCATTGGCAAGGACTGGTTTTTAATGTCCGCTGAAAAAGACGGACGGGTCAATCCAATGACCGTTGCATGGGCAACCATGGGAATTTTGTGGCAAAAGCCAGTTGTCATGTGCGCAGTCCGTCCAGAACGGTTTACCCGGGAATTTTTGGATGCTTCTGAGGGATTCAGTCTTTCTGTTTTTGACAAGAGCATGAAAAAAATGCTGGGATACTGCGGTACTGTTTCCGGTCGGGATGAAGATAAAGTAGAAAAATGCGGTTTAACTGTTCTTCACAAAGACGATATCCCATATTTTGAAGAAAATCGCATGGCGTTTTTGTGCCGCAAAATTTGTGTTACCCCACTGAGTGAACAGGACTTTTTAGGCGACACCGCCTTTACTGGAAAATGGTATGGAGGCAGTAACAAAGCAGACGGTACCGGAGGCGGATACCACTTATTGTACATTGCTGAAATTACAGATATTCTGGTAAAAGATTGATTTTTCTTTTCAAAATATTTTACTGTAATACATACCAAAATCAAAGCAGTCGTTTGAGTGATTCTTAAATAAAGAATCACTCTTCTATCTTATTTTCGCTGATGAAACAATGGATGCCGCCCTAAATCATTTGATTTGAGGCGGCATCCATTGTTTCGTTCTACTCTTCTATCAACTGTTTCATCACAGTCTTAATATCAGTTTTATGCACTGCATCCAAATACCCAATGACACTTTGAGCAAATCCTTCTATTTGGGTTAAATCACATCCCCAAAAACTCTTGTTGCCCATTACAGCCATCGCCAAAGATTCCATAGGATCATCTTTAAGGTCATAGAAAAATTGCAGCACTGCCTGATCATCGATCACCGTATAGCTTCTGCCGCCGTATTCTGCCTCAAGACCGTTTTCGCCCATTTGATTTCCATGATAAAACAGCAGGTAAAAGGCAAAAGACGCCGCAAGGCATTCCGGTACTTTCCCTTTGATTTTGACATAATCCAGCAAAGACGGTAAAACCCGTGCCTTCCATTTGGAGGTGGAGTTCAAGGAAATGCTCAACAGTTTGTGGTCAATAAAGGGATTTTGAAACCGCTCAATGACTGCGTCTGCAAAGGAAAGAAGTTCCTCTTTGGGCAATGCCAAAGTAGGCATAATTTCCTCATAAACCGCCTTTTTCATAAAACCACAGATCACCGGGTCTTCCATACAGCCACGCACAATGTCCTGCCCTGCCAGAAATGCCCCCAGCACCATGGAAGTATGAGCACCATTGAGGATACGCACCTTTCGATCCTTATAGGGCTTACAGTCCGGTGTGATCACAACCGGAAGTCCTGCCTGCTCAAACAAAAGCTCCTCCTTGAGCCATTCCGGGCCTTCGATTGCCCAAAACGCAAACACTTCTCCTGCATCCATTAAGGTATCTTCGTACCCGTTCTCACGATTTAACTGCTCCGCTTCTCCGCTGGGATATCCAGTGATAATCCGGTCTACCAAAGTAGAGCAGAAATCATTTTTCTGTTCCACCCATTGCAGAAATTCTGCCCCCAGCTTCCACTGTTCTATGTATTGCTTCACGCAGTGTTTCAGCGCTTTTCCGTTGTCATCAATAAGCTCACAGGGAAGGATTACAAACCCGTCTGCACCTGCTCCAAACCTTTGAAAACGGCGGTATAAAAACTGGGTCAGCTTTGCAGGAAAAGCCTGAGGCGGGGTCTGATCAAACTGACAGCTGGGGTCATAGACAATCCCCGCTTCGGTGGTATTGCTGATAATATACCGCAGCTCCGGATTTTCCGCGCACGCCATAATTTGCTCATAATGGGAATAGGGATTCAGACACCGGCTGACACAGGAAATCACCCGCTTGCGGTTGACTTTTTGTCCGTTTTCAAATCCCCGCAGATACAGGGTATACAATCCGTTTTGCTCATCAAAGGGAGCGGTGTGATCCTGTTTCCCCACAGGCTGCACCAGTACTGCTTTAGCATTCAAGCCGGTTTTTTCGTTTAACAGGTCTAAAAAGACGTCCGCAAACCCTCGCAGAAAGTTTCCTTCCCCAAACTGGATCACCTTTTCCGACGCCTGTTTTAGCAGATAGCCCTCATATCCTATTTCCTTCAGCGTTTCATAAGAAAGCCGTTTCATTGCACATTCTCCTTTGCGTTGACACCTGTTACAGGGTGACCCCTTGTTTCAGGATCGCCATATCATGAAATCCCAATTCTTCTGATTTTACTAGTTTGCCGGATGCTGCCTGGATCACAAAGTCAAACAGCTCCTGTCCCAGCTGCTCAATGGAACCATCCTGGGTCAGCACCCCACAGTCAAAATCAATCCAGTCGGGCTTTTTCTGCGCCAGTTCTGTATTGCTGGAAATTTTTACGGTAGGTACCGGACAGGCAAAAGGGGTTCCCCTCCCGGTGGTGAACAATACCAGATGCGCACCGCTTGCCGCCAACGCCGTTGACGCCACCAAATCATTCCCCGGCGCACTCAGCAGGTTGAGTCCGGTCTTCTTGACTGTCTCCCCATAGGAAAGCACATCCTCTACCTGGGCACAGCCTGATTTTTGGGTGCACCCCAAAGATTTGTCCTCCAATGTAGAGATGCCTCCCTGCTTATTGCCGGGAGAGGGATTTTCATAAATGGTTTGCCCATGTCGGATAAAGTAGTCTTTAAAGTCATTAATGAGCGTTACCGTACGGGAAAATACCGCCTCATCCCTGCACCGGTCCATCAGCAGCGTTTCCGCCCCAAACATTTCCGGTACTTCGGTCAAAATGGTGGTGCCCCCTTTTGAAATCAAAAGGTCGGAAAATGCACCTACCACAGGATTAGCGGTAATCCCAGAAAGTCCGTCAGAGCCACCGCACTTCATTCCTACCACCAGTTCCTTGCAGCTGATGGGTTCCCTGTGAAAGGAAGCGGCATAGACACACAGTTTCTGTATCAGAGCCACAGCATCCGAAATCTCATCCTGAGATTCTTGGCATACCAAAAACTTTACCCGATTTTCATCATAATCTCCCAGATAGGTTTTCAGCACCTCAACCCCGCTGTTTTCACACCCAAGTCCCAGAACCAGAACCCCTGCCGCATTGGGATGATTGATAAGGCAAGACAAAATCTTTCGGGTGTTTTCCTGATCTTCTCCCATCTGGGAACAACCGTAAGGATGACGAAATGCGGCAATACAGTCGATGGAATCATTCCGCAGTGCCTGTGCCTTTTTTTCTACGGCGGAAGCAATATCATTGACACAGCCTACTGTCGGAATAATCCATATTTCATTTCTCACCCCTACTGTTCCGTTTGGTCTGCGAAATCCTTGGAAAAACTGTTCCTGGGTAGGTATCATTTCCGGAGGTTTCGGAGTATACTCATACTCTTTGATCTCTCCCAGACCTGTTTTCATATTGTGGGTGTGTACCCATTCTCCCTGTCGAATGGTTTTTACTGCAATCCCGATGGGAGCGGAATACTTGATGACAGGCTGTCCCTCCGGGATATCCTTCAGAGCAAATTTATGCCCCTGAGGAATATCTTCCAAAAGGGAAATATTCTGTCCCTGTACTGTAATAACCGAACCGGCGCAAAGCGGCCTTAATGCCACAGCTACCGTATCGTTTGGACTAATCCTAATAAATTCTTTCAAGCAACAGTTCCCCTTTCCCATCCAAAAACATTTTGGCAGCAGATTCTGCTGCAATCATCCTCTTTGCAGAATTTTGATCGGCTGAAGATCCGCCGAAAAAATCAATCAATGACAATTTTCAGGCAAACCGGATAGTCTGTATCAATTTCTCCATTCACCTGAATGGTCAGGGCTTCACTGGTTCGCTCAAAGGTCACCGGCGCATCTTCATATCCCAGCACAGAAATACTGCGGATGTCAAAATCCCCTGTTCCCACACTATTTTCACCGGCACTCTTATAAGACCGAATCTTGATAATACCGTCTTTCGGATACCGCATGACAAATGCATACAGCACCCCGTTTTTATAGGTAAACCGAATATCTTCACTGGTAAATGGAGTACGGTTTACATCGGTAAAGGCGCCTTCGGCGATTCGGGTAGGTCCTTCGCCGTAAATCTGCCAATGCTTTGTCCCATAAATGCCTTCCCCGTTTACCTTCATCCATTTGCCGATTTCCTGCAGAATTTCGGTTTCTTCTTTTGTAATGGTTCCGTCGGATTTAGGCCCGATATTCAGAAGCAGACAGCCGTTTTTGCTGACAATATCCACCAGATCACAGACAATATCCACCGGGTTTTTAAAGTCGTTATTTTCTGTATAGCCCCAGGAGTTTTTAGCGATTGCCGTATCCGTCTGCCACAAATCCGGACGAATGCTCTCCAGCTGTCCCCGCTCTACATCAAATACCGCTGTGCCATAGGCATAGGCGTTGTATTTATAGTTAATGGCAACACCGGTTCCCCATTCTGCTGCACGGTTATAGTAAAAGGCGGCAAATTTTTTCAGATAAGGTTTAAACTGTACATTGTGAATCCACCAGTCAAACCAGACAATTTTTGGCTGATACCGGTCTACCAGTTCACAGATCCGGGCAAGCCATTCTTCACAGTGTTCTTTTGCAGGGCCGGCACTGTGAATATCATGGGTAGCTTCCATCTTTACTTCTCCCTGCTGCTTGCCGTAAAAGTCCAAATATGCCGGATCCTGTACATCAGAATCATAGTCCAAACCGCCGTTAAAAAACCAGCAGTGCTCTGCCCGGTGATAAGAAACGGCAAATACCATATCCCGTTTTTCTACTGCCTGTTTCAGTTCCCCTACAATGTCCCGATGAGGGCCCATATTCTTGGCATTCCATTTGGAAAGCTGGCTGTCATACATCTGAAAACCGTCGTGATGTTCTGCAACCGGCATAATATATTTGGCGCCGGACTGGCGGAACAGTTCCGCCCATTGTTCTCCGTCAAATTTTTCTGCCTTAAACATGGAGATAAAATCCTTGTATCCAAACTCATTCAGCGGACCATATGTTTTCAGATGATGCTCATATTCCGGGCTGCCCTTCTGATACATATTGCGGGGATACCATTCGCTGGAAAAAGCGGGTACACTGTACACACCCCAATGAATGAAAATACCAAATTTTGCATCCCGATACCATTTTGGGATCTCATATTGGCTCAAAGATTCCCAGTTATCCTGGTAAGGCCCTTTGGCAATCACCTGATCGATTTCCTGCAGTTTTTCTTTTACTGTCATCATTCTCACCGTTCCTTTTTTATGATTCTGTTAGGGTAGTAAAATCCAGCATTACTTTCAGCATATGGGCTCCGTTTTGGTCAAAATCGGCAAACGCTTTTGCAGCATCCTGGAAAGAATACAGATTGGTGATTACCTTTTCCAAATCCGCTTTTCCAGAACGCACCAGGTCAATCAGTTCCACAAAATCTTTTTTTAAAGCGTTTCGGCTGCCAAATATATTCAGTTCCTTTTTCTGAATCAGGGTAAAGTTAAAATCAAGGTTTTTCTTGCCTACCCCTATGAGCACAACCTTTCCTCCAAATGCGGCGGCATCCACACAGTTTTGGAATGTACTGGGCAGTCCCACCGCTTCAATACACACATCAAATCCATTGTTCATGGCTGTACCGCGCACATCCAATCTTCCTGTAATATCCCCCACTGCTTTTTCAAACGCTTCCTCAGACTGATTCAGGATTGCACCGTCAAACCCGAAATGTTCCATGCCGTAGCGCAGCTTGTCTTCGGCAACATCGCACAGATACACTTCGCCGCCCAGCGCTTTGGCGGCACAGCCTGCCAGAACACCAATGGTTCCTGCTCCGATGACCAACACCTTATCCCCTTTTTTGATCTGTGCCCGCTGTACGCCATGATAGCTGATGCAAAACGGTTCAATGGCTGCCAAAATTTTAGGATCCAATCCTTTTCCGTCATAAATCCGCTCTATGGGCATGGTGATATATTCACAAAAAGCGCCGTCCCGCTGACATCCCATGGTCTGGTTGTCCATACAGGCGTTGAGGAAGCCCCTTTCGCAGCTGCTGCAGTGTCCACAGTTAAAATATGGATTGCAGGTAACCACCATTCCCTCTTTTAATCCATACGGATTTTCATCGATCTCTACAATCTGAGCGCTGAATTCATGTCCCGGAATTCTGGGATAATCAAAATAGGCAAAGGTGCCGCGGTAGGACCCCAGGTCACTTCCGCAGATACCTCCATACAAAATTTTAAGCAGAGCTTCTCCCGGTTTTCTCACCGGCATATCAATTTCTTTAATCTCAACCTGTCCAGGCTGATTGATATAAATGGCTTTCATGGTTTTCCTCTCCTTATTACCGGGTTCTGTCTACATACTGTTCATTCCACACAACCGCTGTTTTTAAAGGCGCCCCTTTGGAATAAATTTTATGGTCATAGGCGTCCCTTGGGTCATCGGTAAATTCCTGTTTATCAATTAGTTCTACAATTTCGTCATACTGACTCTGTTCCAAAATCCGAATTGCTTCTTCCATATGATCCTGTCTAAAATTAATGGAGCCAAAAATCAGCTGATTTTGAAACCCAAACGGCATGGTGTCAAAGGAAACCTGTGGCCCCAAAGAAAAGCTGTTATAAATGCCGTTGCATCCCAACACCCCGTACTGAAAGGCAATTTGGTGTTCAACATTGCTGCCGCTGACACCCACAAATACGGTCGCAGTTCCGCCCAGTTTCTTTTTGATAGCCTGTGCCAGTTCCTCCTGAGAATCAAAACTGTTTTTGACATAATCTGCTTTTGCCTGTTTTAAGGCAAAGCGCACTTTAGGACTGTCTTCTTCACTTCTGGCAACAAATACAATTTTGGCGTTTGGGTATTTCTGGCGGATTAAATCTCCCATAAACATTCCGGTGGTGCCCAGCCCAAAAATGCACACCCGTTGGAAGGTCTCTTCCCGGGCAATGGCTCTGGCCTTTTCTTCTCCGCACTGGTACTGTGCCATTTTTACTCGAAAGTTATGAGCTTCCCCCAAATCCTCCATCCGTTCTCTTTGGAAAATCATACAGGCATAAGGATCAGAAAACACCAGCTTTTTGGCAAGGGAAAGGGGGATTTTTCCGTCTTTTACATATCCGTCCGGGATTTTTAACAGCATATCCGGATGGTAGTAGTTCTGGTCTGAAAACAAACCGTCCGCCTGATCGCACCCGTATTCAAAATAATCCTCTTCTTCTGTATAGCGGGTAGGGTCATAACTGTTTCCGCCTCGGATCAGCACAATGGCAAATCGGTTTTCTGACGGCACCCATACCACGCCCTCGTGACCGTTAATGAGCATCTTTCTGCCTTTGGGGAACTTGGCTGTCAGCTGGTTTCGTTCTCCCATATGCATCAGTTCATAATCGGTTCCGCAAAATCCCACTAAAACACTTTCTGCTAAAATCCCCGGTTTTTCCGGATGTCCCCGCAGTTTTTTTCTGGGCGGGTTTATAAGCTCCACATCTCCGTATACCAGGGGCTGTTCTTTGCTGTTTTGAAAATAGGTGGCTTTTACCTTCATGTTCTTTTACTCCTATTCTACCATATTCCGAATCCTTGGGGGAACATCCAGTTTTTCAAATCCGTAAAAATCCTTTGCATTTTCCCCCAAAAGCTTTGTCTTTTCTTCCAGTGTCAGCTCTTCTGATTTTTCGATAAAGTCCCTGCTCATCAGATAGGTGATGGCCGTCATGGTTCTGGGATAGTCGCTCCCCCACATCAGCTTGTCAATTCCGCAGATTTCAATGGCTGTTCGGATAGCCTTCACTGCAGAGGGATACGGGTAATATTCCTGATGAAACAGCCAGGTGATTCCCCCTGTTTCAATGAACACATTGGGTTTTTTGGCAAGTTCGATCTGTTTTTCCCAGCCGGGCACCGTAACCATGCCAAAATGTCCCACAGCCATTTTCAGACGGGGAAAGCGGTCTGCCAACTGCTGCATCGCGTCGGTCTGCAAAGTGCCCTCCGCCAAATCAATTGAGATAAATTTCCCCAACCGGTCAGCCTGTTCAAAAACCTGCGCATGATGAAGCAAATCCCCATCAGATAATCGTCCTCCGCAGATTTTAATCCCGTCAAACTGGCTGACCCATGGGTCTCCCCATTGGTCTGCCCTTTGGTCTTCCATTGGCTGTTCTTCATACAGGCAGCAAATTTTCATTCGGTTTCCATACCGTTTTTTGCAGTCCAAAAGATAGGCATCCTGATTGCCGTCAATTATTTCCTGGGTCACCACACAGCCGCTGACCTGAGCGTAATCCATGTTTGCCATCAGCATTTCCACCGTATTTCTTCCGTCCAGCATATACGGCGGCATCATCTGCCGAATTTCGCCGCCAAAATCGCTTTTTCCTCCTGTCAAGGCAGTTACTGGCCGGTGATTTACCATCCCATTTTGCCGGTCCCACAAATGTACATGAGCATCAATAATCATTTCATTCACCTCACTGTCAAGTCGCGTTTTGAAAGATGATTCTTGATTCATTATACAATTTATGCTACCATGATAATACTTTCTGATCAGACAAAAAACCGGTTTTCATGTCCGATCAGCGTACTTTTAAAAGGAGCGGTGCCGGCTTATGAAAAACGACAATTTAAACATTCATTTTTCCATCGGCAGCTATGCCGTAACTATTTTAAAGTTTTCCTATGAGCGTCAAAACTGGAACATTCCCTCTCATTCACACAGTTCTACCAGCTATGAAATCCACTATATTCCCCAGGGTAAAGGAACCTTAATCAGCGAGGGCAAGTCCTATGAACTATATCAAAATATTCTTTATACCACCGGTCCCTCTGTAGAACATGAGCAGATCTCCGATTCCCATGACCCTGTGTATGAATACTGCATCTATCTGAATATCGAAGAAAAAGCAAAGGATCATCAAAAGGAGGAAACCAGCCTGTTAAAACCCTTTACCGCCTCCCCCTTTTGGTACGGAGAAGCCAGTGTCAATCCTCAAAATATTCTGGAACAGATCTACCGGGAATTTTTGTCTCCGGATACTGCCGGAAAATTGATGCTCAAGGCGCTGTTTATGCAGCTGATCGCTACCATGCTGCGAAATTACAGTCAAACTTCTAAAATCAATCTAGACCCCATTCCCATTCCTCTGGTCAAAGCCTATATCCTGATTGAAGACAGTTTTCTGTATGAATACGACACCATTACCCTGGAGGAGCTTGCCCGAAGGCTTGGCGTGAGCACCCGCCAGACAAGCCGCATTTTATATAACCGCTACGGCCAGAATTTCACCCAAAAGCGAACTGCCGCCCGTATGGCAGCCGCCGCTACCTTTTTACGGGAAACCAATCTGTCCATCACAGAAATATCAAGCAGGTTAGGGTTTTCCTGTCCCAGTCATTTTCACAACGCTTTTAAAAAATATTATCACGACACTGCTGCCCACTACCGTAAAAAACATGCTCAGCCTGTTTTGTCGGAAAATTGTGCTTGCATCTCACCAAGCGTGAAGATTCACACAAAAACAAAAGAGTGATTCTTAATCAAAGAATCACTCTTTTATCTTATTTATCCCAATGCTTCCATCACTGCAAACATATTTTCTTCCGGCGTGAATTTTGGCACCTCACACCCTGCCGCAATCAGATTGTTGTTTACCCCCAGATTGCTGCACCGTAATACTTCTTGTTTTACCAGTTCCGGTGTTCCGGAAAGCAAAACAGACACTGGGTCAAAATTTCCGCAGGCGCTCATATTTTTTGGGAATACCCTTACTGCTTCCTGGATATCTACCATATGGTCGCAGTCTACAATATCTGCTCCAGTCTGTGCCACCAAATCCAAAACCGGATTTAAGTTCCCGCAGATGTGCAGTTTCACTTTCGCCCCCGCATTGTGGATGGCGCTGATCAGTTTCTGCTGCCAAGGCAGAGCAAATTCTTCATACAGTCCAGGACCGATCAAAGAAGATGCTGCATCTCCCACCCCAATAATATCTGCACCTGCCTGAATCTGTGCCAGAGCAAACCGTTCGGACTGCTCCTCGCAGAGCGCCAGCATCTGGTTCATTTCGTCCGGATAATCCAACAGGCTGACCATTGCCTGGGAAATGTTCATCAGGTCGCAGCATTCTGCCACAGCGCCTTCTACCCAGCCGATTACCGGCACTTCTCCCCCGCTTTTTTCCTTGAGCAGTCGCACTGCTTCCAGGCGGTCATTCATTCTTCTGCCCAAAGACGGGTCAATAGGTTTTAACTTTTCAATATCAGATATTTCTGTTACCAAAAATTCCTGGGAATACGGCACATCATCCTCCGGAATCACAACCTTTGCTCCCAGTCCTTCTGCTTCCCGCATAGGGTCAGAAATGGCGCACAAACAGTCAATTCCAAATTTTTCGTAGCACTTCCATACCCCTTCTGCCAGCAGGCGGTGATCTGTAACATATTTTCCGTAAGGAACACCAATTTGTCTGGCTGCGAACATCATCACAATATTTAGATTTGGCAGTCGATCTACCGGTTTTCCTTCCATTCTGGCAAATAATCTTTCATATGAATTCATGTTTTTTCTCCTTTTTTGTCACTGCTTTGGAAAAGTAACCCGCCGCAGAACTGATTTTCCCATGGGTACCAGGGTAATGGTTTCTTCTTTGCCGGTTTGGCGGTTAGTAGCACAACCAGTTAACCCTACACCCTTTTCCAGAGGCGTCATGCTTTGAGCCTGCTCCGGTGTCACATAATAATCCCAGAACGCGCCTTCTGCTGGTTTATAGTGAGTATCATAAAAACCTTCTAAAGGATGGGTTTTTACAATCGTCTCTTTACTTGGAATAGGCAGACACATAACCAGAGGGCCAAAGCTGAAATAAACGTCTCCCAAAAGATCTGTATTTATGATAACATCCCAGTCAAACCGCAGGGTAAATTCTGCTGTTCCATTCCATTCTTTTTCAATCACAATGGTATCCTGCTCATCACGATACTCATTCTGCTCCAGATCCAGCGTATATCCCTTGCACCAGGATGGTTTCCGCAGAACCAGTGAAAAAGCAACCGGTGCGCTAGCAATCACGCGAAACGCCAGTGTTGGGCTGTACGGATAATTGGAATTTTCTTCAATCTGCACCTGCACTCCATTGATTTCCTGAGTAAACCGGCTGGGACCATACAATGCCTTGATTAAGCGATTTCCTTCGGTCATCCACATGGACTGTACATAGTAAGGGAAAATTCTTCCTGCATTGGGAACACAGCACACCGCTACATCCTGATGGGTAGGGGAATATTTGTACCGGTTCTGTTTTGGATCCTTGCAGTGAGGCTGTTCGGTCTGGAACACCGCTTCCATGGCGTAGGCGTTATCCACATTTAAATACGCAATAGAACTGCGCTCCGGATGGTGGGAACCAAGGCCTGCATTAAACAGCAGCCACTCGATTTTGTCCGCCCATTTCATTTCTCCGGACTGCTGCATCAACAGCGCATAAGAGTGAAGCAGTTCCTGCAGACAGCAGTATTCATATCCGGTCAGGGTTGAATCTGCAGACATGCCGCACACCCATTCGTCTCCGATAGGTGCACCGCTCGGGAGAATACATTGATCCAATTTTGCAAAATACTCCTTCAGCGCCGTTTCGTATTTTTCCTGTCCGGTATAATAATATGCCAATACTAAAGTACGCAGATGTTCATAGGTATGTACCCCATGTTCATAAAACCGATAAGACGGATCCAGAAGATTTTGAATCTGAATATCCCGCTCCACATGGGATTCCTGAGAATAGCTGTCGTACAGCCAGACTGCATAATCCAAGTATTCGGTTTTTCCGGTATGGCCAAACAGTTGGAAAAACGTGTCGGTAATGGTCAGACCATGGCTGATCCCATGGCAGCTCCATTTGCTTTCTTCCTGTTCAGCGCTGAACGGCCGGGACTGACCTTTGGGGTAACCCTTCATAATACAGTCTGCCGCCTGTGCAACAGCATGCAACACATCCTTGTCCTCGGTATATTCATAATAGGCCAGCAGCGCCCGAAACAGCGCAGACTGCGCCCAAAATTCCCCGTTTTCTTTTCCGCTGTGGAAACGAAGGTCTGGTTTATAAATGCCAAGATATCCGTCCTCATCCTGTGAGTTCAAACGACGGCGAATAATCGCTTCTGCCTTCTGCAGCATCGGGCCGTCCCCGTCCAAAATGGCAGTGCGGATAAATCCGTCCAGCCAGTTTGACTGGGTTTCTGCATTCCACCATTGATACTGTGCCTGCATATTTTCCAAATAATTAGAAACGCCCAAATCCACTTTTTTGCTGTTGGCAGTGCGGCGGTTATCATCATAGATTGGATCTTGCTGGATCAGATCCGGTACCAATTCATCCAAATGGCCGATAAATCCCTGGGTTAAATCCCGATGCATCAGCTGACGCATCCACCCTTCCGGCACGATTTTTGAAAACAGCGGGAATTTTCTGCTGTTCATAGTTTATTCCTCCCCTTTTTAAAACTTCCGTTAAATGGCCGCTTTTTAGTTGCGTACCTATCTGTTGTTTTTAGTATAGCGAGTTTCCAGGGAAAAAAGAAGTTCATTTTTTAATCCAAATTATACATTTTTTGTCCTTTCAAATATTTGATCCTGATTTCGTAAAAAGACATCTAACTTTCTTCACAGGTTTTGGACAAACATTTTCTGAAAACAAGTAAAATCACTAATTTTTATTTTGATTTAAAGTAAAGAAGATATGATATAATAAAATAAATAGGTCAGATCCCCGCCGCCAAAGCCGGCTGGTCAAGAAGGAGGAAACCATTATGCGGCTGCTGCTAGCAGAAGATGAACGGGCGCTTTCAAAAGCGCTTACCGCCATATTAGAACGAAATAACTATTCCGTAGATCCTGTATATGACGGACAGGCTGCGCTGGAATATCTGGAAGCCGATAATTACGACGGCATTATCCTGGATATTATGATGCCAAAAGTAGACGGCATCACTGTATTAAAAACCATTCGAAGCAAGGGAAATTTAATTCCGGTACTGCTGCTCACCGCCAAATCCGAAGTGGACGATAAAGTTTTGGGACTGGATGCAGGTGCAAACGATTATTTAACAAAGCCATTTCATTCCAGAGAACTGCTGGCTCGGATCCGCGCCATGACCCGGGTACAGACGGCTCAGGTCAATTCTCAGATTCAGCTGGGGAACGTCACACTGGACCGCGCCACCTTTGAACTGTCCACCCCATCAGGCGCTTATCGCTTGGCCAACAAAGAATTCCAGATGATGGAACTGCTTATGAGCAACCCCAAAAAACTGATTTCTTCCGAACGATTTATGGAAAAAATATGGGGCTATGACAGTGAAACAGAAATGAATGTAGTGTGGGTGTATATTTCCTATTTGCGCAAAAAACTCACGGCCCTGCACGCAAATATTCATATTAAAGCCACACGAAATGCTGGCTATTCCTTGGAGGAAATTTCATGATCCGAACATTACGCATCAAACTGATTATTGCTTCCATGCTTTCTCTGCTGATGGTGCTTTCAGTTATTTTTGGCGTTGTGGGAATCCTCAATTACCGAAAACTGGTCATCAACGCAGATAATATCTTGGAAATTTTGTCAGAAAATGACGGCAATTTTCCTATGGAAAATCATATGGGCGGAGAACCGCCGCCCTCCGATATTTTTCATAAAAACGAACGACAATTTTCCCCAGAGCTGCCCTATGAATCCAGATATTTTTCTGTATTTCTCGCAGAAAACGGCACCGTAATCTCAGCAAATACAGGAAAAATTGCGGCAGTAGATACATCAACCGCCATTGATTATGCCCAAACGGTTGCCAAATCCAACCGCTTAAAAGGGTTTGTGGACGATTACCGGTATTTGGTCTATTTTGTTGGAACCGAAAGACATATTATTTTTCTGGACTGCGGACGGGACATGGGTTCTTTTCGCACGTTCCTGTTTACCAGTGCAGGAGTTGGAGTCGCTGGATTATTGGCAGTTTTACTCCTTTTAATCATCCTGTCCGGCAGAATTGTCAAACCCTTTTCTGAAAACTATGAAAAACAAAAACGGTTTATCACCGATGCTGGGCATGAACTAAAAACCCCGCTCACCATTATTGACGCAGATGCAGAAGTATTGGAAATGGATCTGGGAGAAAACGAATGGCTCAGTGATATTCAAAACCAGACAAAGCGGTTGGCGCAGCTGACAAACAGTTTGATTCTTCTGTCCCGAATGGAAGAGATGCCCCAAATAGAAAAAATTGAATTTCCGATCTCGGATATTGCAGAAGAAGCGGTAGAGGGCTTTCAGGCGTTGGCCAAGACTCAAAACAAAATTTTGACCAGCCATGTTCAGCCGATGCTTTCTCTCTGCGGAGATGAAAAAGCGATCCGTCAGTTAATCACCATCCTTTTAGACAATGCTTTGAAATATTCTAACGATGGCGGCCGCATTGACCTGACACTGGAAAAACAAAAAAACACTATTCGTCTCAGTGTGTTTAACACTACCCCATTTATTGAAAAAGCTAGCCTTCCTCATCTTTTTGACCGTTTTTATCGGACAGATCAGTCCAGAAATTCCCGGACAGGCGGTTATGGCCTGGGGCTTTCTATTGCCGCAGCCATTGTCAACACCCACAAGGGAAAAATTTGGGCAGTCACACAGGATGAAAAATCCCTGACCATCACCGTCTCTCTTCCCATATCATCTCAAGCACACAGAGCGTCAATCTCATAAAAGATTGACGCTCTGTAATCATAAAAAGATGCAGCAATAAATTTTAAGTTGAATTAAGGAATTTTTTTAAGTTTGACTAAGATACCAAACGTATACTTAAGCCATAACAAGAAATACAATCCATATGAATCTTAAAATTTTATCCTTGATAGAACAGAAAGGAGCATCTTTATGTATAACCAACAACAATATCCTACTGGAAGACAGACCTCAAACCCTCAATATTCTGTACCTCCTCGGACCAACAAAAAACCATCCAGAAAAACCCCAATACTGAAAAAGACTGCCGCATTGGCTTTAAGTGCCGTACTTTTTGGCGGGATTGCCGGAGGAAGTTTTTTCGGGGTAAATACTTTTTTGGAACATATTTATATTGCGCAAAGCAGTGAAACTGCTCAATCCAGCGATGTTTCTTTTACCAATGTTGCCTCCTACAGCACCTCCACAGGAACAGATCAATCCCTGAATGTATCTGCAATTGCGGCAGAAGGGCTTCCCTCTGTAGTATCTGTCACCAATATATCCGTACAGGAAGTGCAAAATTATTTCGGGCAATTTGGCGGACGCGGCGGACATGAACAGGTACAGCTGCAGGAAACTACCAGCTGCGGATCTGGTGTTATTATTCATTCAGCAGACGGTTATCTTTACATGGTCACCAATTATCATGTTGTGGAAGGCGCTTCAACGCTTTCTGTAACCTTCGTGGATGATCAAACTTATGAAGCTCAGCTGTGCGGCTACGATGAATCCATGGACATTGCCCTGCTAAAGGTTTCCGCAGATGACTTGTCTTCAGATACGCTTTCTCAAATTTCTGTAGTTACCATTGGAGATTCCGATGAACTGACCGTAGGAGAACAGGTTGTTGCCATCGGCAACGCCTTGGGATACGGGCAGTCTGTCACAACAGGCATTGTCAGCGCTCTGGACCGCACCGTAAGCACTGACACCACTTCTTCAACATATATCCAGACTGATGCCGCCATTAATCCCGGCAACAGCGGAGGTGCTCTGCTTAATATGGACGGAGAACTGATCGGCATCAATACTGCAAAAGTATCTTCCACAGAAGTAGAAGGGATGGGATATGCAATCCCGATCTCCCAGGTTCTGGAAGTAATTGAATCCCTTATGAATTAACTGATTTCCAGACAAGGAGGAAGACCCATGGCATATCAAATGACCTTTAAGCGCTATGAAATGAAATACCTGCTCACAGAACAGGAAAAAACAGCGATTTTGCAGGCAGCCGAACCGTATATGGAACTGGACCAGTATGGCCGCACTACCATTCGCAATATCTACTATGATACCGATACCTACCGATTGATCCGGCGTTCTTTGGAAAAGCCGGCATACAAGGAAAAACTCCGTATTCGAAGTTACCAGCCGGCAGCTCCGGAAGATCCCGTGTTTGTAGAACTAAAGAAAAAATACAAATCTGTAGTGTATAAGCGCAGACTGATTCTTCCGGAATTTCAGGTGATGTCCTGTTTTCAGGATGGGCGCCCACTTCCCATCCGTTCGCAGATTGCAGATGAAATTGAATACTTTCGCTCTTATTATCAAACCCTTCGTCCAGCAGTATTTCTTTCCTATGACCGGGAAGCCTACCGGACACTGGACGGAGGAGATTTGAGAATTACCTTTGACCACAATATTTTATATCGGAAACACAATTTTTCTCTTGGCAGTGCCATTTATGGAATCCCTCTGCTGGAAAACGGCCTGACGCTGATGGAAGTCAAAACCGCCGGCGGATTACCCCTTTGGATCTGTCATATACTCAATCAGCTAAGGCGATACAAAACATCTTTTTCAAAATATGGTTCAGCTTATCAGCATATGATGGCCGAGCAGTCCAAAATCAGCACACAAAGGGGGCAGTTTTATGCTGGATAACTTGTTTCAAGGACTATTTGATACTGACATGACAACCGTTATTGTGCTGTCCGATTTTCTGCTTTGTATCATAAGCGCCCTATTGATCGGTTTGATTCTGGCCGGGGTTTACATGTACCATACCAGGTATACCCGAAGTTTTGTGGCTACGCTGGCACTGCTCCCTGCAGTGGTGTGCGTCATCATTATGATGGTCAACGGCAACGTAGGAACTGGTGTGGCAGTGGCGGGCGCCTTCAGTCTAGTTCGTTTTCGATCTGTTCCAGGATCAGCCAAAGAAATCGGAGCAATTTTTCTGGCAATGGGGACAGGCCTTGTAGTCGGCATGGGATATATTGGCTACGCTTTTCTCTGCGCTGTTGTGCTAGGCGCTGTCAGCGCGGTTTACAGTTGGCTGGGATTTGGATCACAAAAAAAGATGGGACGGTACAAAACCCTTCACATTACTATTCCCGAAGATTTGGATTATACTGGCGTTTTTGATCCCGTGCTGAAAAAATATGCTTCAGAATGGGAGCTGACACAAATTAAAACCACTAATATGGGAAGCCTGTTTCGTCTTACCTACAATTTAACTTTAAACAACACCGGCAAAGAAAAAGAAATGATCGACAAACTGCACTGCCGCAACGGAAATCTGGAAATCACCGTTTCCAAACAAGAAACCGCCATCGGCGAATTATAGAAAGGAGACGCAGATATGAAAAAAAGAACAATCCTATGTCTGTTTCTAGCACTTACTTTCGCCTGTTACGGGTGCGGTACCGGAAATTCACAGGCTGCAAATGAATCCACCTCTTCCAATATTACAAATACTGCCGAAACAATGTCAGCTGTTAGCACATCTGAGATGTTCACCGACCGAGATATGGAAATTGGCTACGACGAACAAACCGGTGTTCCCATTACCCTATCTGAAAACAGTATTTCCTGTGATTCTTCCGCAGTACAAATTTCCGGCACTACTGCCACTATTACTGAAGAAGGAACCTATATTCTTTCCGGAACACTGACAAACGGAATGATTATCATTGATGCAGAAGATACAGACAAAATCCAGCTGGTGCTGGACAATGCCGAAATCACCAGCACTACCTCAGCCGCAATCTATGTTAAAGAGGCTGATAAAGTATTTGTTACCACTGCTCCTGAATCCAATAATCTTGTTGCTAATGGCGGAGAATACCTTGCCATTGATGACAACAATATTGATGCTGCTATTTTTTCCAAATCGGACATCACCTTAAATGGTTCCGGTACTTTGACCATTTCCGCTGCCGCAGGGCATGGAGTTGTTTCCAAGGATGACCTAGCTCTTACCAGCGGAACATATACCATTACCTCAGCCGAACACGGCCTTTCCGGCAAAGACAGTGTCCGTATTTCCGGAGGAACGTTTCAAATTGTATCCGGCAAAGACGGCATACACGCAGAAAATACCGATGATACCAGTTTAGGCTTTGTTTATCTCTGCGGAGGTACCTTTGATATTACTTCAGAGGGTGACGGTTTAAGCGCTGGCGCATACCTGCAGATTGAAGACGGAACTTTTGCCATTACCACTGGCAGCGGCAGTGCCAGCGTCTCCATGAGCAGCAGTACCGCAAATGTCAACCCGCATGGAATGCCCGAAACGGAATCCACAACTACAGAAGACACCGATACTGTGAGCCAAAAAGGATTGAAATCTGACGGTAATATTACAATTTCGAATGGCACCTTTTCTCTGGACACTGCAGATGACTCAATCCACGCAGGAGGCGACATTCTGATTGCCCAAGGCAAGTTTGATCTAAGAAGCGGTGATGATGCCGTTCACTCAGACAAAGCAGTAACCATTCAAAATGGATCCTTTACCATTCCCTATTGCTATGAAGGAATTGAGGGATTATCTGTTACTGTTGAGAACGGTACCTTTGACATCACATCTCAGGATGACGGTATAAATGCCGCTGGTGGTGCAGACAGTTCTGGTTTTGGCGGAGCTCAGCCTCAGCAGGAACAGTTTTCCTCCAACTCTGACAGTTTCATTGTCATTAATGGCGGAACCTTTTCTATTATTTCTACCGGGGACTGTATTGATTCCAACGGAGATCTGACCATTAATGGAGGAACTCTGAATCTTACCTGCAATAACAGCGGAAACACTGCCCTGGATACTGACGGAACCTACACCAATAACGGTGGAGATGTCACCACCAATGATGGTTCTGAAAATAATCCCGGCGGAATGGGCGGCCAAAAAGGCGGCGGTCACGCTCGCGGCGGATTTTAAAAAAGATTCTACCCAAAACCTAAGGACTTGGGTAAAATTCTCTTAACCTTTCCTAAAATTACAAATTAAACCATCCAGTAAAATTAGCCATGTGCGTTACACATGGCTTTTTTAAAATTCTGCAAAATCTGTTTGTTTTACTTCACGCTGTCCCACATCGTTTTCTATGAAAATCCATAAGAAAATGGAGGAACGTTGCATTGACTTTTGAAGAATATTATGGAGAGCATTTGCTTCGTTTAAAAGATATGGAGCAAAAACTGATGAATATGATTCACCAATATCCCTGTCAGGATACTCCCGAAGAAGTACAGCCTATTATTTACTGCAAATCCCGAATCAAACGCCCTGACAGCATGATAGCAAAACTAAAATCCCGAGGTTATCCCACAGATGCAGATACAGCTTTAGCGCAAATGCATGATGTTGTAGGAGTGCGAATTGTATGCTCTTTTATAGACGATGTATATGCGATTTCTCAATGGCTCCATACACAAAAAGAATTTGAAATCATCACCACAAAGGATTATATCGCTTACCCCAAGCCCAATGGATACCGCAGCTTACACAAAATTATTCAATTTGTTCAAGGACCGGAACAAGGCCTGACAGCAGAAATTCAGTTAAGAACCATCGCTATTGATTTCTGGGCAGCACTGGAACATCAGATCAAATACAAAAAGAACGTGGAACACGAAAAAACCATTCAGAAAGAACTAAAACGGTGCGCAAATGAAATCGCCTCTGTGGATTTATCTATGCAGACTCTTAGAGATTTTATCCGGTATGACAAATGGTCTGATATGGGGGATTCACAATAATTTTATTTGCCAACAGTGCTTAATAGTCATATTCACTGTTTTTCGGTTAAAAACAATCGTAGACCGATCTGTCACATATTGGGGTTTCCACTTCAAATCACTCACATCATGTCGCGAGCGGTGATCTTGCATTTTATATTAGGTTATGGATCAATAACCTAATATGATTATTATGTACACTAAATACTTTAGATGGCTAATTTATAATTTGGAATACTAATATAAAAGTAAAAACGCCCAAAAGAAAATATCACTATTTGTATAATTTTTTTCTAATTATATATTGACAATATGTTAAATTAGTATTATTATGTGTGTAAATCGATTTACATAGAAAGAAGGTTATTATGGCAACAATTGAAGATGTAGCCAAAAAATCTGGTGTATCAAAGGCTTTAGTATCACGTTATTTAAATCATAAAAAAGGGGTGAGTTTAGAAAAAAAACGATTAATTGCGGAAGCAATTGAAGAACTGGGATATCGAAGAAATGATTTAGCCCGCTCATTAGTAACCAAAAAAACGGAAACAATTGGAGTCATCTTAGATTCTTTATGTTATGTAGAAATTTGGGATTTAATTAAAGGTTTAAATATGATGGCTTCTCAGCTAGGATATAATATTATCTATTGTGATTGTAGTAAAATTGATAATAAGACCAATTTAGATATCAAGCTTCGCTATATTGATTTTTTAACGCATAATCGAGTAGACGGTATTGTGTTATATGGTAGTTTTAAAACTGATAAAACCGTAGTATCCGAATTAATCTCATCCTCGTTTCCGTTTGTTTTGATTGAAAATGATATTAAAGATTTAGAAGCTAATAAAGTATTAGTGGATAATCGAGGTGGAGTATGCAAAATGGTAGATTATTTTTGTACTCAAGGATATCGGGATATTCGATATGTTTGCTGGGATCTTGACACTTATGCAGGGCAGGAACGGTACCAAGGGTATTTAGAAGGTATGCGGCAAAATGGTTTGTCTTGTTCATCCAAACAAGTATATGGTTTAAAAGAAGAAGTTTATAGCAAGCAGGATATGCTAAAACTGATTCAAAAACTACTAAACGAAAATAATCTGCCAGAAGTGTTTTTATTTGGATGTGATCAAATGGCATTCCATGCAATATTGGCATTTCGATATTTGGGTTTGGAACATTTTTCACACATACGTTTAGGTGGATTTGACAACGATTATTATGTAGATCAACACATTGTCATGCCCAGATTAACCACAATAGAACAACCTCTATTTGAAATGGGTCAGACAGCAATCGAAATGTTAGTACAATCCATTCAAAATTCCGAAGCACCTCCACAAGTAAAACTGTTTTCAACTAAACTAATTGTTGGAGATACGTAACAAAAAAATACTTCCTTTTTATTTTTCCATAAAAAGGAAATATTTTTATCCAACAAATGTAAAACCTTTTACACGCATTCATGAAAGGAGAATGTTTATGAAAAAAAGAAGGGAAATATTTTACTTTTATCTGTTTGTTGGACCTTGGATTTTAGGCTTTTTAGTATTTATGGCTTATCCGTTATTAATGTCGGCTTATTATAGTTTGACTGAATATAACGCAGCCAGTAATCCTTTCTTTGTAGGATTAAAAAATTATCAAAGAATTTTTCAAGATGATTTATTTTACAAATCAGTAAAAGCTACGTTATTATATACACTTGTGAGTGTACCAATCGGAATGTTATTATCTCTATTTTTTGCGTCTCTACTCAATTGTAAAATTCCTGGAAGAAGTGTATTCCGCACCATTTTATATTTGCCAAGTATGATTTCCGGAGTCGCATTATCATTGCTATGGATGTGGATCTTTAATCCTGATATCGGATTTTTAAATTACATTCTTTCTGCATTTGGCATTGCTCCCCAACAATGGATCTATGATGCACATTTGGCAATCCCATCATTAGTAATTATGAGTTTTTGGGGATTGGGTGCCAGTACAGTTATCTTTTTAGCTGCTCTTCAAGGAGTGCCAATAACCTTATACGAAGCTGCCGATTTAGACGGATGCCCGCTATTGATTAAATTATTTAGAATTACATTACCAATGATATCACCAGTATTTTTGTTCCAATTAGTAACCAGTATGATCGCCGGATTCCAAGCATTTACACAAGCATTTATTATGACTCGAGGTGGTCCAAGTTACGCAACTCACTTCTATGTTTACTATCTTTATCAAAAAGGATTTGCTGATTTCGAATTGGGATACTCTTCTGCACTGGCTTGGATTATGATGGTTGTCATTGTAATTATTACAGTATTTATTTTAAAAATTAGTAATCGCTTTGTATATACAGAAGAAAGGGGTTGAAATAAAAATGAAAAAACAAGAAAAATCCTCTCGGATATCGCTAGGAACAAAAAAGAAAAAATTGGTCGGTAAAATTGTTGTTTTTATTGTACTTTCTTGTATTTCTGTTATGATGCTTTTTCCGATTTATATTATGGTTGTCACTTCACTAAAAACATCCAGCGAAGTTCTAGCTTTTCCTCCAACATTAATTCCGAAAAAAATTGTTTTTGAAAATTTTGGTGAGGTTTTTGAACTATTAAATTTTGCTACATTATATAAAAACAGTCTCACAATTTCACTTTTAGTAACTTTAGGTACAGTATTATCTTCCTCTTTTGTTGCCTTCGGATTTTATCGTTATAAAGCGCCTGGAAAAAAAGCATTATTTATTATTGTTTTAAGTACAATGATGATTCCATATGCCGCATATATGATTCCACAGTTTATTTTGTTCATGAATATTTCTTGGGTAAATACTTTTCTTCCGTTAATTGTACCAGCATTCTTTGGAACCGCCTACTCTATTTTTTTATTTCGCCAATTTTACGGAACAATTCCATATGATTTGTTTGAAGCTGCGAGAATAGATGGAGCTAGTGAAATCAGATGCTGGGGAATGATGCTTAGGCTTTGTGGTGCCGCATTAGCTGCTGTAGCTATTTTAACTTTTATTCAAAGCTGGGATGATCTTTTAGGACCTGTAATATATCTAAGCGAAAACGATAAATACACCCTCCCTATCGGACTTTCAAGTTTTCGTTCAAAATTTAAAATTATACCATGGCATCAAATTATGGCTGCGGCACTAATGGTTTGTATTCCAAATTTATTGTTGTTCACTATTTGTCAAAAATATTTCGTTGAAGGAATTGCTTTTAGTGGTTTAAAAACTTAACGGATATATTTTAAAATTATAATCAGCATGTAACAAATATGCTCTTAAAGAGCATAAAAAATAAAAATTGTAAAAAGTCATAAGGAGGTATTTTTATGAAAAAAAGGTTTATTGCATTACTTTTAGTCGCCATGGCTAGTGCAGGGTTAATTAGCGGATGTACTTCCAGCAAAGGAAAAAACAGTAACGGCGAAAATGAAGGAGGGAAAAAAGAAGTTACTGTTATTACTGTAAATGATGCAGCAAAATTATTCCACAAAGATATTATTCCAGAATTTGAAAAAGAACATAAAGATATCAAAGTAACATTAATTGAAACACCATTTGATCAATTTGACACCAAAATTCAGACAATGCTCGCTTCCAATACACCTTTGGATACTGCTACTCATAATGGATGGACGGGCTTTGGAAGCCGTTTAGCAAATGACCAACTATTACCTCTTAATGATTTAATGGAAAAAAATAATTTTACTACAGAACAAGTCAACATTCCAGAAGAAGCTGCTAAAGTATGGCAAGTAAATGGAGAAACTTACGCAATTCCAGTGCATATTTTCCCTACAGTTTTACTATATAATAAAGCTATGTTTGATGAAGCAGGAATTCCTTACCCGCCTACTAGTTTTGAAGATAGCACCTGGACCTTTGATAAAATGTTAGAGTACGCAAAAATATTGACCAAAAATACAGACGATTTAGCAAAAGCCCAATATGGGTTGCTTTTTAACTGGGATGCTGGCGGCAGAGAACAACTTCCAGAATATTTTGGATACCATACTTTTGATGAGGCTACTTTTACTGAAAATTCTGGTTTTGCAAGCGAATGCTATTTTGATTCTCCTGAAGTGATTGATGTATATCAAAAAGTAGCGGATTTGGTATACGACGACGGGGTTTCTCCAAATAACACTACTACTGAAGCTATGGGTAACAGCCCATTTTTTGCAGGAAAATGCGCAATGTTTGTAGCAGGCGGTTGGGAATTAGCAGGAATTCCGCAAGTCGACTTTGATGTTGGAGTAGCAGCGGTACCAAACGGTGGAAGCGACACTGTACGCAGTGTTATGTGGATTGATCCATATTGGATTTTTAAAAACAGTAAAGAGCCAGATGCAACTTTTGAATATATTATGTATCTCTTACAAGATGATGTACAAAAAAAGATTGTAGAGTATTCTGGACTAGCGCCAGCAAACATGGCTGCTTTTGATACATATGCACAGTTATTCCCTGGAATTGAAAAAGAAGGATTGAAAGAAGTATTTGACGGAGGAGTAAAATACGGTCAAGAAGGCTTTAGTCACATGATGCCAGATGCCAGTTCTTTGAATACACTAATTACAAATGAAATGAACCCAATATTTAATGAAGGTAAATCTGCAGCTGAAGTAATGCCATCAGTTCAAAAAAGTGTAGAAGAATATATCAACACTACAAATGAAAAATATGGAAAGTAAGTTTATGTAAATAAAATAATTGGAGGAATATTACCATGAAAATTTGTGTAATTGGAGCAGGAAGCCCATATACGCCGGAATTATTAGACCGTTTGTCTTTGCTTCGTAAAGAGCTTCCGGTCACAGAAATTATGTTGATGGATATCGATGAAAACAGACTGAATATTATGTATGAGTTCTGTAAGCGATATCAAAAATATTTAAATTTTGATGTTAATATTACAAAAACAACAAATCGCAGAGAAGCAATTGCAGGATGTACTTTTGTCAACACTCAATTTCGTGTTGGAAAAAACGAAGCTCGAGTTCGTGACGAACGAATTCCTCTGGCAATGGGGTTAGTGGGACAGGAAACCACAGGAGCTGGCGGATTCACAAAAGGACTTAGAACAATTCCGGTTATGTTAGATATCGCAAAAGATGTAGAAGAACTGGCACCAAATGCTTGGATTATTAATTATACTAATCCAACTGGATTAGTAGCAGAAGCAGTAACCCGATATACAAAAGCTAAAATTGTAGGTTTATGTGCAGGAGGAATGTTTGCACAAGGATGGACTAGTCAGGCTTTAGGTGTAAATCCCGAAGAAGTAAGATATGATTTTATAGGATTAAATCATATGAATTTTTCTTATAACATCTCTGTACATGGTAAAAAACTTACCCAAGATCAATTCATAAAAGTAGCTAGTCAAGTAGGATCCGTTGATCCGGAATTAATTTTAAAACTGGAAGCAATCCCCAGTCCCTATTTACAATATTACTTTCACACAAATAAAAAAGTAACACAATTTCAGCAAGCACGCCAAACTCGTGGTGAAGAGGTCTTGGATTTAGAAAAAGAAATCTACCAAGAATTTGCAGATCCTAATGTATGTACAAAACCAGCATCTTTAAAGAAACGTGGTGGTGGCGGATATTCTGAATTAGCCACCTTGGTAATGAGTGCTATTTATAATAATCATGATACTTGGGCTGTGGTGAATGTTCCAAATTGTGGAGCAATAAAATTTTTACCTGATAATGCAGTAATTGAAACCCCCTGTATTATTAATGCTTCCGGAATTATTCCACTCGTTGTAAAACAGCCACCAAAAGCTGTATGGGGTTTGATTTCTGCAGTGAAAAATTATGAGCAACTGGCTGTCGAAGCAGCGGTGACCGGGGATCGTGATATTGCGTTACTGGCATTAGTAGCTCATCCATTAGTTAGAGATTACGAAACAGCTAAAGAGCTGCTACCCAAATTATTAGACGCAAATCAAGAATTTTTGCCCCAATTTTATAGTAAAGGGTAGGTATTTCAATTTATGAAATATTATTTAGGAATTGATCAAGGCGGAACAAAAACTGAAGTAGCAGTATGTAATGAAAAAGGGGAAATCTTAGGATTTGGCTCAGATGCAGGATTGAAATGTCAATATTTTCGTGATGATCAAGAAATCTATTTAAAGCATATCAAAACTGCCTGTAAAGCCGCTCTAAATGAAGCAAATCTTGATTTTTGTGACATTAATACTGTTTGTGCTTCTTTAAATGGAGCTGATTGGGGATTTGAGTATGCTCCATTAGCTTTCCGTCTAATAAAGCTCCTCCACTGCATGGATATTATTTTAATTAATGATTGTATTGGCGCTATGCGAGGAGGAAGCCTTGAAGAAAACTGTGCAGTGATTTGCGCAGGGACAGGAACCAATATTGCTGTTTGCAGAGAAGACAGAGAAAATCTCATCTATGGTTATTTTGTTCCACCAGTCATTCAAGGTGGCTCTGCACTAGGACAACAAATGTTTGATGCTGTTTTAGAAGAATATATTGGCATTGGAAGCCCTACATGCCTCACAGAAATGGTTTTAAAACACACTGGATATCATTCTATTAAAGAACTATTTATGGACATTACTTTAGGAAAATACAATTTATCCTATCGCTATTTGGTACAAGATTTTTTAAAAGCATGTGTAGATGGAGATTCTGTTGCTAAAAATATTGCATTACAATTTGCAAAAAAAACAGCTCAATTTATTTGCGCAGGAATCAAAAAACAAGAAATGGAAAACATGCCGCTGGATTTAGTTTATTCTGGCAGTGTTTTTAAGGATAATGGAGTTTACATCACCAATCTAATCAGTCAGATCGTTCATCAACATTATCCTCAAATTCATTGTATTGATGCCAACTTTGAACCAGTATGTGGATGCTTGCTTGAAATTTTCAGGCGGGAATATAGTGCGCATATTCCAGATCATATTCTGGAAAGTTTACAGTGTACAGCAAAATCATATCATTTATTAAGAGATGTGTTAATAAGAGTTTAAAAGAAAAGAGGCTAAATTAATGAATCTAATAGTTGCAAATGACTATGAACAATTGTCTTGTGTAGCGGCTGAACGAATTGCGCAATATATAAATGATAATCCCAATGCTTTACTTTGTTTTGCGGCAGGAGACACTCCATTAGGAACTTTTAAAAAATTAATTGAACTGCAGAAACAGCAAAAAGTAAATTTATCCAGCGTATTTTATGTAGGGTTAGATGAATGGGCAGGATTAGAGAAAGATGTCCCTGGAACATGTTTTCAAGTTATGCATGATAATTTCTATCACCCTGCAAATATTCCATCAGATCGTTTTGTTGTATTTCATGGTGATTGCAAGAATTTAGAAGAAGAATGCAGAAGAGTACAACAATGGATTGATGAACACAATGGATTGGATTTAGTTCTTTTAGGTGTAGGAATGAATGGACATGTAGGATTTAATGAACCTGGAAGTCCAGATTTTGCAGGTTGTTTTCCTATCCCGTTAGACAATGTTACAAAAGAAGTTTCTGTAAAATATTTTCATCAAAAATTACCCTTGACATACGGTCTTACCATTGGTTGGAAAACACTAAAAAGTGCTAAAAAAGTTCTAGTCTTGGCAAATGGGGCAAAAAAAGCACCTGTTATTAAACGAGCTTTTTGCGAACCTGCCTCTGCTGACTTTACAATTTCTTTGTTTCAAGACCATAAAGATTTAACAGTAATTTTGGATCAAGAAGCTTCTTCAGAACTTTAATATCACTCTAACAAACTTTGTAGCTGCTTTTCCCAGGTAACACAATAAAAGGAAAAGCAGCATTCTTTTTTGGGAGGTACTTGAATGAAATCATTAAAAATTATACCAGATTTGCTAACAAATTCTGAAAAAGAATTAATTCATGAAAAATCACTAAACATTTTACAAAAAGTGGGGATCAAAGCACCCTACTTACCTTTTTTGGAATTACTAGAACAACATGGTGCTATTATTGACAAACACACATACATAGCAAAATTTCCCAAGAAAGTAATACAAAAAATGGTTGATTCTATCGAAAAACAGAATCCTCCTGAAACCATGAAAAAATTACAGGGAAATATTTCTACAGAAATATTTCTTGTGGATCTTTTTAACAAAAGTCGGCGATTGGGTAAATTGGAAGATATTAAAAAAGGTATTGCCTTAGTAGAGCACCTAAGCGAATTTCCTACATCTAACGCAGTTGTCGTTCCTTCTGATGTTCCTTCGCAAATTTCTGATGTAGAAAGTTTTTTTCAATTATTTGCATATTCTAAAAAGCCAGGAACAACATACATTTTATCTCCTTTTTCTGCAGAATATATTATAGAAATGTCAAATGTTATTGGGCGTCCGATTTCCTACGGTTTCCAATGTCTAAGCCCGTTTCAATTTACAACAGTAACATTACAATTAGCCATGTTATTTTTTGAGAAAGGTCTACTTGCAGGATGCGGCCCTTTTGCAATGTCTATGGTAACATCGCCAGTTACTCCAGCAGGTGCGTTACTCACACAAAATGCAGAACAATTAGCTTGTTGGTTTTGCAACACTCATCTGAATCACACACAGGCAAAACGGATGTGACAGCTCCGGTTTCCCGTGTGTTTTCTATGTAACCGGTTGCCCGGAAGAAGTCGTCGTAATCTTCTTTCGAACAGCCTTTG
>JBMNPJ010000013.1:0-70290 GCA_050943535.1 Massiliimalia sp.
CCACCTGCGGTGGGGCAATGACGCTTCGCTCGTACCCTGTCAGTTTAAAAAATCGCTGCACCTTTTCTGTAATTCCTCTCAAACGAAACGAAAATCCCGTCCTAAGAGATTGGTTCTTCTTAGGGCGGGATTTTAATATTCCGCAATTTATCTTACAGTGCCCGTACATCTTTGGCAATCTGGTTAATCAAATCCTCTGCTTGAGGCAGAACACCCAGTTTATCCAAAAAGGCATGGTCTACTCCCCGGTACCGTATAATCCGAGTATCTACTCCTGCTTCCAGCAAAAGTTTTCCGTAATATTCTCCCTGAATTCGCAGTCCGTCAAACTCCGCTACTGCAATCAGCGCCTTGCACAGTCCTGCATGATTTTCCGCACACATAGGGCTTATATAGGGTTCACAGATACTTTCTCCGTGCTGAAGATAATACGCTTCCACAGTATTTTCCGGCTTAGGCTGATCCTCCGGCAAAGGACGCCCCAGACAGAGTCCGGGCTCAATGTAAGGCCGCTGTTCTTCATCCATTTCATACTCATCCAGACGCCATTCATACCCGGATACCGCAGCATCTCCCATCAGTACCGCCGGATAAATCAGCGCCTGATATTTGAGCATATGGGTTCCCTGATCCCGGTCTCTTAATGCACACACAGCCGTCAGGTTCCCTCCGGCACTGTCGCCGCCCATACCCAGTTTTTCCCGGTCTACGCCAAATTCTTCCGCATGTTCGTAAATATATTCCAAAACATGAAAACAGTCATTCATTCCGTTGGGGAACGGTTTTTCCGGCGCCAGAGAATAGTCGATGTTGAACACCACACAGTCCGCCCGTTCTGCCAAAAGACGGCAGGGATTTTCTACTGCAAACACGCTTCCTCCCATCCAGCCGCCGCCGTGCAGGTAAATAAATCCAGGACGTCCGGTTTTGCCAAATGGTTTTCTGGGATAGTACACCCAAATTCCCACTGTATTTCCTTCAAACTCGCAGGAAATGTATCGGGTGTACAACTCGACGGTATTCAAATTCAAATTAGGGAATCCCATTCTATTGCGCTGTTCTTCCACAGTCAGTGGCGCTTCATCAGGATGTTCCGCAAACCACTGAGCAGCCTGCTTGATCAGTTCCAAATCCCTGGGATCCATGCAGCCAGGTCTTGGCTCATCCGGAATCGGTTTGATCTCCACCGGAACTCCATGGACAGATTCTGTCACTGCCCCCTGCTCCATCGCTTCAATGATCTTTTCTTCATAACGTCTCATTGCATCATACCATCCTTCCCCTATTTTTGATCCATTCTATTAAGACAAATTCCCCTTGTCAGATTCACTGTGGGAATCCGCCTTTTTTACCTGAAACCAGAAGGTGCTTCCTTTGCCCACTGTACTGTTCACCCCAAACTGGAACTGATGAGCGGTCAAAATCGCCTTGACAATGGAAAGACCCAGCCCGGTTCCCATGCCCTTTCGGTCATTCTTTTTATAAGGCTTATAGTATCGGTCCCAGATTAACGGCATATCTTCCGGCTTAATTCCGTTTCCGGTATCGCTTACCTTCACAGTAGCCCACTGGTCGCCGTCCTCCAAAGAAACCATTACCCGCTTATCCGCACCGGTGTGGTTGGTGGCGTTATTGACAATGTTATAAATTACCTGCTCTATTTTCACTTCATCTGCATACACCATCAAGTGTTCCGGCGCCTGCAAAGAAAACTGAAACTGTTCATTGGTGGCCAACAGGTCGTACCGTTTCATAATATCCCGCAATTTTTGTCCCAGGTCAAATTCCCGGTACTGCAGCTGAAGCTGCCCTGTCTGCAGCTTGGACAAATCCAAAATATCATTGGCTAAGGTATTCAGCCGGTCACTTTCCTGGATAATCACATCCAGCTGCTGATTCCGTTTCTCAGGATTATCTCCGGTCAAATCCTTAATGGTTTCGGCATAACCTTTAATCATAGTTAAAGGTGTCCGGAAATCATGGGACACATTTGCCACCAGCTCCCGCTGGAGGGTGTTTACCTTGTTGATTTCCCGAACCATTTGATTAAAGTTCTGTGACAGCTTTCCGATTTCATCCTTGGAATTTACATGAACTTTCACCGTAAGATCCCCTGCTGCCACCTGTTTTGCCGCATCAGAAATTTTTAAAATTGGTTTTGTCAAAGATCTTGCCAACAAAAACGCGATTCCTGTAGCCAGTCCAATGAGCACTACAGAAAGAATAATCAGCTGTTTTTGAATGGTACTCACCGCTTCTTTTACAGGAGCCAAAGCGGATTCTACCATAACTAAATAAGGGTTGCCCTCATATTCCTGATAGGTAGCCCCTACATAAAATCGGTCGCCGTATACAGACACAATATTGTCCTGCAAAAAATATTCCTCTCCGCTTTCCAGCATGTTGAGGATAATCTGCCGGCGGAGATTAAAGTTGTACCGCAGAATACTGTTTTCCCCTTCTACGCCGCCTTTCCAGTAAAGGTACCCGCTGGGTGTAATCACTTCAATGTAATAGTTTTTGCGAAACGCCATAGGATTTAACGCTTCTGCCAAGGCGTTTTCTTCGCTGAGCCCAATTTCATTGACTGTCTGTACAACCGTTTTGGTATCCTTTAAAATTTCATTTTTCTTTTCTACCAAATAAAACCGGTCCAAAAAAACCACCTGGAAAAACCACATGGAAATGAGCACCAAAGCGGTTACCCCCAAAATTGCACCCCATATTTTCAGACGAATTCCGGATGGGGGGTTTTTACGTATCATATTCCTCATACTTATAACCAACACCCCAGACTGTTTTAATCAGATCCCGGTATTCGCCCAGATTGCTTCGAAGCATTTTAATATGGGTATCCACCGTACGGGTATCCCCGAAAAAGTCATATCCCCAAATTTTATTTAAAATGGTATCACGGGTAATGACCTTGCCCTTATTTTGGATAAAATAGCTGAGCAGTTCAAATTCTTTCGGGGTCATGGTTACTTTTTCTCCGTCAATCTTCACTTCATAAGAAGATGGATTTACTTCCAATCCCTGGAAATGATAAATATCCGCTTCCGGTTCTGGCTGATTTTTTTCTACTCGTTTTAAAATCGCCTTGATTCGGGACATCAGTTCCCGAGGACTGAATGGTTTTACCACATAGTCGTCAGCCCCTAAATCAAATCCAAAGATCTTATCGTATTCTTCCCCTTTGGCGGTAAGCAAAATAACCGGAACATCAGAAAATTCTCTGATTTTTCGCAAAGCGGTAATGCCGTCACAGTTTGGCATCATCACATCCATCAAAACCAAAGCAATATCCTGTTCCTTTACCTTATCAATCGCCTGGGCACCATCGCCGGCTTCTTCAAATTCAAAGCCTTCAAATTCCAGATACTGACGAATAATATCACGGATCCCCGCTTCGTCATCCACAACTAAAATTTTCTGCATAAAACTTCCCTCCTGCTTTTGCGAAAGAGTTTCATCAGCAGTCCTGCCGATGTCCGCCCTATTCGAGAATTTTCAAAACACCGCACCGAAACCCAATGGCATCCAATGGGTGTCTGATCCGCTCATATGGTTTTTTCACAGTTTACCACACAGATGTGTGCTGCATGTGATAATTTTATGACCCCAATTTATCGACCGGCTTTTAGCCAATGCCGGGCTATGCCCGGGACGAACCGGCGAAGCGCCGGTGCAAGCCGCCTACGGCGCACACTTTGTTGGTAAAGCGAAAATATACAATGATTTTCTCTCAGCTGACAGAGTACGAGCGTAGCGTCATTGCCCCACCGCAGGTGGCTAAATCAGGTTTTTATAAATATCTGATTTAGAAAAATCTGTTTGTTTGGCAATCTTTTTGGCAGCTTCGGTGGCTTTTTCCCCTTGTTCTACCAGTGCTTTTGCCATGGCGACTGCATCTTCCAGCGTAATTTCTGCCGCTTCTTCCTCCGGTTTTCCTTCGATCACCAGAACAAATTCCCCTTTGGGCTTGTTTTGGGTGTAATAGTCCACCGCTTCATCAAAGGTCATCCGAACTACTTCTTCGTAAATTTTGGTGATTTCCCGGCATAGAGAAATTCTCCGTTCTCCCCCAAACACCTGCCGCATGTCTTCCAACGTAGACAGCAGCTTATGAGGCGCTTCGTAGAACACCATGGTGCGCTTTTCTTCCCGGACACTGTTCAGGTGTTCCATTCGGCTTTTGTTGGCTGTACTCAAAAAACCTTCAAAGGTAAACCGGGAGGTAGAAAGCCCGCTGACTGCCAGTGCAGAAATGACAGCACTGGGTCCCGGAATCACCCGCACCGGAATGGATGCCGCAGCACACAGTTTTACTAAATCCTCTCCCGGGTCAGAGATACAGGGCATACCTGCATCGGATACCACTGCACAGGTTTCTCCTGCCAGAATCCGTTCCACAATCTGTTCTCCCCGCTGGCGAAGATTGTGCTCATAATAGCTGACCAATGGCTTTTTAATATCAAAATGATTGAGCAGCTTTAAAGTTACCCGGGTATCTTCTGCTGCAATAAAATCCACAGAACGCAGGGTTTCTACTGCCCGGGGACTAAAGTCCTGCAAATTTCCAATGGGCGTTCCCACTACATACAATACTGACACCGTTTATTTCTCCTCTCCTGATTTGGGAATGGAATACGCCCGGTATTCTCCCTTCAGTTCATATCCTAATTTTTCTGCCAGTCTGACAGAATAAAGGTTTGCCGCATCCCAGTAAGGAGTCCATCCCCGTTCCAGACAGGCTAAAATCAGTTTTGCCCCGCAAATGGTTCCCAGACCCTGATGGCGGAAGTCTTCCCGAACCCCTATTTCAATTTCCAGTCCGTTTCGACACACAGAATAGGAGGAGGCCCCTCCAATAACCTGATGATCCAACAAAATGACAAATCCCAATCCATTTTCCTGAAATTCTTTCCAGGTAGGGAAATTGCTGCAAAAATCCCGGCTCCAGTCTTGTTCCTGTACTTGGTGATACCGTTTGGAATCGATCTGCCGAAGCTCCATAAACGCCGGCAAAGATCCGGTAAACCGCTCCAGCTTTGCCCGTGAAAAAGCGGCGGGCTGATTCATGGCATAACGGGAAATCGGTCTTGCCGTTTCTCCCCATTGGGCTTCAATCAGCTGGTTCCACGCTTCGCTGTCGCCTATGGCAATATAACTGCCATGACAATCCGGTGCCGGATTGGCCACCAGTTCTGCCGCACCCGGCGCTTGTGCATCTCCTGCAAAAAAGCAAAAATCCCCCAGACAAATCTGTCCGCACCGGGGATGTTCCCCGTCTCCAAAGGCGGTTCCCATTATTCCGTCCAGCCAGGAAGTAATAATGCTGTCAGTTCCGTTTGCAAAAATCTGTTTCATTTCCGGCAGGCTTGTCTGCCAATCCAATGCTGTAATCATGTTATTCCCCCCAATGATATACGGCTTTCATTTCCTGGGAAAACTCGGTGCCGCCCGGTTCATATACCCACAAGGTTGGTTCCACATTTAAAAATGGTTTTCCGCCCTTTTTACCTTCTACCAAAAACAGCCAGGGAGCTTCTCCTGCATGTTTTGCCACAAACCGCAAACGCTTTGGCTCCAAATCTGCTGCACGCATGGCGCACAGCACATCCGCTAACCGTTCCGGACGCTGGCAGATGCATGCCTTTCCTCCATACTTTAACAGGCGGGACGCTGTTTTGCACACATCCTCAATGGTGCAAAGCACCTCATGCCGGGCAATCCGTTCCGCAGTCAGTTCGCTGAGAATTCCTGCATGATTGGCTTTATAGGGAGGATTACAGGTCACTACATCCAAGCTGCCAGCGGGAATCTGTGACAGAGCTTTTAAATCCTCACAAATGGGAATAATATGATCCATCTGATTTTTTTCCAAAGAAATTTTCAGCTGCTCAATGGCCTGAGGCTGAATATCCACCCCATAAATTTTTTGCGGGGAGGCAATTTTAGTTAAAATCAGTGGGATAATCCCACACCCGGTTCCCAGATCACATACCACATCTTTTCGGCGCACCTGGGCAAAATCCGCCAGCAAAAACGCATCGGTTCCAAATTTATGCTCCGGTGTAACACAAACACCGATTTTATCGTTTAAATATTCAAATTCATAGGAAAAATCCATCATGTTTTTACTCCATCCTGCTTCAAAACCTATCTGAAATCCTGTTTTGTTTCAAACAGCCTCAATATCATCAGCCCTTATCTTTATGGATATTTTACCACATTCCATTTTTTCCGTAAAGAAATTCTTACAGAAAAAAATGACCGGACAATGTCCGGTCACCTGCGATGGGGCAAGACGCTTCGCTCGTACTCTATTAGGAAAACGGAAGTATCAAGTGATTTTCTATCAGCTGATAGAATACGAGTGTAGCCTCTTCGGGTTCAGCGCCGTGAAGCCCTGGCGAGCGTAGCGCCTTTGCCCGTCTCCAGGTAGTGTGAACCCTTAATTTACTCATTTTTCCAATCAGAAGAAACGTCCTGTTCTGTAGCCGGCTTCTGGGTCAGTTTTTTTCCAGCAGAAGACAGAGCATCGGTCCAATGATCCCCTGCACGGGTCTGATTGTCATCAATCCGAATCATTGGATTTTTGATTAACAGCATCCGCTGAAACCGCTCCCGGTCTTCCGGTGCAATCAAAAGCCGCTTTCTTTTGTCATGCTCCCACCACTGAAAATCCAGCCGCTGCAGAGAAAATCCAATGGAAGCAGTCATATCATCAGTCTTGACTGCCTGAATAATCACCGGATAGGGAATGTGCCAGGTAAAAAAAATCCCGGATCGAATGACCAGCTCCCGTTCTTCCAGAATATATTCGGTACGCAGATACATGGGCGTGAAAAACAGCAAAAATAGCCCCACAAGCGTTCCGATCACCCCGTAAAACAAACTTTGCGAAAACCACGCCAGATACAGCATCAATCCGCATTCCAGCAATAAAATCAGCATCATCAAATGTGCCCAGTGGTCAACTTTTCCTTTAAATTTCATACGGTCCCACCTTTTTTTCGGATATGTGCTTTATGAAGCGCCTGTACAATTTTTTCGTTGAAAAAAATTCCTGCGATTCCTAAAAGGCCGGTAACCACAAACACAAGCAGGGTAACTTCAAACCGCCCTTGCTGAATGGTAGCACCTGCATAGGTAGATGATACGATAGAGGGAATCCTTGCCAGCGCAGACAACACCAAAAAATGAGACGCTTTCATGGAAGTCAAAGGAACCACATAGGTCAGCAAATCTTTGGGGGTTCCCGGAATAAAAAATAATAAAAATACAATCAGATTCCGCTTATGGGGATCCTGCAAAAATTTAAACTGATTGAGTTTTTCTTTGGAAATTTTATCTTCTACAAATCCCCGTCCCAGCTTGCGGACAGTAAAGAATACCAGACAGCTGCTGAGCAGCACGCCCACCGTACACACTACATATCCCCAAAAGGTTCCATATAAAATGCCGGCCGCAACCTCAACCATCTCCCCAGGAATCACTGCAACCACTACCTGTAAGATCTGCAGTCCCAAAAGTGCAAATACACCTAAAGCACCCTTGGACTGCACCCATTGAATCAGCTGTTCCCGGCTTTCCTCCACCAGCATTTCTTTCACAAAAGGAATCAGGCAGACTGTAATAATACAAAGGGCTGCAATAATTCCAATCAAAGCAATAAATTTTCGCCGATCCTTTTTTTCTTTTTGACTGTCCACCTTGTTCCCCTCACTTTACCATTTCGCGATTAATTAGCTTTAGTATAGCACACTTTCCCCTGTGCCGCATGACAAAAACATAAAAAATAAATTAACTTTTCCTTGAGATTTTTTGATGAGTTCCCTTTTTTCATCCATTATCGGTCTCCCATTTCTGACAAATGCTAAAACTTTTTAAAAGTTTTTCTGCAAAATTACTGGGAATTTTTTCTTTAGTTATTGACAACTAACTTTAATTAGTGTATACTAACTATCGAAAACAAATCTATCACAGATTGTAAATCCAATTGATGAGGAAAGGGGCTTATGAATGATGCCATTGACCATGATGCAGGCCGGAGAGTCCACCATGATCCGCAAAATCAGCGGCAGCCAGGAGACCCGGCGTTTTCTGGAAAACCTTGGATTTTTGGCGGGAACCCACATTACAATTTTATCCACCATCGGGGGAAATGTAATTGTACATATTAAAGATTCCCGCATTGCAATTAATCAGGATATGGCCAAACATATTATGGTGCAATAAAACACCCTATCCAATTCAAGTCAGAAAGGAGACTGAAAGATGACATTAGGCGAAGCAGCTGTAGGCAGCACCGTTACGGTAACAAAGATTGATGGAGAAGGGGCGTATAAACGCCGTATTATGGATATGGGAATCACCAAAGGAACCCAATTGTATATCCGAAAAGTAGCACCTCTAGGCGATCCTGTAGAGATTACCGTCCGGGGATATGAACTTTCTGTCCGCAAACAGGACGCCCAGTGCGTTCAGGTAAAATAACGCATTTTAGCTGAGTTGATTAAAGGAGGAAACAATCCATGGCAATTACAATTGCACTTGCCGGGAACCCCAACTGCGGAAAGACCACCATGTTTAACGCATTGACCGGTGCCAATCAATATGTTGGAAACTGGCCTGGGGTTACTGTTGAGAAAAAAGAGGGAAAAATTAAACGCAAAGGATACGAAGATATTACGGTCACTGACCTGCCGGGGATCTATTCCCTTTCCCCATATACATTGGAGGAAGTAGTTAGCCGCGACTATCTTTTGACAGAACATCCGGATGTGATTATTAATCTGGTGGATGCAACCAATCTGGAACGAAACCTGTATTTGACCACGCAGCTGATGGAAACAGGAATTCCGGTCGTAATTGCCTTAAACATGGCAGATCTTATGCAAAAACGAGATCTGAAAATTGACGTCCAGCGCCTTTCCATGTTGTTGGGGTGCCCTATTATTGAAACCTCTGCTTTAAAGCGAACTGGATTAGATTCCTTAATTGCAGAAGCTGTTCATATTGCCGGTCAAAAAGATACCAGCCTGCCTCCGGAAATTTTCTCCAAGGAACTGGAACAGGCAATTGCCCAGGTAAAAGAGTCCCTTCCTGCCAAGATAGACGAAACAAAACAGCGCTGGTATGCTGTAAAACTTTTGGAAAACGACAGCAAAGTAACCAGCAGTATTTCTTTGCCAGCTGATGCAAAATCCGCAATGGAAAGCTGCCGCAGCCAGTTAGAAGAAAAGCATGATAACGATATGGAAAGCATCGTGACCGATGAACGATATCAGTATATCCAAAAGTTAGTCTCAACTACCCTAAAAAAAGGCAAACAAAAACTGACTGTATCTGACCAGATTGACCGCATTGTGACCAATCGAATTTTGGGGATTCCAATTTTTATTGCTGTTATGTTTGTGGTATACTACATTTCCGTTACTACCATTGGAACCATTGTCACAGACTGGACCAATGACGTGTTTGTGGTAGCAATTCAAGATGCTGTGTCAGGATTTTTAGGTTCCATTGGCACCAGTTCCATCCTGCAAAGCCTGATTGTAGACGGTGTTATCGGTGGCGTGGGTGCTGTTTTGGGATTTGTTCCCCAAATGGCAATCCTGTTTTTGTTTTTGTCCCTGCTGGAAGACTGTGGATATATGGTCCGTATCGCCTTTGTCATGGACCGGGTATTCCGGCATTTCGGCCTTTCCGGAAAAAGCTTTATTCCCCTGCTCATCTCCTCTGGCTGCGGAATTCCAGGGATTATGGCTTCTAAAACCATCGAACAGGACAATGATCGCCGGCTGACCATTATGACTGCTACTTTTATTCCATGCGGCGCCAAGCTGCCGGTAATTGCCATGATGGGCGGTGTGATGACCAGCTACTTTACCGGAAGCTATGTTGCCGGAGGTCTTATGGCTCCTGCCATGTATTTCCTGGGCATTATTGCGGTATTAGTCTCTGCCATCATGCTCAAAAAAACAAAACCATTTTCCGGCAAACCGGCTCCTTTTGTCATGGAGTTGCCCCAGTACCATCTACCGTCTGCAAAAACCGTACTGCTGCATGTATGGGAACGGCTGAAAGGGTTTATGATCAAAGCAGGTACCATCCTGTTCTTAGCCTGTGTTGTCATGTGGTTTTTGAGTGGATTTGGATTTGAAAACGGCGGTTTTGGCATAGTAGAAGACAGCAACAACAGTCTTTTAGCTGTAGTAGGCGGATTTATTGCTCCTATTTTTGCACCGCTGGGATTCGGTGAATGGCAGCCAGTTGCGGCTTCTCTCTCCGGATTTACTGCCAAAGAAGCCATTGTCACCACGATGGGAACTCTGGCCAATGTTACCGGTGATACCGAAGACGCAGTCACAGTAGCTGAAGCAGTACGCGCCTGGTTCCCCAGCGCCCTGGCAGCATTTTCTTTCCTGGTATTCAACCTTCTAGATTCCCCTTGCCTGGCGGCAATTGCAACCATGGCACAGCAGATGCAGTCCAAAAAATGGTTCTGGTTTGCAATTCTTTACCAAAACCTGTTTGCCTACGCAGTATGCCTGTCCATTTATCAAATTGGCAGCTTTTTCATGGGCGGCGGCTTTACCCTGTGGACTGCGGTAGGATTTTTACTGGTACTTGTTATGCTGTTCCAGTTATTCCGTCTAGATCCATACAAGCACAGCCGGGCTTATTCCAAACGCTCTGTTCAAACAGCGGCATAATTACGCCAAAAACATCTTTTTCATACACAATTCCTTCCATGCGAGCCATTTATTGGCTCGCATTTGGTTTTCAGTATTCATTTAAAAAGGAGAATATCGCATGATGGGAGACTCTACCAGTTCTATGCTTTATGCCGTAGGAATTTTTCTGCTTTTATATTTTATCGGCGCTGGAATTTATCAAGCGGTCTTATGGGTTCGCAGGCAACTGAAAAAATCAGCAGATTCTAAAAACAACAGGTAATAAACATTCTGTCAGATAATATTTGATATAAAGTGCCTTTATTGCAGCTACACTCTTTCATACAATAAAAAGAAAATATTTTGTTTTTTATGTGGGCCTATGCAGCCCACACCCGCCCCAATGCTTTTGGTGTGCAAAAGCATTGGATGAAAAGCACACCAGAGGGGCGTCCTCCGGGGATATCTGATTAGTCGGCCTGCCCCTCTGGACACCCCGAGAGCTGTTTGCACATTTGATGAAAACGGCTGTTTTCTGAAAAGCGCTGCGGCGCTGATGCTGGCTCGTACTCTGACAGTTTTGTTACCCAATAGATCTATAGCTGTTTTTACTTAGGACATACAACTTTCATATTGCATTACAGTAACAGATAAAACTTCTTTAAATCATAATGCTATTATTTATACCATACTTTCGGAAACGATAATGAGGGGGTAGCCGCGCTTTGCGGCGTAGGGGGAGTTAAAGCCGTTTTGCGGCGGTACCACTCCCCCTGCAAAGCCGTTCCGGCGCTTGAGGAATGGTCTTTTGGTTCGTTTTCTTCCATAAGAAAATGAACAACCACCTAGCAGTGAGGCGATGACACTATGTTCGTGTTTTGTCAGTTGAGTGGTAAAAACCTGTAATTTCCGCTTTACTAACAAAGTACGCTCCGTAGGCGGTTGGCTCCGGGCACTGCCCGGAGCCAATGACGCTACACTCGTATTCTATCAGCAAAACGGAAATCATCGTCTTTTGTCGATAAACCAACAGGGAGTACTGCATCATTGCAGTACTCCCTGTTGTCTTTTATCATAGGAAATCAATTTCCAAAATCATTTAATTGATTATTTGGTAAAGTATTCTACACCAGAACGGAAAATATGCTGATCCTTATCACCAGGAACGTTTTTGCATACGTTGGTTCCAATTCGTTCGCTGTGTCCCATCTTACCAAACACTCTGCCGTCTGGAGAAGTAATCCCTTCGATTGCCATAATGGAGGTATTTGGGTTAAAGCGAATGTCATAGGTAGGATCACCGTTTAAGTCTACATACTGGGTAGCAATCTGACCGTTGTCTGCCATCTTCCGCAGCAGGTCTTTTTCTGCCACAAACCGGCCTTCTCCATGAGAGATTGCAATGGTGTGAATATCCCCTACATTTACATTAGCAAGCCATGGAGACTTGTTGGAGCAAATCCGAGTATGTACCATCATAGACTGGTGACGGCCAATGGTATTAAAGGTCAGGGTTGGAGCGTTATCTTCCATATCTACAATTTCGCCGTAAGGAACCAAACCCAGTTTTACCAGTGCCTGGAAACCGTTACAGATCCCCAGCATCAAACCATCCCGATGGTTCAACAGTTCATGTACACCATCCTTGATTGCAGGGTTGCGGAAGAAGGAGGTAATGAACTTACCGGAACCTTCTGGTTCATCCCCGCCGGAGAATCCACCTGGAATCATAATGATCTGAGACTGTTCAATCGCTTTATAGAATGCCTGTACGCTTTCTTCAATCTGAGCGCTGTTCTGGTTGCGGATAACAAACACATTGGTTTCCGCACCTGCCCGTTCAAATACTCTTGCAGTATCATATTCACAGTTGGTACCTGGGAATACTGGAATCAGTACCCGTGGTTTCGCTGTTTTAATTGCAGGAGCTTTGCGTTCGCCCTGATGATGATAGGTAATGGTATTGATTTTCTTATCAGTTGTCTTGATATTGCATGGGAAAATTGGTTCCAGAACCTTTTCGTATTTTTCCTGCAAATCATGCATCTGAATGTATTCAAAGGTTGGAGAAACCAGAATGTATTTGCTGGTGGTATGTCCGATAATCTGCAGACCATCTACGTCTCCGCACTGATCATTCAGTTCCAGAACAAAACCGCCGTATACACCGTTAAACAAAAGTTCAGAGGAAATGTTTTCTTCTACTTTTGCACCGATGTGGTTACCCAGCGCCATTTTTGCCAGCGCTTCTCCCACACCGCCGCCGGTCAAAGCAAAGCAAGCAGCTACTTTTTCTTCTGCAATCAGCTGTTCTACTTTGTCGAATACCTGTTTTACACTGTCAAAATCAGGCATTCCGTTTTCTTTGTATTTCGGCAGAATCAAAGCAATGGCATGTCCGCTGTCTTTAAATTCCTGAGAAATAACTTTGTTTGCGTCAGCTACAGACACTGCAAAGGAAACCAGGGTAGGCGGAACGTCAATGTGTTCAAAGGTACCGGACATGGAGTCTTTTCCTCCGATAGAGCCGATGCCCATTTCAATCTGAGCTTTGTAAGCACCCAGCAAAGCAGCCATAGGCTGTCCCCAACGTTCTGGAGTGTTCTGGGTCCGTTCAAAGTATTCCTGGAAGGTGAGCCAGCACTGATGATAGCTGCCCCCTACGGAAATAACTTTGGCAATAGATTCGATGACAGCGTAAACTGCGCCTAAGTATGGGCTCTGTTCACTGATGTAAGGGTTAAAGCCCCATGCCATAACAGAAGAAGTATCGGTCTGACCTTTCAGTACCGGGATCTTGGCAACCATTGCCTGGGTTGGGGTCAGCTGATTTTCACCGCCGAATGGCATCAGAACAGTTCCTGCGCCGATGGTAGAGTCAAACCGTTCTACCAGCCCTTTCTGAGAACACAGGTTCAGGTTGGTCATATGCTGATACCATGCGTCCAGAACATGGTCGTATTTGTATACTGGTTTTACAGACTGAGCAGTAATGTGGATATCAGTGTGTTTTTCTGCACCATTGGAGTTTAAGAATTCACGGGACAGGTTTACAATTTCGTTGCCCAGCCAGTTCATCCGCAGACGTGGTTCTTCGGTTACAACTGCCACTACGGTAGCTTCAATATTTTCCTGGTCAGCAGCTGCCATAAATGCCGCTACATCCTTTTCCCGTACAACACAAGCCATTCTTTCCTGAGATTCGGAAATAGCCAGTTCGGTACCGTCCAGACCGTCATATTTCTTTGGAACTGCATCCAAATTAATTGCCAAACCGTCTGCCAGTTCCCCGATTGCTACAGAAACACCGCCTGCGCCGAAGTCATTACAACGGCGGATCATGTTAGTTACTTCTTTTTTACGGAACAAACGCTGCAGTTTCCGTTCTTCCGGCGGGTTCCCTTTCTGTACTTCAGAGCCGCAGCTTTCAATGGATTCAATGGTATGGGATTTGGAGGAACCGGTTGCACCGCCGCAGCCGTCCCGTCCGGTTTTACCGCCCAGCAGTACGACTACATCGCCTGGTTCAGGCACTTCGCGGATTACGTTTTCCATAGGAGCCGCACCCACTACTGCACCGATTTCCATACGTTTTGCAGCGTAGCCAGGATGGTAAATTTCTGCTACATGGCCGGTTGCCAGACCAATCTGGTTACCGTAAGAACTGTATCCGTTAGCAGCACCTACTGTAATCTTTCTCTGAGGCAGTTTTCCTTCCATGGTTTCTTCTACTGGCAGCAGCGGGTCAGCCGCACCGGTAACACGCATAGCCTGGTATACATAAGAACGTCCGGACAGAGGGTCACGGATCGCACCGCCCAAACAGGTTGCTGCGCCCCCGAATGGTTCAATTTCGGTAGGATGGTTGTGGGTTTCGTTTTTAAACATCAGCAGCCAGTCCTGTTCTTCGCTGCCATTTTTCTCGTCGTTTACTTTTACTTTGATTTTTACAGAACAAGCGTTGATTTCTTCGGATTCATCCAAATCTTTCAGCAGGCCGTCTTTTTTCAGCTGTCTGGCGCCGATGGTTGCCAGATCCATCAAAGTAACCGGTTTCTGTTCCCGTCCCAGTGCTTTCCGGGCGGACAGATATTCTTCATAGGTTTCCGCAATAAACGGATCGTCAATGGTCACATTGTCAATATTGGTAGAGAAAGTGGTGTGACGGCAGTGGTCGGACCAATAGGTGTCGATCATGCGGATTTCAGTAATCGTAGGATCTCTTTTTTCGGTGTTTTTAAAATATGCCTGGCAGAATTTGATATCATCCAAATCCATCGCCAATCCATAGCTGGATACAAAATCAGCCAGTCCCGCTTCATCCAAACCGATAAACCCGTTCAGAGTTTCTACGGTTGTAGGAGTATCGTACTGTACATTCAAAGTATCCAATTTCGCCAAAGATGCTTCACGGCTTTCCACCGGGTTAATCAGATAAGATTTAATCCGATCAAATTCTTCCTGGGAAAGATCGCCGTACAGGAAATAAACTCTGGCATTTTTCACCAGCGGACGCTTGTCCTGAGTCAGCAGGCTGATACACTGAGCGGCAGAATCCGCACGCTGATCAAACTGACCTGGCAGGTACTCGATGGCAAACACTTTTGCTTCAGGTTCTTCAGGCAATTCTGCATAGGTTACATCCACTGCCGGTTCAGACAGAATGGTAGTGGTAACTGCGGAAAATACTTCTTCTGTAACCCCTTCCACATCATAGCGATTCAAAAGCCGTACTTTTTCCAAAGCGGAAATGGACAACGCGGTATGAATGTCGCTTAACACATGATTTGCCTCTACGGCAAATTCCTCTTTTTTCTCAACATAGACACGGAATACTGACATCAAACACACTCCTAGCGATACATAAGTTACAAAGGCGAAAATAATTCATTTTGATTATACCAAACCCTACAAAAAAGCGCTATAGTTTTTTTGTAATTTCACGAAAAGGCTGTATTTTAATCGGTTCTTTTGGGCTTTTTTAGACTATTTCACCGATACAGTGATCGCCGCTTACCCCCGTGATCCGGACAGAATAAATTTTTGTGGCTAGATCCTCCTCAGACGGAACAAAAACCGGAATATAGTTTTTGGTGTACCCTTCAATTCCCTCTTCGGTCCGGGTGTGTTCAAACAGCACTGGATACACTTTTCCCACCTGCTGTTTTAAGAATTCACACCGGGTCTGCTCAGTGGCTTCAATCATCCGGCGGCTGCGGGCTTCCTTGGTTTTTCGGTCCAGCTGTCCCGGGAATTTTGCCGCCCGGGTGCCTTCCCGGACAGAGTAAGCAAACACATGGGCTTTGGCAAAGCCTACCTTTTTAGCAAAGGCCAGAGACTCTTCAAATTCCTGCTCGGTTTCCCCTGCAAACCCCACCATAATATCGGTGGTGATGCTGCAGTCCGGAAATACATTTCGCAGTTTACAAACCAGATCATAGTAAAAATCGCTGTCATAATGGCGGTTCATCCGCTTGAGTGTAGCATCACATCCGCTTTGCAGGGACAGATGAAACTGCGGGCAGAATTTAGGCTGTGCCGCCATCCGCCGGATGTCTTCATCCAAAAGGAGCTCCGGCTCCAAAGAGCCTAAGCGCACCCGCTCAACTCCTTCAATTCCGCAGACCAGTTCCACTGCATCAATCAGACGCAGACCGCATTCTTTCCCATAAGAGGAAAGGTTAATGCCCACCAGCACCATTTCCCGGTAACCGTTTTGCACCAGCTGACGCACTTCCGCTTCCAGTTCCGCCAGAGGTTTGCTGCGGATAGGTCCCCTTGCCATAGGAATAATGCAATAAGAACAATATCGGTCGCACCCGTCCTCAATTTTTACAAATGCACGGGTTTTTTCAGAAAAATGTTCCGCCTTCATGGGCTCAAAGGCTTCCCCTTTTTCATGAGGGGTAATGTCCACAATCCGTTCTCCGGTTTCCAGCGCCTTTTTCACATCTTCCAAAAGTCTTGCCCGGCTGGCTCCGGTAATTACCTGGGCATCAGAAAGCAGGGCGGATTTTTCCGGAAATGCCTGGGGCATACATCCGCACAGGGCAATCACCGCATTGGGATTCTGCCGTTTCATCCGGTGCAGAATCTGACGGGTCTTTTTATCTCCAGAGGCAGTCACAGTACAGGAATTGAGCACATATACATCCGCAAAATCCTCATCAGAAACAACATCAAATCCTGCTTTCGCAAATCGGGACTTTAATACCTCTGTTTCATATTGATTGACTTTACACCCCAATGTATAAAAACCAACTCTCATAATCTTCTCCTTTTTCTCCATTTTGGCTCTCATCCAAAATATGGTAGTTTTCACAATAAAAAAATAGCAATATTAAAAAATTTTTTCTCAAACTGATTGTTTTCTCGTCCAAAACGCCTAAAATCCCTGTAAATCGCCAGAAACAGCCCTCTTTTTAGGCAGAACTTACTCAAAATTATTATGCTGTTTAGCTATTTTTTACAAAGAAAGCCTATGCATATTGCACAAATAATTTTGATTTTTTTGAATTTTAACCCTGTCAGGTAAAATTTTTGAAAATTAACAGTTGACGAAACGAAAAACACCTGCTATAGTTAACTTGTAGCCAGATAAAGCATAGATCCAAAGGCTATCTGTTATATTTAAAGGAGGTTTTTCATAATGAAAACTGTTCAGATTCTGTTAAACACCATCAACGATGTTAAATACTTCGTAAACGCAGTTGCAAAATATGAATTTGATGTAGACCTGATTTCCGGCAGATATGCTATTGATGCAAAATCTATCATGGGTATCTTCAGCCTGGATTTGTCTAAACCAATTACTTTGCAGGCTCACACAGACGATGGTGCAGCTTTCTTCGAAGACATCAAAGACTTTATCGTAAAATAATTTGTTTGTCAAGAGGCTTTTTAAGTCTGCCGCAGATTTCTGCGGCAGACTTTTTGTTTTTTGTAACCCTTATAACTGTCCCCAAATCTGCTCCAGTTCTTCATAACCTGTGACAAAATAGTCGCAGGTTTTTTTGATTTCCGGAAGATCTCCGCTTTTTTCGGAACCAGCCTCGTAAATTCCGATGACCCGGTATCCTCCTGCTTTTGCCGCCTGAATGCTGTGGAGGGAATCTTCTAAAACCACCGTTTTTTCTTTGGCCACTCCCATTCGTTTCACGCAATAGTCAAAAATGGTGGAATCATGCTTGCTGCACTGCAGGTCATCGCAGGTAATCAAAAACTCCATACAGTCCCAGAGCCCCAGCCGGCGCAAAGCACCTTCTGCCATAGGACGGGCCGTGGCAGTAGCCACACAAAGGGGGATCCCCTGCCGGTGAAGTTTTTGCACAAACTCCACTGCTCCCTCCACTGGCGGAATCTGTTCCAAATATTCCCGGGTCATGAGTTTTTGAAAGGCCTCATTTACCTGCTGTACCGTCATATCCAGGGAAAACTTCTGGATCAGGTATTCCGCCGCTGTCCCGCAGGTCAATAGGCGCAGTTCATCCTCCAGCCCCGGCGTAGGTTCCAGCCCCCGCTCCGCCAAAAAAATCCGATCCGCTTTTTCCCAAACACCCATGGAGTCAATGAGCGTTCCGTCCAAGTCAAAAATGACACCCTCAATCATGTTCCTGTTCCTCCCCAATGATTCTCAATAACGCCTGCTCAAAAGCCGCGTCCTGTACTTTCCGATCCCGTTTTTTGCTGCCTTTCAGCCGTCCGCCCCCGTTTCGAATCTTTCTGGCTGTATGCCGAAACAGCAAAAGTCCGTCAATATTTTCTTTGGTATACTCCATTCCGTCCTGATTGAGCACACGGGCACCTTTGGCAAGGCACATGGCGGCCAGTCCATAATCCTGGGTCACCACAATGTTCCGGTTTCCAATTCGGTTGACCAGGGCGTAATCCGCGCTGTCTGCCCCTTTGGAAACCACAATGGTCTGCGCCCCTTCCCGCTGCATTTCGTGGGAAGTATCACACACCAAAGTTACCGGAATCCCCGCCTGCCTTCCCAGCCGGATGGTCTGTTCCACCACCGGACAGCCGTCTGCATCCACAAAAATCCCGTTCACCTTTTGTCCATCTCCTTTTTGATCAGCCGCCGATGACCTTCACCCAAAATTTTCGCTGTCTGGGGCCGTCAAACTCACAGAAATAAATTCCCTGCCATCGTCCCAGCTGAAGAACACCATTTTCCACAATCACGGTCTGAGAGCACCCGGTGGCACCGCTTTTTAAATGGGCGGAAGAGTTCCCTTCAAAGTGGCGAAATTCCGCCCGGTCCGGAAAGGCAGTCCCCAGTCCCAGCAGGCAATCATCCACTACATCCGGGTCAGCGTTTTCGTTAATGGTAATGGCCGCCGTAGTATGGGGACAAAAAATCACGCAGATTCCGTCAGTAATTTCAGATTGTTCCACTGTTTTCTGTACTTTGGAAGTGATATTGTAAAACCCCTGTCTTTGGGTAGAAAGAGTGTATTCCTGTTTTTTCACAAAAACCCCGCCTTTTCTTTTTTCTTAATCATACCATGAAATGGTCAGCTTGTCGATAAAGGATATTGGAAGAAAAAGGTTCTGTTAATTTTGTTGTTCAATCAACCTACGACTGCTCTTGCTTAGGAGATATAATTTGAATATTGCATTACAATAACAGGTCAAACCTATTGAAAGCATAATACTGTATATTTAGCCATTGCTTTCTAAACCAGTTGTGAGGGGGTAGCCGTGCTTTGCGGCGTAGGGGGAGTTAAAGTCGCATTTGCGGCGTTCCTACTCCCCCTGCAAAGCCATTCCGGCGTTTGAGGAATGGTCTTTTGGTTCGTTTTCTTCCATAAGAAAATGAACAACTACCTGCGGTGGAGCAAAGACACTTTGTTCGTGTTCTATTAGTAAAGTAAAAAGCACTTGTTTTTTTGCTTTATTTGTGGGCTTATGGCGGACGGTGTCCGCTGACCACACCTGCACCAATGCTTTTGGTGTACAATAAGCAGCAAGTTAGCAATGCTAACTTTTATGAAAAGCACACCAGAGGGGCGTCCTCCGGAGATATCTAGTTAGTCATCCAGCCCCTGGAGATAGCCGCAGGCTTTCAATAGATAGCTGTAAGCTATCTACACACCCCCAAGTGTTGTTTGCACATCTGTGCAAAACAGTTGTTCTGTGAAAAGCGCTGCGGCGCTGACACTACGTTCGTATTCTGTCGGTTGGGAGATAAAAAAGAGTGACTTTTCTCTGGTTGATTGTCTTAAATTATTCATAATAATTTCTCTTTTTATCCAGTGACTTTCCCAGCGAGGGATTGTATACTTAATATGAATGAGATGTATTTCTGTCGGAGGGAAATGATATGTCAAGCTTTGTAAAATTGGACAAGGTTTATAAGCGTTACCGTATGGGTGAAGTGACCATCACAGCATCCAACGGTGTTTCTTTTGAAATTGAAAAAGGAGAATTTGTCATTGTGGTTGGTTCCAGCGGAGCCGGAAAAACCACCGTGCTCAATATGCTGGGCGGCATGGACAGCTGCGACGAGGGCGACATTTGGGTGGACGGAAAAAACATTGCCAAATATACCCCAAAACAGCTGATTGAATACCGCCGCTATGATATTGGATTCATTTTTCAGTTTTACAATCTGGTGCAGAATTTAACCGCAAAAGAAAACGTGGAGCTGGCTACCCAGATCTGTAAAAATGCTCTGGATGCAGAAACGGTTCTGCGGGAAGTAGGGTTAGGCGACCGACTTCAAAACTTCCCTTCCCAGCTTTCCGGAGGGGAACAGCAGCGGGTTTCTATTGCCCGGGCATTGGCAAAACAGCCAAAGCTGCTTTTGTGCGACGAACCCACCGGTGCATTGGACTACAATACTGGGAAAACCATCCTCAAACTGCTACAGGATACCTGCCGGCAAAGCGGCATGACCGTCATTGTCATCACCCACAACCAGGCGATTAAACCCATGGCGGATCGGGTCATTGAAATGAAAAACGCCCAGGTTTCCAATATGTATTTAAACCCTCATCCGGTTGCAGTAGAAACTCTGGAATGGTAATCATCATTGGAAGAAAGGAGGACTGCCCATGGCTCGGCCAACGGCATTTATGAAAGATATTTTTCGTGAGATCTGGAAAACACGAAACCGCTTTCTTTCTATTTTTGCGATTATTGCTCTGGGAACCGGGTTCTTTGCCGGAATCAAGGCCACCTGCCCGGATATGAAGCTGACCGCATCCCAGTACTATGAAGACTCCAATCTGATGGATATAAAGCTGGTATCTACCCTGGGATTTACCGAAGATGATGTGAAAGCCATTGAACAGCGGGAAGATGTGGATCAGGTACTCCCCGCTTATTCTGTAGATCTGATTGCCAACCAGGGGGATGAGGACGAAGCGCTGATCAAGGTCATGTCCTGGACCGAAGAAGACCCCTTAAACCATCCTACCCTTATAGAAGGGCGGATGCCAGAATCCTCTGGAGAATGTGTCATTGATGAAAATGCGCAGGGATTTAACCATTTTTCCATTGGGGATACCATTACCCTGTCCAGCGAAGACGCCGACAACCCGGTATCTGACTCTTTGACCACCGATACCTTTACCGTTGTGGGAATTGTCAGAAGCCCCTTATATATTAATCTGGAACGGGGCACCACCACCATTGGAAACGGTTCTCTGGATGGATTTATTTTAGTCCCTGAACAGGACTTTTCCTATGAAGCTTATACCGATGTATTCCTTAGCCTGACAGATACGAAAGGACTGGATCCCTTTGACGAGGAATACACCGATCTGATAGAAGAAAAAACGGAAGAACTGGAAACATTCTCCAAAGAACGGGCACAGATCCGTTATGATGAAATTTACGACGACGCCAGACAAGAACTGGATGAAGCTCAGGCAAAACTGGATGATGCCCAGGCAGAATTTGACGAACAGATCACCTCTGCGCAGCAGCAGCTGGATGACGCCAAACAGGAGCTGGAACAGGGACAAAAAGAGCTGGATGAACAGAAGCAGCAATTTGAATCCACGGTCAGCCAAACCCAAAAACAGCTTACTGACGGACAAAACCAGTTAAACGCTGCTCAGGCGGAGCTCAATCAGAAAAAGCAGGAATACGACGCCAGTTATGCTTCTGCAAAAGAGCAGATCGATCAAGGATACGCTCAGCTCAATGCAGCACAACAGCAGCTGGATGCCCAAAAACAAGCTGCCGGAGAGAATCCGTCTGCCGAAATACAGGCCCAGTTAGATGCGGCACAGCAGCAGCTGGATCAGCAGAAAGCACAGCTGGATGAACAGTCTGCACAGCTGACAAGTGCACAGCAGCAGCTGCAGGAGGCGCAGGCGCAGATCACCGCTCAGCAAACCCAGCTCAATGAGCAGAAAGCTTCTTTTGAATCCCAGACTGCCCAAGCGCCGGAACAGTTTGCAAAAGCGCAGCAGGAAATTGATGACGGATGGGCAGAATATGAAGATGGTCTTTCCGAGCTGGAACAGCAAAAAGCAGAAGGTCAGCAGGAAATCGACGATGCCAAAGCAGAAATTGCCGACGGAGAAAAACAGCTGAGTGATTTGTCAGAACCCAAATGGTATGTATTTGACCGAACCTTTTACCCAGGATATGACGATTACGGCACCGATGCAGAACGGGTAGACAATGTAGCCAAGGTATTCCCCTTGTTCTTTGTTCTGGTTGCCCTGTTAGTCTGTCTGACCACCATGACCCGTATGGTAGAGGAACACCGCACCCAAATTGGTACCCTCAAGGCATTGGGATACAGCCGGAATGCCATTGTTTCCAAATATATGATCTATTCCATTCTGGCCAGTGTGCTGGGAAGTGCCGTGGGAATTACCCTGTGTTCCAAATTGTTCCCAACAGTGATTTTCAACGCTTACCGGATTATCTATTGTAATCTGCCGGACATTGAAGCCCCTATCCGCTGGACCTATGCTATCGGATGTACTGCTGTAGCAGTAGCCTGCACCACACTGGCGGCTTATCTGTCCTGTTACGCAGAGCTGTTTTCTCAGCCGGCTCAGCTGATGCGGCCAAAAGCTCCTCCTGCAGGAAAACGCATTTTGCTGGAACGCTGGGGCTGGTTCTGGAACAAGCTCAGCTTTATTTACAAAGTAACCTTCCGAAATATTTTCCGCTACAAAAAACGGGTATTGATGACCATTGTAGGCATTGCCGGATGTACTGCTTTGATGCTCACCGGATTTGGCCTGCAAAACGCCATCGCCTCTATGGTTCCCAAACAGTTTGATGAGATCTTTGTGTACGACACCATGGTTATTTTAGAAGACGGTTTGGACGACCAACAGGTCAAAGAGATGGAACAAAACATTTCTGACATGGATTCCATTGACAGCTGTATGCTGGTGGATTCCAGAACGGTGGATATCTCCTCTTCAGAATCCACACAAAGTGTGTCTCTCTTTGTTCCCGAATATCCAGAAAATATGGACGATTACATTGTGCTGAAAAAGCGGACGGATCAGCAGTCTTTGTCCATGGATACCCAAGGGGTCATCCTGACAGAAAAACTGGCAAAGCTTTTGGATGTTTCCGCCGGGGATACAGTTACCATCACCCGGGAAGAAGGCGACCCGGTTTCTGTGACCGTGTCTGCCGTTGCAGAAAACTATGTGATGCATTACATCTACATGTCACCGGAGCTTTATGAAAACCTCTTTGGCACAGCACCGGAATACAACACCGTAATGGCTAACATTGAGGGAGAAAACACCCAGGCTGTCCGGGATGATTTATCCGAAGAGCTGATTTCCGACAGCAATATTTTAGCGGTTTCCTTCTCCTCTGATATGAGCGGACAGTTTAAGGACATTGTATCAAACCTCAACTATATTGTGCTGGTTACCATTGTTTCCGCCGGTGCTTTAGCGTTTATTGTCCTTTATAATCTGGTTAACGTCAACGTGGCAGAACGAACCCGGGAGCTGGCAACCATTAAAGTTTTGGGGTTCTTTGATCAGGAAGTTTCTGCCTATATTTACCGGGAAAATATTTTCTGCACGTTCTTCGGAATTGCTCTAGGGTTGTTTTTAGGAATCTTCCTGGAGCGGTTTGTAGTAACCACCGCCGAAGTAGACATGGTCATGTTTACACCGACCATTAACTTTATGAGTTATTTTTACGCTTCTGTACTGACGCTGGCATTTACCCTGATTGTCAATGTGGTTCTGCATTTCAAGCTGAAAAAGCTGGATATGGTAGAATCTTTAAAATCCATTGAATAAAGAGAACCGCCGGCGCCGGCTAAGAGCCGGAACAAATCGCCTTCGGCATGTACCCTATTAGGAAAGCGGAAATATTAGGTGATTTTTTCTCAGCTAGCGGAGTACGAGCGAAGCCTCTTCGGGTCCAGGGGTGTGAACCCCTGGCGAACGAAGCGTCATTGCCCACCGCAGGTGTAACTTTTTTTGTGCCACACTTTATCAACAGACTGAACCACCCGGAAATCGGGTGGTTCTCTTTTTTGTTGTATATTACGCCTTGTTTTCAGGTTGCGTTTTGTGTTATTTTGTGTTATACTAACAAACAACAGCTATTTATTTTTGCCAAACTGATTTTCTGTCATATTGATACACAACCTATGACAGAGACAATGCAGCAAACAATCATCAAAACACAGAAAAGAGGGGTTTTTATGTGGGCAAATAAAAGTGTATTTTATCAAATCTATCCGCTGGGATTCTGCGGTGCTCCCAAAGAAAATGACGGAGTAACTGTAAACCGTATTGGTCAGGTTTCCGACTGGATTGATCATATCAAAAAATTGGGCGCTGACGCCATCTATTTTTCTCCTATTTTTGAATCTGACCGGCACGGGTACGACACCCGGGATTACAAAAAAATCGACTGCCGTCTAGGAACCAACGAGGATTTCAAAAAGGTGTGCGATGACCTGCACCATAATGGAATCCGGGTTGTGCTGGATGGCGTGTTTAACCATGTAGGACGGGGATTCTGGGCATTTCAGGATGTTCTCCATAATCGAGAAAACTCTCCCTACAAAGACTGGTTTTACATTCACTTTGACGGAAATTCCAACTATAACGACGGCCTGTGGTATGAGGGCTGGGAAGGCCACTTTGAACTGGTAAAACTCAACTTAAAAAACCCACAGGTAGTGGACTATCTTCTGGACTGTGTCAAGGGATGGGTGGATGAATTTGACATTGACGGACTGCGTCTGGATGTGGCCTATTCTCTGGATCACGACTTTCTCCGGCGGCTGCGCAGTTTCTGCGACAGTTTAAAACCGGAATTTTTCCTGGTAGGGGAATTGCTCCACGGAGACTACAACCAGTTTGTCAACGACTCTATGCTTCACAGCGCCACAAACTATGAATGCTACAAGGGATTGTACTCCAGCTTTAACAGCATGAATCTGTTTGAAATCACCCACAGTCTGCTGCGGCAATTTGGTCCGGAAAATTGGACTTTGTACCGGGGCAAACATCTGTTGGGATTCGTGGACAATCACGATGTGACCCGAGTTGCCAGCATTCTGCAAAACGAGCGCCACCTGCCGCTAATCTACGGAATTTTATTTGGTATGCCGGCAATCCCCTGTGTTTACTACGGAAGTGAATGGGGCACAAAAGGCCGAAAAGAAGAAGGGGACGATGCCCTGCGGCCGCATTTTGAAGCTCCGCAGTGGAATGAGCTGTGTGATTGGGTGAGCCGTCTTGCCCATGCTCATAAACAAAGCCCTGCCCTGTGCTATGGCAGTTTCCGTTCTGTAGTGCTGACCAACAAGCAGGTGATTTTTGAACGAAAGACCGACGAAGAACGGGTATTGGTTGCTGTCAACGCAGACAGCGAACCGTATGTCGCCCATTTTGACGCAGGATGCGGTTTAGCAGAAGACCTGATCACCGGTGCAACCCATGATTTTGGAGGCGGCAGCGAACTTCCTCCTTACAGTGTTCAATACTGGAAAATGGAACGGTAATTGGAATCCCATCAAAAATAAATTAAAACATAAAAACAGCCCCTGCTCGATTGAGCAGGGGCTGTTCAGCCTGTCGATAAGGTATATTGCAACAAAAAGTTGCACAAATTTTTTATTTTTGGGATTCCAAAGGGCTGTGAGGTCCTTTGGCCGTCGGAGACAAATTTTTAAATTTTTTTCATGTGGGCTTACGGCGGACAGTGTCCGCTGACCACACCTGCACCATTTCTTTTGATGGCCAAAAGAAATGGAAAGAAAAGGCCACCAGAGGGGCGTCCTCCTGGGATATCTAGTTAGTCGGCCAGCCCCTCTGGACACCCCAAGTACAGTTTGCACATCTGTACCAAACGGCTATTTGTGCAATTGCGCTGCGGCGCTTCGCCGGCGGCGTAGGCGGTTTTCACCGAACATTGTCCGGCCACCTGCGGTGGGGCACTGACACTACGTTCGTGTCCTGTCAGCTGAGAGGAAACTACTCGATATTTACACACCACTGACAAGGTTCGTGCCATAGGCCATTAGCACCGGACATTGTCCGGTGGCGTCAGCAGAACGCTTCCCCGTTTTCCATGTAAACCTGTTTTCGCAGTACTTTTACCTGAATGGACTCTGCAAAATCCGGATGCTGCTGTAAAAAGCAGTCGGTGAGCAGGGTAGGATTAATATTTTTCTGTCCTGCAGAAAAATATCCGGTGTACACTACACTTCCCGGTTCTTCAGTTTTGGACACCATCTCAAAATCAGGACGGATATCCACTTCTTTGGGGCCTTTTTTGGTGCGCTTCATCACCAAAATAGATTCCTGCTCAATAAACCCGTCAAAGGCTTTCCCTGCCTCGCCAGCTTGCTCCCCGGCCAGTGTAATCTGATACAATGCTTTGACAATGGTCTGGGGTTTATTCTGCTGCAATGCTGCCCGAAGTACTCGAATGTCCGGCGGAAGCACCTGATTCAGCCGGTTTTTCATCTCTTCAAAATCCATGGGGACAGTCAGACGCAGATCCATGACCTCACATTCACTCTCATACCCCAGTGCCAGAGGCAGAGCAAAAGAAAGATACATATGGGGATTAAATCCCTGAGAATACCATACTGGAATCCCCGCCCGTTTTAAAGCACGCTGCATACAGCGGGTGAAATCCAGATGAGAAATATATTTAGCCCGTCCTTTTTTCTCGTAAAACACCCGAACATTGGGCATCTGCTGAATCAGACGGTTGTTTTCCGCGGTGTTCATCGCATTCGCCTGGGAATTATTCAACACATTTCCCTCCTTTTCGCTCCAACAGCCGGTTGGCTCCGCATCCGGCGCACTGTTCCCGACAGTTTGGGGTTGTCTGGGCATTGGTTGCCCGCTCCCATTCCCGCCACAGGAATTCTTCGCTTACTCCGTAGTCCATGTGACTCCACGGGAAAACTTCGCCTTTTTCCCGGTGACGGTTTGCATAAAATTCTACAGTCAAGCCGCATTCTTCCATGGCTTCCAGCCAGCGGTCAAAATAAAAGTGCTCGTCCCAGCTGTCAAAATAGCAGCCCTTTTTCCATGCCCGGTATACCACATCGCACAGACGCCGGTCCCCTCTGGCAAATACCGCTTCCAGTACAGAAGTTTTGCTAGCGTGATATTTAAAGGAAATTTTCCGGGAACGAATATGGTCTTTCATATGCATCTGTTTTTCTACGATGGTATCCAGATCATCCTGCCCAAACCACTGGAACGGTGTAAACGGTTTCGGCACAAAGGTAGAAACGGATACCGTTACATTCACCCCTCTGCCTTTGGGTCTGCCCGGCATATTGTAGTAAAGGTCTACAATCTTCTGCGCCAGGTCAATGATTCCTTCGCAGTCTTCCATGGTCTCGGTAGGAAGCCCCAGCATAAAGTACAGTTTTACGCCGGTATATCCCCCTTCAAAGGCAATCTGGCAGGAAGAAAAGATATCTTCTTCGGTTACGTTTTTATTAATCACATCCCGCATCCGCTGGGTTCCTGCTTCCGGCGCAAAGGTAAGGCCGCTTTTGCGCACCTTTTTCACCTTTTCCAATAATTCCTCAGAAAAGTTGTCGATCCGCAGAGAAGGCAGGGAAAGGTTTACTTTGTTGTCCACAGAATAATCGATCATATCATCCAGCAATTCTGCAATGCCGGAATAGTCGGAGGTACTCAGGGAGGACAGGGAAATTTCCTCATATCCGGTAGAAGCGCACAAGTCTTTTCCCTGTGAGCACAGTACCTGAGGATTCTTTTCCCGCAAAGGCCGGTAAATAAAGCCTGCCTGGCAGAAACGGCATCCTCGGATGCATCCCCGCATCAATTCTACCATAGCGCGGTCATGAACTGCTTCCACAAAAGGCACCACAAATTTGTCAGGGTAGTAAGTTTTGCTCATATCCTGAATAATCCGTTTTTTCACCTTTGCCGGTGCGCCATGAGTCGGGGTAATTTCTTTTACCCTGCCGTCTTCATGGTAGGTTACCTGATAAAAAGCAGGCACATAAATGCCTTCAATCTGGCACGCCTGTTCCAAAAATTGTTCTTTGCTCCAGCCTTCCAGCTTGGCTTTGCGGTACAGATCGGTGAGCTCTACAATAACCTCTTCCCCTTCACCGGGCATAAACAGATCCACAAATTCCGCAATGGGTTCCGGGTTGCAGGCACAAGGGCCCCCAGCCACTACCAGATTTTTTAAATCCGGACGGTCTTTGGCATATACCGGGATTCCGCCCAGATCCAGCATATTCAGAATATTGGTGAAGGAAAGCTCATACTGTAGGGTAAACCCGATGATATCAAAATCGGATAAGGGGTCAAAACTTTCCAGTCCGTACAAGGCGATCCCGTTTTCCCGCATTTTTTCTTCCATGTCGGTCCAAGGGGCAAACACCCGCTCGCACCAGCAGTAGTCCTGCTCGTTGAGCAAACCGTAAAGAATCTTCATCCCCAAATGGGACATCCCAATTTCATAGGTATCCGGAAAACAAAAGGCAAACCGTACATCCACCTTATTTTTATCTTTCATCACACTGTTGACTTCTCCGCCCACATAGCGTCCGGGCTTTTCTACATCCAACAGGATTTTTTCCAGCTTTTCGTTCAAAATTCCACTTCCTTTTCCACGAATGGTTGATAACGGGGAGTAGCGCAAAATATCGCGTCACTCCCCCAAATCTTTGTCATCGATTGATTTTCTGATGGACTCTGCCGTTATTCCGACAAACGATAGCACTTTTGCACCAAAAGGCTTACCAGCAGCGCCGCAATCTCATAAACACACAGCACAAAATTGGTCAGCTGGTCAATGCTTGCCAGCAAGGTAAAGGCGGCAAACAACAAAAGCGCCACTCCAATGGAAACAAAGTTCACCAGCATTCCCAGACGGATCGGTTTTCCCAGCCGTTTGGCGTACAGGAATGAATACAGGTACGCCGGTAAAGTCCCGTTGTTGGACACTGCGCCGTTGGCGCTTTCCTTGGTCTGGGACATTTCCTTGGTTTCTTTATATAGTCTGGATGGAATCACCCGGAAAGAATTTTCCGGCATCCGGAAGACCCGTCCCAATTCTGCCGCGGTTAAAAAGGGATCTACTGTTTTAATCACGCAGACTGCATTGTTGTTGTAAACATCTACCAGCATGTCCCGAATCTCTTCATCGGCTGTGATCCCAAAGACAAATACTGCACCCAGCTCTCCTTCGGTGGAGAAGTATACCAGATTCTTATTCTGCTCGCGGTATTTCTGCTCAAACCGTTCGCTGGGTACCCGAACATTGTGGTTAATCATCATTTCCCGGGAACCGATCAGCACCCGGCGGTTTCCCAGCCATGCGGAAATCCCCATACCGTCTTCATAAATCACCGTGTCCACAGGATCCAGATACTCTTTTTTCTGGTTGCAGATATTTAAAAACACATCACTGAGGATACTCTTGGTTTCACACAGAACACTGGCCGTATCCTGAATGACATGAGCAATATTGGTAAAGGTATTGATGCTGTACAGCACCACGTTTTTTGCCGGGAATAAATCCCCTGCGTTAATCAGTGCCGCATTGATATCGCTGCAGTTGTCTACTGCGTTGTATCCCAGCACAGCTCCTCCCATCCTGGAAATCAGTTTGGAGCACCGAAGCAGCGGATAATTGACCACAAACAAATTGACCGAACCGGCTCCTGCCAGCAAAATTCCGGTCAGCGCCGTAAACGCCATAAACATGTCGTATCCCATGACGAGAGCAATCACAGCCACCAATAGCCCCACGCCGCATACCACAGGAACCGTATATTTGGCAATATAGTCGGTTAAATCTTCACTGAAAGACTCGGTAAAAAACTGGGAGAGAAACGGCGTCTTTTTATTATATACTAGACAGGGGTCTTCTTCCCCATTTCCCCGCACAAAGTCCTCAGCCATAACCTGATTATCCATCACCGTGACAGAATACTTTTCTCCATCACCGGATACAAACTGAAAATTCCGCTGAATCCGCTCCATGGCCATCAGCTTTCCGCATATCGCCAAAAGCAGAACCACAAATAAAAGCGGGGTATACACCTGAACATAAGCACTGTTTACCGATTCTGGGGAGATGAGCAGCACTGCCTGAAAAATCACCATCATAGCAAACCCAATGCTGTAAAGGGAGTACCTGCCTGGCTTTTTATGAATCAGACGAAGCAGTCCATCTCGGATCATATCAAAACATACCACACCTGCTCCTATGGTCAGAACCAGGTTGATACAGCAGTAAGAAAAGGGACTTCTTAAAGGATCCAGCCAAATCACCGGATTTTCCACTTCCCGGGTATTGAGAAAGGTAATCAGTCCGGTCACCGCCAGCAAAGCCAGCAGTAAAATCCCTTTGATTTTTAAGGATCGTTTCAACTCGTGAATACACCGCTGAGCCAGATCCGTTTGTCCCGGAACATTGTATTCACTCAGGCGGGTATCCGCAGATTCGACCATCTCTTCCTGAAGATTTTTCTTCCATTCACGAATATACCGGGAAGACAATTCCTGCATCTCTTCCGGCACCGGATTTTCTTCCACCACCGGAACTTCATCCGTAGGGGTTTCCCCGGGAACATAGGCTTTAATCGGCCCCTGCTGAATCACCCGGGTAGCCTCTTGGCCTTTTTCCTGCTGAGCGTCCATTTCCGGCTGATCCGCCTGAGATGGGGCAGCCGCTTCTGCTGCCGGTTCATTGGGAATTTCCTGGGTGGATTCCATCCCCTCAGAAAGAGGCTTTTGAGTCTCTTCCGGTTCTGGTTCCGGATCCGGTTCCATTTTTCCCGCTGACATGACCTGATCCGGGATGACCTCTACCTTGGGAGAATTCAGTTCGGTTTTCAGCGTAAAATTCTGTACCGCTTTTTCCCGGTTCTTTTTCAAAGTCATATATTTTAAATGGGTATTGTGCAGTGCTTGTTTTTTCTCTGCATCCTCATCCACAGGAACCGGAGATTCCGGTTGCTGCGGTGCAGGCACGGTTTCCCCATCCTGTTCTGCTTTGGGTGGCACACTGCCCGGTCCCCCAGGAGCAGGCACCGCATAAGGAGAAGCTCCCAAAGGCGCTGCCGGTGTGTGTGCATCCTCAGCCTCTGCCGGTTCCCCCGGTGTACTGACCGTTACAGAAGATTCTGATTTTTGCGGATCCACTTCGGACTGCGGAGTCTGGTTTTCCAGATTGCCATACACCTGTTTTAATAAAATATTGGTATCATATTTTTTTAGCTTTTCTTCATACCGCTCATCTTCCACTTCAGAAAGTTCGGTGGTCAGCTGGTCTAAAATATCATCGATGTTTGACCCGTCTCTGGGCATGATAAAATCTCTCCCCCTCCGTTATGGAATTATTTTGCCTGCAGCCCCAATCTCTGCCGGGAAATTTCGTACATTAAAATTCCAGCGGCTACAGAAGCATTTAAAGAATTAATCTGTCCGTTCATGGGCAGACTGACTACAAAATCAGATTGTTCTTTGACAATACGAGAAACCCCTCTGCCTTCAGAACCAATAACCAAAGCCACACCGCCCCGATAATCGGTTTGACACCATGGGGTTCCGTCCATATCTGCAGAATAAACCCATACGCCTTCTTTTTTCAGGGTTTCAATTGCCTGGGTTAAATTTGCGACCCGGCATACAGGCACCACGCTGGCTGCCCCTGCAGAGGTCTTGTACACCACCTGGGTCAGGCTGGCACTTCTCCGTTTAGGGATAACCACCCCATGCACCCCTACTGCTTCTGCAGTACGAATGATTGCACCCAGATTGTGGGGGTCTTCAATTTCGTCACAGATTACCACAAAAGGCGCTTCGTTCCGTTCCTCGGCAATCTTTAAAATATCTTCCAGTTCCACATATTCCGCTACGCTGGCAACTGCTACCACACCTTGATGGTTGACACCGCCGCTGAGGGAATCCAGTTTCTGCTGGGTTACCGTTTTTATCACAATTTTCTTTTCTTTTGCCAGTGCAATAATCCGGCTCATACTTCCGCCAGTGGCGGTCTGGAGCAAATAAATTACATCAATTTGACGATCGGTGCGCAGCACTTCCATGACGGCATTTCTGCCTGCAATGACATCGCTGCGAGCCTCTGCCGGTTCTCTGTGTTCACTGCGGTTTTGCCGTTTGCCGTTATATTTTTCTCCAGTATTTTTTCTTCCCTGTTTTTGATATTCCAAATCAATCTTCCTTTTCCAAAATCCTATAAAACAAATCCTATTTTATTTTCATAAAGCCTGCAAAAATCACCTTTTCAGGCAATAAATCCCTTTTTTAGAGACAAAATTTCTATTAAAGCTTATTATACCATACCTGCGACAAAAATGCACTCATTTTGTTCCAGGATTTTCTGGAAAGAAATCCCTCAAAAATATAAAATTTGCATCGTAGAAAATCTGTTTTCCCCTCTCTTTGAAATGGAAAAGGATCTTTTGTGGCTCTGCCGTCTTACGCCTGTCTTTCAAAATGCAGGATTATATTCTCGATTCCTGCATTTTGAAAGCAGTGATTTTTCACCTTCCCCATTTCAGGAAATACTATATCTTGTAGTGCCCCGAAAATACATTTTCTTCAAAAAATCGGGATATACTCTTTGTATGTGTCAATTTGTAAATTTTTTCAACATTTTCATTTTCCACTTTTCCTTGGGGAAAATATGGTGTTTTCCACACTTTCCACTGTGTTTTCAACAACAAATAAAATTTCTTTCCACATTTTCCACCGGGTTTTCAACAGGAATCTTTTGAAAAAATTTTTACAGTTTGTATATTTCCCGCTTTTCGGGGCATCCTTCTTCTTGTAGATGGAAGTTTTTTCCTAAAAGAATGTTTCCCCTGCATTTTCAGAAAAAAACTCCGCAAAAAACAGGAAAGAAGGCTGCAAATTGATACGAGGCGTAAATAAAAACATTATTGAAGTACTCAACCCAGAGGACGAATACTTTGAAAAAATTATCTTTTTTCTCAACCCCAATACCCAGGCAGAGCAAACACTGCTTTCCAGCAAAACAGACGAATATGTGACGCGTCTTTCCAACCAGGTAAAGCACCGAGGCGCCTCCTTTCACAGGCTGCGTTCGGTTTTATCACTGGGTGCTGCAGCCGGTTTAGGCGCAGCAGCAGTTTACTGCGCACAATGGCTTTTATAAAACAAACTGAGACTGCCGCAAACAATGTTTGCGGCAGTCTCAGTTTATAGAGAAAGAATCTATTAAGAAAAAATCATTCCACTGGACGGGATGTGAGGAATCCAATAGCACGCTCGATAGAATCCCGAGAATTTCCCCAGTCCGCTTCTTCTTTATTGTTGCGGTAGTCAAACATGCTGCAGTAATGAGAAACATCTTTCTGGATTTCGTCCAGCGCATTTTGATATAATTTTCCGCTCACCTCTAAAAACTGAGGCAGTACTTTTTTATCCATTCCCTCTCTGGCATAAGCAGTCAGTTGGCGATAATGGGGCAAGCACAGCATTTTCTGTTCTCCGTACAGGGTACGGAACTCTTCACTTTGCGCATACAGCTTTAAAATGGTATCAAACATCCGCTGCTGTGCCCAGTCAATTTTATCGCAGACAAAACAGCTGGCTTTTTGGGGTTCCATCTTTTTCTTTTTGAAGAAGCCTCCGGTAGACCCGCCCTGTTCAATGCCTTTTTTCTGCAGTTCTTTTAAATGACTTTCCAGCATCAGCGCCAAAGACAACCGGTTTTTCCGCTTCATCATTTTGTCAAAATGCAGCTTACAGAAGCCCTTTTCATTGGTTTCAATACGGACATCCGGTTCCATCATCGCGGCACCCATAATATATTCCACACATCTTTCTTCCAGCACATCCCGCATAGTGCAGATGGGGCATCCGCATTTGGGCTCGAACACTTCGTTGACTGGAATGGTATAAATACTGTCTTTCATGACTGCTCCTCCTATTTTTCAGGTACGAACTTAGTTCTTTTGATTTATTATACCATAAATTTGAAAGACACAAAATATTTTTTGACTTTCAGGACAACACCGCCGGCTAAGAGCCGGAGCAAAAGGCCTACGGCACATACTCTGTCAATCAAACGGAAATATTAAATCATTTCCTCTCAGCTGACAGAACACGGGCGCAGCCTCTTCGGGTCCAGGGGTGTGAACCCCTGGCCGACGGTCTAAGGGATTCACGCAATAGTCCTGCGGACTTTTGCTCCCCTTAAGAATCCCAAAATATAAAATCTTTTCTTATTCTATGCTTTTTAATAGTTTAACGGGGCTGCCGAATTATCGGCAGCCCCGTTTTATGGTTTTCTATTGTAATTCCCCTCAGCTCAGTCGGGAAGGTCCCTTCTGCAAAGCAATGGTTCCGGTACGCACAACCTCTAAAATACCGTATGGCTTTAGCAGTTCTTCCATAATTTCCAGACGGTCAGTCGTATCAGAAGTTTCCAGCGTAATGCTGTTTGCACTGATATCAGAAATTTTTGACTGCATAATTTTCGCAATGTCGGTAATATCCCCACGGGTTTCGGCAGTACAGGATACTTTGACCAGCATCAGTTCCCGGCTGATGGATTCTCCGGCGGAAAGGCGCTTGAGCTTGATCACATCCACCAGCTTATTCAGCTGTTTTTCCACCTGTTCCACAGTATAGTCATCCCCGTTGACAATAATGGTAATGCGGGAAATGGTGGGATCATCGGTAATTCCCACGGCCAAACTGTCAATATTAAATCCTCTGCGGGAGAATAATCCGGAAATCCGGGACAAAACCCCTGCACGGTTTTCTACCAAAATTGAAATGGTGTGTTTCATAAATCCCATCCTTTCTTCCCCTTATAAAGTGGACTCTTCTGGAGCAACAGAACATTCCAGCAGGCACGGTCCTGTTGACTGAAGCAGTTCATCAATGGCTTCATCCACTTCATCCATGGAACAGATTCTTCTGGCCTGCATGCCATAGGATCTGGCAATTTGGGTAATATCCGGACTTCCCTGAAGGCTTACTGCCATAATGTTGTTGGCGTAGGCTTTTTCCTGGATTTCCCGCACCATTCCCAAATAGTGATTGGTCATAACTACAATTTTTACCGGATTGTTTTCCTGACAAATGGTTCCCAGTTCCATCATCTGCATCTGGAAAGACCCGTCTCCGCACACTGCAATAACCGTTTTGTCCGGAGCAGCAAATTTTGCCCCTTCTGCCGCTGGAATGGAATAACCCATAGTTCCCATTCCTCCGGAGGTGAGAAAACGCCCTTCTTTTACATGGAAATGGTTGGCGGTCCAGATCTGATTCTGACCGACGTCCGCTACCACAACAGAACCTTCCGGTGCCCGTTCAGTTAAACGGTTAATAAAGATTTTTGGATTAATAAATCCATCTTTGAAACGATACCGTTCGTGGTGACTGTCGCGAATTTCTTTTAAGGTAGCAACCCATTCCTCACATTCCAGTGGAACTGCTTTGGAAATCATCTCTTCCAAAACATGTTTGGCATCCCCTACAATCGGAATTCCGGTTTCCAGGTTCTTCCCAATTTCCGCAGGGTCTACATCAATATGAATAATCCGGGTGCTTTCGCTCAGTTCATGAGGGAATCTCACTGCCCGGTCACCAGCTCTGGCACCGATCAGCAGCAGTACGTCTGCCTGATGAATGGCATGGTTGGCAACCTTTACCCCATGGGAGCCCAGCATTCCAAAATATAAAGGATCGTCATAAGGAATGGCGCTGATTCCCATCATGGTGGTAATGACCGGAATCTGTGTTTTTTTGCAGAATTGCCGCAGCTGTTCTACTGCATGAGCAGCAAACACACCGCCTCCTGCACACAGAAGCGGCCGTTTCGCATTTTTCAGTGCAGTCATCGCCCGTTTAATCTGTCCCGGGTGACCTTTTACTGTAGGATTATAGCTGCGCATATGTACTGTTTCCGGATAAGCAAACTGAATTTTTTCGCTTTGTACGTCTACCGGAACGTCTACCAACACTGGGCCGGGACGTCCAGTTCCCGCCAGATAAAACGCTTCTTTCATAATGGTTCCGATTTTAGAGGCATCCTTTACCAAATAGCTATATTTGATAAATGGCTCTACCGCACCGGTAATATCCGCTTCCTGGAACACATCTCGGCCAAGCAGTTCCCGGGAAACCTGCCCGGTAATGATGACCATAGGAATGGAGTCCATATAAGCAGTAGCAATGGCGGTAATTAAATTCAGCGCCCCCGGACCGGATGTGGCAATGCACACCGCCGGTTTTCCGGAAATGCGGGCATATCCACTGGCGGCGTGGCCGGCGTTTTGCTCCTGCCGCACCAGAACATGATGGATATGACTTTTGGACAAGGCATCATAGAACGGGCAGATAGCAGCGCCAGGATAACCAAAGACGACTGATATCTGTTCCTCTTCTAAGCATTTTACGATTGCCTGTGCAACTGTTATCATCCAAAAACACCCTTTCTGTTACAGTTTAAATTTCTTTTCAAATGGTTAATATGACCTATTATACATGATTTGCTCAGATAGTTCAACACTTTAATCGATTACATTTTTAAAATTTGAATGGTTTTTTGCCTGTATCTGTATTCACAGCCTCAAACGAAGAATGATGTCCTACAACCTATTGAAATCATACATCTTTTGTAGTATGATAGAGATAATCTCAGGTCATTGTGATGATCCAGGAGCAGTATTTGCTCAAATAAAACAAGGACGGTAACAACCATGCCAAAAAAGACCAAAATGCTTTCGGAAACTGTTGCAGACGAAATTTTGTCCATGATTACAGTGGAAAAGATTTTTAAAGAAGGGGACAAACTCCCCAACGAAAATCAGCTGTCTGAACAGCTTCACGTCAGCCGTACCACCCTGCGGGAAGCAATCCGGGTATTAGTCACCAATGGAACTTTGGAAATCCGCCGGGGAAAAGGTACCTTTGTACGCAAAAGTCAGGAAACCTCCGTACTGGATGAACTTACTTTCTTAAAAGTAGATATTAAAGATTTGTTTGAAATGCGGCTGATTTTTGAGCCAGAAAACGCCTATTATGCTGCAAAACGGGCATCCGAACAGGAATTAAACCGGATTTTTGAATACGGAAAACGGGTAGAAGAAAAACTGATCCGAAAAGAAGACCGCACCCAGGAAGAACAGGCATTCCATATGGCAATTGCCAAAGCCACCCACAACGAGTTTATGAATAAGCTCTTCCCTATTATTCTCCAGGCTATCAACAAAGGGGTTATCTTGCTGCAAAAAAACGACAAACTGTCAGAGATGAATTTAAATGACCACCGAATGATTATGGAATTCCTCAAGCAGAGAAATGCAGAAGGCGCTCGAAGCGCCATGAAAATCCATTTAATCCATGCCGTAGAAGAAATGGGCATTGAAATGGAATAAACCGGTTTTTTTACCATACAAATGCATCAGGACAAAAAATTTCTTAAAAAATCAGAAATTCGCTCTTGACATTAGACATCATACAATATATAATAAGAGCAGACAACAAAAACAAGAAACGAGCTTCGGCAGGAACGCCGGAACCCAAAAACTTGGATTCAGGAGGAAAAGAAAATGGCATTTAAAATTTTTTATGAAAGCGATTGTAATTTAGGTTTATTGGACGGCAAAACCGTTGCTATTATCGGTTACGGAAGCCAGGGTCATGCTCATGCTTTGAACCTGCACGAAAGCGGCGTTAACGTAGTAGTTGGTTTGTACGAAGGCAGCAAATCCTGGGCGAAAGCAGAAGCTGCAGGTTTGAAAGTTGCTACTGTAGAAGAAGCTGCTAAAATGGCTGACGTTATCATGATGCTGGTACCAGACGAAAAACAGGCTGACCTGTACAAAAAGAGCATTGCTCCTTACATGACCGCAGGCAAAACTTTGGCATTTGCTCACGGCTTTAACATTCACTTCCAGCAGATCGTTCCACCTGCAGATGTAGACGTTATCATGATCGCTCCAAAAGGTCCTGGTCATACTGTACGTTCTGAATATCTGGAAGGCAAAGGTGTTCCTTGTCTGTACGCTGTTCATCAGGATGCTTCCGGCAGAGCTACTGACATTGCTCTGGCTTATGCTGCTGGTATCGGCGGTGCAAGAGCAGCTGTTATGGAAACCACATTCCGTGTAGAAACTGAAACCGACCTGTTTGGTGAACAGGCTGTTCTGTGCGGCGGTGTTACTGCTTTGATGCAGGCTGGTTTTGAAACACTGGTAGAAGCTGGCTATGACCCAAGAAACGCTTACTTTGAATGTATCCATGAAATGAAACTGATCGTTGATCTAATTTACCAGGGCGGTTTCTCCAAGATGAGATATTCTATCTCTGATACTGCAGAATTCGGCGATTACGAAACCGGCAAACGCATTATCACTGATGAAACCAAGAAAGAAATGAAGAAAGTTCTGGAAGAAATTCAGGATGGTACCTTCGCAACCAAATGGATTGCAGAAAACAAAAACGGTCGTGCTCACTTCAACGCAACCAGAAGACTGAAAGCAGAACATCAGCTGGAAAAAACCGGTAAAGAACTGAGAAAAATGTACTCCTGGAACGAAGAAGAATAATTTAAAACACAGATTCTTGGAAAATGAAATAAGAACCCCCGGAAGTCCTAGACTTCCGGGGGCTTTTCAGCTTATAGATAAAAAACAGACACCACCTGGCGGTGGGGCAAAGACGCTACGCTTGCCAGGGGTTCACACCCCTGGACCCAAAGACGCTACGCGCGTACTCTATTAGTAAAGCAAAAACATTAGGTGGATTTGCTCTCCGCTAACATAATACGAGCGAAGCGTCATTGCCTCACCGCAGGTGATCCAGGGGTGTGAGCCCCTGGTGTAAATCCCTGGTGCAGCAACTTACCGCCGCCATCCCCACTGATATCCCTGTCCATTGCCGGGCCCTTTGTGGTTTCCTCCGGCAGGATTGGAACTTTCTCCCCCGTATTGTTCCAAAAGGTCATTGAGCTGACGCATACTCATATTTTGGCATTCTTCCGGGGTTATGTTCGGATCATATTCTTTTAGCTCCAAATACACTCGGTATTTTCCAAAGGAAATTCCTTCTTGCTGCGCTTCTTCCACTGTACTCACTTCCGCTTGGCAGCAGCGAACCGGATAGGACTGAATCACCTGGCTTTGTTCTAATTCTTCCAGCAGTTTTTCTCCATGATTGGACGCCACTGTAACTGTGGGAGTGTCATCCTGACCCAAGGCTTCGGAAGGACTATTTTGAATCAAAAGTTCTACGGCTTCTACTCCGTTTTTTCCCAAAACCGGCACCTGCTCCACCAACTGTTCTCCGTCCTCATTGGTTCCCTTTACCTGGGTGACACGGTCCAGACGATTCAGCGCCAGTTCTACCGAAGGATTCACATCCACACTAATATAGGACACAGGCATTTTTAAAAAATACCATCCGCCTGCCACCCCAAGCACCATCAAAAATAAGGCACATACAGCCGCCTTTTTCACCCATCCAAAAGAAAGTCTTTGTTTCTCACAACTTTTTTGGTGAATAAACGCCTTGGTGGATTCCTTTAGGGCTTCTGATGCCCGCACCGGTTCAAACACCTGCTGGATCTGATTCTTCAAGTCCGTCACCCCCTAACTTTTGCTTTAGCAGCGCTCTTCCCCGCGACAACAAAGAATACACCGTATTCTCCTTTTTATGAAGGATGGCTCCAATTTCCGCTGCCGTATATCCCTCATAATAGTGCAGATAAATGGGATCTTTGTACTTTTCCGGCAAGGACAGCACCTGTTCCAATAAGTCCGACTGCCCTAACTCCGCCGAAATCCCGGTTTCTCCCAGCTGTTCCAAAGAAACCCATGTCCGGCGGAAAAAGTTCCGCAGCAGATCACGGCAGGCGTTGACCGTGACTCGAATGATCCACGCCTTTTCGTGCTCCGGTGTTTCAAAAGGATCCGTATGCAGAAAATACTTTAAAAACACTTCCTGAAAAATATCTTCCGTATCCTTTTCGTTTTTCAGATGAAGCAGGCAGATTCTGCGCACCATATCTGCATACCGATCAATCGCCTGATTTACTTCCTGTTCATCCCGCATACTTCACCTTCTTTTTCTCTCAAACTTTTGACAGGTTGTATCAGTGTTATCCTTTCTGTCCCCAGCGTCCAGCACCATTTCTCTTGCCGGCATTTCCTTGTCCCTGCCCTTGGCACTGCTGTCCAGATGAATTTTTGCGATCACAAATTCCATCGCCATCTTGATCGACAAACTGGCTCCGGTCACAAATCCCGTCTCCGTCCTGATCTACAAACTGGTTCCGGTCGCAGATTCCGTCTCCATCCTGATCTGCAAACTGACGCCGATCACAGATTCCATCGCCGTCTCGGTCTCCAGCACTAATTCCCTGTCTCAGACAAAGTGCTGCACAGGTCAAAACCGCATCTGTTTTACCTGAAAACGTTCCGGCAGCGCTGACGCCTGTACCTGCTGTCAGCATCACGGCCAACATCAATCCCACCGCAATATTTTTTCTTGTTCTTTTCATATTCAGAACCTCCATTCTTCTCATTCAATTATAATACGATTGAATGAGAAGAATCCTTGCAGTGAAATAAAAAATTTTTGTATGAAAAAATGCGGACCATAAAATATGGTCCGCATAAAATACAGCGCAAAAATTATGCTTTGTTGATAGAACCGAACAGTTCCATTTTTTCTTTTACAGTTGCTTTGATTGCTTCGAAGCCAGGAGCCAACAGTTTTCTTGGGTCAAATCCTTTACCCTGCTGATCTTTACCAGCTTCAATATATTTACGGGTAGCTTCTGCAAATGCCAGCTGGCATTCGGTGTTTACATTGATTTTGGAAACGCCCAGATCGATTGCTTTTTTGATCATATCAGCTGGGATTCCGGTACCGCCGTGGAGAACCAGAGGCATTTTGCCGGTTTTCTGCTGAACAGCGTCCAGAGTTTCAAAGCTCAGACCAGCCCAGTTTTCTGGATATTTACCATGGATGTTGCCGATACCAGCAGCCAGCATAGTAACGCCCAGGTCAGCGATCATTTTGCATTCGTCTGGATCAGCGCATTCGCCAGCGCCGATAACGCCGTCTTCTTCACCGCCGATAGAACCAACTTCTGCTTCCAGAGACAGACCTTTTTCATTGCAGATTGCAACCAGTTCTTTGGTTTTTTCTACATTTTCTTCGATTGGGTAATGAGAACCGTCGAACATAATGGAAGAGAAACCAGCTTCGATGCATTTTTTTGCACCTTCATAAGAACCGTGGTCCAGATGCAGAGCAACCGGAACAGTGATGTTCAGTTCTTCCAGCATACCGTTTACCATACCAACAACGGTTTTGTAACCGCACATGTATTTGCCGGCGCCTTCAGATACACCCAGGATAACCGGAGAGTTCAGTTCCTGTGCTGTGAGCAGGATTGCTTTGGTCCATTCCAGGTTATTAATGTTAAACTGGCCTACTGCATAGTGGCCTTCTTTTGCTTTTGTAAGCATTTCTTTTGCAGATACTAACATAATCTAGTCCTCCACTTTTGACATCAGATTGCCGGGAAAGAAACCATGTTTTTCCCGGCTGTCAAATACTTTTGATTACTTTTATTATAAACGAATCTGTTGTTAATTGCAAGAAAAATCCAAGGAAATTCAAAGAGTGTTTAGAAAACCGTTTTGTTATTTACTCTGACTTTTGGCTTTTCGTTCAAAACAGATAAAGATTACTGCGCTGATCCCCATTAAAATCGGATAGTACAGGTTTGGAATAATATCAATTGGGGAAATCTGCGTGGCTGCCACTGCAGACGCCGCAGACGCCGCTGTCAAAAGCTGTGCGCCGTAAGGAATAACCCCCTGTCCCACAGAGGTAAAGATATCCAGAATGGAAGCCATTTTTTTCGGTTCTACCCCGTATTCATCCCCGATTTCCTTGGCAATTGGACCGGACATAACAATGGCAACGGTGTTATTTGCTGTACAGCAGTCCACCGCCAAAGACATCCCTGCAATGCCCAGTTCGGCACCTTTTTTGCTCTTCACATGCTTTTTGATGGAATTGATGATAAACTGTACCCCGCCGTTTTCCTTTACCAGCTGGAAAATGGCCGCAACGATCATGGAAATTACAGTGATTTCATACATGGAGCTGATCCCTGTATTCAGGTGACCAAACATTTCCGTAAAGGTAAAGCTGCCCAAAGCAAGCCCTACAATTGCAGACATAACAATTCCGGAAATCAGCACTACAAATACATTAAAGCCAATCAATGCACCGATGAGTACAATCAGGTAAGGCACGATCTGCCAGAAGTTATAGGACAGGTCGCCAGTCAGTTCAAAGGAAGTATTCATGGTGCGGGCAATCAAAATCACAATGGTGAGCACTGCCGCAGGCAGAACAATCAAAAAGTTTGTCTTAAACTTATCCTTCATCTCACATCCCTGGGTGCGAACTGCCGCAATGGTGGTGTCAGAGATCATAGAAAGGTTATCCCCAAACATGGCGCCGCAAACAACAGCACCTACACACAGCGCCAAAGACAGTCCGGTTTCATCAGAAATCCCAGCGGCAATAGGCGCCAAAGCGGTAATGGTTCCCACAGAAGTACCCATGGAAACAGAAATAAAGCACCCAACAATAAAGATACCCACTACCATAAACTGGGGAGGAATAATGGATAATCCAAAATGGACGGTGCTGGTTACTCCGCCTGCTGCGTCTACAATTCCGGAAAAAGCTCCCGCCAAAATAAACACAAACAGCATGGTGACAATGTTTTCGTCTCCAATTCCCGCAGATGCCAGTTTAATTTTTTCATTAAACTTCACTTTTGGGTTTTGGATAAACGCAACAATCAGAGCAATAATAAACCCTACAATGGCAGGCATGGTATAAATATCTCCCGCCGCAACGCCAAGACCAATAAACAAAATCAAAAATACAAAGATGGGTAAAAGACCCCAAAAATTGGATTTTTTCATACAGGTCGTTCCTTTCCGATTGGACGGCAAAACCCATTGCCCCAATCTGTCCGTTTTATGTAACACCTATTATACATACATTCCCTGTTTCCTGCAAGCATTCCCGCACCAAGTTGGAAGAATCCCCAAAGATTTCCTTTGGGGATTCAGCAACCTATACAAGCTTTTCTTTTTGCCCCAAACGGGTCAGGCGGGCATAGTGAAACAGGTACTGCTGGGCAATTCCTGCCCATGGCTTTGCCTTTTCCGGAAAGCCATCAGGATAATATGCCTCCAGCACCTTTTTCATCCACACATCTACTGGAAAAGCATCCATTTTATGAAAGCCAAATAAAAGCACACACTGGGCAACTTTGGGTCCTACTCCCTGAATCTGGCGAAGAATCTGCTCGCCCTGTGCCACATCCGCCTGGAAAATCTCCTGAAAGTCCACAGTTTTGTCCTGGACCTTTCTGGCAGCATCCAGCAGGTACTTGGCACGAAAGCCCGCACGCAAAGGAGCCAGATCTTCCAAGGAAAGGGATGCCATCTGTTCCCAGCCGGGGAAAGAATACCGCCCTTCTCCCAAAGGGGTTCCCCAGGTTTCACACAGGCGGGAAATAATCCCCTTTATTCGGGGAATGTTGTTGTTTTGAGAAATAATAAAGGAACACAAGGCTTCCCAAGGATCCTGCCGGAGGATATGGATTCCCCCTGCCAGTTCCATCGCCTGACAGCACACTGGGTCAAAGGACAGCTGACGCTGGAATACGGTGTAATCTTCCCGGAAATCAAAATAGTCCATCCAAAACTCTTCCCATTCTTCCGGTGTGCAGCGTTCCACCAAAAGCTTTTCTCCCTGCTGAGACACGGAAATGCTCCGGTTTCCCACCACACCGTGAAAAACACCCTTTTCATCCTCTTCCCAGCGAAAACACTGCCCGCAATCCAGCGTATCTTTTAAAGCAAACCCCTTTGCAGAAAATACTAAGGCGCCATTCGGCTGTTTTTCCGGCTTTTCAATGGTCATTCTGTTCCTCCTGTTCTGTGAAAAATGCTGTTATTCCTCTTTTTTGGTTTCCAGACGGTAAAAATACATAAAGATACAGCAAAGCAGCATAATCACCATGGGCAGATAAATGTAAATCATGCGAATCCCCAAAATTCCTTGGGCAGTCTGTTCCTGATTGGAGACATACCCAAATCCACTGAGCACCCATGCGCTGAGCACCCCGGACAGCATAATCCCCATTTTATTCATAAACATCATGGTAGCGGTTAAAATTCCCTGCTGCCGTTTGCCAGTGAGTCGTTCTCCATAATCAACCGTATCTGTCAGCATCAGGTAAGAGACACAGGGAATGATGCTGCCGCCTACGCTGGCAAAAATATTGCCCACAAAAATCAAAGGGAAATTTTTGCCGCTGACAGCTGTTAAAAGACAGCCCCCAACAAACGCAAATACACCAATTAACGTACATCCCTTTTTCCCAAACCGGCGAATCAACGGGGTACCCAGCAGCACTGCTGCAAAACTTCCCAAAGCCCCTACGGTCAGCAAAATAGATGCCCAGTCACGGTGATTCAAATAATACTGTGCGTAATATACAGTCGCCGCATTCCTGGTAGTTGTAGCCACAAAGCTGATCAGCTGGGTAATTCCCAGCATAATCCACGGTGTATTCCGGCAGATCATATACAGAGAATCCCGCAAAGAAATTTCCCCTTTGGGGCGAATCCGCTCTCTGGTATTTTTAAAGCATAGGAGCATCAGCACAATAGCAATTGCCCCAAACAAAAAACCCACCAGAGAAAATCCCTTGGATTCATTTCCTTGTCCCAGCAAATTTACCAGAGTAAGGGGCAGCCCCATGGCCACCAAAGATCCTACCGTCACCATACTGAACCGATAGTTATTCATCTGAAGCCGCTCTTCTTCTACAGAAGTGATATTGGGCAGAAGTGCAGAATAAGGCACATTGTAGGCGGTATACAAAAGACAAAACAGAAAATACACCACAAAAGCGTACACCATCTTTTCCCTGTTGCCGGAAATCTGCGCAGTGCAGAACAAAAGCATACAGGACACCCCTAAAGGGACAGCAGAAAACAGCATAAATGGTCTGGCTTTTCCCCAACGGGTGTTGACTTTATCAATGGCAATGCCCATAACTGGGTTTAAAAATGCATCAATCAGACGGGCAATGCTGATAATCTGCCCAGCGGCAATGACGCTGATTGCCGCAATATCAGTTAAATAATAGGAAATATAAGAAGATACCAGGTTAAAAATCAAACAGCATGCCGTATCTCCTACCCCGTAACTAAGTTTCTCTTTCAGTGAAATGGTCTCTTTGTGTTCCAAAGCCGACCCCTCCCATTCTGTCAAACAATAATTTTTGCTGGATCAACAAATTTGTAAACGTTTACATTCTTCTCAAAAGAACCTCTGCGGATAGGGCACCCTTGCCAGTACCGCAGAGAATTTCTGATAGAAAAATGATTGGGCTTATGTTTATCCCGTTATAGAATTCATGCTAGGATTTGTGTTTCGCAGCCAGCGTTATACCCCATCCTGATGAGAAATTCCAAACTGAAGCGGGAACCAATTCTGTAAAAACGGATATTCCACCGCTTCTTCCCGGCAAAATTCCGGTGTTCCCATGCCAAAAAAGAAGTGATTGCTTTCCATGGCACTCATGGAAATTTCCGGTGTTCCTCCTGCCTCAACAGTCACCGCTCCGTTTTCCACTGTAATGGTAAACACTTCTTCACCAGCCTGAACACAAAAGCTGCCGTCCATCAGTTTCTGACGTTCTGCTTTTGCTTTCAAAAATGCTTCAACAACCTTACGAATATGGAAAATCCGGTAATTTCCGGAAAATTCACAGTGATAACCTTCGCAAATCCGTCCCAGCTGACGAAGATATTCCGGCTGATTTTCACTGACAGTAACTGTCACCAAATCCAGATGAAAGTGTTTAATCAGGGAAAATACCACTTCCTGGATTTCTCCTGCAGGTGCCAGAACACATTCTGACACATTCATGCACCGTTCGCCGTTTTTCAAATCTTCTCCTGCCGCCAGATAGCCTACCATATCTTCTCCCTGGAATACCAAATAGGCTTTCTGATTCCAGCTTTTGAGAATTTCTTCAAACTCATCAAAATCCCGAACCGCATGAACCAGCTGAATATTATGTAACGCAAACGCCGCCAGCTTTTGCCCCTCGGTGCCTTCCCCAAAAGGAACAAAGTGATAGGTGGGCTGATAATCTTTTCCGCGAATATGGCGCAGATTGGTTTTGCTCACCTCAAACTCATAATCCCGGCTGCATAAATCATATCCAAAATACTGATACCGCTGACGCTGACCGCCCAGCCAGGACAGGTCTGTCCCATCTTCCTGCAAGTCTTTTACCACAGTATTCATAATGGCTTTCATATATCCCTTACCCCGGGTATTGCGGTGCGCGGAAACACTGCCGATGCCAGCCATTTTGAGCAGTTTTCCGTTTACATCAATTTCATAGGGATAGCTCAGTACCGCAGCCACTAATTTTCCATTTTCCCGCACTCCATAATGATACTTCATGGTATCTGCCTGCGGTCCATAAAGTTTTGGCAGCAGTTGTTCAAAATCATGGGGACGATGTGCCTGACTGAATACCAGATCGATCAAATCAATCAGTTCGTCCCGGTCTTTTGCTGTAAGTTTTTCCACCATTGCCATAAGGTTCCCCTTTCTCTTGCTGTTTTAAAAATATCGAATGGAAGCGATTACCCGCCCCAAAATTTCCACCTGATCTACAATAATCGGCTCATAGTCCTGGTTCTCCGGCTGCAGCCGATAATGTCCGTTCTCTTTAAAAAACCGTTTTACCGTAGCAGAATCATCCACCAAAGCTACCACAATTTCTCCGTCTTTGGCCACAGGGGTTTTTTCCACAATCACCAAATCCCCGTCAAAGATTCCCACTTCAATCATACTTTCCCCTTCAATCCGCAGGGCAAACAGATCTTTTCCGCCAAACATGCCCCGATCAAAAGGAACATAGCCTTCAATATCTTCAATGGCAGTAATGGGTTCCCCTGCTGCCACCGGACCCAAAATAGGCACTCGGGTAACATTGGAATTGCTCAGTTTAATTGACCGATTATGGTTATCTGATTTCACAATTAACCCCTCATCACACAGCTCATTAATATACCGCTGGGCTGTAGAAGTGGATTTAATATTCAAATCCCGGCAAATCTCCCGAACTGTCGGAGAAATGTCCTGTGAAATCCGGTCTACAATATAATCATAAATGACTTTTGCTTTTTCGTTTAACATATCCATGCTCCCATTTTCTTGGCCGTTAACATACTTTTTTTCATTGTATCATATTCCTGCCTAAAAAGGAACTATTTTTTCCTCTGGTTTTCAATCTTTTCTCTGTTCAGGAAAAATAACCCCTTTTCTCTTCCAGTGACTTTTCCGGAAAATCATCTGTCCTCTATAGAAATACACCCATTCCTTCGATTCTTTGTAGTTTGCACAAATTGATAAAATCAATCTCATGTATTATGCCAAATTTTCTAGATACTGTCCGCGGTGGTAACAATTTATTAACACATTCGCCCCTGTATGGTGTATAATAAAGATACTCATTTAATGAGTGAGTTTTATACTCTACCCTCCTCAATAAATACCCCTCAAGCAAGTATTTGCCAAAAACGAGATGAAGCCCCCACTTCATCTCGTTTTTGGCGTTTTATCCTAATTTTGAAAAGAGAGATGCCGTCATGGGAAATTTAGAAATTGATATCCACGGTCTGACCGTTTCCGAGGCCAAGAAAAAACTGGAACGAACCATTTCCACTCTGCCTGACCGGTACAGCCAGATTACTGTCATTCACGGATACCAGGCAGGAACCAGCCTGCAGACCATGGTGCGCAAAAACTTAAAACACCGGCGGATCAAACGAAAAATCCTCTGCCTAAATCCAGGGGAAACCATTTTGCTGATTGATCCTCAGCAAAAGGAAAAACAAAAAAAGTGATTCAAAACAAAAAACGCAGACCTATAAAGGTCTGCGTTTTTACTTTTCCTATTTACTTTTAGTTGAGCACATAAACCTCTACTGTTTTTGCGCCAAACTGTACGCTTTCTGCATAGCTGCCGAAAAAGCAGTCAACCAGAACGGTTCCGTTATTTACCGCAACCCCAGTATCCCGAACAGTAGAATAACCATATACATATCCGCCATTGGGAGTTTTAATATAAAGTTTAGTGCCTTTTGGGAACTGGCTCAAATTCATAGCAACATCCCCAGGCTGCAAGCTGGTCTTTTTCCCCAATGCGCTGTAAGCGGTTGCTTTTCCGGTTACTTTATAAGCATAATTCACCGGGTTGCCGTTAGCATCCAGCTCCGGCATAGAACCTACCGGTACCTGCTGTTTTTTACCGCCAATATAAACTTCGTCCATAATGGTCTGCACTTCACTGACTGGTTCTTTGGTCACCTGTTCAGCAATAACTGTAGTTTCTGCTTCTACTCCGTCAATCCATCTGGTGCGAGTAGTTACAACCTTTTCCCCGTTTTGACCTGGCGTTGTTACCACCAAAGTCTGGTTTGCTACCAAGGGAGTTTCTGGAATCACTACATCATATGCCACTGGCTCTACAGACTGAGCTTCGGTATAAGTAACCCGGTTTACTACAATCTCAGTTTCCTGGGTAACTTCTTCATTCAGTCCTACATTAATTAAATCGTCATCAGACACGGTTACCCCTGCCAGATCCAAAGCATCCTGTACAGTTCCTTTGGAAATAGACACGGTTTTTGTCTCGCCGTCAGCGGTTACCGTGACGTCAAAGGCACGGTAAATATAAAGATCTGCCTCATGATCAGAAAATCCGGTAAATTCATAGCTGTCATTTTTGCCCAACTGAATTTCCTGATTTTCCAAAATATCTTCTGCTTCAGTATAAATGGTATAACGGGAATAGGCACTGCCGTTTTCATGAATGGTTACCACATTGGAAACGGTGGTCAAACCAGTCAAAACGGTAGCCAGCATCATGCATACAATGCTGACAATAAAAATCCGCGGAATTAAATGGGATTTTCCTTTCAACATTTGTTTCATTGCGTTCATGAATGTTCTCCTTTTCATAACAAAAGATTTTGACTGCAAACGGTATGTTATCTCTTAATTCTTCATCATCTCATCAAAACCCTGTGTACCCAATTTCTTCTTTTGTTACAATTGTTACCGTTTTGTAAGTATTATATTCACGAATCCGTAGTTTGTCAAGGGTGTTTTTATGGTGTATTTTGTTTATTTTAACAACACAACCTGTAAAAAAAACATTTTGTAACTTTTTGATTCTGCTTATTTCCCTGTTTTTTGTCCATTTTCACAACAAAAAATCACCCCCGATTTTCCATATTGCCCAAATCAAAACTTTTTTCAAACCGTTGTGTTTTTAACTAGTTTTATTGTCTCAATTTTTATTTTTCTCACAATATCTGCAATTACTTTTACTAGCGCTTTTCTTTCATCAGTTTCATTTCGCAATTTTTTTGGATTTTTAGCAAGAAAATGATTAAAATTAAAATATTTAACAATTAAAAGTTTTACAATTTTTCCGATTGTGCAAATTCACAAATCTTCTTACAACATATTTATACTAACAGTATATACGCTATTATATATTATAATTTGTACATTTTTCTTTTTCATTTCCCCTCAAAAAAGAAACAGAGACAACTTTTAAAAACAAAAAGTTGTCTCTGTTTCTGTTCAAAAATCCGCTTTTTTAGTTTTGACGGCGCACAATCCGATAGTCGTCCCCGTTTTGATAATAGGGGCACTGAGAATGTTTATCGCTGATAAACCGCACCCATTCATCTTCATCCATATCTACAGCACACAGATATTCTCCATACTCTTCATCATAAACAAAATTCTGACAGCTTTCACAGCTGGTTTGCTTTTTCATCTGTTATTGTTCCTCCTTTGGCTGTTCCAGCGCCTGAATTGCCGCCGTCAGTCCCTGCACAATTTTTTCCAGTTCCATACTTGGCACTTCCGGTTTCTCTTTTATCTGCCATGGAAGATAAGGAACGTGAATAAATCCTGCCTGAATGGGATGGCTGCTATTTGCTGCCAAATTCAGCACCCCATACATGACACTGTTGCACACAAAACTACCTGCTGTATAGGAAAGGCTTGCTCCGATTCCCTGAGCCTGTATGGCAGACATCATCCTTTTTACTGGAAGTGTGGTAAAATAAGCCGCCGGACCAGACGGCACTACCGGCTCATCCACAGGCTGATTCCCCTGATTATCTGGGATTCTGGCGTCCATCAGATTAATAGCGACCCGCTCCAAGGTAATATCCTTTCGGCCACCTGCCTGTCCCACACTGATGACTACATCCGGCTGTTCCTCTTCTATTCGCTGCTGTACCTTTTGAAGGGACAGCCCAAACACAGTCGGAATCTGCATTGCAATCACCTGAATGCTTCCAATCTGCTTGGGCAGACGACTTACCGCCTCCCACGCTGGATTGACCGTTTCCCCGCCGAATGGGTCGAATCCTGTAATTAATAATTTCATCGAATCCAGCTCCTTTCTCCATATTCTTTCATCGACACTGCTTCTTCTAGTTGCCGGAGACATTGCTCTGCCTGTTCAAACCGGCTGTCCATATTTTCCAAAGTAACTCCTTCTAAAACAGATTCCAGCTGTTCCAGCCAGCCTGGAGGCATACTGCGTTCCAGCTTGTGCAGTCGGCGGATACTTCCCTTTTCATTTAATAAATAAGCTTGATTCAGCGCATACAGCACCTGCACCATGGCGTTCACCGCCCGATATAAAGAACCGATTCCATACACCAAATCCTGTTTTTTTCCGCTTTTTCTGCCGCAGTCCAGAGAAAACTGGGCTTCCCATAAGAATTTTTGAAACACGCTTTGACGATAGGTTTCCGGATAAACTGCCAGCCGTTCTTTTAACCTTTGCAGATCCTGATCCCGTTCCCATAAAATACGGCAATAAAACACCTCTCCTAAATAAATGGAATTGACAAAGGCAAAGGGATGTCCACATTGGTAGTCCAAAGTGATTTCACCATTCAAACAGTGATCCACTTCCTGTTCCACCTGTTGAAAATCCCGAAACAGCACGTCTACCGCAACTCCATCTATCAAAAGCCAGCCGCCTCCATTAATCCAGGGACCCCACTCCCCGGTTTTCACCATAAGTCCCCATGTATGACGATCATCCAGCTGCTGGGCGATTTCATTCATCTGTTTCCAGTCCAATCCAATCTCCTGATCGTAATACAGGGCAATATCTACATCTGAGAGGGCTGTCGCTGTTCCGGTAGCCTGAGAACCTCCCAAAACAATTGCCTTGACACCCGGTGCCTGAGAAAATCCGGCTACAATCCGTTCGGTCATTTTATTGAACCCTTTCATTTTATCCTCTCACCTCCGGTCAATCTATCTGTTATTGTATCACGGTACCAAGGAAAAATCCACTGTTGGGTTTTTGGGAAAGCCCGTTAGTGAGCCCCTTTTCTTGACAGAGAAAAACAGTTAAAATATAATAATTAATAGTAATAAAACTTACAATAAGGAGTCTTACTATGGAAAGCTTACATTATATATTAATGAAGTCACAGGCTGTATTCTCTCGTCAAATTTTATCTCAAGCCAGTAAAATTGGATTAACTCCCGGGCAGCCCAAAGTATTGGAATTTTTGTTTCAATATAAAGAAGCAGACCAAAAGACCATTGCCGCGTACTGTGAAATTGAACGGGCAACCGTTGGCAGCATTCTATTGCATATGGAAGAATCCGGATTAATTACCCGCAGACAAAAAGATGGGAACCGACGTTCCCTTTATGTTTCTCTCACTGATAAAGGAAGAGATGCTGCCATTAGGCTTATGGATATTTTTCAAAAGACGGAAGAACAGGCTACCCACAACCTTTCTCAAAACGAAGTCGAAACGTTAAAAGAACTGTTATCTAAAATTTACGATAACATACAATCCCCAAACAAGAAGGTGCAGTTATGAAGCAACCAAAAAGACGAAGTATTAATCACCCATGGAAGCGCCTTGTAATTTTATGTATTGGATTGATTATTATGGCGTTCGGTGTGGCTTTTTCCATTAAAGCAGCGCTGGGCACATCCCCCATTTCCAGTGTTCCCTATGTAACCTCTGCAATTTCCGGATTATCTGTAGGCGCAACTACCATTATCATGAATTTTCTTTTTGTATTAATTCAAATTGGTATTTTAAGAAAACAATATGACTGGTTTCAGCTTCTGCAATTTCCGGCAGCAATTTTATTTGGCACCATGATTGATGTAGCAGAATATCTTCTGCAAACAATTACTGTTTCAAATTATTTTGAACAATGGATTCTCTGCATGATTGGAATTTTCCTGATTGCTTTTGGAGTCAGCGTAGAGGTCATGGCGAACCTAGTTACAACTGCCGGAGAAGGAATTGTACTGGCTATCTGCAAGGTATGCCCCATTAAATTCAGCAACATGAAAGTCCTGTTTGATACTACGTTGGTGTGCATTGCTATTATCTTATCCTTTCTGTTTCTTGGACATCTGGACGGTGTTCGAGAAGGCACCATTGCCGCCGCAGTCTTAGTAGGGATGATTACCAAGCAGACAAATAAATTTACAAAGAAAGCAGAACAAGTTCTTTTGAAATAAAAAGACAAAAATAAGCGCAGACCTATATTTACAGGTCTGCACCTTATTTTATTCTTAAATTAATTCCAAATAGTCTTTATCGCTTACTTCAGATTTGCAGTCAACTGGATGATCCAGATACCAGTAAGCTACAGAAGAAATATCGTCCTGCAGCGGCAGATACCGTCCGCCGGATCTCCATCCCAATGCCTGAATGGTTACCCGAAGATCGCTGTCAAAATAAATGGGATCTTTTACATGCCAGCGGTACATGGAAAAACGGGTTTGAGACTGATAACAGCCATCCGGACGCATCACTTTGCTCAGACCAGCATAAGGCGTAGTGTATTCAATATACTGATTATCCACCTCAAAGTCATAGGATCCGCAGAAATAGTCCTCTGTTCCGGTTCCACAAATAGTAGGATATTGGGTGTCGCCGTCCATAAAGAACTTAATTTCACCTTCACCCCACCAGCCGTTGTTGTTGACGCCCCAGAACAGGTAGGTTCCCACATACTGTCCTTTTCCTTCTACATGATCCAAAATCACATAATCTTCTTTATAAGGAAGCGGATTGGTTCTCCGGTAAGAAGCATGGAAATATCCGCAGCCTGGCTGAAGTTCTTCCAGAGTATAGTCGATCTGATAATACAGGTAAAAATCTTCTTCCAAGACATTTTCGATGGTCATACGGCACCGCTTATAAAAAGGCATGCTCCAATAACAGTTATAAGCTCTTCTTGGGTTCACACATACCATAGCGGAAGTGAGCTGATGATACTGCATCACATCGGTGCTGGCAAAAAAGTCTCCCAAAGGCACTTCTACAGACGGACAGTCACTGTCGTCCCAGTAAATCCGCAGAATCATAGCGCGGTTTCTGGGGCTGCTGTCTGTCATCCAGATATGGCGAATGATACCGGGGCCCTCAATATCTGCCAGTTCAAAGGTTTCGCCGCCTTTAAGCAGAATGGAAGGAGAGATTTTCCAGCCTTTTCCCAAATCCCGAGCACAGGACGCTCCGGTTCCGGTTTCCGCCATACCGCCCTTGCCTTTTTCTCCGGTATAGTTTTCCGCGCAGATAGACCGGCTTTTAACATTTTTTAACTGATACAGTTCATCCATAAGTGATTCCTCCTGAAATTTTAATGTTAAATAATCATCTAATATAATTGCATCCACAGACACAAAAACATACCCTTATCTATTTCTTGCATTTTGCAATCCTATTGAATGAAGTGATTGACAAACTGCTGATACAAATAATAAACCTTATTGATATCAAAATGAATGATATCATCAAAAGTAGCATCTTTTCGCAAATAATGAATCAATCTACATCCTAGGTAATAACCGGTATCGGTATGTCCGTTATATTCGCACCAATCCCCAAAATACCTTTGATTAAATCGAGTCATTGTTGACAGGTCTCGATTAAAATCTGATAATATTTGAACAAAGTGGTCATCACACCATTTTTTCCAACCATTCGTATTTTGATGATAGTAATCAAAATCTTCTACCAGCACTTGTTCAAAGTAAGTAGCAACACCTTCCATAAATAACTGCCAAACAAAATTCACTTCATTTTCATCTAAGCTTTGCATGAAAATCCCATGCTGCTTATGATATGCATGCCCTAATTCATGATAAATCAGTCCATACATATCATTAAGATGATACCAATTTAATTCCAGTATTTTTTCAATCCCTAATAAAATAGTATTATTTCCATTTATATTGGTAACCCATCCCGCACCATTGCACAATCCAAGATACAGGACAATATCAATATCCACGCTATCTCCAAATTTATCAAAAATTCTTTTATCCAGATTGTTCGTAACCGTTAAAAAAGACTGGTGCAAAACCTGCAACTGTTCATTGTCACAAACATGATTAATGATTGGCAAAAAGTCTTTTTCAAAAGTATACTTTCCGCTTTTAACATACTCCTCCACGTCATCCTGAAAAATATGGGCAGAATTTTTATAAATTGAATTCATATAACTTTCCCATTTTTTTATATTAAAATGTTGGTTATCAAATAATTCTCCAATCTGATCACAGGTATCTATTATTCTAAGCATAGTAACCCTTTCTTTGCTATTTTTGATAATAAAAACAGAATTTCCATGTTATGGAACAAGAATATTTTTATGCACAACAACAATTAAAATATTTTAAAACCCAAAAATACTATTCAATCCACCCGATTAACTTGGTTTGATTATACATTTCTTCTATTATCTGGGCAATTACGATTATTGGTTATTATTTAACACTTCTTGACCTATTAGGGTGTTCATGGTATGCTGAAAATAGAAAAAATCTACAGAATCTTTTTGTAGATTCTTTCTGTAGATTTTTTCAGGAGGAACCCAGTTGATGCAAATCCTTCAAGAGATCAATCCCTATCTTAGAATCGCCATGTACTCTACCTTAAAGGGACCCTTTCAGATTGGTCCCCGAATTTTGTTTGACTATGAACTGATTTATATTCAAAAAGGAAGCTGGAAACTGACCTTTTTGGAACAAACCCGCATCTGCGGTCCGGGAGACGTTTTGCTGTTTTGTCCCGGACAGCGCCATACGCTGGAAAGTCAGGAAGATGTTTTGCAGCCCCACATTCATTTTGACCTGGTCTGGGATCAAAACAGCCCAGCGGTCCCCATTTCTTTCCGGGATCTGCCGGAATTTTCTCCCGCAGAACGAAAACTGATTCGTCCCAATTTACTAGAATCCCAGCTGCTGCACAGTCCCATATTAAAAATTTCAGATCTCACCCGATTTGAGCAGCTGTTTTTTGATGTAATCGACCATTATCAAAAGCTTCCGGTGGATTCTCTGGCATTAAAAGCAAAAACACTCTTGCTGTTAAACGAGCTGTTTGAAGATAATCTGTCGCCCAGTCCTCCTTCTCAGCCGGCCTCTCACAGTCTGCTGTCCTCTGTCAAAAACTACATTGACCAAAACTGTGCCGCAGTCATTACCCTGGACCATCTGGCCGCTTTTTTTCATTATAATAAATACTACATTGCCAAACAGTTTCAGCGTCAGTACGGCTATTCTCCCATTGCCTACTATCATCACCAGAAAATAAACCGGGCAAAAGAACTGCTGAAAGCAGGTATTTCGGTCAGCCAGGTATCTGACACCCTTTCCTTTTCCTCTATCTATGCATTCAGCCGATTTTTTAAACAACAAACCGGCCAATCCCCTACCCAATACCAGAAAGATTGTTCCTCTATCAAATGACAAAAGGGCAGACCGCATAAAGCGGTCTGCCCCTTGATTTTACGATCCTTATTCACCCAGATAATATCTTCCGTATGCATCTGCTGCCATCATAGCCGCATATACAGTTTCTGGTGTTACTTCAAACGGCATATTGTGCAGGGTATCGTTTTCTGCACAAGCCGCCTTGGCAACTTCCATCATCTTTTCCGGATCCGGATGTTCAATTCCCAGTTCCTTCAAGGTAACCGGCAAGCCAACTTCCATACAGAATTCCAAAACTTCCTGCAATTCTTCTTCCGGAACATTTTCCAGTACCAGCTGAGTCAAGGTACCAAAAGCAACCTTTTCTCCATGGTACATCTTATGGCATTCTTCCAGCACGGTCAAACCATTGTGAATAGCGTGAGCACCTGCCAAACCGCCGCTTTCAAAGCCGATTCCGGACAGCAGGGTATTCGCTTCGATCACCTTTTCCACAGCCGGAGTACATACGCCTGCTTCCAGTGCCAGTTTTGCTTTTACCCCTTCTTCCATCAGGGTGTCAAAACAGAGTTTTGCCAATGCCATTGCTGCCTGTGTAGCTTTTCCGCCGGCACAGGTTACTGCGTCTTTGCGCAGACATGCCCGCGCTTCAAAATAGGTTGCCAAAGCATCACCCATACCTGCTACAGTCAAGCGAACCGGTGATTTTGCGATAATATCGGTATCCATCAATACCATGTCCGGGTTTGCCGGCAAGAACAGGTATTCTTCAAATACACCGTCATCTGTATACAGTACAGACAGGGCGCTGCAAGGTGCATCGGTAGAGGCAATGGTGGGACAAATCATCACTGGAGTTTTGCTGTAATAAGCAACTGCTTTGGCAGTATCAAAAATTTTACCGCCGCCGATTCCGATGACCAGATCACAGCCATGTTCTTTCATCACATCAACCAGACGGTTAATTTCATTTTTAGAACATTCTCCATGGAAATAGTCAAATTTCGGAGCGCAGTCTGCCTCATGAAAACTCTGTTCCAATTGAGCTCCAATCCGGCGATAACCGCCTTCACTGATCAAAATCAGAGGAGCATTTCCATACTGTTTTGCATAAGTTCCAATTTTTTTCATTTCTCCGGCGCCTTGAACATATTTGCCGGGACAGCTTAAAATTTGTGCCATTGTCCATTCCTCCTATATAACAAAGTGACAATTTTTGAAACAAACCTACAATTGACACTGTTATTATACTCCTGGTGTTTTTCTCATGTCAAGAATTCACCGGGTGGTGGACAGCGACACTGCGTTCATACTCTGTCGGCTGTGAGAAAAAGTCACACAAATTTTTGTCTTTGGGGGATTCTTAGGGAATGCTGCCCTTAGCCATAAAAATACCGTATGCGTCGGAGCAAAAGACACCTCCATCCATGTTCTGTCAGTTGAATGCTAAATTCCGCTTTACTAATAAAGCACGTGTCGTAGATGGTTGGCGTCGGGTACTGCCTGATGGGCTTACAGCGGACAGTGTCTGCTAACCACACTTACACTTCCTCTTTTTATGCCAAAAAGAAAGAAGTTGACAAAGCCAACTTTGCAGAAAAGGGCACTTGGGGGACGTGCTCCGGAAATATTCGGTTAGTCGCACTGCCCCCAAGACCCCCAAGTATAGTTTGCACACCTGTGGAAAGCGCTGCGGCGCTAGCAGCTTCAAAAGTTATCCCATAATATTTTTATTTGTACAATTTATTAGTTTGTATTATTTTTTCTACAGTAAAAGGCAGTCCCAAACGGGACTGCCTTTTACCGTGAGTTACCATATCAATTCTTTTAAGATCCATCAGATCATTACAGAAGGAACATTTTTGCGATGCCCAGTACGATGGATGCGGTTACCAGTAAACGGGCAGCTAAGTATTTTTTCGGAGAATCTGCTTTTACATGAACGATAATTCCTGCAATGCTCAATACACCGAATAACCATGCAACCATCTGAGAACCAATCCAGTTGGACGGAAGGCTAGTGGCACTTACAATAGAGATGAGCATTCCCCATGCTGCCAACACGTAAAACAGAACTTTTTTCACCTGTTCATTTTTTACCAAGTATAAAAACGCCAGTCCCAGTCCACTTACCACGCTGATTCCAATGAAAAATAATACTAAAATACCAATTGCCATAATCATTTCCTCACTTTCATATTTATGAATATCGTTTCTGTGTTTTGTAAGGGAGTTTTTATTTTTGTTCCCCTTGGCTATGTCTATAAGATACCATAAGATTCTGAAAGATTTTACTAGGCAATTCTGAAGAATTCTAAAGAATGGAAAAAACTTTAAAAGAAATCCGAATGATAAACTGATCATGATCCAATTCTGTTTGAATCTGTCCTTGATAGCTTTCGGCAATCTGTCGGATACTGTTTAACCCAATGCCGTGGCTTTCTTGCTGGGGTGCCGGTGCCTGCTGCACCTTGTTCTGCTGAATCAGAGTCAAAAATCCGCCTTTCGTCTCCACCGTCAGCACAATCGGACAGGAAGAATCGGCGTACTTTTTAATATTGGATGCCAAATTATCAAATATCCGGCGCAGATCTTCCAAATCAAAATAGCCGGAAAAACCATGGCAGTTTTCCCAGTGCACCTGACAGGAGTGTGTCTCTTCCAGCTCTTCTTCCCATTCTTCTGCCAGCTGCATAAACAAAAGTCTTCCATCCTCTATAAATTCCCGCTGACGCTGTTCCAATAAACGGCTAGTCAGTTCCTTGATCTGCATCCCTTTGGCGCCGATCACTCCCGCCGCTTCTCTCACCTGCTCTGGCTGAAGGCTGTCTTTTTCCTTTAAATATTCCGCATAAGACAAAATGGACGTTAAGGGAGTACGGATATCATGAGATAAAGCACGAATCATCTGCTCTTTCCTCTGCTGCATCTCCTGTTCCCGTTCAATAAATTCTCTTTGAGAATCTGCCAGGTAATTGATTGCCCTTGCCAAATCGGTGAGCTCATCATCCCCTTCTACCGGCACAGTACCATCTCCCTGTGACTCCCGGATAGAGGCAATTCCCCGGGTAATTTTAATGAGATAACCGATTTTTTGCCCGGTAAAAAATAAAAACAGCGAAATATATATGACGACCGCCGCAAAAAAGCAGCTGTTTCTCACCCAGGTGTTTAATAAAACCTGCTGAGGATCTGTCAGTGTTTTTCCTATTCGCTCCAAATAAACGGAAACAATGCCCAAAGATGTTAAATCCAAAAACACGTAACTGAATAATGCAATTACAAAACTGATCAAAAGACTTCCGATTAATTCCCAGCCCAGGCGGGACATCCTGTTCTTTTTATTCCACATAATATCCCTTTCCCCAGGCGGTTTTGATGTACTGCGGATTTCTGGAATTGTCCCCCAGCTTTTTCCGGAGATTTTTAATGTGTACCATGACGGCACTGTCTCCTACTGCGTCCTCTTCCCAAACACTTTCGTAAATATTGTCAATGGAATATACCTTTTTCCGATGGGTCACCAGCAGTTCTAAAATTTTAAATTCCGTATAGGTGAGTACAATCACCTGATCCCCCCGGGAAACAGTCTGGCTGTCCAAATGAACAATCAAATCCCCCAATAAAATCTCATCAGCGGAACGAGAAGGCTCCCCACGGGACTGATTCATCATGGCCTGCGTGTACTGTCCTGCCCGGCGCAGATGTGCCTGTATCCGCAGCAAAAGTTCTCCGTTGGAAAAGGGTTTGACAATATAGTCATCCGCTCCCACAGAAAATCCCATCATCTTGTCAGATTCTCCGGAATAGGCCGTCAAAAAAATCATGGGCGCAAAATACTGCTTTCTCAGTTCCATTCCTGCTGCAAGTCCCGTCATCACCGGCATGTTCACATCCAATAAGAATAAGTCTACGGTAGCATCTGCCTTTTCCACCGCCTCTTTCCCATTCTCCGCTGTGACTACCACATATCCTGCATCGGTCAGCAGCATCTGTAAAAGATCCCGAATTTCCTTTTCATCATCCGCGATTAAAATCTTATTTTTTCCCTGTTCCATCGTGGCACCTCTTTTCCAACCATATTACTGCATCAAATTTTAATTAGGCAAAACTGCCGGTTTGATTCCAATCAATTCCTCTAAAGCCGCTCCCATAAACCGTTCCGGGATTTCCGGCCACTGACAATCTCCGGTTTCTTCCCGGCACAGTTCTATAGCTCTGTCCAAAACCCGTTTATAGGAAATTCCCTCTCCGTTTAAAATGCTTACTGTAATCGGTGTCCATAATGGCGCATGCTGATCCATTTTCGCCTCATACAGACTTTTTACAGCGGCAGATACATCATAATCCAGGGTGAGCAATTCTTCCCGCCAGTTTTCTTCTTCCCCATGCAGCATTATAAACTGAGTTTTTCCCTTTCCGGCGGTAAGGGGCAGCCCAATGGAACCGGGATTGAGCACCTGGGTCCCGTCGTGACACAGTTTCATCTGCCGATGGGTATGTCCGCACAAAATCCACTTCTGTTCTGTTTTTCGAATGACATCCAAGGTATAATCATCATCAAAATACAGCCGGCGCTTTACAGAACCAGGAGAACCGTGACACAGAATCAGTTCCGGCAGTCCCGGAAAAGACACCACCTGGGTATCCGGCAGTTCAGCAAAAAATTCCAAATCCTGCTTTCGCAAAGCATGATAGGTATAATAAAGAGTTCCGGTAACAGAGTTTCCGTCTTCCCAGTCATTTCTCCCTTGCCGGTAATAATCCAAAAAATATTCTTCCCGATTTCCCAGAATAAACTGACAGGGATACTCTTTTTTCAGTTGATACAGCACATCCAATGTTCTATCTGGAAAGGGCAATTCCCCAATATAGTCTCCTAAAAAGAAAAACTGCTCCGCGCCCTGTTCTACAGCATAATCAATACAGCGCTTTATAGCGGCGTAATTTCCATGAATATCGGATAAAACCGCAATTTTCATATTTTCCCCTTCTTTTTCAAGAATAATTTTCTTCATTGTAAACCAATCTTCTTATCCTTGTCAATCCGGAAAAATTTGTACCTTGTTTAAAAATATATTCCAGTGTTTGAACAGCAGCACAGTGAAATGAAAGAGAAGGATTAGCCCTTTTAGTTATCCTATTTGGTAACCACTGAACCTTCATTTCACCCTCATTTTGGGTGGTTGTCCTATGATTAACCCATGAAATTCCATAAAATCCGGCTCATTTTTAACCATACATCAAAACAGATTTACAAAAGAAAAAAGCCCCGAAACCGCGTGGGTTCGGGGCTTTTTTGAATCCCATAAGGGAAATTATCTCTTGGAGAACTGTGGTGCGCGACGAGCAGCTTTAAGACCGTACTGCGCGAGTTTAGAGCCGATTTTCCTTGATATTCCGGGCTTTTCCGGCTTTTTAGCTCTCGGTTATCCTATGTGGTAACCACAAAAAACAGGGGGTTTTCATTGAGCCGGAGCCTGATGGAAAGCACCGTTTACCACCCCAAACAGCTCTTCTGGTTTATTGTACTTCACCTTGGCGTAGATGTCCATAGTTGTTTTGCTGTTTTCATGTCCAGCAAGGTATTGGACGGTCTTTGGATCAACACCAGCATAGAGAAGATTGGTAATGTAAGTGTGTCGCAACTGATGCGGGGTTACATCAAAGTCCAGCGTATATCTGATTTTGGGTTGATTTTTCTGGGTCATGCCCAGCGTTGGGGTAACCGTGTATTTGATGCTCTGCCCATTCACATACTTATAATAGTTGCGGGGCTTGGTGGACCGGACAACTACATACTTCCATACTCGCTGAAACTGGGATGCAGCCAACGGCTCTCCATTGCTGTCTGCTATCACATAGTCCGAATGGGAGGTTTCCTTGGCTTCCCGCAGACAATCCACCAGACACTTGGGAATTGGAATGTCCCTTTTGGCTGCTTTACTCTTTAGCACCGTAGAAACCACCGGCCTGTTATGCTCTGTACGCCACGCTCGCCTTACCGATAGATAAGGTGTAGGCTCGTCCAGAAATACGCAGTCCCATTGCAGCGCGAGGATTTCTTCTCGGCGCAGACCGGAATACAATCCAAGCATAATAAATAGGTAGGGAGGAAGCCCTTTGACTGTATCCAAAAGCACGGCTACCTGTTGATCTGTCAATGCCTCTCTCTTTTTTGCTGGCTTTCCGCCCTTGCCCGATATTCCCTCACAGGGATTGTGTTCGAGAATTTGGCTCCGCTCTGCCGTGTAAAAAACACATTTTAGGAGCATATTTACCTTATTATACAATCCCTCTGACTTTTTCGACAGCGGGACAAGCGCCAACCGAATATCATCAGAAGTGACTTCCTCCATATACATCTCGCCCAAGGGTTTGATGATATAGTTTTTCATGTCCCTCGTATAGCCTCTGAGCGTAGAGGCAGAAACTTTTGCCGACTGCATGAGCAGCCACTTTTCGCAATACTCTGCCACCGTTGGATGCTGCCGATGAAAGATGATCTCCTCCACCTGCCGCCGCGCCTCTAATTCCTTCTCATACAATTCCTCGCAAGTAGTGGCGTACAGACTCACCTGCTTGCCATCTGCGTCCATTATCCGGGTCCTGTAATACTGGATTCCTTTTAATGTAATGGTTCCATACTTCGGGACCTCCGGTTTCTTTTTAGCCATCTTCGATCTTCCTTTCCTGATAAAGTGCAGTTTCCGTATCTACACTCTCTTTTTATCAGAAAGCCTCAATTTAATCAAAGATACGGCCTGGGCAAAACAAAGAGCGAGACAGCCTTGCCTCGCTCCTGTTTCACTTCCTATTTTATTCTTAAACTGCTTCCCAGCCTGCAAATGCGCTGCTCATTGATCTCACCAGCTCATCCGGCCGGTTGTATTTGACCTTTGCATAGATGTCCATGGTAATCTTGCTGCTTTCATGGCCTGCCAGGTATTGAACTGTTTTGGGATCTACCGACGCATGAATGAGGTTGGTGATGTAGGTATGCCGCAGCTGATGTGGAGTAACCTCAAAATCCAAGCTGTAAACTACCTTGCCATTATGAGCCGCCTTTTCTCCAAGAACAGGAGTAACCGTATGTTTTACACGCTTTCCATCTTCGTACCGATAATACGACCGTTCCTTAACGGTTCTGGTAACAATATACTGCCAGAGCCGCTTAAACTGTGTGTAAGACAGCGGTTCACCATCCCGGTTTGAAACTACATACTCCGAAGTCGAGGTTGCTTTTGCCGCTTTCAAGCACTCTGCCAAACAAACAGGGAGAGGGATATTTCTCTCCGCAGCCTTTGTTTTCAATTCATCCAGGATGACCGGTCTGTTATGCTCTGTGTGCCATGCCCGCCTTACAGTCAGGTATGGGGTATCCGTATCCAAATATACAGAATCCCATTGCAGTGCAAGAATTTCTTCCCGTCGCAGACCCGCATACAAGCCGATCATAACAAATACATAAGGCGGCAAACCTCGGATAGCGTCTAAAAGGCGTTCTACCTGTTCGTCCGTCAAAGCCTGCCGATCCTCTTGGGGAACGCCGCCCCCTTTTGTCGTTAGATGAATTGTCGGGTTGTGGTCGATAATCCGGCTTTCCATTGCTGAACGAAAGATAGACTTATAAAGAATCACCACGGACTTGTAAACCGATACGGATTTCTTAGAAACCGGAACGAGAGCAAGCTGAATATCGTCCAAGCTAACCTCTCCCATCCGCTTATCTCCCAGTTCCGCAATGATATGCCGCCTGACCTTTGAGGTATAGTCCGTCAAGGTGGTTGCTCGCACATGCACCGATTGCATCAGCAGCCACTTTTCACAATACTCGGCCACCGTAGGCGTTTTCCGATGGAAAGTAGCATTCTCAATCTGCTCCAATGCAATCGTTTCTCTTTTGTAAAGTTCTTCAGGTGTTTTTGCGTAAAGAGCAATGAGCTTTCCATTCGCATCTTTGATTCTGGTTCTATAATACAGGACACCCTTTTTCATGACGGTGCCATATTGAGGAATTATTGTTTGCCGTTTGGCCAATTCCGTCACCTCCTAAGAATAATCTCCAGCGCTGTACCTTTGTTTTATCAGACATTTTAGATTCCAGCAAGGATACGGAATAGCTCAAACTCTTGCGCTTCGCGGCTTACGATATGTAGTGCTTTTTTCCATCGGCTTTGCACGATGGGTACATTTTGCGATATACTCCTGAAGGCCAGCATCCGTGAAGTACACGCAACCATTTTGCACATACTGAACATAGGAAATCAGCCCGCTGTTTCGTGCTGCATCCAAAGTGGCAATACTGATCCCCAGTAATTTGGCAGCCTCTTTCCGAGAAATCAATTTTTCCATAGGTGTTCCCCCTTTCTGTCAAGAATGTGGTTGTGGCTTTCAAAATCACATGAATGCGCTGGCAACCGAGGCTGCCAGCGCATGGTATCTGACTTTGAAAAGAAAGCTGTATCTACATTGCGATCTGCTGTTGCTAACAGTAAATGGGTACAGCTTTCCTGATCTAATTGGTTATTTTTCGCCACATTTGCCACGCACCCCTGACGATAGGGACACTTCTGGTCTCCGCTGGCGCGGCTGTCATAACTCCGCAGCGTCGTTTTGCTCGTGCGCCGCAGGGTTCCTCCCAAGTCTTTAGGAGGCCGTGAGGAAGTATCTTTAAGCCCCCATGCAGTCACCGCGCCCTGAAGTGCCACCTCCAGGTTCCAGGATTACGTTGATCGCTCAGGACAGCCGATTCATCACCTCCTTGGCTTGTCCTTCTTGGCGGCGCGCCTGATTCGCTCATACATGGGTTATGTACCAGAAATGCCGTCTATTCAGTTGTCAAAGTACAGGAGAAATGAGAACACTCCAAAGAATGCCTTTCATCTATCGTCCTGAAACCACAGGGGTGTCAACCCTGTGCCGCAAAATATTTTTTTAGTTTGGCAATCGCCAGGTTTATGGACTTGGCAACGGCTTGATGGCTTGTCCCTTCCATGCGACCGATCTGCCGGGTAGAGAGTCCCTGAAAAACATAAAGCCGGAATCGCCGTTTCTGAACCTCGGTCAAAGCGCCCACTGTAAAAAGCTGCTCCAAGGCTTTCCAGGCATACTTGCGGTTCTGTATGTCAACAACTCGTTCTTCCCATTCTTCATCCAGCGCGCGAGTAGCACAATGCTCCGTTTCCTCCAAACCATGGATTGAAACATCCTTGCGGGTCTGGGCGCTCTCTGCCCGATCCTGCTCATAGTAGATTAGATCGGACAGGGCTTTCAGCTCTGCAAAGTCATGTTCCGTTTTATCAGGATTCTCCTTCAGAAAATCCTCCAGTGTGATTTCTATGATTTCATTATGAAAGCGATAAACGATATTTGGGCTGTTTTTGTTTATCGCATAGTCGCTTTTGCGATAATTTTGCACCTCTGTTACCTCCGATTTGTTTTTTGTGGAAAACAAATCGGAGGTGGCGGCCCCCTAATCCTTTGTTCAGGGAGTCTTAAATGAAAGCGGCCGACTTTGTATCGGAATACAAAATCAGCCGCTTTCTGGGTATGTGCATTGAGAAGTCCAATAGAGCAGGCAGCATCGGCAGGCGGGGGTTTGTCCCCACTTGGGGAAAATTCCCGCGCACAAAAACGCAGACCAACGCCTATTGAAATTTGTCCATTGAAAGCCGTGTGTCGTTGATATGGGACAAAAAGCAACTTCTCAATGCTGTGGATTTTCTGATCCATAGCACGGTTACCCCTTGCCCGCTGCTATGCGGACGGCACACAGGCGGCTGGCATCATCCCCTTTCTTCTATCGACGTGGCAGTTCTACGCTGTCGCCCTTGCTGATAATTTTTTAATTGTAAGTTCTAAATATAGGGAACCTTGACGGTTTCTCTCGGAATTTGTCAATAACATAAAGAAAGGCGGCCCTTATCCATAAGATAAAGGCCGCCGGATGCGTTGATTATGTATAATTCTGTTTTGCAGTCCCTCATCGGCCTCACCTCACTTTTCCCCAGGGGATGGGTAGACTGTCACAATAAAAGCTTATCTTAGAGAAATCATCAGGACTTCATCGAGAAATGTAAAATATCCATTCTTTTCTTTACATTTTAGTTTTTTATAATGGTAGAGAATAGCACCGAACGCAGAGGTATATAGCCCCTGCATCCAGCGCGTTCTGTGTGTTATTTTTCAATTTTGTATCCCACCCGAAAAACGGTCTTGATGTAAGTGGGATGCTTTGGGTCAGGCTCCAGCTTATTTCGTAGGCGCCAAATTGTGTTGTCCACGGTGTTAGTGCCTAATTCATAGTCCTCACCCCAGGCCGCATTATAGAGCTGCCCTCGGCTAAATACACGTCCAGGCGATTGTGCCATACAATATAGAATGGAAAATTCGCCATAATTCAGATGAATTTCCTTTCCGGCTTTTATCACTTTTCTTTGTTCAGGATAAATTTCGATATCTCCAAAAGTCAATACAGTAGTAGACGTAGCATACACAGAGTGGATTGAATAATCTTTGAGTGCATCTATAATAGTTTGATAAATTGTACCGTCTGAATCCGTGAGACGTATGATTAAAATTTGATCCATCTGTGGCTCCTCCAAGAGTGATTCTGTATGCATTTAGGAATGCAATTGAATCATGCTAAACACATCAGAAACGGTAGTCATAAAGGAAAAACTCAAATTCCTCTGATTGCCCCTGTATCTTCATTCTGCATTTCTTTTCCATTTGTCTTTTCATACCCTGGTGTTCGTAGAATCCATAGTTACAACTGGTATCTGTAAATAAGTAGAACGCAGATATTTTTTGTGTGTTCATGTACTCTACTGCTTTTTGAAATAACATTTTCCCGATTCCGATACCTCGACAGTCTTTGTTGACAGCGAAGAACGCCAATTCTCCATCATAGGGTTGGCATTGACTTAGCAACTCTCGATCGATTCTTTCCACCTCTGAAAAGGAATGAAAAACCGCACGTCCTTCTCTTGTGCTTAATAGAGAAATGGTGGAAAGGAGCAGATCGAGACGCAAGCCAAACGGGCATCGGTGTGATGCGATATTTTTAGCCATAATGATTCCAGCTGGTTTATCATCCACAAGAGCAACCTGTGTATAGGTCTGATCGGCCAAACAGCTGCTCAAATACGCCCTTGCCAACTTTCGAGCTGTTTTCGGCGAACAAAACCGATCGTAATTCCAGGTGTCACGAACGATTTGTTCCAATGTATGACGATCGCTTTCTTGAAATTCTCTCAAAAATATTAACTCATTCATATTTTCCACACCTTACTTCATCGTCCGACGCTACTCTGAAAATATCTTGATATCACCTAAACCCAGAACGGAAGGTGCTAGGTCAGTAGCATCAAGAATTTGTACTTTCTTTTCCTGTAAAGTCCCTATGAGGGAGCGAAATATGCTTCCGTCCGAGTCAGAATTCAGAATCACTATAATTTCTTCCATTTCCGGCAAGCAATAGATATTTTTCTTAAAAAACCTTTCAAAAGAAAAGTAGGGAGCAGGAACAGTAATCCACGTTCCCGCTCCCTGAATCAGTCTTATGCTCCTTATGTTTTATTTTTTTTGCGCAGAGATCTTGAAACCGCACAATACTCGATAGCGTGAGTGGGACAAATATTCTTGCATTTTCCACATCGAATACACTCTAAACTGTTGGCATTCTTTACCGGATCGCACCCCATCTTGCAGGCTTTTGCACAAGCACCACAGTTGACACATTTTTCTGAATCCACGCGGTAGCGCAAAATAGAAACTGGGTTGAACAAGGAATAAATTGCACCTAAAGGGCAGATGTACTTACAAAATGGCCGGTAAATTAGTATGGACACCAAAATGGTTACGATTAAAATGACATTTTTCCAAGCATACAGCCATCCTACTGTGGCTCGCATTGCATCATTCAGCAGCACCAAGGGAATTCCGCCCTCCAAAGTTCCGACCGGACAAATCAGCTTGCAGAACCAAGGGTAACCCTGGCCAATCATATCAGTGATATACAGTGGAAGAAGAATAACGAATACCAAAAGAATCCCGTATTTCAGCCAGCGCAACTGACGGTCACCCTTAAATGTACGGATCTTCAACTTGGAAGGAAGCGGGATTTTGTTTAGCAGATCCTGAATCAAACCAAATGGACACAGCCAACCACATACGAAACGGCCCATGAACGTACCGATCAGGATCATAAAACCGGCAACATAGAAGGCAAACTTATACTCGTAGCTTCCAATAGTGGCCTGCAAAGCACCAATGGGACAGGCCGCTACAGCGCCAGGGCAAGAATAGCAGTTCATGCCCGGTACACAGATATTCTTTATCTTTCCTTGATATATTTTTCCTCGGACAAAGCCGATGAGATAACTATTGGTGATAACCGCCCATAAGACTTGAAAAAAATGGCGGAATCGTTCTGATTTCTTTGCTTGCTTATCCAATTCCAATACACTCCAAACAGATATTGATGGCCTTGCTCATGACGATAGCATACTCCACCCGCCAGATTCCAAGACTCAGAAATATAACACCGATGACTAGCAACAATACCGTGATCCAGTTGGAATGAAAGATATTTTTTTGCTTCATTGGGTTTCCTCCTTAATGTCACTCATTCCCTCAACGCTTTTGCAGGGTCTGTTCGCAGTAATTTTGCGTTGGCTATGGCAGTAATAAACCATACCAGAAGGACGGTTCCGCAAATGCTCCCAGCAAACTGAAGCGGGGCAATATGAACCGGAAGAATCCCTGACAGGGTGGTGAGAAGGAGTGCAAACAATGTGGTTGTCAAGGCCGAAAGAGACGACAACAGCAGGCTTTCCCAAAGAAGCATCTTTTGGATCTGTCCACGATGATATCCGAGCGCCATCAGAAGTCCTATTTCACCCGAGCGCATACGAGCCAGCTTCATCAGTAGCATCCCACTGATGGTAAGTGCAATCACAACAATGAAGACTGATACAAGAATAAACATCGTTTGCAACTGCAAAAAGGTCTCTTTCAAACTTTCCACCTGTTTTGCAGCTGTAATAGGAACGATTCCCTGCTCTGTAAGCTGAGCAACTACTTCCAGAACTTCGTCAAAGCCGTTGACCTGATAAGTCACCGATACAGGGGACTCATCCCCTTGCAAAGTGCCATAGAGCTCCTGTTCCGTTTTTGCATCCAGGTAGTAGTCATCAAAACTGCCACTGTAAATGCCGCTGATTTGCAGTTTCCCTGAAAAATTACCACAGGAGAAGACGATTTCTTTTCCAATCAGCGTACGGATATCCTGTGCAAACTGTTTGGCAAGGGATGACGTGATAGCAATCTCCCCATCTCTGGGCATGACACCGATGTTCATGGACTCGTTGGAAATACTACCAAATTGTTTTGGCGGAACAGAAAGGCTGTGTCCTCCAAATTCTATTTTGCACTCTGGGACTGGATACTGTATATAGTACTGCTGGATATCCGGAGATCGTTCAAGCAGTGAAAGTACATCTTCTACCTTGTCATTTTCCTTCAGTAAAATCTGTCCCCAGGAGAACGCGGTATTTTTTTGCTCAAAGTGATTGATTTTTTCTTCTATTATGTTTTGTGAAGAGAATGACATAAGTATCGCACATACTGCAATCGTTACTGCAAGAGAAATTCCCAAAAATCGTTTGAAATGCGTCTTGAAGTTGTGCAATGCTCTCTTAGACATAGAAATGGGCACATCAGGAAGTGCTTCCTTTTGCGTTAAAACTGTAACTGCCTGTTTTTTCGCCTCTTTCCATACTCTGCATTTACCATCTTCTATGGTGACAACCTCATCTGCATAATCACAGATTTTACGGTCGTGAGTAATAATCAAGACCGGGCTTTGTTTTGCAATCTCCGAAAGAATTGCCATAATCTCATCCGCAGTTTTGCGATCAAGGGCTCCGGTCGGTTCATCGGCCAGAATCACCTGGGGATTTCCAGCCAACGCCCGCGCAATAGCCACACGTTGTTTTTGCCCACCGGAAAGATTTTCTGTTTTCTCGTTTGCCTTTTCTTCAATATTAAGACGACGCAACAGAGAGAGAGCCCATTCTCTATTTTGGGCGTTATCCTGACAGGTCAGTTCAGCGGCTAACAGGATATTTTCTAGCACTGTATAGCCTGTGAGCAGATGATATTCCTGAAACACAAAACCAATGGTATGTTTGCGGTACTCGCAAAGCTCTTCATCCGACAGTTCCGAAAG
>JBMNPJ010000014.1:0-53824 GCA_050943535.1 Massiliimalia sp.
TACAAAGCCTGGTACTGGTTTAACCAGTACGGCTATATGACCACCGGCTGGCAGAAGGTGGGGAACACCTGGTACTACATGAACCGCTCCGGCGAAATGCAGACCGGCTGGGTGTTTGTAAACAGTCAATGGTATTACTTAAACAGCAGTGGAGCCATGCTCACCGGCTGGGTTTATGACGGCGGAAAATGGTACTACATGAATAAAGATGGTTCCATGCACTTTGGCTGGCTTAGCTGGGCAGGATACTGGTATCATCTGGATAGCCACGGAGCCATGAGCACTGGCTGGAAACAGGTAAACGGCAAGTGGTATTATCTGTATGCCCAAAACGGAAGAATGGCGGCAAACACCACCACTCCTGACGGCTACCGTGTGGGCGCAGACGGCGCTTGGATTCGGTAATCGTTGGAAAAACAAAAGAATCATCGAATCAAAGAGGCGAACCACGAAAAGTGGTTCGCCTCACAGTTTGTCGATAAAGTATATTATAGCAAAAAATTGTACAAATTTTTGTCTTTTTGGGATTCCAAAGGGGTGTGAACCCCTTTGGCCGTCGGAGACAAATTTTTTGTCTTTCTTTTGTGGGCTTATGCAGCCCATACCCGCACCAATGCTTTTGATGTGCAAAAGCATTGGATGAAAAGCACACCAGAGGGGCGACGGAGCGCATATAGTTTGGAAATATAGAAAGTCTATCGGCGCTCCTGACAAGTTCATAACAAGTATGAACTTGCGAAGTAAAAACGTGGTCGCCCTGCCCCAGGAGATAGCGAAGCTATCTCTGGACACCCCGAGTGTTGTTTGCACATTTGAGGAAAACAGCTGTTGTCTGGAAAGCGCTGCGGCGCTGATAATTTCAAAAGTGATGTGATAATACTTTTATTTGTGCAAATTGTCAGCTTACATTACCTTTTTCTACAGTCTGAGACACTCACGAAATCGTGGGTGTCTATTTTTTGTACCTTTTACTGATCAAACGCCGGGTTAAATGCGTAGAAGTTGCGGCTGTCCAGATGATCTTTGGCCACCCTCAAACATTCACCGAATCGCTGAAAGTGTACAATTTCTCTGGCGCGGAGGAACTTAATCGGATCCCGAACATCAGGATCATCAATCAGACGCAGGATATTGTCATAGGATAACCGCGCCTTTTGTTCAGCGGCCAGGTTTTCGGTCAGGTCTGCGATTACATCACCGCTAACAGACAAACTGTCGGCGCTGAATGGGGTGCCAGATGCTGCCTGAGGGTAAACACTGGTTGTGTGATCCACAAAATAGGCGTCAAAACCGGAATCAATAATTTGCTGTTCTTTTAAATCCCGGGTCAGCTGATAAATAATAGCGGCAATCATTTCCTGGTGCGCCAGTTCTTCGGTACCAATATCTGTCAATGCTCCTTTTACTTCCCCGTAAGGCATTACATAACGCTGGTTCAGATATCGGGTTGCTGCTCCCATTTCTCCGTGGGGACCGCCCCATGGCAGGAGTCCATGAAAAAAGACGCCGCTTTTTGGGTCAATACAATTTCTATCTGTTGGGAATCCCAAATGATAAACTCTATAACCTGCCGGAGAAGCTGATTTTGTTCCGACAGGTTGATTTTATCCCAGCTTAATAGTTCTTTTAGGGAAAATTCCTGCGGCAAAGAATCGCTGCTGGTATGGATTTTTTCCTGAAGCTGATGAATTTCCTGTTCTATGGCCTGTTTGTTCCGGTCATATTCTTCTAAACTGTCAACTCCGGAAAGATAGGCGCTTTTCGCTTTGGAAAGGCGTGTTTTCAGTAGAGTAATCTGCCCCTTGACAGCGGATAGTTCCGCTGGCTTTGTTGCAGATCGCTGTATGGGAAAGTCAGGGAGGATACTGGATAAAATTTCACATACCCACTGCTCTAATTTGGAAAGATCAATCCAGTGGGATACCTGGCATAATCCTTTTTGATAGCGGCTGCACTGCAGGGCGTGTTTTCCGGAACGCACCATGGGTCCTTGGCAGTGGGAACAGCGTACCAGTCCCCGGAGCAGATAGGGAGAACCGCTTTTTATGGATGGGCAAGGGGAGTGTACGGTGTTTTTGGATTCTAAAAACCGCTTTTGTGCCAATGCAAAGGTTTCCTGGGAAATTATTGGGGGGTGGGTTCCCCAGACAGTAACAGTCTGAGCGCCGTTGTTGTAATAATTGGAATCCTTGTGGGGATTCCAGCGTATTTTCCCCTGGTATACAGGATTTTTCAGGATATATTGAATGGTTCTGGAATCAAAGGGCTTGCCGGAGCGGGTACGCACCCCTTGATGGTTTAACAGTGATGCAATTTCTCTGCAGGATTGGTTTCCCTGAGTAAACAGCTTAAAAATTTGTTGAATCACTGGCTGGTATTTAGAATCGATCATCAGGGTGCCGTTTTCTGCACGATATCCCAGCGCCGCATTGCTGACTAAACCGCCCCGGCAAACTTTTTCCATCATACCCCGGCGGACTTCTCCTGCCAGACGAATGCTGTAAAAAGCATCCATCCATTCAATAATCCGCTCAATCAATTCCCCAAAGGGTCCCTCTCCCAATGGTTCGGATACACTGATCACTTCTACCCGGCACTCTCTTCGGAGAAGGGATTTGTATACAATGCTTTCTTCCTGATTGCGGGCAAACCGGGAAAATTTCCAAACCAAAATAACCGAAAAAGGCGAGGGACGGCTTTTGGCAGCGGCGATCATCTGCTGAAAACCGGGGCGTTTTTGGGCGCTTCTTCCGCTGATTCCATCATCCCGAAAAATATGCTGGGGAAGAATCTCCATCTCATGGGACAGTGCGTATTCCTCAAGCGCTTTCAACTGGCTGTCGGGAGAAAGTTCGGTTTGTTCCTGAGTACTGACACGAAGATATGCAGCGGCAGAAATCATAAAAATAACCCCTTTAAAACAATTTGTTAGAATCAGTCACTGTTTTTGAACCTTAAAAAAGGAGTGCGGCCAACCTGCAAAATAAGGTGGTACAGCACTCCCTGTTTTTCAATCAGGTGATTCTGTTTTATTCATATGCCTTGGTTTGAAAGGGTATGCTTACCGCTTTTGTTCCCATTCATCTTCGGTCATATTAATGTCCAGGTGAATCCGTTCTGACTGCTTTCGATGGATTGTTCGGCTGTAAATTGCCCGTGTCTGCGCCATAGCAAAGGGAAGAAAAGCATTCAGCGAATCACCGTACTGCATCATATGGTCTACCTGAGCGATTTTATAGTCAACCATGTGCCGGTATTCCATATATAGATTTCCCGCCGCCTGGGCTGACACTCCAAAAATCCGCTGTACATCCCGCACACTTTCACAGTGGCACATTATCATCATGGGAATGGGGGCGATCAGCGCCCGGGTGAGGGCATCTGCTTCGGATTCCAGATAAGGTTTTTGCGCAAAATCGGTTTCAATGGGATTTTGCTCGGAGATGTGTCCCAGCAGAATGTGGGAAATTTCGTGAAGCAGGGTCCATCTTCTGCGCCCTTTACTGCCGATCAGGGGATTATACGCAATAAAAAACTTACCGTCCCGAAAAAAGGAAAAGGCATCGCCGGAAATGTCAAACAGCAACTGAGATTCATATCCTGAAAAGCGGCTTAACTGTTCATAGGTCATTACATGGATGTGATAGTCTCGGGCAATCCGCAGCGGATTAATGGGAAACTTGGTCAGACCGCAGTGCTTAAATACTTCAGCTGCTTTTGCAGTAGGATGCATTAAAAATCGTCCCCTTCTTCTTCAATCCCCTTGATCTGACTAAAGTCCAGATTGCCATCCAAAATGATGGACTTGTTTTTTCCGTTTCGGGCAACTGGGCGAAGAATTGTGGGGCTTTGGGGTTTATTGTATTCACGGATAACCGGAGAAGAGGTTTGTGGGTTGCACCGCAGATATTCTTTTTCCAGGATAGTATCCATCAGATCTTTTCCATAATCGTCTAAGGCACGGTATTTTTTCAGGTATTCCCGTTCATCAGGAGAGATTTGTTCTTTCTCTGTCAATTTGATTTCGTCCTGAAACAGGTAATTTGCATCGCATTCCAGCACATGAAAAATGCGAAGCAGGATTTCGGCTTTTGGAGAACTGGCACCGGTTTCATAATTTCCCACAGCGCCTTTGGTAATCCCCAGCCGATGAGCCAATTCTACCTGAGTGATTTTCAGTTGTTCACGCCGCTCTTTCAATCGAGAGTGAAAGCTCATGGATATTCACCGCCTTTTCTTTATTGTATCTTATTTTTCCTGTTCTGTCAACGAAAAAGTATAGTATATTTGAGAATATTCACTTGACAGTATAATATATTTGAGATATAATATAGAAAAGTACAAAATTACTGAGAAAAGGAGTGGGTAAAATGAATATTCAAAGACACAATCAAGTGGTGGCAAACACTTTGCGGGAGCTGATCCAGGAAAAGGGGATGAAGCAAAAAGCAGTTGCCCAAAAAGCGGGACTGAGTGAATGGGATTTAAGCGCTATTCTTCATGGAAGAAAATTGATTTTAGCGGATCATATTGTGGGTTTGGCACAGGCATTGGAAGTAGACCCTAACCGGCTGTTTGGATATGAAACCGGTGGAATCAAACAGGAATAGGAGCAGGGCGAGACGGCATACTCATGCAATGAGGTGATTTGTGATGGCATCAAAACCACGGTACATAAAACTAAAAATTTCCCGGATGAATTCCAAAGATCCCCAATGTTTAGAACCGGTTTGGGAAGGAAACTGGGTTTATTGGAAGGATCAAGACGGAGTCTGGCGGGGCAAGATGGAGCGTCAAGAATCTGCTCCAGACACAGCTTAGCAGTGACGACGCAATACGGGAACTTTGCCAGATATGGCAATTTCGTCCCATGAATGAACAATGGGAAAATAGGCTGATCTCTGCCTGAAAAGGAGATAGAACAGAAAGGAATGGGAAAATGACCACAGAGAATTTGGAGACATTAAAGATGAAAGCAGTAGAACAGGTACTGCGAAAATGGGATCAAGGCGATCGGAAAAAACGGGCGGTAATCTGCCCCGTTTGCGGGAAAAAACCGGCCACCTTGGTCATTCGGGAAAATGGGGCAGAGGTGATCGGAGTATGCAGCCAGTGCTTTTCCTGCGGAAAAATTGTTTCTAGTAGGGTGACAGACAAAAAAAGAGAAGCCATGGAGCAGTACCGCCAGATTCAGCAGGAACTGCATCGACTTCGATATGAACAAAAGTTATTGGAACTAGAAATACAGCTTCAGTACAAAAAATTGGAACAGATTTCATTGTAAATTCCCAGGGGTTCACACCCCTGGACCCAAACCACCTAGCGGTGGGGCAACCGGCGAAGTAATGGGGCAAAACACACTTCGTTCATGTTCTATCAGCTGAGGGATAAAAACCAGTATTTTTCCGCTTTACTGATAGGGTATGCGCCCGTAGGCGGTTTTCACCGGACATTGTCCGGTGGCGTTTGAGGAAGGCTCTTTTCCCCTGTTTTCTGGCCTCAGAAAATAGGGCACAGGTGCGGGCGGGCAGTACCCGCCGGTGAAGCACCGGAACAAACCGCCTGCGGCGCTTATTTTTTTAAAACGTTTCAATATATATTTTGTTTGTGCAAGTTGTCAGTTTACATTACTTTTTTCTACAGTCTGGAATAGATAAGTTTTGGGCTTTTCCTAGAAAACACAGGAAAAGCCCAAAATCATGTTTGTATGAAATAGTTAGTGATTGTGAAACTGCTGTTGCTGTTGGGTGACCCATTGGCAAAGCTGTTCGTATCCTTCTTCCGTCAGGGGGAAAGTTTGTTCTGCGGCAATTTCACTTTTATCAATACAAAGGGAACCATACCATATTTTTACTGTCATGTCTTCTTTGGAAGGAAATACTTTAAAATTAAATCCGCCGTCGCTCCCGGAAGAAATGTTTCCAAAAGCAAAAAACTCAAAACTTTCCAAATCCAATTTCTGCATCTCTTCACCTTCTTTTTTCTGAATGACTGTTTTTATTGTACCTGGTAATGTTCCAATTGTCAAAAGAAATGTAAGTTTCATGACAAGCCTGTCTTTTATGAATACGGGAAGTCATTGCCTGTTTCCATGGGGACCGCCCAGCTGACTCATGATAATTTTTGCGGCGGTGGGGTTTGGGTGCGCAATGTGGATTGGATACTCTAATTTTTTTTCATAAGCCCACATAATCGATTACTTGCTCCTTTCCCATGGCCATGGATCATCAACCCAGTTCCATCGGTTCTGTGTTCCGGCATCTGCCTGGGTAATGGGTCCAAACTGCGCTACATAAGCGGCTTTTGTCTCTTTTTGCTTTGCCAGATGTTTTTGATAATATTCCAGGGCTTCTTTGTCGTCTGGATGGGTATCCAGATACAGGGCAGCTTCGGTCAGGGCAAAATCGCACACCTGAAGTCGCTTGAGCATGGTTTCACGCTTTGTCATGGCCAAAGGATGCCTCCCTTCCTAAAAATGGTTTATCTAATTCTTCAAAAATGGTTCCTTTATGGAAACCGGTTTCTGTGTCATACAACCTGCGCCAGACCTGATCCGGCACATAGGCAATGGCAAGGGAAGGGTAAAAGGGACAGGAATCCTGTTCCATTCGTTCTTCCATATTAATTCCTCCTAACATGTCACGAGTTTCACAAAACAGCCCAAGCAGCTAGCATGGTGCTGTACGTTCCATGTTATGCATGGAGGGAAACTTTGGGTGACACCAAAGGAGTTTTCGTAAAAAAACAGACCTTTTGGAAAGGATTTTTTCCAAAAGGTCTGCACGTTTTTATTTTAAGAAAAATACCTGTTTCATTTTTGGCTGGGCACCGGTTTCAGGATCCATTTCCATGACCATAACGTCCTTCATATATTCATTCCAGCGGTCAACCACCGGGCTTTGTGCCTGTACTTTGGCAGCAAAGTCACATCCTTTTTCACATTCGTAGTAGCCGAATAATTCATTTCCCACATTCCAGATGGTGTAGTTGGAGATGCCGGCGTCTTTTAAAACCTGGACCAGTTCAGGCCAAATTTCATTATGACGCTTTACATATTCGTCCAGCATTCCTTCTTTTACAATTGCTTTCCATGCATACCGTTCCATGAAAACACTCCTTTTGATACAGCAGAAAATTTGTTTTTTCTTATTGTACAATGATTTTTCCCCGGAATCAATGGTCAAAACACAGCAAAAAGTACCGCAGACTTTGGGGATTTCTGCGGTACCAGTAAGAAATTATGGTTAAATCGGGTTATATGCGCTGACTTTCAGAAATATGGCATAAAAGTCGGGTTTGGTAACGGTCAAACCAGCGGGAAATTTGACCGGATACAGGACAGGATAAATCCAAAGGAATTCGGCAGATTGCCTGTTTTGGGTTGGGAAAGAGAAGCTGTTCCGGTTCTGAAGAGGGAACCAGTTCAAACAGAATTCCTTGTTCACAGCCCAATAATGTCAACCCTAAAAACAGCTGGGATACAGAAAGATAACCGTGATAGCGGTAAGATTTTCCCACACGGTAGACCCCTTTGTGACCCAGCCGGCGATCCAGTTGCTTTAAACGAACGCAGGGAGGGATGTTTTTTGGAAAGCAAAGGGTGTTTCCTGTATAAATAGACTGTTCCAGCAGAAGATCATATTCACAGCATAAAACAGGAACAGAAAGATGGTGTAAAAACAGGATTCCTTGGCGGGTTAATCGTCGGAAAAAGGAAAACCGGCAAGTGTACGGCATTCCCCGGTAATCTGCCAGAAATCCCCGAAGGGTATCTCCGGACAGTACATATCCTTCCGGATACAGGCCGTTTTTTCGGCAGTGAGTTAAAATTTCGGGAACTGCGGCACCGGCACCAGGCAGTCCCCGAAAGGCAATTCCAAGTTTCATAGGGCAAAACCTCGTATCATATTATCCCTGGTAAAAAGGGGAGAGCACAGAGTGGAGAAACGATAGTTTATCCTATGTTTGGAAATATAAAATGGTGATTATTTCACAGCAGTTGGATGGATGCTTTTTGATAGACAATATCTACTTCTCTGTAATGACCAGAGCAGGGTAAAAGTTTGGGTGCGGCTGTGATGAAATCCGGTTATCTGAGCAGGTAATACTGCATTTAAGTCAGAAGCAACTTTCATAAAAGTCGAAAAATGCTATTTGATTTTTCTTTGTTTTAATTACTACAGGGCAACTTTGTGAAAATATTTTACAGAAATGTGATATGCAAATGGTAGGAGCACTGTATAACAGGTAATCCCTACAATTAAAATTGGCAGCTGCATCAGTAAATGTTCTGGTTGACAACTGTCTAGCCAAGTGAATGTTGGTATATGGGCGGCTGTTTCTATTGCGATCATTAATATTATCATTGGGATTGATGATAGGATAAATGCTTTTCCTGCTTTGTAGCCACTCTTATAAAAAGTCGGAAAGAATATCAAGTCAAATACAGCATATACAATAAGGCCAAAACCGTACCAAGCAACCGTTGCATCCAATCCGACAGGATTATTTGCGATGTCTAAAAAATTGCGTAGAAAAACAAAAGGGATAGAGAACAATAACTGAAACAGTTGAATGGAAATGATCAGCAAATATTTCCCCAAAACGCTTTCGCGTTTTGTTACTGGCAGCATGGCTGTGTACCAGGTGTCATTCATTTCTCGTGCATTCAGAAATGTGATATATGGTGCTAGGCAGCCAAACATAAAGATTACACTGCATGGATAAGCTGGTACAAGGACAAGACAGCCTAAAAAGGAAAACACAATCGAGGTCGGATGTGCAGCAAGCCGAATTTCTTTATACAGCAGTATCGTCATCCCATTTACTCCTTTCCGTCCGCAGCATAATTTCTTCCAGAGTGAGCGGTCCAGTATCCTCTGGCATTTTTAAGTGTTCAAAAGAGCGCAGAAACGTATCTTTATCCGCACTTTTCAGTACACGTCCATCCTGAATATAGGTAATATCATCTGCGCATTTATCCAAATCGGAAGTGATATGAGTGGAAAACAAGATAGCGCAATTTTCGTTTTTCACAATTTGGCGGAAAATATGCAGCAGTTCCTCACGGGATACAGGGTCAAGGCCAGAAGTGGGTTCATCCAGTATCAGCAACTCTGCATGGTGCGAAAGAGCCAGAGCAAGCAGATATTTTACTTTCATACCATTTGAGAGCTCTTTGAATTTTTTACCTTCGTTTAAAGCAAAACGTTTGATATACTTCTGATACTGTTCTTGATCCCAATTAGTATAAAACTTTTGGGTGACAGCTGTAATGGTAGAAAGTTTTTTTAGTGGGTAAAAATCAATTCCACCAAATACAACACCGATTCGCTGCTTATATTCTTTTTCGTACTGAATGAAATCCTTTTGAAAAATCTCTACGCTCCCACTCTCCGGGGACACGATATTGAGAATGGATTTTAAGGTTGTGCTTTTTCCGGCTCCATTTTTACCGATTAACCCCATGATGTGTTTGGGGGCAAGAGAAAAACTTACATTCTCTAGAGTGAATCCGGAATAATGTTTACAAAGATTCACAACACGTAGCACAGCCTCCATCATTTTTCCTCCTTTTCATCCGTGATATCTGACCTATCCAGGGCGGTTTGGAATAACTGAGCAATGCCTAGAAAAAATTCTTCTTTCATTAGAGCGATACCTGGATGTTCCAGTGATTCATCTCCTAAAACGATCAGTCGATCTCCAGGAATGATTTTAAACACGTCTCTAGCTTGTTTAGGAAGTACGATCTGACCGCGTTCACCTACACGAACGATACCGAATATATATTTTCCTTTGGGTGGAATATTGAAACCGGTTTGTTCCTGGTTGTGATGGATCAGGTCACTGAGTTCGACGTTATATAGTTGTGCTAGTGAATCGCAGTTTACAATGTCTGGTATGGACTCACCAGATTCCCATTTTGCCACAGCCTGCCGGGAGACACCAATCCGCTCTGCTACATCTTCCTGAGAGTATTTATTTAGTTGTCGCAGCGTGCTTAAATTTCGAGCAATGTTACTTTTCTGTGTTTTCATATTTTTCATACCTCCTAGTCTCATTATAACCTTGAGTTTTCGAAAGTTCCACCAACTATAGCAAACAAAAAATGTTATGCTTAGTTGCGTAAATTGTCTGTTTGATTTTTTGTGTTTATGAAATAGAGATGGTTATCTGTCAAATTTTTGTGCATTACTTGAGGGCATGTGATAATCTTTTAAGGATATAGAAATTCTGCTTTTGGTTGGTAGTTCACTATCGTTAATAAAGATGGTTGAGGTGAAAAAAGACAGACATCATTTAGTTTGACAAAACAAATTTCACAGAGATATCATACTGTTTTCCCAAATTAAAAAATCATAGAAATTGAATAAAAATTAAATTTTGTGAAAAATATCCATTTTTTATACATTAACATTGGTTGAGTTGTCTAGCGAAAATTTAAATAAATTACACAAATTTTTGGTTTTATGTGCTATAATATATATATACAATTTATTTATTGGAGGCAATTTCAAATGAAATTTAAAATGCGCGTATTACATTTTTCTAAAAATGACAATGCTTCTGCAATTGCAGCTGCAATTGCAAAAGCTCAGCAGACTAATAGCGACCAGATTCCGCCAGCTTACAACTGCGAAAATGAAAAGCTGGTTTTTGTTTGCGCTGAAGTAGGTAAAAAATTAGATGAAAAAGTAGTTGCTTTCATGAGCAACCTGAATTCTGACCGTGTTCGCAACATTGCTTTCATCGGTGTAGGTACCAACACTGATGCTGCAATCGGTGAACTGAAAGGTATGGCAGAAAAACTGGGTATTAAAGTAGCTGGTTCTATGGAATGCACCGTAAAGAGCGGCTTGTTCAGAAAAGGCAAAGTATCTGATGCAGATATTAAAAAATGCACTGACTGGGCAGATGGTATTGTAAACGCTTTGGCTAACTAATTGGGGTTTACCGGCTGGATACATATCAAAAGAAATAGAAAATTTTTTCCGCGGCAGTGAGAGTTGCCGCGGTTTTTGCTTGTTTTAGGAAATTATAAAAATAGGCAATACAGAACAAAACCAAAAGTCGGATTGTTCTGTATTGCCGAAAAAAACTGATTCATTGCCGCTCAAAGAATTTTTGGGCGGATTTTTTATGTATTAATGCCGTTGTGAAAGGGATTTTTTTAGATCCATAAATCCGATCAAGACGGTCCATACATATGCGCAGGTTTTTGGGATCATCAGCATGCCAATCACAGGAACAGTATCTGCCCACAGTACTACTGGCAGGTAAAATCCAAAACTCAGTAAAATGGTCAGCCACATAAACCGAAAGCTGCGGTCATTGGATTTTTTAGCGCTAGTATAAAACAGGATAATAATTAAAATTCCCATGAGTGTAAAGGGAATATTTCGATAAATTCCCCAGGATAAAGGTGCCTGCGCACTAGTCCAGGCATTTTGAGGGAAGAGGCACAGGATGATTCTGGCGGCTGCCAGAAGATACATGGCAAGGGTGATTCCCTGTTTTCCCTGAATGTGGTACCGGATTCTCCAGACAGAGTAGAGGAGAAGATAGAAAAATGTCATGGTAATGGAGGTAATCAGCTTGCCAATTCCCAAAGCGAATGTGTAATTTTCCAGTCCGGAAGTGCACAAAGCAATTGCGCGAGGAACCAGATGGAATGCGTCTCCGCTGCCCAGTACCACTGCCATGATTCCAAATAGCAGAAACTGGCGATTTCCCCGGGATTTGATGATCATGATGATCCCCAGTGTAATGACGGTGGTTAAATAAACCGCATCGAACAGTGTTTCCATAATTGCCTGCATAATTAGGCTCCTTTCTGTTTTTTCATTGTTGTATTTTTTATGAAATGGATGCCGAACAAAATGCCAGCTAAAAGCAGAGAAAGTCCCAATCCAGAATAAAAAACGGCGATAAACCGTTCAGGGGCGATTCCGGATACTCTCAGCCAGATGCCGCCGGTCATCATAAATGCCATAATGAGGAAAGATTTTACATCAAAGAATTTAAAAAACAGCTGGTAATCTTGGGTAAATCCCAAAATTCGCCGGGTATGCTTTTTCACCAGCTTTCCAAAAATAAAAATTTGGAATACCCCAAACACCACAATGGACAGCAGCAAGTTGACCGGTTGCAGATAATGGGAATATGCCTGAAATCCAATGCGGGCAATATTGATCCCTGCGGCTGCCCACACCAAACAGGCGATCAGCAAAAGAAAGTGTTTTTTTACTTTCATTTCAGTTTGCTCCTTTCTTCTGAACAATGTTCATTTTATAGGAAAATAGAACACAAAAACAGCGTATCGTGTTTTCGTGTCTGAAAGATGATTGATTTAATACAGAGTCTTTTTGATGATTTTGATCAGCAAATCACAGGATGGCTCCTGACGGGCCAGCAGCATCATAATATTGGAAAAAATAAACGCTACAAAATCCTCCGGTGTACAATTTTCTGAAAAAAATTCAGGCTGAATCCGGGAATCGGTTTGCAGCCAGTAAAGCATATCTTGCTGAATGGTGTGAAAATATTCATTCATGGTCTGCTTGCCTTTGTCTTTGCCGCCGTCCGCTAAACTGATTGCATGCAGACTGAGAAAGGAGGGGTACTTTTCACCTCCGGTTTTGATGGTTTCAAACAGCGCTGCGGTGTTTTCTAAAAATCCCTGGTTTTGGCTGCGGGCTGTTACCCCTTGGGTAATCTCTTTCCATACCGCTTCAATGGTGGCAATGATCAAGTCATTTTTTGAGGGGAAATAGTTGTAAATAGACCCTACTGCAACTCCGCACTGGGCGGCTACAGTTCTCATATTAATGGCCTGCAGTCCCTGCTGTGCCACAATTTGTCTGCTGACAGCCAGAATCTCTTCTTTGGATGTAACCGTTTTGTTCATACATTTCCTCCTAAACTGAACACGGTTCATTATATCATCTTTTTTTTAGTCTGTCTACTGGGAGAAATAAAAAAATTCCCTGTGGGATGTGTGCCTTCAAGGAAAAGGCAGACATCCCACAGGGAAAATCAAAAGAAAAATGATAGAAATTAAAGAATATCAATATACTCGCCGGCAAGTGCTTTGTTCATACTGCGCACAGCACAGAATTTGCCGCACATGCTGCAGGTGTCGCTGTGGTCATCTTCCGGCTTTCTGCTGTCCCGGATGGATTTTGCAGTATCCGGGTCTAAAGCACAGGCAAATTGAGCTTCCCAGTCCAGGTTTCTTCTGGCATCTGCCATTTTATCGTCAATTTCTCTGGCACCGGGGATGCCTTTGGCAATATCAGCGGCGTGTGCAGCAATTTTGGAGGCAATGATTCCTTGTTTTACATCGTCTACATTGGGAAGAGCCAGGTGTTCTGCCGGGGTAACATAACATAAAAATGCTGCACCGTTCATGGCGGCTACTGCTCCGCCAATGGCAGCGGTGATGTGGTCATATCCCGGCGCAATATCGGTGACCAGCGGCCCTAAAACATAGAAGGGAGCTCCCATGCAGATGCTCTGCTGTACCTGCATATTGGCAGCTACCTGGTCCAGCGGAACATGTCCCGGTCCTTCTACCATGACCTGTACATTGTGTGCCCATGCCCGTTTGGTCAGCTCTCCCAGCCGTACCAGTTCTTCAATCTGGCATACATCGGTGGCATCTGCCAGACAACCTGGGCGGCAGGCATCTCCCAAAGAGATGGTAACATCATGTTCTTCACAGATATCCAAAATTTCATCAAAATATTCGTAGAAGGGGTTTTCTTCTCCGGTCATGCTCATCCAGGCAAACACCAGGCTGCCGCCTCGGCTGACCAGATTCATTTTTCGTTTATGGCTGCGGATTTGTTCAATGGTCTTTTGAGTAATTCCACAGTGAAGGGTGACAAAATCCACACCGTCTTCTGCATGCAGCCGAACCACATCAATAAAATCTTTTGCAGTCAGGGTTGCCAGATCCCGCTGATAGTGAATGACACTGTCATAAACCGGCACGGTGCCGATCATGGCGGGGCACTCCTGGGTTAATTTCCGGCGGAAAGGCTGGGTGTCGCCATGGCTGGATAAGTCCATAATGGATTCTGCTCCCAAACGTACCGCACTCATGACCTTTTCCATTTCCACGTTATAATCTTTACAGTCTCTGGATACGCCAAGATTTACGTTGATTTTGGTGCGAAGCATGCTGCCAACGCCTTCTGGATTTAAACAGGTGTGGTGTTTGTTGGCACAGATGGCAACTTTTCCCTGCGCCACCAGTGCCATTAATTGTTCCACTGGCATCCGTTCTTTTTTCGCTACAATTTTCATTTGTGGGGTAATGATCCCTTTTCTGGCAGCGTCCATTTGTGTTGTATACTGACTCATCATCTTTCATCCTCCTGATCTTTTTGTGTGATTTTATAAGCGTGATTCATAGGACCCCGTCCTTTTCCCAGGTCCAGCATATCTTCCAGCGCACCGGACAGATAATCCTTTGCCCGTTTTACAGAGGCAGGAAGATCGTACCCTTTGGCAAGGTTGGATGCAATGGCACTGGACAGGGTACAGCCGGTTCCATGGGTGTTGGGGTTATCAATCCGTCTTCCTTTAAACCAGATGATCTGATGGTCTTTTGTATACAAAAGGTCGTTGGCGTCGTTAAAATTGTGGCCGCCTTTACAGAGTACGGCACAGTGATAGGTATCGCAGATTTTTTTGGCGGCCTTTTCCATCTCTTCTCTGGTGCGCACCGGCATTTGTGCCAGTACTTCTGCTTCTGGAATATTGGGTGTGACAACACAGGCAAGGGGCAAGAGCCGGGTAGCCAGTGTTTCCACTGCATCTTGATCGATTAATCGAGAGCCGCTGGTAGCCACCATAACAGGATCTACAACAATGTTTTCTGCCTGATAAAAGGCCAGGGAATCGGCAATGGTTTCAATCAGCCGGGCAGAGGATACCATCCCCACTTTGACCGCATCCGGGCGGATGTCCTCAAATACGGCCTGGATCTGCTGGGCTAAAAAGTCAGGAGCGACTTCGGAAATTCCCATTACGCCAGTAGTGTTCTGCGCTGTCAGGGCAGTAATGGCACACATGGCATAAACACCGTTCATGGTCATTGTTTTTAAATCTGCTTGGATACCGGCGCCTCCGCTGCAATCACTTCCAGCGATTGATAATGCTGTTTTCATCATTTCATTCCTTCTTTTTGCATTATTTTTATTTTAGGGTAGTTCCAACAGGCAAGGGGCTGTATAGAATGCAGAACCTGCCCGGTGAGAACACCCATAAGCGACAAAAGGTGGTGCCCCCAATCTGCCGCTTTGTTGTGGATTTGTCTGTAAAAATATGTGGAAACGTTGTTTCCCAAATGGTTTTATTCGGATGGTATCATCTGCCGGAGTTTGGTTTTCAGTTCCCGGCATCTGGATTCAATATCATCTGCGGAAAAAATGGCTGATACCAGCGCCGCTCCCGCAATAGAACTCCCTTGAAGCTCAGAAAGATTATCTTGATTGATTCCTCCAATGGCAACTGCCGGAATGGATACAGAGGCAACAATCTCCTGAAGCTTTTGAGGTGTGATGCGAATGGCATTTTTCTTAGTAGGAGAGGGGAAAACCGCCCCTACCCCCAGATAGTCCGCACCGTCTTGCTGGGCTTTTTGTGCCTGTTCTACCGTTTTGGCGGTGGCTCCAATCAGGAAATTTTTGCCTGTCATCTGCCGGATTTGGGCAACTGGCTGATCTTCAATTCCCACATGGACGCCGTCTGCGCCGCTTTTTAAGGCAATATCCACCCGGTCGTTGATGATCAGCGGCACCCCGTACTGACGGCAAAGGGCTTTTATCTGAATGGCTTCTTTCAGAAACTGTTCTTCATCCATATCTTTTTCCCGCAGCTGGACTATGGTAACGCCCCCTTTCAAGGCAGATTCCACCTGCTGGTACAGGGTTTGTTTTCCGGTCCAGGAACGGTCGGTGACTGCATACAAAAGCAGTTGGTCAGCGGTCAGTTTCATAGAATTTCACCTGCTCTCATTAAATTTTTTACCAGTTCTTTGGGATCTTCACAGGTCATCAGCCCGCTCATAATGCAGCCCCCTTTGGCTCCGGCTTCCCGGACAGAACGGATATTGTCAGGGCTGATACCTCCGATTGCCAGTACCGGCAGGGAAGTGTGAGAACACACGGTTTCCAATAAAGATAACCCTCGGGGCGGAACCCCTTTTTTACAGTCTGTGGGGAAAATATGTCCCAAAGTAAGATAGGTACAGCCCAAAGCCTCCGCCTCTTTGGCGTCGGCAAGAGAATGGCAGGAAGCACCGATCATCTGAAACGATTGCTTTTGTTCTTCGGTTAAGGTTCTTAAAACGCCAAGGGGCAGGTGAATTTTTGGGGCACCCAGTGAGAGGGCGCAATCCGCAAAGGAATGGAGGATACATTGGGTGTGTCCCTGGCACAAGTCCATCACTTCTTGGGCAAGAGTCTGGTATTCCTGAGGGTGCAGGTCCTTTTCTCGAAGAATGATCCCTTTGACGCCGCTTTGTGCAATTTCTTTGATCTGAGACAGAAAGGGTTTGGTACAAAGGGAACGATTGGTGACACAAAATAGATCAAACATACAGATAATCGTTTAAAACAGGCTGCAATCCCTGGTTGGACATGTCCTGATACATGGCGTCGAAACTGCGGCTGTCGTCAATTTCAAACTGTTCGTCCCCCTGGTCGCCGGTTGACTCCTTTCCGGAATATTTGCTTTCGTGGTCACCGATTCCGGTAGAAACCCCAGCAGAAACTTTGGTGCCTGCAATTTTTACGATGCCATCGCGGAACCGGGCGCTTTCCCGAGAGGAGACGGTGATCCCCACAAAGGGGAGGAAGATGCGGTAGGCACACAGCACCTGGCAAAGCTGTTTTTCCCCTACATCCAGAGGATTGATCTTGTCATTATTGATAATAGGGCGCAGACGAGGACAAGACAGGGACATTTCGGCAAAGGGGTATTTCCGCTGTAAATAATAGACGTGCATAGCGCTTGCTAAGGCATCCTTGCGAAAATCAGAAAGTCCCAGCAGTGCGGAAAATCCCACGCCCCGCATACCGCCCATCAGCGCCCGTTCCTGAGCGTCGAACCGGTATGGCCAAACCCGTTTATGGCCTGCCAGATGCAGAGTCTCATATTTGTCGCTGTCGTAGGTTTCCTGGAATACGGTGACGTAATCTGCTCCGCATTCATGAAGATAGCGGTATTCGTCTGTATTCAAAGGATAAATTTCCAGCCCTACCATGCGGAAATATTTTCTGGCCAGCTTGCAGGCTTCTCCGATGTAGGAAACATCGCTTTGACTGCAGCTTTCTCCGGTCAAGATCAGGATTTCTTCGATTCCGCTGTCTGCAATGACCTTCATTTCATGTTCCATCTGTTCCTGGGACAGTTTCATTCGGTGAATGTGGTTGTAACAGTTAAATCCGCAGTATACGCAGTAATTTTCGCAGTAATTGGCAATATACAAAGGAGTAAACAGATAAACGGTGTTTCCAAAATGCTTTCTGGTTTCCAGGCGGGCTTTTTGTGCCATCTGTTCCAAAAACGGTTCTGCAGCAGAAGACAGCAGCGCCTTAAAGTCCTCGATGGAACAGGTTTCGTGCTGCAAAGCTGCTTTGACCTCTTTGGCAGTATATTTCCCGTCGTCAAAGGAATTCATCTGTGCCAATACCTTTTGACAGATATCAGAATGGATCTGTTCCATCCCCGGCATATATTCCATGTGGTTTGTCCGAAAAGACGGGTCGGTTTCCAGCCGGTGTTTCCGTTCCAGTGCTTCTTTTGACAGGTATTGTGAATCTACCAAAAATTGATTTTCCATACATTCACCCCCGCTCAATCGTGCAGAAATCCTGTGAGCGGGTCAGAAGCACTGGCGCCCCGCAGCAGTACTCTGCCCAGTCCGGATAGATAGGCTTTTCGTCCTGCTTCAATGGCATGGCGGAAAGCAGATGCCATCATAGGCAGGTCGCCGGCAGTTGCCAGGGCGGTGTTTGCCATAATGGCTGCCGCTCCCATTTCCATGGCTTCGCACGCCTGGGACGGTCTGCCGATACCGGCATCTACGATAATAGGCAGATCGATTTCATCAATTAAAATCTGAATAAATTCCCGGGTCGCCAGCCCTTTATTAGAACCAATTGGGGACGCCAACGGCATAATGGAGGCAGCACCTGCGTTCATCAGGTCACGGGCGGCATTCAAATCAGGGTACATGTACGGCATGACCACAAATCCTTCTTTTGCCAGAATTTCAGTGGCTTTGATGGTTTCGCTGTTGTCGGGGAGCAGGTATTTGGTATCCCGCATAATTTCAATTTTTACAAAGTTTCCGCATCCCAGTTCCCGGGCAAGTCTTGCAATGCGCACTGCCTCTTCGGCGTTTCTGGCACCGGAAGTGTTGGGCAGCAAGGTGACCCCCTCAGGGATATAGTCCAGAATGTTTTCTTCTTCTTTGGTATTTGCCCGGCGAACTGCCAGGGTGATCATCTGTGCGCCGGCGTCCTTTACCGCCGCTTCAATGAGTTTCAGGGAGTATTTTCCAGAGCCGAGAATGAATCTGGATGTAAAGGTATGTCCTCCAATAATCAATGGGTCCTGATGTTCCATGATGATGAATCCTTCTTTCTGTATCATTGTGGGGAATCTGTTTTGGATTCCGTAAGGTGATTTTCTGTATCGGCGGATTCTGACTGGGCAATGATTCTCAGTACAGTAAGCGCCTGGTGTGCCGCACACAGCATTACCCGGGGTGCCACAAGACCGATCCCTTCTGCGGCATCGCTGGTTTGGTCACCGCAAAGGTAAAAATGGCTGGTGATTTTCCGGGTCTGGATGGTGTTGGGAGAACCCAGCCCCGCCATGCCGGAGGCAGCAACCAGATATTTTTCGGGAAATGTTTCCAGCACGCCGTTTGCCAGCATGCTTTTTTCTTCTGCTTGATCAAAGGCTTCGCAGATAATATCTGCCTTGGCAAGCAGCGAAAGATTATCCGGGGTCAGCTTTTGAGAATAGGGAATCACCGAAAGATACGGGGCGATTTCCCGCAAATTTTCGGCCAGTGCCTGCGGCTTGTCCATGCCTACCTGGCAGGCTTTGTACTGCTGGCGGTTTAAATTGGAAATATCCACCTGATCAAAATCGATGAGGATCAGGGTGCCGATGCCGGCTCGCGCCAGACTATAGGCAATGTTCGAGCCCAGTCCCCCAAGACCGCAGACAGCGACTACCGTATCCGCAAAGCGCTGTTTTAGCTTGGGACCAATCCGCCCGGCCAGCGCCTGTTCCATTTGCTGTTTTGTGGGAATTTGACGCAAACTTATCCCCCTCCCACAAAGCTGACGATCTCGATAGAATCTCCATCCTCAAGCAGGGTAGAGCCGTACTGGGATTTTGGAACAATTTCCCCGTTTTTTTCTACAGCAATCCGTGCAGTGTTGTAGTTGGTTTGGGATAAATATTCCATTAAGGTCATGTTTTCTGCGTTTTGGTCGATTCCATTGATTTTTACCATAGGCAATCCTCCTAAAAAAAGACAAAAAAACAGGAGATACCTGAAATACGGTATCTCCGAAAAAAACCACTTCTGACTTCCTACGACGGCATTATCCGTATCAGGTAAAGGGTCGAAGTTGATGACTTCCTCTCAGCCTGCCAATACAAGCTCCCCTGTATTTTTTATTTCGTATTTTATTATAGTCTTGTGGAATCCATTTGTCAAGAAAGGGGAATTTTTCTTGTTTCTGCAGTATTTTTATTAGGTTTCCCTGTGTTTTTGGGGGAAGATTCGCCTTGAAATTTTTTGTATTTTTCTTCTTGCTTTCCGTTACCGAATATGCTAGAATAAAAACAAATATTTTAGCTTGTTTTTATTTTAGGGGGATTGTATGCCGAAAGTCGCTTATTCTGAGGAAGAACGAAAACAGATCCGGCAGGATTTGATTACAGTTGGACTGGATTTGATGACCAAGCAGGGGATACAGCATACAACGGTGGAACAGATCTATAAAAAGGTGGGAATTTCCCGCACATTTTTCTACTCCTTTTTTCCTGCAAAAGAGGATTTGATTGTGGAGGCCCTTTATCTTCAGCAGCCGAAAATCATTCAGTATGCCCAGCGGTTGATGGAGGATGAAACACTCAGCTGGAAAGAGGCGGTCAAACAGTTTTTGCACTCCTGCTGCTACGGAGAAAAAAACGGAATTGCAGTATTAAACGTTGAAGAACAGCAGCTGGTTTTCCGGCGTTTGTCCGCAGAAAGTTATCGGGTGTTCCGGGAAAAACAGTTTTCTCTCTTTGAGAAACTTTTAGAAACCTTTGGGATCATTCCTACTGTTGAGCGGATTCATCTGTTTATGAATTTAAGTTTGGCGGTGATGGTGATCAGCCGGGCGATTCCAGGTTCACTTCCACTGCTGGTTACGGAGGCTGCGGAACAAACGGTGGATTTTCAGATTTGCTCCATTGTGGACTGTCTGGATAAAATGAGAAAACAAGACCTTTAAGCGCTTTGTGAGACAGTTAATCTGTCCGAATATGATGTTTTTGCATATATTCAGACAGATTTGTTTTTGCCTATAATAAAAACAGATTTTTAAAAATGTATTTATTTTACAGAAGTATCCAAGCGGAAAAGACAGGAAAGACACAGACTGCCTGACTGCTTGATCATAAAATTATTTTCAGGAGGAAACACACATGGGATTTTTTAGCAGATTATTCAAAGGACCGGAAATTGATCTGGAAAAGAGCAATGCCAACGCCAAAAAGATGCGAGCACTGTTTAATCAGGTGGTAGATCACGGAGACGACTATCAGTTGATTTTTGGGTACACCGAAGATGTATCCCGGTTTAACTATGGCTTTGTTCACGGCAGCAAAACAAAAATTGGAAATCTGATCGTAGGTTGGAATGATGCCAGCCAAACAATTGTGGTAGTGCCTACCGTGCCGGATCTTTCTGGATGCAGCGACCCTACTTATTACCGCCGTTCTGAGATTTTAAAGGCATATCGGAATAAATATCCTACCGATGCATTTATTATTTATCCGGACAAAAAAGGGTACATCGGGATCAACGCATACGATTGGTTGGATGATGAAAAGCTGTATGTGTATGTATCTCAGGAAAAAGAACTGGCAGCATTTACCGATTTCTTTATGAATCGCTTTGCGACCAAATGAGGTGGTTGAATGCCATTGGGAGAAATAGGCGCATTTTTGCTGGTTTTGATCGGGGTGTTTTTATTGGGGGAAATTTGGTTCCATTTTGTAGAATCCATATTAGATTGGGTTAAGCGATTGCTGTTTCCCAGTAAAAAAACGGTTTGGCATCCTTTGGTGCAGGATAAAACTGAACAAGATGATCAGGATTAGTTTATATCCGCCGGGCATTGGTGCTCGGCGGATTTTTTGGCGCCTCATTTCTTCATGAAATATTCTTGATTCTTTGGGTGGGTTTTGTTATACTAAAATCGGGTAAGGGGCTGAACCCCTCACCTTATCTGATTAGCTTTCTCACTAGATTTATGAAAGCGGTTATCAGATTTAGTATGGTGGTGATAAGAAGAAGTTTTTCGAGGACGTTCTTCTTATCACTTTTTTCTTTTCCTGCCCATATTGACCACATCCTTATCCATAGGAGAAAGTCTGAATGGGTATATTACCCGTTTAATTGAAAACGATATGAAAGAATCCGGCAAGGAATAACCTTGCCGGATTTTTGTTTTGCAGTATATCTATTTGGGTACAAGTGTCGTAATAGTGTCGTAGTTCGTTAAATTTTATTTGTCAATCACATAAATTACGGCATAAAAAACCCCCGAAACCGCGTAGTTTCAGGGGGATTCTTGATTTGGTGCGGCAAACGGGACTTGAACCCGTACGTCAAGGACACACGCCCCTCAAACGTGCCTGTCTGCCGATTCCAGCACTGCCGCAAATACGTTAATCTCAAGAACGCTTTACTATTATATCAAGATATTGATGGTTTGTCAATACTTTTTTAAAGGAATCCTGTGTCATCCAAAGACACAGGATTCCATCTGCAAAAATCAGTTCAGATCCCACTTGGAAACGTATAATTTACTTTCTCCTTTTGACTGGAAGGAAATCATTTCTGCGGACATAGGGGTGTATACCGCAAAACTCATGACCTGCTCGCCGCCGTTTACAAAAATTTCTGCGGAATATTTGTCCAGCAAAATCCGCAGTTTCAGGTGACCATCTGGTTCAGAAACGCAAATGGTACGGCGGTTGATTCTTTCAGGGTTTGCGCAAATCTGCAGGCTGTTTAAATCGCTGCCGCCTAAACTGCGGTCATAGGTCAAGGTATTGTCCTTACGGCAGTAAGTCAGGCGGGTTTCATAGCCCATCCCTTTGGCAAAACACAAGGTAATGCATTCAGAATCTAAAAGTTCCCAGTCCAGTTCCAGGTCAATTACTCGGCCGGATACTTCCGGAAGAACAACTGGTTCTTCGCCCAAGAACATGCTGCGTTCCACTTTGTTTTTTCGCAGGGAATTTACTTCCCAGACAGGTTGCTGAATCAATTTTCCATTCCGGATAGACAATTCCCGGGGGATGGTCATGCTGCCGGCAAATCCTTTTTCTGCATGGTGAATGTTTTTGCACCAGTTTTGCAGCCATCCAATTAAAATCCGGCGTCCGTCAGGAGTGCTGGTAGTCTGAGGAGCATAAAAGTCCAGTCCTGCGTCCAGTTCCTGCAGAGGAGCTGCGTCATAGCGTAAAGTTTGAGGATCAAAATCACCTATAGTATAGGCTGTGAAAACGTCTCCTTCAAATTGGTGATGAATGGTGTCTTTTTCCACTCCCATAGGGGAACAGATCAGTACATGTTTATCCCGGATCGGGAAAAAGTCTGGACATTCCCACATGAAGCCCATGTGATTTTGAGAATGCAAAACACCTTTATAGTCCCAGTGAATCAGGTCTTGAGACTGGTACAGCAAAATACAGCCTTGCTGATCTTTAGAACATCCTGCTACAAAATAAAAATAATCTCCGTCTTTCCAAATTTTGGGATCACGGAAGTCTGTAGGAGTCATTCCTTCAGGAAGAGAATCGCTGGATACTACAGGATTGTGTTCGTATTTTAATACTTTGGTTCCGTCGCCAAAAGCAAGACTCTGGCTTTCGGTGCGGCAGTTGCCGTTTTCCGGTTCGTAATGAGAGGTATATAAAATAACCTGCAGGCCATCCTGTTCTATGGCAGAACCGGAGAAACAGCCGGTTTCATAAGGTGCATCCGGCGCCATGACCGCAGGGAGATATTCCCAGTGAAGCAAATCTTTGGAAACCGCATGTCCCCAGTGCATGGGACCCCATACGGTCTCATAGGGATAATATTGATAAAACAAGTGATATTTTCCATCATAAAAACAAAATCCGTTAGGATCGTTCATCCATCCTGTTCGTGGGGTCAAGTGGAAAAAAGGACGGTTTGCGTCAATTTCATTTTGGTGAGTTTGTTCATAGTTTTGAGCTTTTTCCAGGGATTCGCTGGAATGCATTCCAGACAGTTTTTCCCGGATTTCCTGCAAACATAAATCGGAAGTCAGCATCCTATTCATGTCTCCTTTCGCTTGAGTGAAGTTGAGTGTTGTTAAGTGAAGCAGAAGGGGAATCAGCATCCAATGAAATTTCCTTCATACTGTATTTGGCGCAATGTGGTATTCCTGTTTTATAAATATTGGAACGAAAACAGACAAAAAAATTCCGTTTCCGACATTGCAATATCTTTCATATTAACATAAAAGTAATTATTATGTCAATTGCTAAATAATAAAGAAGAGGGAAAACAAAGCCTGTTTTATCGGGTGTTTCCTGATGTTTTGCGGTAAAGTTTGCAGATTGATAAGCTATTCTGCATAAAAACAATTGATATTTTGAAAAAAATCAGATATAATGCAAAAGATGTAGCCCGAAGTGCTAAATACAAGAAGGAAGGGAAAACAGGTTATGAAAAATCAGCCGCTTCAGAAAATTTATTATCTTGCCAGTACCCACTGGGATAGGGAATGGTATCGCCCGTTTCAGGGCTTCCGATATCGTCTGGTGAAAGTGACCAAAGAGATTTTGGATACACTGGATCAAATGCCGGAATTTGAGACCTTTGTGTTTGATGGGCAAACTGTAGTGTTGGAGGATTTTACCCAGATTGAACCCAAACGGGCAGATCAGCTCAAGCGGCTGATTTCTTCTAATCGGCTGAAAGTGGGCCCTTGGTATGTGATGCCGGATGAGTTTTTGGTGTCAGGGGAAAGCTTGGTGCGCAATTTAATGATGGGACACAGACTGGCAAAGGACTATGGTGCTGATCAGCCCATGAAGTACGGCTATTTGTGTGATGTGTTTGGTCATGTGGCTCAGATGCCGCAAATTTTAAATCAATTTGGTATTCAGGGCGCTTTGGTAGGGCGGGGAACCAATCTGCACACCACGCCTGCACATTTTTTATGGGAAGCACCGGATGGAAGTCAATGTATTACCTTTAAGGTTCCGGAAGAATGCGGATATGGTACCTTTTGGTTTGACGTGTGGTATCCTTATAGTCAGGATCAGGACGACCAAGCGCTGGTACAGCGGGCATGCGAATATATTACACGGGAGCAGGCAAGAAGTGATCTTCCCTTTGTTTTGCTCATGGATGGAATGGATCATGAAAGAATTCATCCCAAAGCGCCTTGGCTGGCAAAACAACTGGAAAAACAGTATGGCTGTCCGGTTGTATTCCGCTCACCGGAAGAGATGGCGGCAGAATTGTCCCAGTGCCAGTCAGAAATGCCGGTCAAACGGGGAGAACTGAATGAAACAGACCGGCGCTGTGTAGAACACAATATGCTGATCACCTATACATTGTCCAGCCGGTATGATTTGAAAAAGGAAAATGATCAGTGTCAGTCACTGTTGGAACATTGGATCGAACCGATTTATGCAGCGGCCAAGTTGAGCGGATTCCCATTCCCTGACGGCTATAAGCAACAGATGTACCGTTATCTGATCTCCTGCCATGCCCATGACTCTATTTGCGGATGTTCTATTGACGGGGTTCATCAGGATATGCACTATCGGTTCCGGCAGGTGAAATCCATTGGACAGGAACTGATCTGGGATGCTGTGCAGCAGTTTCGGGGTGGAGTTTGTCCTGATGAAACTTCTGAAGAATACCAGCTGCGGATTATGAATCCTCTGCCGTTCGAACGCCGGGAAGTAATACAGGCAAAGATTGATTTTCAGCCGGGATATAGGCACACCTATTGTGAACAGGCAAAAGCTGAGTGGAAAAATGCTTTCCGCCTGCTGGATGAAGCGGGGAATGAGATTTCTTACGTGATTACCGATCTTCATAAAAATCAATTTGTCAATGTGCCGGGAGAATCCTACCGCCAGCAGAGGGATGGATATACCATCGCTTTTTCTGCTGTACTGCCTCCCTGTAAAACTGCACAGTACCGAGTGGTTCCCTGCGACCGCCCAGTGCGGTGTCTGCGGCATTTATCACAGGGAATCGGCCAGGCGGAAAGTGAAACCATGCGCCTTTGGATTGCGTCTAATGGCAGCGTAACCTTGACCGATAAGCTGACCGGACGGGTTTATGAAAATCTCCTTACCTATGTAGATGACGCTGATATTGGAGACGGATGGTTTTACGGAAAGCCCATTGGAGACCGGGCTGTGTCCAGTCAGGGATTTCCCAGCAGTATTGAACTGCTGTACGATCATCAGGATGTATGCTGTTTTCAGATTGTTACCTGGATGCGGCTGCCAGTATCTTCAAATCACTGTTCTGACCATTGGGGGCGCAGCCAACAAACAGAAGAACTTCCGATTGCATCAAAAATTACATTCTATCGTGAAAAGCGCTATGTGGATGTAACAGTTTCTGTGGACAACCATATTCAGGATCATCGTCTGAAGGTTATGCTCCCTACCGGAATTCCAGGGGGAACCTATCAGGCAGACCAGGCTTTTTGTTTTGTAACTAGAAAGACTGGAATTGATGACAGTACCCATGATTGGAAAGAATGCGAAAAATATGAAAAATCCTTTGAACATATTGTGCTCAAACGGGATGAAAATCAAAACGGGATTGCCTTTTTAAGCAGTTATGGCCTGCATGAATGCGCCGCTTTGGACGATCCTCAGGGAACACTGGCGGTTACCTTGTTCCGCTGTTTTGACACTACTTTTTTGACTAACGGAGAACCGGACGGACAGCTTCAAGGAAAATTGGAGTTTTCTTATCGAATTCAGCTACTGTCTGCAGAAGACAGTCTGGCGGATCTTCAAAGGAGCGCAGAAGCGCTTCGGGCAGGAATTGTCTGCGATTCTATGCCGGTGGCACCGGGAACACCATTTGCGTCATGGGATTCTCTGCTGGTTCATACAGGAAAGGACACTGCAGTATCCATGATAAAACTGCCGGAAGCAGAGGAAGAGGATGCTTTAATTGTGCGTGTGGTCAACTACAGTGAACATTCTGCTCCGGCACGGCTGGAATTTTGCAGACCCATCGAGCAGGCATGGGAAGTTACCCTTGAGGAACAGGCGCTCACACAGATTCCGTTTGAGGGTAATGGACTGATTACCCAGCTGCGTCCATGGCAGATTAAGACTGTGAAGGTAACATTAAAAGAACGATCACAGGAATAAATGTCAGTATGATGATGGATTTGTGATAAAACAGAAAAAGAAAAAGTGCTGCCAAACTGATTGTTGGCAGCACTTTTTGTCGCCGCAGTCCCCTCCTTCAGCAGGTTAGGAACAGCGGAATATTTTTCGGTAAAATTGATTCTTGGAAAGAACCATCATAAATGGAACGCCTAAAACATAACACACCACGGCTTCTCCTACAGCAACGCTGATGGCGTTTGCCAGAAAAGCCGGAACAAAGGATGCGCCCTGGTTAAACAGCAGGGTAAGTTCCACGCCCACAATGATCATGTTAAAGATGACCGGCGGCAAAGGAGCCAGCGCAAACCGAACTCCCGGACGGGAAAACTTTTGTCCGATCCAATAGGTGCACAGAGCGGCTAAAAGGGTGGCACAGGTGCCTACAATGGAATCTAAATATCCGGTGGGGTTCATTCCTAAAAGCGCCCCCAAAAGGTTTGCCAAAAAGCAGCCCAGGGTCAGCCCGGGAACCGCCAAAGGGGTAAACAGGGGAAGTACGGTCAACAGTTCGCTGATGCGAAATTGTACCACACTAAAGGAAATGGGAGCCAGCACCAGAGTCAGGGTGGCGTAAATGGCGGCAATCATAGCAATCTGCGCCATTTGCATGGTGTTTTTACCGTTGTTTTTCATTTGTAAAGATCCTTCTTTCGTAGTTTTCTTTTAAGTCAGGAGGTTGCGACTGACTGGCGCTTGTAAAACGCCGGGAGTTATTATATCACAGGGAAAAAAGAATGTCCAGATATTTTCTGTGCTTTTTCAGAGAATCCTTTCTAAATCATGAGAAAATTAAAACGGAAATGTAAAAAAAGCCATACTTTTCAGAAAAAAGCTTGCAAGGATGTCCGTTCCGTTATATACTATATAAGATAGTAGTTAGGATGCGGACAGCATGTCTTCCGCATTGTGATGAATCAGAAAAATCCTTGCCGACCAAACTGGATCGGCTGTAAATAACTTCTGAGGTGAAAAAATGGGACTTTTTGAAAAAATCTTCGGCACCTATTCTGCCCGGGAACTGAAAAAAATCACCCCGATTGTGGACAGTGTGCTGGCGCTGGAATCTAAATATGAAAAAATGTCTGATGCAGAACTGAAAAATCAGACAAATGTTTTGAAACAGCGCTTAAATAACGCAGAAACATTGGACGATATTCTGCCCGATGCGTTTGCGGTTTGCCGTGAAGCGGCGTGGCGTGTACTGGGAATGAAGCATTTCCCTGTACAGATTATTGGGGGTATTGTACTTCACCAGGGCCGTATCGCTGAAATGAGAACCGGGGAAGGTAAAACACTGGTAGCAACTCTGCCGGCATATTTGAACGCTCTTTCCGGAAAAGGTGTGCATATTGTTACTGTCAATGACTACCTGGCAAAACGTGACTCTGAATGGATGGGAAAAGTACACCGCTTTTTGGGGCTGACCGTAGGTCTTGTAATTCATGATATGGATCAGGGGGATAAAAAAGCTGCTTATGAAGCGGATATCACCTATGGTACCAACAACGAATTTGGGTTTGACTATCTGCGGGACAACATGGTAATTTACAAGGAACAAAAAGTACAGCGTCCTTTTAACTTTGCCGTTGTGGACGAAGTGGACTCTATCCTGATCGACGAAGCCCGTACTCCTTTGATTATTTCCGGACAGGGGGATGAATCCACTGATTTGTATCAGCGTGCAGATGACTTTGCAAAACACCTGACCGCTTACCGAGTAATCGAAGTGGACAATAAGGAAGAACAGGACGATATTGACGCAGATTATATTGTAGACGAAAAAGGGAAAACAGCGACTCTGACTCCAAAAGGTGTTCGTCGTGCCGAAGCATATTTCCATGTAGATAACCTGATGGACGGGGAAAACATCACCCTCCAGCACCACATTAACCAGGCAATTAAAGCCCATGGTGTCATGAAACGTGACGTGGACTATGTGGTAAAAGACGGAGAGGTTTTGATTGTAGACGAATTTACCGGACGACTGATGATCGGACGTCGGTACAATGAAGGTCTGCATCAGGCAATTGAAGCAAAAGAAGGGGTTACTGTTGCCAGAGAGTCCAAGACTTTGGCGACCATTACTTTCCAGAACTATTTCCGTTTGTATCAGAAACTGTCTGGTATGACCGGTACTGGTGCTACAGAAGAAGACGAATTCCGTGAAATCTATAATCTGGACGTTATTGAAATTCCTACCAATAAACCGGTACAGAGAATTGACTATGACGATGTCATTTACAAGACGGAAAACGGCAAATTCAATGCAGTCATTGAACAGATTGTGGAATGTCATGAAAAAGGACAGCCGGTGTTGGTTGGTACCGTTACCATTGATAAATCTGAAAAACTCAGCAGTATGCTCAAACGCCGTGGAATCCGCCACAACGTGCTGAATGCAAAATACCATGAACAGGAAGCACGCATTGTAGCACAGGCAGGGAAGTTCGGCGCAGTTACCATCGCTACCAACATGGCAGGCCGTGGTACCGACATTATGCTGGGCGGTAACGCAGAATTTATGGCGCAGGATTACATGAGAAAACAGGGATATCCGCCGGAACTGATTGCAGAAGCCAATGCATTTGGGGATACAGATGACCAGGAAATTCTGGCAGCCCGTAAAGTGTTCCATGATGCGGAAAACCGGTTTAAACAGGAAATTAAAGGTGCGGCAGAAAAAGTTCGTGAAGCAGGCGGTTTGTTCATTATCGGTACAGAACGCCATGAATCCCGACGGATCGACAACCAGCTGCGCGGACGTGCAGGCCGTCAGGGTGACCCGGGTGCCAGCCGGTTCTTTATCTCCCTGGAAGACGATTTGATGCGTCTGTTCGGCGGAGAACGGGTTCAGAATCTGATGGATGCTCTGAAGATCGATGAAGATCAGCCGATTGAAACCAGAATGCTCACCAATACCATTGAAGGGGCACAGAAAAAGGTAGAAGCTAAAAACTTTAATATCCGTAAAAACGTACTCCAGTTTGACGATGTTATGAACCGTCAGCGTGAGATTATTTACGAGCAGCGTGATATGGTGCTGGACGGCAAAGACGTACACAGCTATATCATGGATATGCTGCGGGATATGCTGACCGAAACCGTTGCCCATTATCTGCCGGAACGCTCTATTCACGACGACTGGAATATTGAAGGTCTGCGGGATTATTATCTGGGATTTTTAACCACCGAAGACGATTTCCACTATAATGTCAACGAACTGGCTGAAATCAACGCCAAAGATATTGTGGAAATTCTGTATCAGCGCGGTGTAGAAAAATACGCAGAACGGGAAGCCATGATCGGTTCTGACCGGATGCGGGAACTGGAACGTGTCATTCTGCTGAAAGTGGTAGACCGTTACTGGATGGAACACATCGACAATATGGATGAACTGAAGAAAGGGATCTATCTGCGTTCTTACGGACAGAAGAATCCGGTTGTGGAATACAAGATGGAAGGCTTTGAGATGTTCGACGAAATGGTTGCTGCCATTCGGGAAGACACCATTAAGATGCTCATGACCTTTAAGATTGAAATCAATGATCAGATCCGCCGTGAGCAGGTAGCAAGACCAACCGCCGCTCACCACGGAGATGAAGAGGTGGAAAAAAGAAAAGTCCGCCAGCCGATTCACAGACCTAAAATCGGTCGAAACGACCAGTGTCCGTGCGGAAGCGGAAAGAAATATAAAAACTGCTGCGGTGCCAGCGAAGAGGTAACTCCAAGAGGAGAAGAATAACCTTTTTCGCAGCGCTGAGACTGGAAAAGGAGCAAGGGGTTTGCTGCCGCTTTTTGGCAGCAGCCCCTTGGTTTGGTCATTGCTGGAAGGAGTAGATCACAAATGTTGGATTTGTCTTATTATATGCCCACTCGGATTTTTTACGGGGAAGGGTGTGTTGCAGCACACAAAGAATACTTTGCTGCCCTGGGCAAACGCTGTTTGATTGTCACCGGAAAACACAGTGCAAAGGCAAGCGGTGCCCTGGACGATGTGACAAAAGCTTTGGATGACGAGGGAATTACCTATGAAATTTTTGATCAAATTCCTCAGAATCCGCTGCTTTCTGTGTGCAAGGCCGGCGGAGATGCTGCTCGGCAGATGGGCGCAGAGTTTATTGTGGGAATTGGCGGAGGTTCCCCTTTGGATGCCAGCAAAGCGGTGAGTGTGTTCGCTTCCAATGAAATGGCGCCGGAACAGATTTTTGACGGGAATTATTCCAATGCTCCCTTGCCGCTGATTTTGGTAGGAACCACTGCCGGAACAGGAAGCGAAGTAACCCCTTATGCGGTGCTGAGCGTGGATACACAGGGAGAAACCGTTCCCAGAAAGCGGTCTGTACGGGGATTGTTTGCCAATGCCTGTTTTTGTGATTATCGGTATACCATGACCTTGGATTATGGGTTTACTATTGCTACGGCTTTGGATGCCCTGAGCCATTGCATTGAAGGGTATTTTTCCAAAAAGGCCAATACCATTTCTGATGAGTTTGCCAAAAAAGGCGCCAAACTGATTGTGGACGTGTTCCAGGATTTGTCTGGTGACGGCACCTTTACCAGAAAACAGCGTGAAAAACTGTACGCTGCATCTATTTACGGCGGACTGACCATTACCCAGACAGGCACCTGCTACTGCCATGCCATGGGGTATTTTCTGACAGAAGATTACCATATCCCTCATGGAATTGCCTGTGCGGTTTACCTCCCTTCTTATTTACAGCGGGGATGCGAAGTGGATGCCCAGAAAGCGGATGCTTTGCTGTTTGAACTGGAAGAACCGGTCAGCTCTTTGTGCAGTATGATTGAAAATGTGGCGGATTTTAAACCGCTTCATCTGACACAGGATGAAAAGAATGCTCTGTGTGAACGTTGGACCGCAGTCAATAAATTTGCCACCAGCCCTGGCGAATTTACAGTTGACGATGCAATGGATTTAGTAGAAGATTTGTTTTAACAGCCAAAAACGGTTTGGCTGAAAGGAGTTACTGTGAGTATGAATATTTGGCATGATATCAGCCCAAAACGGATTACACCAACCGACTTTGTATGTGTGGTAGAAATTTCTAAAGGAAGCAAGAAAAAATATGAACTGGATAAAGAAACCGGACTGATTATTCTGGATAGAATTTTGTACACCTCTACCCACTATCCGGCAAACTACGGTTTTATTCCTCGTACATACGGCGATGACCGTGACCCATTGGATGTGCTTTTGCTGTGTTCTGAACCATTGGAACCGCTGACCCTGGTGCGTTGTTTCCCAATAGGTGTGATTTCCATGATTGATAACGGACGGCATGACGAAAAAATTATCGCCATTCCTTTTAATGACCCAACCTATAACCACTATACCAATATCAATCAGCTGCCTAGCCATATTTTTGATGAGATGAGCCACTTCTTCTCTGTTTACAAAGCGCTGGAAGGAAAAGAAACTGACGTAAACGAAGTGGCAGGACCAGAAGAAGCAGTACGGATTATTGGAGAAGCAATTGATAATTACGTAGAAAACTTCTGTAAATAATAAAAACGGATTTTCCGTGCTCCACCGCTAGGGGATTGTTCATTTTCTTATGGAAGAAAATGAACCAAAAGACCATTCCTCAAACGCCGGAACGGCTTTGCAGGGGGAGTGGGAACGCCTGAAGGCTTTAACTCCCCCTACGCCGCAAAGCGCGGCTACCCCCTCATTGCCCTTTCCCAAAATATGAGGGAATATAAAGCTTTGTGGTTTCAGAAAACTTATTGGATAGTCAAACTGATAGAATACGGGCGCAGCCTCTTCGGGTTCAGGGGTGTGAACCCCTGAAGAGCGAAGCGTTATTGCCCCACCGCAGGTGGTGCAACTTTTTCTTGTAATATACTTTATCGACAAGCTACCCCTTTCTTTTCGGAGAAGGGGATTTACTATGCCTTAATTTGTCGGGGCAGCTTCTGCACAGTGGGATTTTTCATTGCGACGTGCTGTCTTAGCTGAAAAAAGATGGAGGGATGATCCTTATGAAAACCGTGGAGCCAATGACAAGCGGTTCCATATGGAAGCGGATGACTTTTTTTGCACTGCCGATTTTTCTTGGAAATTTATTTCAGCAGATGTATAATACGGTAGACTCTTTGATTGTAGGGAATTTTCTGGGCAGCACTGCGCTGGCGGCGGTCAGCTCTTCCGGCAGTCTGATTTTTATGCTCATCGGTTTTTTAAGCGGAATTTCTTCTGGTGCCGGTGTCATCGTGGCACAGTATTTTGGTGCGGAAGATACCCAGAATTTGCGAAAGACTGTACATACAACTGTGGCGTTTGGACTGGTAGCCGGTGCTTTGATGACGGTGATTGGGGTATTATTTTCTCCTCAGATTTTAATCTGGATGGATACGCCTCAAAGTGTTATGGAACAGTCTGTTACCTATTTGCGGATTTATTTTTCTGGTTCGCTGGGATTTGTCATGTACAATATTTTTGTGGGAATTTTGCAGGCGGTAGGAGACAGCCGGCATCCATTGTACTATTTGATGATATCCTCTGTGGTTAATTTGGTGCTGGATGTACTGTTTATTGAAGGGTTCCATGCAGGCGTGGGAAGTGCGGCATTGGCTACTGTCATTTCTCAGGTTGTCAGCGCTTTGCTGTGCTTGATTCAGCTGATGAGAAGTAAGGAAAGTTACCGTCTGGAAATAAAGAAAATTGGATTTGATCTGAAAATTCTGGTGAAAATTATTCGGATCGGTCTTCCATCCGGTGTGCAGAATTCTATTATTGCCTTTGCCAATGTGATTGTACAGTCAGATGTCAATGCCTTCGGAGAAATGGCTATGGCCGGATATGGCGCTTATACCAAGGTAGAGGGCTTCGGGTTTTTGCCCATCAACAGCTTTACGCTGGCACTGACTACCTTTGTAGGGCAAAATCTTGGCGCCAATCAGTACGAAAGAACGCAAAAGGGCGCCAAGTTTGGAATTTTAGCGGCGGTGATTCTGGCGGAAATGATTGGAGTAGTAGTATTTATTTTCGCTCCGCAGATGATTGCCGCCTTTGACGCTACACCGGAAGTAATTCAGTTTGGAGTGGAAAAAGCACGGACAGCGGCGCTGTTTTATTGTTTGCTGGCCTATTCCCATTCCATTGCTGCTGTGTTCCGGGGAGCAGGAAAGGCTATGGTTCCCATGGTGGTCATGATGATGTTCTGGTGTGTGGTGCGAGTAACTTTTTTGACCATTACCGTTCCTTTGACCAACAGCATTCAAATGGTGTATTGGGTTTATCCTTTGACCTGGTTTTTAAGTTCTGTAGTATTTTATCTTTATTATAAAAAAGCAAACTGGATGAATCGTTGTTAAATCAGTTAAGAAAAGACCCCCGCAAATCTTTTTGAGATTTGCGGGGGTCTTTTCTTGATCTACAGATATACTTTACGATACCGAAGGCGCAGAGTTCAGCGTCTGATGAAGTTCTTTTAACATGTTGTCCAGTCGGTCAGCCGGAATTTGACCGGGTGCAGAGGATTGTTCTGCTGCTCCAAAGGTCAGAACAGACCCAAACACTTCTCCGCAGATTCGGCTGATAGTTCCCAGTTTCCCCATAGAAATGGTAATAATAGGGCAGTCCAGCTGACTTGATAAGATTTCTGTTGCGGACAGTAGGGTGAGCACATCCTGCCGGGATTGAGGCATTACTGCGATTTTTGGGATGTCCCCGCCTAATCGGCGCATGGAGTGCATACGCTGTACAATTTCTGCTTCAGATGGGGTTTTCTCAAAATCGTGGTTGGAAATTACCGAAACCACGTTGTGCTCCCTTGCCAGAGTAGTCAGACGTGTTACCATGTCTTCGCCGGAAAAAAGCTGAATATCCACCATGTCAATCAGTCCAGAACAGATAGCTGTGGTCAGCAGTGATTCATAATCGTTGCTAGTCAGCTCTTTCTCTCCCCCTTCTGATCGGGTACGGAAAGTAAAGAGAACAGGCAGTTCACCGGCTACCTGGCGAAGTGCTTTTAAGGCATCTAAAACCTGTTGGTGATTGTCAGTTTGGCTAAACCAGTCCACCCGCCATTCTAAAAGATCTACAGGATATTGGCGAATGACAGTTACCTGCTGGAGAATCTCCGTAAGATCGGCACCCATTACCGGGATACAGATTTTTGGCTGTCCAATTCCAAACGCTAGATTTTTTACATAGATTGGTGTCATAAGGGAAACCTCTTTCCTGTTTACATAAGGGGAGCAAATGCCCGGAGAATGGAGCGCACAAATCGGCGGTACCAGCGGATGCGCCGGCATTTTTCCAATGTGATTTCTTCGCAGACTGTGAGGGTTTTTTCAAAATCATTTTTTACATCCAGCACAACTTTGCTGTGGTACAGCCAGGCACCGCACTCAAAGTGAAGGTATAGACTGCGGTAATCCAGATTAATACTGCCTACCGTAGCGTATTCATCGTCTGCAACAAAGGTTTTTGCATGAATAAAGCCAGGGGTGTACTCGTAAATTTTAACGCCGCTTTCTACCAATGGCTCGTAATAGGCTCGAGTGACAGCATGTACAAACCATTTATCTGCAATATGAGGGGTGATAATGCGCACGTCGATTCCCGATTTTGCCGCATTGTTTAAAGCTGTCATCATTTCGTTGTCAATAATCAGATAAGGGGTGGTGATGTAAACATAACGTTTGCATCGGTTAATCAGGTTTAAATATACTGTTTCACCCACAGGTTCGTGATCTAAGGGGTTGTCCGTATAAGGCTGAATATATCCGTCTGTTTCATCGGGCGGGGGAAGGGTAGGAGCGAATTTTGTAAAATCTTCCTCCACATTGTTCAGGTAATCCCACATGGAGAGAAACATCACTGTAAAGCTCCAGACAGCCTCGCCTTTTATCATCAAAGAAGAATCCTTCCAATGGCCGTGCTTTTCGTAGGCGTTAATGTATTCGTCAGCCAGATTGATTCCTCCGGTAAAGGCGGTGTTTCCGTCGATGACCACAATTTTTCGGTGATCCCGGTTGTTGAGTCGGGCGGACATGATGGGGATAAACGGGTTAAATACACAGCACTGAATGCCATAAGACCGAAGCTTTTTATGATATTGATAGGGAAGTGTCATTGCACAACCCAGGTCATCATAGATTACCCGTACATCCACACCTTGAGAAACCTTTTCTTTGAGAATGTCCAGAATGCTGTTCCACATAATTCCTTCTTCCAGAATAAAATATTCCAGAAAAATAAAATGCTGTGCTTTTTGCAGTTCTTCTAAAAGATAGGAAAACTTAATCTCTCCTAAAGGCAGATAGGTGGCAGAAGCATTGTGATAGGGGGGAGAATAGGCATAGTTTTGAATATAGGCGGACTGCAGCGCCGCATCCGGGCTGTCCGCATGAATTTCGTCTAAAATGTCGTTGTTGATATCCCGGTATTCCGCAATCTTTTGTGCCATACGGTCCATCTTTCGGCGGGTATACTTTCCGGTTTTGTTGCCGCCGAACAAAAGATAAAACATGCCGCCGAAAATGGGCAGTAAAAGAATCGGAACGATCCACGCAATTTTGTATCCGGGATTGGATTTATCGTTAATAATATATAACACTACCATCAGACTGAGAAATTCACAGATTGCGTAAAAGTACACAAAGGAGTGCTGAAATTTGACCATGGCTACTACCAAAATCAGAATCTGCACAAAAATCATCAGTCCGACCAGAACTACCCGGTGAAACAGAAACTGGATTAATTTTTTCATAGGTGTCCCTTTCTGTCCTGTATCAAGGACGTTTTGGAAATCAGTAACAGCTTTTTGTAAAAGCTGAAAAATCTGTAAACCGGCTTACTTCCCGGTATTTTACTTATTGTAGCACACTCACAGTAATTCTGCAATGCAGCGCAGGGAAAAGTTTTTCCTACATGACTGTTCAGAATTTCTTGTAATTTGACAAAGGAGAAGCATCATGCTATAATAAATCAAAAATAAAACCCGTTTTTGATTCATGAGGGAGTAGTTTGCGCTTTTGAAAGCGTGATGAGTCAACATTCTGGCAAAGTGATTTGCCTGGCTTATCTTAAAAAACGAGACTTATGGACAGCTGTTTGGCTGCCCATAAGTCTTTTTTTATGCTTTGTAAAGATGCTTTTTCAAAGAATGAGGATGGGGAAATGGAGGAAGTTTCATGGGAATGCTGGAAGTTGTTTTGATTGGGGTAGGGCTGAGCATGGATGCCTTTGCGGTAACCGTGTCCAATTCCATGTGCTGCAAAGATTTAAACAAAAAAAATGCCATGTCTATGCCGCTGATGTTTGGGTTGTTTCAGGGACTGATGCCTGTACTGGGATATTTTTTGGGCAGTTTGTTTGCCACCTTTATTGACCGGTATGCGGGAATTATTACCCTGCTGGTACTGGGCTTTATTGGAGGAAACATGGTTCGGGAATCCTTTGGGGAAGAGGAAGAATGTAAGCTCAAAACCCTGAGCCTGCCCACGCTGCTGTTGCAGGCAGTTGCCACCAGTATTGATGCCTTTGCGGTAGGGGTCAGCTTTTGTGCTTTAAAAGCACCGATTTTTTCTTCTGCTGGTATCATTGCAGTAACCACCTTTGTCTGTTCCACCATTGCGGTGATTGTAGGCAAAAAATGCGGAGAGTTTTTGGGAAAACGGGCAGAACTATGCGGAGGGCTGATTCTGATTTTCATTGGCATCAAGGCAATTCTTCCCTGGTAATCTGTGTTTTCTGAGTAAGGAAAAAATTTAGTGATAAACGAAAGAGGGTTTCCCTTATGAATGGGAGACCCTCTTCTTTTTCTTTTGCAAGAAAGATAAAAATTTTTGAAGGTTCTGCATAATCTGCCGCAGATTCAGCAGAGTCATCAGCAAAAAGATTCCTAACTGCATCCAGATCCAATGCTTGGGTTCCTGTACCATGAGATAGCATTGAATAAACAGCAAAGTCAGGTTAGCAGTAAACAGCGGAATATTCCATCGAATAGGGATCATGGATTGACTGTGAATTGCCCGGATCAAAAAGATGGCGAAATAGCTGAAAAAGGTGGCAAAAGCCGCCCCGTTGGCACCAAATGGAGGAATCAGCAGAATATTCAGTACAATATTCAGAACAGCGCCGATCACCGTGGTGAAAAAGATCATGCCGCTTTTTTTCTCTGCCATATAGATGCTGCCTAAGAAAGATACAAAACAGGAAAAGGTGGTGGCCAGAATCAATAAAGGCACATATTTCCAGGAAGTGTAATAACTGTCAGCGACTAAAATTTGGGTCAGCAGCTTGCTGGAAAGAATTAATACGCTGGACGCCAAAAAGACAATGGTCTGGTAGGCGTTGCAGACTTTGGAAAAAAAGCGCTGCCGCTCCAAAGGAGAAGTGGTTTCAAAAGCAGATACCTGCCAGGCATCCATAAAAATGCCGGAGATCAGCACAACGATGGAAGGAACTTTGTAAGCTACACTGTACAGCCCGTTGACTTGGTCGCTGATCATAGCTCGTACCAGATACCGGTCAGAAACATTGATGATCCACCAGGAAACGGTGGTGGGGATCATGGGGATGGCATAGCGGATCATGGCAGAAGCAGTGGTGCTGCGAATTCGAGAGAATTTGGTATATCGCCAGAGTTTTCCGGCTACAATTAAAATAATACTGGTAATCAGGTCGGAACAAATGGTGGCCAGAAGATATCCTCCTACCCCTAGGTGGAAAACTACCAAAAACAAAATGGTAAACAATAAAGTGAACAGGGTGCTGAGTACACCGTCTAACGCAAATAGCTTTAAGTTTCCGTTGGCTCGGGTAAACTGATTGCACAAAAGCTTGAAAGAGGACAAAATAATAAAGGTAAACAGCAATACAGAATAGCCGGAAATAAAATCTATTTTAGACAGAAAAGGCATGATGATGGTTAAAACAATGGTACCCAACAGCAGAGAATAAATTCCTGTAGAGAATACGTCACTTTGACGATGACGGCGGTCCATGCCAAACCGAATAATGGAATTAGAGATTCCCAGTGTCACAAAGGGAATTAATAGATTGGCAGTTTGAATTAAGGTATCTCCAATACTGAATTCAGTGGATGTCATCGCATTGGTATAAATAGGCACCAAGAAAAAAACCAGCAGTTTCGAGCTGAATGTGCCGATGGTAAAGATCAGAGTATTTTGAGCAAGCTTTTGATAACGATCCAAGAAAGGCTCCTCCTTTTCCCGGTAGCAAAGATTCTAAAACAATAGTGCATTTATCTTATCAGGAAAAAATGACTGGTGAAAAACCCCTGTATTTCAAAATTGTAAATTTTTCTAAAGAAAAAAAGGAAAAACAGGGAAAGAAAAAGAGATTTCGCAAAAAACCCAGAAACAATCTGCTTTTTGCACTGATTGGGAAACGGTGATGAAAAATTATAAAAAAATAAAGATAGTTTGTAACAAGGAATGAAATATTTCGGAAAGGGATTTTCATTTTTGTCGGAATATGGTATACTGATTTTTAAAGTATATTCCGGTTCTGGAAATCGGGAAAACCAGGAGCTAATGTGATGAAGGGAAAACTGATTGTAGTAGACGGTTTGGATGGCAGCGGAAAATCCACCCAGACGCAGCTTTTATTTGAGGCTTTGCAAAAAGAATATGGGCAGGTATCTTTATTGTCCTATCCGGACTATAAAAACCCGTCTTCAGCGCTGGTACGGATGTATTTGAATGGAGAATTTTCCAGCAATGCCGATGACGTCAACGCCTATGCGGCATCCAGTTTTTATGCGGTGGACCGCTATGCCAGCTATATGAAGGAATGGAAACACCAGTATGAAAACGGGGGAATTATGATTGCTACCCGGTATGTCAGTTCCAATGCCATTCACCAGATGGTAAAACTGCCTCGGCAGGAATGGGACGGCTTTTTGGATTGGCTGGAAGATTTTGAATATGACAAATTGGGACTGCCCCGTCCGGATCAGGTGATTTTTCTCAAAATGTCCCGCAAGGTGGCAAATGAGCTGATTTTATCCCGGTATCAAGGGGATGTGTCCAAACGGGATATTCATGAAAACAATATGAAATATTTGGAACAATGTATGGAATCCGCACAGTATGCGGCGCAAAAAAAAGGCTGGAGCGTGATCTCCTGCTGTGATGGACAGGCCCCTTATCCGGTAGAACAAATTGCAAAACAGGTGCTGCAGCAAGCAAAACAGGTGCTGGATCAGACAAAATAAAAATAAAGAATTCGTTCAAAGGACATTTGTAAAAAAGAAAGGATGAGCATGATGGTATATTTGTTTTTAGCAGATGGTTTTGAAGAAATTGAAGCATTGACACCCGTCGATTATTTGCGTCGGTGTAAAATTGAGGTGCAGACCGTGTCTGTAAAACCGGAAAAAACAGTGACAGGAAGTCATGGAATTCCGGTAACTGCTGATATTACCATCGATCAGGTGGATCGGGAAAAAATTCAGGCAGTCATTTTGCCAGGCGGTATGCCGGGAACTTTAAACCTGGAACAGTGTGAACCGTTGCAGCAGCTGATTGATTTTTGTGCAGAACAGGGTAAACTCCTGGGCGCAATTTGTGCGGCTCCGTCTATTTTAGGACACAAAGGACTGCTGAGCGGCAAAAAAGCCACCTGTTATACCGGATTTGAAACCGCTTTAACAGGCGCAGAATACACTGGCGCTCCTGTGGAACGGGATGGAAATATGATTACTGCACGGGGAGCTGGAGTAGCAGGACAGTTTGCTTTTGCTCTGGCAGAAGCTTTGGTAGGAAAAGAGGCAGTGAAAGCGCTGAAGGCAGGCATTTTATGGGAGGAATGATCACCGATATTCGCCAGTATAAAAAAGAGCTGCGTCTTCATTACCGCACTTTGCGCAAGGAAATGTCCCCTCAGGAAAAGAGAGAGAAGGATGATGGGATTTTTCGCAGACTGGTGGATTCTCCAGATGTAAAAAATGCCGGGACAATTCTTTGTTTTGTTTCTACCTTGATTGAGATTGATACCCACCGTTTGATTTACTATGCTTTGCGCCACGGGAAAAAAGTGGCGGTGCCCCGGTGCTTGGACGACAAAGGCAGTATGGCGTTTTTTGTCATTCGCTCTATGGCAGATTTGGAACGGGGAGCATTTCAGCTTTTGGAACCTTCTTTACAGCGGTGTCCCAAATTGACTGATTTTCGCCGGAGTGTATGCATTGTTCCAGGCTTTTCTTTTGACGATCAGGGATTTCGTCTGGGATACGGAAAAGGGTATTACGACCGGTTTTTGTCCCGCTATCCTGGGGTAAAGATTGGGATTTGCTATGAAAATTGTATTGCCGAAAAGCTGCCTCACGGACGTTATGATGTACCAGTGGATTATTTGATTACAGAACAGCATGTTCGGACGATCAAGCCTAGCCGTACCAGAACCGGATTTGTACGGCGGAACAGATAATAAAAAATGGAGGATGTGCTGATGGATGAGAAAAATCTGCAACACACCGGCGCTGAGGAAGAAATTCCTCAAAAGCCAAAATTTGAACTGAATATTGATGAGCAGGCTTTCGAGGAATTTGGGGAACAAACTGTTCAGCAGGAACCTGTGAAAGAGCCAGATCAGCCGGAACGCAAGAAAAAGAAGAAAGAAAAAAAGAAGAATAAAAAACCAAAGAAAAAACGAACTGTATGGGGGATTATTGCGCGAATTATTGTAACCCTGGCAATTTTGGGGCTGTGTGCCGGTTTATCCCTGTTCAGCATTAATGCCATTGGGGATTTGTTTGGATTAAAGAATGACACAGAGACCAAAGAGGTTCATATTGAGCCCAACAGTTCTGTTTTAGAAATTGCACAGCAGTTGAAGGAAGAAGATATTATTAATTATCCAAGACTGTTTTATGCGTATGTAAAATACCGCCGGCCGGATGCAGTGTTTAAATTTGGAAAATTTGAACTGAGCCCTGCCATGGCTTATGATGAACTGGTGGCAGAATTGCAGAAGTCAGCAGAATCTGACAGTGTGGCAAAAGTGACATTGCCGGAAGGCAAAAATGTGTTTGAATATGCCCAGATTTTAGAGGATGCCGGAGTTTGCGGAAAAGAAGATTTTCTGGCGGCTTTGAACCAGGATTATCCGGATTATGATTTTCTGCCGGCCGCCGATCAGGTTTCACCTCAGCGGGTTTATCGTTTGGAAGGATACCTGTTCCCGGATACCTATGAATTTTATCTGGATGAAGACCCAACTCAGGTAGTAAAGACTTTCTTAGATAATTTCAGTTCTAAATTTACAGATGAAATGAAGTCCAGAACCCAGGAACTGGGAATGACAGTGGATCAGATTGTGACCTTGGCTTCCATTGTACAGGGAGAAGCTCCTGTTGGGGAAGAAATGGAAAAGGTAGCATCTGTATATTGGAACCGTCTGAATAATCCTCAGGAATATCCGAAACTGGAATCTGACCCGACGGGGCGGTATGCAAAGCGCTATTTGGAACCCAATGGATCTGCGCAGGAAGTGCTGGATGCGTACAATACTTATGTGTGCCAGGGGCTTCCAGCTGGGCCGATCAACAATCCAGGCGTGGATGCGCTGACTGCTACGTTATATCCGGCGGATACTGACTATTATTTCTTCTGCAGTAATTTGGACACCAAAGAATTCTACTATGCTTCTACGTATGAGGAACATCAGCAGAATCTGCAGACAGCCGGATTGACAGAATAATGAACTAGTAAAAAGCGGCTTGACAATCCTGTGGTTGTCAAGCCGTGATAATGAACGAAGAAAAATTTGATGGGAGAAAGGAATTTTTCATGAATCGACCAGAAGTATTGGCGCCGGTAGGCGACCAGGAAAGATTAATTGCCGCGATCCAGTATGGTGCAGATGCGGTATATTTAGGCGGAAAAGAATTTGGGATGCGGGCAGCACCGGCAAATTTTGACCGGGAGCAGCTCAGACAGGCAGTAGAGTATGCCCATTCAAAAGGGGTACGGGTATATTTGACCTGCAATACTTTGCCGCGCAATGAAGAAATTGAACGTTTTCCAGAATATATTCAGTATGTGGATTCCATTGGGGTAGATGCCTGCATTGTCAGCGATATTGGGGTATTTGCCATGGTGCGGGAATATGCTCCCAATATGGAACTGCATGTTTCTACTCAGGCGGGGATTGTCAACTACCAGACTGCCAATGCCTTTTATCAAATGGGTGCCAAAAGGGTAGTATTGGCAAGAGAATTGTCTTTGGAAGAAATCCGTGAAATTCGCCAGCGGACGCCGGAAGATTTGGAGCTGGAAGTCTTTGTTCACGGGGCTATGTGTATGTCTTTTTCCGGGCGCTGCCTGCTGTCCAACTATTTGGCAGACCGTGACGCAAACCGTGGCGAATGTGCACAGCCATGCCGCTGGAACTATTATTTGATGGAAGAAAAACGTCCGGGACAGTATTTTCCTGTATTTGAGGACGAAAAAGGTTCCTATATTCTCAACGCAAAAGATATGTGCATGATTGAGTACATTGATCAGTTGATTGAGGCGGGTGTGACCAGCCTGAAAATTGAAGGACGGGCAAAATCTGCTTACTATGTTTCTGTCATTACCAATGCCTATCGGTGTGCTATGGACCAGTATCTTGCTGATCCGGAACATTTTAAACTGGAACCTTGGATTCGGGATGAAGTGTACAAGGTCAGCCACCGCCGCTATTCTACTGGATTTTATTTTGGAACACCGGATCAGTACTATGAAAATGGCGGTTACCTGCGGGAATATGATGTGGTAGCGGTAGTAGACGGCTGGGAAAACGGAAGACTGATCTGTACCCAGAAAAACAAGTTTTCTCAGGGAGAAGAAATTGAATTGCTGGCGCCGCAGACAAAGCCCATCACTTTGACAGTAGAGGATTTGCAGGACGGTGAGGGAACCGGAATTGAAAGTGCATGCCACCCTCATATGAAGGTATCTTTTTTATGTGATACACCGTTAGAGCCGGGCGCAGTGGTTCGCCGTGGAAAGCTGACCGAATCTGTATTTCAGGAACCGTTTGTCTGCGGAGACTGATGGAGGATCATGCTGTTTCTGACTGAAAAGCATGGTTTAAAAAAACTATTTTAATGGATAATGGAAGGAACGCTGTAGGATGTAATTTTACAGCGTTCTTTTTTCTATTCAAAATTCCTAAAAAAGATAAAAGCAAATTATAAATTGTATAAATTTATTCCCGATATCATTGACTTTATAGTGAAAACAAACTAAAATGTAACATGAGCAGAAAGCGTGTTTTTGCTGCTGCAATCAATAAGATAGAGAGGGGAAGAAAAAGAGCAATGGAACAGGGGATTTTGACCGAATTTGTGGAAAATACCAGGCATATGGTGCTGGATAATGTGCAGGTATGGCAGCATGACCAGCTGATTGCGGAAAAAAACTGGGAACCGGAAATCCGACGCAATCTTTATTCTGCCAGCAAAAGCTTTACTTCGGCGGCAGTGGGCTTAGCAGTTGCAGAGGGACTCATTGGGCTGGATGATCTGGTACTGCCTTATTTTGAAAAACAAGCACCAGAAAATCCGTCACCTCAGCTTCAAAAGCTAAGGGTGCGGCATTTGCTGACCATGAGTATGGGACAGCCGGAAAGTTATTTGATGGCAAACGGAAGAACTCATCTGAAAGAAGATTGGGTAACATATGTTTTGTCCAAACCATTCCGCTGGGAACCGGGCACTCGGTTTCTATATTCCAATGCAGGGCCTTATCTGGCCGGTAGACTGGTAGAGAAAAAATGCGGTTGCAATTTGGTGGATTACTTGATGCCAAGACTGTTTGAACCCCTGGATATTTTACTCCCCACTTGGGAACGAGATCCGGAAGGACATGTCTTTGGTGCGGGCGGACTGTTTTTAAGCATCAGTGATTTTGCAAAATTCGGACGTTTATTGGCAAAGGGCGGACGCTGGAACGGGAGACAGATTCTCCCCCAGGAATGGATCCAGCAGATTTCTATTCCTCATATTGGAACAGGAGATCAGGACCCTATGAAAGAAGGATATAGCTTGTTGTTCTGGATGGGACCAGGACGTTCTTTCCGGGCAGATGGAAAATACGGCCAGTATGCCATCGTATTTCCTGAAAAAGATGCGGTGGTAGTGGTAAACGCCTATCATCGCGGGGATGAAAGCATTTTGTGGCATATTTGGCACGAAATTTATCCCAAAATTCCCGGATAATTGATAAGGAGGGCTTTAAATGCCGGAATGGAAAAGCAGTTGGGCTTATTGCTCACAAGACTTAAATATGATGGATATGACAGTGGAAAACGAAACCCAGAGAATTTTTGTTCGAAATAATCTTCAGGGAAGAAAGCTTCGGCTGCGGTTTTCCAACCGGTATGGTTCTGTTCCTATGATATTTGAGCGGGTTGTGGTTGCCAGGGCTTGGGAAGGAAAACTGGTACCCGCTACAGACCGGACAGTGCTGTTTGACGGAAAAGAAAAACTGGTATTGGCGCCAGGACAGGAACGATGGAGTGACGAGTTAGGGTTTTCTGTGGTGCAGGAAGAAGATTTGGCCATATCCACCTATGTAAAGGAACCTATGCTGGTCAGTTGCGGCAGTTCCAGCATTTCCAGGACCTTGGTGGATGTCAAAAACAGCTGGGCAGGGGATTTTTGTAATGTGAGGGAATTTTCTGTCCGTCCTCAGGAAGAATACCTGTCTTATGTGCGGGGTTCTGCTCCGGAAAATCAACCGGTGTTTTTCTATGGACTTTCTGGGGTAGATGTGCTGACAGATGTTTCTGCTGCTACCATTGCGGCGTTTGGGGATTCTATCACCCATCAGTCTCATTGGTGCGGTCATTTGGCACAGCGGCTGTATCACCATTTTACCGGAGAGGTCAGTGTGATCAACTGTGGTATTGGTGGCAACCGGATTTTACATGACGCAGCGTATCCGGAAACAGCTTCTTATGGAGAAGCCGGAATCCGTCGTTTTAAGCGGGATGTTTTTGAACACCGGGCAGTGGATTTGGTGCTGGTACTGGAAGGGGTCAATGATTTATTCCATCCATTTGACTGTGCGCCTCGTTCAGAGGAAGTAACTGCAGAGCAAATGATTGATGGATTGATTCGTTTTGCTGAAATTGCGCACAATAACGGTGCTAAAATTATAGGGTGTACCATTTTGCCTTTCCGTGATGAACGATGGAAATGGTCTGAAAAAATGGAGCAAAAGCGGCTGCAGGTCAATCAGTGGATTCTCAACAATGAAATATATGACGGAGCACTGGATTTTGCATCTATGGTACAGGATCCGGATGACCCTACCAAACTGAAAGATGAGTTTCACTGTGGGGATAAACTGCATCCTAGTGAGGCAGGCGGCAGACAGATTGCAGAACAGATTGATTTGGACTGGCTGATGCATATGGCATTGTGTAAATAAAAATAAAATCAAAAAGGGAGCAAAGCGGTTGCTTTGCTCCCTTCAGTTTTTTATCTTTTGGGATATCTAAGGGGTGTGAACCCCTTAGACCGTCGGAGACAAATTTTTGATTTTTTTATGTGTTCAGCGGACAGTGTCCGCATCCACTGACACTACGTTCGTACTCTGTCAGTAAAGCGAAAATTGCTTATTTTTATCCCTCAATCGACAAAATGCAAACATAGTATCATTTGATCCGACTCTTAGCCGGTGTCTCCGGCGGACGCGGTATTTTATACTGCTATAAATACCATTAAGGGATTCACGCAATAATCCTTCGGACTTTTGCTCCCCCTTTGGAATCCCAAAAAACAAAAATTTATGCAACTTTTTCTTGCACTATATTTTATCGACAAGCTGAAAGGAGCAAAGCAGTTGCTTTGCTCCCTTTTTATGCGTATAAACTTAATATCTTCAAAAAAGTTATGGATGATCCTCACAGCAGTGACAGTGTTCATGAGAATCTTCTTCACACATACAGCCATGACCCGCTGGCGCCAACAGCTGATGCTTGCAGGCATGAGCTTCCTGTCTCATGACATCATCTTCGGAATGTTCCAGGATAAAGTCCAAACAGGCAATGGCTTTGTCCAGCTGTCCCAATTGATGGAAGATGTCGGTCTGGGTACACAAAATACCGCAAATTTCTTCCTGATCTTCTGCGCTTTCAATGGCCAGGTGGCTGATTTCCAGGGCTTTTTCATACTGTCCGGTCTGTAAGTAAAGATTTAACAAGTTGTCCAGAGTATCCGGTTCGTCTCCTTCCAGCTGACGGAGCTTTTCAAAAATTTTGATGGCTTCGTCAAAACAGAACAGGCTTTCCAGCATGGAACCAATGTTGAAAATAGCGTCAATATTCTTTTTTTGGTGAAATGCGGTGTTGAAGTACAGCAGCGCTTTGTAGTATTCTTCCTGGTCGACAGCATCGTCACCCGCTTCCATGAGTTCATCGTAGTTGAGTCCCGGATCTGCCAATACCCGTGAGAGAACGTCTTCTGTATACCGCAGGTTGATGGGTTCGATTTTGCAGTGATCCAAATAATCCAAAAGCATGCCCAAAAACATAGGATCCTGCTTGGCATCGTCCCGGATTACCAGATTGCGCTCACTTAAAGGGAGCAGCACACAGTCGCTGCTTTTGGCTTTGGCGTAATAGCGCAGCTCCCGGCCAATAGAATATTTGTCATGCTGTACCTGTTCGTCCCGGTAAAGCACGGCATGCTGATACCATCCTACAATCACCGGCTGAGTTTGATATTCGTCATTGGCAATCCAAATAACCGTAACGTCTTCTTTTTGTTCTTCAGAGAGCTGGGGAATTTCTTCCATAGCTCCGTAACAGAATCCGTTATAGTCCTGAAAATTATAGGCAACCTGAGGATTAACTCCCTGATAGGGGTCTGCCTGGCAGGAACCGCTGTAATAGGTCATCCAGCCGATTTTACAAAAGATAACAGTCATTGATAATAGATCCTCCTTTTGATTATATGTTTGTCTCCGACGGCTTAAGGGACTCACGTCCCTTAAGAATCCCGAATAGTACTTTATCGACAGCCTGATTTTGTTTTCATTTTTAAGTTAGGAAAGATGTTGATATCCATCCAAATTGGGCAGCAGATCAAAAATATTGTCGTCCCGAAAAGACTGAATGGTATCTAGCATCGCTGACATGGCAGGGGTGATGTATTTGTTTTTGTGAATTACCAAGGAAAATTCCCGTTTCCAGATACATTCGCTGTACTGCAGACAATCCTGTACCCGCACAATATGGATGGAACCTTCTCGGATTTCCTTTTCCAACAGTCGGGCAGAAATGACAGAAATTCCGTGGTTGTCCAAAATCGCATTTTTAATGGCTTCGGAGTTATTGCAGATCCAGGAGACCTGAATGGGTACATTTTTTGCCTTCATATAAGTTTCAAACAGCTCTCGGGTACCGCTGCCCGCTTCCCGGAGAATAAACTTTTCTTTGGAAAGTTCCTGAAGACACACCACATTGCGCTGGGCAAAGGGGTGATCTTTTCCGCAGACCAGAACCAGAAAGTCATCAATTACCGGGGTAACCGTCAGGTTAGGACTTTTAATTTTTCCTTCCACCAAAGCCAAATCCAGCTGGCTGTTGAGCAATAGTTCCTCAATAATATGGGTATTGTTCACATGAACCTCTACCTCTGTGTCAGGATTGGATTTGTGGAATTCATCAATTATGGGATTGACCAGACAGGTTCCCACTGTGACACTGGCGCCAATGCGCAAAGGCTGGCTGGAAAAAGAATGAAGCATGGTGTATTCCAGATCATCAAAGGAAGATACCACCTGTTTGGCATAGTGAAGCAAAGTTCGCCCAGAGTCGGTAATATACAGCTTTTTGGAAAGCCGCTCAAACAACCGAGTATGATAGTGTTCTTCCAGTTCCGCAATAACCTGACTGACTGTAGGCTGAGAAAGGAAAAATTTATTGGCAGCCAGGCTCATTTTTCCGCTTTCGGCCACTTCAATAAAAATGCGAAGGTGTCGGATGGTCATAAAAAACTCCTTTCTCTCGGGGAAGCACCGATGAAATAAGAAAAATGATAGGTAAAACTTATGATTACCATTTAATAATACTATTTTATTTTTGGAAAAACAAGTGGTATAATAACATTGCGAGAAAAAGACAGAGATAATTTCCCCTGTTGCTCATCAAAAGGTTTTTCAATGAAACAAATTGTTGATGGTAAAGAAGGTATGAATGATGAAAGTTTTAATTCTGGGCGGTGTTGCTGCCGGTACTAAGGTTGCGGCAAAATTAAAACGGGAAAACCGTGATTTTCAGGTTACAGTTGTAACCAAGAGCAAAGACATTTCTTATGCTGGATGCGGACTTCCTTATTATGTAGGAGATGTGATTCAGGATAAGGCACAGCTGATTGTAAATACACCTCAGAAATTTTCCAATTTGACTGGGGCAGAAGTAATTACACAAACCGAGGCAGTTTCCTTGAATCCTGAAACCAAAACAGTACATGCGGTTCATCTGGCTGATGGAACGGAAGAGGATTATACCTATGACAAACTGGTGATTGCTACCGGAGCGGAACCGGTAAAACCGGCGATTGAAGGAATTGATCTTCCCGGTGTTTACTATATGCGGACTCCTGCAGATGCCATTGCAGTAAAAGAAGCAGTAGAAGCAGGAACCATCAAACGGGCGGTTGTAGTCGGCGGTGGTTTCATCGGTCTGGAAATGGCAGAAAACCTCCAAAAACAGGGCGTTCGTGCTACCGTCATTGAAATGATGCCTCATATTCTCCCCATGTATGATGATGAAATCTGCGAATATCTGGAAAATCATTTGGCAGATCAAGGGATTATGACCTTTACCGGAGACCGGCTGGTCAGCATTTTAGGGGACGGAAAAGTAGAAAAAATTAAAACAGAAAAACGTGCTATGAAAGCAGACGCAGTGATCATGTCTGTGGGAATCCGTCCATGTACCCAGTGGCTGGAAGGAACTGGACTGGATATGGTCAAAGGCACCATTAAGGTGAATGAATACTTAGAAACCAATCTGCCCGATGTTTATGCAGTAGGGGATTGTGCCTGTGTAATGAATCACCTGACTCATCAGGATGCTTGGTCACCAATGGGCTCTTCCGCCAATATGGAAGGCCGTTTGGCTGCTCGGAATATTGCAGGCGGGCATTATGCTTACCAGGGTGTTTTGGGCACTGCAGTGATTAAACTGCCGAAAATTAACGCAGGCCGTACAGGACTGACCGAAAAAGACGCTAAGGCAAAAGGATATGATCCAATCAGCGTAATCACCGTAGTGGACGATAAAGCCCATTACTATCCAGGAGCAGGGATCTTTATTGTAAAAATGATTGCTGACCGGAACACAGAAAAACTGTTGGGGCTGCAGGTACTGGGTGCCGGCGCAGTGGACAAGATGGTGGATATTGCAGTAACCGCAATTACTTTAGGTGCTACTTTAAGTCAGCTGGAAGATATGGACTTAGCTTATGCGCCTCCGTTCTCCACAGCGATTCATCCATTTGCACATACACTCAATGTACTGCGCAATAAACTGCTGGGACGGTTTGAAACTTTTACACCTGCTGAATATCAGGCAGGCGCTGCAGAAGATTACAAAGTTTTGGATGTTTCTTTGGCACCAAGTGTACCGGGAGCACCGTATCTTGATCTGGTGGATATTAACGGTCCTGTGGACGGATTTGGATTAGATGAAAAAATCCTTTTGGTATGCAATCGAGGTAAACGGGCATATTTAACCCAGAATCGTCTGAAATATTATGGATATACCAATACCAAAGTATTGGAAGGCGGTACCATTTTCAACACACAGATTACAGAAGAACAATAAATAACAATCAATAAAACTTTTATGGAGGAAATCAGAATGGCTAATTTGAAACCGGAAGATATTAAACGTGTTAAGGGCATGGGATTTTTGAAAAACACCACAAACGAAGGATTTTCCATGCGTGTGCTTACCAAAAACGGGGTGCTCAATGCAAACCAGTTCAGAAATCTGTGTGATGTAGCAGAGCAGTACGGAGACGGTACCATTGCTATGACCACCCGTCTGACTGTAGAACTGCCAGGAATTAAGTATGAAGATATTGATACGGTTCGGGAATATATTGCCAAAGAAGGTATGGTTTCCGGCGGAACTGGCTCTCGGGTTCGTCCAGTGGTTGCATGTAAAGGGACTGTCTGTCAGTATGGTAACTGCGATACACAGGGAATCGCAGAAAAAATTCACGATCGGTTCTTTGTAGAATATTACGATGTAAAACTGCCTCACAAATTTAAAATTGCAGTAGGCGGATGTCCCAATAACTGTGTAAAACCTGACCTGAACGATTTCGGTATCGTAGGAGTAACTGTACCAAATTATGATGCAGATTTGTGTTCCGGATGTAAAAAATGCGGAATTCAGGCAGTCTGTCCAATGGGAGCAATTACCCGCAATGAAGACGGCGTAATGGAAATCAATCCGGAAGTCTGCAACAATTGCGGACGTTGTGTAGGCAAATGCTATTTTGACGCTTTGGATGACGGCAAAAAAGGTTTTGTAGTATATATTGGCGGCCGTTGGGGCAAAAAAGTTCGCCGCGGTTCTCGGGTACCTGGCGTATTCCAGGAAGACGAAGTAATGAAGATGATTGAAAAAACATTGCTGCTGTTCCGTGAAAAAGGAATCACTGGAGAACGTTTGTCTGATATGCTGGATCGTATGGGAGAAGATGCATTCTTTGCAGAAATTCTCAGCGACGATATTCTGGCACGGAAACAGGAAATTTTAGATGCCAATCTTCATGTTACTGGCGGAGCTACCTGCTGATAGAAGATAGATTGCAATAGAAACAAGAAGAGGGAACCTCATAAGAGGTTCTCTCTCAGACTGTAGAAAAAGGTAATGTGATTTGGCAAGTTGCACAAATAAAAATATTAGATCAGACTCTTTGGAGCGATTAGCGCTGCAGCGCAATTCCATAAACAACCGTTTTCCGCAGATGTGCAAACAACACTTGGGGTGTCCAGAGGGGCAGGCCGACTAATCATATGTTTCCGGAGGACGCCCCTCTGGTGTGCTTTTCATCCAATGCTTTTGCACACCAAAAGCATTGGTGCGGGTATGGGCTGCATAAGCCCACAAAAGAAAGACAAAAAATTTGTCTCCGACGGTCTAAGGGACTCGTGCCCCTTAGATATCCCAAAAGACAAAATTTGTACAATTTTTTCTTGTAATATACTTCATCGACGAGCTGAGGGAACCTCATAGGAGGTTCCCTTTTTGTTTATCGTCTGTCGTTTAATATGGAATTACGTTGTCATTCTGTTCCGGCAAAATCTTTTTGGTGGTAACGGTAACTTCGCTGTCATAACAGGAGAAAATATGTTCCACCTTTTCGGGATTCATTTTCGGAGAAATCAGACTGACTACAGGAACTACAATAAATCCTACAGTCATAGCCAGAGCGCCGGCATTAATCGGGGAATCCACAAAAGGAATAAACAGATTGAGCACGGTAATTCCAATTCCTGTGATAAAACATACCCAGACAGATGCTTTGGTAACACCTTTCCAGTATAGGCTGAATAAAAATGGGGCTAAAAATGCGCCTGCCAGTGCACCCCAGGAAATTCCCATCAGCTGCGCAATAAACATAGGAGGATCCAGCGCTAAAATAACAGATACTGCAATAAATCCTACAATTAATACCCGCATAATGAAAAGCTGGGCAGATTCTTTCAAATCTTTTTTTACGATACCTTTGATAAAGTCCAGTGTCATGGTAGAACTGGAGGTCAATACCAGTGAGGACAGGGTAGACATGGAAGCAGATAATACCAGTACAATGATAATTCCAATTAGAATATCCGGCAAAGGTGCAAGCATGTTGGGGATAATACTGTCATAAATCACTTGGCCGTTTTCTGTGTAATCCGGAGTGAACAGCCGGGAAAAACCACCCAGAAAATAACAGCCTCCGGAAATCACAATCGCAAATATGGTAGAGATAATGGTTCCGGTTCGAATGGCTTTTTCGTTTTTAATGGTATAGAATTTGTGGATCATCTGAGGAAGTCCCCAGGTACCCAAAGAAGTCAGAACAATTACTCCCAACAAATTCATAGGATCCGGTCCGAAAAAGGAGGCGAAAGCTCCCGGTTGACCGGCGGTGATTTCCACATCACTGGGAATTTGAGAAAGGGACTGAACCGCTTCTAAAAATCCGCCTTTTCCATTTAATACGCTGAGAATTACAATCACAATTCCTCCCAGCATAATGATCCCTTGAATAAAATCATTGATGGCAGTGGCCATATATCCGCCTAAAATCACATAAACTCCGGTGAGAACCGCCATGGTAATGACACAGACTTCATACGGTATGTCAAATGCTAAACCAAATAGCCGTGACAACCCATTATAGATAGAAGCTGTGTAAGGAACCAAAAACACAAATACAATGATAGAAGATACAATTTTCAGTGCCGGGCTTTCAAAACGCGCTCCAAAAAACTGGGGCATTGTGGAGGAGGAAAGGTGTTTGGTCATTACTCGGGTACGGCGTCCCAGCACTACCCACGCCAGCAAACTTCCAATAAAAGCATTTCCAATTCCGATCCAGGTAGAAGCTAATCCATATTTCCACCCAAACTGTCCTGCATATCCTACAAAAACTACCGCGGAAAAATAGGAGGTGCCATAAGCAAATGCGGTCAGCCAGGGTCCTACACCTCGGCCGCCCAATACAAAGTCGTTGACGTTTTTAGCATGACGGCGAGCATAAATCCCTACAGCCACCATACTGGCAAAGAATAAAATCAGCAGCAATAATTTGGTTATCATGTTAGTCGTGCACCTCCAAAATTTTATACATAAAAGCATTACTACTTTAAAGTACCATAGTGAACTAAAAATGTCAAGAATTATTTTTGCAAATTGTTCTTTTTCGGGGAATAAAGAAAGTGAAACCAATTTATCTGAGTTTGACAAAACCAGATAAAAAAGATCATTGCCTGGAATATGAGAAAGATAATTTGATAATTAAACTATGTGGATTAAAAACTTCCATAATTTGGTTTTGAAATATTAAAAAATCAAGAAAATAAATTATCA
>JBMNPJ010000015.1:0-46001 GCA_050943535.1 Massiliimalia sp.
CATCTGTACCCAGTTGTTCAGTACGCAATCACCATTAGCAGTGCAGTAATACCATTTTGCTTCACCTTTACTGTTGAGAGCCTTTACCCAACCAGTTTGCATAACACCGTTTTCATCAAAAATGTAATATTTACCATTGATTTTATTCCAGCTATTAGCAGTAAAAGTTACACTGTCAGCTTTTGCACCAGTAAATCTAGAACCATTTTCCTGAACCCAGTACCAGTTTTCGCCTTCTTTAATCCAGCCCTGACCTTCGTTAACCAGAACGCCATTAGCTGCAAAAGTATAGGTTTTACCAACATTTTCGCCATCCCAGAATTTATAAGTACCGTTCATCATCAAGGTACCTGCTGGCAAGGTTTTCATTTTGGATTGGCCGTTTTCTTTGTATTCTACACGGGTTGTAGTATTTGTCATATAGTACCAGTTGGCACCTTCTTTAATCCAACCAACCTGTTTTGCACCAGTGGATGGACTATAGTATTCCCAGTTCTGAGAATCACCATAAACAGGATCCAATGCATTAGAAACTCTGTACCAACCGGTCAACATTTTACCATCTTTACCAAAACGGAATGTATAGGTACCACCATCAGCACAAAGGATATCAGCAGTTTTATCAACAATTGCATAATAATCAGAACTAGCTACAGTTGAAGAATGAGTTAAACCAGTATTAACAGGATTACCATTTGCATCGATTTGTGCAAAGAAATACCAAGCACCGTCAATCATTTTCCAACCAGCTGCATAAACACCTTTGGAAATTTTATAAGACCAGTAATCTTTACCGCCAACCTTCTGATGCATCCAACCGCTTGTAGCAGTAGTAGTATTTCCAACAGAACCAATACCATCAACTGGTGTAGCCGCAGAAACAACAGCAGCGCCAGCAGATACAGTCATCATAGCAGCCAATAAAGCAGCCATAACTTTTTTGTTTGCTTTCATCATAATCAAACCTCCATATAGTTTTGATAATTAATTTGTGTTCAATAATGCCTTTTGACATTATTTTAAATAGGGTTCCAGCGTTTTTAAATTTTTTATTTTCCGGCTGCATTTCCCTTCTTTGTTAAATCCATTTCAAACTAAAAACCACTTAAAATCAAATCTACTATTGACAAAATGTCATTCATACTCTATACTGTTCATATCAAATAATTTTGATGTGAGGTGAAGGATTTGGAAAACATTCATCAACAGCACGCAAAAATTTTTAAAGCTTTCTGTGATCCCAAACGCCTTGCGATTTTGGAACTTCTCCGAAGCGGGGAAAAATGTGCCTGTGTCCTGATGGAAGAACTGAATATGGGACAGTCTGCCGTTTCTTATCACATGAAAATTCTGTGTGAATCAGGCATTGTGAAAAGCCGTCAAGAAGGAAAATGGACCCATTACCGTTTAAGCCATACTGGCAGTTTGTACGCCTCTCAGTTGGTATTGGAACTGACAACACCTAACACACAATCTTCCTCCTGTACCTGCAAGGAAGCAAAATAGAACCATCTGATTCGATGGTTTTTATTTTTCACCAACACATCAAAAAAATTTGATATGAAATTAAATTACGCCGGGGGTGTTGAGTTGGAATCCGTATGGATGTTTTTTCAAAATGAAATTTTAGGAATGCAATGGCTTAATCGGCTGATCGGTTCCCTGTTGACCGGAATAGGTATGAATGCAGATAGCCGCCTTACTTTAAGCATTCAGTTTTTTCTTTATGATGTGATAAAAATTTGCGTCCTGTTGTGTTCTCTGATTTTTATCATCTCTTACATTCAAAGTTATTTCCCGCCAGAACGAACCAAAAAAATTCTAGGACGTTTTCGTGGAATTAAGGCTAATATTCTGGCGGCTCTTTTGGGGACGGTAACTCCCTTTTGTTCCTGTTCCTCGATTCCCCTTTTCATCGGTTTTACCAGTGCAGGACTTCCTGTAGGTGTTACCTTCTCTTTCCTGATTTCGTCTCCCATGGTGGATTTAGCCAGCCTGATTTTAATTACCAGCATCTTTGGCGGAAAAATCGCTGTTGTCTATATTATCTCTGGATTAGTGATTGCAGTAGCAGGAGGCTGCGTAATCGAAAAACTTCACCTGGAATCAGAAGTGGAAGATTTTGTACGCCAAGGAAACGGAACTGTTTCCGCCGACACTCCTACACTTACAAAACGGGAACGAGTTCAGTATGCTGCCCAACAGGTAAGCTTTACCTTCCGAAAAGTTTTCCCCTACATCATTGTGGGGGTGTTAATCGGGGCTGTAATCCACAACTGGATTCCTGAAAACTGGATTTCCAAAATTTTAGGAAACGACAATCCTTTGGGGGTCATTCTTGCCACGCTAATCGGCGTTCCCATGTATGCCGATATTTTTGGTACCATTCCTGTGGCAGAAGCGCTTTTGACAAAGGGAGCGCAATTGGGAACTGTTCTAGCATTTATGATGGCAGTTACCACTTTAAGTCTTCCCTCTTTAATTATGCTGCGGAAAGCAGTCAAACCAAAACTATTAGTTATTTTTATTTTGATTTGTACCATTGGTATTGTATTAACCGGATATTTCTTTAACTGGTTTCAATTTATTTTTCTCTAGGAGGTCATTATAATGGGATTTTTCTTCAAAAAACAATCTAAAAAAGCTGAAACATGCTGCTGTGGTGGAAGCTGCGGTTGTCAAACATCTTCTGAATCTATTTCTGCTTCCATTGAATCAGTACAGGTACTGGGATCCGGCTGTGCCAAATGCAACGCTTTGGAAAAAGCAGTGCAGGACGCACTGAATGATCTGGGGATATCCGTCTCTATTCAACATGTAACAGATTTCGCTCAAATTTCTGCTCTCGGTGTCATGACCACTCCTGCTCTGGTGGTAAACGGAAAAGTACTGTCTTACGGAAAGGTGCTGAAAAAAGAAGAGGTAATCGCTCTTCTGAATCAGCAAAAAGGAAGTTCATCATGTCAGTAAAACCAAACGTTGCATTTATCTGCGTACACAATTCCTGCCGCAGTCAAATTGCCGAGGCTCTTGGAAAACTGTTGGCATCTGATGTATTTGAAAGCTATTCCGCAGGTACCCAGCTAAAGTCCCAAATCAACCCAGATGCCGTTCGCTTAGTCAAAGAAAACTATGCCATTTCTATGGAAGACACCCAGTACCCAAAATTATTGAGTGATCTGCCAAAAATTGATATTGTCATTACCATGGGATGCGGCGTATCCTGTCCTAATCTTCCTTGCTGCTATCGGGAAGATTGGGGATTAGAAGATCCCTCCGGCAAAGATGACGCCGTATTTCTTCAGGTAATTCAGTCTATTGAAAAACAGATCTTGAACCTGAAAAATCGAATTGCAAGCGGCACCATTTAATCCTACTTCACATCTGCAAAACTGCAAAAAAATTTCCCGCTCTCATATTGAAGAGAAGCGGGAAATTTTTTAACTTCTTTTTGGGTCTTTCCCATTGTTTTAAAAATCACCTATTTCTTTCCCCAATCGCTGCAGTGACCTTTTTTATTCTCCGGCATAGGATACACTACAGCGTTCTCATAAAGTCACTGTAAAACAGTTCTTGTCTCCTCCAGTCAGTCCGCCGCTTTTTGTATTTCCTTTTCCTGCCCGCAACATTATGGGAACGCTTTTCTATAGATAAAAGGAGCGTATCGTGCATGCACGATACGCTCCTTTCCATTTAAAATTCACTTTAATTTTGCGTCATATTCTCCAGTAATCTTAAGAAGCTGCCTGTCCGGATAAATCTTCCTGCAGCGTCACTGTCAGCGTCAAATTGACTTCTTTTCCATTTTCAATGCGGTATACAGATAATTCCACTGTATCTCCTGGTGTTTTGCTGGTTAGAACATTACTGAGATTTTCTCCTTCTAAAACTGGTTTTCCATCAATTTTCGTAATGATATCTCCCTTTTGCAGTCCCTGTTTCGCAGCATCACTGGAAGGTTCTACCTGCACCACACGAATGCCTTCTGGAATTTTTAAAAGTTCCGCCTTGGACTCAGTAATTGGGGTATAGGTAATTCCCAATTTCACCCTGCCGGATACATATCCATTTTCAATAATAGAATCTACAATGGGTTTCGCTTCATGAACCGGAATAGCAAAACCAATTCCTTCATATTCCTCACTGACAATTTTAATGGTATTAATTCCTATTACTTGTCCATAGCGATTTACCAAAGCACCCCCAGAGTTACCTGGATTAATAGCCGCATCTGTTTGAATATAATGGATCGGTTCTGTACTGCTGTTAGAAATCACTCGGTTTAATCCAGATACAACGCCCTGTGTCAGAGTACTTGCTAGGGTAAGTCCTCCTGGATTCCCAATAGCAATCACCCGTTCCCCTACACGCAATGACTGGGAATTTCCAAATTCTGCAGGGACCAGATTTTGCGCATTAATTTTCACCACTGCTAAATCTGTTTTAGTATCAGTTCCTACAATGCTTCCGTCATACACTTCCCCATTATCCAAGTGAACATCAATTTTATTGGCAGTTTTCTGGGTTTGCTCATCCACTACCACATGGGCATTGGTCACAATATAACCGTCACTGCTCAACACAATTCCGCTTCCGCCACTGCTGGAAACTGTTCCATCTGTTCCCTGAAATAAAACTTCCAGCCCTACCACAGAAGGCTGCACCTTGGTGGCAATGTCTTCTGTATCCAGTTCTGCTGAGCCAGTCTGCTGTGTTTGAGACTCTGGGGCAGAGTCTTCGGAAACCTCTGGGGAGCTGTTTAGCTCCATCTGTACTTTTGACTCTGTTCCCTGCTGGGACAGCTGAGAAGATGTCTGGGTATCTGTTTTCTCTGTTTTATGTACCCCTAAATATCCAACGACTACAAAAATCAAAAACAAAAGAATGACACTTAAAATCAGGACAAAAATCCGCAGTCCGCCATGTCCTCCAGGACGTTTTCCCCCTGTAGGGTCTGGGCCATAAAAAGAGGATGGACCATATTCCGGAACATCTTGAACCGTTACTTTTGGATCCTGAGGTTCTTTGTTTTTGTATTCATCCATAATCATGCCTCCCCTTTAGAATTTTGCCCGTTCTTCTTAAATTTGCTTTGTGGTTTTGCGCTTTGGAGACTGAATAAAAATTCACAGTATTCCCCCTGAACGCTCTTTACCATAATTTCTCCCCCGTGAAGATTTACAATAGAACGGACAATGTACAGTCCCAGTCCTACCCCGTTCTTATCCAAGCCACGGGAACGGTCTGTCTTGTAAAACCGGTCAAATACCCGAGGAATTTCTTCTTTGCTCAAGCCTTCTCCGGAGTTTTTCACCCCAATCAAAGTACGGCTTCCTTCTTTTTGGAATTCAAATTCCAGATAGCCTCCCTCATTGGAAAACTTGATGGCGTTTTCTACCAGGTTGTAGATTACCTGATGAATTAAGTCGTGATCCGCTTCTACCCATACTTTGTCGTGATCCAGTCCCCGAACTTCCAGATGTTTTGCATCAATCTGCCGTTCCAGGCTGAACAGGGTCTGGCAGATGGTATCTACCACATCAAATCTTTCCGGATTCAGCTGCAGCTCTCCTGCCTCTACCTGTGCCAGATTCAGCATAGAGCGAACCAGCCTTGCCAGACGTTTCACCTCATCAGACACAATCCGAAGATACTGTTTTTCTTCGTCCTTTCCAATGGTGCCATCCAAAATACCGTCAATGAAACCGCCGATGGTGGTCATGGGGGTTTTCAGCTCATGGGATACATTGGCAATAAAACTCCGGCGCATGGTTTCCAGGGTAGACAAAGATTGCGCCATATTGTTCAGCGCCATGGCCAGCTGTCCAATTTCATCATAATTGTTCACAGGAAGACGCTTAGAGAAATCCCCTTTCCCAAATTCCTGTGCCGCAATGCTCATTTCTTTTAACGGTTTTACCATCTGGTGGGTGACAAAATAAATAATGATGGTAACTACAATTAACACTACCACTGCGGAAATCAAAAACATCTTTAAAATCTGAGACAGAAAATCATTGGTAGGCTGGGCAGCTTCCATAGAAGAAAATACATATCCTTCCACTCCGCTGTTGCCGGTCAACATCTTTCCTACCGTAAAATAGTTTTCACTGTATAAGTTATCCAGCTTTCCCATCTCACGATAAACGCCGTCACTGCTGTTTTTTAAAGACGTGCGCACCGTATCAGATACCGTATAGGTGGTATGGCGGCAGGGAGCTGTCTCAGTACAGTAAACCGTACGTCCTGACAGATCGGTCACAAAAAAGTCCGCATCAATTGCCTCGGACAGTATGTCCAAAAAGTTGGTTACCTCGCTGTCCTGATATAAATCATCCAGGGAATTTACAGATCCCTCCACCGAAGCCACTGCCTTTTCTACATTGCTTTGCAGAATACCATATTTTTCTGTCCGCAGATAGCTGGCTGAAAACAGCATCAGCACAACGCCCAAAACCACAAAACTGACCAGAATTAAAGACGTACAGATGGAAAAATATTTTTTAAAAACACTTTTCTGCATAGATCTTTTCCTCTTTTCCTTGAAAACAAAATGCCGCAAAACCAAATTTTTATTAAGGCGGGATGGCATAATTCCAGGTAGTAGAGCATGCCGTGAATTGTGCAGTGCTGCCTTAAAATAAACAATCCGGTACAAAACACAAAATAGGAGTGTTGCAAAACCTTGTCATGCAGCACTCCTTTTTATGATTCTTTTGCAGCGTGCAGGATCTGTTATCCTTGAAAAAATTTCTCTTATTCGTTTACTTCGAATTTATATCCAACGCCCCAGACAGTTTTCAATGCCCACTGGTCAGATACCCCTTCCAATTTTTCACGCAAACGCTTTACATGCACGTCAATGGTACGGGAATCTCCGTAATATTCAAATCCCCAAACTTCATCCAACAGCTGATCACGGGTATATACCCGGTTTGGATTAGAAGCCAAATGGAATAACAGTTCCAGTTCTTTCGGAGGGGTATCAATTACCTTTCCGTCTACCTTCAGTTCATACCGGGTCATGTTGACCACCAGCTTGTCGTAGGAAACTTCCTTCACTTCTTCCGCCTGATTGTTCTGGCCGATCCGGCGAAGCACAGCCTTAATTCTGGCAATGACTTCTTTGGTATCAAATGGTTTTACCACATAGTCATCCGCGCCCAGTTCCAGTCCCAATACCTTATCAAAGGTTTCCCCTTTGGCAGTCAGCATAATAATGGGGGCGTTGGATTTTTTGCGGATTTCCCGGCATACCTGCCAGCCATCTAATCCAGGCAGCATAATGTCCAAAAGCACCATATCTGGGTTCAGCGCATTAAACTTTACAATCGCTTCTTCTCCATCGTGAGATAAAATCACGCTGTAACCCTCTTTTTCCAAATACAAGCGAAGCAGTTCGCAAATATTTTTATCGTCATCTACCACTAAAATTTTTCCCAATGACATAAACAAAACCCTCCTTCAAGGACCGGAACCATTTCCGTACCTCAAGATAATTATGAATAAAATACACTTATTTAACTAATTCATTTTTATAAGTTCCATTATACGCTGTTTCTTATAAAAAGAGTGAATAAACTATAAATCTTTTGCAAGAGAACTTTAAAAGTAAAAAAGCCCCGGCAAACTTCTCTTTTCGCTTGCCGGCAGCTTTTCAAACATCTGTCAATTATTCAAATTCGTATTCCTTCATAGTATGGGACACTACGCCGCTTAACGCCAATACACCCAACAGATTTGGAATCACCATTAAGCCGTTAAACATATCCGCCAGATTCCATACTAAGTCTACCTTCAGCAAAGAACCGGCAAATACAAAAATCATAACCAAAACAGAATATACGGTTACGGCTTTTTGGCCAAACAGATATTTAATGTTGGTTACTCCAAAGAAATACCATCCAATAATGGTAGAGAAGGCAAAAAACAACATGCAGATGGCGATAAACACAGAGCCAAACTGTCCAAAGACGCTTTCAAAGCCAGCCTGAGGCAGCCCTACCCCTTCTAAAACACCGGCATAACCCTGTTCCAGTACTCCGGTGGTCAGCACTACCAAAGCAGTTAAAGTTAAAATCACAAAGGTATCAATAAATACACCCATCATTGCAACAACACCCTGTTCACAAGGATGTTTTACCTTTGCCAAAGCATGGGCATGAGGAGTAGAACCCATCCCTGCTTCGTTGGAGAAAAGTCCCCGTGCAACCCCGAAACGGATTGCCTGCTGAACGCCGATCCCCAGCGCTCCGCCGCCTAAAGCAGATGGAGTAAACGCTCCTACAAAAATCTGACGGAATGCTTCTGGGATATTCCGATAGTTTACCCCGATGATAATCAGTGCGCCAACGATGTAGAAAAGAGCCATAATCGGAACCATTTTTTCGGTTACAGAAGCAATTCTCTTTACTCCCCCTACAAAAATAAATCCCGCTACCAAAGCCACAGCAATGCCTACAATCCATGGAGCAATGCCAAACGCATTTTGGAACGCACTTCCAATAGAATTGGACTGTACCATATTTCCGATGAATCCCAAAGCAATAATAATTAAAACAGAGAATGTGGCAGCCAATACCTTGCCGAATTTTCCTTTAAATGCTGCCTGAATATAATAAGAAGGTCCTCCTAAAACCTCCCCGTTATGTTCGGTTTTATATTTCTGCGCCAGTGTTGCTTCTCCGAAAATGGTTGCCATACCAAAAAAAGCGGACATCCACATCCAGAAAATTGCTCCCGGTCCGCCAGAAATCAGCGCAGTTGCCGCACCAGCCAAATTCCCGGTTCCAACCTGAGCTGCTACTGCAGTAGCCAGAGACTGGAAAGAACTCATTCCCTTGTGATCCGCTTTGTCCCCCCGCAAAGTCAGTCCGCCAAAGGTACGTTTGCAGGCATCTTTAAATTTTCGTATCTGCACAAAACGCAGTCTGATGGTAAAGAAAATACCGGTTCCGCAAAGCAAAAACAATAACAAATAATCCCAAAGGACCGTATTCACCGCTTTGACCAAACCATTTACAAAATCCATTTCGTTCTCTCCTTTGTCTTTTTGCTTTTTTTCAAAAGGTTTGTGTTATCATAATCGATGAAACTGGTTTTGTCAACAAAAACAACAGGTTCTCTGTCAAAAATTGTCATACTGTCCCGTGATAATTTTGTTTTTGTTTTACTTTTATTCACATTTCCTAAATACTTTGATGATAATTACCCGTGTGTACTTTTAAGAAAAACATTTTTAGGATGATTTGTTTTCCACACAAATACACTTTTGTCAAATTCTACAAAACATCATTTTTTCCATTCACTGTATATAAATAGGCTTTTCCTCTTTTCCCAATCTGGACAATCAAACCGGCGGATTTATAAACGGAAATCACCCATTGAGCACAGCGGTCGCTAATCCCTGCGCCTTTTGCCAAATCCTTTACAGTGAATTGGTCCGGAAGGGTTTCCGGAAGCCAAGACAAATAATCCTGTACGGAGCAAAGGCTCACTTCTTCCAAAAGCCCTAAAGGAATTCGGTCGCACCGAACCGACCCCCGCTTTTTATCCCGGCTCCACCCATTGAGATACCGGTATTCTTCTGTTTCTAAAAACAACACCCTAACCGTAAGATTAGGGTGTAAAAGCCACTGACGAATTTGATAAAATTCCCGGAATCCATCATAAAGATTCCCTTTTTTCGGGGAACGGCGCCGCTTGCTCACTGCTCCGGTTTCCGGATCAATCCAGCACAGCCATTTGATCCGATCCACAGGGTATACCACTGTCACCGGACAAACTTCCAAAAACGCGGGCAGTTTTTTTCGCAGATTTCCAAAATTGCTGGTCTGGATTTCCACAACTCCGTTTTCTCCCACAATATCCGCTACATATCCCCCCAGCTTTACTTCTTGGTTTTCTGGATGAGGGTCAAAATAATCTTTCAAAACTGCATGCAAAGTTTTTTCTTTTAATAGGCCAATGCTGTTCCGTTCATAGTCCAGCGAAATCACCTTTTGGCAGGACATCAAAAAACGTTCCTGATCGCTCAGTGACTGATGAGCCATTGTGCTACCTCCTGGGGCGTGTAAACCAGTCCGTCATTGGGGTATTGGCTTAATTCTTCCTCCCCGCCGAATCCATACAGTACTCCCAAAAAGGAGATCCCCTGTTCTTCGGCGCCTAAGGCATCATATTTCCGGTCTCCCACCAGAATGGTGGTTTTGGGGTCTGCATGGGATAATTCCATGGCTCGATGAATCACCTGAGCTTTGGTGTTCAGGCTACCATCCAGCCCACAGCCTACCACATAATCAAAATATTGATCCACAGAAAAATGTTTTAAAATCCGCTCTACAAATATCTGAGGCTTGGAGGAAGCAATTCCCAGTACTGCGCCTTCCTGTTTCAAAGTATGAAGGGTTTCAGCAATCCCCTCATACAGTTCATTTTCAAAAATCCCTGTATCACGGTACCGCTCCCGATATTTTGCCACTGCCCGGTCTGCCTCTTCACTGGTCATGTGATAAAATTCCTGAAAACATTCCTTTAAAGGAGGTCCTACAAATGGACGCAGTACATTTAAGTCATCAATCTGGATTCCCTGATCCGCCAGAGCATAAGCAGCACAGCGGGCAATCCCCAGAAAAGAATCGGTCAGTGTTCCGTCCAAATCAAATAAAATGGTCTGATAGTGCATTCTGTTCCTCCCTTATTCTTTCAGTTTTACTACAACAGATACCCAGTCATTTTCCTGGTTTTTTTCTACAATGGTAAGTCCGGCACGGTCCAGTGCACCGAACACATCCTGACACCGGTCTTCAATAATACCGCTGACAATCAAGACAGTATCTTTATGCATAAATCCTGTAACGGTGTCGCACAAACGGATAATCACGTCTGCTACAATATTGGCACAGATTACATCATAAGTACCGTGAATCTTTTCGGTCAAATCACCGCAGTACAGTTCAATCCGGTCACCTACCCCGTTGAGGTCCGCATTTTCCTGAGCGATTTTTACCGCCAACTCATCAATATCTACCCCTACTGCCTGGCGGGTGCCTAACAACAGGGCAGTAATGGCCAAAATACCGCTTCCGGTTCCCACATCCAGCATGGTTGTGTCCGGTGTAATGTATTTTTCCAAAAATGCCATACAAAGTCTAGTGGTTTCATGGGTCCCTGTGCCAAATGCCATTCCCGGATCCAGGGTCACTTTTACATCCTGTTCCCCCAGTTCACAGTTTTCCCAACAAGGGCAAACCACAATATGCTTGCCTACCCTCACCGGATGATAATATTTTTTCCAGGCAGTTTCCCAGTCTTCTTCCCGAATATTTTCGCTCTCGAAAGTAAGGCTTCCCAACTCCACCTGGCTGTTCTCCTCCCGAAGTTTGTCAATGCCGCCGCGAATTGCCTTGAGCATTTCCATGCCCTGCATATTATCCGGAACATAGAACACCACTGCAGTAGGGCATTCTTTCATCTTCATCAGATCGTCGTCAATATAATCCCAATGTACAGAAGTATCTTCCAAAAAATCATTGAAATCATTGGCATCCTCAATCATGACACCCCGGATTCCGTGAGAAACCACATAACCGGAAACCACACTGATCCCCTGGGTAGTAGTATATAATTTTACCTGTGACCAATCCATAAAACAGTCCTCTTTTCCAAATATCATTCCTTGTTATCATCATACCATAGGAACGGCAAAATGAAAAGATACCTTTGCCGCTCCTAACTATTTTTGCTGCAAATGACTTGAAAAGCATGTTAGATAACAAATAGTGTGGTTTTGTAACCCCTAGTTCTGGATGAACAGAAGTATGTTATGATATAATTGTGATGTAGAAATTTTCGATCATGAAACAGTCATATAAACTTAAATTCAGCAAAGGAAAGTGATTGTATGAATTTTTTGATATTTGGAGTAATACCTGTTCTTACGGTGACAATTATTTTCATTGTTAAGAGAAAAATTCTATGGACAGCCCCGTTTATTTCAATAGCATTGGCGTTTATCACTTACACCATAGCTTTTGCACCGATATCCATAGTAGAAATATTCAGTAATAACGAGTGGCGAGGATTCTTTTTATTGGCTATACTGATGCACCTTGGAATTACAATTATTCTTACTATGATTGCTTATTTCGTAGTATACCTAACGAAACAAAAGCAAAAGTAAACTAATTCTAAAAGATCACTGATACACATTAACACTTATCTCATACAGATACTCATTAAATATAAAAAATACTGTTCCTATCCTTAGACTTCAGAAAGGGTGTAACATTATGTTAAATTCAAGTTCTATTCGTCTAAGAACCGTAGTCGTCGACTGTCCGGATGTCAAAAAAACTGCAGAGTTCTATCAAAAGCTGCTAGGTTGGGAATTTACGGTGCAAGAACCGGATTGGATTTTAATGCGGGATCCCCAAGGCGGCACAGGACTATCTTTTCAGCAGGAAGAGGATTATCACCCTCCTGTCTGGCCGGAGCAGCCGGGAAAGCCCACTAAAATGCTTCATTTGGATTTCGCCGTTTCTGATTTAGAAGAAGCGGTACAGCATGCTTTAGACTGCGGCGCCGTACTGGCACCCACCCAATTTCTGGAGGGAGTCCGGGTATTTTTTGACCCTGCAGGACACCCGTTCTGCCTGTTTTCTGATCCTTCTGTCTTTGCAGAAAATCCATAACATTTTAAAAGAAAAATTCCGGGTAAGCTGGTATGCACAAATTAAAAAGCCGAAAGTTACCGGCTTTTGCTTATTTCCCCAATCCAGGGCAAATAAGCCTTGACTTTCGTCCTGCTCTGCCTTAAGATAGGTATTAACGAACTGATTTTCAGTGAAACCAATATGAAAAACGGAGGTTTTCAGCAGATGATGAAAAACAGCGAAAAAACAATGGAAAAAGTGGTTTCTCTGTGTAAAAACAGAGGCTTTGTATATCCGGGCAGCGAAATCTACGGCGGGCTGTCCAACACTTGGGACTACGGTCCTTTAGGGGTAGAATTTAAAAATAACGTAAAAAAAGCATGGTGGAAAAAATTCGTTCAGGAATCCCGCCACAATGTTGGGATCGATGCAGCACTGTTGATGAACCCTCAGGTTTGGGTTGCTTCTGGTCATGTAGGCGGTTTCTCCGACCCTCTCATGGACTGTAAAGAATGTAAAACCCGTCACCGTGCAGACCAGCTGATCGAAGATCAGACCGGTGTGAATCCTGCCGGCTGGAGCGACCAGCAGATGATGGACTTCATCAAAGAAAAAGGCATTACCTGCCCTAACTGCGGCAAATCCAATTTTACCGACATCCGGAAATTCAACCTGATGTTTAAAACATTCCAGGGCGTTACCGAAGATGCAAAAAATGAAATTTATCTTCGTCCGGAAACCGCTCAGGGTATTTTTGTAAACTTTGCAAACGTACAGCGTACCACCCGTAAAAAACTGCCTTTCGGGATCTGTCAGGTAGGGAAATCCTTCCGTAACGAAATCACTCCTGGTAACTTTACTTTCCGTACCCGTGAATTTGAACAGATGGAACTGGAATTTTTCTGCAAACCAGGCACCGATCTGGAATGGTTCGAATACTGGAAAACTTTCTGTAAAAACTGGCTGTTGAGCCTTGGTATTCATGAAGAAAACATCAAAATGAGAGACCACGAACAGGAAGAACTCTCCCACTATTCTAAAGGCACCACCGACATCGAATTTTTGTTCCCATTCGGCTGGGGCGAACTGTGGGGTATTGCTGACCGTACTGACTTTGACTTAAACCGTCACATTGAACACAGCGGCAAATCCCTGGATTACTTTGATCCAGAAACCAACGAACGCTATGTTCCTTATGTTGTAGAACCTTCTCTGGGTGCTGACCGTGTAGCTCTGGCATTCCTGTGCGAAGCATATGACGAAGAACAGCTGGATGAAAAAGACACCCGTGTAGTACTGCACCTGCATCCTGCACTGGCACCAATTAAAGCCTGTGTTCTGCCTTTGTCCAAAAAACTCAGCGACAAAGCACTGGAAGTATATGACCTGCTGGCAAAACACTTTAACGTAGACTTTGACGAAGCTGGTTCTATCGGAAAACGGTACCGCCGTCAGGACGAAATTGGTACTCCGTTCTGCATTACCTACGACTTCGATTCTCTGGAAGACGGCTGCGTTACTATCCGTGACCGTGACACCATGGAACAGGAAAGAATTCCAGTGGATCAGCTGGTTCACTACATCCTGCGCAAAATGAACTTCTGATTTTAAAATACAATCAGTTACAAAAAGCCCCGGTTTGGAATGTTTCATCATTCCAAACCGGGGCTTTCTTATAAATCACTAGCAGTTTTAAACACGTTATGCCTGAACATGTTCAAACTGGCTGTTATACAGATCATAGTAGAACCCATGCTGTTTTAAAAGCTGTTCATGATTTCCGGTTTCAATAATATCCCCGTCTTTCATGACCAAAATCAAATCCGCATCCCGAATGGTGGAAAGCCGATGCGCAATAATAAAGCTGGTTCTGCCTTCCATCAGATGATCCATTGCCTTTTGAATAGAAATTTCTGTTCGGGTATCTACACTGGAGGTTGCTTCGTCCAAAATCAGAATTTTCGGATCAGACAGAATAGTTCGTGCAATGGTTAAAAGCTGTTTCTGCCCCTGGCTTACATTGCTTGCCTCTTCATTCAAAATGGTATCATATCCATCCGGCAGTGTTTTTACAAAATGATGTACCTGAGCTGCTTTCGCCGCTTCCAACACCTGCTCGTCGGTAGCATCCAGTTTTCCGTAACGGATATTTTCCCGTATGGTATCGTTGTACAGCCAGGTGTCCTGGAGCACCATACCAAACATTCCCCGCAGTCCGTTTCTGGTAAACTGGCGCACATCATACCCATCAACCAGCACTGCCCCTTCGTTTACATCATAAAAACGCATGAGCAGTTTTACCATGGTGGTTTTTCCGGCTCCGGTAGGTCCTACAATCGCTACCTTCTGCCCTGGCTGAATCACAGCAGAAAAGTCATGGATAATGATTTTATCCGGATTGTATCCAAATTTTACATGAGCAAAGGAAACCTGCCCGCTGACAGATTCCGGTGCTACTGCTGGATCTGGATCCGGTTCTTCTTCGGATTCTTCCAAAAATTCAAATACTCGTTCAGCTGCTGCCGCAGTCTGCTGCAGTACATTGGAAATATTGGCAATCTGAGTAATCGGCTGGGTAAACTGACGCACATACTGAATAAACGCCTGGATATCCCCTACCATGATTTTTCCGCCTAAAGTGAGGAATCCACCTAAAATACAAATGGCTACATATCCCAGATTTCCCACAAAATTCATGAGAGGCATCATGGTTCCGGATAAAAACTGGCTCTTCCATGCGGAACGGTAAAGATTTTCGTTGAGCCGATCAAATTCTTCAATGCTGGCGGCTTCTCCGTTAAAAGCCTTGACAATTACATGGGCACCGTACATTTCTTCCACATGACCGTTGGCAGCACCCAAAAACTGCTGCTGTTTGCGGAACAAAGGCTGGCTGCGTTTTACCACCAAACCTACAATAATTCCGCTGACAGGTAGAATAAAGATGGCAACCAATGTCATAATGGGACTCACTGAAAGCATCATGATCAAAATCCCGATCAGATTTGTGATGCTGGTAACAATCTGTGATAAACTTTGGTTTAAGGTTTGGGTTACAGTGTCTACGTCGTTGGTAATTCGGCTGAGCACATCCCCGGACTGTACTTTGTCAAAGTAAGACAAAGGCAGACGGTTTATTTTTTCGCTCAAATCCCGGCGCATGGAATAACTGATCTTGGTGGAAACACCGCTCATCATCCATCCCTGAATTCCGGCAAACAAAGTACTCAGCAGATACAATCCCAGCAAAAACAACAGAATCTGACCGATTCTTCCAAAGTCAATTCCACCGGTTCCTGTCAGTTTTGCTACAATCCCGGAGTATAGCTCGTTGGTAGCTTCCCCTAAAATTTTAGGACCTAAAATATTGAAAATGGTAGCGGCAACTGCAAAAATCAGCCCCACAACGATCATAGGAAGAAATTTTCCCAAATAGCCCAGCAGTTTTTTCATGGTTCCTTTAAAGTTTTTGGCTTTTTCCCCGGGCATCATGCCGTGAGGACCTCCGGGACCAGGACCCCGCATGGGACGAGAAGCTGGTTTACTCATGCTAATTCCTCCTTTGAAAGCTGGCTTTCGGCAATTTCCCGATAAGTCGGGCAGTTTTGCAATAGTTCTTTATGGGTACCGATGCCCATAATCTTTCCTTCATCCAGAACAATAATCTGCTCTGCATGCATAATAGTAGATACCCGCTGAGCAACAATCAGCACGGTTGCATCGGCAGTATCGGTTTTTAATGCTGCCCGCAGCTTGGCATCTGTTTTAAAGTCCAGCGCAGAAAAGCTGTCGTCAAAAATGCAGATCGGCGCTTTTTTCACCAGTGCTCTGGCAATGGATAAACGCTGACGCTGTCCGCCGGACACATTGGTTCCGCCCTGAGCGATTTCAGTATCAAATCCATTGGGGAGCTGTGAAATAAATTCGGTTGCCTGAGCGGTATCTGCCGCATGTTCCAGTTCCTGATCCTCTGCATGTTCTACCCCATATGCCAGATTAGATCGGATGTCCCCACTGAGCAGAATTCCCTTTTGAGGAACATATCCGATATTTTCCCGCAGTTCATGCTGGGAAAGGTTCCGGATATCAATTCCATCAATGGTAATGCTGCCGGAAGTTACATCATAAAACCGGGGAATCAAATTAACCAGTGTGGATTTTCCGCTTCCGGTAGAACCGATAAATGCGGTGGTCTGCCCTGGTCTTGCCGTAAAGGAGATATGTTCCAGTACATTTTCATCTGCATTTCCATAAGCAAAGCTTACATCATGGAAGGTCACTTCACCCTTTGCACGGCCGTTTTCAAAATGCTGTACTTCTTTTGCATCCTGAATATCACATTTGCTTTCCAGCAATTCTGCTACACGGTCTGCAGAAACAGAAGCTCTTGGAATCATAACAAACATCATGGAGATCATCAAAAAGCTCATAATAATCTGCATCGCGTACTGCATAAATGCCATCATATCCCCTACCTGCATGGTAGCCTGTTCAATTTGATGACTTCCAACCCAGATAATCAGCAAAGTAACTCCGTTCATCACCAGCATCATCACCGGCATCAGCATAACCATCACTCTGCTGACAAACAACGTGTTTGCTGTCAGATTTTTATTTGCGGTATCAAACCGTTCTTCCTCAAAATCCTGTGTAGCAAATGCACGGATTACCATCATACCGGACAGATTTTCCCGGCTAACCAGATTCAGACGGTCAATTAAGTTCTGCATTTTCTTAAATTTTGGCATTGCCACCTGCAGCATAAGGAAGATGACGCCCAGCAGAATAATTACCGCCAAAGCAATCACCCAAGCCATACTGGAAGATTTGCTCAGCGCCATAAAGGTACCGCCAATCCCCAAAATTGGGGCATAGCATACCATTCGAAGTCCCATGGTAATCAGCATTTGAATTTGGGTTACGTCGTTGGTGCTTCGGGTAATCAAACTTGCTGTAGAAAAGTGGTCAAATTCTCCGCTGGAAAAGCTGGTAACTTTCCGGAAAATATCTCTTCGCAGATCTCTAGCCACTCCGGCACCGGTACGGCTGGCAAAGAATCCTACTCCGATAGAACAAAGCATCAATCCCAAGCTCATCAGCAGCATTTTTCCGCCTGCCAGTAAAATATACTGGGTCTGCATAGAATCTGTATCTGCACCCAGTTCTACATAAAAGCTCTTTACAAACACTCCTGCGGTCTGGCTGGTCATGGTTTCAGACATGGACGCAGCAGTATCAATAGAAGCTTCAATCTGTTCTTTTGGAATCATGGGAAGCATTTGCCCAAACTGTTCCAGCATTTGCGTATCTAAAGTTCCGCTTTCGCTGTCTCCCCCTAAATCAGCTTGTTCCTGCTGCCCTTGATCTTTCATGCTGTTGGTGGCAAAATCCATCACCGCATACATGGACCGGGACAGGATGTCATCCAGCTTTTGCTGATCGGAATCATTCAGCTCTTTTTGATACCGTGTATCTATTTCTGCAGCATTGGGCCATTTTTCTAAAAATTTCTCCCACTCTTCCCCCTGCAGGTCATTGGCATCCAGATAGCAGGACTGGACAAACTCTTTGTCTTCTTCTGTTATAAAATTCCCCAATAAATCCAGCATATCAGAAGATACTGCCTGCGGGGAAATTTCCTCAATTCCACCTTTTTGAATCCCTACATTTACAATGTCGCTCATCATATTGGGCAAGTTTAAATCCAGCACTGCCTGCCCCAACAGCAAAATCAATGCCGCGATCAACATTCCCACAAAAGGCTTCATATATTTTGCAAGCTTTTTCAATGGTTCTGCCTCCCTTAAGTCAAATGTGTTTCCTCTGTCAAATGATTGGATTCCCCTGCGGAAGAATCCTCCAAAACCTGTGCCAGTTCTTCCAAAAGTCCCATCAGCTGTCTGGACTTTTCAGGCCCCATTTTTTTGAGCATTTCCTGAATTTTGGCATCAAACCGGGAACAGGCTTCCTTGGCAATGGCTGCACCTGCATCAGTCAGGCGAATATAAGTATTTCTCCTGTCCGTACAGTCGGTGACCCGCTCTACCAGTCCCTGCTGTTCCAGCACATTAATTTTTTGGCTCACCCCCGCCGCAGAATGTCCCAGCAAATGGGCCAATTCCGTAATTTTGGCTCCAGGCGCATTGCTGTCTCGCAGACAAACCCGTTTCACAGCCATCAATACCCCAAACAATGATTTGTTTACCTTTTCGGTTGGGCTAAAGCTGATCCACGCCTTTCGCACCTTATCCATCGCCGCAAAAAATTCTAAAGTAGAAACTGCGGCGTCTTGTTTTGGCACAGCGCTCCCTCCTTTTTTATTTTATAAATTTAATAAACTTAATAGTTAAGTATCTTAAATTTATTTGCACAGTATAGTGTATCAAAGGCGTTTTTTACTGTCAAGGGAAAAACTTTCAAATTCATATTCTGTTCACGATAATTCAAAAAACAGACATTGTTGGAACAAAAGTCCATAGATCATGTGGACAAAATAAGCGGTATTTGCTACAATAAAATTCATAAACATCTGTAATTTTTATTTCCTTCTCAAAAGGAGGTTCTGTATGAAAAAGATTGTGATCCTGTTGGCATGTATTCTCGTTGCTGTTGTATTAGGCGTCGCGCTGTTCTTTCTTTTCACAGTTCCCCAAGGGTCCCTGGGCATTATTGGAGGAGCCGATGGTCCCACTGCCATATTTGTAACCTGCAGTCTCAATCTTCCTCAAATTTTTTTGATTGTTGGCATCATTATTTTCGGTGCGGCAGTTTTTTTATGGAAGAAAAAGAAAAAATAAATTTAATTACCATATCAAAACAAAGGAGTATTAAACACTATGCATGAATATAATCCCAAACTGGCACCTGCCATGGATTTAAACGACTATTTTTCCAACAATGAATTCCAAGTGCTGGATATTGGCAGTATCCAGCTTACCAGCGGCAAACTGGTAGCGGGAGATCCTTTGGGATTTCTCCCCTATTCTGAAACCATTGCCTTTAAACAGACATTTCCTACCGGACGGTATCCTGTTTCCCTGTCTGTATTCCATTCCGAAGAATACGGCGACCGATATCTGGCAGCTAAACTGACCATCACCAAAGAAAAACCAGTACAGTTTCAGCTGGCACTGAAAGGCAAGGAAAGAGCAGCCGACCTGAAAGAAGGAGAATTTTTCGGGATTTGGGTCACCACTGGTCTTGCGGCATTGTGCGATGCCAAAACCCAGCAGCAGCTTTGCCGTTTTGCCGATACCTGGCATAAACAGCATCCAAACGGCAACCTGTATGACGACTATTTTGCCGGCCTGTTTGAAGAAAGCTATCAAAAACATCCTAAGTTCCAGCGCCCTGGCGGCGACTGGGCTTATTGGAGCGATTCCCAAGGCGGGGATATGCTCATGTTTAACAGCGGATTTGGAGACGGCGTCTACCCCTGTTATTTAGGTTATGATAAAAACGGAAAACTCTGCTGTGCTATCCTACAGTTTATTTCTCCCGCTGAATTGGAAGAATAAATTCGAAGAATAAATTCTTTATCCAGCAACAGTATTTATGAATGTTGACCCTTGACAATTGATACTGCCCTCCTTATAATTAACAATGTTAACTATAAGGAGGGCGATTTTTATTTTGGATATTCATTGGATGGAAATGGTGCGATATCAACAGCAAATACAAAAATTATCCCGTTTACTTCTTCCTGTCAAACATCCGGAAATCACAGCCAGCGAATGCGAACTATTGGCCTGGCTTTACCTGGATCCGGAGAAAAATACACCTGCTATGCTAAGCCAATGCAGCGGTATGAAAAAAGAGGCCGTCAGCCGTTGTCTCAAAAATCTGCATGATAAACAATATATTGCAAAACAACCTCATTCCGATGACGAACGCAGTTATCAAATATCCCTGACAGAAACTGGACTGACGCAGCTGAAAAAGGGATACGAAATGATTCTGCAGCCTTTTTACGATCTCTGGAGAGAGATTGGACCGGATTTTCAGGAGTTTTTAAAATATGCTGATAAAGTTGTCAGCCATCTTGAAGAAAATGAACGGAGGTAATGGATTTATGATGGATTTCTACCGCATTTTACAGATGGATCCTTCCATCATTAAAGCAAAAATCCGCACAAGCAGTACCCAAAAAGAAAAAAGATTTTTGTGGTTTGCCATGGCTATACGCTCTGCACTGATTGTAGCTTTTGCAATTCTGTTCATCGGTTTCTTTTCCGCAGTATTTGGGTCAGAAAACACCCCGATGGCAGTTGCTTTATTCTGTATTATGCTGGGAATTCGCTTTGTAAATTTTGAATACTGTATCAAAGACTCCATGATCACTCTGGCTGTTTCCCTTTTACTTTTGCTGATTGCGCCAACTTTAGTAACTGTTGTTCCTAAAATTTTAATTCCGGTGATTCATTTTGCAGCTTTTGGCGGAATTCTGTATATGACCTGTCAGCGTCCTGAACTGGGAAACGGAGGACTTTACAACTTTGCATATGTCTATCTGGTAGGAAATCCTGTCAGTGGACAGCTGTTGATTCAGCGGGGACTTTTAACTGCAGTAGGATACTTTATCTGCGGACTGATTCTACTTGCAAAACACCGTCATATGCATCGCGATATCCGCTTTCACCATGTGATAAAAGGATTCAGCCTGCGCAATCCGGTACATCTTTGGCAGCTGCGGATGGCGATTGGGGTCAGCCTGGTACTGACTGCCGGAAGTCTGCTGCATGTAGAGCGTTTTATGTGGATGGGGTTTGCCTGTGCATCCTTATTGTGTACCTATCCCTATTCCGGAAATATTTCTGAACGATCTTGGCATCGAATTTTAGGCGCCGTTATGGGATCCTTTGCCTTTTTCCTGATTTTCCAGCTGACACCTTCCTCCTGGCATTTCCTTTTGGGACCGTTGGGGGGACTGTGTCTTGGATTTTGCACAGACTACCGCTGGAAAACCGCTATGAACTGTTTTGGTGCGCTGATGCTGGGAGCCGGAATTTACGGAATCCAAGGAGCTGTCGTACTGCGTATTTGGGATACCATTCTTGGGGTAATATTCGCTTTGCTGTTTTCTGTTCTTTTTCATAAAATTGTTGGGCTGAAAATGATCCCTGATCAAGCATGATAAATGTTGCATAAATTTTTGTTTTTGGGGATTCTTAAGGGACACTTGTCCCTTAAGCCGTCGGAGACAAATTTTTAATTTTTTATATGTGCTGCATAAGCCCACCGGGTAGAACCCGGCGTCAACCGCCTTCGGTATATACTCTGTCAGTAAAGCTGAAATTATTATCTTTTCTGTCTCAATTAATAGAGTACGAATATAGTGTGATTGCTCCACCGCTAGATGGTAAAACTTTTTTTACAATATATTGGGAGTACCGCAAAACACGCGGTACTCCCTGTTTTATTTTATTCTATTTCAAGATAGATTTATAACTTTGTACAGATTAAATCTGCCTGATGCTGCAGCATGGAAACCAGATGGTGAATATCCTTGGCCTTTTCCGGCACCAGGATTCCGCCCTGGCCTCCGCATCGGGAAACATGATAATCCGAACCGCTCACCATGGAAAGTCCAAATTTTTTCGCCCATATCGCCGCAATATCATTTCGGGAATCATGGCTGGGGTTTCCGTTGTGCACTTCCATTCCATCCAACAGTGCCGGATCTGAAATGGTCATTCCTGTGCGAAACGGATGTGCCTGATAAATCACTGCACCATGCTGATGGGCAAGGCGGGAGAAAGATTCCAGATCCATTGCCATCAAATCTCCGTGTTCATAGAGAAAATTTTCTTCAAATCCATAAACCAGATAGTCATTGGCACAATCATAAAAAGTCAGTTCCATTCCCAGCAACACCTGCAGCCGATCCCCAGCGGCCTGTCTGGTATGATGATACCCTGCAAGAAAATAATCCACCTTTTCTTCCCAACTTTGGAATCTGCGCCGAAGAAACGTGTACTGGTTCATGTGATTTGTCAAAACCACCCCTGTATATCCTTTCTGAATATACTCTTCCACAAGACATTGAGGAGTCACTTGTGCACAAATGCTCACATCATTGGTGTGGGCATGCATTTCATAACGAAACTTCATATTTTTGCTTCCTCCCTTTTCTCTCCACCAAAACATTTCCACCATATCAAAAGAGGGCTGCTGCAGTACCCACTTGTTTTGCAGCAACCCTTTTTTATTTATACATTGAAACGGAAATTTACAATATCTCCATCCTGCATCACATACTCTTTGCCTTCCAGACGAACCAAGCCTTTTTCCCGGGCATTTGCCATGGTTTCACAGGCTACCAGATCATCAAAGCTGACAATCTCTGCACGGATAAATCCACGTTCAAAGTCAGTGTGAATCTTTCCTGCTGCCTGAGGTGCTTTGGTACCTCGAGTAATGGTCCATGCACGTACTTCGTCAGAACCTGCGGTCAAGAAAGAGATCAGTCCCAGCAGGGCATATCCTTCTTTGATGATTCGGTCCAGACCAGATTCTTTCAGGTTCAGTTCTTCCAAGAACATCGCCTTTTCTTCCGGTTCCATATCCACCATATCTTCTTCCATTTTAGCACAAATAGGAAGTACTGCTGCGTTTTCTTCTTTGGCAATTTCCAGCACTTCCTGATAGAACGGGCTGGCTTCAATGCCGTTTGCGAAATCATCTTCACACAGGTTTGCAGCATAGATAACGGGTTTATTGGAAAGCAACGGAGTGGTTTTAATCAGTTCCCGTTCTTCATCGGTAAAGTCAAATCCGCGGGCAGATTTTCCTTCTTCCATATAAGCTTTCAGACGTTCCAGAAAATCTACTTCTGCCTGAACCTTTTTATCTGCTTTGGCAGCCTTAATGGCTTTTGCCAGACGGCGTTCCAGCATTTCCAGGTCGGAGAAAATCAGTTCCAGATTGATGGTTTCAATGTCCCGGCGAGGACCGATGGAACCATCTACATGGATAATATTATCGTCCTGGAAGCAGCGAACCACGTGAACAATAGCGTCTACTTCCCGGATATTTGACAGGAATTTATTCCCCAGACCTTCCCCTTTGGAAGCTCCTTTTACAAGACCTGCAATATCTACAAACTCCAACACAGCCGGAGTAAATTTTTTCGGTTCATACATTTTTGCTAGAAAGTCCAGCCGTTCATCTGGAACAGAAACAACCCCTACGTTTGGTTCAATGGTACAGAAAGGGTAGTTGGCGGATTCGGCACCCGCATTGGTCAAAGCATTAAACAGGGTACTTTTCCCTACATTAGGAAGACCTACCATACCTAACTTCATATGTATCACGCATCCTTTTTTTATTTTACTGGGCAATTCTTTATTTACAAACGCAAAACACTTTTCCGGATTTTCTGGTCAGTCATTTGCTCATGTTATTACAGTTTGATCATACAACCCATATCTAATTTATTATACTGGAAAACTGCCTTTGATTCAAGTAGCCGGGACAAAGTTTCTCATGTTTTATCATAACAAAACAAAAGTGATAAAATATCAGCTTATCGATAGAGTATATGTCAAGAAAAAGTTGCACAAATTTTTATCTTTTTGGGATTCTTAAGGGATGTGAATCCCTTAAGCCGTCGGAGACAAATTTTTAAATTTTTCTTTTGTGGGCTTATGTCGCCCACACCTGCAGCGGGCAGTGCCCGCACCCAACGACCACCTGACGGTGGAGCACCAACACTACGTTCGCACTTTGTCAGTTGGTTGTTTTCTAGAAAGCGCTGCGGCGCTAATCGTTCCAAAGAATCTGCTGTAATACTAATTTTCCAGTTTACATTACCTTTTTCTACAATCTGAAAAATTTCGCCTTTTTCATGGTTTCCGCCTTGCCAGGCTCAGACAGGCAACAGCCAGTACTAAGGGAACTACCCCATAGCCTGCACTGACTGTTCCGTCATGATACAGCACATATCCGGCTCCTGCCAGCGTCAAAACACTGAAAAGGATCGCCAAAGCGTTCAATAATTTTTTCATGATGATTCCCTCATCCAAAGGAAATTCCGATTTTCCCCTTTAAAATTCCAGTTCCAGCTCTACCGGACAATGGTCGCTGCCCATCACCTGTGTGTGAATAGAAGCCCCTTTTAAATAAGGTTCCAAACGCTGAGAAGCCAGAAAATAGTCAATCCGCCACCCTGCATTATTTTCCCGGGCATGATACATATAAGACCACCAGGAGTATACCCCTTGTGTATCCGGATAGAAAAACCGATAGGTATCAATCCACCCGCTCTCCAAAAGTCGGGTCATTTTGTCCCGCTCTTCCTGAGTAAATCCAGCGTTTTTTCGGTTGGTTTTTGGATTTTTCAGATCAATTTCCTGATGCGCCACATTCATGTCTCCGCAAATCACCACCGGTTTTTCCTTGTCCAAATTCATTACATATTGTAGAAAAGCATCTTCCCATTCCATTCGGTAATCAAGGCGAGTGAGTCCCCGCTGAGAATTTGGGGTATATACATTGACCAGAAAAAACTGGGGATATTCCAGGGTAATCATCCGGCCTTCTCCTTCATGAGCCGGATTACCCATATTATACCGGACAGAAAGCGGTTCCTCTTTGGAAAATACCGCGGTGCCGGAATAGCCTTTTTTCACAGCACTGTTCCAATAAGCATGATACCCTTCAAAAGGATAATCGGTCTGCCCCTGCTGCATTTTGGTTTCCTGTATACAAAACACATCTGCCTGCTGGGATTCAAAAAATGTTCCAAATCCTTTGCCCAAGCAGCTGCGCAGTCCATTTACATTCCATGAAATCAGTTTCATCTGCCACGTCCTCCTATATTTGATTCTTTCTGCACCAACAGTACAATCGGGTCTTTTCCTTCTCGATTAGAAATGGTGCATTCCATTACGGTATACCGGCTCTGCGGAAGAGCATGAAACCATTCCAGCAGAGTGTCCTTTTCCCTGTCTCCATTTTCCCTGCCGTGATAAAGGGAAGCAATCAATCTGCCTCCTGGTTTTATGGCATGGAGCGCTCCTTCCAAAGCGGAAATACTGGTTTCGGGAAGGGTAAACCGATGGTGATCTCCTCCAGGAAGCCATCCAAAATTGAACACCGCTCCATCCACAGAGTCGGGTGCCAGCTGCCTGCAAAGTTCTGCATGATCTCCCAGCAGCACTTCCGCCCTTTGAGATACTCCATTCTGTTCCAGCAACGTTTTAGTAGCGTCCACTGCACTGGGCTGAATATCCATGGCAATCACCTTGCCCTGTTCCCCTACCAGCTTACAGAGAAAGAGGGTATCCCCTCCGTTTCCGGCGGTAGCGTCTACCACAGTATCTCCCGGTTTAACAAAACTTTTCATCAGTTCGTGGGAAAAATCCAGACTGTGCAGCGGTTTTCGCACTACACGAATCCAATGGTTTCCTTCCGGTACAAACCCAAAATGAGACAGCACATCAACCAGAGATGGTTTCGGAGATTCCCATATCACCGATTTTCCCTGATAAGCGCCCAACCGATGAAGAAGCTGTTTTACAAAATATTTCTGGTAATCTTCCCGGTCCCATTGGGGTGTCAGCGCAAAGGACAGCACCCGCCCGTTCTGACAGCGGCATTCGCCGATAGGCTGTCCGTCTTTTTCCATGGAGAATACCATATCATTTTCTGCCCCCGTATTTTCCAGCAGTTTTAGCATTCTTTCACCATCTGTAAATAATCAAAAGGCTCGTATCCTAATTTTTCATACAGCTTTGCGGCTCTGGGGTTTTCTTTGGTCACTTCCAGACGGAACCGTTTTGCCTGAGAAAATTCCCGGTGAAGAAAATGGAAAAATTCATGTCCCAGTCCCTGACCACGGAACTGAGGCAGAATCATCACTTCCTCTACCCAGACGCAAAGTCCTCCTGCTTCATTGGAATAGGTCAGGGAAATTTGACCGTATCCTGCAGTTTCTCCGTTTTGTTCAAATAGATACCCTTTAGCATAAGGGGTTCCTTCAATGAGCAGATCGGCTGTATGTAAAATATTTTCCTTTGGAATATCGTGGAGCACCGCTTCGGAATGATAAAAGTCATCCACCATCTGGATAAACACATCCCTATCTTTTGCCTGCAATTCTCTGATTTCCATGATTTTGTTCCTCCGATTTGTAAATGAAGGAATGCCGCAAACAAAATTTTGACGGCATTCCTTTTATAATTTTCTGTTTTTATCATACCATGAGTCTTTATAAAACACAAACAGCAAATAAGCATTCATCCATGAAAATGGAGTTATTCTCCATCTTCATCTATTTCATCAAAGACCGGTGTAAAATCAATATTTCCGCTGTTCACATCACATTTGGCGCAGATCACCGTCATGGGATCGCCGATTTTAAACACCTGACCTGTGGTGAGATTTTTATACTGCATGACTTCGTCAAAATAATATTCTCCGTCCGGCAGATCTTCTACTCGAACCATTCCCTCTACTGTATTGGGCAGTTCCACATAAATCCCATGCCCCGCCACAGAAGAGATGATCCCTTCAAAGGTTTCGCCAATGTGCTTTTGCATATATTCGGCCTTATAGCAGTCCTCGCAATCCCGCTCCACCTTCATGGCGGTAATTTCGGTCTGGGTAGCCTGCAAAGCCGCCTGTTTTGCGTATTGCTCATACTTTTGGGCAATGGCTTTCGGAGAACTTCCCTCTAAAAATGCAGTCAAAGCCCGGTGTACCTGCAGGTCTGCATACCGGCGGATCGGGGAAGTAAAGTGAGCGTAATTTTCCAAAGCCAGCCCATAGTGACCGATGGGAGTTTCGCTGTATTTTGCCTTGGACATAGCACGCAGCACCTGTACATTGACAATACTGTGCAGATCGCTGTCCCGAACTTTATCCAAAATTTCAGCCAGCGCTTTGGGTTTTACATTGGGGGAAAGATTTTTCTTTTGCAGCCCTAACAGCCGCAGAGTTACATTGAGCTTTTCCAGCTTTTCTGCGGTAGGAGGTTCGTGCACCCGGTAAACATAGGGCAGTTCCTTCATCTTTCCTGCCATGGCTGCCGCTTCGTTGGCAAGCAGCATAAACTCCTCAATAAGATGTTCAGAAAATCCGCTGACCCGAGGTTTGATATCCACAGCAATCCCCCGCTCATCGGTGATAATCTTGCTTTCGGTGGTATCCAAATCCGGAGCGCCCCGTTCTTTTCGGCGCTGCAGACGAAGCTCAGCCAGCTCACGCATCAGCTGTAAAGACTCCCAAACAGACGCGTACTTTTCTGTCAGTTCGGCAGAAGTTTCCCCTTCCAGCAGCTGGTTGATTTCGCTATATACCCCTTTGACCCGGGAACGGATAACCCCCTTTTGAAAATCAAAATCCGTGAGATTTCCATCCAAATCCAAAGTCATGACCACAGACAAGGTCAACCTGTCCTCTCCCGGATTTAAAGAACAAATCCCGTTGGAAAGTTCCCTTGGCAGCATAGGGATGACCTGATCTGCATAATAAATACTGGTTCCCCGGCGAAACGCCTCCTGATCCAGTTCGCTTCCATAAATCACATAATGGGACACATCCGCAATGTGCACACCCAGCTCATAGCAGTCGGGATATTTGTGGATAGAAACCGCGTCGTCCAAATCCTTGGAGTCCGCACCGTCAATGGTAAATACCACTTCGTTGCGAAAATCAGTACGGTGTTCATATTCTTTTGACTTGATCCCTCTCTTTTGAAGGAACTTTGCCTGTTCCAATACTTCTGGGGGAAACTCGTCCCGGATTCCGTTGAGCTCCAATACAGCCTGAGCACAGGAAGCCGCTGTTGCTGCATCCCCAAAGGAAGACAGCACTGCCGCCCGGTGTTCGGAATGGCGGCTGCCACGGGACACGATTTTCGCCAATACTTTGTCCCCTTCCCTGGCACCTGACAGCTGGGACTTTTTCACCCGAACCGTATCTTTCATCAAGGTATCCGGCAAAATTGCCCAGCCGCCGTCTTCTTTTACCAGTTTTCCGGTAAATTCTCCGCTGCCGTACTGGGTAACTTTCACCACTTCTGCTTCCAGAGAGGTTCCCCGGGAAGGGATTTTTTTAAGTAATACCTGATCTCCCGGCAAAGCGCCCATCAAAAATTTTCCGGGAATAAAGTATTCCGTTTCCCGTTCATCTCTGGCAAAGCCAAAGGTTTTATTCACCCGGACAATTTGAGCAGCAATCTTTCCAGACTGTTCCGCCAAAACAAGCCGGTGTTTTTTTACCATTAATTTTCCGCTTTGAAACAAAGCTTCCAATTCCCGTTCAAATTGCTGGTCTCTGGGAGGTTTTCCTGCTTTCAGCAGTTTTTTCAGTTCCCTGACCGCAATTCCCTTTTTACCCGATTTTGATAGAATACTCAAAATCTTTCGTTTCATTTTTGTTTCCATTTGTTTTTCCTTTCATTTCCATTTCCGCCGCAATTATGGTAAAAAAAACGCTCTGCGTTTAGTATACGCAGAGCTATTTCTTTTCATACCAGTACCTTACAGATAACGAACCAGCAGATTCAGGATAAAAGCCAAAACAAAAATACAGCCGGCCAAAATTTTGGTTACGCGAGCCAAAAATGCTTCTTTGGTACGAACGCCTGAGTTTCGGCTAATATAGTTATCGCTGGAGCTGTTACCGGTGATAGCACCCATACCGTCAGGCTGTTTGCTTTCCTGCATCATAACAAAAAAGATAATAAAGACGCCTGCCAGCAAAAGCAGAATCCCGCCCACAATTTCCAATGGGTTCATATCGCATTTCCTCCATAATCGTCATACTAAATAAATGATTTAATAACTTTTATTACTATACCATATTTATCATGAATTTTCAACTGTCATTTTGCAAAAATTATGTGTCATAAACCCGGATTTTCCCACTTTTCCGTTCATGGTTACTTTTTCCAGGAATTATTTTTCATTCTTGTCTAATACTATCAATGCATCCATTCTTTCGATATCCTTTTTTGGGAACTTGCGTTTGTGAAAGAAGCGATGCAGGGGCTGTCACAAATGTGACAGCCCCTTTTTTATCCTTCTAACGAAATTTTCAAGCTTCCTCGTTTTCTGTATCTTCCAAACTGCCGTTCGCTTCTCGTTTCGCATGCTGTTTCAGTTCTCGGAAAAATCCGAAAATAATAGTCAGCATAATCAGTCCCAAAGGAAATGCAGCCACAATGGACAATGTTTTCAGCATATTCAAGGTACTGTCAGAATAAATCAGCGCAATAGGCAGGATCAAAAATACCAGTGCCCAGAAGCCCCGCAGTTTTTTGCTGGGTTCTGCATCCGGTTTTAATTCCCGGGTAGAGAAGTTTGCCATTACCATGGTAATGGCATCAAAGGTACTGGCGTAAAATGCGATCATGGCGATGACCAAAACACCCAAAGCCAAATTTCCAACCGGAAGCTGCTTGAAAATCTCTACAATCACCTGTGCCGGGGACGCTCCGTCATTGAGCATTCCTGCAGCATCTACTGCACCGCTGGTCTGCTGATACAGCCCAAAATTTCCGAACACCACAAAAGAAGTATAGGTGCCTGCCAACCCAAATCCAAATGCACCTAAAATGGTCTGGCGAATGGTGCGCCCTTCGGAAATAGAAGCAATGAAAAACGGAGTTGCCACAAACCATGCAATCCAATAAGCCCAATAAAAAATCGTCCATGCCTGAGGGAATCCGGTAACCCCGTCCCCAGTCGCTCGCAGAGGGTCGGTCCAGGTACACATCCCGATAAAATTCTGAATCATATTGCCAATTCCAGTAATCCCGGATTCCAGCAGATATACTTTTGGACCAAACAGAATAAACAGTGACAGCAGTACGCCAAAAACAGCGACACACACAACTGCCAGTTTGGAAATTGCTTTCATCCCCAGCAGTACTGCCAGAGTAAACACTACCCCAATCACTACCAGCACAGAAATGGTCAGCAGATTGGACTGCTGGATTCCAAACAGTTCACACACTGCCTGTGAAAGCAGCGGGGTCGCCGCAGAAAAAGTGGTTGCGGTTCCTGCCAGCAGCCCCACAATGGCAAAAATGTCAATTATGCGCCCTAAAGGTCCGTCCACCCGATTTTTCAAAATCGGGCGGCAGGCTTCGGACAAAGACTGTTTTGGCTTTTTCCGCACGAAAAACCGGTAGGCATATGCCACCGCAGGCAAAATATAAAACGCCCAGGGAATCGGCCCCCAGTGAAACAACGGATAAGAGGACGCCCACATCTGCTGCTGTACCTGAGTGTATTCTGCCGCTCCTTCCGGATTGGCAGTGTAGTAATAAGCCCATTCGATTAAAGACCAGTATAAAATATCCGCAGCCATGGTGGAAGTAAAGATCATGGCTCCCCAGTGAAAATTGCTGTATCTGGGTTTTTCCAGTTTTCCCAGCTGAATGGTTCCGTATTTAGAAAATGCCACTGCCAAAGAAGCCGCCAGCACAAACATCCCAATGAGAATATAGAAAAACCCCAGCTTATTCACAAAAATATTCTGCAGTCCGTTGACAAAGACCTCCGCCTGTGCCGGAAACGCCAGCAAAAATCCGGAAATGACAGCGATAATTACCAGCGGAAAAATAATCAGTGTCCAGTTATTGTTGGAACGGACTGGTTGTTTTGCAGGTTCATTCATGGTTTACTCCACCTTTCTCCTCAGCATTCCGGCAACTGGGTCATTGCCTGGATCTTTTTAAAATATGTTTTTGCATACCGGTACATTTTCATCCCGTATTCCCCAAACTCATTTCCCAAAGATTGTTTGTACTCGGTCCACAGTGCCCATAAAAAGCCGCCCAACGCCATATACAGATATACCCGAATCTGTTCTTCCTGAGTAGGCTTTCTCAGAAAATACGCTTCGATCAAACGGTCTGCCTGTTCTTCGTCATAATAGGAGTAAATGGCAAACATTCCAATATCAATCAAAGGATCACACATTCCCGCATATTCCCAGTCTAAAAGCCGCATGGTTCCATCTGGCAGAACAATGTAGTTATCTGGATTGCAGTCTACATGACAAAGAGTTTTCGGTGGATTTAGCTGATCCAGCAAATCCAAAAGAAGATCCATTTTGGTTCGGGTCTGCCGGTAATCATAAAATCCAATACACCGGCGTTCTACACACAAATCTTCATAAAAAGCAATTCGTTCCCGCAGTTCAAAACTGTGCTCCACTGTCAGTTTAGCATCATGTACCTGTTTCATCAGCTGCATACACTGCTTCACCTGCTCCCAGTCAAAGGCATCCGCATTATGACTGCCGTCATAATACCGGGCCAGTTTATATCCGGTGTCCGGATCAAACCGAATAATCTTTTCCGATACTTCCAAAGGACGGATTGCCTGATATACCTGATATTCTTCATGCCGGTTAATCAGCTGGTCAGTGCCCTTTCCAGGGATTCTGAGAATATACCGTTTGTCTCCTGCTGTAAATAAAAAAGACTGATTGGTCATTCCGGATTTTAAGCAGGAAAGTTCCCGAATCTCTCCCTCCGGAACGCCTAACGCTTCTGCCGCATAAGCCAAAGACTGGTTATGAGAGGCAGTTTGATAACTGGCGTCAAACTCCCGAAGCTGTTCCATATTTTCGATTTCATGAATCTGTTCCCGGTCAAGCAGTCTGGCATAAAGGGAAAACTGATCCAGATTTTCCATCAAAACCTGTTCCCAATAAGCATCTTCGGTTCCCGGACGTGTATAACATTCTTCCAGAAATGGCACAAATACCTGTGAAAACTCTCGGGTAAAATACGCAGGACCATACAAAACTTGCTGGTGGTATCCCCCTACCCGCATCTGAGTGATCCGTTTTTTGCTGTCGGTCTTTACACACCATTCTGAGGTTTTTCCCTCTTCCCATACGGTGCTGTACCACGGTTCACATTCGTAAGCATTAAAAATATTTTCATTCATCCAGTGGTCAGATGCCAGCACATAGGTATTGTCCAGCAGATGTCTTGCGCAGTAAAGTGACGCCAAGTTATTCTTTTTCCCGTATTCCGGATTATATAACAGCTTTACTCCGTACTCATCAATGAGATATTCAAACTGATCTTTCAGATACCCCACCACAATGGTGATATCCCAAATATCCTTTTCATGAAGCTGACGGATCATCCGTTCAATCATCCGTTCCCCGTGAATTTCCAAAAGACCTTTTGGCGTTTCAAAGGTTAGAGGTACAAACCGGGAGCCATACCCCGCCGCCAAAATCACCGCATTTTTTACCCGGTATTCTTCTAAAAACTTTTCTCCCTGCTCTGTTAAGGCATACTTTCCTTTTTTCCGGATTAAGAATCCCTGTTCTTCACATTCTTTTACAGACTGATTGGTTTTTCCCAAAGATACATCCAGCTGTTTTGCCAGCTCCCGCTGTGTGAGCTCAGGATTCTGTTTTACATATTTACAGACATTTGCCAACATTCTCATGGTTTGTGTTGATTCCTTTCTCCCTGCATCTGTCATAGGACAATCCATTCCTGTTAATGGATCGTTTTGCAGGGGACTTTTTATTTTTATGTTCAATTCATTTTATTTATCATTATTTTTGAACCTGTTATTGTTCTATTATATGTCCATTTTTAAAAAAGTCAAGCTAAAAATGAACAAATCCAGAATTTTGTTATCATCAAAATGATGACAAAAAACTCTGGATGTTTACCTGTGAGGTGTATGGAATCTAACGTATCATTTTTAAAACATCATAAAAAGCCATGCACACTCTTATTTCTTTTCCAAAATAATGTGATGAAAAAAGGCAATATTCCGAAGCTCAGGAACCTGTTCTGCTTCTTTTTCCAAAGCAAACATTTCGTCTGCCCAATGTTCCCGGCTTTTCACTTGGTTATTCTGCAATCCAAAAAACATGCGGATTCCATAGAGTTCCCGCTGCTGCCACAAATGTTCCTGCCCGGTTAGCAAATCTTCCAGCTCATATTCATGAATGGTCCCAAAGCTCACAGATTGTGATTCTCCTCGCTTTAACAGCTGGTGTGCAGCGTCAAGATCATATTCAAATACCGCTTTCTGCATGATTTTTCCAAAATGGTTGTGCTTAATCAGAGAAAGTTTTCCTCCTTTTTTCAGCACACGATGAAACTCTTTTAGAATTTCTCTGGGATTTTCTGCATATTCCAAAACATTGTGACAAAAAATCACATCGTATTGTTCTGACGGCTGCTGTTTCAGAGAGTCCCAGGAACCAATCAGCTGTTTATAATCATATTCCGAAAACCGCAGCTGAACCAGTTCTTCACTGGGTTCTATGGCAGTGACCTGGTTGTCTGCGGCAAAATGGTTGGCTGTGACACCAAACCCGCTCCCAAAATCCAGAATCTCCTGATGACGTATGGGTCCTAACTGACTCCACACCATTTTGTAAAACAATTTCCCCCATGGAGACTGGATGCTGCGCCGATAATTTTCTGCTCCCTGAGACAGAGAAGCATTGTTTTGATTCATTCCACCACACTCCTTATGCCTCTTTCCATTTATTGAGTAAGATCATAGCTCATGGCAAGCAGCCAGATGACTTCCTCTTTTGCAGTGCTTTCATTTAATAAGATACTGATCCAATGTTCCTTATTCATATGATACGCCGGAAAAATCCCCGGTTTTTCCCGGAGGGAGCCAATTAAAATTGGATCGCACTTGACGTTGAGCACATCCACCAGATGTTTGCCGTCCATCCCCAGTTTATCTGCCTGAACTTTCAGGATCACTCCATACCACTTTCCGCTTTTCTTATGACGGAGCACAGCGTTCTGGTCATTCCATGGATAATCCGGTATGGTTCCATATTCTTTTTTTACCCATGCAAACACATCCTCTGGGCTCATCCCTATCATCTCGCATTCTATATGATTTTTATTCCAATCCAGCATACTTTAACGCAATTAACATTTCGTTGCCCAGCAGTTTTTTGCTCATTAATTCCCGGAACTGGTAAGATTTTGTCTGGTTTTTCGCCCGCATCTCACCCAATTTTTCTTTTAGTTCTTCCTGTTCCTGTTTCAAGTTTTGGCAAAAATCCTCCAGCTTGGCCAGCCGTTCCAATGCTTCGGACATAGGCACTCCTTCACAGAGCTTTGCTGTTCCTGTTTCATCTCTTTGGGTATATCGTTCCATCATTTTTCCTCTTTTCTATTACAATTTGTATTTTTACTTATAAAATATTCTATTTGGATAAATCAAGATACAATAAAATCTGTACTTCTTCCCATAATTCCTGGGCATCATAAGCGTGCTGATGAACCCCACCAATCTGTGCTCCTTGTTTTAAATAAAAGTGCAGTGCCGGAACATTATTATTTTGGCATTCAATCTTTAACTGCTTTAGCTCCAGCTGAACTGCCTTTTCTTTGACCATAGAAAACAGCTTTTGTGCCACACCTTGTCTTTGGTATGCAGGATCTACCCGAAGATCCCACAAAACTCCCAGGTCATCCCTGCCGTCCAGCATATTCACTCCGGGAGTATGACAGCACAGCACTGCCCCCGCCACTGGGATTCCCTGATCAAATGCGGCGAAAAAATGCCAGTTGGACAGATCAAACTGTTGATTCCAGCGGTCAAAGGTCTCCCAAACGGAAAAATCTTTCTCATACGGGGTAACCGGAGTCCGGTGAAAAGTAATGCCATCCAAATTTTCAAACTTTACCTGATAAATTTCACGAATTTGTGCTTTCATCGGAATCTGATCATATTGCGGCCGTTCATTTGGCTGTAGCTCTATATAATAAAGCATCTTACATTCCCTCCCTGCAGTGTTTTACAGTTCCAAAACAAAAATGCGGCAGGCAAGACACCTACCGCAAACTATGGTGGACCTGAACGGGATCGAACCGTCGACCTCTCGGATGCGAACCGAACGCTCTCCCAGCTGAGCTACAGGCCCTTATGACACTGTTATCATTATAGCACATTTTTATAAAAAGACAAGTCCTCGCCCCGGAAATATTTCCAACCTGTAAAAACATGACAACAGTTTCACAAGATTTTTTCAAAAATACAGAGTTTTGCCGCTTGTAATTTCTCCTTTAAAATGTTAATATTTTTAAGGACTTTAATTTCTGTTTCATGAATAAAAGGAGCTGGTAATCAAATGAATTGGTTTCGTTTTCGCTTAAACCGATATATGGTGAAACGATTGGGCATGATGTGCGTAGGGGTCTTTTTTATGGGACTGGCTGTTACCATATACAACAAAACAAAATTCGGCACAGACCCGTTTACCGCCATGGTACTTGGGGTATCCAACCGGCTGAATATTTCTTTCGGGGTTACTCAGCTTGGCATTAACTGTGTGATCATTCTGCTGGGTGTCTTTTTCGGACGGCAGTTTTTAGGAATCGGTACTGTGATTAATATGACCTGTGTTGGATTTATCGCTGACTTTACCACCTTCCTTTATGATAAAATCTTTCCTGATCCGGACAATATGCCCGCCCGTATCATTATGTTTACCATTATCTTTATCCTTCACTGTTTTGGCGGTTCCATTTTCTTTACCGCAGCACTTGGGGTAGGCGCATATGATATTGTGGGATTTGTCATGAACGACCGGCTTCACATTAATTACCGCTGGTGCCGTGTCACAACCGACGTCATCTGCGTAATTATCGGATTTTCTCTGGGAAGTATCATTGGGGTCGGTACCGTTTTAACCGCATTCTTTATGGGACCCATCATTCAGTTTTTCACCGATCATTTCTCTGTTCCATTCCTGAACAAAGAATTGGAAGCAAAAGAATAAAATATTGTTTTACGTAAAAAAGAGGCGCTGTTAATAAACAGCGCCTCAGTTTGTCGATAAAGTATATTACAAGAAAAAATTGTATAAATTTTTGTCTTTTGGGATTCTTAAGGGGAGCAAAAGTCCGTAGGACTATTGCGTGAGTCCCTTAGCAGTATAAATACCGCGTGCGTCAGAGACAAATTTTTTGTCTTTCTTTTATGGGCTTACGGCGGACAGTGTCCGCTGACCACCTTGCACTTCCTCTTTTTATGCCAAAAAGAGGAAGCAGAAAAGGGCACTTGGGGGCGTGCTCCGGAAATATTCGGTTAGTCGCACTGCCCCCAAGACCCCCAAGTATAGTTTGCACATCTAATAAAAACGATTGTTTTGCAAAAAGCGATGCGGCGCTAATCGTTCCAAAATGTCTGGTGGAATACTTTTGTTTGTATAATTTGCTAGTTTACATTATCTTTTTCTACAGTCTGAGAGGCGTTGTTAATAAACAGCGCCTCTTTTTTTATCAATCAATTTTTCCTTACTGATCGCACTGTTGAGTACAGCTGCACACAGTTCCTTTTTCCGCATCAATGGTAACCACACATCCGGATTTCAAAATCTTGGTGGCATACTGAGCTCCTACAATAACCGGAATATCCATAGCCATTCCTGCAATCGCAGCATGAGAATTGGCTCCCGGCTGTTCTGTCACAATCCCTGCAGCTGTCTGCATCAGCGGAATCAACCGATTGGTTGTATGTGGGATTACCAGAATATTTCCGTCTTTGTATTTTTCCAAAGCTTCTTCTTCATTTTGACATACACACAAAGTACCGCATGCTGCGTGAGAAGTAACGCCTTCTCCGCTGATCAGCACATGTCCAACTACCTGCACTTTCATCATATTGGTAGTCCCGGAAATCCCCAGTGGTACCCCAGCAGTAATTACGACCAAATCTCCATTTTCTACTACATTGGCCTTAGCAGCACTGTCTACTGCACAGTCAAACAGTTCGTCTGCTGTTTGTTTTTCTTCCAGCAACAGAGGAAAGACACCCCAAGACAAATTCAGCTGTCTGGAAACCTTTTCCTGGGTGGTACATCCTACAATGGTACATGCAGGACGGTATTTGGAGATCATACGGGCAGTTTTCCCGGATTTTGTCACTGTAACAATTGCCGCCGCAGACATATCGTGAGCTGTGGTACAGGTTGCATGAGAAATCGCATTGGTCACATCCAGCTCGGTGATATTTCCCCGCTCATTAAAGCGGCGGACATAGTTAATATCTGCTTCGGTTCTCAATGCAATTTTTACCATGGTGCGCAGCGCTTCTACTGGATACATACCAGCAGCTGTTTCTCCGGACAGCATAATTGCGCTGGTTCCATCATAAATAGCGTTGGCAACGTCGGTTGCTTCCGCACGGGTCGGACGAGGATTTTTCATCATAGAATCCAGCATCTGGGTGGCAGTGATAACCTGTTTGCCTGCATTATAGGCCTTTTCGATGATTACCTTTTGCAGTACCGGTACATCTTCCAATGGAATTTCTACCCCCATGTCGCCTCTGGCAACCATAATTCCATCAGAAACCCGGATAATTTCATCAATATTATTGACACCTTCTGCATTTTCAATTTTGGCAATAATGTTCATATCATGACAGTCGTGTTCTTCCAGCAGTTTCCGAACCGCTAAAATATCTTCTGCACTGCGGCTGAAAGATGCAGCAATATAATCAAAGCCCTGTTCAATCCCAAAAATAATATCTGACCGGTCCCGTTCACTGATAAACGGCATAGAAAGGCGAGTTCCAGGAACATTGATCCCCTTAGAGTTAGAAATCACCCCGCTGTTTTTTACTGTACAGGTAATATCAGTATCTGTTACATTGACAACGCTCATTTCAATCAAACCGTCATCAATCAAAACAGTAGCGCCTGGTACAATATCTTTGGGCAGATCTTTATATGTAATGGAAACCATACTTTCATCCCCTACCACATCATTGGTGGTGAGAGTAAAAAAGTTTCCCCGTTTTAATTCCACTTTTCCTTCTTTAAATGTTCCAATTCGGATTTCCGGCCCTTTGGTATCCAAAATTGTAGCAATAGGCAGATGCAGTTCTTCACGCAGTTTTTTGACCAAATCCAGTTTTTTCTTATGGGAGGCATGATCTGCATGAGAAAAATTAAATCTGGCTGCATTCATTCCTTCCAGCATCAGTTTTTTCAAAACCTGTTCATCATCATTGGCAGGCCCCATTGTACAAATGATTTTTGTCTTTCTTAAATATTTACCATATTTCATAAAAACACCTCCGTAAAATCCCCTCAAACCCTCAGTCAGAGTCAAAAAGAGAAAACCATCTCTTTTTAACATTATATCATAACTACTCCCTTTTTGCATTATATTTTGCAGGAATCCCTTCATATTTTACATACATTTAACCTTGACGCTCAGATATTGATATTTGAACCGTAATTTTCTGCATGATTGTGATTTTCCAAAATTCTATTTGCACCTTATACCAGCAAAATAACAGAATGGAAAATAGTATATGAGTTTGCATTAAAAACCGCAAGCATTTCATTTAATATATACAAAAAAATAAATAATTATCAATCAGATCATAGAAAAATCAAAAAAATGTCACATTTTATTTGACATCTTTCACAAATGTTCCTACAATAAAGATAGTACTTTATTATGTTAGGAGAATTTATGATGAAAAAACATTTTTCCCGTTTATTGGCATTATGTTTGGCTGGTGCGTTAGTATTCTCACTGGTTTCCTGTGGCGGAGACGACAAAGATGCTGCTACAAACAGCAATTCCAGCACAACAGTTTCTCAATCATCTGAAGAAGAAAACAGCACCTCTACTCCAGCGGAAGAAAATGAATCTTCTACCGGCGGTGATGCTGCTCAGCAGCTGGCAGACTATATTGCTAGCGATGAAGTTCAGCAGGAAATTGCTTCCTTAAAAGAAAGCGGAACAGCTCAGGGCTTATCCAATGTAGAAATTCTTTCAGAAGGAACTAAACTGGTTTATGTATACACTTATGCAGAAGGTACTGCTACCGATGGTTTAGCAGAAGCACTGCAGGCAGCAATTGAACCTAATGCCAGCACTTTTGAAAATGTTGCTTCTACCTTATCTACTGCTTTGGGTGATGATATTTCAGTAGAAGTACGTTACAATGCATTTGACGGCACTTCTATCTACAGCCAGACCTTTGAAAAGCCATAATCAAACATGTAAAACAAATAAAAAGCCGACCATAAAATGGTCGGCTTTTTTGTTTTCTTTATTCTGCAGCAGAAATTCGTTTGACCGTCACACCAGAAGCATCGGTTCCGTTGAGCTGTCCCACATATTCCACTGTAATTTTTTGATTTTCCATAATTCCTTCCGGAAGATCAATCTGCGTGTCATCGTTCAGAGAAAAGTCAATTTGCTGCTGATTGGCATTGACAATACTTACAGAATTCATAGACGCTTCCACTACCGTTCCGCTGATTACTCCGCCAGACTGGCTATCATCCGGACCCTGCTGAGCATCTTTTTCCACCTGGATTCGAGTTACCAAAACACCGCTGGCATCATCATTCTCGATGGTACCCTGATATTCAATGGTGATTGCCTGCCCAATTTCTAAACCTTCAAACTGGTTTATATCAGAATCTTCTCCAGTAGAAAAAGTCAGTTCTTTTCCATCACTGCCTTCTACTGTAATACTGTTCATGGTAGCATCTACAATAACACCTGTATAGGATCCTTTTTCTTCCGGAACAGATACGCTTTCTAACTGAGAAGTTTCTCCCGCAGAAGAAGTGCCGGATGTATCAGATGTATTGTTCTGCATTCCACAGGAAGCGACAGATAAAGCTAACAGCGCTGCCAGGAAAACTGCCATATATTTTTTCATAATGATTCCCTCTTTTCCTATATTATGTTGCGCAAATAATTCAAAATTTTTTGCTTTTTATTTCTATTTCTCTTGACGGTTGGATTATAGCACAGCCTAACTATTTAATCAAGCCTATCTTTATGAATATTATCCCAAAACACCAAGTTGATTCCCTTTTGTTATAGTTTTGTTATTCTTAAAGAAGAAAATTTTACAGAATGATATTAAAATAAAAAGAAAAAAGCAGATGAAAAACTCATCTGCTTTTTGTGACGGCGCATACCTATGTTCCCAGCCCGTGTCCAGGCAAGTATTTTCGGCGCAAGTGAGCTTAACTTCTGTGTTCGATATGGGAACAGGTGGATCCTCACCGCTATCTACACCGTCTTCATATTGTTTATATATAATACCATAAACTTCTTATTTTGTCAAGTGTTACTCCCATAATTTTTATCAAAAAAGTTTGTCGAGTTCTCATAATAGAAATTGATTTTCTTTTCTGTTATGATGAATTTAATTTGAAATTCATGTAAGAAAGGATGACACTGCACTATGACTTTCCGCGAAAATATTGACGCCATTCTTCATTATCGCCCCTTTGACAAATTTCCTGTGGTTTCCTTTGGATACTGGAATGAAACTGTAGAAAAATGGGCGTCTGAAGGACACATTACCTGGGAAGAAGCCCATGACTATATAGAGCATGGCGACAATCACCAGGGAGACCGCTCCATTATGAAAAAACTGGGATTTGATTTTAACTGGAACAGCTGTATCGGCGCCCGCTCCGACCTGTTTCCTGCTTTCGAACCGGTAGTATTGGAGCAAAAACCGGACGGAAGCCAAATCATTCGGGATGAAAACGGTCTGATTACTTTGGTAAAACCAGGAGTTGTTTCCATTCCAGCTGAAATCGGAACTTCCCTCACCGACCGAGCCGTTTGGGAAAGTGAATACCTGCCCCGGCTGAAATTTTCCATGGAGCGAATTCCAGAAGAAATTCTAACATCCCTCATAGATGATCAAAACCGGGAAATTCCTGTAGGGATTCACTGCGGTTCCTTAATGGGAAGAATGCGGGATTTGCTGGGCGTAGAACAGCTGAGCTATTTGATGGCAGACGACCCAGATCTGTATCTGGAAATTTTGGATACTATGGATGATCTCTGTTATCAATGTGTAGAAGCTATGCTGAAAACCGGAGCAAAATTTGATTTCGGCCATTTCTGGGAAGATATCTGCTTTAAAAACGGTCCATTGGTCATTCCATCCATGTTCCAGGAATATGTGGGGCCTCATTATAAAAAGATCACCTCCCTGTTAAACCAGTATGGAATTGATATTGTGTCCTTGGACTGTGACGGATGGATTGACAAACTAATTCCTACCTGGATGGAAAACGGCGTCAATACCATGTTCCCCATTGAGGTGGGTACATGGAACGCCAACATTGCCCCATGGCGGGAACAATATGGAAAAGAGCTCCGCGGCGTAGGCGGTATGGATAAACGAATCTTTGCCTATGATTACAAGGCGGTGGATGCAGAGATCGAACGGCTCAGACCGCTGATTGAACTGGGTGGATATATCCCCTGCCCTGACCACCGAATCGCCCCTGATGCTAAATTTGAAAATGTACAGTATTATTGTGACCGTATGCAAAACCTGATTCTGTAGTATCTTCAAGTAAATACCCACAGATTTCTAATTTGGTCAGAAATTTGTTCTAAATCCCATCCCTGTTCAGAATTCCGGTAGCTATTGGGATCATTCACCAGAATTTTTCCATCTTGATAACCGGTCATTACAATATAGTGACCCGTGGTGGTAAAGTCTCCGGGACCCATAATACAGACAATGGGATTCCCTTCTTCCAGATTGCTGATAATCTGCTGATGATCCAAAGGAAGTTCCCGGGACTGCAGTCCCAGTTTTTGAGCACCCTCTGAAAATAAAGTCCAGGATGTTCCGTTTTGGTCAGTGGCATATCCATTTTCCCGGGCAAATTCTCCCATGGCTTTGGGAGTCATACTAGGGTCATCTGTCAAAAACAACGTCACCATAGACAAACAGGTGGGACCGCAGCCGGAAAGAGCGAATAATTCTCCTGCATATTCATCATATCCCCAACGCTGATCCCACTGCATCAGCAGCGGAACAGACTCCGTCCCTACACAGGAACTTAAATCGATGGAAAAATCTTTATCCTTTTTTTCAGGATACTGAAAGACAAAATCCCGTGTATCCGGATTTTTATCATACAATTCGATCAGTTCTTGGGGGTAGTCGTCTAAAGAATAACCCTGTTCCTGTGCATAAGCTTCCAGTTCTTCTGTCCGTATCTGAGGCTGAGAGGATGAAGGAAGATTCGCCCCATTGGGAATAGGGGAATCCGGGAGAAACACCAAAGCGGACACAGTGCACAAAAACAAAGCAAAAACAGCAATGCGAAACCAACGGAGTTTTCTTTTGCGCTTTTTCTTACGTTTCAGTTGTCTTTTCAGCGCATCATATTCTCTTTTTTCCATACGCAATTCTCCTCTTGGCAGACATAAAAAAAGTCCTTGATTTGATTTTATTGTATCAAAATCAAGGACTTTTTATTTCTGTTCTTTCCAAAAGAATTCCCACATTTTTTTAAAAAATTCTCACGATTTTCTCACGGAACCCTTCTTGGGGAGAAAAATCTCAAACACAACGGTATCATCCCGGCTGGATGCCGCAATCGTTCCTCCATGCATTTGAACAATTTCCCTGGCAATGGCAAGACCCAGTCCGGCACCCCCATTGTGGGTAGCACGAGCAGTATCCAGACGATAAAACCGGTCGAAAATATGGCTGAGCTTCTCCGGCGGAATCGTTTTTCCCTCATTGGAAAAGGTCAGGTGGAATCCTTCCGGCTGTTCTGTGACCATGATTTTCATTTGGCTATTGGAAAAACTGTAGCTTACTGCATTTCGAAGCAGATTGTCAAATACCCTCTGCATTTTATCCGGATCGCAGGTAATACTCAAATCCGGCGCTATAGTCAGCTGACATGTGATCCCTTTTTCCAAAAACATGGGCTGAAACTCAAATACCAGCTGTTCCAGCATGCGGGTCAGATTGACAGTGCTGTACTCCAGAGCCACATCAGAAAGATTAAAACGGGTAATTTCAAAAAACTCGTTGATCAACTCTTCCAATCGTTCCGCCTTGTCCAAAGAAATGGACAGATATTTTTGCCTGAGTTCCTCCGAAATTTCTCGCTCATCCCGAAGCAGTGTCAAATAACCAATTACGGATGTCAGCGGGGTTTTTAAATCATGTGCTAAATAGACAATCAAATCATTTTTTCTCTGTTCTGCTTCCTTGGCGATCATGTCGCTACGCAACGCTCGCTCCCGGACCAGATTCAATTCATCCTGAACGCTTTTCATTTCCTCAGGCAGCTGAATTGGAGTTTCCTTTGGCTGAACCAATTTGGAAAATGCAGACACTGCCTCATTTAAAAACCGCATGGCTTTGGACAAGTACCAGCAGGTAATCCCAGTCCAGCCTGCAAAAATAATCACTGCCCCCAACACCAAAAGATTTTTTTCAAACCAAGATAAAATCTGGTAAACAGGGTCATCGGAATACCAGATAAACATGTGGCAGACTCCCCAGCAAATGAGAATCAAAACCACAAGCAGCACGACGAACACCGCCAACGTCATCATATACTGCTGCAACAACTGACGAATAATCTGACTGCGGTGATTTTTTTCCTGTAATGATTTCTGATAATCAGTCAATAGTATACCCCACTCCCCATACAGTTCTGATAAATTTTGGATTTCTGGGCGGTTCATGCAGTTTATCCCGAAGTCTGCCAATATGGGTCATCACTGTATTATTCTGATCCAGGTATTTTTCTCCCCAAACAGACTCATATAACTCTTCTGAGGAAACCACTTTTCCCTGATGTTCGCATAAATACCACAGAATAGAAAATTCCAGAGGTGTCAGAGAAATTTCTTCTCCAAACAAACTGCACTTATGAGTTTGACGGTTGATGGTCAACCCCCGCACATCATATTCCCACACCACGACCGGATCAGATGTCTCTGCAGAATTATAGCGAAGGTACCGTCTTAACTGGGTTTTTACCCGGGCAACCAGTTCCAAGGGATGAAACGGTTTGGTAATATAATCATCTGCTCCCAAAGTAAGGCCTAGAATTTTATCCATAGACTCTACTTTCGCTGTCAGCATAATTACAGGATAAAAATCTTTCTCCCTGATTTTCCGACAAATTTGAAATCCATCAATATCCGGAAGCATCACATCCAAAATTGCCAAATCCAATTTTACAGTGTTGATAAAACGCAAAGCATCTGTTCCGTTATAACATTTATAAATGGTAAAACCTTCATTTTGAAGATATACTTCAATTAAATCTGCAATTTCTTTTTCATCATCCACAATTAGGATCGTTTCCCCCATGTCACCGTCTTCTCCTTTCTTTGCTGTCATTGGGCTTGTTTGGGTTTAGTATAACACAAAAAACATAGCAGTACAATGAAAACGATGATTTCTCACTGATTTGATCTGTAGGCACACTCCAAAAACAAATCATGATAAAAATAAACTGATTCACAGGATATTCATTGCACTCATTGCAGTTACATGATAATATAGTAAACAAAATAGGAACAAATCGTTTAATATTTATTCAATGAGGTGAGTAGAAAATGGCTATTTTTTATTTAATAAGACACGGCAAAACTGATTACTCAGAACGAAACAAAAAAATATATCAAGGGTTTGGCGTAAACTTATCTCCTTTAAGTGCTGATGGAATCAAAGAAATTAAAAACACAGCAAAAGATAAACGGCTATGCGAAGCTAACATCATTTTATCATCGCCCTATACAAGAGCTGTACAAACAGCTGCCATACTTTCCAAAGAACTCCAAATAGACCTCACAATTGAAACAGATTTACACGAATGGATGGCAAATAAAAATTATATCTATGAAGATGATAAAACAGCAGAAAAAAGTTATCATGAGTTTGTGCAATTAAAAGGCGTCTATCCTGACGATGCTGATATGGATTGGGAAGACATGAGCGCAATGCGAAAAAGAATCTTACCTATTTTAGAAAAATACAAACATTATGAAAAAATCATTGTAGCTTGTCATGGAATGATCATTCAATCACTTGTTGACGGATACCATCCTAAAAATGGAGAAATTGTAGAATTCGAATTATAATTACAACTATTGCAATAAATATAATTTGATCGATTAGGTCGTTGGATTTATACATATAGGATATTATTGTAATTATAATACTTATAGAGATATTCCAAAACATAAGATTTCTTTGTTGTACGATCGGTCAGAAACATGGTCGCCTTGTTCGCACAATTGTGCTTCGCAATTCTCCCTGTTTCTTCCTGTTTATACTCTGCCTTGTTCGTCCACTGGACGCGGCAGAGCATAAACCAGTTAACAGCCGGATACGTGTGTGGAAACACAGGTGGTTTTCCCGACAAAATAGAAAAAGCCAAAAGAAAAAGCAGAGGCAAAAACCTCTGCTTTTTCTTTTGGCTCCCCCTGTCTGGCTCGAACAGACGACCCTGCGGTTAACAGCCGCATGCTCTACCGACTGAGCTAAGGAGGAATATAAGAAAAGTTCAAAAAGGTCTAAGAAAATAGACCTTTTTGTGACG
>JBMNPJ010000016.1:0-39297 GCA_050943535.1 Massiliimalia sp.
GTCTTAGATGCGGAGTAATCAATCGATTTTCAAAAGATTTTTAAACTGATAAAAGTGTTTTTTTCCATGTAATTTCCAGGTATACAAAAAGCTGCTGTTAGACAAAATAAGAACATGGATTGACAGAAAAGTGAACCTTTCTATAAAAAGGTCGTTAATTGTCGATAAATTAGTAAAAATCATATAGATATCAAATAATTTACTTTACAATTTTTGCGAAGTTGCATATAATATCAAGTGTATACACAGTATTTGTTGCGAAAAAATGAAGGTTGTCCCAAAACGCCGGGTACTTTGTTTGTGTTTCCATCAAAAACGGCAGTTTTGGCAATTTGTTTTACAGCGGATTAATTTAGGTAGAGGAATCGATAGTTATGTTAAGTAAAATTCAAACGATGATCGATTTGTTTGAGACAGAAGACAACTATTCCCTAATTTGTGATGAACAGCATTACATTATATGGGAAAATCAGCATGCCAGAGAGTCGGAATTTGCTTCTGTAATAGGTCAATCTGCCAAAAGTCTTTCTAAAATGTTGGGTGAAGTGGTTTTAGAGGCATTGAATGCTTTGGAAAAAGACCAGTTGTTTTTAAAAGAGGTAAAGCTTTATGGAGGTGTTTACCTATTAAAGGCAAAAAGGTTTTTAGGGGATGATCAAAAACCTTATTCCTGGTGGGGCATTCGAAAAAAGAAACAAAATAGAGCTGATCGATTTGATTCTATTAAACCAGAAGAACAGAATGCGGTTGGCATGGAATATCGGGAAGCAGTATTTCATATTTATAATGCACTTCCGCCTTTGATGCAGATTTTAGAAAAGTACAGCTGTTATGATGAAATGGTATATTTGAATATTGTAGCACAAGGGGCACAGAGTATTTTAAAAACCACCATTAATCTAACGGAATATGTAAAGTTTCAAAATGGAGACAATCCTATGTGCGTCAAAAAGATTTTGATTCCGCAGTTTTTGCGCCAGTTTGTTTCTGCAATAGAACCGCTGACCAGAAACAGCGGCAGGCGTGTAGTGCTTCAGGAGCATTGCCAAGAGGATTTGTGTATTACGGCGGATGAAGAAAAACTAACTTTGATGCTTCTTAATTTGCTGGTGAATGCCATCCAGTTTTCTATTAAGGAAACTGCCATTACCATTGATGTCAGGAAGGTGGGCAGTGAAGCAGTCATTAGTATTCGGGATATTGGAGATGGAATTGAACCTTCTCGCATAGAACAGGTAGGAACGCCGTTTTATTCCTATCATCCCGCTACCAAACAGCGAAATGGTGTGGGACTTGGAATGTATCTTACCAGAAAAATTATGGAGGCTCATGGAGGCACCTTTTTGCTGACCAGCCGTCCTAATGAAGGGACTACGGTTTCTCTCCGGTTTCCAGCTGGTTCAGTTCCGCCGTTACAGGGTTTTCACAGCTATCGTGTGACAGAAGAGATGATTGGAAATAAAATGTCAATGCTGTATGCCTTTTTAGCGCCGGTTTGTCACGTAAATTTGTTTTAATGAGTGAGCAGAAAAGAAATTATAGCCATATCTTTATGAGGCATTTGATTCCCATGACAGTGAGAAGCAGTCCCCCGAAAATACCTGCCCGGCGCTGAAATCGTTCTCCTGCTTTTTTCCCCAGAAAGAATGCCATCAGGCATAGGCAAAAAGTAGTTCCGGAAATAATGGGAATTGCTTGGGTGAGGGATACCTGTTCCAGCTGAAAACTAAATCCCACTGCAAGGGCGTCAATGCTGGTGGCAATGGCCTGGGTTAATAAAAGGGACAGGGAAATGGATGGAATGGTTTCATCAGTATCTCCTTTAATACTGTCCATGAGCATTTTGCCGCCCAAACATAGAAATACCAGCGCAACAGCGTATCCGCTGAATCGGGACAGAATGGATACAGCCAGTCCTCCTGCTTCATATCCAATGACAGGCATGATTCCCTGAAATAGTGCAAATAGTCCGGCACCAATTATTCCCCGAAAAATCTGTCCTTTCCGGGCAGAAGAAATGCCGTTGGCAGCAGAAGCGCATACAGCATCTGCAGATAGTCCTACGGCAATGATAAAAAGATCAATAACAGACAAAAAATCCCCCTCCGTATCCTGTTTTTAAAACAGTATGCAGAGGGGGATCATAATATACAAAAGTCAGGTAAAAGTAGGATTAAATGCGGGTGTCCAGCAGCGGTACATATTGTTTTTTAAATTCTTCAAATCTGCCTTCGTCCAAAGCTTCCCGGATTTTTTCCATAAGTGTATTGTAAAAATACAGATTGTGCATAACAGCCAGCCGCATAGCCAGCATTTCATTGGCTTTAAACAGGTGACGCAGATAAGCTCTGGAATGACGGCGGCAGGTAGGACAGTCGCAGGCCTCGTCAATAGGAAGATCATCCTCGGCGTATTTGGCATTCTGGATGTTTCGAATTCCGCTCCAGGTGTTTAAGTGACCATGACGGGCGTTTCGGCTTGGCATAACGCAGTCGAAGAGATCCACTCCGCGGGATACGGCTTCAATGATGTTGCAGGGAGTGCCTACCCCCATCAGATACCGTGGCTTGTTTGCCGGCATATATGGTTCTACCACATCAATAATGCGGTACATTTCTTCTTTCGGCTCTCCTACAGCCAATCCTCCAATGGCATATCCGTCCAGATCTAACTGAGCGATTTCCTGCATATGAGCAACCCGCAGATCTTCAAAGGTGCATCCCTGGTTGATTCCAAACAACATCTGGTGAGGATTGATGGTATCCGGCAGACTGTTGAGCCGTTCCATTTCTGTTTTGCATCGCTTCAGCCAGCGGGTGGTGCGAGCACAGGAACGGGAAGAATATTCGTGGGTGGATGGATTTTCCACACATTCATCAAATGCCATGGCAATAGTAGAACCCAGATTGGACTGGATGCGCATGCTTTCTTCCGGACCCATAAAAATGCGTCTTCCGTCCACATGGGAATTAAAGTAAACGCCTTCTTCCTGGATGGTGCGCAGCTGTGCCAGAGAGAATACCTGGAATCCGCCGCTGTCAGTCAAGATGGGTTTGTTCCATCCCATAAATTTATGGAGTCCTCCCATCCGGCGGATCAATTCATCCCCGGGACGGACATGCAGGTGATAGGTGTTGCACAATTCTACCTGGCATTTTAATTCATCATTTAAATCATAGGAGGAAATTCCGCCTTTGATCGCAGCGGAGGTTCCCACATTCATAAAGGCGGGAGTCTGCACGGTTCCGTGTACGGTAGCAAATTCACCCCGGCGTGCCCGGCCTTCCTGTTTTAATAAAGTATACATAACATTCTCCTTGTCACAATAAAATTATAGCAGCAGCATGGCGTCACCAAAGCTGAAAAACCGATATTTTTCTTCCACTGCATGCTGATACGCTTTCATCACATGGTCATATCCGGCAAAGGCGCTTACCAACATAATTAAGGTGCTTTCCGGCAGATGGAAATTGGTGATCAGCCCATCCAGAACTTTAAATTCATATCCGGGATAGATGAAGATGTCGGTGTATCCTTCGCAGGCTTCGATTTTTCCGCGGAAGGTAGCTACACTTTCCAGAGTACGGCAGGAGGTGGTACCTACCGCAATCACACGGCCGCCGTTTTGTTTTGTCTTTTGAATCAGCTGAGCAGTTTTTTCCGGCAGCAGGTAATGTTCGGAATGCATTTTGTGGTCGGTGATTTCATCTGCCTTCACCGGACGGAAAGTTCCCAATCCTACATGCAGGGTAACTTCTGCAACCTGTACCCCTTTGGCCTTGATTTTTTCCAGCAGTTCGTTGGTAAAGTGCAGTCCAGCAGTAGGGGCAGCAGCAGAACCGGTTTCTTTGGAATAAACGGTCTGGTACCGTTCTTTATCCTGGAGCTTTTCGGTAATGTAGGGGGGAAGAGGCATCTGCCCGATTTGATCCAATACATCAAAGAAATTTCCATCACAGGAAAACTGAATCATTCGGTTTCCATCTTCTTTGACTTCCACAATTTCCCCGGTCAGCAGGCCATCACCAAAGATAAACCGGGCGCCAGGTTTGGCTTTTTTTCCCGGCTTTACCAGGGTTTCCCAAAGCAGGTGTCCTTTTTGTTCCAAAAGGAGCAGTTCCATATGGGAGCCGGTTTCTTCCTTTTTGCCGTACAGACGGGCAGGCAGTACCCGGGAATTGTTGACTACCAGCAGGTCGCCCTCTTTCAGGTAGTCCAAAATGTCGTAAAAGTGCCGGTCTTGTATTTCGCCGGAATTTCGGTCTAACACCATAAGCCGGGAATGGTCTCGGGGTTCTACCGGTGTTTGTGCAATAAGTTCCTGGGGAAGGTCATAATAAAAATCATGAGTTTTCATGAGAATATCATCGTCCTTTTCTGAAAATCATAAAACCCTTTCAAAATTTTGAATCAAATCCAGTCACCAAAAATCAGACAGCGAATATACTGTTTTTGTAGGCGGAAAAAGTTTTTTTCCAAGCGAACCGCCGATTTTTTTGGAATTTGTGCAAAAGAATTGACAGGGAAGGGATTAAGTGATATGATGTACACATTGAAGAATACGAATAACTGATCGGTTAGAGGTCGCGGATTTCAAGAGTACCGTTTTTTCAGACTGCCATGGTCGCTCACAAAGACGGAAAAGGGAACTCCGCCGAAGGGAACAGGATATTATGGCAGACTGTTGCCCTGATTTTATGCTGAATAAGTATAAAATTGTCATCCTTATTATGGATGGAGAGCTGCTGATGGTTTTGCAGACACGGTATAAAACCAAAGCTGTAAGGTGCAAAAGTTATCAGCTTATCCATTATATAATAAGATGAACCGGTTTTCAACCGGTTTTTTTCGTATTCGGAAGAATTTAGGATTTCTAAGAAATTCTTCCGGGGATATTTGGGAGGTATTGAAAATGAAACATTATCGTGTGGGGATTATCGGAGCAACCGGTATGGTAGGTCAAAGATTTGCTACCTTGCTGGAAAATCATCCGTGGTTTACAGTGACTGCTTTGGCAGCGTCTGAAAGAAGTGCCGGAAAAACTTATGAACAGGCTGTAGGAAATCGTTGGGCAATGACAACTCCTATGCCGGAATCTATGAAAAACATGGTACTGATGGATGCTACCGCAGATGTAGAAAAAATTGCCGGCATGGTGGATTTTGTGTTCTGCGCAGTAAATATGAAAAAAGATGAAATCAAAGCATTGGAAGAAACTTATGCAAAGGCAGAATGCCCAGTAGTTTCCAATAACTCTGCTCATCGTCATACACCGGATGTTCCTATGATTGTTCCGGAAATCAACGCCGATCATGTGGAAATTATTCCAGCTCAGAGAAAACGTCTGGGCACGAAACGTGGATTTATCGCAGTAAAATCCAACTGTTCTCTGCAGAGCTATGTTCCAGCTCTTCACCCATTGAAAGAATATGGCATTACTAAAGTATTGGCATGTACTTATCAGGCAATTTCCGGTGCCGGAAAAACTTTTGAAACCTGGCCGGAAATGGTAGATAACCTGATCCCTTACATTGGCGGAGAAGAAGAAAAATCTGAAAAAGAACCGCTGAAACTTTGGGGTAAAGTAGAAGGGGATCACATTGAGGATGCAGTTTCTCCTGCAATTACCACTCAGTGTCTGCGGGTTCCGGTCAGCGATGGCCACACTGCTGCGGTATTTATGTCCTTTGATCCAGCTACAAAACCTTCTGTAGAACAGATTAAACAGAAATGGGCAGAATTCTCCGGAGAAGCACAGCGTTTGGAACTGCCTTCTGCACCAAAACAGTTCCTGCACTATTTTGAAGAACCAGACCGTCCTCAGATTAAATCTGAACGGAATCTGGAAAACGGTATGGCGGTTTCTATCGGACGTCTGCGGGAAGACAGTCAGTATGACTATAAATTTGTTTGTATGTCTCACAACACCCTGCGTGGTGCTGCTGGCGGTGCTGTTTTGCTGGCAGAACTGTTAGCAGCAAAGGGATATATGGACTAATTTTGTGACCGCTGGGGAAGCGGTGCCCGGTATTCCTTTGGAAAGTGAAGAGAAATCATTCTTTTGACTGTTTTCTGTTCTCCGGGACGTATTCCCAAAACGGTTAAATTTGGCCTTAGGCTGAACAGCATTTGCAGCGGGGTTTTACCCCCATAACCAGAAACACTCCGGACAGCTGTCCGGGGATGATTGGAGGAAATCTTGTATGAAAAAGAGAATCTTTCAGGGATCCGGTGTAGCGTTGGTTACCCCAATGTATCCCGATGGCTCTGTGAATTATGATAAACTGGCGGAGCTGATTGATTTTCAAATTGCCAACCATACAGACGCTTTGATTATCTGTGGTACTACAGGGGAGTCTTCTACCCTGCATGACACAGAACATCGTGATGTGATTAAATTTGCAGTCAATCACACCCAGAAACGGGTTCCGGTAATTGCTGGAACCGGTTCTAACGACACTGCTTACTGTGTGGAATTGTCTCAGGAAGCGGAACGTTTGGGTGTGGATGGTTTGCTTTTAGTTACCCCTTATTACAATAAAACATCTCAGCGGGGGTTGATTAAACACTATCAGACCGTAGCAGACAGCGTGAACCTGCCGATTATTCTGTACAGTGTAGCAAGCCGTACCGGTGTGAATATTCTGCCGGAAACCTGCGCTGTACTGGCAAAACACCCGAATATTGTGGCTGTAAAAGAAGCCAGCGGAAATATTTCACAGGTAGCAAAAATCCGTCATTTGTGCGGAGATGAGCTGGATGTTTATTCCGGAAACGACGATCAGATTGTTCCGTTGATGTCTTTGGGCGGAATCGGGGTTATCTCTGTTTTGGCAAACGTGATGCCAAAAGAAACCCATGACATTTGTCAGCTTTATTTTGATGGCAAGACTGCCGAAAGCATGAAGCTGCAATTGAAACTGCTGGATTTGATCAACAATTTGTTTATTGATGTGAATCCAATTCCGGTAAAAGAAGCGATGAATTTGATGGGAATGGATGTAGGGGAATGCCGTCTGCCTCTGATTCGCACAACAGAGGAAAATATTGCAAAATTGGCTGCATCCATGCGTACTTTGGAATTGATCAAATAATCTCGAAAACAGAGATTACAAAGTAGATAGAGAAACAAAAACCAGGGGGTGCTGCGTTCTGTTTTGCGGCACCTCCCATTTGTAATTTTGGGAACAGGAAGTGTAACAGTATGACAAAAATTTTATTAAGCGGCGCAAACGGAAGAATGGGCCGAGTAATTGCCGGAATCGTGGCAGAACGGGATGACTGCAAAGTTGTAGCAGGAATCGACTTGAATACAGAGGCTTACAGCGATTTTCCAATTTATGCTTCTGCTGAAGAATTTACTGGCGAAGCAGATGTAATCATTGATTTTTCTAACCCTGCAGCACTGGAAAGCCTGATGACATACGCCAAAAGCCGTGCTTTGCCGGTAGTGATTGCTACGACTGGATATTCTCCGGAGCAGGTTGCCTATATTAAGGAATGTGCTCAGAGCATCCCGGTATTCTTCTCCTTCAATATGTCTTTGGGAGTAAATCTGCTGGTTTCTCTGGCCAAAAAAGCCACCGAAGTATTAGGTGGGCAGTTTGATATTGAAATTGTAGAAAAACACCATAACCAGAAATTGGATGCACCTAGCGGCACTGCTTTAATGATTGCAGACGCCATCAACGAAACTCTGGGCAATACCCAAACCTACCAGTATGACCGCCATTCTCAGCGGAAAAAGAGAGATCAGAATGAAATTGGGATCCATTCTGTACGGGGCGGTACAATCGTAGGAGAACATCAGGTGATTTTTGCCGGACGGGATGAAGTAATCACACTGACTCATGAAGCGATGAGCCGTCAGATTTTTGCAGTGGGCAGCGTTAACGCAGCAGTATTTTTAAAGGGTAAATCTGCTGGATTATATGATATGTCTCATATGGTATAAGGGGGAACGGTCATGCAGTGTCCTTATTGCGGGGAAGAAATGACCGCTGGTTTGATCCAGGCTTATTCCCAGTCCCGGGCGCTCAAGTGGTTTTCTAATGAAGATAAAAAGAAAGACAGCTTTGCTTCCTGGTTTCGGGGAGCCAACGGCATGCCCATTGGAAAAGCGGATATTCTTTATGGTGCTCGGGTAGAATGCTACTACTGTGAGCATTGCCGGAAGATGGTCATTGATTTGGATCAAAAATAAGAAGAAAGAGGGCTGTCTCCTTTCAAAATGCATAAACGCTGAGCCCATTTTTGGGACAGCTTATGCGGGTTTTCACAAAGTTTAAAAACCAGGGGAAAGATGGCCTAAAAACGTTGACATCCCCATGGGATTATGGTAGAATAATAAAGCCGCATATGTCGGGTTTTCAAGTTATGCCCTGAAAATGGGATACACCTGTACATAGCGAGATTATAGAAAAGGCAGGTGCCTTACAGAATGTACGCAGTAATTGAAACTGGTGGTAAACAGTACCGTGTAACTGAAGGCGATGTAATTTTTATCGAAAAATTGGACGTTGAAGAAAATGCAGCAGTTAACTTTGATAAAGTAATCGCTGTAGAAAAAGAAGACGGCTTTGTTGTTGGCGGTCCTTACGTTGAAGGTGCAGTTGTAAATGCAACCGCTCTGAAAAACGGCCGTGGCAAAAAAATTACCGTTTTCACCTACAAACCGAAAAAAGGTTCTAGCGCTCGTAAAATCGGTCACAGACAGGCTTACACTCAGGTAAGAATTGATTCTATCAAAGCTTAATCTATGATTGAGGCCAAGTTTTATGTCCACCAAGGTGGATATGCCGGATTTTCCGTATCCGGGCATGCAGGTTATGCCGAATATGGACATGACATTGTGTGTGCGAGTGTAACATCAGCAGTTCAGCTTACAATTAACGGGATTACCGAAATTTTAAAGCAGAATGCGGATGTCAAGGTTTTGGACAACGAAATTTCCATTCAGTTGTCTGACTGTGAACAGCCGGGTGTACAGGCCTTTTGCAAGGCGCTGTATCTCCACTTGGAGCTGTTGTCACAGGATTATACAGGAACACTGAAATTAACCAATTTGGAGGTGTAAGATTATGTTGAGATTAGAAATGCAGTTTTTTGCACATAAAAAAGGGGTAGGTTCTACTAAGAACGGTCGTGACTCTGAGTCCAAGAGATTGGGCGTAAAACGTGCTGATGGTCAGTTCGTACTGGCTGGCAACATCCTGGTTCGTCAGCGTGGTACCCACATTCATGCAGGCGAAAACGTAGGACGTGGTTCCGACGATACTCTGTTCGCTAAAGTGGACGGCGTTGTAAAATTCGAACGTCTGGGACGTGACCGCAAAAAGGTTAGCGTTTACACCGAACAATAATTTGAAATCTCAAAGAGAAGCGTGCTGGTGTTTGCTGGCACGCTTTTTTTGGATATTCCTTATGAAATATTGGGATACAATAAATGGGAAAGTTACAATTTGCAAAAAGTTTGCAAGAGTACTTGAAAAATTTTTTGTTTTGCATATAATAAAAATGATGATTGTATTTCGTGGGAAGTCAATAAATACAAGTGTTTTTCATAGAAATACAGTTAGAAAGGCAGGTCAGATATGTTTGTAGATAAAGCCAGAATTACCGTGCGTGCCGGAAACGGCGGAAACGGTGCAGTTTCTTTTCATCGGGAAAAATACGTAGCTTCCGGAGGACCGGACGGCGGAGACGGCGGAAAAGGCGGCGACGTTATTTTTGTGGCAGATACCAATCTATCTACGCTGGAAGATTTCCGGTTTAAACGGAAATATAAGGCGCAGAATGGAGAAAACGGAAGCGGCAACCGCTGTACCGGAAAAAGCGGAGAAGATCTGGTAATCAAAGTTCCTTTGGGAACCTTGGTAAAGGATGCTGAAACCGGACGGATTCACGCAGACATTTCTTCCATGGAACCGGTGGTAATCGCTCGGGGCGGAAAAGGAGGAGCCGGAAATCAGCATTTTGCTACACCTACCCGACAAATTCCTCGTTTTGCGAAACCTGGCATTCTGGGTGAGGAATTTGACCTTACCCTGGAGCTGAAATTGCTGGCTGATGTGGGATTGGTAGGATTTCCAAATGTAGGAAAATCCACTTTGATTAGTGTGGTCAGTGCGGCAAAGCCCAAAATTGCAAACTACCATTTTACAACTTTGACTCCTGTACTGGGTGTAGTAAAAATTGCACCGGAAAAGAGCTTTGTTATGGCGGATATTCCGGGGCTGATTGAAGGAGCAAGTGAAGGAATTGGACTGGGACATGAATTTTTGCGCCATGTAGACCGCTGCCGTTTGATTGTTCATGTGGTGGATGTTTCCGGTGTAGAGGGAAGAGATCCTGTTGAGGATTTTGAAGCCATTAATCGGGAGCTGAAAAACTTTAATGAAGAGCTGGCAGAGCGGCCTCAGATTGTAGCGGGAAATAAATGCGATATGGCAACGGAAGAACAGATTGCAAGTTTCCGTGAATATATTGAAAGCAAGGGTATGAAATTCTTCCCGATTTCTGCTGCTACCACTCAGGGCACTAAAGAACTGGTCAACGAAGTGGCAGCTCAGCTGGATACCTTGCCGCCAATTACCGTGTATGAACCGGATCCATTGATTCATGCGGGAGATATGGCACAGGTAAAACAGGACTTTGAAGTAAAAGTGGAAAACGGCATTTATTATGTAGACGCTCCATTTTTGGAAAATATTCTGTGTACTGTTAATCCTGAGGATTATGAATCTCTCCAGTATTTCCAAAGAGTGCTTCGATTCAGCGGAATTATTGATAAGCTGGAAGAAATGGGTATTCAGGAAGGCGATACTGTAGACATTTGGGGTCTGCGCTTTGACTTTGTATATTAATTGGGGGAATCAGTATGATACAGCCAGAAAAAAATGCGGTTCATCCTAATTTATACAGTCCTTTAGTGCTGGCATACATGGGCGATGTGGTATATGAAATGCTGGTTCGGGAAAAAATGGTACTGCGGGCAAATATGCCAGTGAACAAGCTGCATAAAGCCACGGTTTCCTGGGTGCGGGCATCTGCACAGTCTCAGGGAATTGCACTGATTGAACCTATGCTCACAGAAGAAGAGCTGGCGGTTTATAAACGGGGGCGCAATGCCTCTGGAAATCATGTGCCAAAAAATGCAGATGCTCAGGAATATCGGAGAGCAACCGGATTTGAAGCACTGTTTGGATATTTATATCTGAACGGTCAGGTTGACCGGATCAGAGAATTATTTACTGTGATTTGGGAAAACATGCCTCAACAGGAATAAGACAGTTGTTTGGGGACAGATGAATCGGAGGTTTTGGAAATGAAGACAAAGCACCCTTTTTTGCGGGATGTGCTGTTGACGATTGTTGGCACATTACTTTATACCGTGGGCATTTATTTTTTCACAGCGCCTAATAAAATCGCTCCAGGGGGAGTAGCTGGTATTGCTACTGTAGTAAACTATCTTTGGGGTGCTCCCATCGGGTTGGTCAATGCGCTGATCAATTTGCCTTTATTGGTACTGGGATATTTTTATTTAGGAAAAGGGTTTGTCTTTAAAACCGTTGTATCTGTTGTAAGCTTTTCTATTTTTCAGGATTATATTTTTGCGGGACTTCCTCAGTTTGTGGGGGATCCGCTCCTTGCGGGAATTTTCGGCGGAGCTTTACTGGGAGCCGGTACTGGACTTACTTTTGTAGGAGAAAGTTCTACAGGTGGTTTGGATATCAGCAGTAAGGTAATTCAGAAAAAGTTTCCTTATTTAAAAATTGGTGTCATTTCCTTTATCTCCAATATGCTGGTTATTTTATTTGCAGCTTATGCTTATCAGGATATTACTACCGCATTGTATGCAGTGATTACCATTTTTGTAGCTTCCCGTGTTATTGACGGCGTACTGTATGGTATGGATGTAGGAAAAATGGTGATTATTATTACAAGCCGTGGTGATGAAATGGCGAAAGTCATGATTTCCAGAAGCCAACGGGGTGTAACGAAATTCAAAACCGTAGGCGCTTATACAGAACAGGGTAACACCACCCTGCTTTGTGCGGTACGTCAAAATGAGTATTATCCTCTGAAGCGATTGGTAAATGAAATCGATCCAGGTGCTTTTATGATTGTTTCAACTGCCAGCGAAGTGGTTGGTAAAGGATTTAAGGCTCTGAAAGAGTAACCGCTTTGAATAAGCTTTAAAGACCGTTAACACTGGTAGAATTCCAAAACAGAAAAATTCATCCAATGTTTTTAAAATAAGTTTTCCATAAACGAAAGCGGTGCTCCATTTGGAGCACCGCTTGTTTTGAGGGAAGTAAAAGGTATGATGGAAATTTTAGCAAGAAATCAAAATCGTTTTCCTGTACGGCATTTCCATTTGGAAAATTCATTTTTGATTTCTTAACAGATTCCATCGTTGAGATTGGGAAAGAAATAGAGAGGCGTCAAAGAGAAAATTTCTTGGCAGAATTTTAATACTTCATACAGTCATCGCTGCTGTAACTGTTCTGATTTTTGCAGTTAGAAGCATCCTTTTTGTTCCGTACCATACCGGTGGAATTGGAGGTTTGGTTATTATGGCAGTCGGAAGGAGAATTCTGATACTGATTTTTTTTGCTGACTTTGTTAGAAGCTTGGTTTTTCTTTGACATGTTGATGTCTCCTTTTTCGTCGATCAATAAGGCAAAAACCTGGATCTTGGTTTGTGATTAAAAATGGCTGTGTGGTCAAAAGAGATCATTGATGTCTTTTGACAATACTAGTATGAGAATTTTTAGAGCTTCTATACAGGATCAGAAACAGGAAATTGCTGGAAAAGAGTAAAAACAGTAATCTTTTGAAAAATTCATTGAAATCAATGAGAAAATCAAGTATAATAATAGATTGTAAGTCATGTGGCAGATTTTTGAAAGCAGGACAGGAAATAAGTAAGAAAGGCTGGTATATTTATGTCAGGACATTCCAAATGGAAAAATATTATGCATAAAAAAGGAAAAACCGATGCTCAGAGAGCAAAAGTTTTTACAAAAATCGGTAGAGAAATTATGGTTTGCGTAAAAGAAGGCGGAGCAGATCCGGTTGCTAACAGCAAACTGCGTGATTTGATTGCCAAAGCAAAACAGAATAATGTTCCAAACGACAATATTGATCGTGTTATCAAACGTGCAGCTGGCGGCGAAGATAAAAACAACTACGAAAACATGGTTTATGAAGGATATGGACCAAACGGTGTAGCTGTAATTGTAGAAGCTTTGACCGATAATAAAAACCGTACTGCAGGTGATGTACGCCACTATTTTGATAAATTCGGCGGTAATCTGGGTACCAATGGGTGCGTATCTTATTTGTTTACTAAAAAAGGAATTATTATTTTAGATAATGAAGATGGTTCCTTGGATGAAGAAAAAGTCATGGAAGACTGCATGGAAGTTGGAGTAGAAGACTTTGACTTTACTGATGATACTGTAGAACTGGAAACAGAACCAAATGACTGCGGTTCTGTCCGTGAAGCATTGGAACAGAAAGGTTATCGGATTATTTCTGCTGAAGTAGAACAGGTTCCATCTACCTATGTAAACCTGGAAGATCCGGAACATATCCGCAAAATGAATCTGCTTTTGGAACATCTGGAAGATAACGATGATATCCAGAATGTATTCCACAACTGGGATCGTCCAGAAGAAGAGGAAGAAGAATAATATTATAATAAAGAACCTGCAAGCCAACAGGCTTGCAGGTTCTTTTCAGCGTGAAATCATTTTATAAACTTATCTTTTTAGAAAATCGTATTCAAAATAAGATCCACAATCAATGGAAATAACGGTTGGCGATTTCTGTTCCAAACCAGATTTCAATTTCGTGTTTTGCATTTTCCACACTGTCGCTAGCATGAATTAAGTTTTCACAGCTGCGGTCTTCTGCAGCACATTTTTCAAAAGAATCATTGGATAAATCCCCGCGAATGGTTCCTTTATCTGCTTTGATTGGTTCGGTTGCTCCTACGATTTTGCGGATATCAGCGATTAAATCTGTACTTTCTCCCCTAACAATCATAGGAATTACGGCTTTTTGATAAAAATAATTCATCAGTTTCCGTTTAAAATCAGCGCCGTATTTGGCAATGACTTCTGCATAGTGTTTGGAGAGAATTTCTTCGGATACAATTTTGTAACCCAACCGTTCAATTTCAATGTTGGCATTGGAGAAGTATTCCATAATGGTTTCTACTAACTGACCTTCTAAAGCATCCGGTTTTAACATAATAAAGCTGTAGTTCATAAAGGCATCCTTTCTTTTCCGCAAACGCGGTAATCTTGATTCACTTTGTTTTACTTTTTCAGTATAGCATACCCTGGTATAAAAAGAAATTGTTAATTTTGTAACGAAAATACGGATTCAGCCATTCATATTTTAGAAAAATTGAAAGCTAGTTACATAATGTTAAATATACGTAAAGTAAATTTGAAAGATATGTGAATTTTTTACAGAGATAAAAAGAAACTTTTAAATAATATTTACAGGATATCTACTAAAATATCACGTTCCTTACAAATTATAACGGTATATTATTGCCATTGACTTTTTTGTTAAAAAAATGATAGACTAATGAAAAAACGTAAATATGCATTGTTGTTAAGATGTGAAGAAATCGAAAGAGGAATGTAATATGAAGTTTGAATTGCCAAAACGATGGAAGACACAGTCGGCAGAAAGAAAAAATGCCAAACAATATGTTTGGGTTTATGTTTTGATAGCGGCCCTGACCAACTTTATTGTAGAAGTTTTTTCTCAAGGTGGATTGGTTCAGGCGTTTGGTTATCTGACCCAGCGCCCTTTAAACTTTTTGTATAGTACGGCGCTGATTTTTTTGACCATGCAGCTGGTCTTTTTGGTAAAACGTCGGTTGTTTGCGGCGTTTATTGTATCCATTATATGGATCATTTTAGGTGCGGTTAACGGAATTATTCTCAGCAACCGAGTAACCCCGTTCACTTATTTGGATATTACTTTGCTTCAAAATACAATATCCATGATTCACAGCTATTTTTCTAATTTTCAGATTGTTTTGCTGTGTGTTGCCATTGGTGTGCTGTTGCTGGGACTGGTTTTTTTGTTTTTCAAAGGTCCCAAACGGAAACGCCCCATTCGATATAAATGGACACTGGTGGGGATTGGCGGTTATGTTGTCGGCTTTGCGTTGGCAACGGTACTTGCTTTGCAGACTGGGTTGATCGCCATTCAGTTTGGGAATATTGCGACAGCATATTTGGAATACGGTTTTCCTTATTGTTTTGTCAGTACGGCGCTGAATACCGGAATTACCCGTCCTATTAACTATTCTCAGCAAGCAGTACAGCGTTTGGATGTAAGCGGAGAAGATCTGGCAGAAGAAGGCGAAGAACAAAAGACTCCGAATATTATTATGATTCAGCTGGAATCTTTCTTTGACCCAACTTTGGTAGAATGGCTGGAATTTTCTGAAGATCCTATCCCGAATTATCATGCATTGCAGGAAAAATATACCTCTGGTTATTTAAATGTTCCTGTAGTAGGTGCTGGAACCGCAAATACAGAATTTGAAATTTTAACAGGCATGTCTTTGCAGTATTTTGGAACTGGGGAATATCCATACAAAACTATTCTGAAAAAGGAAACCTGTGAAAGCATTGCCTATGATCTGAGTGACCTGGGATACAGTACCCATGCTATGCATAATAATGAAGCCAATTTCTATGGAAGAAACAAAGTATTCAGAAATCTTGGATTTGATACTTTTACTCCTATGGAATATATGAATATTACTGGTTATACTCCTAACGGATGGGCAAAGGATGAATGTTTGACCACAGAGATTATACGCACTCTGCAGTCTACAGACAACCAGGACTTTATCTATGCAATTTCTGTTCAAGGGCACGGAAAATATCCGGATGAACAGATTGACCCTGACCAGACTATCACAGTCAGCGGTGTGGAAGGAGAACGAAAAGCGGCCATTGAATATTATGTAAATCAGATTCATGAAATGGATGCTTTTGTGGGAGAACTGGTGGATGCTCTGTCTAAACAGGACGAAGAAACCGTTCTGGTACTGTACGGAGATCATCTTCCTAGCCTGGACTTCCAGAATGCGGATTTAAAAACCAATAACATTTATCAGACAGAATATATTATCTGGGATAATATGGGATTGGAAAAACAGGATGACACAGTATATACCTATCAGTTGACCTCTAAAGTGGCAGATATGCTGGGAATTCATCACGGAACCCTGATTAATTATCATCAGAAATATAAATCCACTTTAAACTATCAGCGAAATTTAAAACTTTTGCAGTATGATATGCTGTACGGAAAACAGTATGTATACGGCGGGGAATCTCCTTACAAAAAAGTCGATACACGTTATGATGTGGAAGATATTGTGATTACCGATGTGTACGAAGACAATGGAAATTTGTATGTATTAGGGGATGCCTTTACGGCTCACAGCCGGGTAACCATTAACGGCGACCGAAAAGATACTGTATACAAAGGCCGGGGAATGCTGATGGTAGAAGACTATGAGCTGAAAGACGGCGATGAGATTTGTATCAAGCAGCTTTCTGACAGCGGAAAGAATGTTTTTAGCACCAGTGAGTCTTTTATCTATGAAGCTCCGCCGGAACCCGAAGAAGATAGTTCTGAGTCACAGGAAGAATCTGTAGAGGAAGAAACTTCTTCTCAGACAGAAGAACCTGCTGCTGGTGAAGAAACACCGGCAGAAGCAACACCAGAACAAGAGTAATGATTAAAATATACTGTCAAAAATAATAACACCTGCGGTTTATTCATCAGTAAACCGCAGGTGTTGTTTCTATGCAGAAAAAACATAGCTTTACAAAACAAAAAATTCCCATATTTTTTGTAAGATTTTCTCTTGCATTTTATCTTTGTTTCAGTATACTGGTATCATAAAAAGATGGAGCTTACTTTAAAAGCAAAGGAAGTGTACGTTATGATAAAATTTTTAAAAGAAGCTGCCCAGGTGCGTCCTACCAAACAGCAGCTTGATTGGTTTGATTTAGAGTCTTATGCATTTGTTCATTTTGGTCCCAATACTTATACTGATTTGGAGTGGGGAATGGGAAACGAACCGGAGTCTATTTTTAATCCTCAAAAATTGGACTGTGACCAATGGGTAGAAAGCATTAAGGCGGCTGGAATGAAAGGGATGGTTCTCACAGCAAAACATCACGATGGCTTTTGTCTGTGGCCATCTCAATATACAGAACACAGTGTTAAAAACAGTCCTTTTCAAGGGGATGTGGTAAAAGAGGCAGCCGAAGCATGCAGACGGGGCGGAATTAAATTTGGATTTTATCTTTCTCCTTGGGATCGAAATTCCCCCTATTACGGAACTCCGGAGTACAATGATTATTTTTGCAACCAGCTGACCGAACTGCTGACCAATTATGGGGAAATCTTTTACGTTTGGTTTGATAATGCCTGTGGGGAAGGTCCTAATGGGAAAAAGCAGGTATATGATTTTCCTAGATATTTTGAACTGATTCGAAAATATCAGCCCAATGCAGTGATTTTCAATGATTTTGGTCCTGATGTACGCTGGTGCGGAAACGAAGCTGGAAGTGCACGGCATGAGGAGTGGTCTGTAGTTCCTGGGGAACTGTGTTATTATGCCCCAGTACAGACAGGAGCAGGTCCGCTGTCAGATCAGGGGGATTTAAGCTATCTTTATAATACAGATGATGCGATTGGAACTATCGATCAGATTCTTTACAGTAAAGGACTGGCTTTTGTACCAGCTGAGATTGATATGTCTATCCGTCCCGGATGGTTCTGGCATCAAAAGGAGGAACCCCATTCCCTGGAACGGTTGTTTCAGACTTATTTAACCTCTGTGGGTGCTAATTCCTGTTTTCATTTAAATATTCCGCCTACGAAAGACGGTTTGTTTGACGAGAGAGATGTCCGGCGGTTAAAAGAATACGGGGATCTTTTACGTCAGGAATTTGGAACTCCTGTTCCGGCAAAAGTGGAAAAAGTGGAGGGGTGTCCCCCTACACAACCCCAGTACCGGATTATTTTTGAACAGCCACAGAAAGAGATTAAGTATCTAGTCCTTTCAGAAGATATTGCCCAGGGACAGCGGGTGGCTTCTTTCCGCATTACCAAAAATCAGGAGCGGATCGCCTCTTATGAAGGCACTTGCATTGGACACAAAAAAATCTGTGCTTTAAAAGATCCTTTTGCAGATCAAAATCCGCTTACAGACGACAGTGAATCTGAAATTTATCAGATTACCGTACATGTAACTGCTGCACGGGATGAAGTGCTGATGAAGGATATTCAGGTATTTTAACATGATATGAACGTGGTGTGGGAAAAAGCATCCGTTTGATGGCGGTACAAATTCCGATTTTTCTTATCATATATTTTATCAAAAAAATAAGGGGGCGCTTAATATAAGCGCTCCCTCCAGACTGTAGAAAAAGGTAATGTAAACTGGCAAATTTCACAAATAAAAGTATTATACCAGACTCTTTGGAACGATTAGCGCCGTAGCGCTTTTTGCTGAACAACCGTTTTGCATAAGTGTGCAAACAACACTTGGGGTGTCCAGAGGGGCAGGCCGACTAACCATATATTTCCGGAGGACGCCCCTCTGGTGGCCTTTTCTTTCCATTTCTTTTGGCCATCAAAAGAAATGGTACAGGTGTGGTCAGCGGACGCTGTCCGCCGTAAGCCCACAAAAGAAAGATAAAAAATTTGTCTCCGACGGCCAAAGGGATTCACATCCCTTTGGAATCCCAAAAGACAAAAATTTGTGTAATTTTTTCTTGTAATACACTTTATCGACAAGCTGAAGGGAGCGCTTATCATAAGCGCTCCCTCTTCTTATTGTTATACTGAAAATTACAGTTCTTTTAATACGGCGATACCGTAGCCTCTTAAGAATACCTGTTCCGCTACATCAGATCCGCTGATCAAATCTACATAACGTTTGCCCCGTTTCAGAGGAATGTCAGTACCTTTATCTTCAAAGTTCATGACAAACAGATATTCTTCTCCGTTTCCGCCACGTGGCTGAATGCTGATTCCCTGTGGCAGTTTGGCAGCAGTGCATCCTTCTACACCGGCTTCTTTTACCACTCTGCCATAGAAGTCATCCAGCATTTCTGTGGTGGTGCGGGTTGCCAGATAGTAGCAGGTTCCTAAACCGTACCGGTTTTTGGTTACTGCAGGCTGACCGCTGTAGAAATCCTGTTTGTATGTAGCCAAAACTTCACATCCGCCTTTTGGATGAATCAGTTCACAGTAGGTGTTGCAGGTATAGGTACCGCTCATGCCCAGGGTATTGTCACCAAATACGATGGCGTTGGATTCATTTGGATACAGAGAATCAATTTCTTCTGCCCATACACCAGCTACTTCCATTAATCCGTCACCAGGGAATCCGCCCAGGAAGCACAGATCGTTTTCATTGACATAACCGCTGACATAGGTTAATACCAGCTTGCCGCCGTTTTCTACAAAGGTTTTCAGCCGCTGTGCAACAGTTGGTTTGAGCATATACAGCATTGGTGCTACTACCAGCTTATACTGACTGAAATCGCAGTCCATGCTGATAACATCAGCAGGAATTCCACGTTTCCAGAAAGAATAATAGTGGGTCTTACAGGTTTCTTCGTAATTTCTCTGGGTGTTCAGTCCCTGCAAATCATCAATTGCCCATTTGTTTTCCCAGTCATAGATCACGGCTACTTCTGGTTTTACGCTGGTTCCTACTACAGAATCCAACTGTTTTAAGATTTCACCTACACGAGCAACTTCGTCAAATACCCGAGTGTGTTCATGTCCGCAGTGGTCTACTACAGCACCGTGGAATTTTTCGGAAGCACCCCGACCTTTTCTCCACTGGAAATACTGTACGGTGTCACTTCCGTGAGCAATAGCCTGCATAGAAGACAGAACATGCATACCTGGACGTTTTAATTTGTTGACAGGTTTCCAGTTTACCATACTTGGAGTGCTTTCCATCATCATGAACGGACGTCCATGTTTAAGAGAACGGTTCAGGTCATGAACGAAAGCAATATCGCTGGCGGTACGGGAAGCGGATTGTTCCCCATGCCAGTTAGGATAGTTATCCCAGGATACTACATCCAAAGCGTCTACCATTTTCCATGGATCCAGTCCTGGATAGGTTCCCATCAGGTTGGTTACAACTGGAATATCCGGATTGACTGCTTTAACTGCAGCAATTTCATTTTTCATGAATTCGGTGGTTTGATAGGTAACAAACCGTTTCCAGTCCAGATTCAAACCGTGGATCATAGATTCACCACGAGGAGAAGGAGACCGGATTTCATCAAAGCTGGAGAATTTATGGCTCCAGAAATAGGTCCACCACTGTTCGTTCAGTTCGTCAATGTTGTTGTGATATTTTTCCCGCAGCCAATCACGGAATGCTTGCTGACACAGTTCACAGTGACATTCGCCGCCGTATTCGTTGGACAGATGCCACATGGTCAAAGCAGGATGATCTTTATACCGCTGAGCCAGCATGGTGTTCATTTCATAAACTTTTTTCCGATAATAAGGAGAAGTATAGCAGTGGTTGTGACGCAGGCCATGATAATTTCTAACGCCATATTCATTGACACGCAGTACTTCTGGATATTTTTCATCCATCCATGCAGGACGAGCTCCGGAAGGAGTTGCTAAAATTACAGAAACGCCGTTTTCGTATAGGCGGTCCATAGTTTCGTCCAGCCATTCAAAATTATATACGCCTTCTTCTGGTTCCAGTGCTTTCCATGCAAAAATTGCAACAGAAGCGCTGTTCATTCCTGCCAGTTTCATCAACCGTACATCTTCTTGGAGAACATCCGGATAATTTAACCATTGGTCAGGGTTGTAGTCACCACCATGAAGCATATGAGGAATTTTGGTCACAGGGGGGAATTTTTTTAATTGTTTTAAATCCATTGTGATCTGCCTTTCCGACTCTAAAATCAATCTGATAAAAAGATTTTTTATTTTCGACCAGAGTCCAGATCGAAAACTGATTGTGTTCACAGGACGCTGTTTTTTAAACCTTCTGACGCGAAAGCTTCAGCCTGCCTGGAACAGAAAAACACGACAAAAATAGGTTCACTCTCATAATAGGCATTTTATATGGAAAAGTCAATATAAAAACCGGATGTTTTATCTGTTTTTGGATAATTTTCTCAAACACAAAATAAAGGGGTTCAGACAGGTGTAAAAATGATTTGTTTTTTGAAAATGAAGTTACAAAATATCTGAATTGATAGGAAATCGTTACCAAAATGAAACCGCTTTTCCTTGAATTTAAGGTTGGAAAACGGGAATAGATATGCTATAATGTTTTAAGGTAACGTTCAGAAATAATACAATGTTTGAAAGCGTTGTCATAGATAAATGTCCCAGAATCTGTTGGTGTTGTATTTGGGAAAAAAGACACAGAAAGTTTACGGAATTTTTGATGGAAAGAAAACTTTTCGGGAACCCGGGACATCCTAGTAATTGGAAATTATCTCAGGGGGAAATTGGTTGTGAGCAAAAAATATCCGCGTCTTCGCAAAACACAGCCTGCTGCAAGTATGAAACGGCGGCAGAAAGGTATTTTTATCATATCGCTGGGAATTGTACTGATTCTGGCAGCAGTAATTGTCTTTTTGTTTTTTCGTGAAATGAATGATCAAAAGGATTTGGATGAAACTTCGTCCAATTCTTCTGTTTCTTCAAGCTCAGGTTCATCGCTGGAGAGTTTATCCAGTTTACCGGAAAGCAGCCTGGACAGCAGTTCTTCCAGAGCAGATCTTTCTTCCAGTCAGCCAGCAGAACCGCCTGCTTCTGCTGTGGAATCTTCTGAAACTTCTCAGGAACAGCCGGCATGGAATCCTGCAGATAATCTGAATCCGTCTGTTCCCAATGCGGCTCCGGGAGATTTTTCTCATTCTCTGTTTATTGGGGATTCCCGGACGGAAGGTTTAATGCGGTACACCAACTTAACCAGTTTGGGTGCGGTGTTCTACACTTCTACTGGACTGAATGTGAAAACTGCTATGTCCAAAGGTATTGTACCTGATGCACAGGGGAATTTGCTCACCATTCCTCAGGCTTTGTCTACAGCTCAGTTTAATAAGGTTTATATTATGCTGGGCGTTAACGAATTGGGATGGGCATACAGCAATATTTTTATTGAGGAATACACCAAATTGATTCAGGCTGTTCAGGCAGCGGAACCAAATGCCTCTATTTATGTTCAGTCGATTGTACCTGTCAGCGCCGAAAAAAATGCGTCAGATCCTATTTACAACAATACTAAGATTGCGGAGTACAACGCGTTGATCCGTCAGATGGCGCAGAATCTGGGAGTAGGTTACCTGGATGTACAGCAGGGCATTGTGGATGAGACAGGATGTCTTCCGGCAGGTGCTTCTGTGGACGGAATTCATATGAATAAGGAATATTGCCAAAAATGGATGGATTACCTGCAGGCGAACAGCTAAAAATAAAAGAGCAGGTTTTTAGAAAAGGAGTTAAGCATAATGTGCAGAAAAAATAAAAATTGGTTTCATAAAATGATTGCAGTTGTTTTAGCAGGCGGAATTAGCCTGGCAGTTTTAGGCGGATGCCAGACTGCAAAAATTGATTTGGATGAAGATGCTTTGGTGCAGGATCTGAAAAACAAAGTAGCTTTTGAAGATATGCTGGAAGAAATTGATGAGGATTTGGCATTGAGTCTTTACGGCTTGACAGAAGATCAGGTGGATTCCATGGAAGTGTATATGGGAACCGGTGCGAAAGCGGAAGAAATCGCTGTACTTCAGGCAGAAGAAGGAACCGATGTAAGTGTGCTGGAAACTGCTGCGAAAAATCGGGTAGAAAGTTTGAAGAGCGATTTTGAAGACTATATTCCAGAAGAAATGCCAAAACTGGAAGATCCGGTATTGGTAACTGCCGGAGATTATGTGATTTTGTGTGTTTCCGGCGACAACGACAATGCTAAAAAAGTAATTGATCAATATATCAAATAAGACACAGGGCTTTATCTTTTGATTACCGGCTTTTCCTGAGTTACAAATAATCGTTTTGTATAGGAAAAGCCTGGAAAACCAAGAAAGGGAAATATGGTATTCAGCAGTATTTTATTTCTGTTTTATTTTTTGCCCATTGCGTTTTTGTGCTATTTTGCGGTACCGAAAAAGTACCGCAATTTTGTGCTGTTTGTATTCAGTTTGTTTTTCTATGCATGGGGCGAACCGGTTTATGTAGTAATTATGCTGTTTTCTACAGCAGTAGACTTTTTCCACGGGAAAGAAGTGGACAAGGCACTGAAAAAGGGAAACCGGAAATTGGCAAGGCGTTTTGTGGCGTCTTCCATGATTATCAATTTATGTGTATTGGGATTTTTTAAATATGCGGATTTTGTAATCGGCAATATAAATGGTTTGTTTGGGCTGGGGTTACCTCTGCTTAATCTGCCGCTCCCCATTGGGATTTCTTTTTACACCTTTCAAACCATGTCCTATACAGTAGATGTTTACCGTGGAGATGCAAAGGTACAAAACAATATTATTTCCTTTGGTACCTATGTGGCTTTGTTCCCTCAGCTGATTGCAGGGCCTATTGTCCGGTATAAAACGGTAGCAGAAGAACTGAATCACCGTACAGAAAGTTTTGATAACTTTTCCAGCGGTGTTAACCGTTTTTTGCTGGGGTTGGGGAAAAAGGTACTGCTTGCCAATAACATTGGTCTTTTATGGAATGATATTTCTAGTAGGGATGTATCCGAAGTTTCTGTAGTGGCTGCATGGCTGGGGATCATTGCGTATACCTTCCAGATCTATTTTGATTTTTCCGGTTATTCTGATATGGCAATCGGCTTGGGGCGGATGATGGGATTCCATTTTCTCGAGAACTTTAATTACCCCTATGTCTCCAAGAGCATTACAGAGTTTTGGAGAAGATGGCATATCTCTTTGAGCACTTGGTTTAAGGAATATGTATATATTCCTTTGGGAGGAAACCGTCATGGTAAACTGAAACAATTGCGGAATATCTGCATTGTGTGGCTGTTGACAGGTTTGTGGCATGGCGCCAGCTGGAACTTTGTGGCGTGGGGTGCCTATTTTGGAATTCTTTTGATTTTGGAAAAACTGTTCCTGCTTCGGTGGCTGAACAAGGCACCGTCCTGGATTGGGCATGTATACACCATGTTTTTGGTAATTATCAGCTGGGCGTTGTTTGCCTTTGATAATTTTACTCAAGCGTTTGCCTTTATTCGGGCTATGTTTGGAGCGCAAAATAACCCATTGTATCAATCATCTGATTTATACTTATTGTATACCAACGCAGTGCTGCTGGTAATTTTGATTTTGGCATCTACAGAATATCCCAAAAAATGGGCTCATGCGTTATCCTGCCGCGCCAGAAATTGGTCTGTCCGGTGGGGAGATGCGGCAGTATTTGTTTGTCACAACGCTTATTTACTGGGAGTATTTATCTTGTCCATTGCTTATATGGTAGATGCGTCCTATAACCCATTCCTGTACTTCCGTTTCTGATGAATCGGAACAGGAAAGGGTGTTTTACAGAAAGGAACGAATAAATGTTGCAGAAGCAATTTGATCAACTGAAAAAACAAATCTTAGAACAGGAATATCCCACTTTAAATCCGATGCAGAAAAAGGCGGTATTCCAGGTCAATGGTCCTCTTTTGATTTTGGCAGGAGCCGGCAGCGGAAAAACCACCGTGCTGGTAAACCGAATTGGCCACCTGTTGGAATTTGGCAATGCCTATCAGGAGGATACTTTTTCTCCCATGATTGGAGAAGAAGAAATTCAGTTTTTGACAGCTTATCGGGATGGGGATCATTCCAATCGGGAACGTATGGTAGACCTTTTAAAAGCACCTACTGTCAATCCTTGGAATGTACTGGCCATTACCTTTACAAACAAAGCTGCCAATGAATTGAAAGAAAGACTGGTTTCACGTTTAGGAGAACGGGGTGGAGAAGTCCGTTCCGGGACCTTTCACTCTGTTTGTGTGCGGATTCTCAGAAAAGAAATCGGCGTGTTGGGTTATACTTCTTCTTTTACTATTTATGATACCGACGACAGCATTCGGGTATTGAAAGATTGTCTGGCAGATTTGGGTGTCAGCGATAAAATGTTTCCGCCAAAATCCTGTTTAGGAGAGATCAGCCGGCGGAAAGACAGCATGCAGTCACCGGAAGATTTGATGGTGGAAGGGGAAGGGGATTTTCGTCTGAAAACCATTGCTAATATCTATCAGCTGTATCAAAAACGACTGAAATCAGCAAACGCTCTGGATTTTGATGATATTATTCTACTCACTGTAAAATTATTTACCGATTATCCCGATGTTTTAGACCATTATCAGAACCTGTATCGCTACATATTGGTAGACGAATATCAGGATACCAACCAGCTGCAGTACCATCTGGTCAGCCTGCTTTCCAGAAAATATCAGAACCTGTGTGTAGTTGGGGATGATGACCAGAGTATTTATAAATTCCGTGGCGCTACCATTGAGAATATTTTAAGTTTTGAGCATCAATTTCAAAATGCGGTGGTCATCCGTTTGGAACAAAATTACCGTTCTACTCAGAATATTTTGAATGCTGCCAATCAGGTAATTCGAAATAATCAGGGAAGAAAAGGGAAAAATCTTTGGACTGACCGGGGTGAAGGGGATAAAGTTCAGGTATTCCGTGCCCGGGATGATTATGAAGAATGTAACTATATTACACAGGTGATTGCCGATGATGTATCACAGGGAAAACGGCTTTCTGATCATGCGATTTTGTACCGCATGAATGCCCAGTCCAACCAGATTGAAAAAAGCCTGATTAAGGCTGGGATTTCCTATAAAATTGTAGGTGGAACCAAATTCTTTGATCGGAAGGAAATTAAAGACGTTCTGGCCTATTTTCATGTAATTGACAATCCTGCGGACATGGTTCGTTTAAAACGGATTATCAATGAGCCCAAGCGGGGAATTGGAGACAGCACCGTAAAAGCAGTGGAAATGATCTCTTTACAGACTGGGATTACCATGTTTGAGATTATGAAAACTGCGGACAGTTATGCTGCCCTTTCCAAAAAAGCAAAGGCTCTGAAAGAATTTACAGAGATGATTGAACAGCTTCGTCAGATGGAACTGGAAATGGAATTGCCAGACCTGCTGGACGAACTGATGGAACAGACCGGTTACCGGATTGCTCTGACTGCTCAGGGTGTGGAAGGAAGAGTCCGGCTGGAAAATATTGAAGAACTGAAAACAAACTTGGTAAAATTTAAGCAGGAAAATCCAGATGAAGGTTTGTCCGGATTTTTGGAAGAAGTGTCCTTATTTACAGATTTGGACACCTTAAATGAAGATGATGATAAGGTTACTTTGATGACCATTCATTCTGCTAAGGGGCTGGAATTTCCAGTGGTATTTTTGCTGGGAATGGAAGAAGGAATTTTCCCAAGCTACAACTCTATCCAAAGTCAAGAAGAGGTAGAGGAAGAACGCCGTCTGGCATATGTAGGGATTACTCGGGCAAAAGAGTGCTTGTATTTGACAAGTGCTGCCCAGCGTATGATGTTTGGGAATACCAGCAGAAATCTGCCATCTCGTTTTCTTAAAGAACTTCCGGCAGATGCTATCGAAACAACTGACCGCACTGTCACCACATTCCGAGCTCAGCCTGTGGGACAGAAACCGGCTCATACAGCAAAAACCTACAAAAGCGAAGTGCCCAGTGTGGGAACTTCTAAGGCTGCTGCTTCCGCCGCCATTGATTATCAGGTAGGAAGTACCGTAAGCCATAAAATTTTTGGAAAGGGCATGGTTCTTTCCATGACACCTATGGGAAATGATACCTTGGTTGAAGTTGCATTTGATAAAGTAGGTACCAAAAAAATCATGGCAAATTTCGCCAAACTGACAAAAATTTCATAATGTTAGGATAAGAATCCATTGATTTGGGAAACCTAATCATAAAAAGTATAGGGGAAATGGAGAGAATGTATGCTGCCACTGGACAGTCAATATTTGGAACGGTTTCTGGGCGGAGAAGAACGAGCCTTTGAGGAGTTAGTTTTTCGTTATCAGGAACGTTTGATTTATTTTATCATGCGGTATGTAAAGGACAGCACCATAGCGGAACGTTTGGCGCAGGAAGTATTTGCAGATTTATACCGGCAGAAAAGCGGTTTTCTGGTAGACTGTACCCTGCGCTGTTATCTCTTTCAGTTTGCCCGGAAAAAGGCAAAAAAATACCTGCATCGAAATCGAAATCATCTGCAGTTAGCCCACAGTGAACATGTAATTCAGGATAAAAGCAGATTGGAACAGCGGCTTTATCCCGATGGGGAAAAAGCCAGACTGTGCAAAACCATTTCTCAGTTTCCAAAACGCCTGCGTACTGTGGCGTATTTGTCAGAATTAGAAGAAATGAATGAGGCAGAAATCGCTAGGATCGTGCGCTTGCCCGATTGTTATGTCAGGTATTTACTCAGGCAGGTTGAATGCCGTTTGAGCAAAACCATGTGGTATGTTCGGGAGGATTTGGAAGAATGCTGACCCAAGAGGAATTTTTAAAGGGTGTTTATGAATTGGCGAAAAATCCCCCTGCGTCTGGTAAAAAACGGATGTGGGTGATAGTTGTTGCAGCAGCGATACTGTTGTGTACTGCGTGGGTGGTTTGGAGCCAAAACCAGGAACAGTATTCTGTGAAAATGGTGGCTGCCATTTCGTCAGATTCAGCATCAGGATCTTCTGTCCCGTGGAAAGGGATGGAAGGGGTCGTATGTTCTGCGGATCTAATTGTATCTGGCAATCGGGAGGAAGACGGTTTTTTGGTGACCCAATGTTACAAAGGACAGTGTTCTTCCACGCTGGAACTGAATACAACTTCACAGAAAATGATCCCCATGGAAAAAACAGTGGTGCTTTTTTTAGAACAGGATAGTCAGGGGAAAACGACCCTTTTGGATACGCCAAATCATGTTTTGGTTTATGACTCCGGAACGGGAGAGGATGCGCAGTATCAGCTTTCCGACGGAAGTGTCATTACCATAGAAAAATTGGAACAGTGGATTGATGATACCGAATCAGACATTCATTGAGAAAGGAATTTTAAATGAAAGCATTAAAGAAAATTGCAGTTTTACTGATGACAGTGTTGTGCGTGGGAATTTTTGTTTCCTGCGGACAGGAGAAAAATACTACACCAGATGTATCTTTGGATACTATTCACCAAGCTGTGAAAGACGCTTATGGAGAAAATTATCTTCCTTCCATGGAATTTACTCAGGAAGAAATTGAAGAAAAGTTTGGAATTACCAGTGATATGGCAGAAGAAGTATTTGCAGAAGGCCCGATGATCAGTGCCCATGTGGATACCTTGATTGGAGTAAAGGCCAAAGAAGGACAGGCTGAAGCTGTAGAACAGGCTTTGAACGATTACCGTACCAAGATGATTGAAGAAGGCATGACTTATCCCATGAATCTGCCTAAACAGGAAGCATCCCAGGTATTGCGGGAAGGGGACTATGTGTTCTTTGTGATGCTGGGTGCTTATGCAGAGGATGAAGATGTGCTCAGTTCTGAGGAAAAAACCAAGGAATTTTATGAAGAACAGACCCAGATTGGAATTGATGCTATTGAAACAGCTCTGGGCAAATAAAGGAAACACGATTTTTGAAATAATGGAAAAGGAGGCTGTGCATAGATGAAACCAAAAACCAAAGCAGTGGCGACAACTGCCATGTTTCTGGCGGTTTTAACCGGTCTTTCTGTGGCCAACTGGCTGTGGCCGGAAAAAGATTTTTCCGAAAACGAAAACCGTTCTTTGCAAACATTGCCGGAATTTTCTGCGGAAAAATTGTTTTCCGGTAAATACACCAGCCAGTTTGAAACCTATACCACCGACCAGTTCATTGGACGGGATTATTGGGTAAGCATGAAAACATCTGCAGACCGTGTGACACAGAAAAAGGATTCCGGCGGAGTTTATTTTGCAGAAGATGGATACTTAATTGAAGTGTATCGGGAAGAGGATGTGGACTGGGAGCAGTTTCAGCGAAATGTAGATCGTTTGAATGAGTTCTTAACTTCTGCAGAACAAACCCTGGGGCAGGGGCACGCCAGTGCCATGATTGTGCCCACTGCAGGGGAAGTACTGCGGGACAAACTGCCTGCTTTTGCCCCGTCAGCAGATCAGAAGAAAATGTTGGAACAGATGGAAAATACCCTGCCAGCAGGAAGTTTTGTCAATCTGCTTCCTGTGTTGTCAGAACATAAGGAAGATTCTATTTATTATCATACAGACCATCACTGGACCACTTATGGGGCATTTTTAGCGTACCAGCAGTGGGCGGAATCTATGGGGATCACCCCTTTGTCCCAAGAGGATTATGAAATCAAAACGGTGACAGAATCCTTTTATGGAACCACCTACTCCAAAGCTAATGATTTAGGGGCAAAGCCGGATTCCATTCAGGTTTATCTTCCTAAAGAAACCCAGTCAGTTACCTTGGAAATTAACAGCGGAAAAGAAACCCAAGAGTTCAATAGCTTGTATGTTGACAGTTATTTGGAGAAAAAGGACAAGTACTCCTATTTTTTGGGAGGAAATAATCCAGTAGATACCATTCATACCGGTGTGAATAACGGCAGAAAGCTTTTGATTGTGAAAGACTCCTATGCCCATTGTTTTGCTCCATTTTTGACTTCCCATTTTGAGGAAATTACATTGGTGGATCTGCGCTATTTCCGAAAGGGAATGAAGGAATATATGGAAGAAAACGGATTTACTGATGTACTGGTGCTGTATAATCTCCAGGGATTTGCAGATGACAAGAATATGGGAACGTTAGTAAAATAACCGAATCTTTTTCTACAAACTGAAAGAGCGCTGCAAAACTTGCGTTTTGCAGCGCTCTTTTTGGAAGGGAAGTTTTTATACATTGCTATTTACTCTGACACTTCGTCAGCTTATTACATGGTAATGGTTGCAGAACCTTGCTGTGCTTTTTCCGGTTTCTGAGGAGTTGGACGAACAGAATTTTTTACTTCAATTTTAGTTCCAATATTCCGCACACTGTCTGCGGCAACCAAATCTGTTACATTGCATTGCTGTAAACGGTCTTCCAAACTTCCGGACAGAACGTAGTAAGAAATATCATATACTGCTACATCGCTGGTTTCATATACTAAACTGGAGCTTAATTCGCTTTGTGAAAAAGTGCGGCCGTTTAAGTAAATTTCACCCTGTTCCAAAGCACGTTTGTCAAATCCCTGCAGGATCATTAAGCTGCCTTTATTTCCGGTAGTCTGGTATACTTCGGTGTAATTGCCGTTGACGTCTACCTGATCGTTGTATTTCATTTGCTGACAGGACAAATTGGAATCGTCACTCAGACGAAGTCCCAGCTGATCCAGGCTGTATCCCATGACAACTGTCACTTTATTGGACTGGGGCAGGCGCGCATCCTGATTGGACTGTTTAGAACAGGCTCCAAAACAGCAGATTAAAAGTACAGAGAAAAATAATGCCAAAAATTTTTTCAGTTTCATACGCTTCATACACCCCTTTCGAATTTCTACCTTTATTATATTCTGACTTTTTGCGGTTTACAACAGCTGGAATAACATTGTATCTATTTGTTATCTTCTTGTTACCGCCGTAAAAAAATAGTTACAATTTTTCATGATTGTGAATACGGTTTGTTACCGTTATACAGTTTTGTCAGATAATGAAAGAAAAACTTGACACTTACCCTAGGTAACAGTGTACAATAATTTTGAAATGGAGGGGATCTAACCATGAAAATCAAGGAGCTTTGTGAAAAAACTGGGCTGACTCCCCGCGCAGTTCGGCTGTACGAGGAAAAAGGTTTGTTTTTCCCGGAGAAGCAAAACAGAAATGGACGGATTCATCGGGAATACACTGCAGAAGATGAACGCCGTTTGCGGCAAATCTGTATTTTGAGAAAATTTAGGTTCTCTTTGGAAGAAATTAAAACAATGATCAATTCCCCGGAACAGGTGAGTACTGTATGGGAAAACCATTTAACTCAGATGAGGAACGAAGCAGAACAGCTTCAAAAGGAACTTTCTTCTTTTCAAGCGGTTCATCCTCAGCAGCAAAATCGTTTGGAGCAGATTACAGATACCCTTGCCCGTTTTGAGTTTGTTTCCCGCCTGCCGCTGGAACAAGCAGACCATTTTGGAAAAGGAAAAGAAGATTGTGAAGATGCTGCATTGGGTGAAAATCAAAATTTTTGGCACAAAATGGAACGAAAAAATCGATGGAAACAGTATCTGCTGGGTGCTTTGTTGGCGATTGTGCTGGCAGTAGGAATTTCTTTTTTGGGTCTTATGGCAACATCCCGCAGTCGGGAAATCCGATCTATGGGATTTGAACCTGGAAATTGTCAGGTGTGGAAAGAGTATAAGGATTTTAATGGAAATACTAGTCAGGTCATCCAGGTTATTGACGGGGATACTGCAGCTTTATTGCTTTTGTCACGGAATTCATGGGGATTTTGGAGCGGGTATGCTTCCCAAAAAGCATCGAAAGGAGAGACTGCAAGTTTACTGGTGACATCAGATACTGTATTTCAGCTGTATCAGGATTCTTCTGAGACAGAATCTAATCCGGAGATCCAGTTTGTGTATCAGCTTTTTGTGATAGGAACCGGAACAGAGAAAAAAGTTACCTGGAAACAGCCTTTACCCAGCGGCGTTTACGGTGCAATTCATCAGGGGCAAGAAACCTTTCTGGCCGAATTTCAGTACACTGATGACAGCTTTTCTGCTTCTCAAGCAGAGGAATATCTGCATTACTGACAAAAGATGGTTTTTGCAGAATGTTTCCTTGAATCATAAACAGCAGGCGCCTTGTCAAACCAAAAGAAAACGTGTACAATGATCATACATATAGTATGGCGATACAGAGAGGATGACGGTTATGGGAAAACTTCGTTTAGCAATTTTAGGTGCGGGAAATATTGCACAGCGCATGGCAGCTACAGCAGTAAATATGCCGGGAGAGATTGAGCTGGTGGCAGTGGCCTCACGGGAACAGAAAAAGGCGCAGGATTTTGCAGATCGGTATCATATTCCCAATGTGTTTGGCTCTTATGAAGCAATGCTCATGCAGGACAATATTGATTTGGTGTATGTGGCGACGCCTCATTCTCATCATGCCCAACATGTACGCATGTGTTTGGAATATGGAAAACACGTGCTGTGCGAAAAACCGTTTACTCCCAATGAGGCGCAAGCAAGGGAACTGTTTGATCTGGCAAAGCAAAAGGGGCTTTTCGTGATGGAAGCATTCTGGAGCAGATTGCTTCCGTTTTGGAAAAAGCTGTATGAAATACTGGATGAAGGCAATTTGGGACCTGTCCGGTCTGTACAAGCTGATTTTGGTGGTTACAGCTGTCAGGTTCCCCGAATGAATCGTCCGGAATTAGCAGGAGGCGCCTTGCTGGATATTGGGGTTTACTGCCTTCATTTTGCAGAGATGGTATTGGGCAGAGAAATTCATTCTATGACCAGTGCTGCTCAGCTGACACCAGAAGGAGTAGATGCTCAAAGTACAGCAGTGATCCAGTATCAGAGCGGCGCACTTGCGGTACTGAGTTCTTCCATGGTAAGTCCCTTAAAAAATCAGGCACTGATTTTCTGTGAAAAAGGGTATATCCGTTTGGATTATTTCTGGAAGGCAGAGAGTATACAGGTGTTTATTACAGGAAAAGAACAACCGGAAATTTACCATTGTCCGTTGGAAGACAATGGGTTTGAGTGCGAACTGCGGGCAGCAGCCCAGGCAATCGAGCAAGGGTGGCTGGAATGCCCGGAAATTTCTCATGAAACCACCTTGTTTGTGCTCAGACAGGCGGATGAACTTCGCCGTCAGTGGGGGATGAAATATCCCTTTGAGGTATAACATGATGGATTTAGTAGTTACAACTTGGAATCCGGAAACCTATGGTCAGTTTATGGATTACCTGAATGGCTGTGCAGATGAAAAATATCGGGCTTTTCACAGTCGGCTGGTTCCCACAGTGGAAAAACTTTTGGGAATCCGGGTGCCTGTGATGCGTTCCATTGCCAAAGAGATTGCCAAAGGAGACTTAGACGGTTTTTTATCAATTTGCTCCTATGAGTATTATGAGGAAACCATGATTGCAGGGCTGGCCATTGGATACAATAAAGACTGGGATCAGACATTGAAGCGATTGGAGAAATTTGTGCCTAAAATTGACAATTGGGGTGTCTGTGACAGTGTTTGTGCGGGGCTGAAACTGTTTGACCGCTATCCGGAAGAAGGATTTCGGTGGCTGCAGCAATATGAAACTTCAGAAAAAGAGTTTGAACAGCGGTTCTTATTGGTGATGCTTCTGTTCCATTATCGGAAAAAGCCGTGGCTGGAGCAGGTGCTGAAGATAGGGTTGTCCATTTATCCAGCTGGATATTACTCCATGATGGGAAAGGCATGGCTGATGGCAGAGTGCTGTATTGATTTTCCGGAACAAAGTGATCCCTGCCTGGAACGTCTTTCCGGGGAAGGATATGATAAAGCAATCCAGAAAATTCGAGAATCCCGAAAAGTGTCTCTACAGCGAAAAGCAGAGTATTTACAGAAAAAGCAAAGCAGAAAACAGAAGGAAAGGAACTAGAAAATGCCGAAATTTTTTTGCGATCCTGTTTCTGAAGAACAGATTATTTTAACAGGAGAAGATGCCCGTCATGCGGGGAAAGTTTTGAGAATTAAGCCAGGAGATCCGGTAACGGTTTCCTCATCCAAAGGCATGGATTATGAATGTGAAGTGGAATATGTAACCGGACAGGAGGTTATATTAAAAATTTTATCTTCCGCTCCCAATGATACAGAACCAAAAACAGCAGTTACTTTGTATCAGGCTTTGCCAAAAGGGGATAAAATGGATTTGATTGTCCAGAAAGCGGTAGAATTGGGAGTATGCCGAATTGTTCCGGTTTTGACCCATCGATGTGTTTCCCGGCCGGATGAGAAGTCCATGGAGAAAAAACGCCAGCGGTGGCAGAAGATTGCTGATGAAGCGGCAAAACAATGCGGACGGGGAAAACTGGTGCCGGTTTGTTCGCTGCTTTCTTGGAAAGAGGCAGTCAATGAAGCAGCAGGGCTGGAAACGGCGTTGCTCTGCTATGAAAAAGGCGGAGCCAGATTAAATCAGATTGTCGATGAAAAAGCAAAAGAAATTGGGATTTTTATTGGTTCAGAGGGCGGTTTTGAAGCGGAAGAAGTATTGGATGCAGAACAAGCGGGAATTAAGACTGCTACTTTGGGAAAACTGATTTTGCGGTGTGAGACAGCGCCTTTGGCTGCAATCGCAGTTATTATGAATATTACTGGAAATTTATGACAGAAATTTGTTACAGTTTGTCAATAGAATTTCTGAAAAAATATTTCAAAATAAAGCCTTGTTAATTTCATAATTGAGGTATATAATAAGGGTAAAATCTAAATGGATGGAGAGGCGGATCATCTATGGAAAAGAAACATACATGGCTCAAAATTGCGGCAGGTTTAACGACTGCTGTAGGAGCAATTGTAGCGATTACAGCCTATTTCAGAAACAAAAGCAAACGGTTGAAAGAAGAATTGGATTTTGACAATTCTCTGTATTTTGATGAAGATACCTCTATGTTGGATCAGGATTTAGGGGAAGATGTTTCAGAAGCAGGAATTGAAACAGATCCAAATGAAGATGATGAAGAAATCGACAACAAATAATAATATTTGTTGATTGTTTTTGTGGATTAGGCGGAATATTTGAGAAATGGAAACTTTTTTGAAAAAAGGTATTGCATTTCTCAAATATTCATGCTATTATATATAAGCACTCAGCGAGAGACCTGAGTGAGAAAAAAGCAGAAATGCTTCTATAGAATATCGCGGGGTGGAGCAGCTCGGTAGCTCGTCGGGCTCATAACCCGAAGGTCGTTGGTTCAAATCCGGCCCCCGCAACCATTTGAATAGGAGTTAACTTTTGAACAGTTTGATTGGACTGCTAAAAGTTAACTCCTATTTTTATTTGATCAATAAACACCTTTTCTGCTTTTAGCTAATTGGACACCGGTTTTACAAAAATGCTGAAATTGCAATGTAAATGTAAAAATGTATCCGACTTTTGAACTCTGCATTAGAGTGCAGAGTTTATTTGCTTTTTATAATAGTTTTCTTCAACGGCATTAGGTGTTTTGTAATTGTCTGCTCGATGGGGCCGTTGGGAATTATAGAAGTTCATGTATTCTTTGATATGCGATTTACAATCTTCAAAAGAACGGTAGGAAGTACGATAAATTTCTTCTTGCTTCAGCGAAGCAAAGAATACTTCCATTACCCCATTATCATATGGATTTCTGGGTCCAGAGAAAGATTGGGTCACGTGGTTATCCATTAACAATTTGCGAAAAGAATATGAGTTGTATTGACATCCTCTGTCGGAATGAAAAATAAGTTGATTTCCTGGCTTACGATCTTTAAATGCTTGTTTGAAAGTTGCGGTTACGAGCTGTGTACTTGCATTTGATGATATTTTGTATGCGATAACCTTTCTCGAAAATAGATCCAGAATGGCACAAAGGTAATATGTTTTATGAGAGAACACAAATTGCGTACAATCGCTCACCCAAATAAGATTAGGCGCTTCCGCTTCAAAGTTTTGTTTTAAAATATTAGTATGTTCGTGTAACTTTATCCAATTTTGGTAATCTTTCTTTGCTCTTGAGCGCAAACTTTTCAGTCCCATTTCTTTCATGAGTCCACGTACCATTTTTTTGCTTGTGTGATAACCCTGAGAATGTAAGACTGACAAAATTTTATCCGAACCAAAAAGTCCATGGCTTTCTTCATATATTTTGCTTATAGCCTCCGAAAGTTCTGTCCTTCTTTGGACGTAGGAACTGTTTTGCTTTTTATTGCGTAAAACATGATTGTAAAATGTCCCTCGGTTAACATCAAGAGCCTCACAAAGTACATGCACGCTGTATTTCCCATATAATTTTTCAAGTTCATAAAGTTTAGTTTTTAGAGGCGAATTAGGGGTACAATTGACTGATTTTAATACTTCGCAGATTTGTTGTGACTTCTTATATTTTCGTTGCAAATTGTCTAACGTCTTTTTAAGTGTAATATCATTTAAATCGTCAAGTCCTTTGTACTGCTTTATCCAATAATAAATCGTGCTTCTTGGTACACCGGTTTCTTTGATAATGTCGCAGACGGCTTCGCCATTGCGAAATTTGGAACAGCATTCTCTGATAATATCTATGGTATAACTACTCCTTGCCATTTTTTCACTCCTATTAAAAAAATTATACAAGTCATTATATCAAATGTTATATGGAAAATCTTGAAATGTACGCTATAAACATAGATAATACTAATTTGACAAAAAATGAACGATTACTTTAGTTGCAGAATTATAGAGCAATAAACCGTCCTATCGGAAGAAAAATAGAAATACAGTTTATTCGGAGGATTTTCTATAGTAGGTAATATTCCGAAGAAATAATTATTAGATAGAAAAAGATCACCGATTCCTGCGTAAAGAAATATCTTCATCGGATTTTTGTTTTTAAAAATCAAACTTAAAAGCGGTTATACCGACAATTGATCATGGATTCTCAATGTGATATAATTATTTTGGATTGGTATAGGATGGGGTGAGGTGGATATGAAAAGTCGAAAAGCGGATGCAGTATTATTTGGATTTGATTTTCAAGTTAATGCTGCTATTGTACTTATGTTAGAAAACATAAAAGAATTAGGTTGGTTGAGATTAGAAGGAAATGATGAAGATATCGAACTTACCCTTACAAATGATAGAAAAATTTTAGCTCAGGCTAAAGCTGTGGTGAATAGTAGCTCTGATTTTTCTCATGTGAGAGGAAATTTAAAAAAGGCTTTAGAATCTTTGTCTTCTGGTGGTCAAGAGAAAAATATACAGCAGTTTATTCTTATTACTAACTCTCCAAATCCTTTTAATGACAATAAATCCCGTAGTGCATTTTGGGGACCGACTCACAGAAACTTTGCAGATTTACCTCCCTCTGCGCAAAAAATTGTGAAAGGATATTTAGAAGATATAAATAAACCATTGGATGTTCAAAAATTTATGGTGCAAGTGCTTCCTTTTGAAACTGATGATGAAGCAGAACGATATAAAGTTGTTATGCAGGTTATTAATGACTTTATAGGAGAATTGAATATAAATACTTCACCGGGTTTAGGCAAACAGCTATTTCAGGTGTGGCATAATGATATTTTCACTAATGGATCTAAAAAAGATGCTGATATAAAGTTAGGTAAAAAAGTGTTATCTGGCCTATAATAGTTATAGAAACAGATGTCACACGTTGTGATAATGTTGTTCTTGAGGAACTTGATATAGGACTTTATGATGAGGTAGTCCGGTTATATAGAGAAATCATAGATTCTTATTGTGAACGTATTGACTTTTTTACAAAAGTACTTTTTGACTTTAAAAGCTTTTCCAGTGATAAGAAGCCAAAGGAGAAATACTTGGATTTTATAGAGAATACTTGGGAAAAATACAGATCGGAAGTAACGGTAGATAGTATGGACTTAGATATTCAAAAAGTATTAACTCAGACGATTCTCTATAATATTCTTCGTCGAAGAATTCTTATTGATAAAATAAAGCAGGCGGTGAATTTATGATCTTTCAGTCAATTCAAATCAAAGAGGGTTTGAATGAGCGTACATTTTCCTTTGTTAAAGGTGTGAACTTGATATTTAGTAAAGAAAACAGCAAAGGGAAAACTACGTTGCTTCGTTTTATGTTATATTCATTAGGATACAATGTTCCAAATACTCGAAAAATAAGATTTGATCATTGTGAAGTTGTATCCCAGTTATGGTGTGATACACTTGGTCATGTAATTCTTTCTCGTTTTAGTAATGATTACATCGAAGCATTTATTAAAAAGGAAAAAATAACTTACGTACTTCCTGACCAACTACATGATTTACATAAAATTTTATTCGGCACAGACAATAAAGACATTTTAAATAATATTTTAGGAGCTTTCTATGCCGATCAAGAAAAAGGATGGACTTTATTAAACCGAGGTACTGTCATCGGAAGTATACGATTTAATATTGAAGAATTGATACGAGGTCTTTCAGGCTGTGATTGTACAGATTTAATCCGCCAAGAAAATCAGCTAAGCAAAGAACTCGGGAAATATCGTCAAATGTTTAGTGTTGCTAAGTATCGTGAAAGTGTAATCAAAGAAAGCGGAACACTTATTGCTGATGATTATTCGGTTGAATCAGATGCCGCTATTAATCAATTATTGATACAACAGAAAGCATTACAAAGTGAACTAAAAAGAATCGATAAAACATTGACTGATAATAAAAGGTTTTGTCGTTTTGTAGCGGAAATGAAGTTAATTGTACAAGGACCTAATGGTATACAAATTCCAGTAACGGAAAACAATATTGTAGGACTTACTGATACAATAGATTTTTTAGTAGTAAAAAGGAAAATGATCTCCTATGATTTACGATCTGTAATGCATAGACTAGCGCAGTTGCAAAAAGAGCAAAATAGAGAATCAGAACAATTAAAATTTTTTCAATCTGAAAATATGATTGAGATTTTTGACAGAAAAATATCTGCCGTTCCGATAAATGCAGTAGCTATCGAAAAGGAGATAAAAAGATTAGAAAAAGCACTTAAAAATATCAGGCAAGAAATATCTTACAAGACAAAATCAAATAGTGTAATTATAAAATCTCTTTATAACAATATGGTAAAATATGCAACCGAATTAGGTGTTGGTAATAGTGAAACGTTAGCCTCTTCATATTTATTTACTTCAAACTTAAAGGAACTTTCTGGTGCAGTTCCACATAAAACAGTATTTGCATTCCGATTAGCATACGTTTTAGAAATTCAAAAAGCATTAAATATGAAGTTACCTATTATTTTAGATTTACCAAGTGGAAAAGAAGTTGATCAAGCAAATATCCAACTTATGATCAATATTCTTAAAAGAGATTTTTCTGATAATCAGATTATTATTGCTTCCATCTTCCAATACGATTTTTCAGATGTTAATGTCATTGAAATCAACAATAGATTAATTGAAAATCTATAATACTTTTGTTAGTTTTCCTTTGGTATAATCATTTTTATATTATAAAGAACTTTAATATT
>JBMNPJ010000017.1:0-31078 GCA_050943535.1 Massiliimalia sp.
TCACGCGGGCGTTGAAGGCCCGTGCAATCTGGTTGATGTTCACGCCGATTCGGTTCAATTCCATCAGCATCCGGTCGAGCTGCGGAGTGTCCGCAACGACCTCGTGCTCCGTGTGGGAACCGGCGGAGCCGTACAGCGCGCCACGCAGATAATTCGAGCGCGTGCGTCCGCCTCTCTTCCCATCCAAAAGGGCAAGCTCCTCGGCGTTCATGCGCACCTGAATAACAGTCTCGCGACGGTCCTTCTTGTAGTGCTGGCGGGTCGCCTTGCCGCTTCTTTTCTCAACTTCTTTTGCCATGCAAAACACCTCCTTGTTCTCAATCCAAATGCGATGCTCATTTCTCGTCGCACTTTGCTGCAATCTGCGAAACGGGGAAGGGAGCAAGCATTGACCATGTACGTACAAAATGCGAATATCGCATTTTTCCCGCCATGGTCAGCTTGCGAGGGGGCGGCTCCGCCTCCCCCTTCGAACCCCCGAATTTGTCCCTTCTGATTCAACACGTTCTGTCCGACAGAACCACGCGACCGAATGTCGGACACGGGGACGACTCCCCATGTCCGAACCTCCGGCACGTTTTAATCGAAGGGACGGCGCTCGGGATTGAATCCCTCGACGCCGAGAGAACCGCGGTCGCCGTCCGAAGAATCGGCCTCGCCCGCAGGTTCGCGCACGACTGCGTTCGGGTCACCATCGGAAGGATTTCCGCCGTTTCCATGTCCGGCGTCCCTGTGCAGTGTCTTGACGAACGCGAGCACCTCCTCGGCGGAACCCATTTCCTTCACTTCGGGGAAGACCGCCACGAGGGCATCGGCGTACGCCTTAGTCTTCGCAGCCTGCTTCTCGCGGCGCAACTTCTTCGCCTGAGCCTCAAGCTCACGCGCCTTCTTGTCTATGTCATCGAATCTCTTGATAGCCATAATCAATCACTCCTTATCAATCTGAAATCGGCAAATTGCCGTACATCAAAATCGTTCCATTACCCAAATCTTCGATTATCTCCTTCGGAGCGCTTTGTTCAATTCCCGGCGTACCTTCCAAATGGTCGAACATACCGTTCTGCAAAGAGAAATCAAACGCGAACCAGAGCAACAAACCGATGACAATCACGCCAATGACGATTGCTCCCAGTTTGCCGTCAGACATAGGCGGCTTCACCTTGCCACCGTGTTTTGCCATGTTTGCTTGAATATAATCGTTATACATTTGCTGCTCGCTTGGCGTCAGACTTCCATGTTTCGCCTTCAGATTGAGTCTCGCAAACTCCCTTTCGGATATCCCGAGAACAGGATTCGCCGCAACGCTCCGATTAAATTTCGCTTCACCTGCTATCTCGGTCGTCGAATCAACGCCATGCACCATGTGCATATACTCGGCATACTCAGGGTCTTGCATCATCGCCTTCTGCTGTTTGAACTCTTCGTAAGACATTACGCGAGGCTGCTTTGACAACCGACACGCCATCGTCCCGCAAATGAAACTCGCAATCCATAGCACAATGGGCAAGACGAAAACGCCCACAACGGCACATCCAAGGCCGATTCCTCCGACCGCGATGACTGTCGTTTGCTTGTTCGTGACACCACGAACAAGACCGACAATGGAGCAAATCGCCCCGATGATGCCCGCCGCAATCAATGCGATGACGATTGCATAAATAGCGCCGGTCGCTCCCGCCAAAAATGAACCCAAATTACTCATATTCTTTGTCCTCCTTATTTTCCAAATCTAATTTGCTGTTATCCGCCGTTCCGCCTGACACCATGTATGCCGGAACCGCCGCCGTCTTATCGCGAAGCAATCCGCGATAGCGCTCCTTCACCTCGGGCTGACATACACGCATCGGGTCGCTTCCCCGGTAGTCGTGATTCATCCAGTTGCGAAGCTCGTATTTGAGAATCAGCGGCTCCGCGCAATCCATGTGCCCCTGCGAGCGAACTTGATTCTCCGTACACGACCATTCAGGCCATAACGGCATCAGAGCCTCAACGTCTTTCTTGAATCCGTACTTTCCAGTCGGACGACCCGAAGGCTGGTTCTTCTGCATCCACGACCGATAAAGGTCGTAGAAAAAGTCCCAAGGAAGCAAATCCCACGACACATTCGGAAGAATCTCCTCGCAGAACTGGCGAATCGGGTCGTTGTACGTCTTGAAATCCGCCAGCATGTCATTGCATGCCTGCGGGATGCTCAACTCGTAATAGTCCGTCTCGTACAGTACGTGATAGAGCACGTACTCAAGAACTTCCTTGCGATACAGATAGTCGTCCTTGATGTACTTGCGCTGTATCCCCTCGAAACGCTTCTCGAACGGAATCACAAGCAAACGACGATACATCGACTCAGATTTGTCCTTGAGCTTCGGAAGCTCGTTCACGCACTGAATCATGAACCCACGGAATTTAACCGTCCTCGGGTCTTTGTACTTGCGATTTATCTGGAACGGGTCGCACGTGATTACCGACTTGAGCGCCGCGGCATCGTCCACGAACGTGCCCGTGTCGTTCTCATCGGTGATAATCGCAGATACACGGGTCAACGGTTCCAGCAGGAACTGCTGGGAGAACGCCTTCAGGGGCACCGAGGCCCAAGTTCCACGACCGCAGAGGTTGCGAATCAGGGTACAAAGCGTTCCCTTGCCGTTGTTGCCGAGCGTCGAGTAGAACCACGCCGTCTTTTCCCAGCTCACGCCGGGACGAATCGCAGCACCCGTGACCTCCCAGAGCAGGTCGACGATTTCGGGGTCGTCCGAAAGCTCGTCCATCCACGAGACCACATCCCAATCCGTACCGTCATCATCGTTATGAATAATCGGATTTACAGCGTTCGGGACATAATCAACTTTTGACTTGCTCGTGAACACGTACTCAGGGTCGAACCCCAAGAGAATCTTGTTCTTGTAGTCGAAGATGCCGTTGTTCACCGGAATCAAGTCGCGGTCGGAACAGCGCTCGACCCGCTTGCAGATGGAACGCAGGATTGCGACCGTCTCGTCCACACCTCGCAAGGACATCGTCTTGTCGTACGAGCGAATCAGACACTCCAGAGTCTCGTCTCGGGTGTCGTAGCATCCCTCGTTCTCGCCGTCGGTCTGGTAGATTCCGATATCGAAATTCCCCTCGTTCTCGGCCTTGTTCCAGAGAATGCCCACGCCGTGGTGCAACTCCCTGACCAGAATCGCAATCTGCAAAGGGTGAAGCGCCGTCAGACGGCGATAGCGCGCCTCCGGTTTCTTCGCATCGGGATAACGCTCGCTCTTCTTAGCGGTCGCAGGCACGTTCTCATCCGGACGCCCCAAGTTGTACTTCTCGATGCAATCGTTCGTTATTTCAAGCAACTCGACCTTGACAGTCGAGAAATCAGGCGACAAATCTGCATCGATATCCGACAGATACGCCAGCGTCACGGCCTCAAGCAGGTCGTCGTACGCTATGGATTGACTTTCGCACATATCTGTGATATCATTTATACAGTTGTTAGGTACCGTCCCGTAAGCGTCGCCAGCGCCGGGGCGGTTTTCTTTTTGCCTCATAACCTCACCTCCTTAATGAATCCCGTGAGACACCAGATATTTCTCGAACGTCTCGCGGTGAATACGGCGACTTCGAATCGTGTCAGTCATCACTACGAAGTCCGCGTCATCGGCCTTCATCAGCGAACGCACGCGCCCGATTCCTATTTCGAACAGGGTCGACGCCTCGGCACTCGTCAGGAACGGCTTCGCTTTCAGAGCCGTGATGTAGGCCGCGTATTCCTCCATCGTCAGCTCGCTCCCGCCGAGAATCTTCTTCGTGAACCCCTTCTTCTGTTTTGCATTTGCCATAAAGCAACCTCCTTTTTCCTGCCTATAAACGCAAAAAAGCGGCGAACCAGAATCCAGCAATCAAGCTGAAATCTGATTCGCCGCTCGTCACGTTCGTGCGATTTCCGTCCTATTCGGACGGGTAGACGCTGTTGCCATCCCGTATCGGCTCGTCAGACCGATGCAGTTTCGAGGGCGGACCCTCATCGGCTTCCTCCCGAGCCTAAGGCTCGGTCTCGGATAGGCTCACGTCGGTATATCCCGGCCGCTATCCATCGGCAATCATGTCGCGAATATATGGATATTATACAACATGAAATGACGGAAAGCAATAGCAAACGTCATATAATTGCAGGTCAGGGGCTTGTCCGACGCTGTTTCCCGCCATAAATGAGCGGAAATATCGAAGAAAAATGTTTCATCCCAAAAATCGCCGTACGGAGGAGGAGGGCGGATTGATGCATCGAATGCCTTGTCTCAACTTTTTTGAGACACCTTTTTCCCGCATAGAATCGGGCCTCCAGCCCGATTCTCAAAATCCTGTCTCAAACTCAATTTCAAGTTTGTGCACCCTATTTCTCGCATAGAATCGAGCTTCCCCGGCGACTGTCTCAAAATCTCAACTTTTTTCGAACCCTTTATATATAGGGTATAGGGATATATATATATTTACCCCCTATATATGGTTTAAGAAAAGTTGAGATTGTGAGATGAACAAGATAGAAGCCCCGGTTTAAGCGGGTTTTACCTGTCTCAAACTCATTTTCAATGTTGAGACGACTTTTTGAAAATCGCCCGGGACGCCCCGGTTTAAGCGGGTTTTACCTGTCTCAAAAATGTTGAGACAGACTTTTGAGACAAAGAACTATGCGACCTCTAAAATCCGTCACCTTCCCCACGTACCCAGTCCATAAAGCGCATCGAGCGAAGCGAGATGCAGGTTGCGCTCCCACATCCTCCTCAAAACGCCTCAGAAGCGTTTTAAGGCACAAAAAAAGCCCGAGGGGTACACGAGTACCCCAACGGGCTTAAAACGTCTTAAAACGCAAATTATGGCGTTTCACATCAATACAAACGAAAAGGGGACGCCCTAAAGGGCATCCCCAAATCTATACACAAGCGCGAACTCATTCCTGTAAAAGAAAAGTTCGACGCTTCCTCTTCTGGTGGAGGCGAGGAGAGTCGAACTCCTGTCCGAAAAACTTTTCCTTCCGCTTTCTACGAGTGTATCCTGTTGTTTTAAAATCCCTCTGCGGTCACACAACCGGCAAAGCAGCTGCAGAGGTACTCCCAGTCAGTCCTTAACCGGGTCGGGATGCCCCCGGCTAATGTTCACCGCTAAATTTGACGCTGGCGGCCGAGCGCGGTAATCAGCCGGCAGCGGACAGCAAAATTAAATTATGCTGCGCAAAGTCCTGTAAAGTTGTTCATAGCAACAACTTTGTTGGAATTATTTTTAGCGTTTATATTTAAGTGCGACTTTTAAAGTGTTTTCGCCCACACTACTCGCTTACAGAAGTTCCAGTTCCCCGTCGAAACCTTTACGCCCCCATAATGTTCCGGATAGGATCTAACATCCTATACCCGGAATTTATTTTATCACATGAATGAAATCTTATCCTTTAAGTACCTGATCAAAATCCCGGATCCAGTTTGCAGCCAGATCAATCCATCCCTGACAGTGCGGCAGAATATTTCCGCCTTCCCGGTTATGGGTTTCCCTGTTGGCTAACCCCAGTCCGTGAGGTCCATAAGGATAAATATGCATTTCCAAAGGAATGTGGTGTTCTCTTAAAGCCATGGCAAACATCAGGCTGTTTTCTACCGGCACAGCGTCATCAGTATAGGTGTGCCACAAAAATACCGGAACGGTATCCCCGCTCACCTGCTTTTCCATGGACAAAGAATCTGCCAGCTTCTCTTCCTGATCTCCCAACAGTGCCCGGAAAGAACCTCTGTGGGCAAATTCATTGGAAGTAATCACCGGATAATTCAAAATCATGCCAGCAGGACGAACCTGCTCAGGAGAAAGACCTAGCGGCTTCCACACCCGCTCCTGATTCCAAAAACATCCCAGCGTACACGCTAAGTGTCCGCCTGCAGAAAATCCGGAAATAAACACCCGGTCAGGATCCACATGCCACTCCTTGGCATGTGCTTTTACTAAGGACACACAGTATGCCAGCTCCAAAAGCGCTGCCGGAAACCGGGCAGGTGCCACGCTGTACCGAAGGATAAACGCCTGGTAACCCCGGGCATTCAGCTGAATAGCCACTGCTTCTGCTTCTCGGTCAGAGGTAAACTCATAGCCTCCTCCGGGGCAGATCACCACCGCCGGACGAACTCGATCAGCATTAATTTCCGGAAAGTTATCCAAAACATAGGTATAAAGCTTTGGCTTATATCCACCGTTGTCTGCATTCATTGCTTTATAGTCCAGATTCAGATCAATTACCTGATGTATCATCACTATCCCTCGATTCCTTTGACCAAATATCAGCGCATCCGCTGTTTCATCGCACGGTCAATTTCCCGTTTGGCATCTCGTTTTGCAATATCTGCCCGCTTGTCATGCAGCTGTTTCCCTTTACAGAGACCCACCTGCAGTTTCACACGGGAGCCTTTCAAATACATGGAAATGGGAATCAGGGTATATCCATCCTGTTTTACCAGTCCCAAAAGGCGCATGATTTCCTTTTTATGCATTAACAGTTTGCGCACCCGAAAGGGATCACGGTTAAAGATATTCCCCTTTTCGTAAGGACTGATATGCATGCCTTTGACAAACAGCTCTCCGTTGTCAATGCTGCACCAGCTGTCTTTCAGATTGACGCCGCCCTGACGGATGGACTTTACTTCTGTTCCAACCAGCTCAATCCCTGCTTCAAAAGATTCCACAATAAAATAGTCGTGCTTAGCCTTTTTATTCATGGCAATATTTTTTATGCTTTGCTGCGCCACTCTGATTCCCCCCTTGTCCGCAAACATTTACTTTAATAGTATATCACAGTCTGTCAAGAAAATCTGTCACAAATTGTAAATTTCTTTGCTTTTTTTGTTACAGCGCACTGCGGTTTTCCAGTGCTTTGTAAAGAGTCACTTCATCTGCATATTCCAAATTGGAACCCACCGGAATTCCAAAGGCAAGGCGGCTCACTTTTACTCCCAGCGGTTTCAGCAACTTGGAAAGATACATGGCAGTGGCCTCTCCCTCTACCGTAGGGTTAGTGGCCATAATCACTTCCTGGATTTCTCCCTGGCTGACCCGGTTGAGCAGTTCCTTTACATACAGCTGATCTGGGCCGATTCCGTCCATGGGAGAAATCAGTCCGTGCAGCACATGATACAGTCCATGATATTCCCGGGTACGTTCAAATGCCACCACATCTTTTGGATCTTCCACCACACACACAATAGACCGATCCCGGGTGGAATCGTTGCAGATATCACACACCGGCTTATCTGTAAAATTTTTGCAGATTTCACAGTTTTTAATTTTCTGATGGGCGTCTAAAATCGCCTGGCTGAATGCCTTGGCCTCTGCTTCACTCAAGGTCAGCACATGAAACGCCAGCCGCTGCGCTGTTTTCATACCGATCCCCGGCAAAGAGGCAAACTGCTCAATCAGCCGGGTCAGCGGCAGTGCATTATATCCCATAAATCACAATCCCCCGATTCCATAAAAAACAGGCGGAACTATGCTTGGCACAGTTTCCGCCCTGACGCCGGATTTTCTTAGAACATTCCCGGAACGTTGAAGCCGCCGGTGATTTTTTCCATTTCCGCGCTGGTTTTTTCTTCTACATTGCGGATACATTCATTGACTGCGCTGATTACCAGATCCTGCAGCATGTCGATATCTTCTGGATCTACTACTTCTGGTTTGATTTCCAGAGCTTTAATCTGTTTGTCACCGGTCATGGTTACAGATACTGCTCCGCCGCCAGCAGCTGCAGTAAATTCAGTTGCTTCCAGTTCGGTCTGTTTTGCAGCCATATCTTCCTGCATTTTCTGTGCCTGCTTGATCATAGCCTGCATATTCTGGTTTCCCATTTGTGGAACTCTTGCTCTCATATCGATTTCCCTACCTTTAATTCATTTTCATTAATTTATTATCATCAGTTTTGGCGGCAGTATCCGTCAAAACCGAAAAAAACAGTATTACGGCTGTTCTTCCACCGGAATTCCCAGTGTTTGCGCCGTCTCAGCGATTTCATCCAAAGGAGACACCTGCTTTTGCACCGGTTTGTTCTTTTTAATCCGCAGCCGGTAGCGGATGCCTGTCCGCTCTTCCAGGGTACTCAGCAAAGTTTTTACAAAGTTTTCCCGCTTGATCATGGAAGAAAACAGAGAGTTGGGACTGTCAATAAACAAATTGTCCCCAGCAGCATAGGCAATGGAGCCTGCCAAAATCCCAGCCAAAGCTGGATCCTGTTCCTGCAAAACCCCCAAAATCTCCGGCCAGATGCCCAGCATCTGCGGCGTGGTTCCCGCTCCCGCAGAACCTGTCTGCTCAAAAGCAGAAGACTGGCTTGTTTTTTCTTCCGGTGGTTTTGTTTCTCTTTCCGGCGCCGGTTTTGCTGTCTGTATGGGTTTTGGCTCAGCAGCCGGAACACTGGGTTGTTCTGCCCGTTCCGCCGGCTGGGAAGAAACAGGAGCAGCAGCCAAAACCTGTCCGGATGACAGTTTTTTCAGCTGCCGTTCCAAAGATTCAATTCTGGCCAGCAGCGCCTCGGAAGAATTATCAAATTCCGGAGAACACAGTTTCAGCAGCGCCATCTCTACAGAAAGCCGTTTATCATAGTCCCGGCTGATCTGGTCACCGCATTCCTGCAGCACCCGGATACAGCGCAGAATCATTTCCATGGAAATTTTTCCGGACTGTTCTTTCAGCCGTTCCAGCTCTTCCGGCAGGCAGTGAACCAACTCCTGACAGTCAGCAACCGTTTTGACAATCATCAAATTGCGGAAATGCTCCATCAGTTCTTCTACCAGTTTCTGCAAATCTTTGGAGCCGGTATAAAGTTTCTCAATCTGCTCCAGCACCGCACCAGATTCTCCGGCACAGATATGGGAAGTCAGCTCAAACAGATAATCCCGCAGGATCAACCCGGTAGCCTGGGCTACAATCTGAGTATCCACCTGCTGGGAATAAGCAATGCACTGATCCAGCATGGACAATGCATCCCGCATTCCTCCGTCGGCCAGCCGGGCAATTAAATGGGCCGCTTCCGGTTCCAGGGTAAAGCTTTCCTGCTCACTGATATACAAAAGACGTTTGGCAATATCCTCGGTACGAATTTTCCCAAAGTCAAACCGCTGACACCGGGACAGCACCGTAGCCGGCACCTTGTGCACCTCGGTAGTAGCCAAAATAAACTTCACATGGGGAGGAGGTTCCTCCATAATTTTCAAAAGCGCATTAAAAGCGCTGACGCTGAGCATATGGGTTTCGTCAATAATATATACTCGATAACGGCACTGTGCCGGCGTATAGTTTGCCTCTTCCCGAAGCATACGCACGTCGTCTACCCCGTTATTGCTGGCGGCGTCAATTTCCAGCACATCCAAAATAGATCCGTCGTCAATTCCCCGACAAATCTCGCACTCCATACAGGGACTGCCGTCCACCGGATGAAGACAGTTCACCGCCATGGCCAAAATTTTGGCGCAGGTAGTTTTCCCGGTACCCCGAGAACCGGTGAACAAATAGGAATGGGCTGTAGTCTGATTTTTCACCTGATTTCTCAGGGTCGTGGTAATAGGTTCCTGGCTGATGACATCGTCAAAGGTTTTCGGCCGCCATTTTCGATAAAGCGCCAGATACATCTTACCCACCTCCTGAAATGTTCAGATTGAAAAAATGGCAGGAATTGTATGCGTTCTGACATACGGACAGCCAGGTGAACCCGCGGCGCATGGCTCCAACCCTTAATGCTGCTCGGTTCCCCGCCTGACATGGTTCAGGCTGTTTCCATCGCACAGGGCCCGGTTATCCGTATGTCAGACAGCATATCCATCCTACCAATCCAACACACCTGTTTGCATACCAAACACAAAACAACAGCGATTTCTGCTGTTTACCTGATTCATTATACTATATTTTCGTGAAAAACACAAGGGCAAATTTTGGCACTTTACCAAAAATTAATATCTTCCCCGCCCCTACACTGGGAAATTTTTAAAATCCCCCAGAAATTTCCTTCCTTTAAAAGGGATTATTCTGGAAAAATCCCCCGGACTGTGTTATACTGAAGGTACTATTTCAACGAAAAGGAGCGAAAACACCTGCTTTTGCAGGTAAAAACAATATGGGTCACTTTTTTTATCAATTTTTATCACCAACCGCTGTCGCTGTGATTGGTGTACTGATTACATTTGGCTTTACGTTTCTTCTGCTGCGTCATCCTTTTCCCTTTCTTCCCAAAGATCAGGGGCGGAAATACGCAGTAAACGGAGCCCTGTCCAAAGGGAAAACCCGAGGTGTTGGGCTGGTATTCATGATCCCATTTACCATCTGCAGTCTTTTATTTCTGCCCTGGAGCTGGGAATATCTTGTATATCTTCTGCTGATGATCGGCATGATGCTCAGCGGTTATCTGGATGATGCTTCGGACAAGCCATGGAGCGAATACAAAAAAGGTCTCATCGACTTTATTCTCTCCGCTGCCGCAGTATTTACCTTTTTAAACTTTAATTCCACCGAAATTTTCATTGGACCTTTTGCAGTAACTCTGCCGTCCTGGTTATTTGCAGTACTGGGAATTATCCTGTTCTGGGCTTCTGTCAATGTGACAAACTGCTCCGACGGAGTAGATGGTTTATGCGCCAGCTTATGCACCGTTTCCCTTTTCTCCTTTGTACTGATTTTTTCTTCTGTTTTGGAACAATACACCGTTGCTGCTCTCTTCCTGGCTGCTGTATTATTGGCATATCTTTACTTTAACTGTTCCCCAAGCAGCATGCTGATGGGTGATGCCGGTTCCCGGGCACTGGGATTTTTCCTGGCTGTAATGGCATTAAAATCCGGTCATCCCTTTATCTTCCTGCTTTTAGCAGCTGTCATGATTGTAGACGGCGGATCCGGGCTAGTAAAAATCTTTTTAAAACGGTTTTTGAAAATCAGCGTTCTGGTGAACACCAAAACCCCGATTCACGACCATATGCGCAAAAATAAAGGCTGGTCTGATACCCAGGTAGTTACCCGGTTTGTGATCATCCAAGTAGTACTGGCAGCTGTCGCGTATCTGATTGTATGCTGACCGCCGCCGGACAGTGTCCGGTGCCAACCGCCTACGGCGCGTACTTTGTCAGTGATGTGAAAATATCAAGTAATTTCCTCTCAGCTGACAGAATACGAGCGTAGCGTCAGCGCCGCAGCGCTTTCCAGAAAACAGCTGTTTTCGCCAAATGTGCAAGCAACACTTGTGGGTGTGTAGATAGCTTACAGCTATCTATTGAAAGCCTTCGGCTGTCTCCAAGGGCAGGCCGACTATGTTTTTATTTTACAAGTTCATACTTGTTATGAACTTGTCAGGAGCGCCGATAGATTTTTTATATTGCCAAACTATATGTGCTCCATCGCCCCTCTGGTGTGCTTTTCATTAAAGTTAGCAATGCTAACTTTAATGAAAAGCACACCAAAAGCATTGGTGCGGGTGTGGGCTGCATAAGCCCACAAAAAGGAGCGGATAACCAGTCCGCTCCCAAATGGCGAACCGGCTAAGAGCCGCCGGACAATGTCCGGTGCTAATAGTCTTCGGCACGAACTCTGTTAGAAAAGTGAAAATAACAAACTTTTATCACTCAGCTGATAGAATACGAGCGTAGCCTCTTCGGGTCCAGGGGTGTGAACCCCTGGCAAAGGCGTACCGCAAATATGCGGTACGCCTTTATTTTTTCTGTTATTCTTCACTTCGATAAAAGGCAAGAGAAACAATCATAGCAGCTACCGCAATGAGCGCCAGCCCACGATATGCCGCCATCACAGATAACCGGTCGGTAATCTGTCCTGTAAACAGCGGCAAACCTGTCATGCCAATGGCATATACTGCCTGAAAAAATCCCATGGCAGTGGATTTCTGCCGGACAGGAATTTCCTGCATCGCCTCAGATGTCAGATAAGAGAACAAAATCCCGCTGGACATTCCCGGAAGAATCTGAAACAGCAGAATCACCCAGATATTCCCCACTTCCCCTACTACCACACAGTAAAGGGCAATGGCCAAAAACACAATGGGAACCCAAAGCCGCGGACCGTTTTTGGTACAAAACGGTCTTGCCGCCAGCCATGCAAAAAACACAGAACTGAGCATATAAAATACAGAAGAAAAGCCAATCAGCTGGGAACCTGCTCCCAAGTCCTCCAAAATCTGAGTCGTAAAGGACATTGTGGTGGACATCTGAATTCCCTGCTGTACCAATGCCAGCCCTGCAAACAGCAAAAGTCTGCGGTTTTTGCACACCCGCACCAGCTGCCCCACCGATGTGTTTGGACTATGTACAGGGGTTTTTTCTTTTAAAAACAGTGCCAAGATTGCTCCTGCGGCCCCTGCAGCCATGCTGAGTAAACATAAAAAATTCATGCCGAAATGATCATAGCAAAGGGTTCCGCTGCCAAACGCCAGAAAAATCCCCAGATTGTTAAACAGAATCATCCGGCTGGTGGCCTTCTGCTGTTCCTCAGCGCTGAACATGCCCGTATACATAACCATATAGGAAATCCACATCGAAGAACCGCATCCGGACAAAAGGTTGGCGGCAAAAAATCCGCCTCCTGTAGGCACCCCAATCCGAATGGCAGAAGCACACGCAGCCAGAAACGCCCCTAAAAAGATAAAGCCTTTGTGCTTCCCTTTCCGATCCGCCATAATCCCCACAGGGAACCGCACCAACATCTGGGTAACTCCATAGGCACCAATAATGGAACCAATCATGGACGCAGAAACCTGAATTCCTGTTAAGTATGGGGTCTGAAAAGGAATATATACATACTGTGCAAACCAAAACAGGGTGACAATCGCCAGCAAAAGATATTGCTGGCCAGACTTTTCCTGTCCCATCTCTTTCATACTTCTACGCCCTTTCTGTCAGACGGCTGCTCTGGCTCTTTTTTCTCGTTTTGGGAAATCAGCCGCAGACAGTCTTCTTTGGGATAAGAAAGAAGCTCCCCAAACCCCAAAGCAATGGCAAGCCTGTCTTCTCCTCGGTATTTTCCCTGTCTGCAAAGCCGCTGTTTTTCTTCTTTCAGCGCCAGATATTGTTTTAACCACTGTTCTTCCCGGTAAAAAATAATATTGTATTTTCCCTGATTCATGGAAACCGGAAACAGGTCGGTAATCAGCGGCTGATCTTCCACATAATATTGAGTGCCATACTGTTGGCAGATTTCCCGGCAGAAGGGAATCAGTTCGTCTCGCTCATCCCGGCTGGAACAGGGATGAGAAAGGGCAATTTTTTTCAGTCCTGCGTGAACCATTTCATTAAAGCAGTCAATGACACCGCAGGCGTAGGAAAACGAATCCAATTTCATATTCCATCATCCTTATCTTTTTAAAAGTAATCGGCAAAGCAGGGTTTGCCTACTGGAATCAGCCGTTCCAAAATCTGCACCATATAGTATTCCGCCTTTAAATATTCATGGTCATACAAAAAGGTAGGGCGCTTATACCCTAACATCATGGCGGTCATACTGCGGATATCCAGTTCCACCAAATTTTGATCCGGCGCTTCTTCCAGCTTTTCGCACCGGGTTTCTTCATCTTCCCAATACAGTACAAAATCCCCCTGATTCCAGGGCGCGTACCCATCCCGAATCCGAAAATGAATGGGATAATCCGGTTGTATTGGGAAAGGGTAGGACTGTAAAAAGCTCTGAACATCCACAATCCGTGCCATAATATATGGTTCGATCTTCTCCACCATCTCGCTGTCCTCAAACAAAAACGCCATAGGCTCACCGGAATAGTTATTTCCCACCACCGTATTGAGCATGGATTTATGGGCACTGATATAGTTCCAAATTCCGTGTCTGGCTTCGCTGTTTAAGGATACAATTTCTTTGACATGAAATACTTCATTGCGCAGATAGTACACCACATATCCCAAAGGTTTATGCTTTTCATTGTAGTAAATGGCAGCAATCATATCTTCGTTGTCCCAGCGCCAATATTCTTCCCATTCCAGGTTTCCCCGCACCAAAGCACCGTGGGTCTGTGCCGCAGAATAGCTGTAAAGATTTTTCAAATCCTCGCAGTCCAACTCTACCCGCTCAACCATGCCTGGCACCGGCACTGGTTTGGGAAGCTGGGAATCCTTTAACGTAAAGGTAATTTTGTCTGATACAATTTCCCATCCAAATTTCCGGTATAGAGGAATAAAGTAGGGATATAAAAAGGACAGCACCTGTCCGGTTTCTTTCATATGGGCAATTACCCTGCGGATCAGGGCTGCAATCAATCCCCTGCCCACATATTCCGGATAGGTAGCAACCCCGGTAACACCGCCCATATCCATCAGTTCATCCTGAACATTTACCTGCATGGGGTACACCACAATCATAGACGCCAGTTTTTCATGATAAAACCACCCCAGCACATAGGCATTCTGCAGCACTGGCTTTTTGGCGTACATCATTTCGTCTTCGGTCCACCCGCTTTTAATCAGCTCGTCGTTGGTCACCTGAAAGGCATACCGCAGCAGATCGTTAAACTGCTCCAGATCACCCAAATCCAGCTGGCGCATCTGAAATTCGCCCCGCTCTTCCAATATTTCACGGTTTTTTTCTGTCATAACCTGTTTCATTCCTTTCCAGAGACCGACTGTTGTTGCTGGCTGCTCTGCGCCTTGTCAAACCATCCCATCACCTGCCGACGCAGCCCAAAAGGCAAAGTCTGCAAAGGATAGGTTTCTCGATCAATCTCCACAACTCCATATGGGGCATTTTCTGAGAAATACACCACGGTTCCGTTATGAAAATCCAGGCGGCAGTCATATACCAAATTCTGTTCCTGTACCGGTGCTTTGCGAAATCCCAGCCAATTGCACCGAAACACCACACTTTTGGCGCTTTTCCCCTTTGCCACTACCTGTTCTTTCCAGGAGGTGGCGTTTTCATATCCCCACGAAGCGGTGATCTGATCTGTATCAAACGCCCCCTGAGGAAAACTGGTTTTGCTGAGAAAAAATCCCCCAATGAAAGCCACAACCACCAAAAGAGCCAAAATGCCCAAAATCATACGAAAGCGGCGTTTTCGCCGTGCCTTTTTTAAAGCCAAACCTGTCTCTTCCTTTCCCCCGCAATTATCTTTAGTATATCATCCTCAAAAAGCAAATTGCAACCAAAATCTGTTGTTTTACCGGATGGAATTTTCCTGTTTTCCTTTGGATTCCAGTTCCAGCAACATCTGCTTTCGCTCCAGCCCTGCGGCATATCCGGTCAAAGTTCCGTCTGCTCCCACAACCCGGTGGCAGGGTACCACAATTAGTAGAGGATTGCGGTGATTTGCCATTCCCACTGCCCGGCAGGCTTTGGGATTCCCGATCTGACAGGCAATCTGCCCATAGGTGCGGGTCTCCCCGTAGGGAATGGTTTGAAGCGCCGCCCACACCTTTTTCTGAAACGGAGTTCCCGCTGGTGCCAGCGGCAGGTCAAATTCCTGGCGTTTCCCTTCAAAATACTCTGTCAGCTGACGGATGGTTTCCTGAATCGCCGGCGTGCATTTTACATTTTGGATATTTTCTTCTACTTTATCCACTGTGTAAATCTCAAGAATCCATCCTTCCTGCTCCACAATCCGCACCCAGCCGATCGGCAGGTGACACCATCCATACTGTTTCAAACCAGCTGCCTCCTTTTTCTCCCAACGTTGCCATATTGGATTCAGTATAGCATATTTCCTCTTAATTTGCTATCAGTGATTGAAACTCCCCAGTTTTTGTGATACACTGAGGATGAAAAGGCGGAGTCTCCCCAAAATACTGCTCCGCAAAGATTCTTTGCAGGGATATACTGCCCTGTGCAAAGAGGATTTGCTGGACGGTTTCCGTTTCCGGGGATAGAATGAAAGCCGAAGGAGGCAGTTTCATGAAACTTGGAGAAACCATTTCTTCTATCCGAAAAAACCACAATATGACCCAGGAGGAATTTGCCCAAATCTTTCATGTAACCCGGCAGACGATCTCACACTGGGAAACGGAAAAAAGCTATCCAGACCTGCAAACTCTGGTTCGTATCAGCGACCGGTTTCAGATTTCTCTGGATACCATGCTCAAGGAGGACACCGCCATGGTACAAACAATGGACAGGGACATTGCATTCAGCAAACTCATTCGAAAATACACAAGGCCGCTTCTTGCTCTACTGCTGAGCGCAGCGGCGGCTGTCCTGATTGCAGGGGTAATTTATGGCGGTGTATGGAGCAGCAGGAAAAGTCATCTGGAAGAGCGATTCCAAACGGGAGCAGCACAGGCAGGATTTTCGTACAGCCAAGAGCTGGGATATTATACCATGGTGCCGGAAGATTGCCCGGATGCCCTATTCACTCTTCCCAACCAGTCCATGCCCCCCTATTGGGATTTTACTCTAGACTTTCACGCTGAGCAGCTTACCTGCCAGCTAGCCGTGCCAGAGGGTTCCCTGATTTTAAGCTGGACAGATCGGGGCAAAGGATTTGAAAGCAGCCTGTCTTTCCGCGGGAAAGACGGAAACTATCTAATTGAGGAATTGGATGGAGAAAAGCTGCAGGAGCTTTCACAGCCCTACAGTCAGGTGCTTTCACAGCTGCGGGCACAGGGAGATGAAATTTGCCAGCGGGTTTACTGAGATGATTACTGCCTGTCTTTTGCCTGTTTCCTTAACAGGAGGTGAATCGTATGCATACCTGGGAAGAACTCAACGGATTTTGTCTGCAGTGCCGCCGGTGTCCTTTATGGGAAACCCGAACACAGGTGATTGTAGGCGAAGGTGACCCACACGCCATCATTATGCTGGTGGGAGAAGCTCCCGGCGAACAGGAAGATCTCATCGGCCGTCCCTTTGTGGGCCCATCGGGACAGCTTTTGAGCAAAATGCTGGCATCGGTCGGGCTGAAACGGGAAAAAATCTATCTGACCAATGTGGTAAAATGCCGCCCGCCCCAAAATCGGGAACCACGTGCCAAAGAGCAGGAAGCCTGTCTGCACTATCTGCGGTATCAGGTGCGGCTCATTAAGCCAAAAATTATTGTCTGCCTGGGTAGAGTTGCAGCACAGGCGCTGATTGACCCAAAATTCCGCATTACCAAAGAACACGGTGTCTGGCAGGAGGAAAAAGGATTCTGGATGATGGCAACCTATCACCCCTCTGCCCTGCTTCGATATCCAGAACATAAGCCAGAGGCATACGAGGACTTAAAATCCCTCCGGGCAAAATTGGAAGAAGTAGAGTCTTCCATGAGACAGGAACTTTAAAAATGCGCAAGAGAAAAAGTACTGTTTTTACAGCAAGAAGCACAGAGAGGAAAGTGCTATGAAAATCGCCAACATAAAGAAAAAATCCTGGATTATTTTATTGAGCATCCTTGCCGCAGCAGTCCTGTTAGGCGGCACAGCATTCGCCCTGAATTCCAACGAAATTCTCTCTCAGGAAGACTGGTACCGGCAGTTGGGCGCTGCGGAAGCAAAGGGGCTTCTTTCTGATTCCGACTCCAACCAAGTCTACATGCAGGGTGACACCATCACCCTTTACACCAAGGATGTCCGGCAGCGAGCAGAGCGATATGCGCTGTTCCAGAAGGAAAATCCCGAAGAAGAAGCGGTTCGGTCTCTGCTTTCAGACCTAGCCTTTGAAAAGGCCGCTTTGGAAGCAGGCTATACTGTTACCGACGAAGAATTGGATCAGTATCTTCGGGAGATGCGCGAGGGCATTGAGCAGGCAGAAAACTATGCTGATTATCTCACTTATATTGAGGGAACCGGCATGAACGAGGATGACTATTGGGCAAGCCTGGCTCCTTCTTACAAACAGCAGATGCTGATCGGAAAATATCTGAATCCTTTACATGAACAGTTTTATCAGGACCACGCCGATGAAGAAAACCTGAGCCAAAAATGGGAACAGGAAAAGCAGAAAATGGCAGAGAAAATTTTGAAAAAAGATCATGTGAAAAAGGTGCGTTAAAAAAGAGGGATGCTGCTTTTAGCAGCATCCCTCTTTTGGTCATAAAGTATATTTAGCGGCAAGGTGCCGCCCCCACTGACGCTACGCTCATATTCAGGCAGCTTTGTTACTTAATAAACCTGTAACTGTTTTTACTTAGGAAATACAATTTTCATATCGTATTACAGGAACAGGGGAAATTTATTGAAAGCACAGCATGATATCTCTATGCCATATTTTCGAAAGCCGTATCGAGAGGGGGTAGCCGCGCTTTGCGGCGATCCCACTCCCCCTGCAAGCCCTTCCGGCATTTGAGGAATGGTCTTTTGGTTCGTTTTCTTCCATAAGAAAATGAACAACCATCTGCGGTGGAGCACTAACGCTACGCTCGTGTTCTGTCAACTGAGAGGAAAACACTTGATATTCCCACACTACTGACAAAGTTCGTGCCGAAGGTGGGCATTTTTACACCCTGTCCAGAGTAAATCCTTTTCCGCCCACCTCGTCCACATGGGAAACAATGACAAAAGCGGTGGGGTCAATACTGCTGATACAAGCCCGCACTGCCGGTAATTTTCGGTAAGGTACTACGGTCAGCAAAATACGGGAGTCCTGTTCGGTGTATCCCTTTTCGCTGTACAACATGGTAACGCCTGCATCCAGCTGATGCAGCACTGTCTGACGAATTTCCTCGTACCGGTCGCTGACCACTACAATCTGGCTGAGGCTTGCGCCGGCAGTCAGTGTTTTGTTCAGCAAAATAGAGCTGAGTGCAGATGCCACTACCCCATAGAAAATTTGCGTTACATCCCGCGCAGGAATCTGCAGAATCAAAACAGTCAGATCAATGGCATACAACACAATATGCACCGGAATATGAAACTTTTTGTTGACAATCAAGGCAAGAATATCCACTCCGCCGCTGGAAGCTCCCGCTCGGATGACAATCCCAATTCCCAAACCAATCAGGCACCCTGCAATAACGCAGGCCGCCAATGGATCCGGCATCCAACCCTGCAGCATTTCGCACTGCTCAAAGATACGCAGAAAAATAGGAAATACCAGGGTAGAGCCCAGCGTCGTCAAAGCAAATCCTCTGCCCAGCACTGCCCAGCCGGACAAAAACAAAATTCCGTTTGCCGCAGCAACACCAAAGCTTACGGGGATATGAAAATAATTCTGCAAAACAACGCCCAACCCGCTGACGCCGCCTACTACAATGTTGTGATCCAACAGCAGGGTTCCTACGGCAAAAGCGATCAGCAGATTGCCTACTAAGATAGATATGGTACATGAGATTTTCTTTTTCATGGATTTTTCCTTTCCTTTTTGGGTTTTTGCTTGTGTTTTTAAATTCAGTGCCACCTGAAGAATCGCCGTATCCTATCCATTCACAGGGTGCAAAAACTGGTTTTATCCAGTCTTTGTTTCCTTTGACGAATAGAATACAGCGATTTTTTATGGGGTTTCTTCCTGATTTTGTTCTTGGGATTCTTCTGGAGGAATCGCTTCAATCACAATTTGTTTTTGATCTTTAAATTCCATACGAAGTTTGTCCTTATGGGTCACATGCATGGCATCCAGATATTCTTTCGGCAGCTGGATGCGTCCTGCCCTGTCCATAACCACCAATTCTTCGTGGCTGTCCTCGTCCAAGAAACGTCCCATTTCACTGATGGCACTGGAATATTTGTGCCGCCGGATAAACTCACTGCTGGTCTTTCCATCCCGAATGGCCACCACACGGTTTACCTTTCGGGAAAGGGACATATCGTGGGTTACAATGATAATGGTAGTTCCCAGGGTTTCGTTAATATCCCGGAACACTTGCAGAATCTGGTCGGAAGTTTTTCCGTCCACTGCTCCTGTTGGTTCGTCTGCCAAAATCATTTTAGGCTGGTTTGCCAAAGCAATGGCGATGGCCACCCTCTGCTGTTCCCCACCGGACATTTCCTGCAGTTTATTATCTTTTCGGTGTTCCAGCCCCACCATGCGCAAAAGTTCCTGGCTGCGCTGATGATCTTCGGCGCTTAACCGCCCATGCCCAATCCGCATAATCAGCTCTACATTTTCTGTAGCGGTCAGATAAGGCACCAGGTTTCGGGCATTGTTCTGCCAGACAAATCCCACCGTATCCCGGCGGTAACGGATCAAGTCCTTGTCTTTAATTTTATTCATATTGATGCCGTTGACAAACAAAGTCCCTGCGGTGGGGCGGTCCAATCCCCCAAGCATATTGAGCAGGGTGGATTTTCCGCTTCCGCTGTTTCCGATAATGCCAACCAGCTCTCCTGCGTTAACGGTGAGATCCAATCCCTGCAAAGCCAATACTTCGGTTTCTTTAGTCTTATAGATTTTCACCAGGTTTTCGCAGGATACCATTACTGTATCAGTAGTCATCCACAACCTCCCCGTCCCGCAGACTGTATACCGTGTCTGCCACTTCCATCATGTTTGGGTCGTGGGTGGTCATGACAACGGTCATCTGCTGTTCTTCAATCAGATCCTTAAATAATTTTACCATATGCAGCGCAGTTGCGGTATCCAGTTCTGCTGTCGGTTCATCCGCAAAGATGATCCGGGGGCTGTGTGCCAGTGCGCGGGCAATGGCAATTCGCTGCTGCTCCCCGCCGGAGAGTTCGCCCGGCAGATGCTTCATTCGTTTGCCCAGTCCCACCAGGTTTAAATACCGCTGTGCCAGTTCCCGATGTTCCCCATAAGGCACCCCTGCCATACGAAGCCCAAATTCCACATTTTCCATAGCAGTCATCTGACTCATCAAGGCCACCGCTTGGAAAATAATACCGATATCTTTTCTGCGGAACTGGTTTTTCTGTTCTTCGGAAAATTGAGTGATATCCTGGTCTCCGTATAAAATGGTGCCGGAGGTGGGGGTATCCAGGGTGCTGAGCAGATTAATCAGGGTGGTTTTTCCGGAACCGGATCGTCCCCGCAGTACGGTCAGCTGTCCTGGATAAATGGGGATGCTAATCTGGTTTACTGCTTTTACCTGGGTGTCTCCCACTGTGTAAAACCGGCACAGTTCCCGGGTCTGCAAAATCGGTTCAACTTTTTTCTTCTCTTCCATGAAAACTCCTTTCGCAGCAGGACAGCCCGCACATTGGCCGGTCTGCCCTGTTCCCATTGCCGGTATGGTTCCGGCTGTACTGCTTGTATGTTTTAAAATTTGCCGTTTTTATTCTTCACCCAGTTTCAGCGCCTGGTCAATCTTAATGCGGCTGATAATCCGTCCCAGAACAATCAATCCGATTACCACCATCAAACCGATGACGGCAAAAATCTTCACATAGTCTGAAACGTCCATATAGATGTAAAACGGAGGAACCTGCTGTTCTTTCGGATACAGATATTCCAAAAGGGGCACGGTAATCTGGTTGACAACCGATCCAATCAACACCCCTGCTGCCACTGCACCGCCGGTAATCAATAGCTGTTCAAAGGCAAGCATAGCAATCAGCTTTTGTTTGGACAGCCCCATAGCCCGAAGCACGCCAAACTGGAGGGTTCGCTCCTTCATGTTTAAAATCCAGAAGATCAAAAAGCCCATAAAGCTGACAAACAGAGTTACCACAAAGCTTAACGTCAAAGTTCCGTTGATCCCCTGAAGCATTGGGTCATTTTTTACCTGAATGACCTGCTGATCCCGGTCGATAATTTCGCTGACTGCCAAGCCCTTTTCTTCAATATCCGCATAAATATCTGCGTGTTTGGTGGTGTCGTCCAGATCCATCCAAATTTCATAGGGTTCCAGACGCATCTGCGCCTGAATCAGGCTGTAATTGGCAACAACCAATCCCTGATAGGCTTTGTTTTCCCCATCTATTGCATTGGGGTTATAGGATGGCCAGTAATCAATAAATCCGTATACCACACATTCCATTGTATCCGGCTGGCCTTCCCATCCAATTCGGATGGTTTCGCCTTCTTTCACTTTTCCCTTCAGTTCAGAAGATACCAAAACCGCCCGGGGATCCTGTGCCATTAAATTTAAGTACTGATTGATGTGGTATGGAAGCAAATCGCTTCGCATCCACGCCACTTTGGAAAATTCACTGGGGGTAATTCCCATAACCTGAACCCGCTCCAAGGTTTCATCGCCGCCGTAAGTCAGGGTGGCTTTTTCCTGACGGTATACCTTGGTCGCGCTTTCTACTCCTTTCAATTCCTGGAACGGCTGGAACGGAATATCCCGGTATTCTCTGGTATGGATATATTCCGGAACTTTTTTAATATCCGCCGCAGAAATTTGCTGGGTGGTAAACTGTCCGGTTTCCTCATCCTCAATCACTTCAAAATACAGATCGGTTGCCTGCAGCACTGGCTTTAAAATCAAGTCTGTTCCCACAGCGTAATTGGTTCTGTCCACCATAAAGGTATTCAGGGTTCTGGCTGCGGTAGCGTTGAACATTGCCAGGGAAATGGTGAGAATCAAAAACAGAATAATAAACTGTTCCCGTCCCCGAGACCGGGAAACAGACAGCATGGAGGCATACAGTTCAGGTGACCAGTACCGTTTTCCAACCCGGAAAATCAGACGGATTATCCAGGGGAATACCCGCAAAAACAGCATGCCGCAACCCAGCACCATCAAAGTGTTTACCACAAACAAGGACGGATCCACATGGGCCATCATGCTGCTGTTTTCGTTAGCCAGTACAGTGCTGATACTCTTGTAATTATATACCCCATAACCGGCGATTGCCAGCAAAATAATATCCAAAAAGAATTTTTTCCAGAAAGGAGAAGGATTTGCCTTTGCCTTTTTCCGCTTATATTCCACAATGGAAAGGCGGGAAGACTGGATTGCCGGAATCAAAATCGCCACAAGTCCCACTGCCAAAATAAACACCACAGACAGCACATAGGTGCTGTTAAAGGAGAAATGCAGATTCAAATTTTTCCGGTTGACAAATTCCAAAAATCCATTGGACAGTCCCAAGAACTGACAGGACCAATACCCTAACAACGTTCCCAATACCACAGAAACAGCGGCAATTATCCCCGTCTGAAACAGGGAGATGGAAAGCACCTGCCAGTTATTGGCACCCCGGCTTTTGAGCAGGGTAATATCATTTTTCTCATGTTCCATAATCAAAGTGGATACCATGAAAATATAGAAGACCAACATGAGCACCACAGGAATCATCAGCATCCAAAGGGTGGTATTCAAATCTCTTTGCCGGATTTGGTATTCCCCAAATACATCTTCCGCTGGGAATGACACAGTTCCGTTTTTCCCCAGCTGTTTTTCCACGCCATTTAAATCGCTTAAGATGTTCCCCACCTTATCCATATTCACTTTGGTATAGTCAAAGGTGTAGTACCAGTAAGCGTAGTCAAAATTCCCTGTTTCGCAGAACAATTCTTCAAACAGGTCATAATTCATCTGTACATTGTTTTTGATGGTGCGAATGGGATGATACCAGTATAAATCACTTTTATCCTTGGGTTCATACACCCCGACCACGCGAAGGGTTAAGGGTTCCACTCCCTCATCATAGGCGTTAAGCTGTATTTCCTGTCCCAGATGAAGTTCATAATAGTTATAACCCTGTTCGGTTACCATAACCTCAATTGCCCCGTCTACCAACTGGTCAGAAGGCATTTCGCCGGATACAATCTGGCAGTGCTCCTCGATCCCTTCTTTGGCATACAAAGGCATTCTCTGCTGTTTTTCCCGGCCGGCAATATCCACCAGATCGGCATAGCTGTCCAGGTAACGATACTGACGGCTTTGTGCCACCAAGGTGACATCCAGCTGTTCCGCGATTTTTTCGTCTATGAGCAGAGCTTTTTGTTTTTCATAGGTTTTCAGGCTCTTTTCCAGGTCATCCCCTTCTTCATGGGGCAGAGCCAGAGTAACCGAATAGTTTCCCGGATAGGTCTCGGTTTCCAGCTGCATGGCTTCCAAATCCTTCACCAGCATTCTTTGCAGAATACTGCCGGTGTACACAGGGATACAGCTGATTACCGCTACGCTGATAATAAACCCAATGAGCAGACAGGCGACCATCCACTTGTTTCGCAGCATCTTTTTGATACAAAAATCTAACAAGTCTGACCACCCTTTACTCTAGAATAATGGTATCGCCTTCATTAAGACCGCTGACCACTTCATACTGATTTCCGGATTCTACTCCGACTTCAATGGCGGTTTCGGCGCGAATTCCGTCCTCTGACAAAGTTCGGGCATAGAAACTGCCCATATACTGCATGACAGCGCTCTTTGGAATCAAAAGAACATCCTGTTTTTCTTCCAGCACCACTTCAAACTGGGCTGCCTGACCAATTGGGGTATCTGCTGGCAGTCCGTCCACCTGGAAATAAACGGTTTCCTTGTGGGTTTCCTGCTGTTCTACAGGAAAATCCGCAGGAGTTGTAACCACTTTACCAGTATAAGCAGTTCCGCCTATGGTGATGGTTGCCGGCATTCCCAGCTGCAGATCATCAGAATATCCGCCGCTGTATTCCAAAATCAAATTGCTGGGGTCTGCCAAGGTGATTAATACTTTATTGGCAGCAATATAGTCCCCAATGGCGATTTCTTCAATATAGGTGACTGTTCCTGCACAAGGCGCCACAATTTGACCTTTGCTTAAAGACAGCTGTAAATTTTCCAGGTCGATCTGTGCAATTTCCAAATCTTTCTGCGCCAGCTGAATTTCATAGCTGTTATCTGTAGACTGCAGCTGTTTGATTTCCAGTTTCAGGTCATCAATCTGATATTTTAAATTGGCATCTGTGCTGCCGCTTGCCTCATATTGAGACTGAAGGTAAGCGAGCTTTAGGTTCTTCCGTTCCAGTTCCAGGGAAGAATCATTCTTTTGCAGCTGCTGTAAATTCATCTGGAGTTTTTCTACTTCCAGCTGTTTTTTGCGCAGATCATTTTTTAAGGAATCTGTATCCAGTTCTGCCAAAACATCCCCTGCATTCACCTGCTGTCCCAGTTTTACGTACACATTTTTTAAATATCCCCCCTGATGGGTAAAGGACAAATTGTGCTGGGTTTGGCTGTTAATGGTGCCGCTTCCACTGACTTTATTGACAATGTCTCCTCGTTTAATGGTATCCGTCGTATAGGTTACCTCTCCAGAATCATCAATTGGCGGTGCCAAAAGTTCCTCTTCTTCCGGAGCCAGAGCACATCCCTGAAACAGAAGCGCTACAGCGCACATACTGCCCAGTACTCTGCAGAGCCATTTTTTCCGTCCTGCTGTCTGCATAGAATCCACAACCTCTTTTCTTTGATCATAGGGTGAAAACACCCTTGCCTTTTCCCGTATCTCCCGAGGGAAAATTTCACTTACTTTTTATCCTAATACACCCATGGCAAGATAACAACATTTTTTGTTTTTTCCTGACACAAATTCTACATTTCAGAGAAAATAAATCCCTGTTTTTGCTGTTTTTACCAAACAGAATTTTGGAGTAATTTTCTTAAAAAAACAGACCTGTAAAATTTTAGATCCATGGTTGTTTTACACAAAAAAGCACCGCATAACTAGGTCATGCGGTGCCTTAAGTCTATAAGCGATTTATCAATCAGTAGGTTCCCAATTCCAGACCTTTTTTAATAAAGTACTGATAGGTTTCATAATCTACTGTCTTTGGAATAGAGTGGTCACTGTGGAGCACATAGCCAAATCCCTGTTTTACCATTGGAATTTTGGCTTCCAGCTCTTTATCAATGGTTTCTTTGTCATTGCTGTACAGTGCCCGTACATCGATTCCGCCCATCAGGGCAATTTTATCCCCATAATTTTTATGAATCCGCAGCAGATCCATACCGGCTTTGATTTCAATTACCTGCAGACAGTCAATGCCCGCTTCAATCATATGGGGCAGCAGCGGTTCTACAAAGCCGCAGGAGTGCATAATCACCGGCATGTTGTGGGAATGAGCATATTCAATGGTGCGTTTGTGATACGGCTGCAGCATTTCACAGTACATATCCGGAGACATAAACGGGCGTTCTTTAAATCCCATATCTTCATAATACCAGATTCCGTCCGGATAACCTTCTTCTTCAAACAAAATCTTCTGCAATTCGATGGTCAGTTTGGAATAGGTATCTGCCATATCCATCACCCATTCCGGATCCAATGCCATACCAATCAGCAGATTTTCATGTCCGCAGACTGGATGCATGCATTCAAATACATTTACGCCGCTCCAAACAAAAAACCGGTTTTCTTTGGCTGCCAGTTCTTTGGTTTTGCGATAGGCTTCAAAATTAATTCTTCTGCGGTCAGGCTTGAGCAAAAACGGTTTGATTTTCTCCCATCCTTCCCGATCTTTTACTGTAAAATCCACATGTTCCGGAGTGGTATCATGCAGTTTATGCCGTCTTAAGATTGCGCCGTTTCCATCTTTTATGGTCACTGTTTCCTCTGTTTCCGCCACGATTTCCGGTTCATAATCCAAATCTGCGGTCAGATTAAACGCCCAGCATTCCATCATGTCAAAGTCAAAATGGGTGTTAATATCTTCCCCGTGAAGATGTCCTTTAGACTGCCATTCATGATAGGTATCATTCCAAAAATGTTCATACAGTCCAATGCGATCTACTGGTTTGTGCTGTAAAATGTTCTGCATTCGTTCTTTTCCGGTCATGTCTTGCACCTCTTAAACTATTATAATTGTATTTTATAACTGTCCCCTGAATTCTTTGAAAAAACAGCGAAAAATTTTCTTTACACAGGTTTTATTGAGGGTTTTTCCTGTTTACATTCCCAAAAAATCAGGGATTTTCCCATTTTTACTCTTTTTGAAAGAGTATCTTTTGTTTTTTATTATACTGTGCTATACTGATACCAGGTATAAGATAAGTGCGAAGAATATAAGAAAAGTATGATAAAAAATCCGGGGGAATTTTTATGCATTTGGACACATCTCAGCTAAATCCGTCTTTAATCCGGTGTACCCATTTTAATGGATATGAGTTTCAGCGGGAAAATGGTCTGGAACAGCGCATGGTGTATCATTATGAAATTGAATATTACCTGCGGGGAGAAGGGGGCATTGTCATTGATGGAGTTACGGTCCCTTTTGCTCAAGGAGAAATCAATTTTAGAAAACCGGGACAGATTGTCCGGGGTATTTTGCCTTATGAATGTCTGTTTCTCAGTCTTGCCATGGACGGTTCTTTTGCTGTGGACACTTCCCCTGCAAAGCCCATTTTGCAGCCCCGATATGAAAACCCTATTTTAGAAGCACTTCCGGATAAAATTCATGCCAGAAATGACAAGCGAATCGCCGCTTTAATTTACCGAATCTACCGCAGACACCTGTATCAAAGTGATCAGGATATTTTGCAAAACAAAATTGACCTGCTTTTATTGTTGGAATATCTATATGAGCTCTGTGAACCTCCCAAAAGTTCTGCCGACTATCGGGTGCGACAAGCGGTAGACCGGATTCAGAAACACTTTACCGAAGATCTTTCCATTGGGGAATTGATTGAGACCACCCAGCTAAGCAAAGCCCATTTTCATAAGTTATTCCGGGAATATACCGGCCATACTCCCAACGGGCTTATCATCCACCTGCGCATGGAACTGGCAAAGCACCTTTTAACCACCAGTCAGGAAAAAATCTCCAACATTGCCGCAGGGTGCGGCTATTATGACCACGTTTATTTCAGCTATTTATTTAAAAAAGAAACTGGGCTTTCCCCTGGTGCTTACCGAAAAATTTATTTTCGCGGAGAATGAAAAAGCCGGGTACACCAAAGGTGTACCCGGCTCAGCTTGTCGATAAAGTATATTGCAAGAAAAAGTTGCACCACCAGGGGTTCACACCCCTGGATCCAAAAGGCTTCGCTTGTACTCTGTCAGTAAAGTGAAAATCGCTTGTTTTTATCACCTAGCTGACAAAATACGAGCGTAGCGTCAGTGGATGCGGCAACTTGCCGCCGGTTTTCAGTTACCCTGACGGCAAACATATCATATTTCTACTTGCTTGACCGCACAAAAATTATTTTTCATTTTGCTTTTTAAAAGCTCAGCTCTTTTTCATGGGTCTGAAGCCACCCACGGCAATGATTCACCCAATTGCGGCAGGCTATGGTCTGTTCTTCCCGGAGAAAAACACTGTTTCCAACCCGCTTCATCTGTGCGTCAATGCGGATCAGAAAACTGCAGCGTTCTTGTTCCGTCACTCCATACCGATCCAGCATCATGCGAATGCGGTTTGCCTGCATGGAAGCGGAAAATTCTTCGTTTCCCAAATCCAACCACAGCCACACGGCATAAGCCAAATCATCCAAAGGATCTCCGATGTTACAGGCGTCCCAGTCAATGATATAGAAAGGCAGCCCTGAAATTTTCATCTCTCCCTGCTGCTTTGGCTGTTCCCCTACAAACAAAAAGTTGCAGGGGGAAAGATCATAATGACAAACGGTCTGCCCCGGAGCACATCCCGGAAAATCTTTCAGTACCTGGTGCAATGTGCGGATCCGATCCACTGCCACGGCAATCTGTTCATGGGAATAAAACCCAATATTGTCCGGACAGGATCCCGGCAAAAGGGTAATAACTTCTCGATTCTGTTCATCGATTCCCAAAAACTGGGGAACAAAATCGATGTTTTGTTCCTTTAAAAATTCCAGTACCTGATGCACCATGCCGCTATTTTTGCATTGGGGACGGTGTACTGTCTCCCCTTTCTGTACCACCCCCAGGGTGGTTCTTCCTCCAGAAAGGGGAATTTCCTCCTGCAGAGCTTCCGTATTTACTTTTGCCATTCAGTTTTCTCCCAAAGGCAGTGACACGCCCTGCCGGGTAAATACTGGAATTTGATCCAGCGGTGCATCTACGGTTATGGTCTGCCCACCGGCAAATTCTTCTCCGGTCCATCCATTCACCCAAACATTACCTGCTGGCAAATACACTTCCCGCTTTACCTGTCCTGGATACAAAATCGGCGCTACCAAAACGTCTGGACCAAAGAAGTATTCATCTTCAACTTCCCAGGCTTTGGCATCTTCCGGAACCTGATAGAACAGCGGACGAATTACCGGTGTTCCCTTTTCATGAGCTTCTTTCATGCACTGGGTGATATAAGGTTTCATCCGTTCCCGCAAATTCAGATATTTTTTGCAGATTTCATAAGCGGTTTCCCCAAAGGACCACACTTCGTTATTGGCACCGGACAGACAGCAGGCTCCGCCTGTGGTTCCATACTGAGGCTGTTTTGGTTCCCGGTCTCCGTGGAGACGCATAACCGGACAGAATGCCCCATACTCAAACCAGCGAACCAGCAGTTCCTGGAATTTTGGATCATCCGGACAACCTCCGTGGAATCCGCCAATATCGGTGGTCCACCACGGAATTCCCGCAATGCCCATATTCAGCCCTGCGGCAAACTGATTCCGCATGCTTTCAAAGCTGGAATGAATATCTCCGCTCCAAACCAGAGCACCATATTTCTGGGAACCTGCCCATGCGCATCGAAGCAGATTGATAATATTTTCCTGTCCTTCCTTTTGCATTCCATCAAAGAAAGTTTTGGCGTACATCACTGGATACAGGTTTCCGATCTGCATATTTGGCCCCAGATAATAACGATAGTTGTCAAAATCGTATACAGAATATTCTGGTTCCGCTTCATCCAACCAGAATATTTTAATGCCCTTGTCATAATAATTCTGTTTGGCTTTCCCCCATACATATTCCCGCGCTTTCGGATTTGTCGCATCATAATGAATGGTGTTGCCCATAAAATCCATTCCCAAACGGAAACCTCGGTCAGTACGAATTAAATAGCCTTTTTCTTTCATTTCCTCAAAGTTTTCGCTGCGGTAATCCACTGTTGGCCAAATGGATACCATCAATTCAATACCCATTTCCTTCAGTTCCTTAATCATGGCATCAGGATCCGGCCAGTAAGTCGGGTCAAATTTCCATTCACCTTGCAGCGGCCAGTGGAAAAAGTCAATGACAATGACAGAAATCGGCAGGTTTCTCCGTTTATATTCTCTGGCTACTTCCAGCAGCTCCTCCTGAGTCTGATAGCGCAGCTTACACTGCCAGAATCCCATCGCATAGTCCGGCATCATAGGTACGGTTCCGGTAACTGCCGCATAGTGTTCTTCAATTTCTGCCGGTGTATCTCCTGCAGTAATCCAATAGTCCAGCCCTTTGGTGGAATAAGCTTGCCAGCTGGTGAGATTTTTTCCAAATACTGCCCGTCCTACTCCAGGATTGTTCCACAAAAATCCGTATCCCAGAGAACTGAGCAAAAACGGTACACTTGCCTGAGAATTTCGGTGAGCCAGTTCCAAATCGGCGCCTTTAATATTCAGATAAGGCTGCTGATACTGCCCCATGCCATATAGCTTTTCATTGGGATCTGATTCAAAGCGCATGGTCAGCGCATAGTCTCCCCCTAAAATGGGTTTCATTTCTCTGGCTTCTATTTCCAGTGCGCTGCATTTTGAATCCTGTAAGTCTCTGCGGTTGCGGACGAATTCTTCCAGCAATAGTTTTCCATCCGTGGTACGGAAAAAGGAGAGTTTCCCCTTTGAAGTGATCCATGCCCGAATTTTTCCGTTTTCCACCTGTGCTCCGTCTGCATTTACTTTAATTTTTCCCTCATGAAAAACCGGCTGTTCCAGTGCCCAGTCTTCTTTTGGCATTTCAGCCTGTTTTGTAGCTCTTACCCGCAGCGCATCTGTTCCCCACGGCTCAATCCACAGCTGTTCATTGTCGTATGCAAACACTAACCGATTGCCTTCTACAGTAAATGACATATTCTTTCCTCCTTCAAGATGAAATGGTTCTTTTTTGCTCTATTGTAAAACGTGTGGGCGCACGCCCATCTTGGTAGCTATTATATCACAGAAACATTGAATATAGTTGCCAATTTTTCAACATTTCTTTGTCATACCTGTGGAAATTCTTGAAGAGAAAATCTTTCAAAACAAAAAATAAAAAGCAGATGAAAAATTTCATCTGCTTTCTTTGTGACGGCGCATACCTATGTTCCCGGCCCGTGTCCAGGCAAGTATTTTCGGCGCAAGTGAGCTTAACTTCTGTGTTCGATATGGGAACAGGTGGATCCTCACCGCTATCTACACCGTCTGTATGAACTTTTTAGAAGAAACTTTCTAGTATCT
>JBMNPJ010000018.1:0-25199 GCA_050943535.1 Massiliimalia sp.
AAACTAAGTTTTCATATTGCTAGGAAAAATATTTATGGTATAATTCAAATAAAGATGTGATTTCAAGAATATAACGATATTACTTAAACCGCCATAGAAAGGATTTCTGTTATGATAAAACAATCCGGTTCCAACATTCAGGATGTGAAGATGAAAAACCGCATGTTGGTTTTAAAATTAATTTCCACCCATCACAGTATTTCTCGGGTAAAGTTAGCAAAAGCCACCGGGCTTTCTAAAATGACTGTAGGAAACATTGTCGCCGAACTATTGGAAAAAGGGTTTATCGAAGAAACGCAAAAGGCCACTTCCTCCACTTCCAATTACGGAAGAAAACCAGTGATGCTTACCATTGCCAAGACTTCTCCCTGCATCTGCGGTATGTTGATTAGGAGAGGAGTTGCTCAAGTAATTTTGGCAGACTTTGATGGTACGGTGTTTGAACAGATTAATTTCAGTTATTCTTCCTTGGCTGACGGAGATGCTCTAGTCCAACTTCTGGCAGATGGATTTTTTACTTTGAAACAAAGAACTACCCGAAAGATTGCCGCTATCGGCATTTCTTCTTTAGGACCGATCAACACTACCAGCGGAATGATTTTAAATCCCCCTCACTTTTATAACATCGAAAATCTTCCTATTGTATCTCAAATTCACCAGCGCACTCAGCTTCCTGTTTATTTGGTCAACGATGTCAACGCCGGAGCACTGGCAGAAAAATTATACGGGGCCGGACAAGAAATTACTAACTTCACTTATCTGCATATTATGAACGGAATCGGTGCTGGGTTTATCCTGGAAAACAAATTGTATAACGGGGATTCTGGTCAAAGCGGTGAAATTGGACATACTTCCATTAATTTTGCCGGTCCAAAATGTGTCTGCGGGAACACCGGCTGTCTGGAATTATACGCCAATCTGGAAAATATGCAGAAGCGAATCCGAGAATTAGCAGAAGAGCTGACCCCCCACTATAAAAAATCACCTCTGGTATATTTAGAAAATCCTACCTGGTGTGATATTGTAGATGCAGGAAATGCCGGAGACTTTTTGGCAATTGCCGTATTGGATGAATTTTGTTCCTACATTTCCTACGCATTGACAAATACTCTCAATCTGTTGGATTTATCCCATTTGGTTGTAGGGTACGATTCCCGCACCAAGGGAAACATCATCGAGCAGATTTTACAAAGAAAAATCACCAAATCCGTACTATCCGGAAAGTATCATGACATCACCGTGATACACGCCCAGTTTGGAGGAAATGCTCCTTTGATCGGCTCTATCGCCATGATTGCAGATAAAATTTTCTCTCTGCAGCTTCCTCTTTCAGAAATATTTGATACAAACTGAGAACGGCATACTGCAAATCATTTTGCAGTATGCCGTTTTCGATCAAGAATGATGTTTTTCCTTCTGTCTATGGAGATACTCACTCGGTGTCATTCCGGTGTAGCGCTTAAAAATAGAAGAAAAATAATTGGGCGTGTTAAACCCCAGGTTCAAAGCCACATGGGTAATCGATTCTCCCTGACAAAGCAGATGCTTTGCCTCCTCGATTTTCAGGGAATTGATAAAACTGCGGGGTGTGGAACCCGTCTCCTGCTGAAACCGCTTTTTAAACTGGGACAATGAAAGGGCGCAGTGTTTTGCCACATCATCCAGTAAAATGGGTTCATACAAATGGTCATATAAATATCCAATGGCTTGTTCGATACACTCGGTTCGCCGCAGTGACAGCTTTTGAGACAAAGAAATGGTGCGAAGCAGATAATAAATAAGTCCTTGCTGTCCCATCATTCTTTGCAGAGGATCTTTAGAATAAAGGTAAAAAAATGTTTCGGTCAGACCTTCTTCCAGTTTAGAATCACTGCCAAACACTCGGGGCAGGGAAATCAGCTGGGATTTTAAAAATTTTCCGGATAACTCATCCAATCCCAGAAACGTGCCGTCTCCGGATAAATCCAGCTGCATCCAAAGAAAACTGGACCTGCTTTGAGGATGGCTGGCAGAACTGTGGAGTTCTCCCGGATAGGTGACAAAAACATCATGACCGGATAAATTATAGGTATCCCCCTTTACCTCATAAAGTTGAAATCCCTTGAGCATAAATACCAGTTCAATACACCCTTCATGATAGTGAGGGTACAAAGGCTGTCCGGCGTGATTTTCTGTGTGAAGTCCAAAACAGCGAAGTTCCGGGATTCCGGATTCTTTGGGGGTCAATATTTTTCGGTGAGGTTCCCAGCAAAAATCATCCATCCAGTCCACGTTTTTCTCTCCTTCCATCACACCGCCTACAATTTTGTACGACAGCCGGTTTTGAATGCACAGCTTCTTTTTTTCCATTATACTGTATCTAACATAATTTTTCAAAGGAGAATGCTGTATGACTTCCAAAGAATTAGTGCTTCGTACACTGGAATTTCGCAACACATCCGGACGGGTTCCCCGTCAGCTTTGGACACTGCCTTGGGCAGAAACCAACTGCGGCGACATGCTGGAACAATTAAAAAAAGATTTTATCTGGGATATGGATTCCCCCCAGGTGATTTTAAAAGAACAGCCTAAAACCTCTGGCGACGCCTATGCTATCGGGGAATACACCGACGAGTGGGGCTGTGTATTTACCAATATTCATCCCGGTGTCATCGGTGAGGTAAAACAACCGCTGGTTCAGCAAGATGACTGGAGCGATTCTTTCCAGGTGCATATTCCAGAAGAACTGATTACCTTTGATCTGGATCAAGTCAACCGTTCCTGTGAAGAAAAACAGGAAAAATTTCTGCTGAGCGGATGCTGCCCACGGCCGTTTGAACAGCTGCAGTTTATGCGTGGAACCGTCAACCTGTATATGGATCTGATGGATCCGCCAAAACAAATGCTGGAATTTATTAAAAAAATGCACGATTACTACTGCCGCCTGTTGGAAAAATGGGGCAAAACCGATGTAGACGCCTTAAACATGATGGACGACTGGGGATCTCAGCAGGATCTTTTGATCTCTCCTCAAATTTGGGAAGAAATTTTTAAGCCTATGTATCGGGATTATATTCAGATTGCCCACAGTCACGGCAAAAAAATGTTCATGCATTCTGACGGTCACATTCTTCGCATTATTCCTCATCTGATTGAACTGGGACTGGACGCCTTAAACTGTCAAATCTTCTGCATGGGTGTAGAAAATCTAAAAGATTTCCGGGGAAAACTCACCTTCTGGGGAGAAATTGACCGTCAGCACCTGCTGCCCTACGGCAGTTTGGAAGACATTGATCAGGCCGTTCACAAAGTATATGATACTTTGTGGCAGGACGGCGGATGTATTGCCCAGTGTGAATTTGGCCCTGGCGCTAATCCAGAAAACGTATACCGGGTATTTTCCACCTGGTCAAAGTTAATCTGATTTTTACAAAATACACAAATTCAAACCACAATAAACCAGCAAAAACTAGTTGATTTCTCACATGCTTTTACTGACGCAATTTTTATCATCAATTTTATCATGCTTTTTCTCTTATTCCATTTCTGTTTTTTATGAATTTTTTGGGCTGTTTTCCTATATTTTAGGAGACGGCCCTAATTTTTCATCAATTTGCGGTACTGCTGAAAACTCCCTATAATGAAACCAAAGAACAAAACATTTCAGGAGGTATTCCACCATGCAAAATCGCAAATTCTCCGTAACCCGACTGGTTTCCATCGGTTTGATGGCAGCATTGGTCTTTGTAACATCTAAATTTTTAACCATTCCTATTCCCGCCTTTGCAGGAGTTCCCACTCGAATTCACCTGGGCAACGTCATGTGTATTCTGTCCGGGCTGCTGTTTGGCGGACTCAGCGGCGGACTCAGTGCCGGGATTGGTTCCATGTTTATGGATTTATTAGACCCGATCTATATTACCTCTGCGCCTACCACCTTGATTAACAAATTTGTCATGGGATTTCTGGCAGGAAAAATTTCTCACAGTTTTGGAAAGAACGGAACCAGCACAAAGGTAAACATCATTGCGGCCATCTGCGGACAGTTTGCGTACATCATTCTGTACCTTTCCACTACCTTTATCAGCATGTCAATTCAAGGGCACGACATTCACACCATTTGGGTATCTGTGGCAGAAAAAGGATTGGTTTCCTCCATTAACGGAATCATTGCCGTAGCCATTGCGGTTCCTTTGGCTGCTGTCATGCGGAAAGCTTTAAAAGGCACCGGTGTATTTGCCGCATAACTCCCGGACAGTGTCCGGTGACAATGGCCTGCGGCTCGTACTTTATTAGTAAAGCGAAAATTTCAAATTTTTCTCACTTAGCTAACAAAGTACGCGCATAGCGTCTTTGGGTCCAGGGCTGTGAAGTCCTGGCGCCTTCAGCTCGTACTTTGCTAGTAAAGCGGAATATAGACTTTCATCTCCCAACTAATATAACACGAACGTAGCATCATTGGGTGCGGCAGCTTACCGCCCCTACGCCGCAAAACGCGGCTACCCCCTCATAACCAGAAAACTGGATAAGGCAACCAGCGCCGCAAACTTTCGTTTTGCGGCGCTTTTTTAGTATACTACAGCGGTCACAACTGACATCTTAATTCTAATCATAAAGTTTACCGGAAGGGTTCTGCGTCATATTTTTGGTTTTTAAAAAAGCAAATTCTGTTAATATCCATAATTTTTTAAAATTTTTTTGGAAAATATAGAAAAAACCTTGCGTAACACTGTGTTTTTCGCTATGATAACTAATAGATTTTAAAACACAGGCGGATGTGAAACTGCCGCCGATATGCTTTACGTAAGGAGGATGAGATCGATGACAAAAGACATGACTGCTGGCTCTCCTATGAAGCTGATCATATCCTTTGCCGTTCCGCTGATGTTCGGAAACTTATTTCAACAGCTGTATTCTATGGTGGATACTATCATTGTAGGACGCTTTTTGGGGAAAGAATCTTTGGCAGCAGTGGGATCTACCGGTTCTTTAAACTTTTTGATCATTGGATTCTGTTTGGGACTTTGCAGTGGTTTTGCCATTCCGGTATCACAGCGGTTCGGTGCCAAGGACTTTGAGGATATGCGCCGCTTTATCGGAAATATCATCTGGCTTTCTATTGGCTTTGCTGCGGTAGTCACCCTTCTTACTGTGATTTTTTGCCGCCCTATGCTGATCGCAATGAATACTCCGGAAGATATTATCGACGAGGCTTACGCTTATATTGTGGTGATCTTTGCTGGAATTCCCGCCACCTTTTTCTATAATATTTTAGCCAGTCTCTTACGTGCTTTAGGGGACAGTAAAACGCCTGTGGTATTTTTAATTATGGCGTCTATCATTAATATTTTCCTGGACTTTGCTCTGGTGGTATGGATTCCTATGGGAGTTGCAGGCGCCGCAGTTGCTACAGTTGCTTCTCAATTTGTTTCTGGAGCCGCCTGTCTGATCTTTATTATTAAGAAATTTGAAATTTTACATATTTCCCGGGATGACGCAAAAATCAGAACCCCCTATTTGGCCGAACTCTGCGGAGACGGACTTCCCATGGGGCTGCAGTTTTCCATTACTGCAATCGGCAGCATTCTGCTTCAGACCTCTGTCAATGCACTGGGCTCCACCATTGTAGCAGCTGTTACTGCTGCAGGAAAGCTCAATATGCTTTGCACCTGTGCTTTTGATGCACTGTCTGTTTCCATGTCAACCTACGGCGGTCAGAATATCGGCGCCAGAAAGGTGGATCGAATCTTGCCGGGACTCCGGTCTGGCATGATTATCGGAAGTATTTATTCTATTTTTTCTTTAATCATTATCTTTTTCTTTGGAAAGCCCATGACCACCCTGTTTGTGGAACAGTCTGAAATTGAAATTATTGAACACGCTTATCAGTTCCTGCTTACCAGTGCCTTCTTTTATATTCCTTTGGCCGGCGTCAACATTTTCCGCCTGATGATTCAGGGAATGGGATACAGCAAAGTAGCGCTGTTTGCCGGTGTGTTTGAAATGGTGGCTCGAGGCATTTTCGGTCTTTGGCTGGTACCGACATTTGGATTTGTGGCAGCTTGTTTTGCAAACCCATTTGCATGGATTATGGCAGACCTGTTTTTGGTTCCCACCTTTATTCGAATTCTTCGGCATGTTCAGCAATGGGGAGAATAACCCCGTTTGTCTTTGTGCTTTTTCCTTAAAAAGATTTTTAAAAGTTTAGGAAAAAGAACAAGAGTTTTTTCTCACTATCGTGATAACTAACAATAATTCCCGTCATAAATAAGGCATTTTATCTATTGCTATCTGTTATGTCCTTTGCTATACTTATAGTATATAGAGAAAAGAATATTCTGCTTTTTTCTATGCCGAAAGGATACAGTTAACATCGTGTAATACTGTTTTTCATGAATCTCCATATTCACAAAGCAAAGGTTCCGGCTCCTGTTATAGGAGCCGGAACCTTTGCTTTATTTTTAAGTTATCACATTATTCTGGAATGCTCCAGTCAATGGGAGTCATGCCGTGTTCTGCCAAAAATGCGTTGGCTTTTGAAAAATGCCGGCATCCAAAAAATCCGTTTCTTGCAGAAAAGGGGCTTGGATGAGCGCAGCTGAGTATTTTGTGCTGAGGTGCAGTAATCAAAGCAGTTTTGCTTTTGGCATTGGCACCCCACAGCAAAAACACAATGGGTTTCTCCCGCTGATTTAACAGTTCAATAATCCGATCAGTAAAAATCTGCCAGCCAATATCTTTATGGCTGTTGGGAGAATGTTCCCGTACCGTAAGCACCGTATTGAGCAGCAGTACCCCCTGCCGAGTCCAACTGGTTAATTCCCCATGGGATGGAGGCTGTATGCCCAGATCACTTTGGATTTCGGCAAAAACATTCATCAGTGATGGAGGTGCTTTCACTCCCCGCTTCACAGAAAAGCACAGTCCATGTGCCTGTCCTGGTCCATGATAGGGATCCTGTCCCAAAATAACCACCTTCACATCCTGATAAGCAGTATATTTCAGGGCGTTGAAAATATCATACATATCCGGATAAACCGTCTGTGTTTTGTACTCATGAGCCAATATTTTCCGAAGTTTTTGATAATATTCCTTTTGGAATTCATCTTTCAGCAGTTCATCCCAATCATTTCCCAAATGTACCATAAGGTTCCTCCTGTCTTATTTTTCACACTGATAAATGAGAATTTCAAACTGAATTGTGGTGGTAAGCTGTTCCAAATTATCCAGACGAGCTGTGTTTTCCGCAGAAGTTTTATAGTAATACGGGGTCATGGTAAACAGGTTTTTGATATCTTCATTGGATTCCAAGGTAATGGTATTGGCCACTTTTACTGCCTTTTGAAACCGAAATCCTTCTAAAGCATAGTCTTTCACCTGGTTTTTATACGGTTCATCATAAACTGCCTGCTTTAATTCCCACAAATGATCTTCCCCCGGAATGATCAAAAACAAAAATCCGCCCGGCTCAAGCACCCGCTCAAATTCTTCCCCGCAGTAGGGTGCAAACAAATTGAGCACCATATGACAGCTGTTTTCCATTACCGGCAGATGGAACACACTGGCCACTGCATAGGAAACCGGCTTTTTCTGCTTTGCCGCGCTGTTGAGGGCAAATTTAGAAATATCAATTCCAGTGATACAAGGATTTTTTCCTGCCTCGTGCAGTGCTTCCCACACATTGCCGGTGTAATACCCTTCTCCACAGCCGGCATCCAAAATCACCGGATTTTCCGGAGCCAGAGCGGTAACCTCTTTGCAAAGGGCATCGCTGAGTATCTGGTAATATCCTTTTTCCAAAAAGTTTTTTCTGGCTGCCACCATTAATTTATTGTCTCCCGGCAGTTTGGAGTTTTTTCCGTTGGATAAAAGCAAATTTACATAACCGCTTTTCGCTTTATCATAATTGTGCCGTTTGGGGCAGACATAACTGTGTTCCTGTTCTTCCAGCAGACTTCCGCATACTGGACAAATCAAATTTCCCAAACTGATTCCTACTTTCTTTTCTGATTTCATCCATCTCGGCGGACAGAATCTACTGCTTATTATAGCATGCTTTTTGATTTCTGTCAGCCACCACCTGGCGGTGGGGCACTGACACTATGTTCGTATTTTGTCAGTTGCGTGCAAACAATATACCACTTAATAAATCTATGACTGCTTTTGCTTAGGAGATACAGATTTCATATTGCTTTACAGCAACAGGTACAACCTGTTAAAACTACAATACGACATCTTCGAATAATACTTTCGAAAACAATTATGAGGGGGTTGTAGGGGGAGTTAAAGCCGCATTTGCGGCGTTCCCACTCCCCCCTGCAAAGCCGTTCCGGCGTTTGAGGAAGGCTCTTTTCCCCTGTTTTCTGGCCTCAGAAAACAGGGCGCAGGTGTGGGCGGCGTTAGCTCACAAGTAAAACAAAAAATAAATGATTTGCATTTCACTAATAAAGTACATGCCAAAAGTCATTTGCTACGGCGCTGACCACCTGCGATAGGCCGCTAACACCCTTCAGTAAAGGAAAATAAACAGCCATATTTCCCATCCACAAAATACAAAGTCCGAATATACACCAAAAAGGGGTGCTGTAAACACAGCACCCCCCTCAAATTTTATGGAAGTTATGATGACAATCTCATGAAAGGAATTAGTACATTCCGCCCATTCCGCCGCCTGCAGGCATAGCAGGAGCAGGGTTCTTTTCAGGAATGTCAGCAACCAGACTTTCTGTGGTCAGAACAGTTGCTGCAACAGAAGCTGCATTCTGCAGAGCGCTTCTGCAAACCTTAGTTGGGTCAACAATACCATTTTCAATCATGTCAATATAGGTTTCATCGTAAGCATCAAAGCCGTAACCGATTTTACCGGATTCGTTGATCTTGTTGATGATAACAGAACCTTCCAGACCAGCGTTTTTCGCAATCTGACGGATTGGTTCTTCCAGAGCTTTCAGAATAATGCTCATACCTGTCTTTTCATCGCCTTCAGCAGAAGCCATTTCTGCTGCAACAGCAGGCATTGCATTGATCAAAGCAGTACCGCCGCCTGCAACGATGCCTTCTTCTACTGCAGCTTTGGTTGCAGCCAGAGCATCTTCAATTCTCAGTTTCTGTTCTTTCATTTCAACTTCGCTTGCAGCGCCTACTTTAATAACAGCTACACCGCCAGCCAGTTTTGCCAGACGTTCCTGGAGTTTTTCACGGTCAAAGTCAGAAGTTGTGGTTTCAATCTGAGCTTTGATCTGGCCAACTCTTGCTTTGATTTCATCAGAGTTGCCTGCACCGTCTACGATGATGGTGTTTTCTTTATTGATCTTAACCTGTTTTGCATGACCCAGCTGAGCTACAGTGGTGTCTTTCAGTTCAAAGCCCAGATCAGAGCTGATTACCTGACCACCGGTCAAGATTGCGATATCCTGCAGCATTTCTTTTCTTCTGTCGCCAAAGCCAGGAGCTTTTACGCCAACTACAGTAAAGGTACCGCGCAGTTTGTTCAGCAGCAGGGTCTGCAGAGCTTCGCCTTCCAGGTCTTCTGCGATGATAACCAGTTTTTTACCAGACTGTACAATCTGTTCCAGCAGAGGCAGGATATCCTGGATCACAGAGATTTTCTTATCAGTAATCAGAATGTAAGGATCATCCAGAACTGCTTCCATTTTTTCAGTATCGGTTACCATGTATGGAGAAATGTAACCGCGGTCAAACTGCATACCTTCTACTACTTCGCTGTAGGTTTCAGCGGTCTGGCCTTCTTCAATGGTGATAACGCCGTCTGCAGAAACTTTTTCCATTGCTTCAGCAATCAGCTGACCGATTTTTTCGTCGCCAGCAGAAACAGCTGCAACTCTTGCAATGTCTTTAGAACCGTTAACAGCTTTAGAATTTTTAATGATTGCGTCTACTGCGGTAGCAACTGCTTTTTTCATCCCTTTACGGATTACCATTGGGTTTGCACCAGCAGCAACGTTTTTCATACCTTCCCGAACCATAGCCTGAGCCAGTACAGTTGCGGTAGTGGTACCGTCACCAGCAGCATCGTTTGTTTTGGTAGCAACTTCTTTTACTAACTGTGCGCCCATGTTTTCAAAAGAATCTTCCAGTTCGATTTCTTTTGCGATGGTAACACCGTCGTTAGTGATCAGCGGAGAACCAAATTTTTTGTCCAGAACAACGTTTCTGCCTTTTGGTCCCAGTGTGATTTTTACTGTATCAGCCAGTTTATCAATCCCAGCCTGTAAAGCTTTTCTGGCGTCTTCGCCATAAATAATATCTTTTGCCATAATCTATAATCTCCTTTTCCCCGATTAACAGTTTATTCTACTACAGCCAATACATCGGACTGACGCAGGATGGTGTAATCCTGACCGTCAATTTTTACTTCTGTGCCTGCATATTTGCTGATCAGTACACGGTCGCCCACTTTCAGTTCCATGGTTACTTCTTTACCGTCTACCACGCCACCAGGACCTACTGCAACTACTTCTGCTACCTGTGGTTTTTCCTTTGCGGAAGCGGTTAAAATAATACCGCTTTTTGTGGTTTCTTCTACTTCTACCATCTTGATTACAACTCTGTCAGCAAGAGGTTTGATTGTCATAATAAATTCCTCCCAAACGTATTTGTATATCGTATCCCTTGGGACACAAATTCTTATGGATTTCCAAATTTCTTAGCACTCATCAATATCGAGTGCTAACAATTATTTAGTATAATCATTTTTTGCTAAAAATCAAGACCTAATTATGAACAAATCGAAAACTATTGCGTCAAAAATCATGAAAACTGGATCTATTTTCTTTCGATCTTATCATATGCAGCAAAAGGTTTGGTCTTGCAATATTTTTCTCCGTTTAGGGGAACTCTATAAAATGACAAACACTTCTGCAATACTTGGCCCCTGGCGATAAAAATATCATGCTCCCATGTCAAAAATGTCACCTATAATAATAAAATAATTAATAATATATATGTCCGAACAGAATTCGGATCAAACTGCACTTGTGGGTATGCAGACAGCCTGCGGCTATCTTAACTTGTCAACAAAGTATATTGCAAGAAAAAATTGCTCAAATTTTTCTTTTGGGATTTTTAAGGGCAGCAAAAGTCCACCGGGCAGTGCCCGGTGCCAACCGCCTACGGCGCACACTCTGTTGGTAAATCGAAAATATCAAGTAATTTTCTCTCAGCTAACAAAACGCGAACATAGTGTTATTGCTCACCGCTAGGTGGTTTGGGTCCAGGGATGTGAATTCCTGGCGAGCGTAACGTCTTTGGGTGCGGCACCTTGCCGTGGTCCAGAGGTGTCAATCTCTGGCGGATGAAAGTCTGTTGAGAGGTTCACCTGTTCATGGAATTTCCGTTGAATTCTTGCACCCAATATGGTACAATAAATGTGCTGATTTTGCCCCAAAATAGGGCTTGTTTTAAAAGGAGGTATCTTAATGAATCGCGACTATCAAATTATTACAGAAGATTTCTGCGACCTTCCCGCAGACTACATTCAAAAAAACAATCTTGCGGTGCTTTTTACGCAGTTTTCCGTAGATGGCATTGATTACACCAATGATATTTCCGCACCAAACTATCTGGATCCTAAATCTTTTTACAAAAAACTTCGGGAACATGGAAATCCCAAAACCGTAGCCCTGTCCATGGATGCAATTAAAACCTGTATGGAACGTTATCTGTCACAGGGGATGGACGTTATCTACATCGCTTTCTCTTCCGCTCTCAGCGGCACTTTTAACAATGGTCGTCTGGCAAAAGAAGAACTGGAAGAAACTTATCCTGATGCCAAAATTTTTGTTGTGGACTCTCTTTCCGCCTCTTTGGGACAGGGACTTTTTGTAAACTACGCAGTAGAACTGAAAAAGCAGGGTGTTTCCATCGAAGAATTATACGAAACTCTGCAGCGGGATAAACAAAAATTCTGTCATTACTTTACGGTAGATGACTTAAACTTTTTGCATCGGGGAGGACGGGTTTCCAAAACCGCCGCCGTTGTCGGTTCCATGCTGGGAATCAAACCCCTTCTGCATGTAAATGAGGAAGGAAAGCTGATCCCTATCGGCAAAGTACGGGGACGCCGCCAGTCACTGGAAGCACTGGTCAAAAAGATGAAAGAAAAAATCGGGGACAATTCAAACCCAGTCATCTATATTTCTCATGGAGACTGTGAAGAAGATGCCAAATATGTTCAGAAACTGGTCAAGGAGCAATTTGGAATCCGGTCATTTTTAATCAATTATGTAGGTTCCACCATCGGTGCCCATTCCGGCCCTGGAACCATCGCGCTGTTCTTTATCGGAGATAACCGCACAGAAAATTGACGGAGGGATGAATCATGAATCAATCCATTAAAATTTGGGCACACCGAGGCGCATCTGGATATGCACCAGAAAACACATTGGAAGCTTTTGAACTGGCTGTCAAACAAAAAGCTGATGGGGTCGAACTGGACGTTCACCTAAGCCGAGACGGAAAAGTCATTGTAGCCCATGATGAACGGCTGGAACGTGTTAGTGACGGAACCGGATTTTTAAAAGACTACACCTTGCAGGAATTAAAAAAATTCCGCTTTAACAAGACCCATCCGGAATATGAAAGCGCTACTCTGCCCTCTTTGGAAGAAGTTTATGAGCTGTTAAAACCTACTGGATTAACCGTCAATGTCGAAATCAAATCCACTGATTTTGATTATCCGGGAATTGAAGAAAAGCTGGTTCGGCTGGCAAAAAACTGGAAGATGGAAGACCGTGTACTGTATTCTTCCTTTAATCACTACAGTCTTCTGCGAATCCGAAAAGTAGATCCTCAGGTAAAAATCGGTCTTTTGTATTCTGAAAAATTTGTCAACGTTCCTGGCTACGGAGCAAATCTTGGCGCAGATGCCCTGCACCCCCATTTTCCTATGGTACTGGAAGATGGCTACTTAGAAGCCTGCCGCAAAAATCACCTTTTGATTCATCCGTGGACGGTCAACAAACCGGAAGATATCAAAGCTATGATTGCCTGCGGAGTCAATGCAATTATCACCAACTATCCTGACCGTGCAAGAGAGCTTCTGTAATAGGGATGGCCGACTACAGCAATACAACATAAAAGTTATCTGCTCTCAGTAAAAACAGCCTTTGTTGTAATCTATTTGATCCAAAAACTAAAAATCCGGCACCCTCATCTGCTTTGAAGGTGTCGGATTTTTGTACATTGTTTGATACAGTTTTATTCCATAACAGGATGCCCGTTTTCCTGTTACGATTGGGTTTCTTCCAGCTGCCGGGAAAAAATCTCGGTATAGACAAGCTTTCCCCCTACCCGCTCTGATTTCATCAGGCTGATCTTTTTCACTTTCATCTGTCCGTTCAGACAAGGGCAGTCACTCCGGTCTGCCTGCGGGGATAAAATCACCCGCCTGCCTAGGGTTAGATGCGGGACAAATTTTCTCCGTTCCAGAGAAAATCCCTGTTCTTCCAGATGTCGGCAAAGGTCTTTCTGGAGTTGTTCCAGGGGTGGATTCGGCTTTAATCCCCGCCAGAACAGGTCGCCGTCTCTTCCGCCAAACATTCCCTGTTTTCCAAGGCAGAGACTCATTGACCCAGATTTCACCTGCTCCATGGCTTTCTTGACCTGAGAAAGCTTGTCTGTTTCCCCTAAAAAAGCCAACGTCAGGTGAAGGTTCTCCCGCCGGGTAAAATTCCCCTGAACCGACTGAGTTTTCAGCCATCCAATCTCTTTCATCAGCGCATCTTTTATGGAATCATCCAACAACACCGCAATAAACAGCCGCATGGTATTTCCCCTCTTTTCTTCACGTTTTCCGCTCCGCTTTCTCTTATCATATCACAAGATCTTTCTTTTCTCAATTTTAAGGAGGTTTTTTATGAAGGACACTACCCTTTGTTATCTGGAACAAAATAACTGTTATTTGATGCTTCACCGCACCAAAAAGGAACAGGATGAAAATCAGGGAAAATGGATTGGCGTCGGAGGAAAATGTGAGGAAAAGGAAAGCCCCGAAGACTGTGTCCGCCGGGAGGTTTTGGAAGAAACCGGGCTCACACTGACCCGATACCGGTATCGGGGATTGGTTACCTTTGTCTCTGACCAATACCCCACAGAATATATGCACCTGTTCACTGGAGATGGTTTTTCCGGAAATTTAATTCCCTGCCCGGAAGGGGACCTGCAATGGATTGAAAAAGACCGCATCTTCCAGCTTCCCATGTGGGAAGGCGACGCGGTCTTTCTCAAATTGCTGGCGCAGGAAACGCCCTTTTTCTCTTTAAAGCTGGTCTATGAGGGAGAAAAGCTGGTAGAAACTGTGTTAAACGGCACCCCTGTTTAACCTAGAACCATTTCAGGCATCATTTTTCTCCACTCTGTCATACCGTAACGCTCTTAAAACTGCGCATAAACAAATTTTGGTGCAGTAGACAAATCGGCATGCATCAGATACAGATATAAAATCAACATCAAAGCAAGAAAAATCCCGGTATCCCGCAGAAATACCCCGACATTACGCCACGGAATTTTCTGTACCAAATCGGTAAAGCGCTTCATTTACATCTACCCATCCTTTCCACCCCAGGTGAATGGTGTCTTCTAAAAAATACGGGGTGTATTCTTCCCCGGAGAAATCCGCCACCTGTGCTCCGTATTCTTTAGCGATTTCCCGGATATTTTCATAATACTGCTGACGGTCCTCCTTGGGGAACTGGGTATAATCATACCACCAGCCGTTTACCGGCACATTGACAATCAAAGGGGTAATCTCCAATTCCTGACAAACCTGCAAAAATAGACGCAGATCGTCATACTCAGGGGAATTACAGTAACTGCTGCGGGTACCGCTTCCCTTTCGTTCTTCCAATTCCGGAAGAAGATTCTTTTCATAGTAGGAATCTAAAACATAAAAGGGATTGGACTGGGTACCAGCTTTCCCGTCCTGTTCTGCCTGTCTGCGCAGACTGTCCCAGTCCGGGGGTGTGTCTTCCAGGTTTGTCTGTGTCCTGTGTTTTACCCCATCTGTTTTCATTTTGGACATGACGCTGACCAGAGATTTTTCTTCCATAAATGCCAGATGAAGTTTTAAATATAAAGAATCCATCATGCCGATCCCATCCCCAAGCAGACTGTCCACGCACTGTTTCATCCGCTTTTGGGTAGGCGGATCTGCTTGCAGCAGCTGATCTGCCCGTTTGGCAATCGCCTTTTTGGTGGTGTTAGACAATTTGGGATTGCGCAGCATGGCCAAAAAATTCACTTCAGAAAACCGGGAGGCAAATGCCTCCTTTTTTACACCGCTTTTTCGAAACCACTGGGGTGCTACAATCAAAGCTGCCTTGCGGTTTTCCATAGAAGGTTCTAAAGCCGCCAGTGTAATGGCGTGCGACAAAGACTGATAATAACCTGCCCCAATCAGCATGGGATAAAAGTCCTTTCCGGAAAATAAATTTCCCGGATGATAAGGGGTTTTTTGCCCATGCTGAAATTCAGAAGACCCGAACACCACCAGAGTATGAGAATCCATATTTTTCTCCATGGCCTGATGGGAAAGAAATTTTTCTTCCGCCGCCCAGGCGGAAAACTCCCCCAAATCTGCCTGCAATCCTGTTCCCAGCGAACCGTGAATCCCAAACACCGCACACAAAAACAGCACTCCGGCCGTGAGAAACGCCGCGATCTTTCTCACAAAATCAGCACCTTTCTTTCAAAAAAGCCAAAAGCTTGTTGGGGGTGTTCAGCTGACTGCGATCGGTTTCAGAAGGAGAAATCACAATTCCCAAAGCGTCCTCTAAGTCCACCAATAATTCTACAAAACCCAAAGAATCCAATAATCCGGTTTCAAATAAATCTACATCCCGATCTTCCCGAACAACACTATCCTCGCAAATGCGTTCCAAAATATCCAATACCTTTTCTTCCATTGTTACAACACTCCTTTTTATATCCATTAATAACAACTATTTTTATACCGCCAACAGCGGCTGTACCCACGTCCCAATCAGCTGGGTAAGCCGTCCGGAAAACAGGAAAAATCCCAGCATTACCAGCTGAAACGTCACTGCCCAGGACACAATTTGATACCAGGTTTTCCCTTTGTTTTTGGCGTAAAATTTTGATTTTTTCTGATAACATTCTGTTGCCGCCAACAGTCCGCCGTGATACAGGCCGTACAGCAAATAATATCCAGTCAGTCCGTGCCATGCTCCCATAATCAGCATATTTACAAAGAATGCGGCACAGGCGGCGCTCAAGCGGGTAGAAAATCGTTTTTTCTTAATACAGTTCATTAAAAATCGGGAAAACACAAAGTCCCGAAACCAATGGGACAACGTAATGTGCCACCGTTCCCAAAATTCCTTGATATCCCGGCTGACAAAAGGCCTTCGGAAATTTTCCGGCGTGCAGATTCCAAACAGATAAGAGGCACCCACCGCCATCAAACTGTACCCAGCAAAGTCAAAGAACAGGTAAAATCCATAACTGTACATATATCCAAACGCTGCCCGCAGGGCAGTGCTTTCAGAAAAATATCCCATAATCTGATAGAAGATTCCCGCCAGTACAAATTTATACACCGCTCCCAGCAAAATTTTCATCAGCCCGTTTCCAGCCAGATTCAGATATTCTCTTCGGGGCATCACCCGATTCCAATCCTGCAAAAATCGGCGGCTGCGGTCAATGGGGCCGGAACTCAAAGATGGGAAAAACAGCAGAAATCCCAGAAAATCCAGCGTTCCCATAGAAGTAATCATTCCGTCATAAGACTCAATAATGATCTGTACGCCCCGAAAGGTAAGATAGGATACCCCCAAAAAGCAGAACCAATCTCCGCCCCATATTCCGGCAAGCTTGCTTACAATCAAAGGGAGAATGGAAAACAGCACCGCATGTCCGTAAATCACCGGATTTCTACCGAATTTTTTGCGCAGATACAGATACCCCTTGATCAGATGCAGTTCTATAAAGCAAAACGCTCCTAAAAAGGCAAGCTGTTTTGGGTCATTCCCTATAGCCAGAAAGATAAATGCCAGCGAAGCAAACAGGGTATAATACCGAATTGGTTTTTCTAAAATTCCCAGGATCACCGCCGGAACAGCCAGTACCGCAAGCCAGCAGAAAAATGGAAAATCTCCAAACAAGGTCATATTATTTCCTCCGTTTCCTTCCAAAGCATCTGCCCTTTTTGGTTTTTCTCTGGAGAAACCTGTCTCACATCCATTCTCCTTTCAAAGTTTTGCGATCAGCTTTTCCATTGGAGGTCATGGGCATCTGTTCTAAATACACAAATTTTTTGGGGATCATGTAATCGGGCAGATATCCTTTCAGTGCTTTTTTTAACTGCTGGGTAGCAGCAAACCCTTTTTCCTGCTGCGGTTCCAGCACCACAAAAGCCGTTAGGCTTTTCACCACACCGTTCTCTTCTTTGGGAAGCACTGCCGCCGCCTGCACTTCGGGCAGTCGCATCAGATTGTTTTCAATATCTCCCAACTCAATTCGGTATCCATGGAGTTTCACCTGCAAATCCATTCTTCCGCAGTAAAACAGCATGCCCTGTTCATCCAAATATCCCAAATCCCCAGTATGGTAACCTCGAACTAAGATTTCTCCCTGCTGACGCTGAAAAAACGCCTTTTGGGTTAGGTCATCCCTGCCAAAATAGCCGGTACTTACTGTATCACCCAAAATGACAATTTCCCCTTTTTCTCCCGGTGGAAGCGGATTTCCCTGAGCATCCCAAATTTCAATTTCCGTTCCGGGTTTTGGAATCCCCACCGGCAAAGGAGATGGTTCTTTTGCCATTTGCTCTGTTACCGGCACCTGTGTCACTGCCACCGTAGATTCGGTAGGGCCATAGGTATTGATGACCCGGCTTTTTGGAAATCGTTCCAGCAGTTTTTCAGCGGTTTTATTGGACAGGGTTTCTCCGCAGAACAAAAATGTTTCCAGCCTAGGCAGCAGCTGCCGGTCAAACGCTGTATCTGACAAACACAAATCGGCAAAGGAGGGAGTGGATACCCATACCGATGCCTGAGACTTTTTCAGGCTGGAAAACAACAGGGAAAAATCACCCTGTACCTGTTTTGACAAGGTCCACAAAGTTCCCCCGCATGCCAAACAGGTGTACAGATCCATCACCGACAGGTCAAAGGAAAACGGCGCCTGGTTTAAAAACACCCGGCAAACTTCTCCAGTTTGCTGTGCCGGTTCCGCCGCCAGGGAACAGGACCAATCCAGATAATGCTCCAGACAGGACCGGGTAATCTGCACCCCTTTGGGGTCCCCAGTACTACCGGAGGTAAAAATCAAATAAAACAAATCCTCTTCCTTTACCCAGTTTTCTTCCACAGGGACACAGTCCTCCGGTCTGCTCTGCCAAGCCAAGGTTTTGGGATTCTGAGCAGATATCCCGTCCAGCTGAAGGGGTTCCACCGCCAGAATAAACGAAGGAGCCAGGCACCGGACAATTGCCCGAACCCTTTCAAGGGGAACAGAACAGTCCACCGGGCAGTATGCCCGCCCAGACTTGACACAAGCCAAAAAACAAACAATCATCCACGGGTCTTTATGTCCATACACCAAAACCGGCCGACGATCCGTTCCGGTTCGGCTGAGTACTGCCGCCAGGCGGTTAGACCAGGCTTCCAGCTCGCCGTAGGTAATTTCACCATCTTCACTTCGTACTGCCAGACGATGTTCAAACCGCTGACTATAGTCTTGAATGGTCTTTAAAAGATTCATGCTGTCATTCCTTTCCAAAACTGTTTTTTAGGACACCTTCTGCATCCTTCTGTTTTCAGTATAAAACAGGTTTTTATAAAATCAATGGAACTGGAACAACACTAAGAAAGGCGTTTTAAAACATTAACCAATTTTTAAGAAATGTTGGATTTTGCTAAGATTTTCACAAGATTATCCCCAGTCAAAAAAGATCTGGAAAACAAAAAAGGCACCGCAAACAATTTGGTTTACGGTGCCTCAGATTATAGAAAAATGTAATGTAAACTAGCAAATATTTTATTTGTACAATTTTCTAGTTTGCGTTATCTTTTTCTACAGTCTGAAAAAGCCGCAAACCCTCCGGTTTGCGGCTTTTATCTTATATTTTCTTATGATGCAGAATCTTCGTCCTCTTCTGTTTCTTCAGGAGGAGGTGCCATTTTTTCTGCTTTTACCTTTCGAATCCGGTGGTCTTCCACCACAACAACGCTGAAACGAACGCCCTTGTATTCTACAGTTGGTGTTTCATTTTCTTCTGGAATTCTCCCCAAAAGTTCGGTAATCAATCCGCCCACCGTTCCATAATCATCGGCTTCTTCTTCCCAGTCTGCCTGGAACAGTTCTCCCGCATCATCCAGCTGGACAGCGCCGTCTAACAGATAGGTCGTGTCGGACAATTTGATGATTTCTTCCTGCTCATTATCGTATTCATCCTGAATATTTCCCACAATGGCTTCCAGCAGGTCTTCCATGGTGATAATCCCAGAAGTACCCCCATAGTCATCTACAACAACCGCCATATGCACTTTGTTGAGCTTAAATAGACGAAACAGGTCAGAACAGCTTTTGGCTTCCGGAACGTAAATGGTATTCCGGATAAAATCACTGAGCTTAAAATCTTCCATAGATTTGCAGCCTACCAGACACAGAAGGTCTTTGACATAAATGACGCCCTTAATGTTGTCAATGTCATCTTCATATACGGGAATTCTGGAAAATCCCCGGTTGATGGCATAGTACACCACATCGCTGATGGGAGCGGTAATGTCCACAGCCACCACATCGGTTCGGTGGGTCATTAAGTCCGCCGCAGTACAGTCGTCAAAGTCAAAAATATTGTTGATCATTTCCCGTTCTTCCCGTTCAATGACCCCTTTTTCTTCCCCTTCATCCACCAGGGAGCGAATTTCTTCTTCGGTTACCTCTTCTTCAAACCCTTTGCCAGAATATCCAAAGATCCGGCTGATTCCATTGGAAAGGTGCACAATCAAAAACACCAGAGGACGGAACAGGTAAGAAATTACCCGAATAAAGCCATATAAATTTAGAATTGTCTGTTCCGGATGAACCGAAAAAATCCGCCTTGGCAACATATTGCAAATACACAGCAGAACAAGCAGTACGATCATAAATACCACAAGCCCTGCGACGCCTTGTGCCACATGGCTCCACTCTGTCCAGGAGCTTTGCTGTACCATAGGCCCCGCCACACTCCAAACAGCGTGAGAAAGCAGCATAAAGCCCTGATACACCGCTGCACAAAGGCAGATCAGGTAGGTTAAATTCAGCCAGATTACCTTTTTTCGCAACGGCTGCTGATTCAACTGGTTTCCGATTTTTCCATACTTTTCATTGGTTTCCATTAAGGCTTTTAATTTGCTTTCGTTCATGGAAAGCAAAGCTGTTTCTGCTGTACAGAAACAAAAACTCAGTACCCCAAAAATAAGCAGTAAAAGCCATCGCCCAACGTCGTCCATGAAATAACTCCTTTCTGATCACCCTATTTATGGGGGATCCAAAACCATGATATTATAAAACTTAATACTAATCATACTGTCAAAGCTTCCCTATGTCAAGGGAATAGAGATAAGATTTGTGTAAAATCCAGCATTGGTCTGCAAAACCTCCGTTAATTTCGGCAATATTTTGATGGATACACAAAAATTTCAAAAAAAATTGGGATATGTGATTATTGTTATGACAGAAAAAACAGGGTATAATAGAATTGCTGAAAATATATCCCGAAAGTGTAGGTAGTTATGGAAAGAGATATTTTTACTAACATTCGCGCCAATTATAACATGTTAACCAAAGTGGAGCGAAAAATCGCGGATATTGTTTTGGCAAAACCGAAGGAAGTTTTAAACCTTTCCATTACCGATTTAGCTGAGCTGTGTGACGTGAGTGTCGCCACAGTATTTCGATTTTGCAAAGATTTAAAACTGAAAGGTTATCAGGATTTTAAATTGACATTAGTGCAGAGTATTTCTACCCTGGAGAATGAAGGCAGCAGTTTTTTGGAATTCGCTGATGACGATCAGGTGGATGATGATTTTCAGCACATTGTCCATCAAATTCTGAATGTGAATGTCCATTCCCTGAAAGAAACCTGTAGCCTGATACAGAAAGATGACATCATTCGAACCGTACAGTGGATGGTAGAAGCACGCAAAGTCGTGTTTGCAGGGTGCGGCAACTCCCTGCTGGCTGCCATGGAAGGCAAAAATAAATTTATGCGGATTACGGACAAGATCGAAGTCAACATAGACACTCATTTACAGTCTATGGCGGCGGCTTTATTGACAGAACAAGACTTGATCATCCTGATTTCCCACAGCGGTTCTACCAAAGATACCGTAGACATTGCAAAGCTGGCAAAAAAACAGGGAGCAAAAGTAGTTTGTATTACCCGCTACGCCCGTTCCCCACTGACCGAATGCTGTGATATCCGTTTGATGTACGGGGCAAATGAAGGACCTCTGCAAGGCGGATCCATGTCTGCAAAACTGGCACAGTTGATGGTTCTGGAGGTATTGTATCAGCAGTACTTCCTCTCTACATTTGATGAGTCCAAAAAGAACCGCACATTGACTGCCGGTTCCGTAGTCGACAAGCTGTATTGACTTGTTCACTGCGTTTTGCGGATTCTGTTTTTAAAGATGGTTTTTGTATTCCGTCTAACCTTCTTCCTCAGATTTTGATTTGAGAAGATGATGTAAAGTCACCCCTGTATCGGAAAAGAACCTTTGGGTTTTCCATACAGGGGTCTTTTTATCGCAGAAAGGAGCTGTTCCCCCATGCAGACCACACAATTGATTGAACAAATTTCCCATACACACAAAGCTTCTGCCCAGGAGCTTTCGCAGATCCTCACCGACGTTTCTGCAAAAGAAGCGCTGTTTTGCGCCGCAAACCGGGTTTGCCTGGAACAAAAAGGCAATCAGGTATTGATACGTGCACTGCTGGAATTTTCCAATATCTGCCGAAGACAATGCCGATACTGCGGACTCAACTGTTTTAATTCCAACTGCCAAAGATACCGGATGGAGCCGGACGAAATCCTGGAAACTGTAAAAGAAGCCTATGATGCCGGATACCAGACCATTGTGCTGCAATCCGGGGAAGATCCTTACTATACCCAAGAAATGGTGGTGTCCCTTGTGCGGGAAATCCGCAGGACTTGCCCAGGTATGGCCATTACCCTGAGCATTGGCGAGCGACCCAAAGAGGAATATGCCGCCTTCCGCCAAGCGGGAGCAGACCGGTACCTAATTAAACAGGAAACCGCTGACCCTCAGATTTACGCTGCTCTCCACCCGGACAGTTCCTTAAAAGAACGGGTGACCTGTTTAAAAAATCTAAAAGAATTGGGTTACGAAACCGGAAGCGGCTTTATGATTGGCCTGCCTGGACAAACTGCTCAGACCATTGCCGCAGACCTGCTTTTGCTGCAGGAAATCCCCTGCGATATGGCAGGAATCGGCCCCTTTATCCCCCACCCAGACACACCTTTAAAGGATCATCCTGCTGGCAGTGTTACGGTAACTCAGCAGGCTGTAGCTTTGGCGCGGCTTTTGCTGCCCAAAGCAAACCTTCCGGCTACCACCGCCCTGGGGGTTGTATCTCAGTCAGGAAAGCAAAATATTTTTTCCTGTGGCGCCAACGTCATTATGAAAAAGGTAACCCCCTGGAGCCACCGAAAACAATACGAAATCTATCCCGCCAATTTAGGGGAAATCATCGACGTAAAAACCTCCCGGCAGCAGCTGGAACAGGAACTGCGGGATTTGGGAAAAATCCCGGTATAAACAGATTTCCCCATGGAGTCAAAATACACACACCGTTTTCTGAGAAAGGATGAAGTCACCATGTCTGTTAATTCTCTGGGGCAGACCCCAAACGCCTCCCGCCTGCACATCGGCATTTTCGGACGGAGAAACCACGGAAAATCTTCCCTGATTAACGCCATTACCGGGCGCACTGCCGCTCTGGTCAGCGATTTTGCCGGCACCACCACCGACCCGGTTTATCAAGCCATGGAACTGTATCCCATTGGCCCCTGTGTGCTGATGGATACAGCTGGCTTTGACGACAACCAGGGAGAATTGGGCGCTATGCGAGTAAAAAAGACCAGAGAATGTCTTTTAAAAACAGACCTGGCGCTGATTGTGCTGTCTGCTCAGCAGACCGATCTGAACGAAGAAACTGCCTGGATTGAGGAAATCCAAAAGAGAAATATCCCGCTGATTTTTGTGGTCAACCAAACGGACTTGGGCGAATTCACCCTGACCGCTTCCCTCCCTGCTGGGGTTCCGGTCTGCTTTACCAATGCAGTTTCCGGGGAAGGGATTGCCCTATTAAAAGACCAAATTGTGAAATCCGCTCCGAAAAACTATGAGCTGGAAAGCATTACCGGCCATCTGGTAAAAGAGGGGGACAGCGTCCTTTTGGTCATGCCCCAGGACATTCAGGCGCCCAAAGGCCGGCTGATTCTGCCCCAGGTACAGGTCACCCGGGATTTGTTGGATCACCATGCCGTCATCACCTCAGTTTCTACCAATCAAATGGAATTAGCTCTGAGCCGTATGACCCAGCCGCCCAAACTGATTATCACCGATTCTCAGGTATTCCCCTATGTGGCAGAACGGTGTCCCAAAGAAAGTAAGCTTACCTCATTTTCTGTACTGCTGGCCCGCTACAAAGGGGATATTGAAGAATTCCTCAAAGGTGCTCAGGCAGTGGAAACGCTAACCCCGAAAAGCCGGGTGCTGATTTTGGAAGCGTGCAGCCACAATCCCCTGGACGGAGATATTGGTCGGGTAAAAATCCCGGCATTACTGCGGAAGAAAGTGGGGCAGGAGCTGTCTGTAGAAGTTCGCAGCGGCAATGACATCCCGGAAGATTTAACTCCTTATGACCTGGTGGTGCACTGCGGGGGATGTATGTTTAACCGCGCCCATGTTCTTTCCCGGGTAGCACGGTGCCGGGAACAAGGGGTTCCCATTACCAATTACGGCATTCTGATTGCCAAGCTAACGGGAATTTTAGAAAAGGTAACGGTCATGTAACCGCTCATCCAGTTGCGCAGAAGATGAAATTCATGATATACTGAAATAAAAAAATGAGTCGTTAAGAAAGGTGGATTTTTATGTCAGTTCCAACCCCTCATATTGAGGCAAAACAGGGAGATTTTGCGAAAACTGTATTGATGCCAGGGGATCCCCTGCGTGCCAAATACATTGCTGAAACTTTTTTGGAAGACGCCAAACTGGTAACCGCTGTAAGGGGAATCTATGGCTACACCGGAACCTATCACGGAAAACCGGTTTCTGTGATGGCCAGCGGCATGGGCGTTCCTTCCATGGGGATTTATTCCTATGAGCTGTTCCATTTTTATAACGTAGACACCATTATCCGCATTGGCTCTGCAGGTGCTTTGCACCCATCCTTAAAATTAAAGGACATTGTCATCGCCCAGGCTGTTTCTACCGATTCCAGCTATGCCAACCAGTATCATCTGCCAGGCACCATCGCCCCAATCGGTGATTTTCAGCTGATGGTAAAAGCCGTGGAAGAAGCCAAAAAACTGGGCGTCCGGGCAGTACCGGGAAATCTTCTATGTTCTGAAGTTTTCTATGCAGATCCGGAAGATCAGAAACCATGGATCAAAATGGGGATTCTGGCCGTGGAAATGGAATCCGCTGCTTTATACCTGAACGCTGCCGAAGCGGGCAAGCGGGCACTGTGTCTGTGCACCATCTCTGACCTGCCTATGACCGGAGAATCCTGCACCGCTGAAGAACGGCAGAATTCTTTCACCGACATGATGAAGATCGCTTTGGAAATTGCAGAATAAAAATTTGCGGGCAGCGGGTAGCATCCGGACCCAAAGACGTTTCGCTCGCCAGGGGTTCACACCCCTGGACCCAAAAACGCTTCGCTCGTATTTTGTCAGTTTTACTCTTAATAAACCTGTGACTGTTTTTACTTAGGAGATACAATTTTGATATTGCATTACAGTCACGTAAATCTTATTGAAATCACAATACTGTATCTTCAAACAATACTTCTGGAAATAGTTATGAGGGGGTTGTAGGGGGAGTTAAAGCCGCTTTTGCGGCGATACCACTCCCCCTACAAAGCCGTTCCGGCGTTTGAGGAATGGTCTTTTGGTTCGTTTTCTTCCATAAGAAAATGAACAACCACCTGCGGTGGGGCAA
>JBMNPJ010000019.1:0-24291 GCA_050943535.1 Massiliimalia sp.
CCATGCTCACCGGCTGGGTTTATGACGGCGGAAAATGGTACTACATGAACAAAGACGGTTCCATGCACTTTGGCTGGCTTAGCTGGGCAGGGTACTGGTATCATCTGGACAGCCACGGAGCCATGAGTACCGGCTGGAAACAGGTAAATGGCAAGTGGTACTACATGTACGCTGAAAACGGAAGAATGGCGGCAAACACCACCACTCCTGACGGCTACCGTGTGGGCGCAGACGGCGCTTGGATTCGGTAATCGTTTGAAAAACAAAAGAGGGGAACAGCATTTGCACGGCTGCCCCTGTCATATGAAAATAGACACCCACGAAATCGTGGGTGTCTATTTTTTGTACCTTTTACTGATCAAACGCCGGGTTAAATGCGTAGAAGTTGCGGCTGTCCAGATGATCTTTGGCCACCCTCAAACATTCACCGAACCGCTGAAAGTGTACAATTTCTCTGGCACGGAGAAACTTAATCGGATCCCGAACATCAGGATCATCAATCAGACGCAGGATATTGTCATAGGATAACCGCGCCTTTTGTTCAGCGGCCAGGTTTTCAGTCAGGTCTGCGATCACATCACCGCTGACGGACAAACTGTCGGCGCTGAATGGGGTGCCAGACGCTGCCTGAGGGTAAACACTGGTTGTGTGATCTACAAAATAGGCATCAAAACCAGAATCAATAATTTGCTGTTCTTTTAAATCCCGGGTCAGCTGATAAATAATAGCGGCAATCATTTCCTGGTGCGCCAGTTCTTCGGTACCTACATTGTGCTCAGAAATGTTCTGTTTCGTTCAATTTGAGGACAAGCGTGATACTGTTGGTTTTAAAATACACAGTTTTCCGACTTTTGACAAAATCAAAAAATATAATAAATCAGACGATGATGAAAACACAACCCCTTTTTATTCTATCAAGACTGGAAAGGTGAAACGAACAATCGATTTATATGTTGTAGCCACAACAAAATTTGAAAGTGCATTTCAATGAAAGTAAAACATAATGTTCGGTACTGAGTTTTCCTATTTTGTCTGAGCCAAAAGAATCAGTACCGAGGGATAAAAAAATTTGATCCAGGAAGTGATGAAACTTGAAAAGCAATGCGAAAAAAGTAGAGCTGGCCTCGGCAGATGAACGGTTCTCCACTGAGGAAGGTCGTCAGGATGCTAAGCTGGAGAAGATACAGGAAATCCCGTTGTCTGAACTGCATCCGTTCAAGAACCACCCCTTCAAAGTCAAGGATGACGAGGTCATGATGGAGACCGCCGACAGTGTGCGGCAGTATGGCGTGTTGGTTCCGGCGATTGCAAGACCTGACCCGGAGGGTGGCTACGAACTGGTGGCCGGACACAGGCGGCACCGAGCCAGTGAGCTGGCCGAGAAAGAAACCATGCCAGTTATTGTCCGGGATTTGAACGATGATGCCGCCACTATCATCATGGTGGACAGCAACTTACAGCGTGAAAGCCTGCTTCCCAGTGAGAGGGCTTTTGCTTACAAGATGAAGCTGGAGGCTATGAAACACCAAGGAGCCAGAACGGATTTAACTTCGTCCCAACTTGGGACGAAGTTGCGTGCAGATGAATTGTTGGCGCAGCAGGCTGGTTCGAGTAGGAACCAGGTGCAGCGATATATCCGCCTGACAGAACTAATTCCCGAACTGATGGATATGGTCGATGAACGAAAAATCGCCCTCACCCGGCTTATGAGCTGTCTTTCCTCAAAAAAGAGGAACAGCGGGATTTGCTGGACGCGATGGACAGTGAACAGGCTACTCCCTCTCTTTCCCAGGCTCAGCGGCTCAAGAAATACAGCCAGGAGAGACATCTGACCCTCGATATGATGCGCGTCATCATGGGCGAAGAAAAGAAAAGCGATCTGGACAAGGTGACATTCACCTCGGACACTCTGCGGAAGTATTTTCCCAAGAGCTATACGCCCCAGCGGATGCAGGAAACCATTATCAAGCTGCTGGAGGCGTGGCAGAAGAAGCGTCAGAGAGACCAGGAGCGATGAAATGCGGCGGTTTCTCACGGAGGACGGGTATCAGGCCACTTTACTTGGCCAGCAGCGCCGGGAAATCAAAATCAAGCGGTATGCCCGTATCATTGAGGGACACATCTTCGATTTTAAGCCGGACAAGCGCCGCTACTCGTAAATCTGTCACTACTCCGATGTATACTGCGCAGAAAAAGTGAACAAAACAATTGACTGCCACAATTCTTTTTACAGGATTGTGGCTTTTTTTATACCCTGAAAAATTTAGAAGGAGTGAGATCAATGGCTGTATTTCGCATTGAACGAACCAGAGATTATACTGTGATGAGCAACCATCATTTACGCAACGGGAAGCTGTCCCTCAAGGCAAAGGGGCTGCTTTCCCTGATGTTGTCCTTGCTGGAGGACTGGAACTACACCACCAGAGGGCTTGCCAAAATCTGCAAAGAGGGCGTGGATGCCATCAGCGGTGCGCTGCGGGAGTTGGAAACTGCCGGGTATATTGTCCGCCATCAGCTGCGGGACAGGCAGGGCCGGATCAGTGATACCGAGTATGTCATCTACGAGCAGCCACAGCCGAAGAACCTGGATACACCCCAACCGGATACGGTTTTACCAGATACGGAAAACCCGGATATGGAGAAATCGGATACGGAAAAGCCCGCAGAATTAAATATAGAGAAATTAAATACTAAAAAACAAAATACTGATAGATCAAATATCGATTCTATTCCCTTCCGGGAGCCAGCGGCGGTAAGTCCGCCGGAACGGAAAGGACGGGATGCGATGCCTGTCTCAGAGATAGAGAATTATCGTGATTTAATTTTAGAGAACATCGAGTATGACTGCCTGTGCCAGGAGTTTGCCACCTATCAGGAGGATTTGGACGAGATTGTGGAATTGATAGTGGAGACCGTTTGTGCCAAGCGTAAGACCACTCGGATCGCTGGCAGCGACTTTCCCCATGAGGTGGTGCGCTCCCGGTTTTTGAAGCTGACCAGTGAGCATATCCGGTTTGTCATGGACTGCTTGCAGAAAAACACCACGGAGGTCCGCAACATGAAGCAATACCTGCTGACGGTGCTGTTTAATGCTCCCACCACCATCAGCAACCACTACATCTCACAGGTCAATCACGATATGAACGCAGGCGGCTGGTAAGAACCGCCTTATTTCATCCCACAACAATGACTTTTACAGCAGGTTACACGATAAGCTGGATGGGAATTTTCAGCAATCAGAAGTTTGGCAGTATCCGCATTTTTGAGCAGAACGGTAAAGTGCTGTTTTGCGGAAAGGATATTGCCAAATCGCTTGGATATCAACGTACCGCTGATGTCATCACAGCCCACTGCAAAGGGGTCTGCGTTTTACCGACCCCTTCTAACGGCGGCATTCAGCGAATGAAATTTATTCCCGAAGGCGATGTGTACCGCCTGATGGTTCACAGCAAGCTGCCCTCTGCGGAACGGTTTGAACATGGGTGTTTGATGAGGTGCTGCCCTGCAGCCCTGAAAAGAAACCGAAACAACATGAGGAGGAAAGAAAAAAGGGTGGGAGGGTCATCCCACCTGTTCACCCCTGGTATTGCTTGAAAGAATTTATTTTTTTATAAAAAGTCCGATAATAAAAATAATAATTGCTGACAGCACAAAAATTAGCGAAATACCACCCAGCCATGTATTTCTGCCTATGTCTATAAGGGTGGTAAAAATAGCTAATAGCATTAACATGACTGCCGAAAGCATCATTTTAGTAGATTTCATCTTTACACCTCTTTCTGTCAATCATATTGATTTTATTATATTTGAAAATCGTGAACAGTTCAATCTCAAAAAGCAAAGTGAACGGTTGAAGTTAGATCGACTGTGTAACTCAAGCCAACTTTGTTTTTTCTTGTATCATAGACGGGAGGTATGATAATGTGAATACCAACAATTTGAATAGCACTTCTTATAAAAATGGTCACTGGATAAGTACTGGGACTGGCAGAAAAGGCAGAGCGATGAGTAACCCAAAACGTAAACGGGATGTACCAGTCTTGTTTTGGGTTTCCGCTGCAGAGATGGAAGCGATCCAGCAGAAAATGGCGCAGTTCGGGACAAAAAACCTGAGCGCCTATCTAAGGAAGATGGCTGTGGACGGTTATGTGGTTCAGCTGGATTTGCCGGAGCTGAAGGAACTGGTTTCTCTCATGCGTTATTCCAGCAACAACTTAAACCAGCTGACCCGCAAGGTGCATGAAACCGGGCGGGTTTATGATGCCGACCTGGAAGATATAGCCCAGCGGCAGGAACAGTTATGGGCGGGTGTAAAGGAAATACTGTCTCAGCTTTCTAAACTTTCGTAACAGGGATATATGCTCCATTTGCGGAGGGAGGAACGGTGTTCTTTTCGCTGCACCTTCCTCCGCTTTTTCTTTTTGTGTATCCTTTCCTTTTGGCTGTTTGACCGTGATAATAGAATCAGAAAAGCCGTTCACACAGGAACCGTGATTTTAAGAGGGGGCATAACAATGAGGGCATTGGTATTTTTGCTGAAACTGCTGTTGAAGATTTTGGTAGTTCCGGTGATTTTGGCGCTGACCCTATTTGTATGGATTTGTGTAGGAATCGTCTATATCTTCGGTCTGGTGTTGGGGATTATCAGCATGGTGATTGCCCTGTTGGGTGTGGCCGTTCTGATTACTTACTCCTTGCAAAATGGTATGATTCTGCTGGCGATGACGTTTTTTATCAGCCTGTATGGTCTGCCAAGGCCTGCTATCTGGCTGTTTGGCAAGGTACAGGACTTGAAATTTGCTATTCAGGATTTGGTTTATGGATAAAATATGCGAGACCACAAAAATGACAGACAGTGTCTGTTAAATTGCTATATTTCCTTTTGTGCCATATTCGTGTATAATGGTAGCACAAAAGGAAGTGATGGACACGACCAGATCAGAACGGTTTGAGCAATTAGACAGACTTCTGACCGAGCATGATGGGATGCTGCAAACCGCGCAGGTAATTGCCAGCGGAATTGTAAAGCCCATTTTTTATGAATATGTAAAAGAGAAAAATCTTCAACAGGTTGCCCATGGTATTTATGTCTCCGAGGACACCTGGGTGGATGTGATGTTTTTTGCATCTGCGATGTGGTCAAGCAGTATTTTCCCATGAATCAGCATTATTTTTTCATAACCTGACAGACCGGGAACCCTCCCCATACGCCATCACGGTGCGCAGAGGGTACAGCACCACTCGCTTAAAGGCAGAGGGCCTTTTTGTTTACACCATCAAACCGGAACTATATGAGGTAGGGTTGACTACCGGCCAAACACCTTTCGGACATACGGTTCCTATCTATGATATGGAACGCACCATCTGCGACTTGATCCGCAGCCGGAATAACATGAAAATGCAGACTTTTCAAAGTGCGCTGAAGATGTATGTCAGAAGAAAAGACAAAGACCTGCAGACTTTGATGCGGTATGCCGGTATGTTCCGAGTTGAAAAAATTTTACGGCAGTATTTGGAGGTGCTTTTATGATAAAGTCCTTCTTCTGCTATTATGGACAGCGGGGTATAAGAAAAATGGGTAAAGGTACAAACTAGTAATCCAGATACGGTTTAGCAAAAGAAAGAGGAAAGACTGGAATTGGGAAACAGTGCGTAGCTTATTTGGTGGATATCAAGCGAAGGGCTGATCCCTTTTCCCTTTGGCCGATAAAAAGGCAAGATCAAATCTCAGTTAAATAAAGTTATAAAATAAAGGTAGACACATGGAAAATTACCATGCAGTCTACCTTTATTTATAATTTTGCAAAAGAGGTCGTCATAACTTTCAGGAGGTGTGTCTATGAAAACCATCAATCTGCGGGAATATGATCCGCAAGCTTATTCCAAGGATACCTGGATGGAAGTATCGGATGAGGTAGCCGAAACTTTTTTGCTGGCCAAGCGAAAAGAAGCCGCTCGGGATCGCCAAATGTACCGTTACAAGGCGTTCTATTCGCTAGACTGTGACGATGGCATTGAGAAAGCCGTCATCCATTTGGCACAGTCTTCGCCGGAGGAAATCCTATTCAAAAAAGAAGCGGAACAGCACTATCAGCTAACCTTACTCCGGCTGGCTGAAGCCCTTGACCACTTGCCGGAGAAACAGGCTCGACGTATCCGTGTACGGTATCTGATGGGAAGAAAAATCATCGAGATTGCTGCCCAGGAAGAAGTTGTTCCCAGCTGTGTCGGTGCTTCCATCAAGGCGGGACTAAAAAACATTCGCAAGTATTTTGAGAAAAAGAAATGGGAGGTAGCCAGAGAATGGGAACATTGGAATGATTGAAAGCGGAGCAGGAAAAGGCGTAGAAGGAATTGCAGTAGTTGGAGAACCGCTCAAAAATTATACTGACCAACAGCGTGACACAAGAGTCTTATCAGAGAGTGGAATATTAGGCCTATGAGTCGAAATGCTGAGAAGGGGTACGGTATTTTGCCGTATCCCTTTTTTGGTACATTGTGTTTCACGACGTACCGGTGCATCCGCTTACTTATCAAACAAATCGTTGTGTGTTCCAGTGCGAGTCAGAGTCAACACCAGCACATCATCCTAGATGCCCGACCCAGTTTCCAGACAACTTATGGTTGTGGTTCTTTTCCGGCAGTACTTCGTCCATGGCCAGCGGTAAGCCGGTCATGGTCATAAGCGTCCACAGAACGCGCAGCCGCAGAATGAAATTCTGCGTTCAAAGGGGTTTGGGGGCGCTGCCCTCAACAAGCAAAGCGGAGGGGAAAATCACGGCAGAATTTTTCTCTCTGCGAGCCGAGTGTATTAACACCGGCATTGCTTGCAACTTCTACAAGATATTGAGTCAGACCATGGCTGTAAGCTAATCCCTGTGATGGAGTCAACCGCCCAATATCACTTGATTCGATATCAGTTTTTTAGCGAGAATAGATGAAAAGTTATCGTGGTAAATCCTCGCAAAGCAGCTTTATGAAGAACCTGAGATTCGTAAGTTGTATGAGAAAATCTGAAATCTATAGTGGTATAAATGATGATATAATATAATTTTTGTTTAATAATAATATGCATATTGACAAAAATGTTGAATAGGAGTACGATGAAATAAAAGAAAAATATTTTATTCACAACTATAGTTATGAAAAATTAGATTTTAAAGAAAAATAGCAAAAGCGAAAGTTGTGGAAAATGTTTTTTAAAAAATTCGGTTACATATTTTAATCGGCGGGAAATCTTAAAGACTTTACGCTTTTTCTATCTCTTTTTTTCTGTGATCAAGATATTGAATTTTTACATAAGTTTTCTATAAGTACTGATATCAGAAAAGCTGGTGATATTATGAAATCAAAGAAAAGGCAGATGTTTGCCATTTTGTTAGCAGGAGATTTTTTATTAGTTTCAGGCTGTATTTCAAAAGATACACCAGAGTCAGAGACCGAATCCTATGATTTGGAGATGACAGTTTATCTGGATCCCGTATCCGAGGATTTGATTAAGTCAGGTGTGGGTAGATTTACACAGAGTACTCTGCTAAACATCAAATGGAACTTAGTGGACTGTACAGATATGAGTTCCAAGGAATTCCGCCAAAAGCTGGAACAAGATCGGAAAAAGGGAGAAGGACCGGATATTCTGTTTTTTAACTCTTTCACCTGTGCAGACCCTAACCTGGAACTGCGGAGCGGAGATCTTTTAGATATCACTGACTTTACAGAAGAATTACAGGAGAGTAATGGGGATTATTTAACAGAGCGTATGGTAGAAGCAGCTTCCTATGAGGGAAAGTGTTATTTACAGCCGATCTGTTTTCAGCTGCCCATTTTTCTGGGGCTTCAATCTGTTGTGGAGGAAGTGGGATTCCAACCGGAGGCCTTTTCTGATATTTTTGGCTTATTAGAGGAGACCTCCCGGCTAATGGAAGGAGAGATTCCCATGTTCGATCAGCCTGGGGTGCTGGAAGAACTGGTATGCCGATACAGCGGGATTTCTCTGATTGATTATGACACAGGAGAAATGCAGCTTGATTCACCGGAGTTTCAGAAATTGTGTGAGGAGTATCAGAAGCTGTACGAATGGGATCATGCAGTAGAAGAAAGAAATCCGGGATATACAGCGGGATATCAGGCATTATGGAATCGGAAAGCAGTTTTCACAAACAGCCATCAGGAGAACGTAGATTATTTTGCCAGTGATCTATTGGCCGCAAACTATCAGAATTCCTCAGTCCTTTTGCCTGTAAAAGGAGTAGGAGGAGAACCAGTAGCAGTAATTACCAATTCAGCAGGGATTTGGGCAGAGACAGAACATCCGGAAGAGGCAATACAGTTTTTAGATGAGCTTCGGAATTTTGTCAGCTATAGTCTTTATCCCGGCAGCATGCCGGCATTTCCCTGGTGGAACTGGGCTTTGTTTTGGGCGGATGCCAGTTCGATACAGCCTAGATATCAGTATTCTTATCCACTGGATATATATGGAATTCCTATGGAGCCATATGATGGAGATGTTTATCATCGAGACTATGTGGAAACTGAATATACCGGGTTGATCACAGCAGATAATCCGGCAGTTTTTGAGACGGACTTGATTAAAAAAGGAGGACTGCTGGAGCAGCATATGGAGCCTTTTTTCCAGGGGACGGAAAGCTATGAGGACTGTGTTCAAAAATTGGAGGATAGTTTGAAGGAGCATATTTCATATGGAAAGGGGCAAGAAAAATGAAACGATATGTTGCGGCAGCCCTTTCTAGTTTGTTTTTGATGTCCTGTATTTCCTGCGAGACACCAGAAAAAAGCGACCCTGCGGATACGATCCATGTAGATGTTTTTTCTACTGTAGCGCAGGAAGATGATGCCTTTATTACATGGCTTCTGCGCTGCGCGGAAGAATGGAAGAATGAAGATTATCAAATAGAAATAGATACGGTTTTTAACAGTAGGCAAGATAGACAGCTTGTTCATCAAAATATGCTTTATTTTGAGTTTACCAGTCCAGATCTGGTGCTCTTGACACCAATAGAATTTAGTTATTACATCGATTATGATATTATCCAGCCATTGAATGAATACGCAGAGCGGAATGAAAATTGGAATGCGGATATTTTTATTGATACCCTATTGGAAAACAGCTCTTTAGGCGGGAAACTGTATGGAGTGCCAGTGCTGGCAGAGACGCGTGGGTTGTGGTATCGAAAAGATGTGCTGGCACAGGCAGGACTGCCAGAGGAACCGGAAATCAATACCTGGGATGAGTTTTTGGATATTTTAGTCACTGTGAAGGAGCGTTGTCCGGAGGTGGTGCCCTTTTTCCACTACGAAACTATCATAGAGACATTGGTGTTCAATACAGGTGGGGAATTTATTTCGGACAATAAATGGGTATCCCAGAGTACTCCTTATCGAGAAGCTTTTAACTTTGCGGAACAGTTGGCACAGAATCAGCTTTTGTCAGCGGGAGGAGTTACACCCAGTTTGGATGACCAGCAAGAATCATTGGATTTATTCCGGGAAGGAAAGATTGCCTTTTATATGGATTATCAGTTTTTGAGAGGCTGGTACGAGAACCATTTGTATGATCCGTGGGAGAATTTTACGGAAGAAGTAGGGTTTCTGCCGTTTCCAACCATTGATGGAAGCAGACCCTATGGACAGAACGGAATGCGTCAGTTTATGATTCCGAAATATTCCCATTATCCGGAAGAGGCTTTTGATTTTATTCAATATTGTATGTCATCGGAATCTTATGGGGAAATGGTGGTACAGACCTCATATTTGCCCACAACAAAGAGTGAAGCAGAATTGTCCTACTATACCGACGATCCCATTCGGAGGGTACAGGTGGATTTACTGTCTAATACAAAAAATTTGATGAGGACAGATTCTTTTGATTTTCCGCATTACGGAATGAAAAATTTAGTTCGATCCATAGAGGACAGAAAAGTAACAGCTGAGAACGCATATAACAGTTATCCAGCAATCGCAGCAGATCATTTTTCTGCATCAAATTTAATTGTACTGCCATAAAGAGGATAGGACGAAAATGGGTGATATTATGAAGCTAAATAAAAAACAAGTTACAGGTCTTCTATTTTCCATTTTACTTTGTCTGACTGCAGGATGTTCTTCTAATGGAGAGAATGAAAAATTAGAAGAGGAACAATATGATGCAGAACTGACCATTTATATGGACCCGATTTCAGAAGAATTAATTCGTGTCACTGTTGGAGATTTTGAGAGCAGCAGCCCTTTTAAGGTAAAATGGAATCTGGTGGATTGTACGGATATGACTTCCAAGGAATTTCGTCAAAAGCTGGAACAAGACCGAAAAAAGGGAGAGGGACCAGATATTTTGTTTTTGAATTCCTTTACCTGTACTGATCCTAATTTGGAGATGCAAAGGGAAAATCTTCTGGACCTTACTGAATATATAGAAGGACTGCAACAGGAGGGCACTTTGCTGCAGCATTTAGCAGATGCCTGTACTTATGATGGAAAAAACTATTTACAACCCATCTGCTTTCAGCTACCGGTATTTCTGGGGCTCAACTCTGTTGTGACAGAAGTCGGATTTCAGACAGAGTCTTGTTCTAATATTTCTGGATTATTGGGAGAGGCTTCCCGGCTAATGGAGAGAGAAATTTCAATGTTTGATCAACCTGGAATACTGGAAGAATTGGTCAGTCAGTACGGAGGAGCAGTACTTATTGATTATGATACAGGGGAGCTGCAGACTGATTCGCCGGAATTGCAGAAGTTATGTGAGCAATATCAAAAGTTGTATGAATGGGATCATTCTGTGGAGGAAAGAAAACCAGGATATACGTCTGGATATCAAGCTTTGTGGAATAAAGATGCTATTTTTACGAACAGTCATCAAGAATATCTTGACTATTTTTCAATCGACATGCAAGCGGCTAATTATCAGGATTCTTCTGTTTTGCTTGCTGCAAGAGGGATAGATGAAGAACCGTCATCCGTCATCACGAATTCGGCGGGAATTTGGGTGAAGACAGAATATCCAGACGAGGCGTTGGGTTTCCTTACATCAATTTCCCATGTCTGTAATTACTATCTTTACCCTTCCAGTATGCCAGCTGTAGAATGGCGTATTAGAAATATGTTTCTTGGTGGGATTCCTTACCTGCAGGGACAGACTACATATGATTACCAATTGGCAACTTATGGCATACCGATGGAGCGTTATTGGGATAAAGCATACGCTTATCAGGAAGAATATCTTGATTTGGTAGAGGCGAAATATCCAGTTTTATTTGAGACTGATGTGATCAAGGCGGGAGGAATTTTCAGCCAAAGCATGGAACCGTTTTGGGAAGGGAGCGACAGCTATGAAAACTGTCTGCAAAAACTGAACCAGAAATTGAAAAGCCATCTTTTTGATGAAACTGAGAAGGAGGAACAGTCATGAAGCGATTTTTAACTCTGGTTTGTACAGTGATGATTTTGATTTCGACTGTTTCTTGCGGAGAAGAGGCAAAAGGAAAACCTCAGAAATTCAGAATAGATGTTCATGCGGTGGCAAGTACAAAAGATGATCCTTTGATTGCTTGGTTAGAGGATTGTGCGAATGAATGGAGCGGAGAAAAATACCAAATAGAAATTACTTCTATTTTCACTGATAACGCTAACTGGATGATTGAACATAAAAAAACTTTAGACGTTCCGGAAGTAAGTGCAGATTTAGTGCTTTTGACTCCAGGTGAGTTGAGTTATTATGCGGATACAGAAACGATTCTACCTATGGATCAATATATGGAACAAAATGAAGCTTGGGATCCGGATATCTATATTGATTCTCTTTTGGAAAACAGCTCAGTTGATGGAAAATTGTACGGAATTCCAGTCTTGAGTGAAACGCAGGGGCTGTGGTATCGGAAGGATATACTCACACAGATAGGATTACCAGAGGAGCCAGAAATCAATACCTGGGAGGAATTTCTCAGTATCTTAAAAACAATCAAGCAGAATTGTCCGGAAGTGCTGCCGTTTTTCCATTTTGGAGATCTGAGTCAAATGACAGTATTTAATGCGGGAGGAAAATTTATCGACGAGAAACAGAATAAATGGGTGTCTCAGAGCACGCCTTACCGTGAGACATTTGAATTTGTAGAACAGCTGGCAGTGAACGATCTTGTTACCGTCAACGGAATAAGCCCCGGAAAGGAAACTAGACAGGAATATACACAGATGTTTCGAGAAGGAAAAATAGCATTCTGTCTGGATGGAAATTTCTTCCGTGAGATGAACGAAAATAATATCTATACCCCATGGGAAAATTTTTCAGAAGATGTGGGATTCCTGCCGTTCCCCAGTATGGATGGGAGTAAGCCGTATGTACAGAATACTATGAGACATTTTGTGATTCCCAAATACTCCCGCTATCCAGAGGAAGTTTTTGATTTTATCCAGTATTGTATGTCATCGAAATCCTATGGAGAAATGGCAGTGCAGACCCCATATCTGCCTACAACAAAGAGTGCGGCAGAATTGTCCTACTATACCGATGATCCCATTCGGAGTGTGCAGGTGGATTTGTTGTCAAATACCAAAAATCTTATGCGCATCGAACGATTCAATCCTCCATTTGGAGGTTTTAGCCAATTGCTTTTATCTGTGGAATCAGGAGAAGTAACTGCGCAAAAGGCGTTTGACAGCTATCCTGTTATTGCGACTAATCGTTTTTCAGAATCCGATTTGATTGTGCTGCCCTAACCAATCATAGAAAGAAGGTTTTACCATGTTGTTTATAAAAAGAACAAGCGTAAAAGCAATTCTTGCAGGACTGACAGCACTTTTGTTTTGTGCTTCCTGTCAAGGAGGAGAAAGTTCAGAAGGGAAGGCCAGTGAACAGACCAATAAAACACTTTCTCTTTCTGTAGAATCTGTAAGTTATACTGCTTGTCAGAGTACATTTGATGAATACCAAAAACGTTATCCAGAGGTGGTGATGAACGTCGATGTAATTGATAGCAGCAGTTTTCAAAATTTTCGAAGCAAATTAAATTCCCAGCTGATGGCAGGAGAAGGGCCGGACTTAATCTTTATCGGTTTTAATTATTTCAATGATGTTGACAAGTTGATGAAAGCAGGGGTGTTTGCGCCTCTTGACCCATTTCTGGAAGCGGATGAGGACTTTAACCGTACGGATTATGTGGAACCTGTACTGGATGCTGGGGTATTTGACGGAACCCAATATATTATGCCGCTGGGGTATCAATACCGACTGGCTGTGACAACTCAGCAGATGATTGATGAAACGGGCTTTGATACAGCTGCCTCTTCTGCAGGATATTTCGGCTTTGTGGAACAGATGGATAAACTGTATGAGAATTATCCAGACCGGTATGTGATTGCAAATGCCGGCTCCTTAGCCAATTTTCCCAATGTAATGGGGGTTGAACTGTTTGACTATAAAAACGGGAAAGTGCTGATGGATACCCCGGAGATGAAACAGGCCTGCGAATATTACCAGAAGCTGTACGCCCAGGACAATGACAATTCCAGACTGTATGGAAGTGATTTTCCTTTTGTAGCATCCGAGCTGCATGAGAAGAAATCTATGCTTTATTTTGCTCTGGATATCGGTTCTGTCTTTGAACTAGCTAACGAAATCGGTCTGTGTGGGGATACGCCGGTCATGCTGCCTTATCCAGAAGTGGATGGGGATGTGGGTTCTGTTTGCCAGTTTGCTATGGCAATTCGTGCTAACAGCCAGAATCAGCAGAATGCATACAATATGATTGATCTGTTCTTGGAAGAAGATTCTCAGTTATCAGTGAGCGGAGGAGATCTGCCGGTGAGAAAGTCCGCACTTCATCAGGTCGTGCAGATGGAATATCAAAGAAAAAATCTGGCGGAAGATTCTGCTGTGACAGAAGAATTTGCAAATCAGTATGAGCAGCTGGCCTCAAGTGTAAAGAGCTGTCATTTTACCAATCATCTGGTGGTATCTGACTTTGTGGGAAAGAAGATGAAGCCCTACTTTTTAGGAGAAAAGAGCTATGAGGAATGTATGAAAGACTTTGTGGACTACGCTGAAATTTATCTGTCTGAGTAAATAGAAAAGCTCCTAATCGTAAAGTTGGTGAGATTATGAAAAAAACAAGAAAAGCTGTCAGCATGATTTTAAGCTTGATACTTTGTTTGACTGTAGGCTGCGGCACCGGAGAATCAGAAAAATCAGCTGAAAAGCAGGGAAAAGAAGGATTGACTCTGTATGTAGATGCACAGTCAGAATTGTTGATTCAATATGCTATGGGAGACATTGAAAAAACTGCGATAGAACCGATTCACTGGAATTTGGTGGATTTGAGGAATCTGACTCCAGAAGAATTTCAGAAAAAACTGTATAAAGATTTAGAAGCAGGAAAGGGACCGGATGTTATTTTCATTAATCCAGATACTTGTCCGGATCCATATCTTGCGATGCAAAAAGGATACTTTATGGATCTTACAGAGGCAATCGAGCAGTTTGAAGGTCATGAAGATACCATTGTGCCTGATCTTTTGGAAGAAGGAAGCTATCAAGGGGTGCCGTATCTTTTAACTGCAGGATATGTACTGCCTATCTATTTGGGGAAGGAAACTGTATTGGAATCCACAGGATTTGAACTGGAAAAGAGCAGTACTTTGCCAGAGTTTTTTGAACAGGCAAACGAGAGTAAGGAAACAGATTACTTTTTTGACCAAAAAGGAGAATTGGAAAAGGCAATCCGGCAGTATGCGGGAAGCTGGTTAATTGATTATGAGAATAAAACGGTAGGTTTGGATGAGGAATGGGAAAAGCTGTGCAGGCTATATCAAAAACTGTATGAAATGGATCAGAGCACGCCGGAGTATGAACGGGAATTTTTTTCGGGTTTTCGGCGGCTAAATGATGGAAACGCATTGCTGACCGCCAGTATCGAGGAGAATCTCAACTACTTTGTGGCGGATATTCGAGCAGTTGATTATAAAGATACCCCTGTGTTAGTACCGCTGCAGACGCAGAAGGGAACCATAGCGGGAGAAATCACCTCTTCATTTGGAATTAATGTGAACACTAAAAAGAAGGAAGAGGCCTACCAGTTTGTCCATGAATTGCTTCACATTATCCGACCGTCTGTCATTTATGGACAACAAGAAGGAAATCGGTGGACACAGGTATATACATTTGTAATTGCCCAAATCACATTAGATGAATGCTTTGAGATGGTAGCGCAGGGAGGAGTGCCACTTGCACCATTTAACGTAGATGATCCGGAAGCGTATGATTACTACAACCGTTATTTAGAATTGCTTTATTGGCCTATGGAGGCAAGCTTTGAGACTGTGGTAACCAAAGACGGAGGAATCATTGAGGAATGTATGGAACCCTTTTTTGCCGGAGAGGAGAGCTACGAAAGCTGTGCAGAAACACTAAAAACCAAACTGGAAGAATACCTGACTATGTCACAGAAAGAAGGGAAAGGAGCATGACAGGAGTAAAGCAAGTATTGTGCTGTTTGATCAGTGCTTGTCTGCTGACTGGCACATTGGGATGTGGCCTTCAACCTGAGGCAGAAAAAAAGGTAGTGCGGCTGGAATATACCTGTTCCCTCACTTTGTCTGATGATGACCCGATGCTTCGGTGGCTGCAGGATTGTGCGGAAAGCTGGAAAAATCCTGACTGCCGGATAGAAGTGGTGCCCTTGTATGACAGTGCTGAAATATTTTTTTCTCAATACCCACTCAATTTGTTTAGCGCATATGATGCATGTCCGGATATGATTATATCTGATACAATTCGCCGGGAATTCCAAAGAGATATAAAACCAGGCTGGTTTGCTGATCTGACAGAGTATGTACAGGAGTACGATGATTGGACAAACGGAGCGTACTATGAATCACTGAAAAATAGCGGAATTGTGAAGGATAAGGTATACGGGATTCCATGTTCTGCTTCAATTAATGGATTATGGTATCAAAAGGATCTGCTTGCTCAAGCAGGAATTACCCAGTTTTCACCGGAAAGCTGGGAAGAACTTTGGGAGGTACTGCGGGTCATTGATGAAACTGTGCCGGAGGTAATTCCTTTTGCTAGTTCTATCGTAACCCCATTGATATTGGGTGGGAAAGAAAAACGATTTTTAGACGATCCATCCGCGAGCCAATGGAATCAACCAGGGGAACTGAATTGGGAAACATCCTGGGAAGAACTGCAGCTGACCCCTTATTTGGAAAGCTTTCATGATGGAGAGCTTGCTGTGCTGCTATCTCTGAATATGATACCGGATTATTATGGGGAAGATGCCCTGCGTCCATGGGAAGATTTTTCAGAGAAAGTTGGCTTTGCACCATTTCCGGACGAAAGCGGAGAAGGATATACTACCCAGGGGAATTTTAAATACTTTGTGATTTTAGAACAGTGTGAAGAGAAAGAAGCAGCGTTTGATTTTATCACCTACTGTATGGAACCGGAAAATTACAATGATATGATTGTGAGGACACCATATCTGCCGTCTAGGAAAGAAGCAGGAGAACAAGAATACTATCAATCCTCGGAGTTTCGCAGAATACAGACAGAGTTGTTAAATGACATGATTGTTCCAGAGGACAATCGGAATTAAGGAGATGAATGGCATGAAATTATGGTTAAAACGGACATTGGGTGTGTCTTTAGGCGCCAGTATTCTTTTGAGCAGCTGTTTGTCCTGTGGAAGTTCTGATGGGGAGGGTAAAAAAGAGGCATCTGAAACAGGGTTAACTCTGTTTCTCTCTTCCATGAATCAGGATTATTACAGTACGATTTTAGAGGAATATCAAACACTTTATCCGGAGGTGGAGCTGCAACTGGAGGTGATGCCGGAAGCAGATTTTAACGGTGTGCGTTCCAGAATGAATGCCCAGCTGATGGCAGGAGAGGGGCCGGATATTCTTCTGATCGCATTTAACTACTTTGATGATGTTGATAAGATGATGAAAGCAGGGGTGTTTGCTCCGCTTGACCCATTCCTGGAAGCGGACGAGGAGTTTAATCGTACAGATTATGTGGAGTCTGTGCTGGATGTGGGAGTATTTGACGGAACCCAGTATATTATGCCGCTGGGATATCAGTATCGGTTGGCAATCACAACACAGGAAATTATCGATGAGACTGGATTTGACACAACTGCGTCCTCAGCAGGATATTTTGGATTTGTGGAGCAGATGGATAAACTATATCAGAACTATCCAGATCGATATGTGGTTGCGACTGCTGGTTCCCTGGCCAATTTTCCCAATGTAATGGGAGTAGAGCTGTTTGATTACAAAAACGGAAAGGTTTTGATGGATACTCCTGAAATTAAGACAGCCTGTGAATACTATAAAAATCTATATCCTCAGGATAACGACAACAGCAGAATTTCTTCTGACCTGGATATGGTTTCCAGTGATCTGGCAAGCAAAAAGTCCATGATTTATTTTTCACCTGGGGTTTCCTTTTCTTTTGAGCTTGCAAACAATTTAGTTGAGGCTGGGTGTACACCGGTTTTGCTTTCTTATCCACAAGTAGACGGAGGGGTGAGTTCTGTCTGTGAGCTGGCTATGGCAATCCGGGCAAATAGCAAAAATCAGCAGAATGCGTATAACATGATCCGTCTTTTCCTGACAGAAGAAAATCAACATCTGGTATCTCGAAATAACCTTCCGGTGAAGCGTACTGTGATTCATGATGTAGTTAGTCAGGAATATGAGAAGTATGTTTTAAATGATTCTGGAATTACAGAAGAATTCGCAAATCAGTACGAACAGCTGGCCTCAAGTGTAAAGAGTTGTCATTTTACCAATCATCTGGTGGTGTCTGATTTTGTAAGCGGTAAAATGAAACCATACTTTTTGGGAGAAAAGAGCTATGAGGAATGTATGAAAGACTTTGTGGACTACGCTGAAATTTATCTGTCTGAGTAATGATAAATCACTGAAAGGAGGCATGAGGTTATGCGGCTAAGATTGAGGACGAAAAAAAGTCTGACTGGAATTTTGTTTTTACTGCCGTTTCTGGTTGGGTTTTTGTACTTTTTCCTGATACCCTTTTTTATTAGTATTGGGTATACCTTTACCAGTGGGATTGGCGGTATGGAATTTGCGGGACTTACTAATTATCGGGAAGTTCTGCAGAGCAGTGCATTTCGTCTGGCGGCGGGAAATACCTTTCGTTTTTTGCTTGTAGGGATTCCCTTGATTATGGCTTTGTCTCTGGGTGTTTCTCTGCTTCTGCAAAAACGGTTTGCCGGTTCCAGGATCTTCCGCGGTGTGTTTCTCTATCCCATGGTGGTTCCCATTGCCTCCACAGTCATGTTTTTTCAGGTGATGTTTGAGGATCAGGGTGTACTCAACTCTATCTTGGAACAGCTGGGAGTCAGTCCGGTTTCCTGGCTTCATTCCTCTTCGGCATTTTCTGTTCTGGTAGGGTTGTATCTGTGGAAAAACTGCGGATATAATATGGTGCTGTTTTTGACAGGACTCAACAGTATTCCCTCTGATTACCGGGAAGCGGCGGATTTGGAAGGGTGCAGCTCAGCACAGTATTTTCGGTATGTAACGCTGCCTTTGCTGGTGCCCAGTTTTCTGTTTGTATTCCTTATGTCCATTATCAATTCCTTTAAGATTTTCCGGGAAGCGTTCCTTTTAGGAGGAGCTTACCCGGACAACAGCATCTATATGCTGCAGCACTTTATGAACAATAACTTTCAAAACCTCAACTATCAGCGTCTGAGTGTGGCGGCACTGCTGACCTTTTTCTTTATCTTTCTTATGGTAGTGGGACTGTTTGTGTTAAAGTACCGCTCTGACCGGAAGGGAGGGGGACAGGGATGAAACAGGGCAGAAGCATTTCTTTTATAATACGTTTGTTTTTCCTGATTCTGCTGGGAATCATAGCAGTGTTGCCTGTTTTGTATACCTTTGCCAATTCCTTTATGAGCAGCGAGGAAATTACCTTGTATTATGGTCCAGCTATGATGGAAGATGGGCAGGGGTTTTCTGTATTTCACCTGATTCCGGATGAGCTGAGTTTGGACGGATACCGCCAGATTTTGCTGGAACAGCCGGAATATCTGCTGAAATTCTGGAATTCTGTGGCGCTGGCAGGGAGTATTGTACTGGGACAGGTAGCTATTTCCTGTTTGGGAGGATATGGGTTTTCCAAATTCTGTTTTCCTCTGAAAAATACCATCTTTGTCATTGTGATGATTGTCATGATGATGCCTTATCAGGTAACACTGGTTTCCAATTACATTGTACTCAAAGAAGCCAATCTAATCGGGAGTTTTTGGTCGGTCATTCTGCCGGGAATTTTTTCTCCCTTTGGGGTGTTTTTGATGAAACAGGCCATGGATGGAGTGCCGGATGAGATGATCGAGTCCGCCCAGCTGGATGGAGCAAGACAGCTGACTTTGCTCAGACGTGTGGTAATCCCCTGTGCAAAAGGAGGACTGGTGGCTTTGATTCTGCTGAGCTTTATTGATAATTGGAATATGGTAGAACAACCGCTGGTATTTTTAAAAGATCAGTCTCAGTATCCTTTATCTGTCTTTCTGGCACAGGTCAATCGCCTGAATTTCAGTGTATCCTTTGCCTGCGGAGTGCTGGCTATGATTCCGGTGTTCCTTTTGTTCGGGTATTTTGAAGAAGAACTGGTAGAAGGGATTGCCCTTTCCGGATTAAAGTAGAAAGGGGAGAAGACGGATGACGGTACGCAAGAAATTGATTTTCATAATTTCCATTCTTCTGGCAGTGGTTTTGGTTGCCTGTACTTTTTTATCCCGGCAGAACAGTCTGAATCTTTTGCCTCAGGTGGAGGTTGGATATCCGGTTCCGGGTGAGATGGCGTTTGAGAAAACCTATTTAGGAGAAAAATCGGGAGAAAACAAGGTGTCCTGGGAAATCAGTGCGGAAGAACACAAGGCGTTTTCCGGCTTGGATACGGTACAGATTAAAGTAGGGGAGACGGCGGCTGAGTCCTGCCCGGTTCTGGAGCGGGCACAAACGGAAGCAGGCTGCCGCTATACCGCTGAATATAAAGGGGATCTTTCTGATACCATTCGAGTGACCATGGAAAATCCAGCGGCACAGTTTACCTCTGTGTTTCCTGCGGATATGGTGGTGTCTTCTGAGGGTCAGGAGTTTGTCTATGGGGTAAGATGGCGAGAAGGTGTGTTTGGGGAAGAATATGTAGTGGTTTTGCTTCCGGTGGAGGTTATCTGTTCTGATGGGACACAGACCGCCATTACAGATACTTCTTTTGGACTGGATATGCCGATTCTCAGTGCAGATCAGAAAGTAATGCCAGGAGATGTTGTGAAAGTGATGAATGAGTAGAGATGAGAATGAAACTGCGAAGAAATTGCTATCCAATTTAGATGATAAAAACCCAGTTTCGTGCAAGACGAACTGGGTTTTGCATATTATCGTGTTTTTGGTGTCCGTTTTTTTGACAGATGTATGACTTCGATTAAGGCTTTAAGCACCCACAGTTTATTAGCATCTGTAATCTGTCATCCTGCTTATTTTGTTCTTTGTTCCAATGCCAATCCAATCAGCCGGTCTGTTTGATCTGCCATAAAGAGAGGAATGTTCAGCATATCATCATCCAGTTTCAGATTATCCAGTGAGAACCGGATACGGAGTTTGACTTGATCTGGAAACAGTTCTTTAAATTTTTTGAGGCTCCTGCTGGTGGTATTAGCTTCGGACTTGACTTCTACAGGGAAAATATCGTTTTCGCGCTGAATTAAAAAATCCACCTCATAAGGAGGGTTTGTCTGTGTCCAGTACCGAGAAGTCACTTCAAACTGAGTCACCAAAGTTTGCAGCACAAAGTTTTCTGTCAATGCACCCTTGAATTCGGTAAACAGGCGGTTGCCTTCGCCAAAGGCGGTTGGTGCCAGCTGTGCCAATCGGCGAAGCAGTCCCACATCCACCAGATAAATCTTAAAGGCAGACAGATCGTCATAAGCAGACACCGGCAATCCAGGGGCGGTGCTGCGGTAGATCTTATGAACCAGACGGGCATCTACCAGCCACTGTAAGGCGTCCTCATATTCACGGGCTCTTGCCCCTTCTTTGACGACCTTGTAGATGAACTTTTTGTTTTCCCTTGCCAGCTGGGACGGGATGGACTTCCAGATCATAGAAATTTTGGGAAATTCACTGATATTGGGGTGCTTGGCAAAATCTCGTTCGTAGGCACCAATAATCCCAGATAAGGCTTCCTGCATGGCATTTACATCCCGTGCCTCTGTCCACATTTTGACAGATTCCGGCATACCGCCAGTCACATAATACATCTTCAGCTTTTCATACAAGGGATTAAAGAAGGCGTCGGGAATTGGCTCAATGGTGTTTACTGTTTCCAGATAGGTTGCCAAGTTCTCATCCCCGTTGGCCAGAAGAAATTCTGTAAAAGTCATGGGGTCAATCTGCATGAAGTTGACCTTGCCTACCGGGAAAGAAGAAGGTTTTGCCAAAGCAATTCCCAAGAGCGAACCGGCGCAGGCAATATGATACTGCGGTGCATTTTCGCAGAAATACTTCATGGAGTTGATGACCTTAGGGCAGTCCTGCACCTTATCAAAAATAATGAGGGTCTTTTCCGGCAGAATTTTTTGGCCGCTTGCCAGCATCAGGTTCTGCAAAATCCGATCTACGTCTTTTGTGGTTTCAAAAAAATGGGTGTACTCTTCGTTTTCGTCAAAGTTGAAATAAGCAGTATTTTCATAATATCGTTTTCTGAACTCTTTCAAAATCCAGGTCTTACCGACCTGACGCACGCCTTTTAAAATCAGAGGCTTATGATAGGGAGAATTTTTCCAGTTGAGCAATTTGTTTAAAATTAATCGTTCTATATACACATCCTATCACATTTTTGTTATATGTAAAAACGGAAAAAATATAAGTCTAATCACAAAATTATATGCATTTAAAGTGATTTTATCACATTATTATTAAAAAATTTGAGAAAATTGTTTTAGAGATGAAAAGGTCTGACATTCATAGTCCGGAACCATCTGCGGTAGGATACGGATATTTTGTTCGTACCCTGTCAGTAAAGCGGAAAAATACTGGTTTTTATCACTCAGCTAACAGAATATGGGCGAAGCCTTTTCGGGTCCAGGGTGCCAACAGTCTGGGAGACTGTTGGCTAAATCCCTGGCGAGCGAAGTGTCTTTTGCGCCGGCGCTTCGCCGGTTGACCCACCGCCGGGCAGTGCCCGGAGCCAATCGCCTGCGGCGCATACTCTGTCAGTAAAGCGGAAAAATACTGGTTTTTATCACTCAGCTAATAGGATACGAGCAAAGCGTCATTGGGAGCGGCAGCTACCCGCCTTGAATTTTACAAAAAACTGTGATAAGATAAAGGTATCATAAGAAGCTTGTTTTATGCTGTTTTGACGGCAACGAAAAACCATAAAAAGGGGCTTGACAGGGATGGCTCAGGTCGGTAAACTGCTAACAGACAGGATAAGTCTGTCCTGCTTTGCTGCGCACAATTTCATCATGTCCGATTTAAAGGGCGCACTGCGTCCACGGTGATTCCGTGGATGTGGTGTGCTCTTTTTTTGCGTTTGCAAAGCCCTGCTGCCCGTCACGGCGCTGGCGGCGGGAAACGATAGGCCTTATTCTCTTTATGTGGGTAACACAGATGTTGCGAAGACAGAATATTCTGATAACGCTGCCTATTGGACATCCAGTGACGGTGGGACAAATTGGACCTCACAACTGGATAAACCAACGGCAGATAGCTACATACACTACGACGGCAATGGAACCCTGACGCTGCACAATGTGAACATTTCAAGCAGTAACGAGAACGGGATTTACGCAGAAGCAATGTCAGGCAGCGCCGTATCACTAAGTATCGTTTTGGAGGGAAAAAACAATGTTTCCGGAGCGTCTGGAATCTACGTGTTCTCGAAACTTGGAGATGCTTCGCTGTCAATCAGCGGTACCGGCAGTCTGACCGCAGAAGGAACAGGTGGCGGCAGCTTCTCTGGAATTCAAGTACAAAGCAACAACGGCAAAGCGGAACTAACCATCAATAATGTTGATGTGACTGCCACAAATAATGTGGCACAGGGCATCATACTGCGGTCTGCCGGAAGTTCCACGGCTTCCCTTACCGTAAACGGCGGGAAATTGACCGCCAGCGGAAGCGATGCTGGAATTAAATATGTTTTTGGCAGTAGCGCGACCGGCGACGGCACACCCACAGTGACCGTCAGCGGCAACGCCATCGTGCGGGCCAATGGCGGGATCAGCGATGATTCCAGCACTGACATTCAGATCGGCGCGGACAGCAACGAAAGCAACGGCGGTATCGTCTGGAATGGCAAAGACGGTACTGTGTACGGCGATGTGACCTTGCAGGAGGATTTGGAGATTGGCGAGGGCGAGAGCCTGACGCTGGATGACAATGCAAGCCTGAACGCTGGAAATCATAATGTGATCGTGGACGGTGGAACGCTGGATGAAAACCTTGCAAATAGTTTGGGCGACAGTGTGAAGTATGCGCCCAACATCGTCACCACAAGCCTGTCAAACGGCACGGTAGGTACTGCATACAGCCAGACCCTTACCGCCACCGGCGATACCCCCATTACATGGAGCGTCACTGGCGGTTCTCTGCCTGCGGGATTGAGTTTGGATGAAAACACCGGCGTGATCTCCGGCATCCCGAATGCGGCGGGCACCTACAACTTTACCGTGACCGCAACCAATGATGCCGGAAGAGACAGCCGGGAATATACATTGAAAATCAATGCTGTTCCCGTCACCAGTGTGACCCTGGACAAGAGCAAACTTTCCCTTTATATTGGCAATACAGAAACCTTGAACGTAACGGTAAAACCGAACAATGCCACCAACAAAAATGTGACTTGGAGCAGCAGTAATGAAAAAGTCGCCGTTGTGGACGAAAGCGGCAAAGTCACCGCAAAAGCTCCCGGTACCGCTGTCATCACTGTCAAAACCGTGGACGGCAGCAAGACTGCCACCTGTGAGGTTACAGTCGTGCGCAAAAATTCCGGAATTATTATCCCGCCAACAACAAACGGCAATTGGCGTCAAACCCCAATCGGCTGGTGGTACCAGAATCCGGACGGCACCTATCCGGCAAACCAGTGGAGATATCTGGACTCCGGCAAGGGGTACAAAGCCTGGTACTGGTTTAACCAGTACGGCTATATGACCACCGGCTGGCAGAAGGTGGGGAACACCTGGTACTACATGAACCGCTCCGGCGAAATGCAGACCGGCTGGGTGTTTGTAAACAGTC